>NZ_FOAR01000035.1 GCF_900109755.1 Pseudomonas agarici | reverse complement strand
CCCACACGAATTGCTTGATTCAGTTGTTAAAGAGCGGTGGGTTGAGCTGTTCGCTGAACCGAGGCGCGCATTCTACAGCAGCGCCAGTTGCTGTCAAGTGATTATTTGAGAAGTTTTCAAGGCTTTTCGTTCAAAAAACGCTTCAACTTCAACCACTTGCGCTGTCGACCTATCGACAGCGGGAGGCGAATTCTACAGCGTTACACGCTGCTGTCAACACCTCTTTTACAGCGCTTCCGGGCTTCGATGAACTGAAGACCACATCGTTCTAAATCTACTTAACTCACTGAATGAAAAGGAGTTTTTCGTTTCGACCGCGTCGGAAGTGGGGCGAATTATAGGCCCATGGAAGCTACCGTCAACCCTTATTTTCATCTTTCTGTCGCAGGCTATTTTTGCCTTGCTTGATCGACACCATGAACAACTGCCAGAAGCGCCTGGCCATCACCCCACCATCAGTCACCGCATTGACCAGCATCTAGATCAAGCCTTGAACAGACGCAGATCTAAGGCGCTGCAACGGTGACTATTCAGTCGACCAAGACCTCCTCTGTCCCCTGCTCAACAACCGTTGCCGACAGGGCACCTACGACAGGACGGGCATCCACGGTCTTCAAGTCTTTGGCAAATGTCCCATCCTTCTCGCCCTTGAAGAAGTTCTTGCCGTAGATCAACAAACACAAGACCACGCCAACTCCAAATGCCCAGCTCGCTCCCTTGATCGCCAGCACCGCGCCGATCACCCCCGCGATGCCCAAGTCGCGCTGGCTGCGGGCTTCGAGGATGCCCAGACGGACACTCACATAACCCTGGATCAGCAATGTCAGCGACAGCGCGACGCCAAGAATCGGCTGTACCAGAGTCACCACCGGCAACAGCAGGAGGCCGGTGTTGGTCCCCCAACGGAACGAGCCGACGCCACCGATGATCGACGTCATCGCCTTCGGACCGCCCTTGAAACGCTCAATCACCACAACCAACATCGCTGCCCATTTCGGGCCACACATGGCGACGTCCGGGCCGAAGATGCTCATAAATGCATTACGCGCACCAAAAATCAGGTGCGCACGATCGGCGTTATAGTCGACCACATCATCGGTACGGACCGTCTCTGCCTCATCGAGCAGCGATTTCGCACTGAGCACGTCGCCAAAGACAATAATGTACGCCGCCAGCATCGTCGGCAGCGCGGAGAGGAACATCGACAACGGCGGCATACCCAGGCCAAACACTGTGTAGTTGCTCCACAGCCCGGCGAAATCCGGTTTGCTGATGCCCCACCGAATGATTGGCCATGGCGCTTCACCGAACAACGGCGCAATCACCACCGCCAACAAAATGATCGGCAAGATGCCCAGTTTGGCAAAATTCCACCAGAAACGGTTGCGCTGCTTCAGTTGGTTAAAGTGCTGGGAGAAAATCAGGTAGAAGGCGATGCCGACCGCAATGGCGATAGTCCATGGCAGTACATCGAATTTGCCGCCGACCTTGAACACCGCGATCACCGCACTCAAGCCCGCGCCGACGATAATCCCAGACTTGATCGCCGAGGGCACATACTCCACGACTTTCTTCGCCATCCCGGTCGCTCCCAGCGCAATCGAGAAAACCCCCAGCATCAACTGGAAGGCAATCAAGGCATGGACACGCTCCGGGCCCACCGGAAATTGCGCGCAATAAGCCATCAACAACGGCACCGCCGGGGTGATCCAGCCGGGTACGGTCGGATCGCCAAGTAAATGATGCGTGAGATAAAGCAAGCCATTGAGCATTACAACGGCCAGCGCGATCTCAAAAGACATGCCCAGCAGTTCGGTCATCAATGGGATGGCGGCTAAGTCCACGGCACACATTAGCAAGCCTTGCAGATAGTCCGGCAGCTCGAATTTGTAGTGCATGAACGGCAACCGGACCTTGAAAGGGCCTAGCGGGATGTACGGACTTTCGCTGCGCTGCGCAGGGGTATTGGACATGAGTCTACCTGTATTATTGGTTTTGTAATGGCAGACGACCGAACCGGTGGGCCGGACGTCGTGGTTTTCGGGATCAGTAGGCCGCGCGATAGATTTTCTCGATATCGCTGGCGTTCAACGTGCGCGGGTTGTTGCGCATCAAGCGGTCGATCTTGCTGGCCTCTTCGGCCATAGCCGGGATGGCATCCTCAGGCACATTGAAGCTGCGCATCCCGGATGGGATTTCCACGGCAGCGCACAGATCCACCATGGCTTTGACTGCCTGATCCGCCGCATCCTTAGCGCTCAGGTCGATGACACGCACGCCCATGGCTTGCGCAATGTCACGGAAGCGCTCGACGCAGGCCATCTTGTTCCATTCCATCACATACGGCAGCAGCAGGGCATTGCTGACGCCGTGGGCAATGTTGAAGCGTCCGCCCAATGGATACGCCAGCGCATGCACCGCACCTACCCCCGCGTTGCCAAATGCCATGCCGGCCATCAGGCTGGCAGTGGCCATATCTTCCCGAGCTTGCAGGTTGGACGGATTGGCATAGGCCTTGGGCAGCGCCTTGGCGATCAGCTTGATCGCACCAAGCGCGATGGCATCAGTGATCGGCGAAGCGTTGAGCGAAATATAGGATTCGACCGCATGCACTAGCGCGTCGACACCACTGGCCGCCGTCACACTGCGTGGGCAGGTCAAAGTCATAATCGGGCTGACCAGCGCCACGTCGGGCAGCAGGTAATCGCTGACAATACCTCTCTTCAATTGCGCCTGCTTGTCAGAAAAGATCGCCACGTTGGTCACTTCCGAACCGGCGCCAGCGGTGGTCGGAATGGCGATCAGCACGGGGCCTTTGCGTTTCACCAGATCGACACCGAACAGTTCGGCCAGCGGACCTTCATGATGGGCAAACGCCGCGACGCCTTTGGCAATGTCGATAGCGCTACCGCCACCCAGAGCGATCAACCCATCGTGGTTGCCCTCGCGATAGACACGGGTGCAGTCCTCCACGATGGCAATTTCAGGCTCAGGCTTGACCTGGTCGAAGATGCCGTAACGGCGTTCACCCAGTTGCGCCAACGCCAGATCGACGGTGCCGGATTTGACCAGAATGGCGTCGGTGACGATCAGCGGGTTGTTGACGTTGAGGCGAGTCAGTTCCGCCGCAAGCTGCTCGATAGCGGCTTGGCCGGTTATCAATTTGTTGGCGATTTTAAAGGCAGAGATGCTGCTCATCGGACTCGTCCTGTGTGCGTTGTTTTTGGAAGACGTGCCAGAAGAGATAGCGAAAGCTGTGCCAATACGCGAAAAGCCTTGTGGCAGAGGCGCTTTTGCGATTCACAGGAAATTTGAAAGGGTTTTAACCGATCAGTGTCGATTAGATTTTTGATCGATTTCAGCGGTAGCGATTGAAATACTAATCAGAACGTTCCCAGCGTTTCATCTTCTGCACCACGGTTGCCTGACTCACGCCCAATGCTTTGGCCGCCAGGCGAGTGGTCTTGTGTACCTGCAACGCGGCACGAATCGCCTTGCGCTCGGCGCTCTCCAGTACCTTGCGCAGCGGCAGGCGGCTGTCGTTGGCGTTCTGCGGATTGAGGTTGAGAATCTCTTCGGGTAGATCCAATGCCTCGATGGTCCCGGCCTGATTGGTCACCACCATCCGCTCGACCAGGTTGATCAACTCGCGGATATTTCCCGGCCAGGCATACTCGTACAGCAGATCGAGAGCCTCCAGGCTCCATTGCACCTGGCGTGCATAACGGACGTTAAACTTATCAAGGTAATAATGTAACAGCGGCGGGATTTCCTCACTGCGCTCGCGCAGCGCCGGAATGTTGATCGGCACCACATTGAGCCGGTAATACAGGTCGGCGCGAAAGCGCTTTTGCGCCACCATCTGTTTGAGGTCATGGTGGGTAGCGCTGATGATGCGCACATCGACCTCTTTCAGTTCCAGTCCACCGACCGGAATGAAGCGATTTTCTTCGATGACCTTAAGCAACTTGACTTGCACCGGCAGTGGCAAATCACCGATTTCGTCGAGAAACAACGTGCCGTGATGTGCCAGCTCCAGCAGGCCGCGCTTACCCTTGGGGCATGCACCGGTGAACGCGCCGGGCGCATAGCCAAACAGCTCGGCCTCAATAAGGTTCTCGGGCAGCGCGCCGCAGTTGAGCGCGAGAAACGGCTCGCTGGCACGCGGACTGGCGTTGTGAATGAATTGTGCAACGAGGGTCTTACCGACGCCGGTTTCACCCTGAAGCAAGACTTTCACCGAGCTACCGGCAACCTGTCGAGCCAGAGAGAAGACACGGCCGGAAACCTCCTGATCGGCCACCAGCGGCGAATGCAGGAGATTGTCTCGCTGGCCCGCATGAAGTTTGGCGGTGCTGTTGCGCAGTTGCTTGAACTGCTGCAGCTCATCGCGCTCGTGTTTCATGCGTAGCAGTTCAGTCATGTCGCGCACGGTGCTGACGACGTAGGAAATACGGTGTTCAGCGTCGAGAATCGGCGTAGCGCTGACCAGCAGCTTCTTGCCCTGACTCAGGCTCTGCATCACCGACACCGGTCGACCTTCCTGCAATACACGCAGTGACGCCGATTGCGAGATGACACCCTCCTTGACCAACTCCCGCATGGGTCGGCCGATAAGATCCGCACCATTGAGTCCGGACAGACGCTCATAGGCATGGTTGACCTTCAGCGTCTTGCCGTCGCCATCGGTGATATAGACGCCGTCATGCAAAGCGTTAAGCAATTCTTCGAAACCGGTGTCGTTGACGTTCACCGAGGGGCTCCGCGGGTGACTGGGAGGATTGAGAAGTCTAAGCGTTGTGGTGGCCTTGGTCTGCGATAGGTTGCCGGGCAGCCCATTAGGCGACATCCTCGGATAAGGTACAAGATGCGGGCATCCCGGCTGCTTGCCCTTGGGATAGAAGGGTTTCGGCCTTGCGATCAATATCTGTCACGGGATGACGGCGTCGATTTCGACCAGAAAACGGCTGCGGCTTATCAGCTTTTCTTGATAGTGCGCTCAAGGTCGAAAATCTCGATTGCATGACAGGCTGGCTCGCTGCTGTCCAGGGCGGTTGATTATCCCAGGTCAAGCATGGTGGCGAAATTGTTCGAGTAAAGAACGAGAGTAACCCAGTGCTGCCTTAGTCCTGGACGAAGGCGATACCGGACTTGCGAATATCCCTATAGAAGAAGCTGCCGAACTCCTAATCCACTCGATGTGGATTATTTCAAGCATCGAGCACTTCACAAATACTCAACGATAACGAAAGATACAATCGCTCGAGGCTAGAATTAGAATTTCTTCGTGGGCACGCAAAGAGAATTTCATAAATTGTCATTCAGCGGCCATTTTATTTAAGCCGTTTACGGTCTTCATCGGCGCAGTTTCTTCACCCGTCTACCTTATAAAATCCGCATCTTTTTGAAAGCAAACCAGCGGGGTTGGTGCTAGCGTATGCGTACAAGCATTTTGTACTGGAATCACTACTAATGTCTTCTATTATTTACAAGGACAGCCTACTTCCATCAATAAAATTTGGATCTGAGGACGTTTCCATGAGCGTAACACCTAAAGTCGTGCTATGTGCTTCGGGGACCTATTCCAGTTGAGCTGCTTTCGCGGGTGATGAAAAAAAGCCTTTGCACATTAACGAATAACATCGTAAAAGAAGAAAATACGACCGCGCAAATATTGAGGGTTTAATATACTCCGGGCTCGTGACAAAAAATCAACCAAGTGCGTGTTTATGTGATGATCCGGGCTGTTTGTCAATTTAGGTGTAAAAGCATCCCATCGGCTTCTTTAGCTGAGCCAATATCAGTTTTTGTTAGCAACATATGATTTAACCAACACCGAAAAACCCAATAATTTAAAAGGAGTTATCCATGAATAAATACACGCTCATAGCTCAACTGCTTGCTCTTGCCATCGCCCCTGGTTTTGCTCACGCATATGAAGCGGGCGATATCATTGTTCGCGCTGGTGCGATCACCGTTGATCCGAACGAAGACAGCTCTGGCGTGAAGAGCCCACTGGGTAACCTGGGCGGCAGCGCGACAGTTGAAAGCGACACTCAACTGGGCCTCAACTTCGCTTACATGTTTACTGACCATTTGGGTATCGAGTTGCTGGCCGCCACATTCAACCACGATGTGGGTGTACATGGCCTGCAAGGCGGATTAGCTGGACTCAATGGCAACCTCGGCGAAGTCAAACATGCGCCACCAACTCTGAGCTTGATCTACTACCCGTTGGACAAGAACTACGCGTTCCAACCATACGCAGGCATTGGCGTCAACTACACGGCCTTCTATGACACCGACACTTCAAACAGCGCCGAAGCCAAAGGCTACAGCCACCTTGATCTGGATAATTCATGGGGCATGGCTGCGCAAATCGGCGCCGACTATATGATCGGCGACCATTGGATGATCAACGGCCAACTACGTTATATCGATATCGACACCAATGCCCACGTTGACCTAGCCGGTGCTGGCGACCTGAAGCTCAATGTGGATATCGACCCGTGGGTATATATGGTTGGTCTGGGCTATAAATTCTAAGCCCACCGTGACAGCAAGGGGTTGGACCTTCACAGGCCGCGACCCGCAGCGGGCGGTTCGAGAGGTTGAGGTTAGAAAAGACGTGCCGCCATCGCTTGAACTGGATGGCCTGCAACGGTGCTGTATCCACTCACCCAACCTGCGCCAGATTTGAGGAGCCAGTAACAGAGCGAAGTAGGCTTTCACACCCGCAATCATCATTCGGCTTAAGGGCCTTATCTACCCGACAACGACATTGGTTGATTTTTTGTGTCCGGCGTAGGAGCGTAGAACCTCATTCGGTACTTTTCAAAACATCGAGGCTCCGAATATTGGCCTGTCTTCGCCCCTACGCCAGCTCTAAAAGCGTTATCTGCTACCGCCGCCACCCATGGTGCTGTTTTCGGCGTTACTTAATACGCGTTGAGTCAAATTTATGCACTTATCAATGTCACCAGCTTTTTTTGCCGCCAGCGCCTCTTTCTTCGCTTGCTTAAGGTTATCCGTCGCCCCCCCTTCTAAATTTTGGCTGGCCGTAACGAGCACCTCATCAATTTTTTCTAGATTGAGGTCACACAAATTATCAGCAGCATGGGACTGGATTGAAAATACGGAAATGGCAATCGATGCAAGCAACGCAAATTTATATCTCATAATTTACTCCAGCAATGGCTGTGGGTTGCAGAAAAGAGTTTTTATCGTCCTAGCAAAAATCAGCGCTGTCCATTTTACCCCTATTACTTATAGCGCAACAAGACATTAAAGCAAGTGGTAAACATCAAATAAAAACCATCACCAAAAAGCACGTTTATAAAATACAAAATAAACGATTATTTCTAGCAGATGACACCCCCAGAGTTAGGGGGATAAAGTGAGGCCTTCTCAGCCATAAAGCTCTAAATCCGATGTCAATCACCTAGTGACCTGTACGGTGAGTTCGTTAGTTCAAGTTCGCAGGCCTGCCGCCCATGACCTAAGCGCTGTGACCCGTCTAGCCTGGCTATGGCGGGCAACAGCAACGCCGGTCAAGGGCAGGTGGCGCCGAAATTGACTCATAGAACTCACCACACGGGTTACTTAGGGAGACCCTGAAAAAAACCTGCAGATTTGATGAAATACCTACCTCGCGCAAACTGAACGATTGAGTCCTATGAAACAGGTGTCTTTCGCCGATGCCGAGCATACCGACAAAGCTGCGCCGAAGTTTATAGACAGCTTAAACTTCGGCGCTTATTAATGGCTCTTGGGATTTCAGAAATCAACAGCAACGACCCCTTGAGCCCTCGAGTTCGCCGGAAATCCGTCTTTTAAAAGGTCGACTGACGATGCGGCCTTGAGCAACCCATCCTTTTGCACGGAAAAACTGTGTATGGCGTTGCCAGCTCCCAATGTATTTTCCGCAGTCTGATTGATTCTTTGATTGATAATGTAGAGAAAATCTTCATCTGGTGAAAGCGCCATCTCGAATGAAGTGCTTCCAGGCTGCATCAGGTTTCGATTGTTGATAAACGACTCGCCAGGCATTGGAACATTAACGACTTGTATTTCCATGGGTGACAAAGCGTTGTCGCCAGAAATATCATAAACGGATATTGTGCTAGATGCCTGTTGAGTATTCAAGCGTGGTAAATTGTTCACCGTGTAAAGCCGCGTCGCTTGCTTGTTGACCAATACCCAACAAATATCCTGACCACTATTATTTACCGCATTTACAAACTTCAAACTACCCGAGTCATCGTATGAGAATACACCCAACTGATTTCTCGTTACGAACCCGGCGTACAATATATTTTGTGACGGATGGCTCCAAAGACCCAGAGGCATTGAAGGTACGCCCGGCGAACCAATGTAAAGGTAATTTTCAATTGTCTCAGGCAGTGTGGTTTTGTTGATAAGCGTTAATTCCCCTTTGTCATTGATTTTCATAGTTTTTATTTGACCTTGGACACTGCTCTTCGGGCCAGCTAAAAATGACCGAGAGCCGTCTCCGTCAAAATCAGCGTCAACTTGAAACTCATCGGCAAAAAATAGATTCTTCACTGTCCTGGATGCATGAATTTGCGCGGGCTTTTGGAAGTCAGGCACCTTTAAAGTGTCTGCATAGACCAGGGCTCCGTTATGCTGGATTTTAAAAGAAGTGTAACTGGCTCCCTCAGGATCAGATAAACTCGCTTTCTGATGGTAGTCTTCGTTCCGATTAGCAGCAATCAAGATGTTTCCTGAAATATTAATGCTGACCGGTGCGATGCCCTTGGATGAAAAGGGTGAACCCGGAATTTCACTAAGGTGCCCTTCTTTACCTATATTGAATCCAGATATACTATTGCTATTGGTGTTCACCGCATAAAGACGTTTTTTATCACCAGTGATGATGATCTGTGAATCGTTATCTTGCGGACCCAGTTTTCCGTGAGTATTGTTATTAATACCCGTGCCATTGGTTTTATAAAATCTCATAAATTTAATAGAACCATCGCTCAGTCGTCGATATTGAGCGACTGCATTTTGGTTTTCTGCAATGTTATTCGTCAATGTGTAGAGGAATTTTTTCTCGCTGCCGGCGAAAGCAACGCAGCTTATACAGATGGCCACCGCCGATAGCGTGATTTTTGGTATTACGTTCATAAAAACGCCCTTAGATACACTTTTTCGTGGGGAATTAGGCTGCTCTTGCAAAAATGGTTACTGCTGTAAGCACAGCCTAGATACTTGCACGAAGACGCTAGCACCGCTCCTGACAGTCTGCTTTCAAAAAAATGCGCATTTTCTAGAGAGGTTGAATCGTAGTGGCCAACTAATTCCGGACAGGACGTTAAGTTTTTCTTCGGCCCGAATTGGCGTCAGTCCATCGTTGAATTGATTCGGCCAAATCCGGTTTTCGGCCAGCTAGCGTTAAAGAAACCTCAATGGATCACCAATGGTAACGTCACCACAAACTCGCTTCCCTTACCATCTCCCTCGCTCATACCCGTCACGGTGCCGCCGTGGGCTTCGACCAACTCACGCACTACCGTCAGACCGATGCCTAAGCCGGCACCGTTGAAGCCAACGGCATGAACGTCCTGTACAAACGGATCGAAGATAAACGGCAGTGCCTGGGCAGAGATGCCGATGCCGTTATCACAGATACTCATCTCAAGTACATCGACCTCAGTCGAGACTGAAAGCGTGACAGTGCCGCCTGCTGGTGTGTATTTGGCCGCGTTGCCCAGCAGGTTGCCTAGAATTTGCGTGAGACGCACCGGATCGCCGTCCACCGCCAGCGCACATTCGGGCAACCGTGCCGTAAAGTGCAGATGGTGAGCACTCATCACTGGACTGCATACAGCGATGGCTTCATGGATGATCTGCATCATGTCTACCGTGCGGCAATCGAGGCGCAGCTTGCCAGTGCTGGCACGAGAGACGTCGAGCAAATCGTCCACCAGCCGCGACATGTGTCGCACCTGGCCTTCGATCAACGCCTGCATTCGCGGCAGTTCTTCACTGGAGACACGCGCCAGCCGTCCGGCGATCATGCTGATGGGCGTCAGCGGGTTGCGCAGCTCATGGGCCACCATGACGAGAATGTGTCGTTGTTGTTCCAGTGAGTGTTCGGCCGAGGCTTGCAAATGTTGCGCGCTGAGGGCGGCGATCACCAATTGTTCGTTGGCTTCGCGCATCTCCAGGTACAGCCTTTGTTCTTCTTGCGTGCGCTGGGGTTTTTCCGCCTCCGAATGCGCCAGGAGGATCGCCAGCACCAATTGCTGATTGGCTTCGAGCAGTTGTTCGACCTGCTGGCCATCGACGAGTTGGGCATTGGCGTCGCTCAACTCTTTTTGCAATGCCGCCAATACTGCCCGTGCCTTAACGGTTTTCTGGCCGAGCAGGAACAGTTCGCGAGCGGCATTGGCCACCGCTTCTTCGTTCTTGCCATCGACGTTGCTCATGACCTTGACTCACGCATCTGTCTCCGGGACGCTGGCGGGTTGGCCGCCCCCCGAGCAAACCTTCCTGATCCGGCAACATTTCGCCGATTTGCAGGCCGTTATCGTCAATGTGGTACAGGCGCAACTCATCGGAGTGGGCACTGGCCCGCACTTTGACCACAGCCATGATGCGCATCAAGCGGCTCTGCACTTCAATATAGCGCTGAACGATGATCGCGTCGGTGAGAAACGCGGTGCCATAAGGGCTAAATCGCAGATCGGTGTAGCGGTCTTCCAGCTCCGAGGTCATCAGTACGCTGACTCCGGCGCTAGTTAGGGCCGTGACCATGCGTGACAGCGACTCGCGAAAATCTTCACGAAAGGTCGGCGCCAGCGCCAGTTCGAAACCCGACAGCGAATCGATCACCACGCGAGCGGCTTTCAATCGGGCGATCTCGGCTAACAGCAACTGAACGATTTCGTCGATGGACAGATCCGGCGCGCGGCTGTCCACCAGGCCGACCTGGCCACTCTGGATCAGGCTGGCCAGAGTGGCGTTCTGTGAGTGATCGGGGCGCTGTTCGAACACCGCAATCACACCGGTTTCACCATTGCGTGCGCCTTCGGCGAGGAAAGTCGCCGCCAGAATGCTTTTACCCGACCCCGAGGGGCCGGCCACCAGCAATGAATAGCCTCGTGGCAGACCACCACCGAGCATCTCATCGAGCCGTGGCACGCCCATTTTCAGACGTTTGATAGGGAACCCCAGAGGAGCCTCAGCCGGACTGATTGCCGCCGGAGCAAAAACCTTGATCCCCGACGTAGCGATGCGAAAAGTGTGCAGTCCTGGCAGCGTCGGCTGGCCGCGCATCTTCATGATTTCCATCTTGCGCACCATGGAGTTGCGCTGAACGCTCTGACGCAACCAGATCAGACCATCGGCCACGGTAAAAATCGGGTTGGTGTCGGTTTCGGTAAAGTATTCGCCAATCAGGAAAGTCGTCGCCTGCCAGGTGGTCATCAACATGCCCAATTGCTGAACGAACTGCGGCAGGTTGTTGTTGGGGTTGTCCTGAGTCTGGCTGGCCAGCACCACCGAACGGAACGAGTCAACGAACACCAGTGATGGAGAGTGCGCCTCCACCTCGCTGACGATGCGTCGTAACACCTCGTCCAGATCTCCGGCCAGCGTGTCGTCGGCCAGGTTGATGTAGCGGATCGACCGGTTGATCGCTTCGCTGTCGAAAAAATCGAATTGCTGCTGATAGCGCAGCATCTTCAGCGGTGGCTCACCCAGTACGGTAAAGAACAGCGCCGGGCGTTCGGGCGTCGCCAGAGCAAACATCATCTGATGCGCTAGGGTGGTTTTGCCGCAACCCGGAGGGCCAGCGATCAGGTTGAACGAAAACTCCGGCAAACCTCCACCCAGCACCTCGTCCAGTCCTGGCACGCCGGTGGCCAAGCGGTTGATAGTCACTTTGGTGCTCATGGCGAATTTTCCTGCGAAGGGGTGTCGCTCAAAGATGGCTCCCACACGTCACGAAGCAATCGTGCAGTGAGCGAGGGCCCAATCAGCGTGGTCAGCAGCTCGTAGAAGGTGGTCAGCATCACTTCACCGAAAAACAACGCATCGGCTTCGCTTTGTTCGAGGAGCACGGACTTGAGGGCAGTCAGATCCAACGCGGCCTGCACGCGGTCATAGGTGCCGGCCAAGCGCGGATGAGCGCAAGCGCACAGCTGGAGGCTGCGGCGGTGAAGCGCGCCAACCCCTTGCTGACCAATGATGGGCATGAGGGCTGCGTTCATATCCTGCAAGGTCGAGACGATCGCCTGGGCGACCCTTGCAATGTCAACGTCGGGGCCAACACGGTGCGCCAGAGAAGCTACGATCTGGCGGTTCTCTTCGCTTAGCGTAAACATGACTGGCTAGATCTGATGGACAAAGTCTGATGGTACACCCTAAAACGCGATATCGAGATTCATTTGGACACAACACTTCAGTTGCGGCCATATCAGGTGGGCCCGGCTGTACCCGGTTTCGCCAGTCTCGAAACCGTTGATAGGCTGTCGTCCAGGCCTGAACCGTTCAGACATAGATACAGCTTTTCTGGAGACCTCAATACCTAGACGTGAGTGACACGTAAGCGTCAGGAAATGCAGACGGAAAACCGGCTGTTTTCTGGGCGGCGCGATCCATCTCCGGGAGATTGCGCGAGCGTCTCAATAATGTGGCCGGAGCCTCAGCTAATGTGCGTGCTCAGTTAAGGGATCTGAAGAGGGTCGCGAACTCCCGCGCAGCGGGGGTCACCCTTGATGAGTTGGAACCATGAGCATCGAAGAAATAGCCGCGCTCGCGGCGAAATGCAAGACCTGGACGATTAGCCGGCAGGTTATTCCTGGGCCTTGAACGCCTGGATCAAGGTTGCAGCGGAGAGTAAGAGAGTACCAGGCGCAGCGGATTATTCGTTGACGGCACAAACCCCGGCCTGCCCTGGTAGCAATCGGCAGCGTCCTGGTCTTTTGCGTCGACGACAACGAAAGCTATACCCGACTGCTTAGAAACCATATACACGCGTCGGAAGAAGTCAGACATCAGCCGTTGGCCGAGTTCCTTCCCCTGCAGACCCTTGTCAATCGCGAGACGACGGGACAGCGCAAACAAAAAAGCCCCGGCTGGGCTTTTGTTGGCCTGTTGTCACGGAAAAAGTGAGCTGGCAGCAGATCGGCGCGAGAGGCCCTATTTATATGGTGTCCCAGGGCAGGTTCGAACTGCCAACCTTCCCCTTAGGAGGGGGATGCTCTATCCAATTGAGCTACTGAGACAACGGCGACCACCAGGACAGGTGGGCGCAAAGGACGGCGAGCATGTTAACGGGCATGCCACCGTTTGTCATGTCGTCCATGGGCTTTTTGGCGCGTAGGCCGCAACAAAGTCATTTCCCCCGAGTGAATAGGCAAAAAACCAGCAATCCTGTCGCCGGTCGGAAAACTCGCCTTAACGCCATATTGCACCGTTCGTCCACTAGATAATCGCCCAGTTGCTACTATTCTCTAACAATAGAGGCAAAAGGCCAGATGACTGCCTGACCTATGCGACAGAACGATTTGATACTTCCAGACGGCCTCGATATAGCTGATTAGAGCGCTTCACCGGTAAAAATTTTCAAACCAGTGCGCATTTTTGACAATTGGTGCTGGCATATCGCCTTTATCCAGTTCAATATTTGTCACAGAATTGGCGCCAATGATCTGGCAATTTTGAGGCATGATGCGGGTCTCATATCAATTCAGGTTGAACATTTGGCGCAGAATGCTGTCCTACTGACATCCTGCGGCCAATTCCAATGAACCGCTCCCCTGAACTAACCGGTTTAAAACTATGCGCCCATTGAAACAGGCAATTTATTCCAGCCGTACCGCTGACAAATTCGTCGTGCGTCTGCCCGATGGAATGCGTGAACGCATCGCTGAGGTGTCTCGTAACCATCACCGAAGCATGAATTCCGAAATTATTGCACGCCTGGAGCAGAGTCTTATTCAGGAAGGCGCACTGGGTGACGAACTGAGCATGCGCCTGGACAGCCCTGAGCTATCCCTGCATGAACGCGAGTTGCTGCAGCGCTTTCGCCAACTGTCCCACCGCCAGCAGAATGCCCTGGTGTCACTGATTGCACACGACGCCGAAATGGCCGCAGACACCCACTGATTCCTCTCTGAAAGCTCGAGCCAGCCTCGCGCTGGCTTTTTTTTGCGCGAAATTTAAGGCGGGATGCGCAGGGACAGCAAGCCCGGACACAACAGAGAGGTGACGCAGCCAACCCACAGGAGAAGGCCGCGCCAGAGGACTCAGAGCAGGAACAGTGTCGCCAGTCCGAGGAAGATAAAAAAACCGCCGCTGTCGGTCATGGCGGTGATCATCACACTCGCCCCCATCGCCGGGTCACGCCCCAGCCGCGCCAGCGTCATTGGGATCAAGACCCCCATCAAGGCCGCCAACAGCAGGTTCAAGGTCATCGCGGCCGTCATGACCACACCCAGCGACCAACTGCCATACAGCAGATACGCCACGATACCAATCACTCCCCCCCACATGAGCCCATTGATCAGCGCAACAGCCAACTCCTTGCGCATCAGCCGCGAGGTATTGCCGGTACTAACCTGATCCAGCGCCATGGCCCGTACAATCATGGTGATTGTTTGGTTGCCGGAGTTGCCGCCAATACCCGCCACGATGGGCATCAACGCAGCCAGGGCGACCAGCTTCTCGATGGAGCCCTCGAACAGACCAATCACCCGCGAGGCAAAAAAAGCCGTGATCAAGTTGATCGCCAACCACGCCCAGCGGTTACGCAGGGATTTCCAGACCGAGGCAAAGATATCTTCTTCTTCACGCAGACCGGCCATGTTGAGGACTTCGCTTTCGCTTTCCTCACGGATCAAGTCGACCATTTCGTCAATGGTCAGACGGCCAATCAGCTTGCCGTTTTTGTCGACCACCGGCGCGGAGATCAAGTCATAACGTTCGAAAGCCTGGGCCGCATCATAAGCATCTTCATCCGGATGGAAACTCACCGGATCGTTGGCCATGACTTCGACCACCTGCTTATCGGGATCATTGACCAGCAATCGCTTGATCGGCAACACCCCCTTGAGTGCGCCATCGTAGTCGACCACAAAAAGCTTGTCGGTATGACCTGGCAGCTCCTTGAGCCGACGAAGATAACGCAACACCACTTCCAGGCTGACGTCTTCGCGGATGGTGACCATCTCGAAGTCCATCAGCGCGCCAACCTGCTCCTCGTCATAGGACAGCGCAGAACGAACGCGCTCACGTTGCTGACCGTCAAGGGCTTCCATCAGCTCGTGGACGACGTCTCGCGGCAGCTCGGGGGCCAAGTCGGCGAGCTCGTCGGCATCCATCTCCTTGGCGGCGGCCAGGAGTTCGTGATCGTCCATGTCGGCGATCAGTGTTTCTCGTACAGAGTCGGAAACTTCAAGGAGGATGTCGCCGTCACGCTCGGCCTTGACCAATTGCCAGACGGTCAGGCGATCGTCCAGGGGCAAGGCTTCAAGGATATAGGCGACGTCGGCGGAGTGCAGATCGTCAAGCTTGCGCTGCAACTCGACAAGGTTTTGCCGATGAACCAGGTTTTCTACCCGATCCTGATGCAGGCCTTCCTGACGATGAGTCAGATCTTCGACCACTCGCTGGCGATGCAGCAACTCAACGACTTGAGCGAGGCGGTCCTGCAAGCTGTCTGGTGATTTCTTTACTTCAATTTCGGTCATAGGCGAACTCCACTCCCAGCAGCGGGGCGCGCCGGAAGGATCAATCAGTCAATTCATGATTGGTAAAGCGGGATGCTGAGTAACTACTGGGTAAGTCCATGGAGGTATTCCACAAGCCCCGGCGGGGCTGACAGGCGTAATCATACACTGCCTCAGACGCTTTAACGGCAAAAATCTTGGCAAGAACAAGCGCTTGCGAGACAAAACCAGGCATTCTTCGGCGGCTTTCCACTGCGACGACTCATCCTGAAAAGAAAACACACGCTCGATGAAAAAGTCAGCGGCTAGGCTCGATTGAAGACTGTCACGGAAGACTTCCAATGCCCACTAGAGCCTGGTATCTGTTGATCCCCCTCACGCTTCACCTATCCTCCTGCGCAAGCGCGGCCATCGTCCAGCGTTGCGAAGACGCCAGCGGCCATATCACTTTCACCACGCTGGGCTGCACACAAAACCAGAACCTGCAGATCCTGCGTGCCGACAACCCCCCACCTGGCGGCGAAACTCGTACCGCCACACCGAAGTCGCCACCAAAAGAACCAAGTACCGCCCCTCGGGGATTTACCGTAATCGGCGAACACGACGATGGATGCGGCAATCAACTCGATGCCAAGGTCAGGCGTCAGGCCATTATCCAGCAACAGGTGCGCCCCGGCATGAATCGCCTGGAAGTGGAAAGCGCCCTGGGCAGGCCGGACCGGATCAGTACGAGCAACAGTGTCATGCGCTATCACTACAACCTGAAAAAAGGCCGCAGCAGTCTGGTACTGTTCGATGAGAAGGGCTGCGTCAAACGCTAGCCAGCAAAAAGCCCGCAACCAGTGCGGGCTTTTTGGTGTATGGTGCACTCGACAGGATTCGAACCTGTGACCGCTCGGTTCGTAGCCGAGTACTCTATCCAGCTGAGCTACGAGTGCAAGTGTGTTTTTATACCAGATCACCACTGGTTGAAGCCACGTTGTTTGTATCGCTACCAACGACGCTTAAATGGTGCACTCGACAGGATTCGAACCTGTGACCGCTCGGTTCGTAGCCGAGTACTCTATCCAGCTGAGCTACGAGTGCATTTGTTGCCGCGCATTATAGGTCGCCAGATCTCTTTGTAAAGCACTTTTTCTAGTAATTTCAAAAACTTACAGAATAAGCCAGATCACAACGCACTAAACGAATAATGGCGGAGAACGGGGGATTCGAACCCCCGACACCCTTTTGAGGTGTACTCCCTTAGCAGGGGAGCGCCTTCGGCCACTCGGCCAGCTCTCCGCAACACGGGGCGTATATTAACCAGCTTTCCCCCCGTTTGCAAACAAAAAAAACGATAAAAATTAATGGCTTGGTTCTTCGTCCTTCTCTTTCTTGATCCGCAGGTAGATTTCCTCACGGTGCACAGCCACCTCCTTGGGAGCGTTGACGCCTATACGCACTTGATTTCCTTTGACGCCGAGCACGGTCACAGTGATTTCACCATCACCAATGATCAGGCTTTCTGCGCACCGACGAGTCAGAATCAGCATACCTATCTCCTCACGCATTTCAGTTCAGGGACAACACAGTCTGCAAAAAAAGTTTCGGCCTACATGCTAAATAGCCATAGCCCTACGCACCTAAGTATTGACGAGCACGAGCAAAAGAACAGCGTTTGATCGCGTCGAGCAAAAAAACACAAAGGGCGCGGTTCAGCCGCGCCCTTTGGGATAACGCATCACTCGCCTTGGCGAGCCGGGGCATCGAGTTCAAATGCCGTGTGCAACGCACGCACGGCCAACTCCAGGTATTTTTCTTCGATAACCACCGAAACCTTGATTTCGGACGTCGAAATCATCTGGATATTGATGCTTTCCTTCGCTAGGGCCTCGAACATGCGGCTGGCCACGCCCGCATGGGAGCGCATGCCGACACCGACGATCGATACTTTGGCGATCTTGGTATCGCCGATCACTTCCCGCGCACCGATTTCACGCGCGGTGTTTTCCAACACGGTTTGCGCCGCCTGGTAATCGTTGCGGTGAACGGTGAAGGTGAAGTCGGTGGTGTTATCGTGCGCGACGTTCTGCACAATCATGTCGACTTCGATGTTAGCGGCGCTGATTGGGCCGAGAATCTTGAAGGCCACCCCCGGAATATCAGGCACGCCACGGATGGTCAGCTTAGCTTCATCGCGGTTGAAGGCGATGCCGGAAATGATCGGCTGTTCCATGGATTCCTCTTCATCAATAGTAATGAGGGTACCCGGACCCTCCTTAAAGCTGTGCAGGACGCGCAGCGGAACGTTGTACTTGCCGGCAAACTCGACCGCGCGGATCTGCAGCACCTTGGAACCGAGGCTGGCCATTTCCAGCATCTCTTCAAAGGTGATCTTGTCCAGGCGTTGGGCCGAGGAAACGACGCGCGGGTCAGTGGTGTAGACGCCATCGACGTCGGTGTAGATCTGACACTCGTCGGCCTTCAGGGCCGCCGCCAGTGCCACGCCAGTGGTATCGGAACCACCACGACCGAGGGTGGTGATATTGCCGTTCTCGTCGACGCCCTGGAAACCGGCGACAACAACCACACGACCTTCCTTCAGGTCGGCGCGAATCTTCTGATCGTCGATCTGCAGAATACGTGCTTTATTGTGCGCGCTGTCTGTCAGGATCCGCACCTGGTTACCGGTGTAGGACACCGCCGGTACACCACGCTTGATCAGTGCCATGGTCAGCAACGCAATGGTCACTTGTTCACCGGTGGAAACGATCACATCCAGCTCACGGGGAACCGGCTGGTTTTCGCCACTGATTTGTTTGGCCAGATCGATCAGGCGGTTGGTTTCGCCGCTCATCGCAGACAGCACAACCACCAGGTCATCGCCGGCTTCGCGGAATTTCTTAACCTTGTCGGCAACCTGCTCGATTCTCTCGACAGTGCCGACCGAGGTGCCTCCAAACTTCTGTACGATCAAAGCCATTTTCTAAGCCGCCTCAGCCCGTAAAGGGGCGCCCATTAATCATTCAAACCACAGCCCCGTTGCCCACCACTAGACGATGGGCATTGGCGAGGCCTTAAACACCCTGCTCGACAAATGGCACGGTCAGGGCCAGTGCCGAGTCCAGTGCCGCGGCGTCGATACCACCGCCTTGCGCCATGTCTGGACGACCTCCCCCCTTCCCGCCCACCGCCGCAGCGGCTTGTTTCATCAGATCACCGGCTTTGAGTTGGCCGGTCAGGTCCTTGGTCACGCCTGCGACCAGAACGACCCGTTCCTCATGGACACTGCCGAGCAGGATCACCGCGCGGCCGAGTTTGTTTTTCAATTGATCGACCAGTGCCAGCAAGGCCTTACCATCCTGGCCATCCAGACGCGCGGCCAGGACTTTCACGCCCTTGACGTCCAGCGCCTGCGCCGACAGATCGTCACCCGCTGCGCTGGCCGCCTTGGCCTGCAATTGCTCGAGCTGTTTTTCCAGCAGGCGGTTGCGCTCCAGCACAGCCGACAGCTTGTCGATCAAGTTGTCGCGACTGCCCTTGATCAGGTTCGCCGCTTCCTTGAGTTGTTCTTCGGCGGCGTTCAGGTAGGCCAGCGCCACGGCACCGGTAACCGCCTCGATGCGCCGTACCCCCGATGCCACGCCTCCTTCGCTGACGATTTTCAGCAGGCCGATGTCACCGGTACGGTTGGCGTGAATACCGCCGCACAGCTCGACGGAGAAATCCCCGCCCATGCTCAGTACGCGAACACTGTCACCGTACTTCTCGCCGAACAGCGCCAGTGCACCCTTCTTCTTGGCCGTGTCGATATCGGTTTCTTCGGTTTCCACCGCCGAGTTCTTGCGGATTTCGGCGTTGACGATGTCTTCCAGGGCCTTGATCTGCTCAGGCTTGATCGCTTCGAAGTGGCTGAAATCGAAGCGCAGGCGCTGACTGTCGACCAGCGAACCCTTCTGCTGGACATGCTCGCCCAATACCTGGCGCAAGGCGGCGTGCAGCAGGTGAGTGGCAGAGTGGTTCAGCGAGGTGGCATGACGCACTTGGGCGGCGACCTCGGTGTCAACCTCGGCGCCGACCAACAAGTTCCCCAGGGCCAGCACACCATGGTGCAGGAACGCCCCGCCGGTCTTAGTGGTATCACGGACATCGAAGCGACCGGTAGCCGCCTGCAGATAACCGCAATCGCCGACCTGGCCGCCCGACTCGGCGTAGAACGGCGTCTGGTTCAGGATCACAACGCCCTCTTCACCTTCATTCAAGACGTCGACCGACTGCCCTTCTTTATAGAGCGCGATCACTTTCGCCGCCCCACGGGTGGCGCTGTAGCCGGTGAACGCGGTGGCCACATCGACCTTGACCAGGCTGTTGTAGTCCATGCCGAAGGAACTGGCGGAGCGCGCGCGCACCCGCTGGGCTTCCATCTCGCGCTCAAAACCGGCCTCGTCGAGGATGAGGTTGCGTTCGCGGGCGATGTCGCCGGTCAGGTCCATCGGGAAACCATAGGTGTCGTACAGCTTGAACACCACGTCCCCCGGAACCACGTTGCCCTTGAGCTCTGCCAGGTCCTGCTCGAGGATCTTCAGGCCCTGCTCCAGGGTCTTGGCGAATTGCTCTTCTTCAGCCTTCAGCACACGCTCGATATGCGCCTGTTGGGACTTCAGTTCGGGGAAAGCGGCGCCCATTTCGGCCACCAGCGCGGCAACAATCTGGTAGAAGAAGCTGCCCTTGGCTCCCAACTTGTTGCCGTGACGGCAGGCGCGACGAATGATCCGACGCAGCACGTAACCGCGACCTTCGTTGGACGGCAACACGCCGTCGGCAATCAGGAAACCGCAGGAGCGAATGTGATCGGCAACCACTTTCAGCGAAGCCTGGTTGTCATTGGCACAACCGATGGCCTGGGCCGAAGCGCTCAGCAGGCTCTGGAACAGGTCGATTTCATAGTTGGAGTGAACGTGTTGCAGTACCGCACTGATCCGCTCCAGGCCCATGCCGGTGTCCACCGAGGGTGCCGGCAATGGATGCAACACGCCATCGGCGGTGCGGTTGAACTGCATGAAGACGTTGTTCCAGATCTCGATGTAACGGTCACCGTCTTCTTCCGGCGAGCCGGGTGGGCCGCCCCAGATGTCGGCGCCGTGGTCGTAGAAAATCTCCGTGCAAGGGCCGCACGGACCGGTATCGCCCATGGTCCAGAAGTTGTCGGACGCGTAAGGCGCACCTTTGTTGTCGCCGATGCGGACCATCCGCTCGGCCGGCACGCCGACTTCCTGGGTCCAGATATCGTAGGCTTCGTCATCGCTGGCGTAGACGGTGACCCAGAGCTTTTCCTTCGGCAGATTCAGCCATTTGTCCGAGGTCAGGAAGGTCCAGGCGAAGGTGATCGCGTCACGCTTGAAGTAGTCGCCGAAACTGAAATTGCCCAGCATTTCGAAAAAGGTGTGGTGACGGGCGGTGTAACCGACGTTTTCCAAGTCATTGTGCTTGCCACCGGCACGCACGCACTTCTGGCTGCTGACAGCGCGGGTGTACGCGCGCTTTTCCTGACCCAGAAAACAATCCTTGAACTGGTTCATTCCCGCGTTAGTAAACAGCAGGGTGGGGTCGTTGCCCGGAATCAAAGAGCTGGAGGCGACACGGGTGTGGCCTTGCTGTTCGAAGAAACGAAGGAAGGCTTCACGGATTTCTGCGCTTTTCATAGGTTCTTCCACGGAGTCTGCGGCCGAAGGCAAGTGCATCACGTCAAATGGACTGGCGACTTGCAAAGGGCCGCATTATATCGGCCCTTTGCCTCGGGTACAGTGTGTTTATACGATAGAAGTCGTCAATTAGACGGCCTGCAGGTTGATTGACGGTTAAATTCGGCAAATACCGCAACCACCTGCTCGATTTGTGCCCGGTCGATGTCCATGTGGGTGACCATCCGCAAGCGCGGCGCGGCGCTCAACCGAACCCCGCGCTCGGCGGCAAACGCCTTGAGCGCATCTGCCCGCTCACCAAGATCGGCGTAGACCATGTTGGTCTGTACCGGCTCGATCCGATAACCTGCTTCACGCAACCCCTGCGCCAGATGCACTGAATTAGCATGATCGTCAGCCAGGCGCTGGACCTGATGATCCAGTGCATACAGTCCCGCCGCCGCCAGCAAACCGGCCTGACGCATGCCGCCACCGACCATCTTGCGCAGGCGCCGCGCCTTGCCGATCAGTTCCTCGCTGCCACACAGCACCGAACCGGCCGGCGCTCCCAACCCTTTGGACAGACAGACCGAGACCGAATCGAAGTGGCGGGTGATGTCCCGTGCGTCAATCCCCAACTTGACCGCCGCGTTATACAGCCGCGCACCGTCCAGGTGCAGCGCCAACCCCTGCTCCTGGGTCAGACGGCGGGCCGCCGCCAGATACTCCAGCGGCAGGACTTTGCCTTGCATGGTGTTTTCCAGGGCCAGCAGGCGGGTGCGCGCAAAATGGAAGTCATCAGGCTTGATCGCTGCCATGACTTGCGCCAGGTCCAGCGAGCCGTCGGCCTGGACCTCAAGCGGTTGCGGCTGGATCGAGCCGAGCACCGCAGCGCCGCCGCCTTCATATTTATAGGTATGGCATTGCTGACCAACGATGTATTCCTCGCCGCGCGCGCAATGAGCCATCAATCCCAGCAGATTACTCATGGTTCCGGTGGGCACGAAGAGCGCTCTGGCGAAGCCCAGTCGATCGGCCAACTCGCTTTCCAGCCGATTGACCGACGGATCTTCGCCATACACATCATCCCCCAGGGGCGCATTCGCCATGGCCTCGCGCATACCGGCGCTGGGTTGGGTAACGGTGTCGCTACGAAGATCGATAACAGTCATGAAACAGGCCTCGGCTATGGAGCACTGGTGTCGGATACATCCCTTTCGAAAGTAATTACTGCGGTTTTGGCGAAGGATAATCAAGCTCCGCTACAAAACACGCGGGTGATTCACCACAAAAATTCGATGATTATTATCGTAAAAGGCCACATGCGTACCTGTGAAATATATGGTAAAAATCTGGCGCCGCCAGAAAATCTGCCGGCAACGTTCTCAGGGCGGGGTGTAATTCCCCACCGGCGGTAATGGCGCACGATGCGCATAGCCCGCGAGCGCTTGGCGTAGTGGACGGTCTCGACGGTCCCTCGACAAGGTCAGCAGACCCGGTGTGATTCCGGGGCCGACGGTCATAGTCCGGATGAAGAGAGAACGGGATTGACACCAAAGGGCCGTCCACAGAATCGCCGTGTGCATGCTTGCCAGCATCTACAGCCAAGCTGAACGTACCCTTAAATCCCCTTCGATTCATAACGCCCTGTTTTTCACATAAACAGGAGTCAGAACAGATGCAACCCACCACTCTTCATCACACTCAACGTATCGCGTTCATCCAAGCTTGCTGGCACAAAGACATCGTTGATCAGGCGCGCTTCGGCTTCGTCGCCCAAATCGCCAAGCTGGGTTACCAGGAAAGCGATATCGATTTCTTTGAAGTCGGCGGCGCCTTCGAAATTCCCCTGCATGCCAAGCTGCTGGCGCGCTCCGGCGGTTATGCCGGTATTGTCGCCGCCGGCCTGGTGGTCGATGGCGGAATCTACCGCCACGACTTCGTCGCCACGGCGGTGATCGATGGCTTGATGCAGGTCCAGCTGGATACCGAAGTGCCGGTGTTTTCAGTCGTGCTGACTCCACACCACTTCCACGCAGGTGAAGAGCACCAGAAGTTCTTCTTCGATCACTTTGCGCACAAGGGCCAGGAAGCTGCGAAAACCTGTGCCGACACTCTGAGCAAACTGCGCGCCCTGCCGCGCCCGGTGCCGCAGAAACTGGCGGTCTGATCCCCCCACCTGCCGGCCCCGGCCGGCAGGTCATAACTATCTACCCTCTCCCGACGGCGCCAATGCGCTTAAGTGGATTCGACAGTGCCCTCCCAGGGCTCTCGACATCCATCGACTGCGGAGACACCCAAGCATGAACGACTTTTCCCGACTCGGTCCGGAGATTCCCGTCCTACCCGGCAATGAACATTGGATCGACGGCAACCAAGAAGATGCCCAACCCTCCAGGAAGTCCCTGGATCAGTACCCCGACGACCAGCGAGTCACCTACGAGCACACGCTCCATAGAGACACCACGGCCACGGTGCACCGCCAGAAGCTCGAGGCGCCGCCCAACTATCGGGGTCCCACCGATCACCTGGTCTTCACCACTCGTGACAGCACCGACCAGGTGCACCTGTACCGAACCGATCATCCGGTCATTGACATCAATGACCAGCGCTACCACTTGAAAATGGCCTCCTCCGGACAAGTCATCGTGCTGCGCACGGCAGGCGGCGATGACAACATCCGAGTAGACGACCATGTGAAGATCACTGTCTTCATCGAATCGGGCAGCGGAGACGACCGAATACACTGCGGCGGCGGTTTCACCAAAGTCGACGCAGGCCTCGGCAATGATCGGGTCTTCACCCACTCCGGCGCCAGCTATATCGAGGCCGGAGAGGGCGATGACGTTGTTATTGCCCAAGGTAGCGGCCCCATGACGGCCTATGGTGGCAAGGGTCACGACATCCTGGTCGGCGCAGAAGGCGCCTGCTTTATGGATGGAGGCCAGGGCGACGATGTATTGCTGGGCGGCAAAGGCCATAACGTGCTCAGCGGCTCCGATGGTAATGATCAAATCACCCCCGGCCCCGACCGCAATACACTCTACACCGGCACCGGCGTGGACTTCATCGACCGGTTGGGCCCCGATACGCAGGTGTTCAACGCCTATGCAGCCGATGGGCCGGTGCCTTCAAGCATCCACCAGGCCCCCGGCATTATCATTGCCGCCAAGGAGCTGGACACCTGCGGTGTGGTGGTCGAAGGCACGCCGCAATTTCAGGAGCGAGTCAAGGACGATCTTCGGCTGTTGCTGGGCTCCGGTAACGGCCAGCAACTGCTCGGCGCTCTGGGTGATGCCAAGGCAAAAAGTGGCGTGCCGGTAGTGATCAGGGAGTTGACCGAGGAGGAAAACGGCATGTGCTTCCCGAACCGCTCCTGGCCCGAGGATCCGTCCGAGGACGAGCATCCGTTTATCCGCGACAGCCATGCCGGCATTCCGGTCAAGGGCTGCACGGTGTACTACGACCCGTCGTTCCTCAAGGGGGAAGTCACCAGCGTCGTTCATCTTTACCATGAGTTGTGCCACGCCTATAACTTCGTCACCGGGACGATGTTCCTAGGCTATGGCCAAGATGGCGTGGACGGGGACAAGCCCCGTCAAAGTGTACCCAACGGCGAACTCCAGGCCGTCGGATTGAAGGCTGACGTGCCGCCATTCGACTTCGACAGGAACCCCGCGACGCCGCCGCTGGACAGCAACCCCGAGGCTTTCACCGAAAACGGCTTGCGTAGGGAGTTCGGCATTGCGCCGCGCAAGCAATACCGCGGCGACTAGTGGCCTATGTCGCTAATTCCTTTAGTCAATTTCGGCGCCACCAGCCCGGCCTGCGTGGCTGTGGTCACAGCGCCCTGGCCATGGGCGGGCGACATCCGAACTTGAGCTAACGAACTCACCGTATAGGCCGCTAAATCAAGCCCTCAGCGCCGGACGGCACCACCAGAATCCCCGCCCGTAGGCCGTTTTTCACCTTCGGGTTGGGGAAAATGATCCGCGCGCCCGGCTCTGTCACCACCCAGCGACTGCTTGCCAGGTCCTCGGCAAGCAGGTAGCCCTTGGGCAGCTCGGAGAAGTTCTCGATATCCGCCGGCAGGTGCAGCCGGAAGGAATCGCTGTGCTTGATGATTTCCCGTGCCACGCTGAACAGTTGCAGCCCATCGAGGTTTCCGTCCACAGCCACCTCGGTGCCCTCGATCAATTGCTTGAGGCAACGCTCGAGGCGGGAAACGTCAACGCCCTGGTTTTGGCCGAACGGCCGGGCCTTGCCCAGTTCCAGGGTAAAGGATTCGGCGCCCAGCTTGTCGTAGGTGTAGCTGCTGAACACGATGGAAGGTTTGTTCTGCAGCAGTACCGCTGACATGCCGGCGGCGCGCAGGCGGGCCAACTCGCCTCGCGAATGGGCACGCCCTTCCTTGTACGGGTAGAGTGCGAACTGTTCGATCTTCGAACCGCGAATGGCTGTATGCAGGTCGTAGTGCAGGCGGTTGCGATCGGCCAGGCTGAAAAAGCTCGCCGCCAACCGCTCCAGCTCGCAGGCCCGCAACGCTTCGCTGCCACTGCTTTGCTCATGACGACCGTTGAACAATCGATTGACGTCCTGCTCGATATAACGCTCGCCGCGACGCATCGCTTCGGGGTTGCCGAACAGGAACAGAATGCGCGCTCGAGGCTTCAGGTCGCCTCGGGCAATGTCGTGCAACAGGCGATCGAGCAATTCGATCGGCGCCGTTTCGTTACCGTGGATACCGGCGGACAACAGCAGGTCCAGCCCGTTGTCCCTGGCCTCGGGAGGCCGCACTTCCAGCGCGCCCTCACTCAGCCAGCGCATCCGCACGCCTTCGACCGTCAGTTGAGTCTTCTCCGCCGGTTCGCGACCGGCGAGGGTCAGTTCAAGCAGTTTGCCGAGGGCGAGCATAGGGTGCTGCTCCTTGATCAGTGAGCGTGGTTGCAATCGGGGCCGTGCACGTGATCGTCGTCACCGGCATCGGCCGGTTCCATCTCCAGTTGCAGACTTACAAGATTAGTCGCCAATGGACGAAGCAGCAGGTTGGCGTATTCGGCGTCGCCTTCCTCGACATCGACACCAATCAGCAATTGGCCGCGACCGTCATGCTGAATCCACAACTCCTTGCCCTGCCATATCACGGCAACGCGCGTGCAGGAGGTTTCCAGTTGAGTGCCATCGGTGTCTTCAAGGATCAACTGCAGGGTATCGCTCATGGTGGTGCTCTCATCTGGAGGAAAAGCCGGACCCCGACCTTCCGTCGGAGGCCGGGTGTGCGCTTTCAATTGATCTGGAATGGATAAACCGCGCCCAGTTTAAGGATCTGCGTCAGTTCATCCAGTGCCGTCCGGCACTCCAGCAGCAAGCGAGGGTCCGCCAGGTCGCTTTCGCGCAGGGAGTCGCGGTAGTGCTTTTCGACCCATTGGGTCAGCGTGTCGTACAACGGCGCGGTCATGATAACCCCTGGATTGACCGCCGCCAGCTCAGTTTCATTCAACGCCACACGCAGACGCAGGCACGCCGGCCCGCCACCGTTTTGCATGCTCTGCTTGAGGTCGAAGACTTTCACCTCGCGGATCAACCCGGCGGAACCAGTGAGGCCCTGAAGGTACTGCCAGACGCGTTCGTTCTGACGGCACTCTTGCGGCACGATCAGCAGCATCGTGCCATCGGCACGGGTCAGCAGTTGGCTGTTGAACAGGTAGGAGCGTACCGCGTCATCCACCGTCACCAGGGCGCGCGGCACGCAGACCGCCTGGAAGTTGCCGCCACGTTTGGCCAACTTGTCGCGCAGCTCAGCGAGCACCCGCTCGGTGTCGAGGAACGCGTCCTCATGGTAGAACAGCACCTCGCCGTTACCCACCGCAATCACATCGTTGTGGAACACGCCCTGGTCAATCACCGACGGGTTCTGCTGGGCATAGACCACACCCTCATCGCTCAGGCCATGCAAGCGGGCGACTGCCTGGGAGGCTTCGAGTGTCTGGCGTGCCGGGTATTTCTGCGGTGCCGGGTAGCGGGTGTCGAAGGCGCTGCGACCGAATACGAAGAATTCGACACCGGCCTCACCGTATTCACGGCAAAAGCGCGTGTGGTTGGCCGCGCCTTCGTCGCCGAATTGGGCAACGGCAGGCAAGGCGACGTGATGAGCAAAGTGCTTGCTATCGGCGAACATCGCACCGAGCACACGGCTGGTGGTCGGGTGTTCGATACTGCGGTGGTACTTGCAGTTCAGGTTGGCCGCCGTGAAGTGCACGCGACCGTCGGCAGTGTCGGCGCTCGGGCTGACGGTGCCGGCGTTGGCCACCCACATGCTTGAGGCCGAGCAACTGGCAACCAACAACGGCATGGCCTGTCTGGCCGCCTGCTCGATCACTTGCGCGTCCGTGCCGGCAAAGCCGAGCCGGCGCAGGGCAGCGACGTCCGGGCGTTCCTGGGGAGCGAGTACGCCCTGGACAAAGCCCATCTCCATCAGCGCCTTCATCTTCGCCAGACCTTGCAAGGCCGCTTCCTTCGGATTGGAAGCCTGCTGGCTATTGCTCTGGGAAGCGACGTTGCCGTAGGACAGGCCGCCATAGTTATGGGTCGGGCCTACAAGACCGTCAAAATTGACTTCAAAGGATTTCATCGGCGAGGCTCCACGAATCTGTTTTTATAAGCATCAAATCATCTGCGCATGGCGACCGCTTTCGAGGTCAAAGCCGAACACCCGGCGTCAGGCTGGCCGGTGCCGTCAGGCTTGGCGTTTCCAGCGACGCCACTGGGTACGCGCAATAATCCGCTGCGTAATAGGCACTGGCGCGATGATTACCCGACGCCCCGACCCCACCGAATGGCGCACTGCTCGCGGCCCCGGTCAATTGCTTGTTCCAGTTGACGATCCCGGCCCGGCTTTCCAGCCAGAACTGCCGGTAGCGCGCCTCGGAATCCGACAGCAGGCCAGCCGCCAGACCGAACCGGGTATTGTTGGCCTCGGCAATCGCCGCGTCAAAATCGGCATAGCGGATCACCTGCAGCAACGGCCCGAAGAACTCTTCATCGAGACGCCCGGCTACCGCCGTCACATCGAGAATCCCTGGTGTCAGTAATGCCGCACCGGCCTGGGGCTGAGTCATTGCCAGCAGCGCCACGGCACCATTACCCAGCAGTTGCGCTTGCGCGTCCATCAGTGCCTGGGCGGCGCTCAGGGAAATCACCGAGCCCATGAACGGTGCCGGCTGCTGATCGAACGCACCCACTTCGATAGTCGAGCTGACTTGCACCAGACGCTCCAACAAGCGGTCGCCCCAGGCACCTTGCGGCACCAGCAGGCGGCGAGCGCAGGTGCAGCGCTGACCGGCCGAGATAAAGGCCGATTGGATAATGGTGTAGACCGCTGCATCCAAGTCTTGGACTTGATCTACCACCAGCGGGTTGTTGCCCCCCATTTCCAAGGCCAGGATCTTGTCCGGGCGCCCGGTGAATTGCTGGTGCAGGTGATTGCCGGTACGGCTCGAACCGGTGAAGAACAGGCCGTCGATCCCCAGGTTCGCCGCCAGGGCAATACCGGTTTCGCGAGCGCCTTGCAGCAGGTTCAGCACGCCTGCCGGCAGGCCGGCCTCGATCCAGCATTTGACGGTCAGCTCGGCGACTTTCGGGGTCAGTTCACTCGGTTTGAACAGCACGCTGTTACCCGCCAGCAACGCCGGTACGATATGACCGTTGGGCAGGTGGCCTGGGAAGTTGTAAGGGCCGAACACCGCTACCACGCCGTGTGGCTTGTGGCGCAATACTGCAGTGGCGTCACCCAGCGGGCCGCTCTTTTCGCCGGTCCGCTCACGGTAACTCTGAATCGAAATGGCGATCTTGTTGACCATGCTGGTCACTTCGGTCGCCGACTCCCACAGAGGCTTGCCGGTTTCCTCGCCAATGCATCGGGCCAGTTCCTCGGCGTGACTTTTCAGGCTGGCGGCAAAGGCTTCGAGCACCACGATGCGTTCATCCAGGCTGCGCCGGGCCCAGCTCGGGAAAGCCTCGCGGGCGGCCAGTACCGCCAGCTCGACCTGTGCCGAGCTGGCGCCATTGCCCGACCACAGTACCTGCTGGGTCACCGGATTCAACGACTCGAAAGCTTCGCCCTGGCCGGCAAGCCATTGGCCGGCGATGTAAAGCGTGCTCATTATTTCGACTCCCGAGAAACAGACAACGGAACCGCGCGGACCTGATCACCCGCGCTCAATTGAAGACGTTTGGCGGTCAATGGGTCGACCACCAGCGTGCCTGCCGCAAATCGTGCGGGAGCGGCGGTGATGCGGCAGTCTTCGCGCTTGCGGTTGTGGATCAGGAACGGTATGGCGTCATCGCCTGGCGTACCGATGGCCAGCACCAGCGCCTGGCTGTCGCGTATCGCACGGATCTTGCCGGTTTCGCACGCCACCGCTGGGCCGGCGTCGAAGATGTCGACATAGCCTTGGTAGCTGAAGCCTTCGCTCCTGAGCATCGACAGGGCCGGCTCGGTGTCGGTGTGTACCTTGCCGATCACCGCTCGGGCATCCTCGGAGAGGAAGCAGGTATACAAAGGAAACTTCGGCATCAGTTCGGCGATGAAAGCCTTGTTGCCAACACCCGTCAGGTAGTCGGCCTGGCTGAACTCCATCTTGAAGAAGTGCCGGCCCAGGCTCTCCCAGAACGGCGAACGCCCGGCTGCGTCGGACATACCGCGCATCTCGGCGATGATCTTGTTGCCAAACAGTTGCGGGAACTCGGCGATAAACAGCATCCGCGCCTTGGCCAGCATCCGCCCGTTGAGGCCGTTGCGGTAGTCGGCATGCAGGAACAGCGAACACAATTCCGAGTTGCCCGTCAGGTCATTGGCCAGGAACAGCGTCGGGATCTCGCGGTAGATGTTCAGCTCCTGAGAGGCGCTGACCGTCAGACCGACCCGGAAGTTGTACCAAGGCTCACGCAAGCCGACGGCACCGGCAATCGCCGAAATACCGACGACCCGACCGTTGTCGTCTTCGAGCACGAACAGGTAATCCGCGTCGCCGCGCCCAGCGTCGCCCCGGAAGGTTTTTTCCGCCCAGCCGACGCGGTGAGCCAAGCGCTGCTCATCGGCCGGCAAGGTGGTCAGGCCGGTGCCGGTGCTGCGGGCCAGGTCGATCAGAGCGGGTAAATCGCTGCTGCGTACAGGACGAACGATCATGCTATCTCCTCAAACGGGTGCCGACAGACGGCGCCCGTGAAACTCGCTGTAAGGCTGCTTTCGATACCGACCTTAAACTGCCACCAGGCGCACGCTGGCGCCTTCGCCGACGCCCAAGGCTTCGGCGGCCTGCAGATCCAAGGTGACTGGCTTGCCGGGGGCATAATCGAGCGCCAACAACACCGCGCGGTAGTCCTGCAACAATGCATTGGACACCAGGTATTGGCGACCACCGCCCTGGCTCTCACCGATCTTCACCGGCACCACGCGGCTCTGGGCAATCGAACGGATCCCGCTGACCCGCGCGTGCAGGGTTGGGCCACCGTCGAAAATATCGATGTAATGATCGGTCTCGAAACCCTCGCGCATCAGGATGTCGAAAGTAATCTGCGCACGCGGGTGCACTTGTCCCATGGCTTCTTGGGCGGCGTCTGGCAGCAGCGGAACGTAGATCGGGTAATGCGGCATCAGTTCGGCGAGGAAGGTCCGACTCTTCACGCCGCACAAGCGCTCGGCCTCGGCGTAGTTCAGGTCGAAGAAGTTGCGGCCAATGGCGTCCCAGAACGGCGAGTCGCCATGCTCGTCGCTATAGCCGACGATCTCGGTCACCACCGAATCGGCGAATCGCTCCGGGTGACTGGCGACGAACAATAGACGACCACGGGAGTTCAACTCTGACCAGGCCGAGCCCACCAGTTCCGGCACCACATAGAAGCTGGTCAGCAAGCTGTTGCCAGTCAGGTCATGGCACTGGGAAAGCACGTGGATCTTGTTGTGGATCTTCAGCTCGCGCGATGCATGGACAAAAGTCTCATTGCGGAAACTGTAGAACGGCTCCGAATAACCGGCCGAGGCGACGATCGCCGAGCAGCCGACCAGCGTGCCGGTGGCAGTGTCCTCGAGCACGAAGAAATAGCTTTCTTCGCCGTTGAAGCTGACTTCAGCGGCAAACGAGGCTTCGCTCGCGGCGATCTTGTCGCGCAGGCGGCCTTCGTCGTCCGGCAGGGAAGTGACACCGATCGGGCTGTCGGCGGCCAGACGCCGTACCTCGTCCAGGTCAGCCATTTGCGCGGGGCGCATCACCAGCATGGTGTCACTCCTTACTAAAAACGGATCGGCTGAATCGGCCGACACAGAGGAAAAAATGCCGGGCTGGCCCGGCACGAAAAAATCGGCGCGTCGCCGACTCCATGAGCCGACGGCGGCGCTACTACCTTTCAATCAAGCTTGCGTTGATCAAGCAGGCTCGATCAACCCTGGGTCAGTCTGGCCACGGCACGCTCGAAACGGTCCAGGCCTTCCTTGATGTCCACATCCTCGACCACCAGGCTCGGAGCGAAACGAATCACATCCGGACCGGCTTGCAGAATCATCAAATTTTCTTTCTCGGCCGCATTGAACACGTCCTTGGCCTTGCCCTTCCAGGCATCGGCCAACACGCAGCCAAGCAACAGGCCCACGCCACGAACCTGGCTGAACAGGCCGTACTTGGCGCCGATCTGCTCCAGGCGGGTCTTGAATACCGCGTGCTTGGCATTGACGCCATTGAGCACTTCAGGGGTGTTGATCACATCGATCACCGCATTGCCGACCGCACATGCCAACGGGTTGCCGCCGTAGGTGGTGCCATGGGTGCCGACCACCAGGTGCTTGGCCAGCGCTTCGCGGGTGAGCATCGCGGCAATCGGGAAACCGCCCCCCAGGCTCTTGGCACTGGTGAGAATGTCCGGCGTCACGCCGTAGTGCATATAGGCGAACAGCTTGCCGCTGCGGCCCATACCGGTTTGTACCTCGTCGAACACCAACAGTGCGTCGTGCTGGTCGCACAGCGCGCGGGCCCCTTGCAGGTAGGCCAGCTCGGCCGGCAGCACGCCGCCCTCACCCTGGATCGGCTCCAACACCACGGCACAGGTCTTATCCGAGATAGCGGCTTTCAGCGCGTCCAAGTCATTGAACGGTACATGGGTGATGCCGGTGATTTTCGGCCCGAAGCCGTCGGAGTACTTCGACTGGCCACCGACGTTCACGGTGAACAGCGTGCGACCGTGAAAACTGTTGAGCGCAGCGATGATTTCGTATTTTTCCGCACCGAAACGATCGAATGCCACGCGACGGGCCAGCTTGAACGCGGCTTCGTTGGCTTCGGCACCGGAGTTGCAAAAGAACACGCGCTCGGCGAAGGTCGCGTCCACCAGTTTTTTGGCCAGGCGTAAGGCCGGCTCGTTAGTGAAAACGTTGGATACGTGCCACAGATTGTTGGCCTGCTCGGTCAGCGCACCGACCAGCGCCGGATGCGCGTGGCCCAGGACATTGACCGCAATCCCGCCGGCAAAATCGACCAACTCCCGCCCCGCCTGGTCCCAGACTCGAGAGCCCGCCCCTCGCACGGGAATAAAAGCCGCGGGGGCGTAGTTGGGAACCATTACCTGGTCGAAATCGGCGCGTTGCACCGGAGCTTGCTCAACGGACATCGGAGTCTCCTGAAGAGGTACGCCTGCCTGAAACTGGCGAGCGATGGGGGGATTGTAAGGACAGATTTCAGTCCGGCATTGTCGCCAAGCGACAACTTCTTATAGCGCCAAACCGGGTTTTGCCGAGGTTGTCGGCAATGCGACAAATAGCATCGCAAAGGCGCAGTTTAAACGGTGGGGCCCTTTTGATGCAGAGCCTACGAAATGAGATTTTCGACTGACGATCTTCGCAGTGTGAATTTTTGTGAAATGTTGTGAATTCGAGTGGAAAATTCGAAAGGCATGAACCCAGAGACCGACCTTCGCACGGCCACTCTCTCGGGAGCCCCAGCCGAGCGCTCCCCCTCCCTCGGAGCCCGCGATAAATGGCCTTTTGCACCAAGGCCGCCAGCCACCCCGAAGCCCACATTGCCCCCTCCGGCTCCGCTGTTTAAAGCGCTTGTAGCCGGCAATTAGCCCGCAGAATTTGTAACCAAATATACACACGCCTAGGGCTTCATGAGCAGGCCCCCGCTCAAGCGGCGGGTTGCTCACAGCAGCCCGATAACCCCGACCACACACTCGCGCCCCCTCAGCCCGCGCCGCTCGCGGCAGGGCCGGAGCGAGGTCGTGTGCCCGGAAAGTGATCCTCAGGGAGGTTCTGCATGACTGCCATACGCAACGCCACCGCCCCCATCGACCGCAAGGTCGATTCTGCCCAGAAAAAGTTCGAGATTGCGCTGGCCCAGGCCGGCGACCGACCGATCTTCGACCCGTCAAAGATCCGTGGCGCCAGCCTTCCCGAGCCCTTCCAGAATATCCAGCCGCCCAAGGACGGTAGCATCACCTACACGCCGCGCGACGGCGACAAGCCGGTGACGGTCAAGGAAAAAGACGACCCGGACCTGTACAAGCAGGTGCTCAATCAATACCAGCGCGACCAGAAGAACGGCGCCCACGAAGCCGGTATCATCCAGAGCCAGAAGGACGGTTACGTGCCAGCCGAGAGCAGCACCGTCGCCCCCGGCCTGGGAAACTACAAGGGGATCGGCGCCGTCGACGAGGTCGGCCCAGGGCTGATTCGCTACGAGACGCTCAGCGGCGAAAAAGTCGTGGTCAGTCAGAAGGACAACCCGACGCTATTCACCCAGGTCAGTCAGGACCGCGAGAAGCAACTCGCGATCAACCAGAGCGAAGCCGAGGGTTATCGTCTGGCTGCTCCCAACGAAACCTTCGACGGCATGCGCCTGGTAGGGGCGCCTGAAGAAATCGGCCCCGGCCTGATCCGTTATGAAACCGACTCCGGGCAGAAAATCATCGCCGCCAAGGACATTGCTCCGGAGATCTACAACCAGGCCGTCAACGAATACAAAGGCCTCTCCGGCGCCCCCGGCACCAGTGACAATAGCTGGATCGACGGATCCAGCCACGCCGCCGGCGCCAAGGACTGGGACAAGATCACCGGCAATACCGGCGCCCAGCCGACCCAGGAAGAACTCGACCTGAACCGACCGATCGCCGCATCGGAAATGATCTCGGAAAACTGGGATGCCTGGGGTCTGCACGATACCCCGATCGACTTCGCCAACCCGCCGACCACCCTGCCGCCCGAGGCTCAGGCCGCGCTCAAATATGTCGCCAGCAGTCCGTCGCTGATGGCCGCACTGGACAGCGGTGGCCGGGGCAAGGCCGATGGGGTGATCACTCATTCCGATGTCGATCACTTTATCCACAACGCCAAGGATGATCTCTCCGCCGCCACGAAATCCTATACGGCGTTCCTCGGCGGCAATCCTGACGAGTTGGCCAAGGCTAACGCCAAGCCAGCGGCGATCCTGATGGCCAACAACTCCCTGGTCGCCAGTGCCGGTCCGAACATGACCCCCGGCAGCAGCGACCAACGGGAGAACAAGGGCGAGATCCATATCGACAACCTGACGGGCCTGGCGAGCGACCCGGGCCTGAGCTCGGAATTGACCAGCGCCGCCGATCTTTGGTCGCACCCCGGGATGATGCGCTCCCTGGACCTGGGTGGCGACGATCCGGTGCTGTACCACGAAGACAAGATCATCGTGCGCGACAACATCGGTGCCTGGATGGAAAAACAAGCGCCCAAGACCGACTCCGACACCTTGATCTTCCTCGACGGCGCGGCCGTGCGCGACGCAGTGGCGGATGTCGACACCTCCAAGCTGAACGCCGATGTGCTGCAACACCCGGAAAACTACGACGGTAAGACCAAGGCCGCAGTGCTCACCCAATTGACTGACGCCCAAACCCGGCTGACCATCAGCGATTACAAGGATAATCACACCGGCCTGCTCGACAAGTACACCTCGCCCAACAAGGGGCTCAACCCCAACGAGGACAAGATCAAGGGCCAGCTACAGGACGCGATCCATACCCTGATGGCCGACAATGACGTCCAGGCTTTCATGCAGAACAAGCGGGGCCCGGCGCTGCAGAATATCGTCAGCAGCGACCCGAACCTGAAAATTGCCCTGCAATCCTACAAGGCCACCCAACTGGACACCGGCAACGTCCTCAACACCAACCTCGACGCCAAGGATGCGGACGGCAAGCCAGTGCCACCCGGTACCGCGCTGCAGAACGCGGCCAACGACATCACTATCGCCAACCTCGCGCTGGGCGGTGACGGTAAAGTGGACCTGCATGCCATCGCCGAAAAATCCGGGCAGATGGACAACCTCTACAACACCTACAAGAACGACTTCGTCTCTGGCCAAGCGTTCAAAGATATGCTCGCCAGCGGCACGGACCCGGTGGCGGCAGCCAGCAGCTTCACCGCCAGCGCCTCGGCCTTCCAGGCCTTCCTTGGGCCGAATGCCACCTCGGGCGACGCCCAGATCCTGCAGGTCAACTTCAACGAAGCGCTGTCCGAAGCCCTGGTCAACAGTGCCGACAGCAACAGCCTCAACATCACGCTCGGCGATGCCAATGGCAATTTCGATGAGGCCAAGGTCACTGCGGCGCTCAACTCTGCCGCCGAGGCCGACCCGCAACTGTTTACTGCGGCCGACGGCAGCAAGATCGATCCTTCGCAAGTGATCAGTATGATGCGCTCGGTATGGGACATCGGGCGCCAGAACGACAAGATCATCGACGTCCTACCTAAAGCCATCGACGGTTTGAAGTTGGGCAATGTGACTGACGCCTACAAGCAGGGCCTGATGCATATCGGCAGCGGTATCCTCGCCGGAGGCGTGCTAATCGCTCGCTCCGCCACCGGCAGCAACACTCCGATCGCTGATGCCAATCGCGTCTCGGCGGGCCTGCAGTTCGCCGGCCTGCTGATGGAAGGCGGCACCAAATACGCCAAGGAGTTCGGCTTTGGCACCAGTTGGGATATCAACAAGAACGTCGGCGAAGGCATTGGTGCCTTCCCGACCAGCGAACTGACCGGCAAGGGTCCGCTGAGCGCCGACGCCATCGCCAAACTGAGCAGCGTTAGCAAGATAGTCGGCGGTGCCGGCAGCTTTATCGGTGGCATCGTGGGCATCGTGGGCGGCGTCGACGGCCTCGCTCACGGGGAACCCCTCAGTGGCGCCTTCAACCTGGCCGGTGGCATCCTCGGCACCGGTGCCGCGACGGCCAGCCTGATCGAAGGCGGTGCCGGCTTGTTCGGCTTCAGCGATATCGCTGCCGTCGCCGGCTCCCTCAGCGGCGTGCTCGGCATCGGCGGTGCGATCGTCGGTGGTATCGCCAGTGCCTTCCTGCCCTTTGCCCTGGCCGACGCCCGTGGCAAAGAGCAGGAGAAGTTCTACGGCGAAATGGTGCCGATCCTCAAGCAATACGACCTGACCGGCGGACCTGAACAGCCCGGCGACTATCCGGAGGATCCCATCCCGGCGATCAATACCTGATACCCCGAAAGTAAGAGCGGTTGCCCGTGGCGACCGCTCCCCGTCCAACTGCTCACGTAAAAAGGTAACACCATGAATTCCAGCGATATCGTTAACATTCCGGCACAGGATGCCGTGTACACAACGGACAACCTGGAGCATGAAATCCATTTCGGGCCTTTCAAGCTGGTGCCTTGGCAACAGGCACTGTTCAAGGACGGCGAACGCATCACGCTCGGTAGCCGGGCCATGCTGCTGTTGATCTGCCTGGCGTCACGTGCCGGCGAGCTACTGGAAAAGAAACAACTGATTGCCCTGGTCTGGCCCAAGGCGATTGTCGAGGAATGTAACCTACGCACCCAGATCCGTATGTTGCGCCAGGCTCTGGATGAAGATGAACATGCCTCGCATATCGTCACCGTAGCGGGACGCGGCTATCGTTTCGTCACCCCGACCGCCCTGCACCCGGCCTCCCGGACCATCACCATCGAGCCCAAGTCCGACCATGCCGCCAGCTTCCTGCCACGGGCGCTCACCCAGTATCAGGTCAACGTCAACCTGAGCCTGGCGTATTCAAACCCCGGCACGCGATTACGGGACGACCTGTATCGGGAAAGGCCGACAATGTTCTAGTGGCCTGTACGGTGAGTTCGTTAGCTCAAGTTCGGATGCCATAAGTTCATGGCTAAGGCGCTGTGACGAGTCATAGCCGGGCTATGGCGAGGAACAGCAACGCAAGCCAGGGATTTAGGGCGCCGAAATTGACTCATAGAACTAACCACACAGGCCACTAGGCTCAACCGCGCTCGGAAGGCACCGAGGACAATTCGAACGGGCTGCTGCTGCGCCGCTGGTTGCGATCTTCCCGCGGTGTGGCACCGAAGAAGTTACGGTAGGCGCTGGAGAAATGCGGCCCCGAGGAGAAACCACAAGACAAGCCGATTTGGATGATCGACTTGCTGGTTTGCATCAGCATCTGCCGGGCCTTGTTCAGGCGTAGCTCCAGATAGTACTGGCTAGGCACCCGGTTGAGATATTGTTTGAAGATCCGCTCCAACTGCCGACGGGAGACACAGACATGCTGGGCGATTTCGTCGGTGGTCAGCGGTTCTTCAATATTGGCTTCCATCAGCAGCACCGCCTGGGTGAGTTTGGGATGGCTGGAGCCCAGGCGATTCTGCAACGGAATGCGTTGCCGCTCGCCGCCCTCACGAATGCGCTCGACCACCAACTCCTCAGACACCGCGCCAGCCAGCTCAGCGCCATGGTCACGAGCCAGGACCGCCAACAACAGATCCAGCACCGACATCCCGCCGCACGCTGTCAGGCGATCGCGATCCCAATCGAACAGATGGCTGGTGGCGATCACCTTGGGAAAACGCTCGGTAAAATCATCCTGCCAGCGCCAATGCACCGCGGCGCGATAGCCATCGAGCAACCCCAACTGCGCCAATGGATAGACACCGGCAGACAAGCCACCGATCACACAACCGGCGCGCACCAGTTGCTTGAGCGCACTGCTCAGTGCCGGCGCCAACACCGTCGGCGGCTCATCGGCCAGCAGGAATAATTTCTGACAACCTTCGAGCTTACCGACCCAGGGCTCGCCCGGCAGTTGCCAGGCGCCAGCCGGTACGCCTTCGGTGGATACCTCTGCCCGCAGGAACGACAACTCGTAGACAACCTCCGGATGCACGCGCTGAGCGACGCGCAAGGCCTCCTCGGCCAGCGCCAGCGTCAACGCTTTAGTGCCGGGCCAAATCAGGAAACCAATTCGATGGGCAGTCATGGCATGCAATCCGAAAACAGAACAGAGTGAAAAGCCGAGGGCAGCCAATTCAAAGTAGACCACACCGCGCACGGTGCGCAGCATGACTTATTTGGGCGCACAACGGCAGCATACAAAGCAGCGACTATTTCAAGCTGCCTGACAGGAATTGCCGCAAACGCTCGGACTGTGGGTTGACCAACACCTCGCGAGGATTGCCCCGCTCTTGCACCACGCCTTTGTGCAGAAACACCAGTTGATTGGAGACTTCACGGGCAAAGCCCATCTCGTGGGTCACCACGACCATGGTCCGACCTTCCTGGGCCAGGGCCTGCATCACTTTTAATACATCACCGACCAGTTCCGGGTCGAGGGCCGAGGTCGGCTCATCGAACAGCATGACCTCCGGCTCCATCGCCAACGCCCGCGCAATCGCCACACGCTGCTGCTCGCCACCGGACATATGGCCCGGATAGGCGTCCTTGCGATGGGCCACGCCGACCTTGTTCAGGTAGTGCTCGGCCTTTTCCAGCGCTTCTTTCTTCGATACGCCCAGGACATGCACGGGGGCTTCGATGATATTTTCCAGGGCGGTCATATGCGACCATAGGTTGAAATGCTGGAACACCATCGACAGCCGCGAGCGCAGGCGCTGCAGTTGCTTCGGGTCAGCCGCTTTCATTGCGCCGTCCTTGCCCGCCACCAGCTTGAGCTCTTCATTGTTGAGCAGGATGCGCCCAGCGTGGGGCTGTTCCAGCAGGTTGATGCAGCGCAGGAAGGTACTTTTGCCGGAACCACTGGAACCGATGATGCTGATCACATCACCGGCCTGGGCGGCCAGAGACACACCCTTGAGCACTTCGTGACTGCCATAGCGTTTATGCAGGTCTTGGACTTCAAGCTTGTACATGCGGTCGGTTCTCACAAAAACAGTCAGGTCAGTCGCTAAGCAGGCGCCCGTGGCGAAGGGGCTCACACCCCGCCACCTTGGCCAGCCAGATCGAGGGTTGGGCGTAACGCAGCCGCTCCACGGCATATAACACACCGGCTATGCCGGCACACACGGTGCTGACCCGGTCGGACAAAGGATCGATCACCTCAAACAGCGGCTCGCCCGGCTCGACCCAACTGCCCACCGGACACAGGTAGGTGACTACCCCGGCATGGGGCGCATAGAGCAACTCGGTGCCTTCGAACGGCATGGCTGCACAGGCCTCATGCCGTGGCACTGGCCACTCGCCGCCGATCAGGCCCTGCTCGGCGAGAAATGCGAGGATGCCTTCGGCATGCGCCTGGGCCTCGGATCGACCGGTATCGGCCTGGCCGCCCAGTTCCAGGGTAGTGGACATGCCCGCCAGGGGAATCGCTGCTTGCGGGAACTGTCGCGACAACCGCAGCCAAGGCAGCGAACAGGCCTCATCGAAGGAGGTACCGCCCGACTCTTCCGCCAGCAGCGCCACTTTCACGTTCAGATGCGCCGCCAGGGAGCGCCACTGCGGCCAGTGTTGTGGCAGGGCATACATGTGCACCGCCGCCTCGCAATCGCAATGCAGATCCAGCACCACATCGGCGTCACAGGCATGACCGAGCAAGACCCGTTGCATCCCCTGCAACGGATTGGTGGCTGGCGGCAAGGCGGCCAGCACCTCGCGCATGGCCTGGCGGATCAGTTGGACGTTGGCATGGGGATCGTCCCCCAGCTTATCGCCCACCAGGGCCGCCACCGGCTCGGTCAGCTCAACGAAGTCACGATTGAAATTCTTGCCGCTGGCGTATTCGAAACGGCCCTGGTGATTGCCTTGCAGCAACTGCCCGAGACCAAGCGGATTGGCAACCGGCACCAGTTCGATAACGCCCTTCAGCACACCCCGGGCTTCCAGCGCGGCCAGGTGCTTCTTCAGCTCCCAGGCGGTGCGCATGCCCGGCAGTTCGTCGGCATGCAGGCTGGCCTGGATATAGGCCTTGCGCTCACCGCTGCCGAAACGAAACACCGAAAGCTGGCGCTCGGTGCCCAGGCTGCCCCAGGGCAAGACATGATCGATACGTTCCATACTCAATGCTTCCGTGGAGCCAGGTAGCCCAGCCAGCGGCGCTCGGCCAGCTTGAACAGGCGCACCAGGATAAAGGTCAGGCACAGGTAGAACACACCCGCGGTGATGTAGGCTTCGAATGGCAGGTAATACTGCGCGTTGACGGTACGAGCGGCGCCAGTGATATCGATCAAGGTCACGATGGAGGCCAGACTGGTGGTCTGCAGCATCATGATCACTTCGTTGCTGTACTGCGGCAGCGCCCGGCGCAAGGCCGATGGCAGCAGGATCCGCCGATACATCTTATAGCGCGACATGCCCATGGCCTTCGCCGCCTCGATCTCGCCGTTGGGCGTGGCCCTGAGGCTGCCGGCGATGATTTCGGCGGTGTAGGCACTGGTGTTGATGGCAAAGGCCAGGCACGCACAGAAGGTCGCGCTCGACAGCCAGGGCCAGAGGAAGCTCTCGCGTATCGCTTCGAACTGGGCCAGGCCGTAGTAGATCAGGAACAGTTGCACCAGCATCGGCGTGCCACGGATCACGTAGGTGTAAAGCCAGGCGCTCATGTTCACCAGCGGCTGTTTGGACACCCGCATCAAGCCCAGCGGCAATGCCGCCAGCAAGCCAAACAGCAACGACAAAGCCAGCAGCTTCAGGGTGGTCAGCAAACCGTCGAGGTAAAGCGGCATGGCCTCCCAGATGACGTTGTAGTCGAAAATCATAGATCAGCCGCCCTTACGCCTACCGAGTAGCGCCTCTCAAGGTGACGCAATGCCAGCAAAGAGACGCTGGTGATCACCAGGTACATCGCCGCCACTGCCAGGAAGAAAGTGAAAGGCTCACGGGTTGCATCGGCCGCCTGCTTGGCCTTGAACATCATATCTTGCAGGCCCACCACGGAAATCAGCGCGGTGGCCTTGGTCAATACCAGCCAGTTGTTGGTGAAGCCGGGAATTGCCAGACGAATCATCTGCGGCACCGACACCCGGAAAAACACCTGTAGGCTGCTCATGCCGTAGGCCATGCCGGCCTCGGCCTGGCCTTTGGGAATCGCCATGAAAGCGCCGCGAAAGGTTTCCGACAGGTAGGCCCCAAAAATAAAGCCCAAGGTCCCGATACCGGCCGCCAGGGGATTGAGATCGACATAGTCGTCATGACCGAGCAACGGCGCGACGCGATTGAGCAAGTCCTGGCCGCCGTAGAAAATCAGCAGGATCAACACCAGATCGGGAATCCCGCGAATCACCGTGGCGTACAAATCGCCGAGCCAGGCCAGCCAGCGCACCGGCGACAGGCGCAACGCCACCCCGATCAGTCCCAGGATAATGGCCAGGGCCATGGACGACAAGGCAAGCTCAAGCGTCAGCCAAGCGCCATCGAGGATAACCGCCCCGTAGCCTTTCAACATGATTGAGGTCCTCGAAACACGGATGAAAAAATGGCGCAAACCTCAGGGAGCCTGTGGCTTGCGCCATTTCGGACGAACTGCCGCGATGACTTACTTGCCGTAAATATCGAAGTCGAAGTATTTGTCTTGGATTTGCTTGTACTTGCCGTTGGCACGGATCGCGGCGATTGCGGCGTTGAGCTTGTCGAGATTGACCTTGTCCCCCTTGCGCACAGCAATGCCGATACCGTCACCGAAAAACTTTTCGTCGGTGAATTGCGGACCGACGAACGCGAAGCCCTTGCCGGCATCGGTTTTCAGGAAGCCGTCCTGCAGCAGGGTGGCGTCGGCCACGGTACCATCGAGCCGGCCAGCAGCCACGTCCAGGTAGATCTCGTTCTGCGAACTGTAAGGTTTGATCTGGGCACCCAGCGGCTTGAGGACCTCATCGGCGAAGCGATTGTGGATCGAGCCACGCTGCACGCCGATATTCTTACCCTTGAGTTCGACCAGGTTGTCACTGATTACGGTGCCTTGCTTCATCACCAGGCGCGCCGGGGTGTTGTAGTACTTGTTACTGAAGTCGACAGACTTCTTGCGATCATCGGTGATCGACATGGACGATAGGATCGCGTCGATCTTGCGCACCTTGAGTGCCGGGATCAGGCCATCGAACTCCTGCTCGACCCAGACACACTTGACCTTCATCTCTTCGCACAGGGCGTTGCCGATGTCGTAGTCGAAACCGACGATGCTGCCATCCGGCGCCTTGGAGGCGAACGGCGGGTAAGCCGCCTCGATACCCACCTTCAGAGGTTTTTCATCGGCAAACGTCGGCAGCGACAGCACGGACAGTACCAGGGCGCCAAGCAGCACGAGTTTCTTCATCTTAGGACTCCATCGGTAAAGGGCAAAAACAGCAGAGTGAGCGTGAGCCCAACATGCGGATGGGTTAAATCGGGATAGCGGTGCTGCGTCCTAATAGGGACTGATTCGAATTCGGTCCAAACAATGACGAGCGAATGATGGGCATTCTAACGACAGGCCCGAAGTCGATATTTCTTCAATGCGACAACTAATTACAGAAGCATCGAGAATGCCGATCCGGCACATTGACAGTTTTTGGATTTTATGCGAAGGGAAAACACAGAGAACCGATCTATGCAGCAAATATCGGGCCTATTATTCGCAAAGCCCTCTATTCCGGCAAGCACAGCGTGCAACGACATTTTTTCGACACGCCATGCAACCCACAATATGAACGTAAGCGTTTCCCTTTGTCCTGGTGATGGACGACAGGTGACATATTTGGTTACTTGACGATGCCAGGGTAACAACCTGAAACGTCTTACGGCAAAAACCGACACTTAGCTCTTTTTAATTCAATCGCTTCAGAAAACCACCTCAAACAGAAAAGGGCCTCGCCCGACTGACGCCGGACGAGGCCCGATCACTTCGAATCGCCTCAGGCGACGCTCATGGTCTTGTGCGTATCGATCAAGTGTTGCACTACGCCCGGATCGGCCAGGGTGGAGATATCACCCAGCCCATCATATTCCGCCGTGGCGATCTTGCGCAGGATACGGCGCATGATTTTCCCCGAACGGGTCTTCGGCAACCCCGGCGCCCACTGAATAACGTCTGGCGAGGCAATCGGCCCGATCTCCTTGCGTACCCAGTTTTTCAGCTCCAGGCGCAACGCCTCGCTCGGTTCCTCACCGTTGTTGAGAGTGACATACACATAGATACCCTGGCCCTTGATGTCATGGGGCACACCGACCACCGCCGCTTCGGCGACTTTCGGGTGGGCGACCATGGCACTTTCGATCTCGGCGGTGCCCATGCGGTGGCCGGAGACGTTCAGCACGTCATCGACACGACCGGTAATCCAGTAATAGCCATCCTCGTCACGCCGAGCACCATCCCCGGTGAAGTACATGCCGCGGAAGGTTTTGAAGTAGGTGTCGACGAAACGGTCGTGATCGCCGTACAAAGTGCGCGCCTGACCCGGCCACGAATCAAGGATCACCAGGTTACCCTCGGCCGCCCCTTCGATAATATTGCCCAGGTTGTCCACCAATGCCGGCACCACGCCGAAGAACGGCCGCGCCGCCGAACCCGGTTTGAGGGCATGGGCGCCCGGCAGTGGGCTCATCATGTTGCCGCCGGTCTCGGTCTGCCACCAGGTGTCGACGATCGGGCAACGGGACTTGCCGACCTGCTTGTAGTACCAGTCCCAGGCTTGCGGGTTGATCGGTTCACCCACCGACCCGAGCAGGCGCAGGCTGCTGCCATCGGCCCCTTCGACGGCAGCCGAGCCCTGAGCCATCATCGCGCGAATCGCCGTCGGTGCCGTGTAAAGGACATTGACCCGGTGCTTATCGACGACCCTCGCCACCCGGGTGATATCCGGGTAGTTCGGCACGCCTTCGAACAGTACGGTGGTCGCACCGTTGGCCAGCGGCCCGTAGACGATATAGGTGTGGCCAGTGACCCAGCCGACGTCGGCGGTACACCAGTAGACTTCGCCCGGACGGTAGTCGAATACCCGCTCGTGGGTCAGGGCGGCATACAGCAGGTACCCGCCCGTGGTGTGCTGAACGCCCTTGGGCTTGCCGGTGGAGCCAGAGGTGTAGAGGATGAACAGCGCTTCTTCAGCGCCCATCTCTTTTGGCGCGCAGACGCTGCCCGCCACTTTCATCAGGTCTTCGAACCAGATGTCGCGACGCGGGTTCCACTTGATGTCACCCCCAGTGCGCTTGCACACGATGACTTTTTGGATACTGCTGGTTTCCGGGTTGGTCAGGGCGTCGTCGACGTTGGCCTTGAGCGGGATCTTCTTGCCAGCGCGAACCCCTTCGTCAGCGGTGATCACTACTTTTGAACGACAGTCGATGATCCGACCGGCCAAGGCTTCCGGCGAGAAACCGCCGAACACCACCGAGTGAATCGCGCCGATGCGGGTACAGGCCAGCATGGCAACCACAGCTTCGGGAATCATTGGCATATAGATGGTCACCACGTCGCCGCGATGGACATCCTGGCCACGCAGGGCGTTGGCGAATTTGCAGACTTGTTCGTGCAGTTCACGATAGGTGATGTTGCGTGAGTGGGCTGGGTCGTCGCCCTCCCAGATAATCGCAACCTGATCACCGCGTTCGGCCAGATGGCGGTCCAGGCAGTTAGAGGAAACGTTCAGGGTGCCATCGGCGAACCATTTGATATCGACGTGGTGATCGTCGAAGGACGTCTGTTTGACCGTGGTGAAAGGCTTGATCCAGTCGAGACGCTTGGCTTGTTCGCGCCAGAAGCCGTCAGGGTTGACGACCGACTGCTGGTACATCGCCTTGTAGGTCGCCTCGTCGGTCAGCGTAGTCGCCAGGACTTCGGGACGAACGGGGTACAGGGAAGCCGCACTCATCTTTCTTACCTCGGTGGATAGTTGTTGTTTTATGACCCTGTTGTAGCCGGGCTGACTCGGGTGGGCCATTCGACGATGGTAGTAACACCCCTTACAAATCATTGTATTAACTGCTGGCAAAGCCCAAGCACGCCGCCTGCAACCTTTTCAGGCCTGATGAAAATAGCCTGGATTTGGGGGCAGGCGAGACGTTTTTTGAGGATTATGACAAACTTTGTCACTAACTTTTATCAAAAACCCTTCTATATGAACGGCTTGCACACTCTTCAAAGCAACTTTGCCAACTAAACCTGCGAACTAACTGGATGATAGTTCCACGCAGGTTATTCATTCGAATTCAAACTTGACATTGTCTCGCTCGCGGCCTCGTCGACGAGCCGACCGCTGGGCTTGCCGGGGGCCGAGCGTCGCAAAATCCTTCTCCCGACAAAAAACTCTTTTGCCGCCAAAGCCCTGCAAGCCTGAGCCGCATCCCGAAAAGCACTCAGGAGGTCAGAATCCGTCACACCATTGAGCGGAAAAAGCCCTTATAATGTCTCGGTAAACGGGCTCGCAACACCCCCTGCAAGGTAGCGCTCTCACGCTGGCACCATTGCAGGAACAGACGCCCTTCCCTGTGCCATTCGCCCCTTGAGGGCCTCGTACACATTTTCCGTTGTTTGCCTGCGTAGCTTTACTTGCATAGCCAGGGCGGCAAACAATTCCATCTATCCAACGCGGCCGTCGGGCCGTGTGAAAAACCCATCATCAGTGTTTTCACACGGACGACAGGCCCTCACGCAGGAGACGACACGTCATGCTGAGCTGGGACGAATTCGACAAAGAAGAAGGCGAAGTAACGGTCAAGGGCGCCAACGCCGGCCATGCCACCGAAGCCAACATGGACCGCCTGGACAA
>NZ_FOAR01000025.1 GCF_900109755.1 Pseudomonas agarici | reverse complement strand
TTGGAGTGGCAGTATAACGGCGTGGATTTCGATGGATTTTGGCGGCAGAAGTGTACGGTCGTGGATGCGAAAGGCAAGTATGCGAAGCATATTGACTCTGAAGGAAAGCCACGAAGAGGATTCCCAAGAGAGGTTATGTTTCCTGCTTTTGAAAAAGAGCTTAATAGACAAAAGACAGCTATTGAGCATGCTCACCCACAAGCCAAGATAGAGTGGCACTTCATGGAACCTTAAACTTATGAGCTTGCTGTTAACGCATTAAGGCTCGATACGCGAGTATGTAATTATACCCCTTTACCTATAAAAATGGTGGCCGTATGATCACAATACAAATCGACGTAGAAATCCCAATGAGCGCCCTTTCTCCTGAGGAAGGTTACGCACGAATAGATAAAATCATTAAAAAAATGGCAACCGTACATCCCAGCTTTTCAGACTGGTTTGGTGGTTTAAATAACGCCGATGATAAATTTGTATCTTTCCGCCAGCGAAAATCGTTTATCGAACGCTTAAAATTGAGTATTGATAAAGGCTACGAACATGAAGGAGTTACGGTTCGCGCTACCACTGACGGAGATGTAGATGGTCCTGAGAAAGAAGGATGCGCGACTATTTGGATCTCCCCCACATCAGGATTTTTGAGAATAGATATTTGGCATCCTCTAGAAGCATTTGGCCCTGAAGAAACAACTCGTATATGTAAAGAAATTTTATGTATGGTGGTAAAAATCGAGCATGCTAGCTTTGCATATGTAGATGTTATTGCTAGAATTAAAAACCATAAATCCCCGAAGACATTTAAGCGAATCTTTGCAACATTCCCACATCGCAAATGCCTTGGGTGGATGGCATTTGTACCAAAAATAGTAACTGCTGAGCAACTACCTTTGGCCGCAGAACTTATCAACATCCCAAAAAAGGGCACCATCATTGTTGCCGTTAATGACCCATTCGACCTAACCAATATGGCACATATCCGTCGCACCAATGAGATAGAAATGGATATGGTGGATCTTGATTTATTGCCGTTAACCGATCCAAGTTTCCTTTGAGTTGGAATTGAAATCCCCACACCGCCAATGCGGTGTGGGGATCGTACCCTTGAGCGCCTGATCGAGGGGCGCAGCCCATGTCGCGGGTGGCAGCGAGCTGCTCCGGGACATGAATATTGACCAGCGTCTGCGCCAAGCCAACAACCCCAATGCGGCTGCTGAAGATTTCTTAACCGTTTTATCCGCTCAAAATCGTTGGGAGCCCTGATATGGCCGCTATTCCTGCCCATGGCCTGCGCTTGCTTGGCCAGCTATTCAAACGAGCCGGTACTGCCGAAGGCGTTCGGGCTATCGATAAAGTCGTTGTGACGGGCGCGCAAGCTGAGAGCCGTTGTGACAATGAAGAAAGCACCGCTGATGATTGTTTCCACGCCCTGCGTGGGGCCGATCATCAGCGGTGCAGTAAATCAGGCAACTGTCCCCGCCACTGTGCCTTCGCTGGCAACGCCAGGAAAAACCCGTTGAGCAACGACGAGCGCGCCGGGTAGCTCAAGCGCTCGCCGCTCAACGCCAGCACTTCGCCACCGGCCCCCTCCAGCACCCCCTGCGCCGCCGCCGTGTCCCACTGGGACGTTGGCGCCAGGCGCGGATAAAAGTCCGCCGCGCCTTCGGCCAGCAAACAGAACTTCAGCGAGCTGCCGATATTGGCCAAGTGCAGTTCACCCAGGCTGGCGCTCAATCCAACCAGCAATTGCTCCTGCTCGGGGCTCGAATGCCGACGACTGGCGACCACGGTAAACGCCGCACCGGTCGGCGGCAGTTCGCGCACCTGGATCGGCTCGGGCGCCAAGCCGGCATCCGCGCGCCAGGCGCCCAGCCCCGCGCCGCCGAAGTAAACGCGGCCATTGGTCGGCATCGACACCACGCCGAACACCACCCGACCCTGCTCGATCAAGGCAATGTTCACGGTGAACTCGTCGCTGCCGCCAATAAATTCCTTGGTGCCGTCCAGCGGGTCCACCAGCCACCAACGCTGCCAACCGGCGCGCACCTGCTGGGGGATATCGGCGTCCTCTTCGGACAACACCGCAATGCTAGGGTCCAGCGCGGTCAGGCCGGCCAGAATCAGGTGATGGGCCGCCAGGTCCGCCGCCGTCACTGGCGAGGCATCGGCCTTGTCCATTACTTCGACATCGGCACGCCAGAACGGCAGGATCGCCTCGCCCGCCCGGCGCGCCAGTTCGATCACTGGGGCCAGGTACGGGTGCGGCAAATTCAACAACGGATCACTCATGGCTGAAACACTCCACGTTGGGTCAACAGGTCCCGGGCCAGGTACAACGCCGCCAGTGCGCGCCCTTCGCTGAACTGCGGGTTCAGCACCAAACCGGACAGCTCGCGCAGGTTCACCCGGTCGATCCGCATCGGCTCCGGTTCGTCGCCCTCCAGGCGTTCTTCATAAAGGTCGCTGGCCAGGACGACCTGGATCTTCTGGCTCATGTAGCCGGGAGACAAAGACAGCTCGGTCAAGTGTTCCAGTTGCCGGGCGCCGTAACCGGCTTCTTCTTTCAATTCACGCTCAGCGGCCGCCAACACGTCCTCGCCCGGCTCGATCAGGCCCTTGGGCAGCGATAGCTCGTATTCGTCGGTGCCACCGCAATATTCCTCGACCAGCAACGCATGCTCGGCATCGATCATCGCCACGATCATCACCGCCCCATAACCCGCGCCTTTGCCCACCAGGCGTTCATAGGTACGCTCGACACCGTTGGAAAAACGCAACTGCACCTGTTCGACACGAAACAGACGGCTGCTGGCGACAATTTCGCGGGCGAGTACGGTGGGTTTCTGGCGCATGCAAGCTCCTTGGCGTGAGCGGGTTACTATACAGCCTCTTTGAACGCTGCCGCGCTCGCGATGCTTTCCAGGAAACTGTATACCGTGGCTTTTCCAATTGCCTGTTGCCTACTTTATTTTCTTGGCCGAGAAGTTTTCCATGTCCTCATTACCTTGGCACGACATCGATACCGTTCTGCTGGATATGGACGGCACCCTGCTCGACCTGCATTACGACAACCACTTCTGGATGGAGCACCTGCCCCGGCGTTATGCCGAACTGCACGGCATCAGCCTGGCGTTGGCCGAGGCGCAGCTGGGAGGGTTATTCAAAGACCATGCCGGACAGTTGAAATGGTATTGCCTGGACTTCTGGAGTGCCGAGTTGAAGCTGCCGGTGCGCGAACTCAAGCGCGAGACCGCCGAGCTGATCGCCCTGCGCCCGGATGCCGATACCTTTCTGGCGGCGATCAGGCAGGCGGGCAAACGAGTGATCCTGATCACCAATGCCCATCGCGACTCGTTGTCGCTGAAGTTGGAGCGAGTCGAACTGGCGGCATATTTCGAACGGCTGATCAGTTCCCATGACTACGGCTTTGCCAAGGAAGACCCGCAGTTCTGGGATGCGTTGCAGGCCGATATCGGCTTTGATCCGGCGCGCAGCTTGTTTATCGACGACACCCTACCGATCCTGCGCAGTGCCGAGCGCTTTGGCGTAGCGCACCTGTTGGCGGTAAGCGAGCCGGACAGTCGCAAGGGGCCCAAGGATACCGAGGAGTTCGCGGCAGTCACCGACTACCGCGAACTGATCAACGGCTTGTGATCATTGTGGTGAGCCCGCCAGATCGAGCTCGCCACGGCTGGCACTTATCGATCAATCAGGGATTCGCAGTTTCTGCCCTGGATAAATCTTGTCCGGATGCGACAACAACGGCTTATTGGCCTCGAAGATTTTGTTGTACTGGTTAGGGTCGCCATAGACCTGCTTGGCGATCTTGCTCAGCGTATCGCCCTTCTTCACCTCGACAAACCGCGCCGCCGGCTGAGCCTGCCCTCTGACGGTGATCTGGTCGTCGACACTGCCGATACCGGCGATATTGCCCAGTGCCAGCAGGACCTTTTCCTTCTCTTCCTGGCTAGCCACCGCTCCCGTCACCGTGACCTTGTCGCCTTCCACCGTGGCCTGGACATTCGGATTGCCCAGGCCGACCTTGGCGATATGGCCTTTAAGTTGCTCGCCGGCATGGGCGTTGCCCGGAGTCAGCAGGTCGATCAGTTTCTCGCCCGCCTCTTTCATAAAGCTCAAGATACTCATGGTTCCTTCTCCTTACGGATTGATGTCCAGACGCGAAAGACCAATGGCCTGTACGGTAAGTTCATTAGCTCAAGTTCGCAGGCCAGGAACGGCTGGCGACGAAATTGACTAACAGAACCGACCACACCGACCACTCAACCGGCGACGTCTATGACAGGTTCCGGACCGCCCAATCACTTAGCGTAGTCCAAGCGCGCTAGAATCCCGCGCTGGACCGCACCTGGAGCGACGATGGACATCAAACAGCTGAAATTCCTGATTGCCCTGGACGAAACCCGCCACTTCGGCCAGGCGGCGGCGCGCTGTCATATCACCCAGCCGACCCTGTCCATGCGCTTGCGCAGCCTGGAAGAAGAACTCGAACTGCAACTGGTCAATCGCGGTCAGCGCTTCGAAGGTTTTACCGCCCCCGGCGAACGGGTGCTGGCCTGGGCCCGTACCGTCCTGGCGGCCTATGAGGGATTGCAGGCAGAGGCCGCCGCCTGTCGTGGCAACCTGGTCGGGACCCTGCGCCTGGGCGTGGTGCCCTTGTCGAGCTTCGACCCGCTGCTACTGATGCAGCGCCTGCACGGCGAACACCCGAGCCTGCGCTTCGAGCTGTCGTCCCTCAGCTCCGAGCAGATCCTCGAACAACTGGCGAGCAATCGCTGCGACCTCGGCGTGTCCTACCTCGAACACCTCGACACCGACCGCTTCGAAGCCCTGGCCCTGAGTGAAACCGCCATGGGCCTGCTCTACGACCAGCGTTTCTTCAGCTTCGGCGAACAGCCCTTAAGATGGGAAGCACTGATCGAGCTGCCCCTGGGCATGCTCACCAGTGGCATGCACTTTCGCCAGTCCATCGACCACAACTTCCACAGCCGGGGCCTGAGCCCGCAACCGCTCCTGCAGACCGATGCCGTTCATCAGTTACTGCAAGCCGTACACGGCGGCCTATGCTGCGCGATCATGCCGCTGCACGGCGGTTTCGAAGGCCTGACCGATCATCTGCGCCTGCAACCGATCGAAAACGCCCAGACCCTGGCCCGTCTTGGCCTGATCATGCGCCGTGGCGCCCCACGCTCGGGCCTGGCCGAGGCCTGTTTCGCGCTCTATCAGAAATTGCAGAACGCATCTTGATCGAGGGCATCTATCGATGGATCAGTACTAGCAATTAGACGCGACCCTTCGCCGCGCTTAGTCTGGATACTGGATATTCCACCGGTGATACTCCATGAACGCCAAGCCAGAGGCCTGCGCGATCCCTGCCTTGACAGCGCCCGCCGCCAGCCAGAGTTATCAATACGGCAACCTCGACCGCAGCGCAGCCGCCGAGACGGCGCTGGCCGAAGAGGTCGCGCTGGCCATTGCCTACAACGGCATCAGCCAGGCGGTGATGCTGGTCACGCCCACGGACCTGGAAGACTTTATCGTTGGCTTCAGCATCGGCAGCGGGATTATCCATGACGCCTCCGAGCTTTATGATCTGAAGCTCAGCGGCAGCGGTTCAGCGCAACATGCCGAAGTAGAAATCTCCAGCCGTGCGTTCTGGAACCTCAAGGAACAACGTCGTCAACTGGCCGGCACCAGCGGCTGCGGCCTGTGTGGCGTAGAGGCGCTGGAGCAGGCGTTGCCTGAACTGGACGCGCTGCCCGGCGCGTCCCTGCCGCCAGCCGCATGGCTGGACAACCTGCGCCAGCGCATCAGCGCCCTCCAGCCCTTGAGCCAGCACTGCGGCGCGGTACACGCCGCACTGTTTATGAACCACCAGGGTGAACTGCTGCTGGGCCGTGAAGATATCGGGCGGCACAACGCCCTCGACAAGCTGATCGGCGCGCTGGTTCGCCAGCAGATCCCGACCGCAGGCGGCCTGGCCATCGTCACCAGCCGTTGCAGTCTCGAATTGATCCAGAAAGTCCTACGGGCCGGCATCCAGACCCTGGTCAGTCTGTCGTCCCCTACCGGCCTGGCCCTGCAATGGGCTCGTCGGCACAACCTCAATCTCATCCACCTGCCGCACAAAAGTGCGCCACGGGTCTACAGCCCCGCGATGGAGAACCAAGCGTGAGCAATCAGCAGCAAGCCGACCAGATCCCGACCCCACGCTACAAGCCCTACAAGGGCGCAGCGGGTGGCTGGGGCGCCTTGATCCGCGTGGCACAGGCCTGGATGACCAGCGGCAACGCCGTGAAAAACCTGCGCATGATGCTCAAGACCAACCAGAACGGCGGCTTCGACTGCCCAGGCTGCGCGTGGGGCGACTCGCCGCAAAGCGGTAAGGTCAAGTTCTGCGAAAACGGCGCCAAGGCGGTCAACTGGGAAGCCACCCAGCGCCGGGTGGATGCCGCGTTCTTCGCCAAGCACAGCGTCAGCGCGCTGTTCGAGCAATCCGACTACTGGCTCGAATACCAGGGGCGCCTGACCGAACCGATGAGCTACGACTCAACCACCGACCGCTATCGTCCCATCAGTTGGGAAGCGGCCTACGCGCTGATCGCCAAACACCTGCGCAATCTCTCCAGCCCCGATCAGGCCGAGTTCTACACCTCGGGCCGGGCCAGCAACGAGGCAGCGTACCTGTATCAGTTGTTTGTCCGAGCATTCGGCACCAACAACTTCCCGGACTGCTCGAACATGTGCCACGAAGCCAGCGGCGTGGCCCTGGCGCAAAGTATCGGGGCCGGCAAGGGCACCGTGACCTTCGAGGACTTTGAACACGCCGATGCGATTTTCGTCTTGGGCCAAAACCCCGGCACCAACCACCCGCGAATGCTCGAACCCCTGCGTGAAGCCGTGAAACGCGGCGCCCAAGTGGTCTGTATCAACCCGCTCAAGGAGCGCGGCCTGGAACGCTTCCAGCACCCGCAGCACCCGCTGGAGATGCTCACCAACGGCGACAAACCCACCAACACCGCCTACTTTCGCCCCGCCCTGGGTGGCGACATGGCCCTGCTACGCGGCATGGCCAAGTTCCTGCTGCAATGGGAACGCGATGCCCAGACGGCGAACGAGCCGTCGGTGTTCGACCACGACTTCCTTAACGAGCACACCGCCAATGTCCTCGACTACTTGGCCGCCATCGACGACACCCCTTGGGAGCACATCGTCTCGCAATCGGGCCTGACCCTGGTGGAGATCGAACAATCGGCGCGGATGTACGCCAAGAGCAAGAACGTCATCATGTGCTGGGCCATGGGTATCACCCAGCACAGGCATTCGGTGTCGACGATCCAAGAGATCGCCAACCTGATGCTGCTGCGCGGCAATATCGGCCGCCCAGGCGCCGGCCTGTGTCCGGTACGCGGCCACAGCAACGTGCAGGGCGACCGCACCATGGGCATCAACGAGCGCCCGCCGGTAGCCTTCCTCGACGCCCTGGAGCGGCGTTTCCAATTCAAAGTGCCACGCGCCAACGGCCATAACGTGGTCGAAGCCATCCATGCCATGCTCGACGGCCACGCCAAGGTCTTCATCGCCCTGGGCGGCAACTTCGCCCAAGCCACCCCGGACAGCCCGCGCACCTTCGAAGCGCTACGCAACTGCGATCTGACCGTGCAGATCAGCACCAAGCTCAACCGTAGCCATCTGACTCACGGCAAGGCGGCGCTGATCCTGCCGTGCCTGGGCCGTACCGATATCGACCTGCAAGCCGAAGGCGCGCAAGCCGTTACCGTGGAAGACTCGTTCAGCATGGTCCACGCCTCCAACGGCCAGTTGCAGCCACTGTCGAAACAAATGCGTTCGGAGCCCTCGATCATCGCCGGCATCGCCGCCGCCACCCTCGGCGCACAGCCGGTGGACTGGAACTGGTTGGTGGCCGACTACGGGCGTATCCGCGAGTTGATTGCCGACACCGTTCCCGGTTTCAAGGATTTCAACCAGCGCCTCGCCCTCCCAGGCGGTTTCTACCTGGGCAACACTGCCGGCGCCCGGCGCTGGAATACCCCGTCGGGGCGGGCGAACTTCCGCTCGAACCGGCTGCCGGCCGACCTGATCCACGAACGCATCCACGCCACCGGCAGGGTGCCAGACCTGATCATGCAGTCGATGCGTTCCCACGACCAGTACAACACCACCATCTACGGCCTCGATGACCGCTATCGAGGGGTCAAGGGTCAGCGCGACGTGCTGTTCGTCAACGAAGCGGACATCATCCGCCTGGGCTTCAAGCCGGGGCAGAAGGCCGATATCGTCGCGCTCTGGGAAGACGGACGCGAGCGCCGGGTCAAGGGTTTCACCCTACTGGCCTTCGATATTCCCGCCGGACAGGCCGCCGCCTACTACCCGGAAGTGAATCCCCTGGTGCCCCTGGAGAGCATCGGCGACGGCAGCCACACACCGACCTCCAAGTTCGTCGCGATCCGCCTGGAAATGGCCAGCGAAACCGGTTTGATCATGGCCAGGGCCAGTTAGGTGACGACAAGCAACCGCTGACAGCCGGAAAACAGAAGGGTTCAAGCAAAGTGAGACCGTCCTGAAGGGACTAAGTTCCTTAGTAAAAACAGTAAGTTATGATTTTGTATAGCATTCGTGCTATTCGTCGGATTTCCATTGTAACGACTCCGTAACAAGCCTCAGGATCGCGCTGTCATCCCTTTGAGGCTCCTCTCACATGAAGTTCTCGTCGATTCTCTTGTTGTCCCTGAGCCTGGCCAGTGGCGTCGCCTCGGCTGGCGGTACCACCGAAGCCGGCATTGGCGGCGCATTGGGTGGCGTGTTGGGTTCCGCTGTCGGTCAGTCGCTGGGCGGCAATACCGGCTCGACCATCGGCGCGGCACTGGGCGGCGCGGGTGGTAGTGCGGTGGGTGCCGACCGACACAGCCGTGGCGAAGCCGCTATTGGCGGCGCCCTGGGCGCCGCCGGCGGCAACGTGGTCGGGCGCAGCGTGGGGGGCTCCACCGGCAGCCTGATCGGCGCCGCGGCGGGCGGTGGCGCCGGTGGTGCACTGGGTAACTACATGGGTAACTCCAGTGATCGCGACGATCATCATTACCGGGACCATCGTCGCGACTATCGCGGTGATCACCGTGGCCGCGGCCATGCCTATGGCCATCGCAAGCACGATCGCCATTGGCGCTGATCGAGCCAACCGCAAAAGGGACGCCAGGGCGTCCCTTTTTGCTGCAGTACCGTCCATCCCCGGCAAGCAATGCATAAAACCCGTCGCGAAAGGCCTCGACCATGCAAATTGCATGGAACGCAGACCCAGATAAATTTTTAACCCGTTGAAATAGCTGACTATTTATCAAGGAATAGCTTGGCATGTCCGCTGCTATCTCCTGAATGAAGGCTGTACGTCTTTTCACTTCAGGAGCGCGACAACAATGATAGGGAACCCCGAAACCTATGCTGGTGCAGTGCACGACTCGTCGAATCACTCAGGAGTTTCCTGGGCAGCGATCTTCGCCGGAGCCGCTACCGCGGCCGCACTTTCCTTCCTGCTGCTCATACTCGGTGCCGGACTGGGCTTTTCCGCCGTCTCGCCGTGGTCGGGCGAAGGTATCAGCGCCAAGGGGCTTGGCGTCTCGGCGATCATCTGGCTGGCCGTGACGCAAATCATCGCCTCGGGCATGGGCGGTTATCTGGCCGGGCGCCTGCGGGTGAAATGGACCCGCATGCACGCTGATGAGGTTTACTTCCGCGACACCGCCCATGGCTTTCTAGCCTGGGCGGTGGCGACCTTGCTGACTGTCACGGTGATAGCCAGTTCGGTCGGCGGTATTCTCGGCGGCGGCCTCAAGGCGGGAGTGACGGCGGCCTCCGGGGCCACGAACAGTCTCACCAGCGCCGCCGCGCAGAGTACCAACAGCCATTCCGACTACTTTATCGACCTGTTGTTTCGCGATAACCGCCCAGCCGCGGTAAGTGCAGACGCGGTCCACGCCGTGGTCACGCGGATTTTGGTTCGCAGCCTGGGCAACGGCCAGTTGAGCAATGACGACCGCGCCTATCTGGCGCAAGTGGTGAGCCAGCGTACCAGCCTCAGCCAGGCCCAGGCCGAAGAGCGCGTGAACCAAGTCTACAGTCAGGCCCGCCAAGCGATCGAAGACGCCCGGCAGGCTGCCGACCGGGCTGCCAAAGCCGCCGCATGGTCGACCCTGTGGATGTTTATCGCGCTGCTGATCGGTGCCTTCTTCGCCAGCCTGGCCGCTACGTTCGGTGGGCGCCAACGCGATGGCGTGACGTACCTGCAAGCCAGCGAATACCACACCGACGCCGTGACCCCGCGTTAATCCAAGGAGAATCAACATGCGCTCACTTTTACTGTTCTTTTTGGGTGTGCCCATCCCGATCATTATCCTGATCGCACTGTTTGTACATTGATGTATCGACAGCGACCCTGCTTTGAGGGTCGCTGTCGTTGTCGGCGCTCTGCCTAATCCACCCCTCCCGCAGGCAGCGGACAGCAACGACCTGACTTTCTTCTAGTTTTCCCCGCTTTTCCGTAAGTGACATTGTTCACATGCCCGCCGACACCGTTGTCATGCCAGCGCGTGACGATCGGCTGGACATACCGATAATCAGCGCGTTATGGCAGGTGCTCGGTCATAAGGGCCTTGGCTCGCAAACAAGCGCTCAGAAATGAGCGCCGAGAAAACTGAAATAGCGCTCTCGGTACTCCGGGAGTTCATTCGCCAGATGATGGCGGGCCTCGGCCAGCATCAACACTTCGGGCTGATCGAACTTACTGCGCAGCACCGTCAGGTTGTGCCGCCAGTCAACGGTCATATCGCCATCGCCCTGGACGATCAGCGGCCGACGTGGGCTTTGCGCCGCGCCTTCGATACCTGGTATCCAGCGCGCCAGGGCGCCGACCCAGGCGGTGGGCAAGCGCTGCGGTTGCAGCGGATCGGCCTGCAGGAACGGCATGAACGCCGGGTCATGGGTGTTCTCGCTGAAGCGTCGGGCAATGCCTTTGACGAACGGTTTGAGCAGATAATAGCTGAACTTCGACCAGCCCCAGTCCCGTGGCCGTACCAGCGGCGAAAACAGCACCACCTTGCCCTGCGCCGGGCTTTCAAGGCCGTGCCGGAGCAGGTGATCGACGACGATGGCGCCGCCCGTGCTCTGCCCGAACAGGTGCCAGGGCTGTGGCAGGTCAAGGGACCGGGCTTCGTCGAACAACCCTTGCAGTGCCCGCTGGTACTCGGCGAAATCGTCGATACTGGCCCGCTCACCGCTGGACAGGCCGTGGCCCGGCAGGTCGCAGGCGAGTACCGCAAATCCCCGATCCAGCGCCCAGTCGATCACGTTACGATACAGCCCCATGTGATCGTAGAAACCATGGAACAGAAACAATGTCGCCACGGGGTCGCACGGCAGCCAGAGCTGGCTGACCAAATCGAAGCTGGCGCTCTTGAATGCGCCGAGGCGGCTGCTGAAGGGCGCCGTGCGATGGGCCAGGTCCAGGCCATAGAGGCGTTGGTAAGCCTGCGCCGACGCCGACAGCGGCTGCGCCGCAGCCAAGGGTCGCAGGCTGGCGCGCAGGGAGTCGGGGGCGAAGGTGACGGGCATAAGGGGCGTCCAGGCAAGGGTGCGGCAACGTCGAGAGGTTTTACTGAGTTGCGATATTCTTCTGTCGGGGCGGGCATGGCAAGCTACACGACTTTCAAGGACCCAATCGCCATGCCCAAGACTCGTCACAAGACATTGCTCAGCGGCCTGCTCGCCGTGGTTTGCGCGGCGGGACTGTGGCTGGCCTACGACTGGTTCCAGGGCCGCTATATCCGTGCCTTCAGCGACCAGACCGCGCTGTTCGCCGGCGACCGCCTCAGCCTGCCGGCAGACCTGGCCGGCCCGGGCAGAATCCGCCTGGTGCATTTCTGGGACCCGACCTGCCCCTGCAATGTCGGCAACCAACAGCACCTGGGCGAACTGATCGCGCATTTCGCGCCCTTGGGCGTGGACTTCTATTCGGTGCAAAAACCCGGCACCCATGGCCAACTTCCCACCACTCTGGGCGCCATTCGTCCACTGGCGCGCCTCCCCGGTGCCGAACACCTGACGGTCAGCCCCGCGGTGGCGATCTGGGACCGCGATGGCCAGCTCGCCTACTTCGGTCCCTACAGCCAGGGCGCCACCTGCAATTCCAGCAACAGCTTTATCGAGCCGATCCTGCAAGCCCTGAGCGAAGGGCGCACGGTCAGTGCAACAAACAATATGGCCGTAGGGTGTTATTGCCAGTGGTCGCCGGGTACCTAATGACCCGTGTGGCGAGTGCTGTTGATCAATTTCTGCTCCACTCACGCTGACTCGGCCATACGAGCCCGGAGAAATACCAGAGACTGTCATGGGCATAAGCGCGAGACTTACCCACTTTCGCGACGTCAAAGATAGGAACAAAAAAATAGCGAGACCCTACTTCTACAACACAGTAAGCAAAAAGCTACAAACGCTGTGTACCATGAAAAAATCCTGTCTTTGCCCAATGCATATCCAGCCCGACCGGTGATGATCCTTCCCGACCGTACCGGCAGCCCTGGCCCGCACAAGGAACCCCGCATGAAACGCAGCCTGATCATTCTCGTCGTCTTGGTCGTCGCCCTGGCCGGCGGGGGTACCTGGTACGTCCAGGGCAAACTGCCGACGCGTCAGGGCCAGGTCACGCTGGGCAATCTGCATGGGCCGGTCACCGTGCGTTACGACGAGCGCGGTGTGCCGCATATCCGTGCCGAGAACGAGACCGACCTGTATTGTGCCCTGGGTTATGTGCATGCCCAGGACCGCTTGTTCCAGATGGAAATCATCCGGCGCCTGGCACGCGGCGAGCTGTCCGAGGTCCTCGGTCCCAAGACCCTGGAAACCGACAAGCTGTTGCGCAGCCTGCGCATCCGTGATCGCGCCGACCGTTATGTCGCCGAACTGGACAAACAATCCCCGGCCTGGAACGCACTGCAAGCCTATCTGGACGGTATCAACCAGTACCAGGCCAGTCATGCCAGGCCGCTGGAGTTCGACGTGCTGGGCATCGAGCGCAGGCCCTTTACCGCCGAAGATACCATCAGCGTCGCCGGCTACATGGCCTACAGTTTCGCCACTGCATTGCGCACCGAACCGCTGCTGACCTATGTGCGGGACAAACTGGGCGCCGACTACCTGAAGGTGTTCGATCTGGAGTGGCGTCCCCAGGGCGCGCTCGGCTCCCCGACGCCGTTGGCCGATGCCGACTGGAAAGGCCTCGGCGCGCTGGCCCGGCTGAGCGATCAAGCCCTGCGCGATGCCGGAGTGGCGCAGTTCGAAGGCAGCAACGCCTGGGCGGTATCGGGCAGCCGGACCAAAAGCGGCAAGCCGTTGCTGGCGGGCGACCCGCATATCGGTTTCTCGACCCCGGCGGTGTGGTACGAGGCACAACTGTCGGCGCCCAATTTTGAGTTGTACGGTTACCACCAGGCATTGGTGCCGTTCGCCTTTCTTGGCAACAATCCGGCCTTCGGCTGGAGCCTGACCATGTTCCAGAACGATGACCTGGACCTGATCGCCGAGAAGACCAATCCCGACAACCCCAACCAGGTCTGGTACCACGGCCAGTGGGTCGAGATGACTCGCAGCGAACAGCAGATCGCAGTCAAGGGTCAGTCGCCAGTGACGATTACCCTGCTCCAGTCGCCCCACGGACCGATCGTCAACGACGTGATCGGGGCCAACGCCGGGGCCAGGCCAATCGCCATGTGGTGGGCCTTTCTCGAAACCCCGAACCCGATTCTCCAGGGTTTCTACGAACTCAACCGCGCCGATACGCTGGACAAGGCGCGCGACGCCGCCAGCAAGATCCAGGCGCCCGGCCTGAACCTGATATGGGCCAACGCCAAGGGCGATATCGGCGGGTGGAGCGCGGCGTTGCTGCCCAGGCGCCCGGCAGGGGTCAACCCGGCCTTTATCCTCGATGGCAGCACCCGCGACGCCGACCAGGACGGCTTCTATCCCTTCAGCGCCAATCCCCAGGAAGAGAACCCGGCACGCGGCTATATCGTTTCGGCCAACACCCAGCCGGTATCACCCACCGGCATGGTCATTCCCGGTTATTACAACCTCGCCGATCGCGGCCAGCAACTGAACCGACAACTGGCCGATACCAGCGTGCGCTGGAGTCTGGAGAACAGCCAGAAACTGCAACTGGGCACCACCACCGACTATGGCCCACGACTGCTCAGGCCATTACTGCCGACGCTACGCGAAGCGGCGAAGAACCCGACCGAGCTGAAGCTGGTAGAACAGTTGGCGATGTGGAAGGGCGATTACCCGATCAGCTCCACCAGCGCCACGCTGTTCAACCAGTTTCTCTACGAACTGGCCCACGCGGCCATGCATGACAAGCTCGGCGACGACTACTTCAACACGCTGCTCAACACCCGGGTGGTGGACGCCGCGTTGCCGCGCCTGGCAGCCGATGAACATTCGCCCTGGTGGAACGGCAACCGCGCCGACACGGTGAAACGCGCCTGGCAGGCGACACTGGCCCATCTCAGGACCACCTATGGCGACGACTCGGCCGCCTGGACGTGGGGCAAGGCCCATACCCTGACCCACGGCCATCCACTGGGACGGCAGAAGCCGCTGGACCGGTTGTTCAATGTCGGCCCATTCGAGGCGCCGGGCAGCCACGAAGTACCGAACAACCTCTCGGCGAAAATCGGCCCGGCGCCCTGGCGGGTGACCTATGGTCCGTCGACCCGACGCTTGATCGACTTCGCCGACCCAGGTCACGGCCTGACCATCAACCCGGTGGGACAGAGCGGGGTGCTGTTCGACAAGCATTACAGCGACCAGGCCCAAACCTATATCGAAGGCGGGTACGAGCAGGCGCATATAAACGAAGTCGAGGTCTCGGCCAATACCCACGGCGTACTCAAGCTGATACCGGCCAAATAATCCCTGATCGCCGCTGTTTACCGATCAACGCGCATCAACCGCTTGACCAATAAATCAGGCAAGTTCTTGCGTGTATCAGCAATAATATGAATGTAGATTTTCTCACCACGCAGCTCATAGATGATGCGATTCAAGCCCGATACAGCCTGGCCGTATTGGTTCAGGTGGAGCTTTTCGATTTCCGTCGGGACAGAACCTGCATAGGGCGACATCGCCAAATGACCAATCGTGTCCTTGAGCTTGCCGTAGCTATCATTCCAGGCTTGTGCGGAGAAATTTCTCAGCAGGTAACTCCTGAGTTCCTTCAAATCGATTTCCGCCGATCGAAGAATGACGACATCCACCTTCATTATTCTTCAATCTCATCCAGCTCTGCGAAGAGCTCTTGCGCGCTACGGAAGTGGCCTTGCTCTATTTCTTTGTTACCCAGCGCCAATAGCTTCAAGAGCGCCATTGTCTCTTCATGCTCTTCATAGCTTCGCACATCCATGACAACGAGCTTGGCTTCGCCATTCTGGGTGATCAACAACGGCTCACGACTTTCGGTGATGGACTTGACGATTTCTGCCGTATGGCTTTTCAAGTAGCTGATCGGTCGGATCTGTGAGGAATATTTCATAAGGAGTCTTCGCCTCGAATTGACAGGACTAAGTTTAGTCTTAATTCAGTCCTATCGGAATCATTCCAGACGAAATACGTTTTAACCCGCCAAACCGACAAAATGCCGGCGCAACTGCCGCGGCGCCACCCTCCCAGCTCCGAGGCTTACCTGATTGCGGGGTAAGACCCAGAGCCCCGTGGGTGCAGGCGATTGGCATTCCCGCTGGCCCGCGAGGCTTTTGAGGGCTACACGGCCTCGGTGGCAGGCGCGCGACGCACGTCCGGCTGTTTCCAGGAGTTGGCCGCCCCTTCCTCGATGGCTTGCTGGATAGCCTTCTTGCGGCGCTCCTCGGCCTGGCGACTGAAGTACCAGACCAGAAAAGTCACCAGCGACACCGCCAGCAGGATCAGGCTGGCCACCGCGTTGATTTCCGGCTTCACGCCCAGGCGCACCGCCGAGAACACTTCCATCGGCAAGGTGGTGGAACCTGGACCCGAAACGAAGCTGGCCAGTACCAGGTCATCCAGGGACAAGGCGAAAGACATCATGCCGCCCGCCGCCAGCGAGGGCGCGATCATCGGGATGGTGATCAGGAAGAACACCTTCCACGGGCGTGCGCCGAGGTCCATGGCCGCTTCCTCGATGGACAGGTCAAGCTCGCGCAGCCGCGCCGATACCACCACCGCCACATAGGCCGCGCAGAACGTGGTATGGGCGATCCAGATGGTGACGATGCCACGCTCCTGGGGCCAGCCGATCATCTGCGCCATGGCCACGAACAGCAGCAACAGCGACAGACCGGTAATCACCTCCGGCATCACCAACGGCGCCGTGACCAGGCCACCGAACAGGGTGCGGCCTTTGAAGCGGGTGATACGGGTCAGGACGAACGCCGCCAGGGTGCCCAGCGCCACCGCCGCAATCGCGGTGTAGCAGGCGATTTCCAGCGAGCGGGCAACCGAGCCCATCAGTTGGCTGTTATCCAGCAGGCCGACGTACCACTTCACCGACCAGCCGCCCCAGACCGTCACCAGTTTGGAGGCGTTGAACGAGTAGATCACCAGAATCAGCATCGGCAGGTAGATGAACACCAGGCCCAGTACCAGCATCAGGTTGGAAAAACTGAAGCGCCTCATTCCTTGCCCTCCATTTCTTTAGCCTGACTGCGGTTGAACAGAATGATCGGCACGATCAGGATCGCCAGCATCACCACCGCGAGCGCGGACGCCACCGGCCAGTCACGGTTATTGAAGAATTCTTGCCAAAGCACTTTACCGATCATCAGGGTTTCCGGACCGCCAAGCAGCTCGGGAATCACGAACTCACCCACCACCGGAATGAACACCAGCATGCAGCCGGCGATGATGCCATTCTTCGACAGTGGCACGGTGATCTTCCAGAAGCTGTTGAAGCGGCTCGAACCCAGGTCGGACGCGGCCTCCAGCAGACTGTAGTCGTGCTTCACGAGGTTGGCGTACAGCGGCAGGATCATGAACGGCAGATAGGAATACACCACGCCGATATACACCGCCAGGTTGGTATTGAGGATCTGCAGCGGCTCATCGATCAGCCCGGTCCACATCAGGAACGCGTTGAGCAACCCGTTGTTGCTGAGAATGCCCATCCAGGCATAGACGCGGATCAGAATCGCGGTCCAGGTCGGCATCATAATCAGCAGCACCAACACGGTCTGCAATTCCTTGCGGGCGCTAGCGATGGCGTAGGCCATCGGGTAGCCGATCAGCAGGCACAGCAGCGTGCTGAACAAGGCCATCTTCAGCGAGCCGAGGTACGCCGCGAGGTACAGGCCATCGTCGCCCAGCATCGAATAGTTGCCGAGGTTGAGGACCAGTTGCATCTTCTGTTCGACGAAGGTGTAGATCTCGGTATACGGCGGAATCGCCACATCCGCTTCAGCAAAGCTGATCTTCAGGACGATGAAGAACGGCAACATGAAGAACAGGAACAACCAGAGGAAAGGGATCCCGATGACCGCATGACGGCCAGAGGGGGTTATTCGATGCAGACGGCGCTTGAGCTTTCGCAGGTTCATGAACGCAGTACCACGCCGCTGTCGTCTTCCCACCAGACGTATACTTCGTCGCCCCAGGTCGGCCGCGCGCCCTGGCGTTCAGCGTTGGCGACAAAGGACTGTACCAGCTTGCCACTTGGCAGCTCGACGTAGAACACCGAGTGACCGCCCAGGTAGGCGATATCGTGTACCTTGCCGCGTGACCAGTTGTACTCACACTGCGGCGGCGTCGTGGTGACCAGCAGCTTCTCCGGACGAATCGCGTAGGTCACACTCTTGTCCTGGACCGACGTGCTTACGCCGTGACCGACGTAGATATTGCGCTCCAGTTCGGGACTGGTGATCCGCGCATAACCTTCGGCGTCATCGACCACCGAGCCTTCGAAGATATTGACGTTGCCGATAAACTCGCAGACCAGCCGGCTGGTCGGGGTTTCATAGATATCAATCGGGCTACCGATCTGGGCGATCCAGCCCAGGTGCATGATCGCGATCCGCTCGGCCATGGTCATGGCCTCTTCCTGATCGTGGGTCACCATGACGCAGGTCACGCCGACGCGTTCGATGATCTCGACAAGCTCAAGCTGCATCTGCGAACGCAACTTCTTGTCCAGAGCCCCCATGGGCTCGTCGAGCAGCAACAGCTTCGGTCGCTTGGCCAGGGAACGGGCCAGGGCCACGCGCTGGCGCTGGCCGCCGGAGAGCTGGTGCGGCTTGCGCTTGGCATACTGGCTCATTTGCACCAACTTGAGCATTTCGGCCACGCGGGCATCGACCTCGGCTTTCGGGATCTTGTCTTGTTGCAGACCGAAAGCGATGTTCTGCGCCACGGTCATGTGCGGGAATAACGCATAGGACTGAAACATCATGTTGATTGGCCGCTCGTAGGGTGGCATCTCGGTGATGTCCACGCCATCGAGGTAGATCCGACCTTCGGTCGGCCGCTCAAAACCTGCGAGCATGCGCAGCAAGGTGGATTTACCCGAACCCGAGCCCCCGAGCAGGGCGAAGATCTCGCCCTTCTTGATGTCCAGGGACACATCGTCCACGGCAATCGTTTCGTCGAACTTCTTTGTGACCCGGTCGATCTTGACCAACACCTGCTTGGGTGATTGATCGCCCTCGAGGGCTTTCTTATAGGCGCCGGAGGCAACAGCCATTTGCAAAACTCCCAACAAAATTTAACCGCGAGGCCAAGACAGCCCGGCATTGGATAGTTTGACCCGAAGGCCCCGGCGGACTACTTGCCCGACTTCACCTTGGTCCAGCTACGGGTCATCAAACGTTGGATTTTCGGGGGTAGCTCAGAATTGACATACAGCTTGTCCACCACCGTTTGCGGTGGGTAAACCGCTTCGTCGGTGCGCACGGATTGATCCATCAATTCACCAGCCTTCGGGTTCGGGTTGGCATAGCCGACATAATCACTGACCTGGGCGATGGCTTCAGGTTGCAGCAGATAATTGATGAAAGCATGAGCCTCTTTGGCATTACCGGCGTCCTTGGGAATCGCCAGCATATCGAACCAGAGGTTAGCGCCTTCCTTGGGAATCACGTAGGCGATATCCACGCCTTTCTTCGCCTCTTGGGCGCGTTTCCTGGCCTGGAAGATGTCGCCGGAGAAGCCAGCCGCTATGCAAATCTCACCGTTGGCCAGATCCGAAATGTACTTGGACGAGTTGAAATAGGTGATGTATGGCCGTACCTTGAGCAACTTCTCTTCAGCCCGCCGGTAATCCTTTTCATCGGTGCTGTTGGGGCTCAGGCCCATATAGTTCAGCACCGCCGGGAGCATTTCATCGGCCGAATCGAGGAAGGCCACGCCACAACCGGAAAGCTTCTCGATGTTCTGCGGCTCGAACAGCACCGCCCAGGAGTCGATCTTGTCGACACCCAGCGCCGCCTTGACCTTCTCGACGTTATAGCCAATGCCATTGGTGCCCCAGAGGTACGGCACGGCGTACTGGTTACCCGGATCGTTCTTCTCCAGGCGCTTGAGCAACAGCGGATCGAGGTTGGCGTAGTTGGGCAATTGCGACTTGTCGAGCTTCTGGAAGGCGCCGGCCTTGATCTGCTTGCCGAGGAAGTGGTTGGACGGCACGACTACGTCATAGCCGGTATGCCCGGCCAGCAACTTGCCTTCCAGGGTTTCATTGGAATCGAAGACGTCATAGACCGGCTTGATGCCGGTCGCCTTCTCGAAGTCAGCCAAAGTGCTCTCGCCGATATAATCGGACCAGTTATAAATATGCACGGTGGGCGCGGCCTGGATACTGACGGCCAACGTCAGGCCGGCACCGACCAGCATGGCTTTGCGAAACAAAGAAATAGACACTCGCAGGTCCTCTCATTAGTTGGGCCTGAGTTGCCCCGGTCACATGGCGTCAAACCACCCGGTGACAAAACCGGCGCGCAACTTACCCTCGATAAACCGATCCAGCAAAGTTTTCTGTCGATAGGCGTGTACCTTGTGGGGGGGCCGGGCTTGCCCGGGCCCCACAAGTGGAGCGGATTATTTACCCGACTTGATCTTGGTCCAACTGCGGGTCAGCTCACGCTGGGTCGCCGCCGGCAGGTCGGCGATGGCATAAAGCTTGGCCTGTACGTCGGCGGGCGGATAGATGCCAGGATCGCTGGTGATGCTCTTGTCGACCAGGGCGGTTGCCTTCTCGTTGCCGTTCGGGAAACGCACGCTGTCGGTGATCGAGGCCATGACTTGCGGTTTGAGCAAGTAGTTCATGAACTTGTAGGCACCCTCGACGTTTTCCGCGTCCTTGGGAATGGCGACCATGTCGTAGAAGCTGCCGGCGCCTTCCTTCGGAATGTCGTAGGCGACCTTAACCTTGTCACCGGCTTCGGCGGCACGGGACTTGGCCTGCTGGACGTCGCCCGAGTAACCGACGGCGACGCAGATATTGCCGTTGGCCAGATCGGAAATGTATTTGGAGGAGTGGAAGTAGGTGATCGAAGGACGAATCTTCAGGAACAGATCCTCGGCTTTCTTGATGTCCTCCTTCTTCTGGCTGTCGGTCGGCAGGCCCAGGTAGTGCAGGGCTACCGGCAACATCTCGGTCGGCGAATCGAGGAAGCTCACGCCACAGCTCTTGAGCTTGGCAATGTTTTCCGGCTTGAGCAGGATGTCCCATGAATCGATCTTGTCCACGCCCAACACCGCCTTGACCTTCTGCGGGTTGTAGCCGATGCCGATCGAGCCCCACATATACGGGAACGCATGCTTATTGTCCGGGTCGCTGATCGACACCGCCTTTAACAGCGACTTGTTGAGGTTGTCGTAGTTGGACAGCTTGGACTTGTCCAGCGCCTGATAGACGCCCGCTTTGATCTGCTTGGCCAGGAAGTTATTGGACGGCACCACGATGTCATAACCGGACTTGCCGGCCAGCAACTTGGCTTCCAGGGTTTCGTTGCTGTCGAATACATCGTAGACCACCTTGATCCCGGACTCTTTTTCAAAGTTCGCGATGGTGTCCGGGGCAATGTAGTCGGACCAGTTATAGATGTGCAGCACCTTGTCATCGGCCTGAGCGGCACCCATCGCGCCCAGCAAAGACAAGGCAAGGAGAGCCTTGCCGGTGTTATTAAAACCTAATGCCTTCATGCGTCATGCTCCAATTTTTCTTTTTTTAAACCCGCTGTTCGGCGACCGATTCCCAGGCAACTCGAAACAGTGGGTAGTCTGGCAAGATCACAGGTGGGCTTTCAAGGAAAGACCCGCTTTTCTGATCGTTTCGAGCAAAAGTATCTACACCGCACTTGCGTTAAAAGCCTAGCACCTAGCCCTGCAACGCACTGAGGGTCAGGTCCAGGCATCGACGCGCCTTGGTCACCAACTCGTCGATCTCGGCCTTGCCGATCACCAGCGGCGGGGCAATGATCATGGTGTCGCCGACGGCACGCATGATCAGGCCATTGTTGAAGCAGAACTGCCGGCAGATCATACCGACCCCCTTGCCGGCGTACCGCGCACGGGTGGCCTTGTCCTTGACCAGCTCGATAGCCCCCAACAGACCCACACCGCGAACTTCACCCACCAGCGGGTGATCGTTCAGTTCCCGCAGGCGTTTTTGCAAATAGGGTGCCGTTTCGGCGTGGACGTTCTCGATAATTTTCTCATCGCGCAGGATACGGATATTTTCCAACGCCACCGCCGCCGCCACCGGATGCCCGGAGTAGGTGAACCCGTGGTTGAAATCGCCGCCTTCGTTGAGGACCGCGACCACGTCGTCACGCACGATCAGGCCACCCATGGGGATGTAGCCGGAGGTCAGGCCCTTGGCGATGGTCATCATGTGCGGCTTGAGGCCGTAGAAATCGCTACCGAACCACTCACCGGTGCGCCCGAAGCCACAAATCACCTCGTCGGCGACAAACAGGATGTCGTATTTGGCGAGGATTTCCTTGATCCGTGGCCAGTAGCTGTCTGGCGGTACGATCACACCGCCAGCCCCCTGGATCGGCTCGGCGATAAAGGCCCCCACGGTGTCCACGCCAAGCTCGAGAATTTTTTCTTCCAGTTGGTTGGCCGCCCAGATGCCGAACGCTTCGGGGCTCATGTCACCGCCCTCACCGAACCAGTAAGGCTGCGCAATATGGACGATGCCGGGGATCGGCAGATCGCCCTGTTCGTGCATGTAGGTCATGCCACCCAGGCTCGCGCCGGCCACGGTGGAACCGTGATAACCGTTCTTGCGGCTGATGATGGTTTTCTTTTTCGCCTGGCCCTTGATCGCCCAGTAATGGCGAACCATGCGCAACATGGTGTCATTGCCTTCGGAGCCGGAGCCGGTGAAGAACACGTGGTTCATGCCTTCGGGGGCGATATCGGCGATGGCCTTGGCCAGTTCCAGTACCGGCGGATGGGCGGTCTGGAAGAACAGGTTGTAGTAAGGCAGCTCGCGCATTTGCTTGCTGGCGGCGTCGGCCAATTCGTCGCGCCCGTAACCGATGGCCACGCACCACAGGCCGGCCATGCCGTCGAGGATCTTGTTGCCTTCACTGTCCCAGAGGTAAACGCCCTTGGCGTTAGTGATGATGCGCGGGCCTTTCTCTTTCAACTGCTTGAAGTCACTGAAGGGGGCCAGGTGGTGATCGCTGCTGAGGGCTTGCCACGCAAGGGTTTGCGGGTTGTTGCTGGTCATACGGTTCTCCTGGATAACAGTGCGGACGCGACTATGAACCGCCGCGCCCGACGCATCAGACGGCGAAGAGCAGGAATTCCCGCTCCCACGAACTGATGACGCGCTTGAAGTTTTCATGCTCGGCCCGCTTGAGCGCGACGTAGCCCGTGATGAATTTACGGCCCAGGTACTTCTCGATGGTCTTGCTGTTTTCCATCCGCTCCAGGGCGTCTTCGATGGTCAGCGGCAGGCGCAGGTTGCGGCGCTCGTAACCGCGACCGACTACCGGCGCGCTGGGCGTCATGCCCTCGACCATGCCGATGTAGCCACACAGCAGGCTGGCGGCAATCGCCAGATACGGGTTGGCATCGGCTCCCGGCAGGCGATTTTCCACCCGACGATTCTGCGGCACGGCATCGGGAACCCGCAGGCCCACGGTACGGTTCTCTTCACCCCACTCCACGTTCACCGGCGCCGAAGTGTCCGGCAGGAAGCGGCGGAACGAGTTGACGTTCGGCGCGAACAGCGGCAACAGCTCAGGGATCAGCTTTTGCAGACCGCCGATATGGTTGAGGAACAGCTCGCTCTTGGTCCCGTCCTCATTGGAGAAGATGTTCCTGCCGGTCTCGATATCGACGATGCTCTGGTGCAGGTGCATCGCACTACCGGGTTCGCCGGTCATCGGCTTGGCCATGAAAGTCGCGGCCACGTTGTGTTTGAGCGCTGCCTCGCGCATGGTGCGCTTGAACACCAGGATCTGGTCGGCCAGGGACAGGGCATCGCCGTGACGGAAGTTGATTTCCATCTGCGCCGTGCCGTCTTCGTGGATCAGCGTGTCAAGGTCTAGTTCCTGCAACTCGCACCAGTCGTAGACGTCTTCGAACAGCGGGTCGAATTCGTTGGCCGCCTCGATGGAGAATGACTGGCGGCCGGTTTCCGGGCGACCGGAGCGACCAATGGGCGGCTGCAACGGAAAGTCCGGGTCTTCGCAACGTTTGGTCAGGTAGAACTCCATTTCCGGCGCCACGATCGGCTGCCAGCCCTTGTCGGCATAGAGTTTCAGGACTTTTTTGAGCACGTTGCGCGGCGACAGCTCGATGGGGTTGCCCTGCTTGTCGTAGGTGTCGTGGATCACCTGGGCGGTGGGCTCGATGGCCCAGGGCACCAGGTACACCGCGTTGCTGTCGGGGCGGCAGATCATGTCGATGTCCGCCGGATCGAGCAATTGGTAATAGATGTCGTCTTCGACATAATCGCCGGTCACGGTCTGCAGCAGCACGCTCTCGGGCAAGCGCATGCCTTTTTCGGCAATGAACTTATTGGTCGGCGAGATCTTGCCCCGGGTGATCCCGGTGAGATCGCCAATCATGCATTCGACTTCTGTGATCTTGTGGTCTTTCAACCAATCGGTGAGCTGGTCGAGGTTGTTGCTCATAAGTGCCTCTGGGCTAGGTTTCCTGACCTACATAATAGAAGTCAGGCCTTCATTGACGCATCTGCGTCGCGTTGTCTTGCCCGCTTTCGACAGGCATCGCCAAATGCCTGGAAAATCGCCAGGTAGACGGGGTTGGACTGGACCTGCCATTCCGGATGCCATTGCACACCCAAAGCAAAAGCTGCGCTGGCTGTCACCGAGACGGCCTCGATCAGGCCGTCCGGAGCCCGTGCCTCCACCCGCAGGGCAGGCCCCAGGCGGTCGACGCCCTGGCTGTGGAGCGAATTGACCTGGAACTCGGCTGGCAGGCCCAGGCCCGCCAGGACACCGCCGGGTTCGACCTGCACCGCGTGCGCGAGACCGTACTGGACCTCCAGCGGCTGGCTCTCATCCTCACGATGATCCATGAAGGTTCCCACTTCATGAACCTTCTGATGCAGGCTGCCATCGAACGCCACATTCATTTCCTGGAAGCCGCGGCAGATGCCGAACACCGGGATACCCGCAGCCACGGCGGCGCGAATCAGCGGCAGGGTGGCGCGGTCCCGCGCAAAATCATGAACAGTGCCCGGCGCGCTGGCCGGTCCGTCGTACAAATGAGGGGCTACGTTGGAGGCAGAGCCGGTAAAAAGAAGACCATCGATACCGTCCAAAATATCCGACGGTGCGAACAGATCCGCCAGGGATGGGAGGGTCAGCGGCAAGCCCTTGGCCGCGATAGCGACCGCACGGGCGTACTTATCGCCGCTGATGTGATAAGCATGCAAACCTTCCTGTCTGGAGCAGGCGGTGATGCCGATTAACGGCAGGCGAGACATGAAGCACCCCGGTATTATTGCTGTCATGGGTTTTAATCGAGCTTAGCCTTGTTCATTTTTTTACACAACACCCCATAAAAGATCCTACACGGCCCGCTCAAGCCTGCAGGACCCAAAGAGACGCAGAGGCAAAAAACGCCCAAAAACGCCTGAAAAAAGGCTCTGCGGTGCTTTCTCAGCACAAAAAATGCCTTGCTTGACTTCGGCAAGCCGTTCGGGTTGACTGAAACCAGAAAAGATCAATGATTGATATTTTTAACAACAAAGGTGTTGCATCATGTCGGTACCCCCGCGTGCCGTTCAGCTTAACGAAGCGAACGCGTTCCTTAAGGATCATCCTGAGGTTCTGTACGTAGACCTTCTTATTGCGGATATGAATGGTGTGGTGCGCGGCAAGCGCATCGAACGCACCAGCCTCCATAAGGTTTACGAGAAAGGCATCAACCTGCCGGCCTCTCTTTTTGCCCTGGATATCAATGGCTCGACGGTAGAAAGCACCGGCCTGGGCCTGGACATCGGTGATGCCGACCGAATCTGTTATCCAATCCCTGACACCCTGTGCAATGAACCCTGGCAAAAGCGCCCCACCGCGCAACTGCTGATGACCATGCACGAACTCGAAGGTGCACCTTTCTTCGCCGACCCCCGCGAAGTGCTCCGCCAAGTTGTCAGCAAATTTGACGACCTGGGCCTGACTATCTGCGCCGCCTTCGAACTCGAGTTCTACCTGATCGACCAGGAGAACGTGAACGGTCGCCCACAACCACCCCGTTCGCCGATCTCCGGCAAACGCCCGCACTCGACACAGGTCTACCTGATCGACGACCTCGACGAATACGTCGACTGCCTCCAGGACATCCTGGAAGGTGCCAAAGAGCAAGGCATCCCGGCTGACGCCATCGTCAAGGAAAGTGCCCCGGCACAGTTCGAAGTGAACCTGCACCACGTGGCTGATCCGATCAAGGCCTGCGATTACGCGGTGCTGCTCAAACGCCTGATCAAGAACATCGCCTACGACCATGAGATGGACACGACCTTCATGGCCAAGCCTTACCCTGGGCAGGCGGGCAACGGGCTACACGTCCATATTTCGGTACTCGACAAGGAAGGCAAGAACATCTTCGCCAGTGAGGATCCCGAGCAGAACGCCGCGCTGCGTCACGCAATCGGCGGTGTGCTCGAGACCCTACCGGCCCAGATGGCCTTCCTCTGCCCGAACGTCAACTCCTACCGTCGTTTCGGCGCACAGTTCTATGTACCGAATTCGCCGTGCTGGGGCCTGGACAACCGTACCGTGGCAATTCGCGTGCCGACCGGCTCTGCCGATGCCGTGCGTATCGAACACCGTGTCGCCGGCGCCGATGCCAACCCGTACTTGCTGATGGCTTCGGTCCTGGCAGGCGTGCACCACGGTCTGACCAACAAGATCGAGCCAGGCGCCCCGGTCGAAGGCAACAGCTATGAGCAGAACGAGCAGAGCCTGCCGAACAACCTGCGTGATGCCCTACGCGAGCTGGACGACAGCGAGATCATGGCCAAGTACATCGATCCGAAGTACATCGATATCTTCGTGGCCTGTAAAGAGAGCGAGCTGGAGGAATTCGAACACTCCATCTCCGACCTCGAATACAACTGGTACCTGCACACCGTGTAAGCGGTTGCGCTAATAAAGAAAAACGCCGTGGGCCTCGGCCCATGGCTTTTCCATGCCCTTGTGGCAAGCGGGCTTATCGAAACGCCACAAGGCACCACCAAACCGTCCTCGCGCACAATGCCCGCCATCTTTGCCGGAGAACCCCATGACTCGCCTCGCCACCGCTCGCAAACCCCGCGCACGCAGCCAGGGGCGGATCGATTCGATCCTCGACGCCGCTCGTACTCTGCTGGCCGACGAAGGCGTGGCCAGTCTGTCGATCTATAGCGTGGCCGAGCACGCGCAAATTCCGCCCTCTTCGGTCTATCACTTCTTCGCCAGTGTGCCAGCGCTGCTCGAAGCCCTCACCGCCGATGTCCACGCGGCGTTCCGCGCCAGCCTGGAGGAACCGATCGACCATGTCAGCCTGGACACCTGGCACGATCTGTCACGGTTGGTGGAACAACGGATGTTGAACATCTACAGCGAAGATGCCGCTGCGCGCCAGTTGATCCTCACCCAGCACGGGTTGACCGAAGTTAGCCAGGCCGACCGCCAACACGATGTCGAACTGGGAGACCTGATGCACAAGCTGTTTATTCGCCACTTCGAGCTGCCGACATTGCCCACCGATGTCGACGTGTTTGCGCTGGCAATGGAGTTGGGAGATCGGGTCTATGCACGGTCGGTGCAAGTGCACGACCAGATCACCCCACGCATGGCCGAGGAAGGCATGCGGGTATTCGATGCGTATCTGGGGCTATACCTGCCACCGTATTTGCCCAAGCGTGAAACGCCGCTCTGACGGACACACCGGTCAGAACGGCACATCGCCGAGAATCGTCGCCCGATGCATCACTCGCCGGTTCGGTCGATAATCGTCCACGGCGTAATGCTGGGTCACCCGGTTGTCCCAGAACGCCACATCGTTTTGCTGCCAGCGCCAACGGATAGTGAACTCCGGGCGGGTGGCGTGGGCGAACAACAGCTTGAGAATCGCCGCACTTTCCGCTGCCTCCAACTCGTTGATGCGGGTGGTGAATCCTTGGTTGACGAACAACGCCTTGCGTCCATTCACCGGGTGCCGGCGAATCACCGGATGAGACAGCGGTGGGTGCTTCTTGCGGGTTTCTTCCCAACGCGCCAGGTCTTGGGGGGTACTGCCAAAACGCTCTAAGGGGAACGATTGAGTAAAATCATGGGTGGCCGTCAATCCGTCTAACAACCGCTGCAAGGGCACCGACAAGGCCTCCCACGCGGCAATCCCGCTGGCCCACAACGTATCGCCGCCATAAGCCGGCACCTGCCTGGCACTGAGCACCGCGCCGAGCGCCGGGGTCGGCAGGAAGGTCACGTCGGTGTGCCAGATCGCGTTGTCCCGCACATCCGTGATCGCCGTATCGAGGACCATCACCTGTGGTTGCTCCGGCACATTGGGGTAGATCGGGTGAATATGCAGATCACCGAAATTCGCCGCGAACGCCGCCTGCTGTCGCGGGCTCAGCGCTTGGTTGCGAAAGAACAGCACTTGGTACTTGAGCAACGCCTGTTCGATGGCGTCACGCCGCTCGATGCCCAATGGCCGGTTCAGCTCGATACCGTCGATCTGGGCCCCCAGGGCAGCGCTCAGGGGAGTAATAGTCAGGCTCATGGTCGTTCTCTTCAAATACGTGACGGCAGTCGGCTTGTTTCACTACAGGGCTCAGGACGTCAAGGATCGTCAGTGAGCCTGGCCGTGCCACGGCACCAGCTTGCGTTGCAGGGCGCGCAGGCCCATCTCCATGGCGAAGGCGATAAAGGCGATCACCAAGATTCCCAACACCACCACATCGGTCACTAGGAACTGCGCCGCCGACTGGACCATGAAGCCCAAGCCGCTGGTCGCAGCAATCAGCTCCGCCGCGACCAGCGTCGACCAACCGACGCCCAGGCCGATGCGCACACCGGTGAGAATGTCCGCCAAGGCGCTGGGCAGGATCACATGGCGGATCAGTTGAGTCTTGGTCGCCCCCAAGGACAAGGCCGCCCGGAGCTTGACCGGATCGACGGTACGCACACCGGTTGCGGTCGCAATGGCAATCGGGGCAAAGATTGCCAAGTAAATCAACAGCACTTTCGACAGCTCGCCGATACCGCACCAAATCACAATCAGCGGCAGGTAGGCCAGCGGTGGAATCGGCCGGTAGAACTCGATCAACGGATCGAGAATGCCCCGCGCAACTCGGTTGTAGCCGATGGCGATACCCACCGGGATAGCCGTCAGCACGGCAACACCCAGGGCCACGCCGATCCGTCCGAGGCTCGCACCGAGGTGCTGCCACAAGGTCGCATCCATATAACCCTTGGTCACCAGCAACCGGCCTTTTTCCAGAACCGCCGAAGGCGGCGGCAGAAACAGTGGCTCGATCACACCGAACGCCGTAACGGCCCACCACAGCAGCACCAGGGTCAGCAGCGTCAACACACTGATCCAGCGGGTGCTCAGGCTGCGGCGCACCACGGGCGCGGTGGGCTTGACGGTCACGGCCACCGGCAATTCATAACTGCTCATATGAACTCCTGCCGCGACGCGGCGTTGCGTTGAGAGAACACACGGGCCAGCACATGCTCGCGGGTCTCGATAAAACGCGGGTCGGACTTGATTGCCCGCGCGGACTCGCCGGCACTGTAGCGCTGGCCGAAATCCAGGCTGAGGCGCTCGACGATCTGTCCCGGATTGGGCGCCAGCAGAATCAGGTCGGTGGCGAGAAAAACCGCTTCTTCAATATCGTGGGTAATCAGGAACACTGGCTTGGCGGTGCGCTTGCACACTTGCAGCAACAGCTCCTGCATCTGTTCGCGAGTAAAGGCATCAAGGGCGCCGAACGGCTCGTCCATCAGCAATACCCGGGGATCAGCCGCCAAGGCGCGAGCGAGGCCGACACGCTGCCTCTGGCCGCCGGACAACTGCCAGATTCGCCGGCTGTCGAAACCTGTCAGGTCGACCAGGGCGAGCATTTCCCGGGCGCGAGTTTCGCGCCGCTCCCGAGGCACACCCGCCAGTTCCAGGCCGAAACCGACGTTGGCCAGCACATCCTGCCAGGGCAGCAACGCGTCGTCCTGAAACACCACGCCACGCTCGGCGCTCGGGCCCTTGACGGTCACACCGTCAAGGGTAATGCGCCCCGCGCTGGGTTCGACGAACCCGGCGATCAGATTCAACAGAGACGTCTTGCCACTACCTGACGGACCGAGGGCCACACAGAGTTGCCGCGGCCCCAGGCGGAGGGAAATATCCGACAGCACCGGTTGGGCCGCACCGGGATACTGTGCGCCGATGCGCTCCAGCTGTAACAAGGCCATGGCGATGGGCTCCTCAGTCGCGGGCTAGTCGGTCAATCAGCGGGTAATAAACTTGGCGCTGACATACGGGGCATAGTCCGCCAGTATCGCTTCGACCTTGCCCTGCTCTTTCAGGAAGGCTGCCGTGTCGGTAATGGCCTGGACGGTCGATTGGCCGAGCACGGTGACCTGGTCAGCCGCCAGCGGGTAGACGTTGCCTTGCAGCAGCGATGGAATATCCGCGGCCTTGGCACCAGAGAGTTTCACCAGCTTGTCGACGTTGTCTTTGTCAGCCAGCCAGGCCTGTGGGTCCTTTTGGTAGTGCGCATAGGCATCAAGGGTAACTTTGGCGAACGCCTTGACGATCTCCGGGTGCTGCTCGGCAAAGTCCTTGCGCACGATCCAGGCGTCGAAGGTCGGCGCACCGAATTTGGCCAGATCACCGGAAGTGATCAGCACCTTGCCGTTTTCCTTGGCGACACCCAAGGCTGGGTCCCATACATAGCTAGCGTCGATATCACCACGCTTCCAGGCAGCCATGATGGCCGGTGGTGCGACGTTGAGAATCTGCACCTTCGAAGGGTCGATATTCCAATGCTTCAGCGCGGCCAGCAGACTGTAGTGCGCGGTGGAGACAAAAGGCACGGCAACTTTCTTGCCGATCAGATCCTGGGGCGAATTGATCCCGGAGCCATCGCGGGCCACCAGGGCTTCGGCAGCACCGATCTGGGTCGCGATCAAGAAGGTCTCGACTGGCACCCGGCGGGTAATGGCTGCTGTCAGCGGGCTGGAACCAAGGTAACCGATCTGCACGTCGCCCGAAGCGATGGCGGCAATGATGTCGGCGCCATTATCGAATTTGCGCCAATCGATCTTGGCGTGGGTGGCGTTTTCATAAGATCCGTCGGCCTGGGCTACTTTCGCCGGATCAACGGTGGTCTGGTAGGCAATCGTGACGTCGGCAGCCTGTACAAACCAGCTCGCTCCGACCAGGGAAAACACCGCCAGCAAGCGGAGTGAAAAATGCATTTTCATGGGAGAAGCCCCTCAACAGGTGGCCAGGAGTCGGCGTGTCGAGAAGACTAATTGATCTAATAAATTAAAAATAAATAACTTATTTGCATTAGCTTATGAGCGGAAACACGCCTCGAAAAACACTCAAAAAAACGACAAGGTAAATTTTTATATTCAATCGAATAGAAAAAATGCCCCTCATAATCTGCAATCCACGATTCATCTTAGAGTTAACGAGCGAAATCGAACGCTTGAATATGACAAATACATGTCAATTTTATGTGAAAATTTCTGCGTTGAAATAATAAGAGGCACCTCATTTAGTCGTGATTTTGTCGCTTTCATCCTAAAAAACGGCACATACAGCCTATAAATTTCGAATTTTGTTATAAAAAATCAGTAAAAAATACTTTTAATGAATTAGTCTCGTGATCACAAAAAGTCCGTGGTTGCGATGCACGGCGGCGCGCAATATTCCATAAAAATATAAAAAACAAAAAAATAAGTATTTTTAGCTGTATATGAAAATCATTACCCTGCGCCGGCCCAACGGTGCCGGTTAAACCCAGGTGGTCAGTATGGATGATTGAAATTGACTATACAGTCACAGTTTGGTTATGGCTGATAAATTTGTAGCAAAAATGACTTAAATATCGAATCAAGATTTAAAAAATTAGCAGTAAGAGGAGCAAGATCCATGAACAAATCCACTTTGGCCGTGGCTGTGGCCGTAGGGGTTTTGGCGCAGCAGGCAAATGCCGCAGGTTTTATCGAAGACAGCAAGGCCACTCTGGGTGTGCGCAACTTCTACATCAATACCGATAACCGCGACTCCGATGCCGGCAGCACCAAGGCCAGGGCGAGTGGCGTTCAGAGCAAGAACGAAGAATGGGGCCAAGGTTTCGATCTGCGCTTCATCTCCGGCTACACCCAAGGTACCGTCGGCTTCGGTATCGATGCCATTGGCCTGTTGGGTGTGCGCCTGGATTCAGGGGGTGGTACCAACGGCGCGACCTCGACGTCCTACGGCGGCACCGTGTTCCCGAGCGACTCCAATGGCAAAGCCGTCAACGACTTCGCCAGCCTGGGTTTGACCGGCAAGGTCAAGGTTTCTCAGACCGAACTGAAGATCGGTACCCTGCAGCCAAACAACCCGGTCATCAAGTCCAACGATGGTCGTCTGCTACCGCAAACCTTCCAGGGCGGCCAGATCACCTCGAACGAAATCAAAGACCTGACCTTGACCGCCGGCCAGATCGAACACGCCAAGGGCCGTAACTCCAGCAACACCGAAGGACTGTCCATTGCCGGCGCGAACAGCCCGACCGCGGCCGGTCGGCGCAGCAACAAGTTCTATTACGGTGGTGCCGACTATAAGATCACCAAGGACCTGACCGCTTCGTACTACTACGGTGAGCTGAAAGACTTCTACTCGCAGAACTTCCTGGGCCTGGTACACAACTGGTCCATCGGACCCGGCGTCCTGAAAAGCGACCTGCGTTACTACCGCAGCCGCGACGACGGTGCCAATGGCGATACCTCCGCCTACTTCACCAATGGTTACTATGACAACAAGCCCTTCGCCAGCAACACCAAGGGCAAAGTCGACAACGATCTATACAGCTACCTGGCCCTGTACTCGGTTGAAGGTCACACCTTCGGCGGCGGCTACCAGTACAGCAAGGGCAACAGCGACTTCCCTTGGCTGAACCAGGGTGACGGCTCGTCGAACACTACCATCACCGAAATGCAGATCCAGAAGTTCGGCCGCGCCGGCGAGCGCACCTGGCAGGCCCGCTACGGCTATGATTTCGCCAAGGTCGGGGTACCGGGTCTGACCGCCGGTATCATCTACCTGCGCGGCAACAACATCGACACCGCCGGTAACGTCGGTGCCGCCCAGGTCCGTACCTTGGGTACGGGTGGCACCGAATGGGAGCGCGACCTGACTCTGGCTTATGTGATACCGCAAGGCACCTTCAAGAACCTGGGTTTCGTTTGGAGAAACGCCATGTGGCGTAACGATATTCCGGGTCAACGCGACCAGGACGAAAACCGCCTGATCGTCAACTATTCGATCCCACTGCTGTAAGCGCGCAGCCTTCCGGGTTCAAGATCCACACCCAGCCCGGCGCTATGCCGGGCTGGGTGCTTCACGTTTTGCACAGCACTACTTATTACAGCTTCAACTTCCACGCCAACGTCCTATTTCACGGCGTGCCGCTCATTACCTCTCCTTAGCCCTCTCACAGGCTGTGGACAAGAGTGCCCCCGGTCGTGCCCGGCGTCCAATGAACAAGTTTTTAATATTTCTTTATCGTCTAAATAAATCGACATTTTTTCTTTTAAAGTCAATCCGGCAACGGGCACAGTAAGACCTTCAACTTTTCCCTCTAGGAGCAACCCGTGAGCCTCAGACTCGGCGACATCGCCCCCGATTTCGAACAGGACTCCAGCGCCGGCAGGATTCGTTTCCACCAGTGGCTCGGCGACAGCTGGGGCGTGCTGTTTTCCCATCCGGCGGACTTCACCCCAGTATGCACCACCGAGCTGGGCTTTACCGCCAAGCTCCAGGAGCAATTCGCCCAGCGCGGCGTCAAGGCTATCGCCTTGTCCGTGGACCCGGTGGACTCGCATCACAAGTGGATCGAGGACATCAACGAGACCCAGAACACCATCGTCAACTTCCCGATCCTGGCCGATGCCGATCGCAAGGTCTCGGACCTGTATGACCTGATCCACCCCAATGCCAGCGACACCCTCACTGTACGCTCGTTGTTTGTGATCGATCCGAGCAAGAAAATCCGGCTGACCATCACCTACCCGGCGAGCACCGGGCGCAATTTCCACGAGATTCTGCGGGTGATCGACTCGCTGCAGTTGACCGACAACCACAAGGTCGCCACGCCCGCCAACTGGCAGGACGGTGACGACGTGGTGATCGTACCGTCGCTCAAGGACGAAGAGGAAATCAACAGACGTTTCCCGAAAGGCTATCGCACGGTAAAACCCTACCTGCGCCTGACGCCGCAGCCTAATCGCTGAAAGACCCGCCGGGGCCTGTGGCGAGCGCAACCGGCGCCATTCACAAAACCACAATTCGAGGCCGTTTCGACGGCCTTGAATTGTGTCCGAAACTTTTGTTTTATATTCCTTTAAAGAATAAATAAATGAAAAAATAAGATTTATAGACATATAAATTGACTGGTAAGGTCTGCCCAAACCAGCGAGATCGCAGACCGCGAATCGCCGACACACGTTTGAGGAAAGACCTTCATGCTGGTCGTGACACTCGGAGGAAGCCCCAGCCAGCGATCACGCTCCGGGGTATTGCTGGACCACGCCAAACGCTGGCTTAACCAGCAAGGCATCGAAGTCGTGAGCTACCAAATCCGCGACTTCAACGCCGAAGACCTGCTCCATGCACGCTTTGGCAGCCCGCAGATTGTCGACCTGCTGCAACAAATTGAAAACGCCGACGGCCTGGTCATCGCCACCCCGGTGTACAAGGCCTCGTTCTCCGGGGCCTTGAAATCCCTGCTCGACCTACTACCCGAGCGCGCCTTGAGTCACAAAGTGGTACTGCCCATGGCCACTGGCGGCAGCATCGCTCACATGCTCGCCGTGGACTATGCGCTCAAGCCGGTCCTGGCCGCGTTGAAGGCACAGGAGATGCTCCACGGCATTTTTGCCGAGGACAGTCAGATCGCCTATGGCGAAGGCAGCGCCCAAGCGCAACTGCTGCCGATCCTGGAACAGCGTCTGATCGAGGCCCTGGAGCAGTTCCACAGCGCCTTGGCGCGCCGCCCCAAACCCCTTGACCCGGCACTGTTGAATGATCGTCTGCTGAGTGCTCGCTGGAGCATCTAAGCCGCTGCACTGATACCGACATCGATGTACTGGCCTTACTCGCCCGCCAACGGGCAAGCAGGTGCAGCCAAAACCTTCACTGCAAAAAGGAGAGCGCCATGCGCACTGTCATTTTGCGTCGCGGTCTGGTCGCTCTGTTTGCCGCGGCTGTCACCTTCGGCGTCATTTCCCAAGCTCAAGCCGACTCAATCCGCATCGGCTATCAGAAATACGGCACCCTGGTGATGCTCAAGGCCAAGGGCACCCTGGAAAAACGCCTCGCCGCCCAGGGCATCCAGGTGCAATGGACCGAATTTCCCGGTGGCCCGCAACTGCTCGAAGGATTGAACGTCGGCTCCATCGACTTCGGCGTTACCGGCGAAACCCCTCCGGTCTTCGCCCAGGCCGCCGGTGCCGACCTGTTGTATGTCGCCTCCGAACCGCCGGCACCGACCAGTGAGGCGATCCTGGTGCCCAAGGACTCGCCGATCCAGTCGGTGCGCGAACTCAAAGGCAAGAAAGTCGTCCTCAACAAAGGCTCCAATGTCCATTACCTGTTGGTCCGCGCCCTGGAAGACGCCGGCCTCGGGTACAGCGATATCGAGGCCGTCTACCTGCCGCCCGCCGATGCCCGCGCCGCCTTCGAGCGGGGCAGCGTCGATGCCTGGGTGATCTGGGATCCGTACCAGGCCGCCGCCGAACAACAACTCCAGGCCCGCACGCTGCGTGACGGTAGCGGCCTGGTGGACAACCACCAGTTCTATCTGGCGACCAAGCCCTACGCCGAAAAACATCCGCAGGTGATCAAGACCCTGGTGGAAGAAATCCGCGCCGTCGGTGACTGGTCCAAAGCCAATCCCCAGGAAGTCACCGCCCAACTCGCGCCGCTGCTCGGCGTGCCCGCCGATATCACGCTGATCTCGGTGAAACGCCAAGGTTATGGCGCGCAGTTCCTCACTCCCGAGGTGATCGCGGGTCAACAGAAAATCGCCGACAGCTTCTACCGACTCAAATTGATTCCCAAACCGCTGAGTATCAAGGACGTGATCTGGTCCCCCTCAGCCGCCGTTACCACTGCACCTTGAACCCTATTCCTTAGGAAACCACTCCATGAGCCTCAATATTTTCTGGTTCCTGCCTACCCACGGCGACGGCCATTACCTGGGCACCGCCGAAGGCGCTCGCGCCGTCGATCACGGCTATCTGCAGCAAGTGGCCCAGGCCGCCGACCGCCTCGGTTTCGGCGGTGTGCTGATCCCCACCGGACGGTCCTGCGAGGACTCCTGGCTGGTCGCCGCCTCGCTTATCCCGGTGACCCAACGCCTGAAATTCCTCGTTGCCCTGCGCCCTGGAATTATTTCTCCAACAGTGGCGGCACGCCAGGCCGCGACCCTTGACCGGCTGTCCGGTGGCCGTGCGCTGTTCAATCTGGTGACAGGCGGCGACCCGGACGAGTTGGCCGGTGACGGCCTGTTCCTCAGCCACGAAGAGCGTTACCAGGCCTCGGTGGAATTCACCCGTATCTGGCGCCGCGTGCTGGAAGGCGAAACCGTCGATTACGATGGCCAGCACATCAGCGTCAAAGGCGCCAAGCTGCTCTATCCGCCGATCCAGCAACCGCGTCCACCGCTGTACTTCGGCGGCTCCTCGGAAGCCGCCCAGGACCTCGCCGCCGAACAGGTGGACATGGTCCTGACTTGGGGCGAACCACCGGCCGCCGTCGCCGAGAAGATCGAACAGGTCCGCGCCAAGGCCGCCAAGCTTGGGCGCACCGTGCGCTTCGGCATCCGCCTACACGTGATCGTTCGCCCCACCAATGCCCAAGCCTGGCAAGCCGCTGACAGCCTCATCTCCCACCTGGACGACGAGACTATCGCCCGCGCGCAGAAGTCCCTGGCGCGCTTCGACTCCGTTGGTCAGCAGCGCATGGCGGCCCTGCACGGTGGCAGCCGCGATAACCTGGAAGTCAGCCCGAACCTCTGGGCCGGGGTCGGCCTGGTACGTGGCGGTGCCGGCACAGCGCTGGTGGGCGACGGCCCGACGGTCGCGGCGCGGGTCAAGGAATACGCGGACCTGGGCATCGACACCTTTATCTTCTCCGGTTATCCCCACCTGGAAGAGTCCTACCGGGTGGCCGAGTTGCTGTTCCCACACTTGGATATCGAACGCCCGGAACTGCCGAAAAGCGCCGGTTACGCCAGCCCTTTCGGTGAGATGGTCGCCAACGACATCTTGCCCAAAGCCGCGTCCCAGCGTTGAGACCGCGCTATGACGACCCTGAGCAAAATCACCCACAGGTTCGCACCTTGGGCCCTACCGCTGCTGTTACTGGTGGTGTGGCAGTTGTCGGTCTCGGCCGGCTGGCTGTCGACCCGGATACTTCCCGCGCCGAGCGCCGTGATTGAAGTTGGCGTTGCGCTGGTGCAGAGCGGCGATATCTGGAAACACCTGGCCATCAGCGGCTGGCGCGCCGGTATCGGCTTTGCCATCGGTGGCAGTATCGGCCTGGTCCTGGGCTTTATCACCGGTCTGTCGAAATGGGGTGAGCGCCTGCTCGACAGCTCGCTGCAGATGATCCGCAACGTGCCGCACCTGGCCCTGATCCCGCTGGTGATCCTGTGGTTCGGCATCGACGAGTCAGCGAAGATTTTCCTGGTGGCCCTGGGCACCTTGTTCCCGATCTATCTCAACACCTACCACGGCATCCGCAACGTCGATCCGGCCCTGGTGGAAATGGCCCGCAGCTATGGGCTGTCCGGCTTTGGCCTGTTCCGTCAGGTGATCCTGCCGGGCGCGCTGCCGTCGATTCTGGTGGGCGTGCGCTTCGCCCTGGGCTTTATGTGGTTGACGCTGATCGTCGCGGAAACCATCTCGGCCAACGCCGGTATCGGCTACCTGGCAATGAACGCCCGGGAGTTCTTGCAGACCGACGTGGTGGTCCTGTCCATCGTGCTCTACGCCGCGCTCGGCAAGCTCGCCGACCTGGCCGCGCGCGGTCTGGAACGTGTCTGGCTGCGCTGGCATCCGGCGTATCAAGTGACCAAAGGCGGTGACGCATGACAGCCCAACAACCTCCACGCCTGCTACGCGGTATTCCCCTGGCGGTGCGCAAGCTGCAAAAGACCTTCGGCGAACGCCAGGTACTGCGCGAGATCGACCTGCATATTCCGGCCGGCCAGTTTGTCGCCGTGGTCGGTCGCAGCGGCTGCGGCAAAAGCACGCTACTGCGCTTGTTGGCCGGCCTTGAACAACCGACCGGTGGCGATTTGTTGGCCGGTTCCGCAGCCCTGAGCGAAGCCCACGAAGACACCCGGCTGATGTTCCAGGAAGCGCGGTTGCTGCCCTGGAAAAAGATCATCGACAACGTCGGTCTCGGCCTCACGGGTCACTGGCGACCACAGGCCCTGCAAGCCCTGGAAGCGGTCGGCCTGGCGGACCGCGCCAATGACTGGCCGGCGGCCTTGTCCGGCGGCCAGAAACAGCGCGTGGCCCTGGCCCGTGCCCTGATTCACCAACCGCGACTGCTGTTGCTCGACGAACCGCTGGGGGCACTGGACGCCCTGACCCGGATCGAAATGCAACACCTGATCGAGCGTCTCTGGCAGCAGCACGGTTTCACCGTGCTGCTGGTGACTCATGACGTCAGCGAGGCCGTGGCCATCGCCGATCGGGTGATCCTGATCGAAGAGGGCCAAATCGGCCTCGACCTCCAGGTCGAACTGCCGCGCCCTCGGGTGCGTGGCTCCCATCGCCTGGCGGCGTTGGAGACCGAGGTATTGCATCGAGTGCTGGCGCTGCCAGGCGTACCGCCCGCGCCGGAACCTGTTTCGCCCTTGCCCACGCAATTGCGTTGGGCGCTGTAAATCAACGCCTTGCCTATTCAGTCAATAACAGGAATCAACGTCATGACCATCAAAGCCATCAACGTTCGCAACCAGTTCAAAGGCACCATCAAGGAAATCGTCACCGGTGACGTGCTGTCGGAAATCGACGTACAGACCGCCTCCGGGATCGTCACTTCGGTGATCACCACCCGCTCGGTGAAAGAGTTGGACTTGCGGGTCGGCAGTGAAGTGATCGCCTTTGTGAAATCCACCGAAGTGTCCATCGCCAAGCTATAAACGTCGAGCACCTACCAGCCTGCCCGCTTATGGCGAGTGGGCTTGTCGCAACGGTGTTCATCTGCACATCGGGGTCTGACTTCAGATCCTGCGCCACACACTCGCCAACCACGGCTGTTGCTCACGCGGCAGTCCGGCGGGGCGATAGTAGTGTTCCAGTTCGACAAAGCCCGCCGCCGTCAGCAGTGCGCGCCAGGCGTTCAGGTCGTGGTACGAACCATACCGTTCGCCATTCCAGCCCTCCTGGTTTTCCCCGCGCGGATTGGAGCTGAACAGTACTCCGCCCGGCTTGAGCGTGGCATGCAATTGCCGCAGTACCCGTGGCAGTTCCTGGCGCGGGATATGGAACAGCACAGCGTTGGCGAAGATGCCGTCGAAGCGTTCAGGCGCCAAGTCAAGGTCGAGGAAGTTCTGTTGCAGCACTTCGCAACCGCTGTCTTCGCGGGCCATTTGCGCAAAGCGCTCGGAACCGTCGAGGCCAACCGCGATATGGCCCATGCGAGTGAAGGCCGGTAAATCCCGTCCAGGGCCGCAACCGAAGTCCAGCACGGTAAACGGCGCCGCACCCTGGAGATGCCGTAGCAGCGCATCGATGTTCTGACTCACATCATGGTCGCGGGTACCTTCGCGAAAACCCTCGGCGCTGCGGTTGTAGTGACCGAGGGTGGTGGAAGCAATCTGTTCGAGATCGTCGGGGTCGAGGGTTTTCATCGAGGTCTGCGCGGGTTGCCGTGAGTGTTCCGAATATATCACTCTGCTCGGTTCTCTCAGCGCTTGTTCCACAGCCTCGCCGACCGAGGGGCTATCGCCAGGGCGACGCAAGCGAAATCAAGCGGAGCTGGTGGTCCGGTTCATATACCCTAAACAGACATAACAGTTCCGCCTTCACTCTCGACGGCGTTGGCAGGCGAGTTTGAAGGGAGCTTTGCAAGTCCTGATGAAATGCCGCGAGGTGCCCACCCGCAACCTTCGTACTGGCGCCCAGCGGGAGTTGTTACCGACCCGGTCGATCACGCAGTAGGTGATGTCCAACCCGCGATCCTCCCCCGCTTCCTGGATCACCCCGGCGGGAACGAATACCGTGACCGGCTTACCGATATCCGCCGGGGCCAGCTTCGGCAGGTCGAGCCGGACATCGCCCCAGAGCAACGTGATTTCATCCTCGGCGGCCATGTTGAGATAAGGTGCCAAGGTCAGCGGCACCCCGCGCTTCATCTGGCGTGGATTGACCCCATAGCGACCGATAGGCCCAGGAATGATCAGTGGCGCCAGGCCCTGGTTCTCCTCGTCGATCGGCAGCCCGCCGGGGCAGGCCAGCTTGACCGGCAGCTTGAGCATCGGCGACACCAGGGCGGCGCGACCGACGCGCATCAGGTGGTAGTGAATCCGCGCCACTCCTTCAAGAATAAAACTTTCCGGCACTCGCAGGCTGATCGGCTGGCCGGCCTCACCGGCCAGGAGCTGCCTGGACGTCACATAACAACCGTCCCAGAACAACTCGACCAGATCCCCTTCGTCCATACCGGGATAGACCGGGATCGTGATCGACAATTGCTCAGCGGCCACGCGACCGATACCGCGCCTGTTGGCTTGCGGAACGACGGGCGGTGCGAGCCGGGAATGCTCCAGGGGATAGTTCATGAAATCGTCCTTTTGATAGTTGCCGAAAGTTAAACTTGCGAGAGGTGGCCTGATCCTTCCAGACACATACCCCCACTGGCGCTTTCGCCGTTTCCTTACAGCCGAAAGAATGTGTCACCAGAACACCGGGACACCCCACCAAAACTTGAGCGCCATCCGGATAACGCCGCGCAAGTTGTTAAAGGCAGCTAAAAGTTTTGCGGTGCGAGTGTCAAGGCGTTAATCGATAATTATTATTATCGCGCTGTTATTCGGACACGTCCTACTTCTGTTGCCTATATACATCAGCCGCCGCCGGGATACGTCGCAAGTCCCTATGGATATCGTCGAGTTTCCACCAGGCATCGCCTCGGTACAGGAGTCGGCGAGCCGGTCACGACGCACGAAAAGCATGACTTCAAGGTAGGTGCCGTGCCGAGAGGCGCGGCATCTCGCGCACGCGGCAATCGGCGCTCGAACACCCTGGACAACCGTCGCACGCTGTCCCGATAAGGCTGGCTTATAACTTAAGAATGGAGCGTTCCAAAGATCAGACAGGTCATATAATAAGATGACCCAAGGTCGGTTAAAACTGTCATGCCTTGAATAGCCTACTCTCTCCATGAGTACGCTATATCAACTCAAGAACATTCCTACGTATTACCCAGAAACTTACTGAGAAATTGACGAGTACGTTCTTCTTTCGGCTCGGCAAACAGCGCCTTGGCTTCACCTTGTTCAACGATCACACCCTTGTCGAAGAAGATCACCCGGTTGGCTACATCGCGGGCAAAACTCATTTCATGGGTCACGATGACCATGGTGCGTTTTTCTTGCGCCAGACCACGAATGGTCGCCAATACTTCACCCACCAGCTCCGGGTCGAGGGCCGAGGTCGGCTCATCGAACAAGATTACCTGCGGCTCCATCGCCAGGGCCCGGGCAATCGCCACCCGTTGCTGCTGCCCACCGGACAACCGGCGCGGATAAGCGTCTTCCTTGCCCGCCAGGCCGACCTTGGCCAGCAGCTTGCGCCCCAGCGCCAGCGCCTGGTCGCGCGGAGTCTTCTTGACCACCAGCGGGCCTTCGATGACGTTCTCCAGCGCGGTGCGATGGGGAAACAGGTTGAAGTTCTGGAACACGAAGCCCACCTGCTGGCGCAGTTGGCGCACCAGGCTCTGCTGTTGGCTCAGCGGACGGCTGCCATCGATCTCGATATCGCCGACCTGGATCCGCCCACTGGAGGGTTCTTCGAGGAAGTTCAGGCAACGCAGGAAGGTCGTCTTGCCGGAACCGCTGGGGCCGATGATGGCAACGACCTCGCCTTCCTTGACCTCAAGGTCGATACCGTTGAGCACCACCTGCCCCTTGAATTGTTTGGTGAGTTTTTCAACCACAATCATGCTTCAAGGCTCCAGGTCATGCCGGTTGACCCGGTCTTCCAGGCGATTTTGAAAATGCGCCAGGATGCTCGCCAGCACCCAGTAGATCAGGGCCGCGGACAGATACATGGTGAAAATTTCAAAGGTGCGCGCCGACACCAATTGCGCTTGGCGAAACAGCTCGGGCACCTGGATCGTCGCCGCCAGCGCCGTGTCCTTGACCAGCGAAATAAAGCTGTTGCCCAAGGGTGGCAGGGCGGTGCGCATCGCCTGCGGCAGGATGGCCCGGCGCAAGGTTTGCGCACGGGTCATGCCAATACTGGCGGCGGCTTCCCACTGGCCACGCTCAATGGACGCGATGGCGGCACGCAGAATTTCACACGCATAGGCAGCCATGTTCAGTGAAAAGCCGATCATGGCCGCCGGAATCGGATCCAGCTCGATACCCACTTGCGGCAAGCCGTAGTAGATCAAAAACAGCTGCACCAACAGCGGCGTGCCACGAAAGAACGACACGTAGATCCGGGCGATCCAGCTCGGCAGCTTGAAGCGCGACAGGCGCATCAAGGCTAGGCCGAAACCCAGCAGCAAACCGAAAAACATCCCGCCAAGGCTAAGAATCACTGTGTAGTACGCGCCCTTGAGCAGAAAGGGCGCGGAGTCCAGCGCAAGTTGCAAGCCTGCTTCCATTATTGAGTGACGTCAGCGTTGAAGTATTTCTCGGACAGCTGCTTCAAGGTGCCATCGGCACGCAGCTTGTCGAGAGCCTTGTTCACCGCGTCGAGCAATTCAGGCTCACCTTTGCGCAGGGCAATACCGGCTTCCTGACGGGAGAAGGCGTCGCCGGCAGCAGCGGTATCCGGGGCTTTCTTGGCGTATTCCAGGGCAGCCAGGCGGTCGATCAGAATGGCGTCGATACGACCGATGCGCAGATCCTGGAACTTGGTGGGGTCGTCGTTGTAGGTCTTGATAATGGCTTTAGGCGCGTTGTCCTTGAGCCATTGTTCGTAATTGGTGCCCAAGCCCACACCGACTTTCTTGCCGGCCAGGTCGTCGGCCGTCTTGATCGCGTCGAGGTTCTTCTTCAGGGTCAGCGCCTGAATACCGGAGACGGTGTAAGGCGCGGAGAAGTCGTATTTCTTCCTGCGCTCCTCGGAGATGGTTACCTGGTTGACCACCGCGTCCAGGCGCTTGGATTCCAAGGCCGCGAGGATGCCATCCCACGGCGTGGCTTGAAGCTTGACCTTGACGCCCAGCTCGTGGGCCAACGCCTCGGACAACTCGACCTCAAAACCGCTGAGCTTGCCGCTTTCATCGACAAAGCTGAACGGCGGGTAGGTGCCTTCCAGGCCGATCTTGATCTCGCCCGCCTTCTTGATCGTGTTCAGTTGTTCACCGGCAAAGGCCTGACCCAGCAGACCGGCGCCGAACGCCAGACCCAGGCCGGCGACCAACAGACGCTTGCGAAATGCACCAATATTCATGAAAAGCCCCGTGTGTTTTCTTATGGGAAAGGCAGGCAAACCTGACACTTTGATGACAAGCGCCAATCCTGCCTCAAAGCAAGATGGGCGTCTCGCAGCAAATTCACTGCGGTGAAACTATAAAACGACTTTTTTATAGTTTTAAACAATATAAAATACTTATTTTATTCCAATTAAATTGATCAACTGATTGTTCTCCCACGCCAGCAGGTATGGCTCTCTCCTGAGGCTCTGTACGCAAGGTATCTGCGCTCGCCCATGCGGGGTTGCAAGCCAGCTCGCCCAGCCTGGCCTTCGTTCGAAAACATTTCGTACAGACCCTAGTCAAACGCCGCGTTGTAGGCAAACAACGCTGGTGCTCCGCCAGTGTGCAAAAAGATAATAGGTCCTTCGTCGAAACGCTGCAGGCCGATCCCGTCGAGCAGCCCGGCCATCGCCTTGCCGGTGTACACCGGGTCGAGCAGGATGCCTTCCTGGCTCGCCAGCAGCTTGATCGCCGCCAGGGTCCCGGCACTCGGTTCGCCATAACGCGGGGCAAAATATTCGTCCCAAAGCTCGACCCTGAAGCTGGCCGGCAAATCCACGCCCAACAGCTCGGCGGTACGTTCGGCCAGGTCTTGTACTTTCGGTCGTTGCGCCTCATCGCTACGCGATACCGTCACCCCCACCACTGGCAACTTCGGCAGCGCCTCGCTCAACGCCAGTCCGAGGCCACTGTGGGTACCGGCGCTGCCGGAAGCCAGCACCACCGCGGCGAACGCCAGTCCCGTCGCTTCGATCTGCGCCGCCAGCTCCAACCCGCCACGCACATAGCCCAAAGCCCCGAGGGCATTGGAGCCGCCGATCGGTACCAGATAGGGTTTCCTGCCATTGTTGCGCAATCGCTCGGCCAGGGCCTGCAATTGCTCATCGACATTATCCAGGTTGTCCACCCGCTCGACCTTGGCATCGAACAAGTCGAGTAGCAGTCGGTTGCCGTTGCGCAGGTAATTGCTGTCCTCGGTGCCGATGGGGTTTTCCACCAGCGCCACGCAGCCCAGGCCCAGACGGGCGGCCAGCGCAGCGGTCTGGCGCACATGATTGGACTGGATCGCCCCAGCGGTGACCAGCGTGTCGGCGCCACTGGCCAGCGCGTCGGCGGCGAGGTATTCGAGCTTACGCAGCTTGTTGCCACCCAGGGCCAGAGGTGTCAGGTCATCGCGCTTGATGTAGATATCGCGCCCTACCCAGGTCGACAGGCGTTCGAGCTTTTCCAAAGGCGTGGCCTGGGTCAGGAGTTCCAGGCGATTAAAGCGGGCGAGCTGCTGTTTGATCATGGGTCCGAACTGACTGTGGGAAATGCCTCGACTATAGGCAGGCACTTCCTCACAGGCAACCGCCTTGCACTTATGTCGGAAAGTTCTGAGAACAACACTATTCGTTCTTAATTCCCCATCGGGGCGGTGCCGTAAAGTGAAAGCCATTCAGGCGACTCGACTGTCCGGTCGCCAGAGCGGAGATTTGACCGTGAACGAGCGTTCCAGCCATTGGCAACTACAGACCATCGTCAGCCAGTTGCGCAGCGCCCGGGATGAATGGCGCCGTCACAACGGCCGAGTCAGCGACGAACAGGGCGGGCGTGAACTGCCGTCGCGCCAGGCCATGGCCGAGATTCTCGAAGCGTTGTGCGGCGCACTGTTTCCCATGCGCCTGGGGCCGGTGGACCTGCGCGAGGAAAGCGAGGATTTCTACGTTGGCCACACGCTCGATACAGCCCTCAATGCCCTGCTGGGCCAGGCTCGCCTGGAACTGCGCTACGTGGCGCGACACGGCGGCGAATCGGACGCCGAGGTTCAGGCCAAGGCGGTGCGGTTGATCCAGGCATTCGCCATGGCCCTGCCGGAACTGCGTCGGCTGCTCGACACCGACGTCCTCGCGGCTTATCACGGCGATCCGGCGGCACGCAGCGTCGATGAGGTGTTGCTGTGCTACCCAGGGATTCTCGCGGTGATCCATCATCGCCTGGCCCATCACCTGTACCGCGCCGGCTTGCCGCTGCTGGCACGGATCAGCGCGGAAATCGCCCACTCGGCCACCGGGATCGACATTCACCCCGGCGCGCAGATCGGTCGCAGTTTCTTTATCGACCATGGGACCGGCGTAGTGATCGGCGAAACCGCGATCATCGGCGAGCGAGTCAGGATCTACCAGGCGGTGACCCTCGGTGCCAAGCGTTTCCCGGCGGACGAGGACGGTCAGTTGCAGAAGGGCCATCCGCGTCATCCAATCGTCGAGGACGATGTGGTGATCTATGCCGGGGCCACCATCCTGGGGCGAATCACCATCGGCAAGGGCGCGACCATCGGCGGCAACGTCTGGCTGACCCGTAGCGTGCCGGCGGGCTGCAACCTGACCCAGGCCAATCTGCAGCAGCACGGGCAAGATAGCCAGCGCTGAGACCCGGAACGATTCACACCGAACCGGCGTCATACCCCTACCTGATGCGCCTATCGGAACACTACAACCCAGCGCCACGATTAGTCCTCAAGGCCCTATCCGTGTTTAACTTGACCGTTCGTTCAAGTTAAACCGGCAGTTCGCTGCCCGCTCACAACAGGAGGCTTGCCTTTGCTGAGTCCGAGATATCCAGCCATGCTCCATCCCCTTGAGGTGCTCGCCGCATGAGTACCTCCGCGACCCCGCCAAGCGGCCTGATCCGCATGAATCCGCCGGTGTTCTACTTCGCCGCGACCTTTATCCTGCTGTTCGGCCTGGTGGTCATCTGCCTACCCCAAGCCGCAGGGCAATGGCTGCTGGCGGCACAGAACTGGGCGGCCGATACGGTCGGCTGGTATTACCTGCTGGCGATGACCCTGTACCTGGTCTTCGTGGTGGTCACCGCCTTGTCCGGCTACGGCAAGATCAAGCTCGGTGCCGACCACGACGAACCCGAGTTCAGCTACCTGTCTTGGGCCGGCATGCTGTTCGCCGCCGGGATCAGCATCACGCTGTTCTTCTTTTGCGTCTCCGAACCCCTGACCCACATGCTCGTACCGCCCCAGGGCGAAGCCGGCGACCTCGCCGGTACAAGCGCCGCGGCGCGCCAGGCGATGCAGATCCTATTCCTGCACTGGGGTTTGCACGGCTGGGGAGTGTTCGCCTTCGTCGGCATGGCCCTGGCCTACTTCGCCTATCGGTACAACCTGCCGCTGGCGCTGCGTTCGGCGCTCTACCCGCTGATCGGCAAACGCATCAACGGGCCTATCGGCTACGCCGTGGACGGCTTCGGCATCATCGCCACGGTATTCGGCCTCGGCGCCGACATGGGCTTCGGCGTACTGCACCTCAACTCAGGCCTGGACTACCTGTTCAACGTGCCCCATAGCCAGTGGATCCAGGTCGGGCTGATCACGCTGATGATGGGCGCGGCGATCCTGGTGGCCGTAGCCGGTGTCGACAAGGGTGTGCGGGTGATGTCCGACATCAACATGCTGCTGGCCTGCGCGCTGCTGCTGTTCGTGCTGTTCGCCGGGCCCACCCAGCATCTGCTCAACACCCTGATCCAAAACCTGGGCGACTACCTCGGGGCCCTGCCGACCAAGAGCTTCGACCTCTACGCCTACGACAAGCCCAGCGATTGGCTGGGCGGCTGGACGGTGTTCTATTGGGCCTGGTGGATTGCCTGGTCGCCGTTCGTGGGTCTGTTCATTGCGCGGATTTCCCGTGGTCGGACGATTCGCGAATTCGTCTTCGGCGTGCTGCTGATCCCGTTGGGCTTCACCTTGGCGTGGATGTCGATCTTCGGCAATAGCGCCATCGATCAGGTGCTCAACCACGGCATGAGCGCCCTCGGCCAGTCCGCCATCGATGATCCGTCGCGAACCCTGTACCTGCTGCTGGAAACCTACCCCTGGAGCAAGACGGTGATCGCCGTCACGGTGTTTATCAGCTTCGTGTTCTTCGTCACCTCGGCCGACTCCGGCACCGTGGTGCTCTCGACCCTCTCGGCACGTGGCGCCAGCGCCGATGAGGACGGGCCGAAATGGCTGCGGGTATTCTGGGGCGCGATGATCGCGCTAGTCACCAGTGCGCTGCTGTTTTCCGGCAGTATCGACGCGCTGAAATCGGCAGTAGTGCTGACCTCGTTGCCGCTCTCGCTGATCCTGCTGTTGATGATGTGGGGACTGCATAAGGCCTTCTATCTGGAGTCGCAGAAACGCATTGCCCAACTGCATTCGCTGGCACCGGTCTCCGGCTCGCCACGCGGCAAGGGCGGCTGGCGCCAGCGCTTGAGCCAGGCGGTGCATTTCCCGTCGCGGGACGAGGTCTATCGGTTTCTCGACCAGACCGTGCGTCCGGCCATCGAAGAGGTCAGCGCGGTGTTTGTCGAAAAGGGCCTGAACGTGATCACCCAACCCGACCCGGCCAACGATAGCGTCAGCCTGGAAATCGGTCATGGCGACCAGCATCCGTTCGTCTACCAGGTGCAGATGCGCGGCTACTTCACGCCCTCCTTCGCCCGTGGTGGCATGGGTCCCAAGGAATTGCGCAACCGGCGCTACTACCGTGCCGAGGTCCACCTGAGCGAGGGCAGCCAGGACTACGACTTGATGGGCTACAGCAAGGACCAGATCATCAACGACATCCTCGACCAGTACGAACGGCACATGCAGTTCCTGCACCTGGTGCGCTGACACGGCGCTCGCCTGGTGGCCTGTACGGTTAGGGTGAGCTCAAGTTCGTCTGCCACACGTCCCTGGCCAGGGCGCCGTGACCAGTCATAGCCCGCCATGGCAAGGAACGGCAACGCGGGCCAGGGACGTGTGGCACCGAAATTGACTCACAGAACTCACCACACTGGCCACTAAACCTTGTCCAGCAGCATGAACAGGGCCATAGCGATGGCTGGCAAGCCGAAAATGACCAGGGCAATCACCAGTTCGGAAATCACCGGCTGATGAGCGATGATCACGCCAATGACACCATTGAGGATCGTCGCCAGCAACCACATGCCGAGGAAGCCGAACCCCAGGGTCTGCCGGCTGATGCCCAGACGCTGGCCGAAGAACAGCGTACAGCCCAGCAGGACCAGACCGACGGTGAGGATGATGACGCTGTGCATGGGGATATCCTCCGCAAGCTACATCCGGTCGTTCCCATACTTCGCACGGGAACGACCATGAGTTATTCAAAACCGGGCGTACCGCCTCACCCCCCTGATTAACACTGTAGATCGAAACCCGCCCCTCAACAGTCGCCGATGCGCCACCGCTCCTCCAGGCCAATGCACAGAAATATCTCAGCCAGCACCTTACCCACGGCACCGACATATGTCGCCGAGGGCGTGGATGTTTGTGGACCGGATAAACGAAATTTTTTGCAAAAGCGCACTGATCAACTGTGCTTCCACCGGGGAAATTGTCGTTATTGGAACATTCAATTCGTACAAATTCATACCATGTAGCACATGTATACACTCGTGAATGTATGAAATTTCAGGTTTTACTTGCCTAAAGTCAGCTACCTACCTCGTGAAGAAAGTAAGTAGATATGTACTAAATCGTACTGACAAAAAATTATGGAACACCGGCCTCATCGCACATCGGTCGCTTATCGTCAGGAGAGTCGCTGCTCATTCAATCCGGACGTCTTCACGGGCCGAGGAAAAGCCGGCACGACACGTCGAGGACGATGAAACGTTTCAGCCAACGCTCGAACTGGGTTGGCTTGATCTTTCTTCGGCGTATGCTGAGCAGCTTCGCCCCCACAAGAGCGATGTCGTGCCCGAGGGAAGCGGGACAGCCCGCGAGATGTCACTGCGCAATGAGAGAGGACTCGATGACTTACCAAGCTGCCGAAAACCGCTACGACTCCATTCCCTACCGCCGCGTCGGCCGCAGCGGCCTGGTGCTGCCGGCCCTGTCCCTGGGGCTATGGCACAACTTCGGCGATAGCACGCCGATCGACACCCAGCGCGCCCTGCTGCGTACCGCTTTCGACCTGGGCATCAATCATTTCGACCTGGCGAACAACTACGGTCCGCCCTACGGCAGCGCGGAGATCAACTTCGGCCGCCTGTTGCGCGAAGACTTCAAGCAATACCGCGACGAACTGATCATCTCCAGCAAGGCTGGCTGGGATATGTGGCCAGGCCCTTATGGCCAGGGCGGCGGCTCGCGCAAATACGTGCTCGCCAGCCTCGACCAGAGCCTGCAACGGCTGGGCCTGGACTACGTGGATATCTTCTATTCGCACCGCTTCGACCCAGACACCCCACTGGAAGAAACCGCCAGCGCCCTGGCTACCGCCGTGCAGCAGGGCAAGGCGTTGTATATCGGTATCTCGTCGTATTCCGGCGTCAAGACCCGCGAGATCGCTGCACTGCTGAAAGAATGGAAAGTACCGCTACTGATTCATCAGCCAGCCTACAACCTGCTCAACCGCTGGGTGGAAAAGGATCTGCTAGACGCCGTCGAAGAGCTGGGCGCTGGCGTGATCGCCTTTACCCCGCTGGCCCAGGGCTTGCTCACCGACAAGTACCTCAACGGCGTGCCGAACGATGCGCGGGTCAATCGTCCGGGCGGCGGTTCGTTGCAAGCCTCGCACCTGAGCGAAGCGAATATCGGCCACGTGCGGGCACTCAACGAGATCGCCCGGCGTCGCGGCCAGAGTCTGGCGCAACTGGCCCTGGCCTGGACCTTGCGTGATCCTCGGGTGACCTCGGCACTGATCGGTGCCAGCCGGCCGGAACAGATCATCGAGAATGTCGGCGCACTGAAAAACCTGAGTTTCACTCAGGAAGAACTGGCGGAAATCGACCGGTTTGCCCAGGAAGGCGGAATCAACTTGTGGGAGAAACCGTCGACGGCGGAGTGATTTCGGCGTTTGCCGACACTCTCGTGCTGGCGAAACCTCAGCCCAGGCAGCGTCGTCGCTGTGCATGAAACTCCACAGCATCTGGCCGTCTTTCAACGTGACGCTTACGAGCATCTGACGTTTGGACTCGTAGGCGCCAATGAAGGCAAGACGGTAGATGTCATCGGTAACAGCAAAAGTCCACCTCTCTTGCAGACCTCTCGATCCACTGGGAGCAAGCACCTTTGCCCTGGCAATTCCCATCCTCACCAAAGACTCTCCCTCACGATCAATCTTCCCGCTGCGGCTCGCGAATCCGATACCACGCCACATACAGCGCCGGCAGGAACATCAGCGTCAGCACCGTCGCCACCACGATCCCACCGATCATCGCGTAGGCCATCGGCCCCCAGAACACCTCCCGAGCAATCGGGATCATCCCCAGACTCGCCGCCGCCGCTGTCAGCAGGATCGGCCGACGCCGATGTTCCGTTGCCTGCACCACCGCCTCCCAGGGTTCGTAGCCGTTGCGTTCGTATTCGTCGATCTGGGTCACCAGGATCACCGAGTTGCGGATGATGATGCCGATCAGCGCGAGGATCCCGAGAATCGCCACAAAGCCCATTGGCGTGCCTGTCGGCACCAGCGCCAGGACCACGCCGATCAGCCCCAGCGGCGCGACACTGGCCACTAGGAACATCTTCTGCACACTGTGCAGCTGGATCATCAGGAAAGTCGCCATCAGGAACAGCATCAGCGGCACTACTTTGGCAATCGGGCCCTGGGCCTTGCCGCTCTCTTCCACCGTGCCGCCGGTGACCACCTTGTAGCCCACCGGCAAGCCAGCCGAGAACTTGTCGATCTCGGGCTGCAGTTGCCGGACCAGATCGGTCGGCTGGATACCCCCCCGGACACCGGACTTGAGGGTGATGGTCGGCAGCCGGTCACGCCGCCAGACCAGCGGCTGCTCCAGCTCATAACGCACCGTGGCGAATGCCAGCAACGGAATCGAGGTGCCACCGGGGGTGACGATCTGCAGGTTCTGCAGGGTTTCCGGGGTGCTCCGCTCGCTGTCCAGCGCACGCCCGACCACGTTGATCAGGTAGATATCGTCCTTGACCTGAGTGATCGGCGAACCGCTGACGATGCTGTTCATCAGCTTCGCCACATCCTCGGAGGACAAGCCGAACTGACGCGCCTTGTCCTGGGCGATATCGATGCGCAGCACCTTGCCCGGCTCGTTCCAATCGTAGATGGTCTCGCCGACGTAGCGGTTTTTGTTGAGGATGGTCGCCAATTCGATGGCATGTTTGCGCACCTGATCGATGTCCTTGCCGCTGATCCGATACTGCAATGGCCGCCCCACCGGCGGCCCCATTTCCAGGGTCTGGACAAAGCTGCCGATGCCGACGAAGTCCTCCCGCAAGCGCTTGTTCAAGCGGTCCATCAGCGCCGCCCGTTGCTCCAACCCCTTGCTGACGATGATCAACTGGGCGTAGTAGGGGTTCTGCAATTGCTGGTCGAGGGGCAGATAGAAACGGATCGCGCCCTCGCCGATATAGCTGCTCCAGCGCAGGATATCCGGATCGTCCTTGAGACCGGCCTCAAGCCTGTCCACCGCCTTGCGTGTTTCGTGGATCGAGGCGTTTTGGGGCAGGTTGAGATCGACGAGGATTTCCGGGCGATCCGAAGACGGAAAGAACTGGTTCTGCACGAAGCGCATGCAGAACACCGACAGCGCGAAGATCAGCACCGTGAGACCGATAGCCCACCAGCGGTTACGCAGCGACCAGAGCAGCCCGGCATTAAAGGCCTGAGCAACACGCCCGGTCTGCGGGTTGTGCCCGTTCACTTTGTCACTGAGGATATGTACGCCGATCACCGGCGCGAACAACACCGCGACGACCCACGACGCCAGCATCGCCACCGCGATCACCGCAAACAGGCTGAAAGTATATTCCCCCGCCGAGCTGGCATTGAGGCCAATGGGCACGAAACCAGCCACCGTGACCAGGGTGCCAGTGAGCATCGGGAAGGCCGTGGAAGTGTAGGCGAAGGTCGCCGCCTGTTCCTTGCTATCGCCCTTCTCCAGTCGCGTGACCATCATTTCCACGGTGATCATTGCATCGTCCACCAACAGGCCGAGGGCAATGATCAGCGCACCGAGGGAAATCCGCTGCATGGTGATGCCGCTGTACTCCATAAACACGAAGACCATCGCCAACACCAGCGGGATCGAGCAAGCCACCACCAGGCCGGCACGCAGGCCAAGGGCGATAAAGCTCACCACCAGCACGATGATCACCGCTTCGAACAAGGCGCTGGTAAAGCCGCCGACGGCCTTTTCCACCACCTCGGCCTGGTCGGAGACCCTGTGTACGCCGACGCCCACCGGCAATTCAGTGGTCAGCCTGTCCATGCGTTCGTGCAGGCGCCTGCCAAAGTCCTGGATGTTGCCACCCTTCTTCATGGCGATGGCCAGGCCGATGGCCGACTGGCCGTTGTAGCGGAACAGCGGGGTCGGCGGGTCGACGTAGCCGCGGCTGATCTCGGCGATATCCGCCAGACGGTAAAAACGATCGTTGAGCTTGAGATTGACCGCTTCCAGGTCCTTTTCCGAAGCGTATTGCCCGGAGGCCCGCACCGAGATCCGCTCGGGCCCGGCTTCGATCACCCCAGCCGGCGTCACCGCGTTCTGCGTTTGCAGGCTCTGCACCACCTGGCGCTGGTCGATGCCCAGGGCGGCCAGCTTGCGGGTGGAGAAGTGCAGATAGAGCACTTCGTTCTGCTCACCGATCATCTCGATCTTGCCCAATCCCGGCACGTCGCGGATCTGCGCCCGCACTTGCTCCACGTAGTCGCGTAGCTGGCGCATGCTCAGACCGTCGCCGGTAAAGGCATAAATCGAACCGAACACATCGCCGAACTCATCGTTGAACCCCGGTCCCTGGATACCCTGGGGGAAGTCGCCGCGAATATCGTCGATCTTCTTGCGCACCTGATACCAGATCTGCGGGATGTCCTTGCCGCTGGTGGTGTCGCGCAGAAACACGAACACTGTCGATTCGCCGGGTCGGGTGTAGCTTTTCACATAGTCGAGGGAGTCCAGCTCCTCGAGTTTTTTCTCGATGCGGTCGGTGACCTGCTGCAAGGTTTCATCCACCGTAGCGCCCGGCCATCTGGTTTGGATGATCATGGTCTTGATGGTGAAGGACGGGTCTTCCTCGCGCCCCAAGTTGATGTAGGAAAACACCCCCATCAGCAACGCGACGAACATCAGGTACCAAACGAACGACGAGTGCTTGAGAGCCCACTCGGACAAGTTGAAGCTCCCTTTCATTGTGGGTGTTCCTCGTCGATTTTGACTTTCTGTCCAGGCTTGAGACTGTTCACCCCGGCACTCACCACTTTCTCGCCGGTCCTGATCCCCGACACCAGCAACGTCGTCTCGCCTTCGCGGCTAAGCACTTGGACATCGCGGAGCGAGACGGTGTGGGTTTGCGGGTCGATGATCCAGATCTGCGCCTTGTCCTGGTCTTTGCGCAGGGCCGACACTGGCAACCGAGTGCGCGGCTCGATGGCTGAACTCAAGGTAACGCTGATGGAGCTGCCCAAGCGGAACGCCGCCGGAGTCTCGGCCAGGGTCAGGCGAGCCCGCCGGGTCCGCGTGGCGCTGTCGGCCTGGGGTTCGATTTCCCGCAGCCGCGCGGTGGTGTTGACGCTCGGATCGAGCTGGCTGGCGACACGCAGCTCGACGTCTTCGCCGAGTCGCTCGGCCAGTGCCGCCGGCAGGTCGATCACCGCTTCCTTGATATCCGGGCGCGCCAGAGTGACCACTTCCTGGCCGGCATTGACCACCTGACCGGCCTCGACTTTCCAGTCGGTCACCACGGCGGCGTGGTCGCTGTGCAGCTCGGTATAAGCTAATTGATCCTTAGCCTGGCTGAGCGAGGCACGGGCCTGTTCGAGGGAGGCGCCGGTGGTCTTCAGATCGGTCTGGGCCACATCCAGCTGGGCCTGAGCGCCGACGCCACGGTCGAACAATTCCTGCTGGCGGCGAGCATTGGCCTGGACGTTGATCCACTGCGCCTGGATCCGCGATAAATCGCCCTGGGCCGCACGCACGCGATTCTGCTGATCGGTGGGATCAAGGCTCGCCAGCAAGGCATCTCGGGCCACTTCGCTACCGACATCCACATAGCGCCGGGCGATCCGCCCGGCCACCCGGAACCCGAGGGTGCTTTCATAACGGGCCTGGATGCTGCCGGCAAAACGCCCGAGGTGCTGCACCGACTCCGGCTTGACCTCGATAAACAGCACTGGCCGTACCGGCTCGGGTGGCGGCTCCTGCTTCGAACACGCGGCGATCCACAGGCCGCCCAGCAGGACCAGCGACAGACGCATCATGGCCGGGCTCCCGAAGCGGTTGCCGGGGTCGGCCTGGCGATTTCCACCAGCATGCCCGGATGCAGCAATTGCCCGCCGGCGACCACAACATTCTCGCCACCCTCCAGGCCCTCGCTGATCATCACATGACCGGTCAGGTAACGCCCGACCTTGACCCGATGCAGGCTGGCCTGGCCATCGGCATCTACCAGCCACACAGCCGGTTCGCGGCCCTCCTTGGTCAGGGCCGACCAGGGCAACTCGATACTCGACCTGGCCGGCGCCGTGGCGGTGGCGCTGACCACCGAGCCCAGGTCCATGCCCGCCGGCAGCTCGCCCAGGGCCACCTTGACCTGTACCGTCCCGCTCCGGGCCGAGACCGCCGGAGTCACTTCGCGAACCTTGCCCACGGCCTTGATCGTCGGGTTGTCGAGCAGGGTCACGGTGATCGAGCGGTCACCCGGTGGCTCCTCCAACAGCGACTCATAGACATTGAACACCGCGTCGCGTTCGCCATCGCGGGCCAGGGTGAAGATCGGCATAGTCGCCCGTACCACCTGGCCAACCTCGGCCTGGCGGGCGGTGATTACGCCGGGGACCTCGGCGATCAGCGAAGTGTAGCCCAACTGCTTGCGGGCATTGGCGAGCTGGGCCTGGGCCGCCGTCAGGGCGCTCCTGGCGCTGAGCATACCGGCGCGGGCGGCGTCATATTCGCTGTGGCTGGTGTAGCCTTTGGGCAGCAGCTTCTGCTGCCGGGCAAACGCCGCGCTGGTCTGCTGCACCCGCGCCTGCTCAGCGTTGACCTCGGCTTGGGCGCTGTCGACATTGGTTTGCAGATCCTTGGGATCGAGCTTGGCGAGCACTTGGTGGGCCGCAATCCGCGCCCCGACATCGACACCGCGCTGGATGATCTTGCCGCCAACGCGAAATGACAGATCGGTCTGGACCCGGGCCTGGATGTCGCCGGTCAGGGTTACGGCGGCAGCGAAGTCCTTGCGCTGTACCTGCTCGACAAAGACCCGTGGTCGCTCGGGCTCTGGAGGTTGTTCATGGCCGCAACCAGTCAGCAGCGCCACCAGCACCAAGGCTATTTCCCGCTTCACTCGATACCCTTTCACACACACTCCTTCGTGTAATGCTGACACACCATGTCGTTACGACTGTTTAGCGCGAAATGGGGTTCCTTGCGTGCGTGGACAAGACTCTACGAATATTTCCGTGACGAGCAAGCTCGGTAGGGGCAGAGCGGACGGGTACGCAAAGGTCGGCTTATTACAGATGGTGAAATAAACAACGCCGACGCTGCTTGCTCGTCGGCGTTCAAACCTTGACCGGATTATTCGTCAATCAGAATGCCGGCAGTACCGCACCCTTGTACTTCTTATCGATGAACGCTTTCACTTCCGGGCTGGTCAGGGCCTTGGCCAGCTTCTGGATCGCGGCGCTGTCCTTATTGTCCGGACGGGCGACCAGGAAGTTCACGTAAGGCGAGTCGGCGCCTTCGATCAGCAAGGCGTCCTTAGCCGGATTCAGACCCGCTTCCAGTGCATAGTTGGTGTTGATCATATCCAGGTCGACTTGATCCAAAACTCGCGGAAGCAGGGCCGATTCCAGTTCCTTGAACTTGAATTTGTGCGGGTTGCTGGCGATGTCTTTCGGTGTCGATAGGGCGTTGTTTGGGTCCTTGAGTTCGATCAGGCCTTTGCTTTGCAGCAGCAACAGGGCACGACCGGCATTACTGCCTTCGTTCGGAATGGCGATGGTCGCGCCGTCCTTCAATTCGTCCAGGCTCTTGACCTTTCTCGAGTAACCGCCGAAAGGCTCGACATGGACACCGACTACGGTGATCAGGTTGGTGCCCTTGCCCTTGTTGAAACCATCCAGGTACGGCTTGGTCTGAAAGTAGTTGGCGTCCAGGCGTTTCTCGGCAACCTGGGTGTTCGGTTGTACGTAGTCGGTGAAGATCTTGATTTCCAGATCGACGCCCTCTTTGGCGAGGGTCGGCTTGATCAGCTCGAGGATCTCGGCGTGAGGCACCGGCGTTGCCGCTACCACCAGTTTCTCACCGGCCTGAGCCAGGCCCGCGGTCAGAGCAGCCGCCAATGCGGTAAACAACAAAACCTTTTTCATGCAGTGTCCTTATCGAAAATCTTGGTCGTCATTGACGACAGCCAAGGGAAAAGAAGCGCTAGCAAAATGATATCGTTGGTATGGAGTAGAAGATACCGATGCTTTTATTCCAGAACAATATCTTCTATTTGTCTGCATATTCCATTTTATTAATGCCCGGCAGGCGCGATGTTTATGTGTGAGCGAGCTTGCCATCAAGCTTAGCGTTCTGGCCGACTTCTTCATCGGCAAGTCGGCTCTCCAAAAGATCAGGCGCCTGCCTGCTCCAACAACCGTTTGAGCGCCGCCAGTTCCTCGGCGCAACGGCTACCGATCAATTGCTCGACCAGGGCCAACGGCGTTGGCAGGTTCAGATGCTCCGCCAGGATCTCATCGCCGCTGCTCACCAGCAAGGCGAAGTGAATGACGTTTTCCAGCTCACGAGTATTGCCCGGCCAACTGTGACGCTCCAACGCCCGCTGGGCGCCGTCACTGATCAGCGGTACCGACAGGTTCAGGCGCTGACTGTAGATGCCGAGGAAATACTCGGCCAGGGGCAAGATATCGCCGACCCGCTCACGCAACGCCGGCAATTCCAGCCGGCCTTCGCAGAGGTAGTGATAGAGCCGTGGGTGGAATTTCCCCACCGCCACCGCCTGGCCCAGATCGATGCTGGTCGCCGCCACCAAACGCACATCCACCGGGCTGGGCTGCTTCGCGCCCACCCGCGTCACCTCATGGTTTTCCAGGGCCGCCAGCAGCTTGATCTGGATCGGCAGCGGCAGGTCGCCGATCTCATCCAGGTACAGGGTTCCGCCATTGGCCGAGCCGAACCAGCCGGCCCGACTGCTGACTGAACTGCTGTGGGTCCCCACCGCGTAACCGAACAACTCGGCGTCGGCGTAAGTAAGGCTGATGGCGCCGCAGTTGACCGAGACAAATAGCCCGGTACGGTCGCTGGCGCGATGGATATGTCGGGCCAACAGCTCCTTACCGCTGCCGGTTTCGCCGCGGATCAGCACCGGCAGCGCCTTGGGCGCCAGTTGTTCGAGCTCTTCGCGCAACTGGCGCGAACGCGGATCGACGAATACCAGCGCCTTGGCACGGATACTCAGCGGGCTTTTTTCCGCATCGGGAAAGGTCAGCAAAGGCTGGCCGAAGATTTCATGCAGACTCATGACAGACTCCCGCGCCGACCGCCTCGCAGCGGGGACGTTCAAGCAGAGGAAAAAATCAGGCGCGGCGCAGCGAAGGCGCTTCCATACGGGTTTGCAGACGGTACAGGTAGGCAAACCCCTGCTCCCAGCGTTGATGGCCGGAGTTCACATTGATATGCCCGGCGCCACTGAGGATGTCGACTTCGCCGCCCCAGCAATGCGCTAGTTCGAGGGCGCGCGCGGCGCTGACGGCGTCGTCGTTGTCGGAGGCCACGATCTGGCTCGGGAACGGCAGCCGGTCGCCGGGAATCGGGGCAAAATTACGCAACGCCGCGGCGCAGGCATGCCGTTCGACATCGGCCGGCGCCACCAATAAGGCTCCGCGAACCCGCCGCAACAGGTGCAACGGCGCGGATCGCGCCCAATGGGCGACGGCGATGCAACCCAGGCTGTGGGCGATCAAGATCACCGCCGTGTGGTCGGCGGCAACAGCCTCGGCGAGCGCTGCGACCCAATCCTCGCGACGCGGCGTCAGCCAGTCGGCCTGCTCCACTCGCGCACTGTTGGGCAGGCTGTTCTGCCAGTGGGTTTGCCAATGATCTTCTGGCGATCCTTGCCAGCCCGGCACGATCAGATAACGAATCGACTCGTTGCGCATGGGGTACACCTGCTCCAGCGTTTGCGTTCCGGATCAAGTATGAAGGAGAAAGATTGCATTCGTTAAGGAATAAGAATCTATTTATTAAGATCATAAAGAAATATAAAAAAACCTCCACTCCGTTACCATCATGGCCATTCCATCAGCTTATCCGGCAATAAAAAAGAGCCGTACCCTGCCCAGGAGACGGCCCAAAAAACTCAAGTAGCGGTTGCGTTCAGCGCGCGGTGATCACCGACAATTTGCTGATTCCGGCCCGCTCGATGGACGCCATGGCCCGCGCCACTTCGCCGTAGTTCACCGCGTTGTCGGCCTGCAGTTGCACCCGTAGGTCCGGGTCCTTGGCCTTGGCTGCCTGGAGACTGAGCTCCAGCAGCTGTGGCTTGATTTCGTCCTTGTCGATAAACCACTTGCCGGCCCCGTCGATACTCACCACCAACGCGTCCTTCTGCGTCACCGGCGCTACGGCTTCGGTCTTGGGCAGGTTGATCGCAATGGCGTTAGTCAGCAGCGGCGCGGTAACGATAAACACCACCAGTAGCACCAGCATGACATCCACCAGCGGCGTGACGTTGATTTCGCTGAGCACCTCATCACTGTCTTGGATGGAAAAGGCCATGTCAGGACGCCTCCTTCACTTTCTGCGTAATGCTCAGGCCAGTACTCTTGTTGGCCGTCGGATGGACCAGTAGCCGAAACGAACTCTTCTGCGCAAGGCTATAGAAATCGTGGGCGAAGTCGTCGAGGTCGGCGGCAGTGAGTTTCAGGCGACGCAGGAAGTAGTTGTAGACCAACACCGCAGGCACCGCGACAGCAATCCCCACCCCGGTCGCCACCAGCGCGGCACCGATCGGTCCGGCCACGGTTTCCAGGCTCGCGGAACCGGCGGCGCTGATGCCTTTGAGGGCCTCCATGATCCCCCACACGGTGCCGAACAGGCCAATGAACGGCGAAGTACTGCCGATACTGGCAACCACCGCCAGACCGGTTTCCAGGGCACGACGCTCACGCACGATCTGCTGGCGCAGGGCACGTTCCAGGCGGTCCTGGTGATTGATCGCCTGGCTCAGACCAGCGACCTGTGGCGCCTCGCCGACCTGGATCGCGGCATAGCCGGCCTGGGCCACGCGGGCGGCGGCACCAGGCAGGGTATCGCTCAGCTCGACCGCCGAGTCGAGGCTGGAGGCCGCCCAGAACTGTTTGTGGAACGTGCGATCCTGGCCCTTCAAGCGAGCGAACTGCACGACCTTGAGCAGGGTCAGGCCCCAAGTGGCGACGGAAAAGACCATCAGCAGCCAGATCACCGCGCTTTCGATGGATTGGAGTGGAGATGCCAGTAACGTCATAATAGGTTCCCTCTGTAAAAACGTTCAGCGCGTTGGCTGCCGATCAGTGGATCTTGAAATCGATGGGTACGCTGACCCAGCCGACCTGGGCGACATCGCCCTGTTTGGCCGGGACAAAGCGCCAACGCTTCACCGCCGCCAGGGCAGCCTGGTCGAGTTGCTCGCGACCACTGCTTTGCTGAATCTGGATCTCGCCCGGTGTACCGCTGGCCAGCACTTGGACCCGTAGCAACACCGTGCCTTCCCAGCCGCGCCGCTGGGCCAGCGCCGGATACTCCGGCGCCGGGTTCTTCAGGTAGGCGGCGCTGGCCGAAGCCGGGGTCACCGGGGCCGGGCTGGGCGGAGCCGGTGGCGCGGGTGGCTCCGTCGGTTGTGGCGATACCGGCGGCTGTTCGACCGGCTTTGGCACTGGCTTAGGCTCAGGCTTGGGTACCGGTTTGGGCGTCGATATGGGCTTGGCGATGGGTTTAGGCGGTGGCTTTGCCGCCAGTTCGTCAACTACCGGCGGTGGCGGCTCGACCACCGATGGAGGTGGCGACACGGGCGGCGGCGGTTGAACCACGGGCGGTGACGGCTGGGAAAACTCAATGGTCATCGGCGGGATTTGCGGCGGCACCACCACCAGCACCGGCGCCTGTTTCTGGCTCAGCCAGTAGACCACCGCGCCATGCAGCGCCAGCGCGAATACACCGAGCAAGATTGCCTCGCGTCGACTGAGGATGCCCTTGGGCACTTTCTGCAGACGCAGTTGCTCCAGCGGCGCGTGATGGGGTCGACCGAGATCGAGCAACTCGCCACTCGGCGCTTGAGGTCTGCGCACCTCATATGCACTGGCTGCGATCTGGACATTGCCCATGAAATAACTCCCGCGTTCTTCAGCAAAAAATCCTCGAAGCATGTCTGGCACGCATCGAGAGAGCCGATGATCCATGGAGATCACTTAGGTCATAAAGTAATATTTGAAGTTATAAATATTGCGAAAAGGAATATCAAATCCAAACCTCCCGCTCAAGGCCGCGTGTTTCAAGGGTTGCAGCGATGCCCTTGAAAAACCATGCTTTTCAAGCATTGAAAATATTCCCCGAAGGCATCCTCCAGCCACGGCGAGACACCCAACTGACCATGGTTGAAGTTTCTCGTCAGTCCTTTATATTCAATTTCGATCTAATAGACGCTAAAATTCTTCATTGACCGAATAATAGCTTGCATTTAAAACCTCAGGCCTCACTCGTCGCAAATGCCTTCGAGCTATTTTTGGGTGCCGGGAAGTCTATGGATCTTCGCCAACTGCGTTATTTTATCGCCCTCAACGAACATCGCAGTTTTGTCCGCGCAGCGGACGCCATGGGTATCACCCAACCGGCCTTCAGCCGCAGTATCCAGGGGTTGGAACAAGAGTTCGGCTGTGTGTTGGTGAACCGTGGCAGTAAGGACCTCCACCCGACGCCCGAAGGTCAGATGGTGTTGCAACACGCCCTGCCTCTGGTCCAGGGCGCGGCGCGGCTGAGCGCCGAAGTGACCCAGATGAGCAAGTTCGACGCCGGCGAACTGCGCTTCGGTTGCGGCCCAGCGCCGGCGGTGAAACTGGTGCCGGAAGCGGTAGCACGGTTTATCCACGCCCACCCGAAAGTGCGCACCCGATTCCGGGTGGATAATTGGGAACAACTCAGCCGCAGCCTGAGTCGCGAAGAAATAGAATTTTTTATCGCCGACATCCGTCATTTCGAAGCCGACCCGAATTTCCAGACCCAGGCACTGACGCCCAGGCGTGGCGTATTTTTCTGCCGTCTCGAACACCCGTTGCTGGCCAAGAACAGCTTGTCGACCAACGATATGTTCGACTATCCACTGGCGACCGCGCTGATCGCGCCAGGCATTCGCAAGCTGCTGGCAAACCTCAGCGGGCGCACCGATTTTTCGCCGCATATCGAGACCGAACATTTTCCCGCGCTGGTGAAAATCGTGCGCCAGTCCAATGCGATTGGCGTCGGTACTCATGAGGCGTTTGTCGAGGATGCGGCACAGGATTCGCTGGTGCTGCTGCATTGGCGCAACCTGGCGCCGAACATCGAGAGCCTGCAGGCCCGTTGCGCGATTGTCAGCCGCACCGGGTTCCGGCTATCGCCAGCGGCGCAGGCGATGATCCAGACGTTAGTGGCGCTGGACCGTCAGGAAGATTATGCCGCGCTCTAGTGGCCTGTACGATCAGTTCAATGTCGACGCCTTTCAGGCACTCGCCGCCGCCCGCAGGCGCTTCAGGTCGAGAATTTCGATTTCACCCTGGTTCAGGTCGATGATGCCCTCGTCTCGCAGGCCCTGGAAAATCTGCCGGCTGCTCTGGCGCGACAACGACAGCATCGCCGCCAGTTGGTCCTGGGCCAACGGGATCAGTTGCCGCGACTGATTGAGTTCACCATAGCCTTCGGCGATCAGCAGCAACCGATGCGCCAGGCGCACAGCCGTCGGTAGCCGGCTCAACTGTTCCAGGCCGATAAAGGTCAGGCACAGCTTCTGGCTCATCAGCAAAGCAAAATGCCGCCAATATTCCGGGTGCTCTTGCAGCAGTTCCAACAAGACATCCTGGCGCACGTGTAGCAGGATGGTGTGGCCTACCGCGTAGGCATCATGGGTGCGCGGCAACCCATCGAACAAGGAAATCTCGCCGAACCAGTACGGCAATTCGATCCGGCTCGGCGCCACTGCGTTGCTTTTTGCACTGACGGCACCGACCCGTACCGAGCCTTCGAGGACCGCATACAGGCCGCAGGGCGGGTCACCACGCTTGAACAGACACTGCCCCGGCGTCAGGCGCCGTCCCTTGGCCGTGGCCACCAGGCTATCCTGCAGGTAAGCAGGCAGGTTGCTGAACCAGTGGCCCGTCAGCAGGCGCGAGCGCCAGGCAGATACGTCCATGAGAACTCCAAAACGATTGTCGTTTAGCCGACAGCGCAAAATTTCCGGCCGGGAATGATTCCATCACCCTACAGGAGGAATAGTAATGAGAAACCTCCCGGAGCCTCTCAGTCAATACGCGGCGTACCGCCGCGATTGGCGCACTATCGCCAGTCACTTCCTCGATACCGCGCAGGTCCTGGGCGCCGTCGCGGTGCTGCCGTCAGGGCCAGGATGGCCAGTGGCCGGGCCCTGGATGATCCCTTTGGCTTTTTTGGCGGCGGCGTTGGCGGGCTCTATCTGCGTCCCGAAGTGACCTTGGGGCTGCCGATAACGGGCTGCTCGACCTATCCGTTTGGCTGGGCCAAATATCGGCCATCGAGCACGATGGTCTGGTTGAGCAGCGGCGTCGGCCTGTTTGTGCTCAGTTGGGCGATCCGGCTTGTCGCAACGCCCCCTTCAGAACAACCGGATACTGACCAGTCTCTCTCAGACCTTGGGCTTGAAGAACAGCGTCTCGCCCCGCGCCAGACCGATCAGGCTGTCATGGTCCTTCACCACTTCAGCCTCGATCAGTTCACTCTGGCCCTCGACCTTCAGAGTCACCCGGGTGGTCGCGCCCAACGGCCGGATATCGCGAACTTCGGCCGTGTGGTGATCTTCCAGTTCGTGACGCGACAACGACACCTCGTGGGGGCGGAACAACACCGGGTTGTTCTCCCCCAGGTGCAAGCGATTGGAGTCGCCGAGGAAGTGGTAGACGAAATCACTGGCGGGGTTCTCGTACACCTCGCCGGGTGAGCCGATCTGCTCAATCACGCCTTTGTTCATCACCACAATACGATCGGCGACTTCCATCGCTTCTTCCTGGTCGTGGGTCACGAACACCGAAGTCAGATTGATATCTTCATGCAGGCGCGCCAGCCAGCGGCGCAGCTCCTTGCGCACCTTGGCATCCAGCGCACCGAACGGTTCGTCCAGCAGCAGTACCTTGGGCTCCACCGCCAAGGCCCGGGCCAGGGCGATCCGCTGGCGCTGGCCGCCGGACAACTGTTCCGGGTAACGGTCGGACAGCCAGTCCAACTGCACCATGTTCAGCAGTTCATGGACCTTGGTGGCAATCTGGCTTTCGTTCGGGCGCAGGCTCTTCGGCTTCATGCGCAGGCCAAAGGCGACGTTATCGAACACGGTCATATGACGGAACAACGCGTAATGCTGGAACACGAACCCGACGTTGCGATCACGCACATCGTGACCGGAAACGTCTTCGCCGTGGAACACGATGCTGCCGTCATCCGGGGTTTCCAGCCCGGCAATGATCCGCAGCAAAGTGGTCTTGCCGCAGCCGGACGGGCCAAGCAAGGCCACCAGCTCGCCGCTCTGGATGTCCAGGTTGATGCTGTTCAGCGCCTTGAAGGCGTTGAAATTCTTGCTGACATTACGGACTTCGATCGACATGACTTATTCCTCCGCGGCGCTGGCGCGCAGGTGGTTGATTCGGTTTTCGCTCCACTGCTTGAGCAGCAGGATGAAGAGCGCCAGGATCAGCAACAGGCTCGCCACGGCGAACGCGGCCACGTGGTTGTATTCGTTGTAGAGGATCTCGACGTGCAGCGGCAGGGTGTTGGTCACCCCACGAATGTGCCCGGAAACCACCGACACCGCGCCAAACTCGCCCATTGCCCGCGCCGTACACAGCACCACGCCATAGATCAGGCCCCACTTGATATTTGGCACCGTGACATGCCAGAACATCTGCCAGCCGTTGGCGCCCAGCAGCCGCGCCGCCTCCTCTTCCTGGGTGCCCTGCTCCTGCATCAGCGGGATCAGCTCACGGGCGACAAAGGGCACGGTGACAAAGACGGTCGCCAGGATGATGCCCGGCAAGGCAAAAACGATCTGGATATCGTGATCCGCCAGCCACGGGCCGAAAAAGCCCTGAGCGCCGAACATCAGCACATAGACGAGACCGGCGATCACCGGCGAGACCGAGAACGGCAGGTCGATCAGCGTGACCAGCATGCTCTTGCCGCGAAAGCTGTACTTGCTCACACACCAGGCGGCGCTGACGCCGAACACCAGGTTGAGCGGCACTGAGATCAGCACGGCGATCACCGTCAGTTTCAGCGCCGACAGCGCGTCCGGCTCGAAGATCGCAGTGAAGAACGCGCCGAGGCCGAGCTTCAGGCCCTGGGACACCACGATAAACAGCGGCAACAGCAGAAACAGCGCAAAGACCAGCCAGCCGAGACCGATCAGAATCCGCCGCGAAACGGCACTGCCACGCCGGGCGGCGTTGGCCGCGGAGGCGGCGCTTATGGACGATTGGGACATGTTCGCGCCTCCTTATGGGGTTTCGATACGCCGCTGCAGCAAGTTGATCAGCAGCAACAGGACAAAGGAAACCACCAGCATCATCACGCCGATGGACGTCGCGCCGGTGTAGTCGTACTGGTCGAGTTTGACCATGATCAGCAGCGGCAGGATTTCGGTCTTCATCGGCATGTTGCCGGCAATGAAGATCACCGAACCGTACTCACCGACGCCACGGGCAAAGGCCAGGGCGAAGCCAGTCAGCCAGGCGGGCAGCAGCGCGGGCACGAGGATATGCCGGAACACCTGCAAGGGCCTGGCGCCCAGGCAGGCCGCCGCTTCCTCGACTTCCCGAGGAATATCGGCGAGCACCGGTTGCACCGTGCGGACCACGAACGGCAGGGTCACGAAGGTCAGCGCCAGGGTAATGCCCAGCGGCGTGTAGGCGATCTTGAAGCCCAGGTCGGCGGCGAACTGCCCGACCAGGCCAGTCGGCGTGTACAGCGCGGTCAAGGCGATACCGGCGACGGCGGTGGGCAGGGCGAACGGCAGGTCGATCATCGCATCGATGATCTTGCGCCCCGGGAAGGTGTAGCGCACCAGCACCCAGGCCAGCAGTGTACCGATCATGCCATTGATAATCGCCGCATACAGCGCCGTGCCGAAGCTCAGTTTCAGCGCCGCGAGCACCCGAGGCGCCGAAATGATCGCCCAAAACTGCTCCCAAGTGAGTTGGGCGGCATGCACGAACATCGCCGCCAGCGGTATAAGCACAATCAGGCTGAGGTACACCAAGGTGTAGCCCAGCGTCAGCCCGAAGCCGGGTATGACGGGGGAGATACGACGTGACATAGAAGTCCTTGGTTGTGACGCACAAAAGCCCCGAATGAAATCCGGGGCTCCTAGCTCGGCTGACGGTAGGTGACGTTTCAGTTACTGGGCCTGGTAGATCTGGTCGAACACACCACCGTCATTGAAGAATTTCGGTTGCGCCGATTTCCAGCCACCGAAGTCCTTGTCGATGGTCGCCAGGTCCAGTTTCGGGAACTGCTGCTCGTACTTGGCGGCGACTTTCTCGTCACGTGGCCGGTAGAAGTTCTTCGCGGCGATTTCCTGGCCGGCAGGGCTATACAGGTGCTTGAGGTAGGCCTCGGCGATCTCGCTGTTGCCCTTTTTCTCGGCATTCTTGTCGACTACCGCCACCGGTGGCTCGGCAAGGATCGATAGGGAAGGCACGACGATATCGAACTTGTCGGCGCCACCGTCTTCCTTGAGGGCCAGGAACGCTTCGTTTTCCCAGGCCAGCAACACATCGCCCTGCCCGTTGTTAACGAAAGTGATGGTTGAGCCGCGAGCGCCGGTGTCGAGGATCGGCACGTGCTTGAACAGTTCTTTCACGTACTCCTGGGCTTTGGCTTCGCTGCCACCGGCTTTTAGGCCGTAGGCCCAGGCCGCGAGGAAATTCCAGCGCGCGCCGCCGGAAGTTTTCGGATTCGGGGTGATGACCGAGACGTCTTTCTTGATCAGGTCGTTCCAGTCCTTGATGCCCTTGGGATTACCCTTGCGCACCAGGAACACGATGGTCGAGGTGTAAGGTGTGCTGGCGTCCGGTAGGCGTTTCTGCCAGTCCTCGGGCAAGCTCTTGCCGAGCTTGGCGATTTCGTCGATATCGCCGGCTAGCGCCAGGGTCACTACGTCGGCACGCAGGCCGTCGATCACAGCGCGGCCTTGCTTGCCGGAACCGCCGTGGGATTGCTGGATCTTCACAGTGTCGACTGGGTGAGCCTGCTTCCAGAAACTGCTGAATTCAGCGTTGTAATCCTGGTACAGCTCACGAGTCGGGTCGTAGGAAACGTTGAGCAGTTCATAATCCTTGGCAACAGCAGCGCCGGCAAATACGGCACTGGTAAGTGCGGCCAGGGCATAACGGCGAATCGACGACATGGTGAAGCTCCCGAAAATTTTTGATGTGTTGGCTTTGTTCTCATGGCGCTTCAAGCCCGGACTCGTGCTTGGCCGCTGCAATTTTTCTGGGGGGCATGAATGACGCCCTCCGGTTGACCAGTCGGGCCTCTGACAACTTCAGAGGGTGATGCGGGGTTCAGCTAGGTTTGTTGCCGGGGGGTTGCAGACGAAACTTTTCCTTGCGCTCAATCTGTACCACCTGAGCGTTGTGGACGGTGATTTCCACCGCGCCAAAACGCAGGTCGCGCAAGGCGTTCTGGATCTCACGCAGAACGGTTGCTTCGTCCTGGCCGTCAACGCTACGCAGAGATGCGCTCATGGTCGTGCTCCTGAAATATGAGTTACCCCGGCAGTGGCGGAACTGCTCATGGTGTTGAGGCAATTTTAGACAGGCGAAGTTATTCTTAAAAATACTATTTAAGAATTTTAATATAACCAAATATTCACAACTGTCGGCCAGTACTCGCCACCCATCCCGCAGCTTCGCCAGTATCGGTCGCCGTTAAATAGCTTCGGCTGTTGCGCCAAGCGCTAATTCTAGAAATGCCTGATGGCCTTACAAATCGGCTGAAATCATAAAGTAGGAAATATCCAGGCACTCTTATCTGCAACAGCGACTGGTTTTCTCTGGTGGCTCGGTGATAATGCGCGGGCTGTTCTTTACTTTATCGAGGGCAATACAGCCTATGTGGTACAACGGTTTTCTTGACTTGTCAGCCTGGCAACTGGTGGCGGTCACTCTGTTGATGACCCACGTGACCATTGTCGGTGTCACGGTCTATCTGCACCGCTATTCGGCCCATCGCTCCCTGGAGCTCAATGCCGGTCTCAAGCACTTCTTTCGTTTCTGGCTGTGGCTGACCACGGCTCAGAACACCCGCGAGTGGACCGCCATCCACCGTAAGCATCATGCAAAATGCGAAACCGTCGATGATCCCCACAGCCCGGTGATCCTCGGCCTCTCCACCGTCCTGCGCACCGGCGCCGAGCTGTACCGGGCCGAAGCCGACAACGCCGAGACCCTGCGCATCTACGGCAAGAACTGCCCGCAAGACTGGATCGAGCGCAACCTCTACTCGCGCTACAAGCTGCTCGGTATCAGCCTGATGGCGGTAATCGACCTGCTACTGTTCGGCGCCATCGGCATCACCATCTGGGCGATCCAGATGATGTGGATCCCGTTCTGGGCCGCGGGCGTGATCAACGGCCTGGGCCACGCGGTCGGCTATCGCAACTTCGAATGCCGTGACGCGGCCACCAACTTGATGCCTTGGGGCATCCTGATCGGCGGCGAAGAGCTGCACAACAACCACCACACCTACCCCAACTCGGCCAAGCTCTCGGTCAAAAAATGGGAGTTCGACCTGGGTTGGGCATGGATCAAGCTCTTCAGCTTCCTGCGTCTGGCCAAGGTGCAACGGACCGCGCCCATCGCCCACCGGGTCGAAGGCAAAGGGCACCTGGACATGGACACCGCCATGGCGATCCTCAACAACCGCTTCCAGATCATGGCCCAATACCGCAAGCTGGTGATCGCGCCGCTGGTAAAACAGGAGCTGACCAAAGTCGATCATTCGGTCCGCCACCGATTCCATCGGGCCAAACGTCTGCTGTCGCGAGAAACCAGCCTGCTCAGCGATAACCACCAGGTACGCATCGAAACCATGCTGGCACACAGCCAGGCACTCAAGGTCATTTACGAGAAGCGCCTGGCCCTGCAACAAATCTGGGTCAAGACCAGCTCGAATGGCCACGACATGCTGGCGGCGATCAAAGATTGGGTCCACGAAGCCGAGGCCAGCGGTATCCAGTCGCTGCGTGACTTCGCCAACCAATTGAAGACTTACTCGTTGCGTCCGTCCCTCGCCTGACACCGTTGATCGGCGCGCTTGGCTTCGAGACGCGCCGTTCGGAACTTAGCGATCATTCTCTTATCTCAAATGCACTTCGCCATCCCGGCGGGTTTTCGGTGTCGCCACGGCTGATACGAACGTGGCACACCCTGTGAGATGCGCCGATGGTCAATAAAAAGCCGAGACCGCCTTCCCTCCAACAGTGGCCTGAAGCCGCTGAAACCCTACTTGCCCTGATGCACGCACAAGGTGAAGTCGCGCGCTTGAGCGAACGCGAACAACTTTTCAGTTCCTTGCTGGTGAGCGTCAACGCCGTGTTATGGGCTTTCGACTGGGAGGCCCGACAGATGCTCTATGTCAGCCCCGCCTACGAACGCATCTTCGGTCGTTCCGCGGGCCTGCTGCTGGCCGATTACAACGAATGGCGCGACAGCATCTACCCCGATGACCTCGACTACGCCGAGCGCAGCCTCGCCCAGGTGCTGGAAAAGGGCGCGGTGGAAGACCGCGAATACCGCATTATCAGTGCCAACAGCGAGATCCGCTGGCTCAGCGACAAGTGCTTCATCGGTCGTCATGCCGAACCGGGGCAGCGGGTGATCGTGGTCGGCATCGCCGAGGACATCACCGAAAAGAAAGTCCTGGAAGATGAGCTGCAACGCCTGGCGACCACCGATGTGCTGACCAGCAGCAGCAATCGCCGGCACTTCTTCGAATGCGCCCACCGTGAGTTCGAGCAAGCCCGCCTGCAAGACTCGCCGCTGGCTTTCCTCTTGCTGGATATCGATGACTTCAAGCGGATCAATGACACCTACGGGCATCCGGAAGGTGACACGGTCCTCCAGAAAATTGCCGAGACAGGGCGTTCGGCGTTGCGCAGCGGCGATCTGTTCGGGCGTATCGGCGGAGAGGAGTTCGCCGCGCTGCTGCCTGGCTGCGCACCGGACATGGCGCAACAGATTGCCGAACGCCTGCAACGAGAGATCCAACGCCTGGCGTTCAGCCATGACGGCGAATACTTCGGCATCACCGTGAGCCAGGGCCTGACCAGCCTGACTCCCGAGGATGAGCTGTTCGACGGGCTCTTCGCCCGAGCAGATAGCGCGATGTACCAAGCCAAGCGCTTGGGCAAGAATCAGATCGTCCTGGCCTGAAGAGACCTGCGAAAATAAAACACCCTGCGAAAGCGTAGCGCTCGCAGGGTGTTGGGGTGATCGTCTGATTACCCGTCGAAGCGGGTCTTTTTTCTCACACATCGCAACTCAAGCGAGTTCGGCGAAGCACTCCTCGATGATCGCCAGGCCTTTGTCCAGTTGCTCGTCCGGCGAGGTCAATGGGACCAACACGCGCAGGACGTTGCCATAGGTGCCGCAGGACAACAGGATCAAACCTTTGTCACGGGCCTTGGCCACTACCTGGGCCACGGCGGCTGCGTTCGGCTTGTGGCTGTCGCCACCTTCGAATAGCTCGATTGCGATCATCGCACCCAGGGCGCGCACGTCACCGATCACCGGGTACTTGGCCTGAATCGCTTTCAAACCGGTCACCAAGCGCTCGCCGACTGCCTTGCAACGTTCCAGCAGGTGCTCTTCCTCGAACACGTCCATCACCGCCAGGGCCGCGGCGCAAGCGATCGGGCTGCCGGCGTAGGTGCCGCCCAAGCCACCGGGAGCAATGGCGTCCATGTACTCGGCTTTGCCGCAGACACCCGCCAGCGGGAAACCGCCAGCAATGGACTTGGCGAAGGTGGTCAGGTCGGCGGCGACGCCCATCTGTTCCATGGCAAAGAAAGTCCCGGTACGACCGGCACCCGTCTGCACCTCGTCGGCAATCAGCAGGATACCGTGCTGGTCGCACAAGACGCGCAGGCGCTGCATAAACGCTTTGGGCGCGACATAGAAGCCGCCTTCGCCCTGTACCGGCTCGATGATGATCGCGGCGATATCACGGGGCTCGGCGTCGTTCTTGAAGATGCGCTCGATGCTGGCAATCGCGTCGTCGATGCTCACGCCATGCAGCTCGTTTGGATACAGCGCACGGAAGATGCCGCCCGGCATCAGGCCCATGCCAGCCGAGTAAGGCGCGACTTTGCCGGTCAGGCCCAGGGTCATCATGGTACGACCGTGATAGGCGCCGGTGAAAGCAATCACGCCGGCGCGCCCCGTGGCGGCACGGGCGATCTTCACGGCGTTCTCGACCGCTTCGGAACCGGTGGTGACCAGCAAGGTTTTTTTCGCGAAATCACCTGGAACCTTGGCGTTCACTTTCTCGCACAGCTCTACGTAGGGTTCGTAGGCCAGGACCTGGAAGCAGGTGTGGGTCAGCTTGTTCAACTGCTCAGTCACGGCAGCGATGATTTTCGGATGCACGTGGCCGGTGTTCAGAACAGCGATACCGCCGGCGAAGTCGATGAACTCACGACCTTCGACGTCGGTCACGGTGGCATTTTTTGCGTGGTCGGCGAAGATCGGGTGGATCTGGCCGACACCGCGAGGGACAGCGGCCTGGCGGCGTTGCATCAAGGATTCGTTGGTCTTGCTCATGGTGTCCTCATTCACCGCTCATCGGGCGGCGCGACTCAAGGAATGCATGGCGGGGAAGCAACTGCGGCAGCATACGATGATCGACTGTCACAGCTTTCCCGGCCACAGAGAAAATTGCGTTCGAAGCACAGCAAGGGACAGCGCTCTCGTGCCCCTTGTGTTTGCAGCAATCTCCAACCGGACTCAGATGCCCAGGCAGAGGTATTTGATTTCCAGATAATCTTCGATGCCGTACTTGGAACCTTCGCGGCCCAGCCCCGAAGCCTTGATACCGCCGAACGGCGCGACTTCGTTGGAGATCAGCCCGGTGTTGACACCGACCATACCGTACTCCAGAGCCTCGGCCACACGGAACACACGGCTCAGGTCACGGGCGTAGAAGTACGAGGCCAGGCCGAACTCGGTGTCGTTGGCCATCGCGATGACCTCGGCTTCGTCCTTGAAGCGGAACAGCGGCGCCAAGGGACCGAAGGTTTCTTCCTTGGCTACGGCGGCGTCCTTGGAGACGTTGACCAGGATAGTCGGTTCGAAGAAATTGCCTTCGATGGACTTGCCGCCGGCCAACAGGGTCGCCCCTTTGCCCAGGGCGTCGGCGATGTGCTCCTTGATCTTGACCACGGCTTTCTCGTCGATCAGCGGGCCGGTGGTAGTGCCCTCGTCCAGACCGTTGCCGATCTTGAGTTTGGCGACTGCCGTCTTCAGTTTCTCGGCGAAGGCATCGTAGACCCCGTCCTGGATGTACAGGCGATTGGCACAGACGCAGGTCTGGCCGTTGTTGCGGTATTTGGAGATGATCGCGCCTTCGACGGCCTTGTCCAGGTCCGCGTCGTCGAACACGATAAACGGAGCGTTGCCGCCCAGTTCCAGGGAAACCTTCTTGATGTCCTTGGCGCACTCGGCCATCAATTGGCGACCAATCTCGGTCGAACCAGTGAAGGACAGCTTGCGCACAATCGGGTTACCGGTCAGCTCGGCGCCGATATCGCCGGCGCTGCCGGATACCACGCTGAACACACCTTTCGGAATACCGGCGCGCTGGGCCAGTTCCGCCAGGGCGAAGGCCGAGAACGGGGTCTGCGAAGCGGGCTTGAGCACCATGGTGCAACCGGCGGCCAGGGCTGGGCCGGCTTTACGGGTGATCATCGCGGCCGGAAAGTTCCACGGCGTGATGGCGGCTGTCACGCCGATGGGTTGCTTGATCACGATCAGACGCTTGTCCGGCTGGTGACCCGGAATCACATCGCCATAGATGCGCTTGGCTTCTTCGGCGAACCACTCGATAAAGGAGGCGGCATAGACGATTTCGCCCTTGGCCTCGGCCAGTGGCTTGCCTTGTTCCAGGGTCATCAGGCGGGCCAGATCGTCCTGGTTCTCGATGATCAGCTCGAACCAGCGGCGCAGCTTATTGGCCCGCTCCTTGGCGGTCAGTGCACGCCAGGCGGGTAGGGCCTTGTCAGCGGCTTCGATCGCGCGGCGGGTTTCGGCGGCGCCCATTTTAGGCACGGTGCCGAGAATTTCGCCCGTGGCCGGATTGTTGACCTTGATCGTCTGACCGCTGTCCGCATCGACCCAGGCACCATCGATAAAAGCTTGTTGGCGGAACAACTGACTGTCTTTGAGCTGCATGTAGGCTTTCCTTAACAGCACCGCGCTCGCGCGCAGCGTTTTATTGAGTGTAGAAAGGCGCCTTGGGGGCTGCCGTCAGGAAATTCATTCACCGGGCCGAAGCACCTAAATAGCGCACATGAGATGAATGTGCGGTTCAGCGCCCAGACAGGAGCGTTTGAAATCTCAAACGAATCCTAGGATCAATGGGGGGTAAAGGACAATAGCCTGTTCAAAAAAAAGAACGAAAATACCGAATTTGAGAGATTTTTCTGATCAACGTAAACCCGGAGACTCGGCGAAGCCGTTCGACATTGCGCAGTAGACAGCGTGGCTCAGGACTTGAATGCCTTCAATACCGTCGACCGACTGGTGCTTGACTGATTGACGCGGGCCTGCATTAACTTCCTTTGTCAGCACGAATAGCTGCCGGGTTCAACGTAAAACCAACGAACCGGCAGGTGCACCCGGCGGTGCCCGAGGATGATCCTGGGGTCAGAGAAACGTTCCAGCTTCCCGGACGGACTGCGCAGGGGCAAGGTGGGCCGGGGTATGCGCAAGTGGAGCCCCACAAAGAGAATTTCCCGACAAAACCCGAATGGACGCCCCGAGCCGACATAGGTATGATGTCGCCCGCATAAGCACCAGTAGCTCAGCTGGATAGAGTACTGCCCTCCGAAGGCAGGGGTCGTGGGTTCGAATCCCGCCTGGTGCACCATCTTCTTTCCCTTGTACACAAGGGATAGCGTTCCTAATAGAAACCTGTCCTAGTCCTGAAAGTCGTTTTTGCCACAAATTTGCCACACTTGAACGTGGCGGGAATGGTCGAAATGGCAACAATCAGGAATCGCGGCCCAGCCGTTAATAAAGGACAGTGGGAAGCGCAAATCCGTCGTAAGAGCTATCCAGCTCAAAGAAAAACCTTCGAAACCGAAGCCGATGCCCAAGCCTGGGCACGCATGATCGAAAGCGAAATCGACCGAGGCATTTTTGTCTCTCGCGTCGAGGCTGAACGCACCGCCTTTCACCAACCCATTGATCGCTCCGAGTTGCTACCGCACAGATGGACGCGAGTGTAATCAAAAAGCTTAACCGCTATGCGGCAAGCTCAACGTAGCTAGACTCCCCACCTCCAGTCGCGCCCGACAACCAACCCCATATGAACATCAGAGTGGTACGTCCTGCGTGATCAACGCCTACCGTGCCACGAGACCAGCCAGCAAGAATCTCACCATCCGTAGTTAAGCAATGATAAAGAAGCTCAAGAGTATCGGGACCAGTCACGCGTCCGACTTGATGACCTAGGCGGATCCGGCCACCTTGGTAAGTACCCCAAACGGAATCTTCTTCGACATGGTAGTGAAATACTGTGCCGGCACCGGATAGCCCGTGGGCGTTACCCACTACCGTAAATCGGCGATTGTTCAAACGCTCCCTGATTTGAGCAAGGGGGATTTCCATAAGATGTCGCGTCCTTTTAGTCGAAGTGTTCCATTACAGTCTTCGATGATCTTAAGCCATTTTGTCGTGCCTGAAGAGAGGTCTGCTTGCCTATCCCTATAGCCGCAACTCACGACGATAAAACGCAAGATGTGTTTGGCCGTGGATGCGCATGCTATGTCGATCAGAATATTTGTACTAATACACGGCCTCAAAGTCATCTGAACCTGAAAAACCCACCCGGCACAGGGCTTTATTGTCCGGAATTTGCTAGCGTCAGGTTCTGACAAAAAGCGGCAGCGGGGCGCTCTCGCAAGTCTCGCTGCAAACGCAAGGAGCCTGCTCAATGACCACCTCCGAGTCCCCGCTCGTCCTTTCGCCCGCCGACTGTATTGCCGTGCCCTTCGTCGAGTCCGCGCTCGATGGCTTTGTACTGGGTGGCTTCAACTGGCGTCACGGCGAGGTCAAAGTCGGGCGCCCGGTGGTCATCATCAGCGCCGCCACGTCGCTGCGCTGTCGCTATTACTCGCGTTTTGCCGACTATCTGTTCGCCCACGACTTCGACGTGATCACCTATGACTATCGCGGCATCGGCGAATCGCGGCCAGCGTCGATACGCGGGTTTGAGGCGTCGTGGACCGATTGGGGCGCGCTGGATTTCGAAGCCATGCTGCGGCGGGCCAGTCGCGAATTCCCCAGCCAGCCAATCGATGTCGTCGCCCACAGCTTTGGCGGCTGCGGCGTGGGGCTGGCGGCGTCGGGGCACCTGATCCGCCGTCTGGTGACCGTCGGCGCGCAATTCGCCTACTGGCGCGATTATGCGCCCGCCTCCCGCTGGAAGATGTTCCTCAAATGGCATCTGCTAATGCCGCTGCTGACCCGCTTCTACGGCTATTTCCCAGGTAAGCGACTGGGCTGGCTGGAAGACACTCCCGTTGGCGTGGTGATGGACTGGAGCACCTCGACAGCAGGTTACGAGAAGCGCCCCAGCGCACGAAAGGTCGCCGCCCTGCCGTTTTCTCTGGTACAGGCCAAAATCCTCGCTATCAGCCTGACAGACGATCCTTTCGGCACGGTGACGGCCATAGAGCGGCTCCTGGGTTACTTCACAGGCAGCGAACGCACCCATCTGCGCATCGCCCCTGAAGATATCGCCGAAACCGAAGTGGGGCATTTCGCATTCTTCCGTAGCCAGTATCAGGAAAAGCTTTGGCCGATTGCGTTGCACTGGCTAAGAAAAGGGGAACTGAAGGCACAGACGCCGGGGCAGATCATCCAACGTTGAGGCATGAGCTACTGCATTCCCCATTGATACCGGCCCAGCCAGCTGCGCGGTCCAGCAAAATGCGCTTTGGCATTGCGCCAGTTCACAGGGATAATTCCCGCCACTTACTTCTTCCCGAAAGCACCAGAGCCCATGGCATCCCCAGACAAACAACACAAACGCGCGCAACGGGCGAAAGCCAAGGCCAAGCAGAACCGTACCCGACGCGCCAGCGAGCCAGCCGAGTCGCTGCCAGTGGATGACGATCGGATCGATTTCGCATCGGTCGATTTGACCGACCTCTTCAAGAGAATGCGCAGCGCCGAAGCTATCAGCCAACAAGCCATGTGCGCTGTCTTCCTGGAAGACCCGTTGCTGGAACTGGTACTGGAGCAGGAGGGCGAGGAGGAGGCGACGGACTTTATCCTGTCCGCCCTGATCGAATACCGCCAATGGGCCACCGAGGCCAGCGAAGAAGCCGCGCTCGCCTGGATCGAGAGCCCGGCATTCCAGGCCGACTATGTCGCCGCTTCGCACGCCCTGCAGAAGTCCTGAAAAAAAACGGCCACTATCATCACTGACAGCGGCCGTCTTTTTTCAGCCAAACACAAGCCGTCGATCAACCGTTAGTTCAATACCACCTTCCCGGCGTTCTCGATTCGCCGGCGACGCGCCACCAGCAGACCAGCCACGACGACCAGTACACTGAGCAAACCGGTGGCGAGAACCTCGAGGCGATGGGCTTGCTGGACCAGCATCACCGTCAGCACCGCGACGATAAACACAATCACCACCCAGGTCAGGCCTGGGAACAGCCACATCTTGAAGTCGATTTTCTCGCCTTTGGCCATGCGCTGACGGCGCATGCGCAGTTGCGACACCGCAATTACCAAGTACACCAGCAAGGCAATCGCGCCAGAGCTGGCCAGCAGGAAGTCGAACACCGCCGCCGGCGCGACGTAGTTGGCGAATACCGCCAGGAACGCCGCCGCCGTTGACAGTAACACCGCCCAGTAAGGTGTGCCGCTGGCATTGGTGCGCTTGGATACGGCCGGGGCATCACCGCGCCGTCCCAGAGAGAAGAGCATCCGCGAGGCGGTGTATAGCGCCGAGTTCAGGCAACTGGTCACCGCCACCAGCACCACCAGGTCAACGATCAGCTTGGCATTGGGAATGCCCAGGCGGTCCAGCACGGTCTGGTAGGAGCCGACCGCCGCCAGGGCCGGGTCATTCCACGGCACCAGCGATACCACAATAAAGATCGATACCAGGTAGAACAGGCCGATCCGCCAGATCACCGAGTTGGTGGCCTTGGAGATCTGCTTACCGGGGTCTTTCGACTCGGCGGCGGCGATAGTCACGATCTCGGTACCCATGAACGAGAACATGGTGGTCAACATCGCCGCCAGCACCGCGCCCAGGCCATTGGGCATAAAGCCCACGGTGTCCACCAGATGCGACACGCCGCTGACTTGGCTGGTCGGCAACAGACCGAAGATCGCCAGCAGACCGAGCACCACGAAGCCGATAATTGCGATCACCTTGATCAGCGCGAACCAGAACTCGAACTCGCCGTAGTTCTTCACGCTGAACAGATTGGTCGCGGTCAACAGCAAGGTGATGATCAGGGTAAAAGCCCAGATCGCCACACTGGGGAACCAGGCATGCAGAATCGTCGCGGCGGCATTGGCCTCCAGCGGGATCACCAGAACCCAGAACCACCAGTACAGCCAGCCGATGGTGAAACCGGCCCAGTGCCCGATGGCGCGGTCGGCGTAAGTCGAGAAGGAACCGGTGTCCGGCGACGCCACGGCCATTTCGGCCAGCATGCGCATCACCAGTACCACCAGCATACCGGCTGCGGCGTATGCCAGCAGTACGGCGGGACCGGCCTCGGCAATAGCGCGTCCGGAGCCGACGAACAACCCAGCACCGATCACCCCGGCAATCGACAACATCGTCACATGCCGGGGCTTGAGCCCTTGCTCCAGCTCGTTGGAAGTATGCGTACCGCTCATTGAGGAATACCTATGCAATGAAGAGCTATTTATTCCACCCCTCGTCACTGGCAACCTTGTAGAAGGCACTCAACGGGGGCGTATTTTATTTTTTACGCAAAATTTGCGCCAAAATGTTACAAGCTCCCGGTTCACGGGGCCTACACATCCCGCCGAAGGAAAACCGCAAGTTGTTGAGATTAATGGCAATTCGCCAGAACGTTACCGAGCCACTCATATTTAGACTCGTCGGTCCGCACCGGAAACAGGCAAAAAAACATCGTCACGCCCCATTTTAGGGCGAGCCAATGCCCGCTCAGTCGGTTTACCCTTCCAACACTCGGCCAAAGCTGGCAACATCGCGCCTTTTTTTGACGCGACTGCCGCGCTGAAGACGGATCAAGCGGGAATTGGGGGGTTGATAAGAGCGACAATCAACCGTGTCGATGCGATAACCTGCCACGGTACCGTCCTCCAACCCTAGTGGCCTGTACGGTGAGTTCGTTAGCTCAAGTTCGGATGTCACACGTCCATGGCCAAGGCGCTGTGACCCGTCTAGCCGGGCTATGGCGAGGAACAGCAACACCGGTCAGGGGCTTGTGGCGCCGAAATTGACTCATAGAACTCACCACACAGGCCACTAGCCTGGCGCTCACCAGGAAGGCCGCCAACAGCAGGAGCGCAACAGAACAATGAGGAACGCACATGGCTGAGGCCGCGCCCGCCCTTGAAATCCGCAACTTGCACAAACGCTACGGTGAGCTGGAAGTCCTCAAAGGGATCTCGCTGACCGCGCGCGACGGTGATGTGATCTCGATCCTCGGTTCCTCCGGTTCCGGCAAGTCCACGTTCCTTCGTTGCATTAACCTGCTGGAAAACCCACACCAGGGCCAGATTCTGATCAACGGTGAAGAACTCAAGCTCAAAGCCGCAAAAAATGGCGAACTGATAGCCGCCGACGGTCGGCAGATCAATCGCCTGCGCAGCGAAATCGGCTTTGTGTTCCAGAACTTCAACCTCTGGCCGCACATGAGCATCCTCGACAACATTATCGAAGCGCCGCGCCGGGTACTCGGCCAGAGCAAGCGCGAGGCTATCGAGGTCGCCGAGGCCCTGTTGGCCAAGGTCGGTATCGCCGATAAACGCCATGCCTACCCCGCCCAGCTTTCCGGCGGCCAGCAACAGCGCGCGGCCATCGCCCGCACACTGGCCATGCAGCCCAAGGTCATCCTGTTCGACGAGCCGACCTCGGCCCTCGATCCCGAAATGGTCCAGGAAGTCCTCAATGTGATCCGCGCCCTGGCCGAAGAAGGCCGCACCATGCTGCTGGTCACCCACGAAATGGGCTTCGCCCGCCAGGTTTCCAGCGAAGTGGTGTTCCTGCACCAGGGCCTGGTCGAAGAGCAAGGAACGCCACAGCAGGTTTTCGAGAACCCGCTTTCGGCACGCTGCAAACAATTCATGTCCAGCAACCGCTAACGGAGCAATACGCATGCAGACCTACAAGAAAATCCTCCTGGCCACTGCCGTCTCCATGGCCTTCAGCGCCAGTGCCTTCGCCGAGACCCTGAAAATGGGCATCGAGGCCGCCTACCCGCCGTTCAACAACAAAGATGCCAGCGGCCAGGTCGTTGGCTTCGACAAGGATATCGGCGAGGCCCTGTGCGCCAAGATGAAGGTCGAATGCACGGTCGTGACCTCCGACTGGGACGGCATCATTCCGGCCCTGAACACCAAGAAGTTCGACTTCCTGATTTCTTCAATGTCGATCACTGCCGAACGCAAACAAGCAGTGGACTTCACCGACCCGTACTACTCCAACAAACTGCAATTCATCGCGCCGAAAAGCGTCGACTTCAAAACCGACAAGGCTTCGCTGAAGGGCAAAGTGATCGGCGCCCAGCGCGCGACCCTGGCCGGCTCCTTCTTGGAGGACCACTTCGGTGACGACATCACCATCAAACTGTACGACACTCAGGAAAATGCCTACCTCGACCTGCAAACCGGTCGCCTGGACGGCATCCTCGCCGACAAATACGTCAACTATGAATGGCTGAAAAGCGCCGCCGGCAAAAACTACGAATTCAAGGGCGATCCGGTGGAAGAAAGCGACAAGATCGGGATTGCCGTGCGCAAGAAAGACCCACTGCGCCAACGGCTGAACCAGGCGTTGAAGGAAATCATCGCCGACGGTACTTACAAGAAGATCAACGACAAGTACTTCCCGTTCAGCATCCTCTGACCTACCCGACGACCGGCCCTCGACGCAAGGTGCCGGTCGTCCCCAAGCCAAGCCCGCCTTGCCCATGAATATTGATCTCTTCGGATTCGGCCCGGCACTTGCCGCCGGCGCGCTGATGACCGTCAAGCTTGCGCTCTCGGCCCTGTGCCTGGGATTGGCGCTCGGGCTGCTCGGTGCATTGGCCAAAACTTCACCGTACAAACCCCTGCAATGGCTGGGAGGCACCTATTCGACCCTGGTCCGTGGCGTGCCGGAACTGCTCTGGGTGCTGCTGATGTACTACGGCACCGTCAACCTGATGAGCGCCCTGGGCGACACCTTCGGTTATCCCGAACTGGCCTTGGGCCCCTTCGCCGCCGGGGTCATCGCCCTGGGGCTGTGCTTCGGCGCCTACGCCACGGAAGTATTTCGTGGCGCGATCCTGGCGATCCCCAAGGGCCACCGCGAAGCCGGCGTCGCGCTGGGCATGTCCAAGGCGCGGATCTTCAGCCGGCTGATCCTGCCGCAGATGTGGCGCATCGCCCTGCCGGGACTGGGCAACCTGTTCATGATCTTGATGAAGGACACTGCGCTGGTCTCGGTCATCAGCCTGGAAGAAATCATGCGTCAGGCGCAAAACGCCGTGCAGTTTACTCGATTGCCCTTCACCTTCTACCTGACAGCAGCCTTCATGTACCTGGGCCTGACCATCTTGGCCATGATCGGTATGCACTTCCTGGAAAAACGCGCCGCGCGCGGTTTTGTGAGGACCACATAATGGAATGGGAAGTCATCATCAAGTGGCTGCCAAAGTTCCTCCAGGGTGCGCTGTTGACCCTGGAGCTGGTAGGCATCGCCGTCGTGCTGGGGCTGATCCTGGCCGTGCCGCTGGGTATCGCCCGGGCCTCCAAGCTGTGGTTCGTGCGGGCGTTGCCCTACGGCTACATTTTCTTCTTTCGCGGCACCCCGCTGCTGGTCCAGTTGTTCTTGGTGTATTACGGCCTGGCGCAGTTCGACTCGATTCGCGAGAGTTTCATGTGGCCCTACCTGCGCGATCCGTTCTGGTGCGCCACAGCGACCATGACCCTGCACACTACCGCGTACATCGCCGAAATCCTCCGTGGAGCCATCCAGGCCATCCCGCCGGGCGAAATCGAAGCCGCTCGGGCGCTGGGCATGTCGCGACCCAAGGCATTGTTCTACATCATCCTGCCGCGCGCGGCGCGGATCGGTTTACCGGCCTACAGCAATGAAGTGATCCTGATGCTCAAGGCCAGTTCGCTGGCGAGTACCGTGACCCTGCTGGAGCTGACCGGCATGACCCGAACCATCATTGCACGCAACTACCTGACGGTGGATATGTTCTTCACCGCCGGGCTGTTCTACCTGGTGATCTCATTCCTGCTGGTGCAGGCGTTCAAGCAGTTAGAACGCCTGATGCGGGTCGACGCCTGCCAGGGACGGTGACTTGGTGGACGCAGGCGACTTAAACTCCCTTGCGCCCGCCATCCAGGAACCCAGCATGCCCGCCATCCTTCAAGGCCCCGCACTCCAAACCCGCTTCAAGGCCCTGGATGCGTTCCTGACTGCCCACCAGTATCTCTGGCGTCCACGCCCCTTCACCCACCTGCAGCTACCGTGGGAAACCCAACACCCGGAACTCGCCGCCTGGCTACGCCAACGCAATCTCGACGACGCCGAAACCAGCCATAACCACCCGCAACAGCTCGCGGCGCCGGGGCCATTTCCCGCCCTGGCGAGCGCATCCAGGACACTGGCCGCCATCGGAGCCCTCGGCAAAACCCCGCTGGCGCCCGCCAATCAGCGCCTGAACGTCGAGGTCCCCGGACGCAAATGGCAGCAGATCGAAGCCTTCGCCAGTTGCCTCGACTTTGCCCGCTCGCCCACCCACTGGCTCGACTGGTGCTCAGGCAAGGGTCATCTTGGCCGCCGCCTGATGCAACCCGGCCAGCAACTGACCTGCCTGGAGTACGATCCGGCCCTGGTCGCCAACGGCGAACAACTGAGCCGCCACCATCACCTGCCCGCCCACCACGTTCTGCTAGACGTCATGGCGGCTGATACCGGTTCACGCCTGAACGCCGACCATACACCGGTCGCCCTCCACGCCTGCGGCGACCTGCACGTGCGCCTGCTGCAACTCGCGAGCGAGGCTGGCTGCCAGCAACTGGCAATCGCGCCGTGCTGCTACAATCGTACCGGCGGCGACCACTACCGCCCCTTGTCCGCCGCTGCACGGGCTTCCGAGCTGCGCCTGTCACTGGCCGACCTCGCCCTGCCGCTGAGCGAAACCGTGACCGCCGGCGCCCGGATACGGCGTCAGCGCGACACCTCCATGGCTCGGCGTCTGGCCTTCGATCTATTGCAACGCCAGCTCCTCCAGAGTGACCACTACCTGCCCAGCCCGTCGCTGCCCAGCGCCTGGCTCGACAAACCCTTCGCCGACTATTGCCGAGACCTGGCCGCGCTCAAGGAGCTTCCCGCCGTGGGGGAACAGGACTGGGCTGAGCTGGAAGCAGCAGGCTGGCAACGTCTGGCTGAGGTTCGCAACCTGGAACTGCCGCGCAACCTGTTCCGCCGTCCATTGGAACTCTGGCTGGTGCTCGACCACGCGCTGTTCCTCGAAGAACAGGGCTACCGCGTTCGTCTCGGCCAGTTCTGCGAAAGCCCGCTGACACCCCGCAACCTGATGCTGTTGGCAGAGCGCGACTAACTGTCACATCACATCGCGCAATCTGTGGATAACTCTGTTGATATTTTTAATAGACAACCGCTAAAAACAAAGGCTACAGTGCAAAAGCCTACCTGGTCATTTTTTGTTCATAAAATAAAACACCGAAGAAACATGTAGTTACACAGTGATGAGAATGAGTCCGCAAATTGGCGCCCTCCGTCCACCCACGACCAACCACTTGTGCATAAGCATTCTAGCCAATAGGCATAATGCGCTGCTTTTCCTGCGCGTGGGGGCCGGTAGCGCCTCGACAGCTAACTGATAACCCTAGAAGCCTTGCCATTCGGCTCGAGGTTCAGCACCAGGGTGCCATTCACTCCGTCGGCCCCGTACCCAAATCCTGGAAGAAATGCATGCCCTTGGCCAACATCCCTTGACGGAAATAGAAGCGCTGCGCCAATTGCATATGCAGGCCGGTGTCGAGCACCAGATGGCGATATCCCAGTTCTCGGGTGTACTGGCGGACCCACCCCAGCAATTCAGCCCCTAACTTGCGACGTTGCTGCGAGGCCATCACTACCAGATCATCGACATAGACGAAGCGTCCATAGAGAAAGTTCTCCGTCACCCGAAAGCCCGCCAGGCCGATGACCTGGCCGTGCTCGCGCACCGCCAGCAATCGATACCCCTGCGCGGCCTGACGAAGGACCTGTTCGACAAAGGACCGTTCATCCGTCAGATGTGGGCGTAACTCGCGCATGACCGCAAAACACTCACGGCAACTGGCTTCGCTTTCGATCAAGGCATACTCGAGATTATTGTCCATTGGACGCCTCCTCATGCCCGCGCGCACCCGGCGGCAGGCCGCAGCCCTGCACGTAGGTCTTTACCCCGCCCAGCGCTATGTAGCCCCGAGGCGCGGCGTCGAAATAATTGAGACGTTGAGTCATGGTCGGCTCCCCTATGAAGTGGGTAAAGTAACGGCCCGCAGTGTGCTTTGCGCTGAAACCGCACGACAGGGCCAAGATCGAGCAAGCCGCTTGGGACATGACCCCTGCTGAATCCACCACCCCATCAGCTTAAACTCGAGCGCCGCGCATGACCACGGGAAACGCTATGCCCATTGCCCACCCCACCGCCGCACCGGGCCTGCCCAAGTACCTGCTGGTCTATCGACGCATTCGCGGTGCTATCGACGACGGCCAACTGAAGCCGGGCGACCGCGTGCCCTCGCTGCGCGCCCTGGCAACCGAGCTGAACCTGGCCCGAGGCACCGTCGAAGCGGCCTATGAAATGCTCATCAGCGAAGGCTACCTGACCGCACGCGGACAGGCCGGGACCATCATCGCCCTTGACCTGGCAACCACTGCGGCTCGTGGCAACTCCACCCCCACGCCGAGCGCACAAGACCCATTGCTGCCCCTGCAACTGGGTATGCCGGCACTGGATGCCTTTCCGCGCAAACTCTGGGCCCGACTCATTACCCAGCGCGCCCGACAAACCGATACCGCCAGCCTGAGCTTCAGCGATCCACGCGGCTATGCGCCCCTGCGCTCGGCTATCGCCACGTACCTGGGGTTGTACCGGGGCCTACAGTGCACACCGGACCAGGTGTTTATCTGTGCCGGCTACAACGCCGTGCTCGAACTCGTCTGCGAAAGCCTGGACATGACTGGCCAGGACTGCTGGTTCGAGGACCCCGGCTACCTGCATGCGCGCAAGATGCTGCTCAATCGCGGCGTAAGCCTGACCCCGGTACCGGTGGATGGCGATGGCTTGCAGGTCGAACGGGCCATCCAGCAGAACCCGCTGGCCCGCCTGGCGGTGGTCACCCCGGCCCACCAGAGCCCGCTGGGCGTGGCCCTGAGCCCGGAGCGGCGACAAACGCTACTCGCCTGGGCGCAACAACACTCCAGTTGGATCCTCGAAGACGACTACGACAGCGAGTTCCGCTATCGCGGTTGCCCCCTGCCAGCATTGAAGAGCCAGGACCGGCACGACCGCGTGCTGTACGCCGGGACCTTCAGCAAGATGCTGTTTCCCGGATTGCGACTGGCGTACCTGGTAGTTCCCCGAGGACAGGTCGAGCATGTTGAACACGTGTGCCGAGGGCTGCGCAACCGCTGTCCGGAGTTGTTGCAGGCGACGGTCAGCGACTTCCTGAGCCAGGGCCACTTCACCCGCCATTTAAAGAAAATGCGACAACTGTACAGCGTGCGCCGGCCGTTACTGGTCAAGGCGCTGGAAGAAATCTGCGGCGGCATCCTGAGGGTTGATCCACAGGCCGGTGGCATCAACTTGGTGGTGCGAGTCCTGATCGACGTGTCCGACACCCGCATAGCCGAGCAGGCGCGGGCGCAGGGCCTGGCCGTCGAACCCCTGTCGCGCTGGCAATTGAGCGCCGGGAAAGAAGGTGGATTGTTGATGGGTTTTACCAACGTAGTGTCGGCGGAACAGGCGACTCAAATGGCGCGGCGCTTGCTGACGGTGATCGACGCGGTGCGCTCGACCCAGGAGAACCCAGCCCAGGGTTGTCGACAAGGAGCGGACGGGAGAATGTCAGTCTCGCAAAAATAGTCAGATATCAGGGGTTTACAGAACCTTGCCAATCGCTATAATCGTCGCCCTAACACGCCGGTATAGCTCAGTTGGTAGAGCAACTGACTTGTAATCAGTAGGTCCCGGGTTCGACTCCTGGTGCCGGCACCATACAAGGTTCCAGAGAAGGCTTTCAAAATCTCTGGAACCCCCGAAAAAACCCGCCTTTTCAGACTGTGTGAAAACACACTAATGGTGGTTCCAGCAAACGCCCCGACTTGTTCGGGGCGTTTGCTTTTGTGCTCACAGCAGACGAAAAAAGGCTTTTCAGCCCATCAACGCCATCAACTGACGTGCGCCAAGCACGTTAATCGCTCTTTTCAGGTTGTAGGCGTTCACCGCCAGGGCCATTTCAGCCCTCGTGCCCTCAAGCTGTCGCAGTAAGAAGCGAGCGTTGCCAAATAACCACTGTTTAAGGTTGCCGAAGGGATGCTCGACGATGGATCTTCGGCTGACCATCATTTCGGGGTGCGCCTGCATTCGCTGTTCCATCCGCTCGAAAGCCTTTTC
>NZ_FOAR01000024.1 GCF_900109755.1 Pseudomonas agarici | reverse complement strand
GGTGATTCCGCTGATGAGCGACGCCGATGCCGCTGACCTGCGCGACAACCTGGGAATTGCCGGGCTGGTGGTGGAATACGGCATGGGCAGCGGCACCCGCCGCGAGGCCAACGGCTGCGGGCAGTACCGGCGCATCTTCGATCATGACCATGAGGCGCTGTCGCTAATCGATGAAGCGGGGCGGCATTTGGGGCATCTGTTCGACGAGATTCAGGAGCGCACCCGACAAGCCACCGAGAGCGTCGGTGCCGTGAAGGACCGGCTGACCGATAGCGTCAGCGAGCTGCCGTCCCGAGCCGCCGAAGTCGCCCGCCGACGCGCGCGGGACGCTCTGCGCGATTCACTGCCCAAAGGCATGCCGCCGCTACGGTGATTTTTAATGATGCGCGTATTTGTCATCCTGGCCAGCTCACAGATGGACAAAACCCGTGCGATCTACAGCCACCACCAAAACACATGGCTGTGCGACCGAACAGATTCACGTCCACAGCAAACTGATGACCGCCGATGACCTTTATGCGCCGATGGGTAGCGCCAAAATCAACAATCCACATTTTGGCGCAGAGCCTCACGGGCTGCGTGGCCCCTGCCGCACGCGGCAACGATTATCAGCCCTGTGTTCAGGAAGACCGTGAAAGCCGGGTGAGGATACGGTCGAAGGCATTGGCGAAGGCCTGCTTGTCCCGCTCGCCATAAGGCGGCTGACCGCCGCCCATCTGCCCTTGCTCACGCAGGTCGGTGAACAGGTTGCGCACCGCCAGCCGCTCACCCATGTTCTGCGGATCGAACTCCTTGCCACGAGGATCGAGTGCCGCCACCGCCTTTTTCACCAATCGATCGGCCAGGGGCACATCGCTGCAAATCACCAGTTCCCCCGGCACCGCATGCTCCACCAGGTAATCGTCGGCGGCGTCCGGCCCGCTGGGCACCACGATCAACTTGACGCAGGCGAAGGCCGGCTTGATCTGCGGCTGGCCCGCCACCAGCACCACTTCGAAGCGGCGCTTGAGGGCGAACTTCACCACCAGCTCCTTGGCCGCCTTGGGGCAGGCGTCGGCATCGATCCACACGCGCATGCTCAGGAAGCCTGCAATCGGCGCTTTTCGGCCAACCGGCTACGGCTGTAGAGCACGATGATCGCCAGCAGGGCCACGGCTTGAGCGCTCAGCGAATAAGCATCGGCATGGATCCCCAGCCAGTCGAAGTCGAAGAACGCCACTGGCCGCGTGCCGAAGATCCCGGCTTCCTGCAAGGCCTTGACGCCATGCCCGGCAAACACCACCGACAGCGCGCACAACAACCCGGCATTGATCCCGAAGAACAGCGCCAGCGGCAGCTTCGCCGAGCCGCGCAGGATGACCCAGGCCAGGCCGATCAGCAGCACCAGCGCCGTCGCGCCGCCTGCCAGCACCGCGTTGTGCCCGGCAGGACCGGCCTGCAACCAGAGGGTTTCATAGAACAGGATCACTTCGAACAACTCGCGGTACACCGAGAAGAACGCCAGGATCGCGAAACCGAAACGACCACCACCACCGACCAGACTGCTCTTGATGTAGTCCTGCCACGCCGCGGCATGGCGGCGATCGTGCATCCAGACGCCAAGCCAGAGCACCATCACACTGGCGAACAGCGCCGTACACCCTTCCAGCAACTCGCGCTGGGCGCCACTGACATCGATCACATAGGCCGCCAGCGCCCAGGTGCCAAGCCCCGCCAGCAACGCCAGACCCCAGCCGATATTGACACTACGCACCGCCGATTGCTGGCCGGTGTTGCGCAGGAAGGCGAGAATCGCCGCCAGCACCAGGATCGCTTCTACGCCCTCGCGCAGCAAGATCAGCAATCCCGAAATAAAGCTCAGGGATTGACTCAGTCCATCATTGCCGAGCAACCCGGCGGACTCCTTGAGCTTATCCTTGGCGAACGCCAGGCGCTGCTCGACCTGCTCGACCGGCAAGCCATCCTGCAAGGATTGCCGATAGGCCATCAGGGATTTTTCGGTGCCCTTGCGCACGCTGGCGTCAACGTTGTCCAGGGAGCTTTCGACTAACTCGAAACCTTCCAGGTAGGCGGCCACGGACAGATCGTAGGCCTGTTCACGGTCGCCGACACGGTAAGCCGCCAGGCTCTTGTCCAGGGTCGCGCCCGTGTAGTCGAGCAACTGCGCAGGGCCGCGCTTGACCTGCGGCGGTTGGGCGCGCTGGGCGCGAAACAGCGCGGCGGCAGCATCGCCTTCGGCCACCCGCACTTCATCAGGGGTCTGACGGGCCAGGTCGGCCAGATTGTAGGCCTTGTCGTTCGTGGCCACCGACGCGGCGCTGAAACCGGCGATATAAGTTGCCAGATCCCAACGCTGACGCTCATCGAGCTGATCGGCGAACGAGGGCATGTCCGTGCCTTCGACACCGAGGGTCAGGGTGTTGTAGAGACCATAGAGGCTCAGGCGATCCAGGCGCGCGGCGTCCCGCAGATTGGCCGGCGGGGGCGTCAGACCAACACCCGCCGGGCCATCGCCGGCTCCCGTGTCACCATGGCAGACCGAGCAGTGCTGGGCGTAAAGCGGCGCACCACGACTCGGATCCGGGGTGATGGCCGGCGCTTGACTGACCTCGTAGCTCACCGCCAGCCTTGCGCCCAGTTGCCGGGCCTGACGTGCCACCAGCGCGCCATCCTGGCGCTGGCTGATGGCCGTGCGCAGATCGACCACGCCCTGCTCCAGCTCCGCCCGCTCTGCACGGGCCGGTAGCGCGACAATCAGCTTGTGCAGAGCTGTCAGGAATTCCAGCTGCTCGTGGTATTCGGTCTCGTCGATGACCTTGCCGTCCGCCACCGTGGCTGGATAGTCCGCGCCGATGTAATCGATCAAGTGCAGGGCCTGGGCGGCGCCTTCCACCGTCTTCGCCAGCAGATTGGAGCTGCATAGGGCGAACATCGGCAGCATCAGCCAGGCCAGGAAACGCATGGGAACAATCATCGAAACAACCTAAATGGAAATGCGAAGTAACACATTGTTCCCTCTCACTGCACTTCACTCAAGCGCCGCGCGCCCTTGAGGCGCAAATAGTGCCTTTCAATAAGCGGTCGGCATCTTTGGGAAGGGTCGGTTGTGGGTATTTGCCGACCGGGACTCAGTGGGTAGCCTTGTGCAAAGTCGCCAGGAATCCCGCCGCGCCCACGAACAACCCGGCAAAAGTCCGATTCAGGCGGCGTTGTTGCTTGGGTGTGCGCAACAGGCGCAGGACCTTGGCCGCCAGGCCGGTGTAGCCGGCCATGACGATCATGTCGACGCCGATCATGGTCGCGCCCAGGATCAGGTACTGATGCACGAGCGGCGCCTGGGGATCGATGAACTGCGGCAGCACCGCGAGCATGAACACCAAGGCCTTGGGATTGCTGACGTTGACCAGGAAACCGCGAAACATCAAGGTCAGCGGTTTGCCGATCGGCCGGATCGTGGACTCTTCGGTCATGTCGTTGGGCAGCGCGCCCCACTGCTTGACGGCCAGGTACACCAAGTACGCCACACCGAACCACTTGATGGCGTAGAAGGCCGTGGCCGAGGCCGTGAGGACCGCACCGACACCGGCGGCGATCACCGCGATCTGTGCCGCCAGGCCCAGTTGCAGGCCCAGGGCATTCCAGTAGCCACGAAGGAAACCGTATTGCAGGCCGCTGGACATCGAGGCAATCGCACCGGCGCCCGGGGACAGGCTGATCACCCAGCATGCCGCGAAAAATGCCAGCCATGTCTCAATCTGCATCATGCACCTCGGATAAGAACTCCAACCCGCCTTTAAGCTAATCCGTGGGCCTGAAATTGACTATTGTTTTTTGTCGGACAGGGTCATCGACGAGCAGACATCTTGTGTAGGAACACCAAGGCACATCAAGACAGCGCTTCCAGTTCCGCCTGCATGCTCTCCAGCAGTTCCAGGGCGTGCATCCAAGCCTCTTCGAGTTCCGCCTCACGCACCTTGAGCTTGGCCTGGTTGGCCAACAGGTCACGCAGTTCGTCCTTGCGATCAGCTTCGTAGACCGCGCTGTCGCCAAGACTCGCCTCAATCTTTGCCAGTTGCTCATGCAGCTTGCCCAGCTCGGCTTCGAGCTTGTCGGCCTCACGCTTGTGCGGGGCCAGTTGTTGACGCAACGCAGCCGCAGCCTGACGCTGAGCCTTCTTGTCGGTCTTATCGGCATTCACTGGGGTGCTGCTGACCGGCGCGTTGCGCTGGCGATATTCGACCAACCAGCGGGCATAGTCTTCCAAGTCACCGTCGAACTCTTCGACCTTACCGTCGGCCACCAGGTAGAAATGGTCGGTGGTGCTCTTGAGCAGATGACGGTCGTGGGAAACCACCAGTACCGCACCGCTGAACTCCTGCAAGGCCATGGTCAGCGCCAGGCGCATTTCCAGGTCCAGGTGGTTGGTCGGTTCGTCGAGCAGCAGCAGATTAGGCCGTTCCCAGGCGATCAGGGCCAACGCCAGCCGGGCTTTCTCGCCGCCAGAGAAGTTCAACACCGGCTCGTCGATGCGTGCGCCACGAAAATCGAAACCACCGAGGAAGTCGCGCAGGGTTTGCTCGCGCTCGGTCGGTGCCAACCGTTGCAGGTGCAGCAACGGGCTGGCCTTGGCGTCCAGCGAGTCGAGCTGGTGCTGGGCAAAGTAGCCGACCACGGTGTTTTCACCACGGGTCATGCGCCCTGCCAACGGCGACAGCTCGCCGGCGAGGTTCTTGATCAGCGTCGACTTGCCCGCGCCGTTGGGACCGAGCAGACCGATTCGGGCACCGGGGGTCAGTTGCAGCTTGACCTTCTCCAGGATGGTTTTCTCGCCATAACCCAGCCGAACATCGGACAGGTCCAACAAGGGGCTGGAGATCTTATGCGACTCGCGGAAAGTGAAGTCGAACGGTGAATCGACATGGGCCGCCGACAGCTCCTCCATTCGCTCCAGTGCCTTGATCCGGCTCTGTGCCTGGCGGGCCTTGGTGGCCTGGGCCTTGAAGCGGGCAATATAGCTTTCCATATGCGCACGCTGCGCCTGCTGCTTCTCGTAAGCCTGCTGCTGCTGGGCCAGACGTTCGGCACGGGCGCGCTCGAAAGCCGTGTAGCCACCACGATAGAGAGTAATTTTGCGCTGGTCGACATGGGCCACGTGATCGACCACTTCGTCGAGAAAGTCGCGGTCGTGGGAAATCAGCAGCAAGGTGCCGGGGTAGCTCTTGAGCCACTCTTCCAGCCAGATGATTGCGTCGAGGTCGAGGTGGTTCGTCGGTTCGTCGAGCAGCAATAGGTCCGAGGGGCACATCAGCGCCTGCGCCAGGTTCAGGCGCATCCGCCAGCCGCCGGAGAAATCCCCGACCTGACGATCCATTTGTTCGTTAGTGAAGCCCAGGCCGGCCAGCAACTTGCGCGCGCGGGCATCGGCAGTGTAGCCGTCGGCGCTGTCGAGTTCCGCGTGCAGGCGTGCCTGGGCAGCGCCATCGTGGGCTGCCTCGGCCACTGCCAGGTCGTGCTGCACCTGGCGCAGGCGTATGTCGCCATCGAGTACATAGTCGACCGCCAGGCGTTCGAGGGTATCGACCTCCTGGCGCATGTGGGCGATACGCCAATCGGTCGGCAGGAAGCAATCACCCGAGTCCGGGTGCAGCTCGCCCCGCAGCAGGGCGAACAAGCTGGATTTGCCGGCGCCGTTGGCACCGATAAGGCCGGCTTTATGGCCGGCGTGCAGGGTCAGCTCGGCGTCTTCTAGCAGACGTTGCGGGCCACGCTGTAAAGTCAGGTTCTGAAGTCGAATCATAATGGCGGCGGAGTCTACCAGCTTCCCTCGCAACTGGCGCGGATCGAACCATGCATGCTGACCTGTGGACGTTTTCTCTTGAGACTTATGCCAAGCCCGGCGTGGAGGAGGCCTGCCTGGCCTTACAAGCCCAGGGGGCGGATGTCTGCCTGATGCTCTGCGCGGCCTGGCTGGGGGCGCGCGGTGTCAACTGCGAACCCGAACGCCTGGCCCGGTTGCGCCTGATTGCACAAGACTGGCAGGCGCAGGTGATACAACCGCTCAGGCAATTGCGTGGGCAATGGCGATCCATGGCGCTGCTAGACAACGAGTTGAAAGTGCTGAGAGATCAGCTCAAGACACTTGAGCTGGAAGCGGAGCGCCAGTTGCTGTTGCGTCTGGAAGGGTTGAGCCAGGGTTGGCCGCAGGGAGTTGCCCTCGACCTGGCACAGTGGCTGGACGGCAGCACCGTCCAGGTGACCCACCTCAATCGCGAGGCGCTGCACAAGCTGCGCCTCGCGGTGAGCCAGGCTTAGGAAGCGCTGGTTGGCGCGGCGACCGAGGCCGGCGCTGGAGCAGCAGCCGGAGCAGAGGTTGCAGTCGATGCCGATGCTGCTGAGGTTGGCGTCGAAACTACGGGCTTAGCTGCGGGGGGGTTTGCAGCCGGTTTGGCAGCAGCCGGTTTTACGGCAGGCTTGGCAGCAGCGGTTTTAGCAACAGCCGGTTTGGCGGCAGGCTTGGCGGCAGCGGTTTTAGCAGCAGCCGGTTTGGCGGCAGGCTTGGCGGCAGCGGTTTTAGCAATAGCCGGTTTGGCGGCAGCCGTTTTAGCAGCAACCCGTTTGGTCGCCGGCTTGGTAACAGCAGCTTTAGCAGCAACTGGTTTGGCAGCAACCTTGACCGGCGCAGCAGTTTGGGCAGTTCGAGTAGACAGAGCCTTGGTCACGGCTTCTTTCACACGCCCAATACCTTGCGCCAGCTTCAGGCTCTCTTGCGCATCGCGCTTGAGTTGCAAAATGTAGGAGCGGGTTTCGGATTGGCTGGTTTTCAGCTTGTCGAGCAGGTCTTCCAACTCACTGACGGCCGTCTTGGCCTTGGCTTGCGCCTTGGCTTTTCCAGCGGCAGCGGCATCCTGCAATTTGGTCCGGGATTTATGCAATTTTTCTTGTGCTTTACCGCGTTGTTTTTCCAGTTTGGCGAGCAATTTTTCAGCATCAGCCAGGGCTTGGGAACAAGCGTTTTCCAAATGTTCGAGCAAGCTGCCCGACAACTGTTGGAGTAAGTGCAACGGAGTATTTACAGGCTTCTTGGTGGCCGACATGGTTTACCTCCTGGCTGACGTGAGTGCGGCTCATACTAGCCCTCTGTGACTAACGCCGCTAGGGCATGTTGACAGTATCGAATGCCGGGCGTTGCATGCGGCAAAAAATGTTCTTCGGGATCATTGGGCGAGCCAAACAATTGCCGATAAAATTCTTCTCGCCCAAGCGATATTTCATCGTATTTTTGCAGACCGGGCGCGCACTCTTTGTCGCGCTCCACCGCCAGTTTCGATCACACCGCCCGCGGCAGTTTTTCATGGTGTCGCGGGCGCTCCAACAACCATCGCGCAGCACTGGCATAATCCTTCGGATCACAGGCCGGAGAATCTCCATGTCGCGTTATCTACTGCTGTCGTTGTGCCTGGTTTTGCCGCTGGTCCAGGGCGCGCCAAAAGAAACAACAGACGATGCCCAGGACCTTGCCTATAGCCTGGGCGCCAGCCTCGGCGAACGCTTGCGCCAGGAGGTTCCGGGCCTGCAGCTCAAAGCCCTGATCGAAGGTTTGCAGCAGGCTTACCAGGGCAAGCCGCTGGCCTTGAAGGAGGAGCGAATCGAGCAGATCCTGGCCGCTCACGAAGCCCGAATCGTCGCGGAATCGACGAAGCCGCAAAGCGAAACAGCCCTCGAAGCCGAGAAAGAATTCCTCGCCCGAGAAAAAGCCCAGCCGGGTGTCCGGGAGCTGTCCAATGGAATCCTGATGACCGAACTGACCCCAGGCACCGGCGAAAAAGTAGCTGCCAATGGCCGGGTGCAAGTGCGTTATGTAGGGCACTTGCCCAATGGCACGGTGTTCGACCAGAACCGCCAACCACAATGGTTTCGCCTGGACAGTGTGATCAATGGCTGGCGCAGCGCGTTGCCGCAGATGCCGGTCGGCGCCAAGTGGCGCCTGGTGCTGCCTTCGGCACAAGCCTATGGCGCGGATGGCGCGGGTGACCTGATCGCCCCCTATACGCCGCTGGTATTCGATATCGAATTGTTGGGCGTCACCAACTGAGCTCGTCCCACAAACGAAAAACGGTGCGCCCCATGCACCGTTTTCATCGAGAAATCGCTACACCTCAAGCCGGATCGACCAACTCTTGCTTGTGCGAGGTGTGCAGTACCTCGATCAGGCAGTCTTCGAGTTCGAAGCGTTCGTGCAGCAACCCACCCAGCTCCTGGAACTTCTGCGCCACGCACTTTCCGGCGTCGCACAGGTCGTTGAAAGCCAGCAACTTCTCGGTGATCACCTCGATACGTGGATAGATCGTCTCGGCCAGCTCCAGCCCGCGCTCATCACCGAAGACCTTAGCCTCACCGGTGAGCTGTTCGTAGATTTCGAAGTGTCCGGCCGACACATAATCCACTAAGCCCCCGCAAAACTCTTGGAGCGATTGGCGATTGTCCGCCAGAGCTCCGGGCTCGGCTCCAAGAGCATCATAGGCTCGTACAAGTTCGTGACGCGCCTGCAACCAGCGGTCGATCAGCAGATGCACTCCACCCCAACGTTCCTGAGCATTCTGACAACTTTCGAGCATGGTGATCTCTTCCCTTCTGGGTCGTGCCGCCCGACCTCGTATAAACCGAGGATTCTGACTTGGCCAAACAAAACAACCTATTTGCAATAACACGTGCGGGCCAGATTATGCCCGCACGACACCCGCTTCAAGGTACGCAGGAGATAAAGTTCATACAAGTGTTTAATCCCGAGGACGGCGATAGGCTGCTTCAGGTGCGGTGCTTAGAGCCTGTGGCCGGGCCAACTATCTGATAGATCGCCAGAATACCCATGCCGACAAATGCCAGCAAACTCCACTCGGGGAGACTCAGATCGAACAGGGTCCAGTGGATCTGAGCACACTCGGCGGTCGCCCGGAACATCAAGATCAGTGCCTTGAAGGGAGATACCTGCTGCATCAGACAATGCAGTCCGGGCTGGCAGATCATCAGTTCCTCCAATGGCACCCGCTGCAGCAGCACTTGCCGGACCGCCGTCGCCGCACCCGCCAGCACGAACAGCAGCCCCAGCGCACCATAGACCCAGCGGCCGATGCGCGCGGGTCCGTGCAATGCGCCCATCAGGCTGACCAGGCAGAAGCCGCCGAGAAATAGGCGTTGCATCACGCACAGCGAGCACGGTTTCAGCCCGACTCCATACTCCAGGTACAACGATGCCCCCATGACCAGGGTCGCCGCCAGAAAAGCGAGAGAGAACAGAGAGCGTGAGCGGGCCAAGAACATGGCTTTTCCGTAACAGGAGAGACAGGCAGTTACGGTAGAGGAAAGGCCTTGGCCCTTTCAAGCAGGGTCACTGCAGATAATTCCTCAAGCCTGTAGGGAATTACCGACAGACATCCTATGAAACCATTAAGTAGCGAGTAGGATTTCGGTATCAGAGTATTACAGGGAAATAGGCCAGGAGCCTGAGACGGGCGCTCATCGCGAACCGTCCGTCCCAGTCGCTTCTAGGCGCTCACCGGCACCGGTAGAGACACCGCAAGCAAGCGTTCGTCCAACAGGCCAAGGCCCTCCTGAAACAACTGGTTGCTACGCTCAGTGTCTCCCAACCGGGCCAGCAGCCTGGCCAGCTCGGCACAGGCTTCCGGGTTGCGCTGCACCCGCAGACTACCTTCCAGGTAATCGCGAGCCTTGCCCCACAAGCTGTTTTGCAGGCACAAGCGCCCCAGTGTCAACAACAGGCTGGCATCGGCCGGATGCTCCTTGAGCCAACCCTCGGCGGTCTGTAGCTGGCGAGCCGGATCGCGCCCGCGCAGCAACCCGTACAAACGCGCGAGATGGCTGTCGTACTGACGCTTGAGCGCCGCGTGCAACGTTTCCTCGGCTTGGACCTCGGCCCCCAACCGGCGCAGTTGCTCGGCATAAGCCAACACCAGTGGCGGTTCCTGCCGTTGGGACGAGGACAATTGCTGCCAGGCCCGCTCCAGCGATTGCAGAGCCGCTGTAGCGTCCTCTTCACGACGCGCCGCCAGACTGAGGTTTTCACCCCAGGCGCGTCGCTCCAGCGCAATCAGCTCACCTTGTGCCAGCGCCTTGTTCTTGCGCAGCTCCGGTAACAGCCGGACCACCGCCGACCAGTCGCCACGCTGCTGATGCAGCCGCTGTAACTGGCGCAGCACCTGGATACTGTGAGGATGCAGCTCGTGCATGGCTTGCAGCGTACCCAAAGCACCCTCGGTATCGCTACGGTCCACTTGCAACTGCGCGTGACTCAGCGCGATCGCCAGTTGGGCCTGCGGCTGACGCGTCAGTGCGCGCTCCAACAAGCTGTCGCACTCCTCATATTTGCCTTGTTCATTGGCCGCACGCGCCGCGCCGAGGTAATAAAGCAGTGGCTGGCGCTCTGCTTCGGCAGCCCGCTGCAAATGCTTCTGCGCGCTGGCCCAACGACCTTCGGCAAGATCCATCTGGCCTTGCTCGATAGCCAGCCGAACCCGCCGGCTGCGGTTGCGGCGGGACCAGGGATTGGCAGCCGAACTCGACGCCGTAACCAGGCCAACGAGGAATCTGACCAGCCGATAAACCAGCCACAACACCAGCAGCACGCCCAGGAATGCCCACAGGCTAGATTCGTAACGAAAGCTGTCATAGGCAATCAGAACGTAACCGGCATGCCTGGAAATCGCGAAACCCAACAGGCCTGCCGCGACAATGACCAGCAGTGCAATCGCGATAAACCGTTTCATGGACGGGCCTCCTGCGTCGGGTTGGCGTTGCCGCTCACAGGCCTATCGACTTCCACCTGCCGGCGCTCGAGATAAGCCTGGACGGCACCGAGGGTCGCGGCGAGATCCGGAGTCAGCACCGTCACCGGTTTTTCGCTCAGCTCGCTAAGTTGTTCGACCATGCCCTTGCTCTGCGGACTGTCTGGGTTGAAACTGCTGGTCAACACATCACGGGCCTCTGTCAGCGCCTGGGTGTAAACCCCTGCCTGGCCATTCAGGGCCGCCCACTGCGCCTGCTCCAGTGCCAGCCGCAAGGCCAGGCGAACCTGAGTCAGGCTCTGCCCGGCGAGCAGCGGCCGAATGTTCTTGTTGGCGTTGAAGTCGATACGGATATAGCGAGAAATCTCGTCCCACCACTGCGCCCAGCGACTGGCGCCGTCGCCATCGGAGGTCAGGCCCAGCAGGGAATCACCGCGGTCCTGGTACTCCGGCGCCAGCTCGTTGAGCTGTGCGACCTGGTCACGCAACGCACCCAGTTGCAGGAACAGTCCAGTACGATCCGGCTGCTCGGTATTGCGCAGCGCCGCCAGGCTCTTGGCCAATTGTTCGCGGGCAGCAAAGGAGCCTGGGTCGTTTTGTTCCCGTAGGATATCGTCGGCCCCTTGGACCAGGGCCAGGGCACTGGGGATATCCTGCAACGCTGATAGGCGCAACGTGGCCAGGCGCAACAAGTGCTCGGCCTCGGCGAGGCGCCAGTCCTTGCGACTGGCTCCCAGGACGCTGTCCAGGCGCTGGCTCAGGCGCTGCTGATCGCCCTGCAATTGCGCCACCAGACGCCGACGATCCTCCAGTTCGGTGGCGCCCGGCAACTGATCCAGACGCAGGGCTAATTGCTGCTCGCTCAACTTGAGCGACTGCGCCTGGTTGCCCAGGTCCTGCAGTTGCCCACCCTGCTGCAGGTGATGGGCCTGCAGGTTGCGCACCTGCCAGACACCCCAGCCGCCCGCGGCTACGCCAGCGGCACCCAGCAGCAACGCCAGGATCGCCAGACCATTGCCACGGCGCTCGACAGGCGCCACTGGCGGTTTGACCGGCGCCTCGGGCACCGGTTGAGCTTGTTCTTTTGGCAAGGCTGCTTCGCTCACGTATCCATCCTTCGCATTCAGAAAGCGGGTACGGGGAACTCCCGTAGCGCCGCCAGCAAAGCCGTGGCGCTGGCACCACGACAATCCACTACACATTGTGCCCCGGCGGCACGGGCCATCTGCGCCACCCGAGGGCTTGGAACAAACAATGGCAACCGGGCCACTTGCGGCCAATCCGCCCCCGCCAACTGCTGCAGGTGTTCAAAACCCTGCCCACTGCTGACCATCAGCCCGTTCAGGCGTTCCCCGTAAATCTGTCGGATCAGGGTGCCCTCGGCATACGCCGGCAAGCGGCGACGATAGAGTTCCAGATAGTCGACACTAGCACCTTGGCTGCGTAAACGCTCAGCCAGGAGCTCGCGGCCACCCTCGCCGCGCAAGATCAGCACACGGGGATCGGGCTGCGCCAGGACCTCGCGCAAGGCCGGCAAATCGAGCAAGGCCTCGCTATCATCGCCATCGGCCGGGTAGCCCACCCGCAAGCCATAGTCGTCCAGCAGCTTGGCCGTCGCGATACCCACAGTGAACCAGGGCAGCAACGGCGGTTGCGGCCAGTACTGATCCACCAGCTCCAACCCTAGGCGCGCAGCCGGTTTGCTGACGACAATTGCCGCCGAATAGAAAGGCAACTTGAGAATCTTCGTCAGCCCGGCGCCATCGATAGCCAGCGGCTCGATTTCCAGCAGCGGCAAGGCACTGCTGAAGATCCCGGCCTCGGCCAGTACCGCCGAAAGCGCGGTCGAGTCATCCGCCGGCCGCGTCAGCAGCAGACGCCAACCGCTCATTCCTCGCCGGCCTCGCCATAGACAGCCTTGAGGATGACGTCCGCGCCCTGCCCCAGCAAATCCTCGGCAACCCGCACGCCCAACGCCTGAGCATCCGCTTGCGGAGCACGTGCTTGAGCGCTCAGCAGCAAGCCCCCGTTAGGCTGGCCGACCAGGCCACGCAACCAAATCTGCTCGCCTTCGAGCACGGCATAACAGGCAATCGGCACCTGGCAGCCACCGTTGAGGTGCTTGTTCAGAGCCCGCTCGGCGCTGACCCTGACGGCGGTGTCGGCGTGATGGAGCGGCGCGAGCAGTGCATGAATCTCGCTGTCGGCGCTACGGCACTCGATACCGACCGCGCCCTGACCACCCGCCGGCAGGCTGTCCTCGACGTTGATGGTCGAGGTGATACGATCTTCGAAGCCCAGCCGGATCAGCCCCGCCGCCGCCAGGATAATGGCGTCGTACTCGCCAGCGTCGAGCTTGGCCAGACGAGTGTTGACGTTGCCACGCAGGAAGCGGATCTGCAGGTCTGGACGGCGACTCAACAATTGCGCCTGGCGACGCAGGCTCGAAGTACCGACCACGGCACCCGAGGGCAACGCATCCAGACTGGCGTGGGTATTGGAAACGAAGGCATCGCGAGGATCCTCGCGCTCGCAGATGCAGAACAGACCGAGTCCCTCGGGGAAATCCATCGGCACGTCCTTCATCGAGTGTACGGCGATGTCCGCCTCGTGTTCGAGCAGCGCGGTTTCCAGTTCCTTGACGAACAATCCCTTGCCGCCGATCTTCGACAGCGGCGAGTCCAGCAGCTTGTCGCCGCGACTGACCATCGGCACCAGGGTCACGATCAACCCCGGATGAGCCTGTTCCAGGCAGGCCTTGACGTATTCGGCCTGCCATAAGGCCAGCGCGCTCTTACGGGTAGCGATGCGGATTTCGCGAGAGGACATAGATCGATCCGTACTGAATAGATACGGCAGATAATAACAGTTCGGCCCGGCTAGCTTTGTCTTGTATCAGAAACTCTGCTGCCTCTCCGGCCCGGAACAGCCAATGAGCGAGTCACGGGGCCTGCGACAAGCCCCGGATTAAAGCTGTTGCATCATTTTGCGCACACCGGCGACATGGCGCCGACTGACGATCAGCGCATCGCCGTTGAGGCCCTTGAGGAATAACTGGAAGTGCCCCAGGGGCGTGCGTTGCAGACGCTCGATGCGTTCGCGGGCCACCAGGGCATTGCGATGAATACGCGCGAAGCGATCGCCGAACTCGTCCTCCAGGGCCTTCAACGGCTCATCGAGCAACACCTCGCCGCCTTCGTGGCGCAAGGTCACATACTTGTGGTCGGCGATAAAATAGATCACCTGGTCGAGCGGAATCAGCTCGATCCCCTTGCGGGTCCGCGCACTGATATGGGTGCGCGGACCGGCGCCGCTCTGCGCGGCCGGCCGGGTCAGGGCGGCCAGTTGCACGCGGTTGGGCCGCTCGGCCTTCTTCAAGGCTTCAAGCAGGTGCTCGGCACGCACCGGCTTGACCAGATACCCCACGGCGCTGACCTGGAACGCCTCCAGGGCAAACTCGTCATGGGCGGTGCAGAACACCACCGCCGGCGGTGTTTCGCGCTCGCACAAACGCGCGGCCACCTGCAACCCATCCACGCCGGGCATGCGGATATCGAGTAAGACGACATCCGGCTTGAGGCTGTCGATCAGGGCCAAAGCCTCTTCGCCATTGGTGGCACTGGGCTCCAGGACACTGTAACCCTCGAGTTCGCCAACCAAACGGCTCAGGCGCTCGCGGGCCAGTGGTTCGTCATCAACGATCAGGACATTCATATTGCGCTGGATTCCTGCGTGAGTCTCGTACAAGGATAGCGTAGACAAGTGAAGTGACGTCCGTCACGGCGATCCATGGTAAGACTAGCGCGAGGCCCAAAAAGTGCCGTAAGTCGGGCACCAATGTTCACTAGCGCCAGTTGAGTACCGCTCGACACCTGCTGCCGGGCAGCATCGTCGTAGGGATTGCTGATACACAATATGAACTCTCCCTCTTTGTAGCTGGCTTCGACTCTGACCACCCCGCCTTCGACCCGCGGCGCGATTCCATGGATCAGAGCGTTTTCCAGCAATGGTTGCAAGGTTAGTGGCGGGATCGGCAAATCATCCGGAATTGTCCCCACCCTCCAGTCCAACTGTAGACGGTTGCCAAGACGATAGTGTTCGATCGACAAATATCGTTGCGCTAATTCCAGCTCGTCGCGCCAGGACACCAGGCTGCCTGACTGGGCGAGGTTGGCCCGGAACAGGTCGGACAGATCCAGCACCGCCTGCTCGGCCTGCCGTGGATCGCTCCTCACCAGGCAGGCAATGCTGTTCAGGCTGTTGAACAGGAAATGCGGTCGGATCCGTGCCTGTAGTGCTTCGAGCCGCGCTCGCAGTTCCGCCTGCTGCTGGCGTCGCCACTGACTCTGCAGATAAAAGTAGCGCAGCATCAGCGCCGAGATGATGAGGCTGATCAAGCCATGGCGCAGATAACGACTGAAACTGCCGGCATCGACCTGCCGCTCGGCGAGAGCAAAGTACTCGGTCAGGGCCGTGCAGGTCAGCGTCAAGCCGATCACCAGGGCGCAGCACAAGGCGCCCGCCACTGCGGGACGCAGGCGCGCCAGCCAGGACCGGGTGCCACAGAGCGCCGCCGCCGACAGCAGCACGATCCACTGCACGTACAGCGAGGTCAGCGCCAAGCGTACCCAGTCGAAACCGCCAGACATCGACTCAGACAAGACCAACACCATCACCAGCAGCTCGGCCAAGACCACCAACACCAGCAGCGCCTCTGGCAGGCAGAGCTGCGGTAGAAAGAATTCCGCTGTCGCCGGCGCACCAGGCGCCATTTTCGTTCGTGAGATTGGCATACGGGGCGTATTCCCAAAACGAGACACCCAGTCTCCGCGCCTGCGCCGTCGCCGACAAGCCATCTGACCGGTGCGCTCGCAATAAAAACCGCGCGCCCCGCGCCAGCGCCAGTCGGGACAACCCTGTTATGATCAGCAACGACTTTTCCGGCAACCCACTTTCAGTAGATCACGAGCGAATCCATGAGCACCGACAAGACCAATCAGTCCTGGGGCGGCCGCTTCAGTGAACCCGTCGACGCCTTCGTCGCACGCTTCACCGCCTCCGTCACGTTCGACCAGCGCCTCTATCGTCACGACATCATGGGCTCCATCGCCCACGCCAGGATGCTGGCCAAGGTCGGCGTCCTGAGCGATGCCGAGCGCGACAGCATCATCGACGGACTGACCACCCTCCAGGGGGAAATCGAGGCCGGCAACTTTGACTGGCGCGTGGACCTGGAAGATGTACACATGAACATCGAGGCGCGTCTGACCGACCGTATCGGCGTCACCGGCAAGAAGCTGCACACCGGGCGCAGCCGCAACGACCAGGTTGCCACCGATATCCGCCTGTGGCTGCGGGACGAAATCGACCTGATCCTGGCGCAAATCTCCCGCCTGCAAAAAGGCCTTCTTGAACAGGCCGAGCGTGAAGCCGACAGTATCATGCCCGGCTTCACCCACCTGCAGACCGCGCAGCCGGTGACCTTCGGGCACCATATGTTGGCCTGGTTCGAGATGCTCAGCCGTGACTACGAACGCCTGGTGGACTGCCGCAAGCGCACCAACCGCATACCCCTGGGCAGCGCCGCACTGGCCGGCACCACCTACCCCATCGACCGCGAATACACGGCCCAACTATTGGGTTTCGAAACGGTCGGCGGCAACTCCCTGGACAACGTTTCGGATCGCGACTTCGCTATCGAATTCTGCTCGGCGGCCAGCATCGCGATGATGCACTTGTCGCGCTTCTCCGAAGAGCTGGTGCTGTGGACCAGCGCGCAATTCCAGTTCATCGAACTGCCGGACCGCTTCTGCACCGGCAGCTCCATCATGCCGCAGAAGAAAAATCCGGACGTGCCGGAACTGGTACGCGGCAAGACCGGCCGGGTATTCGGTGCGTTGATGGGCCTGCTGACCCTGATGAAAGGCCAACCGCTGGCCTACAACAAGGACAACCAGGAAGACAAGGAACCGCTGTTCGACGCCGCCGACACCCTGCGCGATTCGCTACGGGCTTTCGCCGACATGATCCCGGCGATCAAGCCCAAGCACGCGACGATGCGCGAAGCGGCCGTGCGCGGTTTCTCTACCGCGACCGATCTGGCGGACTACTTGGTACGCCGTGGCCTGCCGTTCCGCGATTGTCATGAAATCGTCGGCCATGCGGTGAAGTACGGTGTGGAAAGCGGCAAGGACCTGGCACAAATGAGCCTGGAAGAATTGCGTCGGTTCAGCGACCAGATCGACCAAGACGTGTTTACGGTGTTGACCCTGGAAGGCTCGGTCAACGCCCGTAACCATATCGGCGGCACAGCGCCAGAGCAGGTGAAGGCGGCGGTGGCCCGCGGCCAGGCACTGCTCGCCAGCCGCCAGTCCTTGCCGGTTAGCGACGCCAACTGACCTCAAGACCGCGCTAGGCCTCCATGGCATTGCGGCTCGCAAGGTTTTTGTTATTTCCTGGCGGCAATCATCGCCAGGAACTCCGGCATCGCGGCGTCCTTGTCCGCCGCGATCCGCTGTGCATGTGCAGTCTGCTGCAGCCGCTCCAGTAAGTCCCTCGCCTCTGGCATCTCGGCCAACAGATCAATCCCGAACAGCTTCTGACCGACCGCACAGGCCAGGTCGACGCTGTAGAGAAAATACAGATCCGCCACGCTCAACTCGCTGCCCGCCACATAAGGGGCAAATTTGCCATGGCGCTTGAGCGAGGCAAAGCCCAGCAAAAGTTCGGTCCGAGTCTTTTCCTTGATTGCCTCCGGCACGGGCATGCCAAAGAACACTTCGGCAAACGAAGCTCGCGCCGGCAATTCGATATACAGCTCGATCTCCTTGGCCAGTGCCAGCACCTGGGCCCGCTGGAATGGATCCTTGGGCAGCAACGCCTTGCCGCCCTGGGTGTCGTCGAGGAATTCGAGGATCACGCTGGTTTCGCTGATGTAGCCCTGCTCCACGCCCAGTACCGGGACTTTCGCGCGCGGGCTGATTGCCAGGACCTCGGGCGTCTGTGCGGGGTAGAACGGGATTTCCTCGAAGGACAAACCCTTTTCGAGCAATGCCAGCTTGACCATGTTGTAGTAGTTGCTGACAGCAAATCCATAAAGCTTGAGCATCACAAAACCTCCAGGGCGTGTAGGGTGGTTGGCGCAGGCAGTTATAGAGCACTGCACGACAATCGACCAGCAGCATTACCTTGCCGAATAAGGGTAAACTGCCAACCTTTCCTTGAGGAGCCCGCCATGAGCGAACCCATCGATCTCGATAACGACGACGAAGCGTTTGCCGAGAGCACCCTGATCCAGGCCATCGAAAACCAGATCGAAAGCGATACTCCTCCAGCCGCCAAGGCCATGTTCAACAAGTTGACCCTGGTCGGCTACGAACGCGACGAGATCCTCAACCTCATGGCCCATGTACTGGCGGTGGAAATCGACGCGATGCTCGACGATGATCGCGCGTTCGATACCCAGTGGTACGAAGACGCCTTGCGAGCCTTGCCAAAGCTGCCGCCCGAAAATCAATGAGCGCTTGAGCAAGGACTGTCTACACTGGTAAAACCCCGTAACAACTGATTCCACGCCTGCTTCCGGCCAAGCGCTCACCCGGCACTGGACAGTCCGTGCAAGTGGGATCACCTTAGGAACTCTGTCCAATAATTCCTAGAAAGTCTGGAGTCCTTATGTCGTATACCCCTGAGTTGGTTGCCGAACTGGAAATCCTCGCACTGTTCAACCTGGGGAGTTCCCAGGAAGGTCTGAAAATTCACCAGACCGCTGCCCCGAAAGCCATCTCCGCCGCCAAACGCCTGTTCGATAAGGAGCTGATCACCCAAGTCGACGGGGGTTACCTGACCAGCCTGGGCCGTGACGCCGCCGAACATGCCCAAGGCCTGCTGACTATCCTGAGCGTCAAAGAGCCCGCCTGAATTCGCCCGAAGCCCACGCAATCCCCGCTTTTTACGGATTGCGCGGGCAAACCGTGGCCGCTCATCTGGCAAGTTGACATCTTTCGCCAAATTCAGCTTAAAGCACCGCTCGCTTAGCCTGTAAACTGCCGATCTTCAGAGATTTCCTACTGTCGAGTGCCAAGGAGCCGGTTTGGGTTTGAAATGACGCACACCCACGAAATTCGCCCGAACCTGGACGAGGGCATCGACCGCAAAGTGCTCAGCCAACTGCGCTCACGCTTTCTCAAGCTCAACCAGGGTCGACTTGGCCGCGCCATGGAAGGCCTGTCGTCGCGACAGCAGGCGGTACTGAACGTGTTGCCGCTGTTTTTTCATGTCAATCACCCCCTGCTGCCCGGCTATGTCTCGGGCAGTACGCCGGCTGGGCTGTCGAACTATGAGCCGAATGACTCGGCCCTGGCCGAAGCCCAGCGCCTGACCCGCTCCTTCTCCTACAAGGCTCGTCACGGCAATCCGCCACGACCGATTCACGGGTTATTCCTAATGGGCAGTCTGGGTACCCTGGCCCAGGCCGACCAGAGCGATATGGACTTCTGGGTCTGCCATGCCAGCGACCTCAACCAGGGCGAGCTGACGGAACTGCGCAGGAAATGCCAGTTGCTGGAAACCTGGGCGGCCAGCCAGGGCGCCGAAGCGCATTTCTTCCTGATCAACCCAGCGCGTTTCGTTCGTGGCGAGCGAGACGCTGCGCTGAGTTCAGAGGACTGCGGCAGCGCCCAGCACTACCTGTTGCTGGACGAGTTCTATCGCACCGCCATCTGGCTCGCCGGGCGCACCCCGCTGTGGTGGCTGGTGCCGGTGTATGAAGAGCCGCGCTACGACCAATACACGCATGCCCTGCTGTCCAAGCGCTTTATCCGCGCAGACGAGGGCCTGGACCTCGGCCATCTGGCACAAATCCCGCCAGGTGAGTTCATCGGTGCCGGGCTCTGGCAGTTGTTCAAGGGTATCGAGTCGCCCTACAAGTCGGTGCTCAAACTGCTGCTGATCGAGGTCTATGCCAGCGAACATCCGCAGGTCCAGTGCTTGAGCCTGCGCTTCAAGCAGGCGGTGTTCGCCAACCAGTTGGGCCTCGACGAGTTGGACCCTTATATCGTGGTCTATCGACGAATCGAAGAATACCTCAAGGCCCGCAACGAACCGGAACGCCTGGAACTGGTACGGCGCAGCCTGTACCTGAAGGTCAACCGCAAGCTCACCGGCAACCACTCGCGCAACACTAGCTGGCAACGCCAACTGCTGGAGCGCCTGACCGGCGAATGGGGCTGGGACCGGCGGCAACTGACACTACTCGACAGTCGCAGCCAGTGGAAAGTTCGCCAGGTCAGCGCCGAACGCCGTGCGCTGGTCAACGAGCTCAACTACAGCTATCGCTTCCTGACCCAGTTCGCCCGTACCGAGCAGGCGGTCAGCCTGATCAACAAGCATGACCTCAACGTGCTCGGTCGTCGGTTGTATGCAGCGTTCGAGCGCAAGGCCGGCAAGATCGAGTTCATCAACCCCGGCATCGCCCCGGACCTGGCCGAAGACACCCTGACCCTGGTGCAATCGCCTAACCGCAAGGAACCGGGGCAGACCCATTGGGGCCTCTACAACGGCAGCCTGGGCGCCCAGGAGTGGGAACACTTCGCGCCAATCAAGCGCAGCCGCCAACTACTCGAACTGCTGACTTGGTGCCACCGCAACGGCGTAATCGACAGCAGCACTCGCCTGGCCCTACACCCCGGCGGCAGCGACCTGACTGAGTTCGAGCTGTTCAATCTGCTGGGCAGCCTGCAGCAGGCGATCGCTCTGCCGCTGAGCACCGTCGGCGAAGAACCGCTGCTGCGCCCCAGCATCCCGAGCGAGGTGCTGTTGCTGGTCAATATCGGCGTCGACCCGCTCAAGCACCACCGGGATCTGAATATCTTGATGACCACCGAACGTACTGACTCCCTGAGTTACGCCGGTGTCCGCGAAAATCTGGTACTGACCCTCGACCAAGTCACCCTCAACAGTTGGAACGAGGTGCAGGTCAGTCGTTACGACGGGCCCCACGCCCTGCTCGACTGCCTGTGCGACTACCTCAACAACCTACCGCTGGGGCGCGAGCTGCCCAGGCTGCAAGTACGTTGTTTCTGCCACAACCGCGCGCCATTCATCGCCCAGCGCGTCGAGGAAGTACTCAACACTGCCCAGGAACTATTGATCGGCGACCTCAATCACCGCTACCTGCTGAAGGTCCAACAGCGCTACCACGTACTGGAGCTGGTGCCCGGCCAAGTTCGCCATATTGCCCTGGACAGCCTGTCGACACTGCTTGACTACCTGAGTGCCGACCTGTCGAGCTACAGCCCGCTGCACCTGGATCTGCGGGCGATGGAGGAAAACGACCTGGCCCTGGTGCTGCCGATGGGGCAACCCGGCTGCATACAGGTGTTCTTTCGGATCAACGAGAGCCATGCCGACTTGTATGTGTTGGATGAGTTCAATGCTCTGTGGCAACAGCGCCTGCCGTTCCATGACGAGCAAAGCTTGTTGGTGCCACTGCAACGCTTCCTACAGTCGATCCTACAGCGCCGCGAAGCCTTGATGCCGATGGACTCGACATCGCCCGCCGGCGCACTGGAAACCCTGTATTACCAGCTATTGCCCTCGGCACCGGGCCGAGCGCGCCGGGTCGAGGCCCGCCCCGTGCCGCAGACGCCGGTCAACAAGCCGTTCTACGATGTTCAGGCGATCCTCGGCAAAGTCGGGCCGAACGAGGTCCAAGTCACCCTGTACTGCAATCAGCGAGAGTTTTGCGAACTGGAATACGGCAACCAGCTGTTTATTGCGGTCGCCCAGGAGATTATCGGCCAGCGTCGCGAGGCAGAGCGCTATCGCTGCTATATAACCGACCTGGACCTCAGCGCCTTGGTTGGCGAAGGCATGGGCTCGACCAACCTGTACCTGCGCTACAAGGCAGACCTGGAAAGCTCGCTGAATATCGCCCTGAAACAGACTTGAGGTCGATCAGAGGTGAAAGTCACCGGCCGCTTCCGGCTGGTACTCCACCTCCAACAAGGCCAGTTTCAGGGTCTTGCCGCCCGGCGCCGGCCAGTCGATGTGCTGGCCGACCTGCAAGCCGAGCAAGGCGCTGCCGACCGGCGCGAGAATCGAGATCTTGCCGGCATCGGCATCGGCATCCTGGGGATAGACCAGGGTCAGGTGATAGTCCTTGCCACTGCCTTCTTCGCGACAATGGACTCGCGAGTTCATGGTCACGACACCGGCGGGCACTTCTTCGTGGCCCACGACGCTGTCAGCGCGATCCAGTTCGGCCTGCAACGCGACAACGCCCGCAAGCGAGTCGTCCAGGCTATCGATCAGGCGCTCGAGACGCTGCACATCGAGACGGGTGAGGATGATGGAAGGTGCGGTGCTCATGATCCAGGCAGACTCCTTTTTTTTCTGCGCGATAAAAGCAAAACCCCGCCACGAAAGGCGGGGTTTTCACTGCCTCGTCATCGCGAGGCGTAATCGGACACTATCACAGCAGCATAAATACACAAGTCGCAGAAGCGGGTCGGCCCTGCCGTCAGGCCTGTAACCGGCGCTGGCGCGCCTGCTCGCAGATCACCCGGCGGCGCTGGTCGTCCGCCGAGCGCCACTGGCGAATGTCCTCGACATGCCGAAAACAGCCGATACACACTTTTTGCTCATCGAGCCGGCACAGGCTCACGCAAGGCGAAGGCACGGCGGGACTGACGTTGCTATACAACGGTTTGGCGGGTCTTGCCGGTGTGGCTTGCTGCGTCACAATCAGATCTCTTCAAAATCCAGGTTGATATCGTCTCGGTCCCGACTAAAGGGCAGAGTAAACCGCGCCAGGATTTCATTAAGCTTCTCTTCGCTCTTCACGCAGAACCAATAGCTGCCGTCTTCATCTTCGCTGCTGCTTTCCTTGTACTCGAAATGATAGCCGCCGGAGGGCCGGGAGGTCGCCAGCCAAAGCTGACGCAGAGGTTCCTGGCGACTGAAGATCAACTGGCTACCGCCTTCGAACTTCACAGTGAGCAAACCAGCGGAGCTTTCCAGGTCTACATCCAGGCCACTCTCGTCGAACACCTCTTCCAGGTTTTCCAGGGTGCTATCGACCAGATCGTGAAAACGGGCTTCAGTCAAACTCATTGCGCGAACCTCAAAAAATACTGGCCACTCCAGGTGCCCGAAGATACGGGCGCTCGCGGATGATTGCAAAGCATAACCACCCTGGAGCGACAACGACATCAATAATCGTGCCGGCCTGATCGACCCGGCAAAATCCGGCCGGCGGCCCGCATAGGCAAGCTGCCGGGTGGCCGGTATACTCGGGCGCAATTAATGCTTTTACAAAGGATTTCGCCATGAAGCGCCTGATCTCGTCCCTAGCCGCGCTCCTCGCGATCGCTTGCCTGGTCTCAGCCTGTGGTCAAAAAGGTCCACTGTATCTTCCCGATGACAGCCAGAACCCGGACGACCAGGCCAAGTCCTCGCAGGCCAAAGCGCACAAGCACGACACCTACTAAGGGATCACCATGGACGCATTTAACTACCGCGACGGTGAGCTGTTCGCGGAAGGTGTAGCTTTGTCTGCCATCGCCGAGCACTTCGGCACGCCGACTTACGTCTACTCCCGCGCCCATATCGAGGCGCAGTACCACGCTTATGCCGATGCCCTGCAAGGTGCGCCGCACCTGGTTTGCTACGCGGTCAAGGCCAACTCCAACCTCGGCGTGCTAAATGTCCTGGCGCGCCTGGGCGCCGGTTTCGACATCGTTTCCCGTGGCGAGCTGGAGCGTGTCCTGGCGGCTGGCGGCTCGGCGGACAAAATTGTCTTCTCCGGCGTCGGCAAGAGCCGTGACGACATGCGTCGCGCTCTGGAAGTCGGCGTACACTGCTTCAACGTCGAGTCCACCGACGAGCTGGAGCGCCTGCAAGTGGTAGCGGCGCAGATGGGCGTGCGTGCGCCGATCTCGCTACGGGTCAACCCGGACGTGGATGCCGGCACTCACCCGTACATCTCCACCGGCCTGAAGGAAAACAAGTTCGGCATCGCCATTGCCGACGCGGAAGAAGTCTATGTCCGCGCCGCACAACTGCCGAACCTGGAAGTACTGGGCGTCGATTGCCATATCGGCTCGCAACTGACCAGCCTGCCACCGTTCCTCGATGCCCTCGACCGCCTGCTGGTGTTGATCGATCGCCTCGGCGAATGCGGCATCTACCTGCACCATATCGACCTCGGCGGTGGCGTAGGCGTGCGTTATCGCGATGAAGAACCACCACAGGTGGCCGACTATATCAAGGCCGTGCGCGAGCGCACCGCCGGCCGCGACCTGACGCTGATGTTCGAACCGGGTCGCTTTATCGTCGCCAACGCCGGCGTACTGCTGACCCGGGTCGAGTACCTCAAGCACACCGAACACAAGGATTTCGCCATCGTCGACGCGGCGATGAACGACCTGATCCGCCCGGCGCTGTACCAGGCCTGGATGAACGTCACCGCCGTACACCCGCGTGACAGCGAGCCACGGACCTACGACATCGTCGGGCCGATCTGCGAAACCGGCGACTTCCTGGCCAAGGATCGCCAGCTCGCGCTGGAGGAAGGCGATCTGCTGGCCGTGCACTCGGCCGGTGCCTATGGTTTTGTCATGAGCTCCAACTACAACACTCGCGGCCGCGCCGCTGAAGTGCTGGTGGATGGCGAACAGATGATCGAAGTCCGCCGTCGCGAGACCTTGACCGAGTTGCACGCCGGCGAAAGCCTGCTGCCGGAGTAAGACCATGTTGCTGCGTTTTACCAAGATGCACGGCCTGGGCAACGACTTCATGGTCCTCGACCTGGTCAGCCAGCACGCGCACATCCTGCCCAAGCACGCCAAGCTTTGGGGTGATCGGCACACCGGCATCGGCTTCGACCAGTTGCTGATCGTCGAAGCGCCGAGTAATCCCGAGGTTGATTTTCGTTACCGGATCTTCAATTCCGACGGCTCGGAAGTGGAACAATGCGGCAACGGCGCCCGCTGCTTCGCGCGCTTCGTGTTGGACAAGCGTCTGACTGCCAAGCGGCAGATCCGTGTGGAGACCAAGAGCGGTATCATCGAGCTGGACGTGCGCCAGGACGGTCAGATCAGCGTGAACATGGGCGCCCCGCGCCGGGTGCCGGCAGACATTCCGTTCCAGGCACAGGCACAGGCGCTGAGCTATCAGGTGGAAGTCGACAGCCAGACCGTCGAGCTGGCGGCCCTATCCATGGGCAACCCCCATGCGGTGCTGCGGGTCACGGATATCAACCGTGCTGCGGTGCACGAGCTGGGACCGAAGATCGAACACCATCCGCGCTTCCCGGCGCGGGTCAACGTCGGCTTCCTGCAGGTGATTGATCGCCAGCGCGCACAACTGCGCGTCTGGGAGCGTGGGGTCGGGGAAACCCAGGCCTGCGGTACTGGCGCTTGCGCGGCAGCGGTTGCGGCCATCAGCCAGGGCTGGATGGATTCGCCAGTGACAATCGATCTGCCCGGCGGACGTCTGTTCATCGAGTGGGCCGGTGACGGCGAACCGGTCATGATGACCGGGCCGGCGGTACGGGTGTATGAAGGACAAGTGCGTCTATAAGCGAGCGAACGTCATGACCGATCAGCCTCAGGCTCCAACCGAAGAGCCCAACGAACTGCCTGTGCAAAGCTTGGAGGCGGCGACCGTCGCCGCCTATCTGGAGGCTCACCCGGACTTCTTCGTCGAGCACGAAGCACTACTGCCGGCGCTGCGCATTCCCCACCAACGCGGTGATAGCGTGTCGCTGGTCGAACGGCAGATGAAGATCCTGCGCGACCGCAATATCGAGATGCGCCACCGGCTTTCGCAACTGATGGACGTTGCCCGGGACAACGATCGGCTGTTCGACAAGACCCGCCGGCTGATTCTCGCGCTGATGGACGCGGCCAGCCTGGAGGACCTGGTGATGGCCGTCGAAGACAGCCTGCGCCAAGATTTCCAGGTACCCTTCGTCAGCCTGATCTTGTTCAGCGACAATGCCATGCCGGTGGGTCGCTGGGTCAGCGGCGCCGACGCACAGCAGGCGATCGGCGGGCTGCTCTCGGAAGGCAAGAGCATCAGCGGCAGCCTGCGCGAGCATGAGCTGGATTTCCTGTTCGGCGAAGAACAACGCAAGCAGATCGGCTCCACCGCCGTGGTCGCCATCAGCCATCTGGGCCTGCACGGTGTGCTCGCCATCGCCAGTCGCGACCCACATCACTACAAAAGCTCGGTCGGCACACTGTTCCTCAGCTATATCGCCGAAGTCCTGGGACGTGTCGCCCCGCGCTTCACTCACGCCCTGCGCTCGGTGCGCTAGTCGTGGAACGGCAACTGGACGCCTACTGCGAGCACCTGCGCAGTGAGCGCCAGGTGTCCCCCCATACCCTCGAAGCCTATCGGCGCGACCTGAACAAGGTCCTGGCCTTCTGCGCAAAGGAACAGATCGGCAGCTGGGCTACCCTGGATATCCAGCGGCTGCGACGACTGGTTGCGCGCCTGCACCAGCAGGGACAATCCTCACGCAGCCTGGCACGGTTGCTGTCGGCAGTCCGTGGGTTGTACCAGTACCTGAACCGCGAAGGCCTGTGCAACCACGACCCGGCCACCGGCCTGGCGCCGCCCAAGGGCGAACGCCGGCTGCCCAAGACCCTCGACACCGATCGTGCCCTGCAACTGCTCGACGGCGCCGTCGAGGATGACTTTCTTGCCCAGCGCGACCAAGCCATTCTTGAACTGTTCTACTCCTCGGGCCTGCGCCTCTCGGAGCTGACTGGACTCAACCTGGACCAGTTGGACCTGGCCGATGGCCTGGTGCAAGTCCACGGCAAGGGCAGCAAGACCCGCCTGCTGCCAATCGGCCGCAAGGCCCGCGAAGCCCTGCTGACCTGGCTGCCGCTGCGCGCTTTGAGCAATCCCACGGACGATGCGGTATTCGTCAGCCAGCAAGGCCGGCGCCTCGGGCCCCGAGCTATCCAACTGCGGGTCAAGGCTGCCGGCGAGCGCGAGCTGGGACAGAACCTGCACCCGCACATGCTCAGACACTCCTTTGCCAGCCATCTGCTGGAATCCTCCCAGGACTTGCGGGCGGTTCAGGAACTGCTCGGCCACTCGGACATCAAGACCACGCAAATCTACACCCACCTGGACTTCCAGCACCTGGCAACCGTCTATGACAGCGCCCATCCCAGGGCCAAACGCAGCAAGGATAGTGAGTCATGAGGATTCAGCTGATCACCTTCGATCTCGACGACACCCTGTGGGATACCGCTCCCGTGATCCACAGCGCCGAGAACGTGTTACGCGAATGGCTCGCCGGGCACGCACCGGACCTGGGGAGCGTATCGATCGAACACCTGTGGGCGATTCGCGAACGAGTGCTGCTCAAGGAGCCGGCCCTCAAGCACCGCATCAGCGCCCTGCGCCGCCGAGTGCTGTTCCACGCGTTGGAGGAGGCCGGTTACGCCCCTGGGCAGGCAGCAACGCTGGCGGAGGACGCATTCGAGGTGTTCATTCATGCCCGGCATCAGATCGAGGTGTTTCCCGAGGTCGAGCCGACCCTCGAGACGCTCAGCCGCTCTTTTGCCCTGGGCGTCATCACCAATGGCAATGCCGATGTGCGTCGCTTGGGCCTGGCCGATTACTTCCGCTTTGCCCTCTGCGCCGAAGACATCGGCATTGCCAAGCCCGATTCACGGCTGTTCCACGAGGCGCTGGTATGCGGCGGAAATGTCCCGGCCGAGGCGGCGGTGCATATCGGTGACCATCCGGGCGACGATATCGCCGGGGCGCAACAGGCTGGCCTGCGGGCGATCTGGTACAACCCCATGGGCAAGGCCTGGGAAACGAACAAGCAGCCGGATGCGCAGATCCGCAGCCTGACCGAACTGCCGGAGCTGCTGACCCGCTGGAACACCGGAGCCTGACCCCCTTGTGGCGAAAGGGCTCGTCGGAACGCCACAAAGCCTGCTTTCCCCTCTATTTTACAGACATGAAAAAGCCCGCAGCGACGGCAGGCTTTTTCGAGGAGCGAGAAAACTGACACTCAGATAGGTCGGCTACCGTACTTGTTATCCGGCTTCTTGGGTGGATCGGCCACCACATTGGCCTCGACTTCCTGCACCTTACCACCGCGTGCGAGGAACTCCTCCATCGCCCGAGCCAGAGCATCACGCTCCTTATTCTTGGCTTCAACGCTGGGTAGCTCATCAACCGACACGGCGACCTTGGCCTTACCCTTGGCAGCCGATGCGGGGACATCGCCACTGTCGTCGTCATCGGCAACATCTACGTCTTCACCTACCGCTTCCAGACCCTTTTCGGTTTCGTCTTCGTCGCCTACTTCGAGGTCATCGTTTTCCAGATCATCGTCGCTCATGTTCTACCTCATGACTTGCGAAAAAGCAGATTAGTTATAGCCCAGCTGCGCCGCCTGTCGAAGGCCGCCGGAAAAAATCAACATCCGCTGAATCTCAGCGGCTTATGCCCCATCACCCTGCAGGGTGACAAGGACTTTACGAGCACCGCCATGATCACGGTGTTCGCCCAAATAGACACCTTGCCAGCTACTTAGTGGCCTGTGTGGCCAGTTCTGTGAGTCAATTTCGGCGCCACCCGCCCCTGACCGGCGTTGCTGTTCCTCGCCATAGCCGAGCTATGACTCCTCACAGCGCCTTGGTCATGGACTTCCGGCATCCGAACTTGAGCTAACGAACTCACCGTACAGGCCACCAGCGCCAACCATCCCGCCGTTGCCGGCAAAGTCAGCTGACAGCCTAGCAAACTGGCCTTGAAGTGCGCCGGCCAGTCATCCGTGCCTTCGTCGTTATGTTCATACCCGAGCTCGCCTTGCGGCACCAGGGGGTTGAAAAAAACTTCGAAGTCACGGCAAACCGCCGGATCGGCATTCTCGTTGACGATCAACGAGGCCGAGGTATGTTGCAGCCAAAAATGCAACAGTCCGACTCGACATGCCCTCAGTTCAGGCAAGCCATCGAGCAACTCCTGGGTCACCAAATGAGAACCCTGGGGCCTGGCCCGCAAAGTAATCAGGTCTGTTGCCACATACAGTTCTGCGCCCATCGGCGCGCATTCTAGCGCGCTCAGGAAAAAAGCAAAGCGCCTAATACGCCTGCCATGCTGTAAGCCATCGGCCCACGGGAAATAGGCCCGGTGTTTTCGCCGAAATGCCTCTGGTAAGTCCTTTGAGTCCTCTTGGCACTGACAAAACCCAGGCAAAAAAAAGCCCGGCAAGCCGGGCATTTTTTTTTGGCCTACAGGTTATAGCCGCGCTCGTTGTGTTGCGCCAGGTCGAGGCCGATCGATTCTTCTTCTTCGCTCACACGCAGGCCCATGACCACATCCAGCACCTTGAGAATGATGTAAGTCACCAGCGCCGTGTAGATAACGGTGAAACCGACACCTTTGCACTGGATCCAGACTTGGGCAGCGATATCGGTGGTCGCGGCATTGAATCCGCCCATCGACGGTGCGGCGAACACGCCAGTCAGGATTGCGCCGAGGATACCGCCGATACCGTGCACGCCGAAGGCGTCCAGGGAGTCATCGTAACCCAGCCGGCGTTTCAACGTGGTGGCGCAGAAGAAGCACACCACACCGGCCGCCAGGCCAATGATCAGCGAGCCCATCGGGCCAACAGTACCGGCAGCCGGAGTAATGGCAACCAAGCCGGCGACCACACCCGAGGCGATCCCCAGAGCACTTGGCTTGCCGTGGCTCAGCCACTCAGCGAACATCCAGCCCAGCGCGGCGGCGGCGGTCGCGATCTGAGTCACCAGCATCGCCATGCCGGCGGTACCGTTGGCGGCGGCGGCGGAGCCAGCGTTGAAGCCGAACCAGCCGACCCACAGCATGGCCGCGCCGATCAAGGTGTAGCCAAGGTTGTGTGGTGCCATCGGAGTGACCGGAAAGCCTTTGCGCTTGCCCAGTACCAGGCAAGTCACCAGCCCGGCAATACCGGCATTGATGTGCACCACGGTGCCGCCCGCGAAATCGAGTACGCCCCAGTCTCCCAGCAACGAACCCGGACCGCTCCAGACCATGTGCGCAATCGGCGCATAGACCAGGGTGAACCAGATGCCCATGAAGATCAGCATCGCCGAGAACTTCATCCGCTCGGCGAAGGCACCGACGATCAGCGCCGGGGTGATGATCGCAAAGGTCATCTGGAAGGTGACGAACACCGCTTCAGGAAACAACGCCGTCGGGCCGGTCATACTCGCGGGCGTGATACCGGCGAGGAAAGCCTTGGCCAGCCCGCCGACAAAGGAATTGTAGTTGACGACGCCAGCCTCCATCCCGGTGGTATCGAACGCCATACTGTAGCCATAGCCAAACCACAGGAGGGTGATCAGACCGGTAATGGCGAAACACTGCATCATCACCGAAAGAATGTTTTTCGAGCGCACCATGCCGCCGTAGAACAGCGCGAGGCCTGGAAGGGTCATGAACAGCACGAGGGCCGTAGAGATCAACATCCAACTGGTATCGCCGGAATTGAGGACTGGAGCTGGTACCGAGTCCGCCGCCATGGCCAAGGCCGGCATTACGAGGGACAACAGCGCTCCTAGCCCTGCGAATTTACGCAGAGTCATATGGTTTTCTCCTGGGGCGTTGGGTTTAACGCGGCTTAGATGGCGTCGGTATCGGTTTCGCCGGTACGGATGCGAATAGCCTGTTCCAGATTGACCACGAAGATCTTGCCGTCACCGATCTTGCCGGTGTTAGCGGCCTTGGTTATCGCCTCGATAACCCGATCAAGGTCCTTGTCGTCGATGGCGACATCGATCTTCACCTTGGGCAGGAAATCGACCACGTATTCCGCGCCGCGATACAGCTCGGTGTGACCCTTCTGCCGCCCGAAGCCTTTGACCTCGGTAACGGTAATGCCCTGCACGCCGATTTCGGACAACGACTCGCGCACGTCGTCCAACTTGAACGGCTTGATGATGGCAGTGACTAGCTTCATGAAACTCTCTCCGAATGGGTGGACTTGCCCCAGGAAAACAAACCCGACTCAAGTCTAAGCGCAGTGCCTGGCTTTGTAACGCATCGTTGGCCTCGATCAGCCTGTCGATGCTGGCTAACCGCTGTCGGCGAAGCTTCCCTGCTCCGCTTACCGCACCACTTGGTCACAGTGACGGCATCAGTGCATGGGTTACCAACGACTAAGCAGAAACCTTGCCATCTCTACAAAACCTACTGATTTCAATTCCTTGATCGCCGTGGAGAGCAAAAATTCCACCCACTGGCAGGTAACACGCACCACCACGGCGCACGACCGATCGGTGTGTTGCGCAAAAAGCGTGCGCCACCGCCCTGGTAAATCACTATAGACACGGCGTGGTACACTGGGACGCCCTCGTATCTGGAACCCGCACCATGCTCGCGCCCAAAGCCTTTCTCGACGCCCTGAGCGGCCACGCCTCTCGCCTGTTCAGTGGCGAAACCCCATTGCCGAGCGATGAAATAGAAAACCAGTTCAAAGCCTTGTTGCAAAGCGGCTTCAGCAAGCTGGATCTGGTCAGCCGAGAAGAATTCGACAGCCAGATGGTGGTCCTGGCCCGCACCCGCGCACGATTGGAGAGTTTGGAAGCGAAAGTGGCGGAGTTGGAGGCCAGGCTGAATCCGCCGGGGGCGTGATGGTTCGACGCGTCAACAGACAGGAGCCCCGGCCCGTGGTACTGATTTAGTCCACTGGCGGGACATGTGCGTCTGTCTTGATCATTGCTCACCTCACACATCGCCAACGATCCCAGCAAGCTTAACGCTATCGCTAACAAGCTAAACAACGAATCGTCTGGACACATAAAATCCCGCAACCCCTTTCCCCCCTCGACTAGCCTTTCAGAACCGCAGCAAGCGCCCCTTTGCGCTCAAGGAAAGAGCATGTCCCTGGCTATCGTCCACACTCGCGCCCAGGTGGGCGTCGAAGCCCCCGCCGTTACCGTGGAAACCCACATGGCCAACGGCCTACCGACACTCACCCTGGTCGGTTTACCCGAAACCGCCGTGAAGGAAAGCAAGGACCGGGTTCGCAGCGCGATCCTCAATTCGGCCCTCGACTTTCCAGCCCGACGCATCACCCTCAACCTTGCCCCCGCGGACTTGCCCAAGGACGGAGGGCGCTTTGATCTGGCAATTGCCCTCGGCATCCTCGCCGCCAGTGCGCAGGTGCCGGCCCTGACGCTGGACCATCTGGAGTGCCTGGGCGAGCTGGCCTTGTCCGGTGCCATCCGCCCGGTGCGCGGCGTGCTACCGGCTGCATTGGCCGCCCGCGCCGCCGGACGCACGCTGGTGGTACCGCAGGCCAATGCCGAAGAGGCTTCGCTGGCCTCGGGCTTAACGGTGATTGCCGTCGATCACCTGCTGCAACTGGTTGCCCACCTCAACGGACATGCACCGATCCAGCCCTTCGAATCCGATGGTCTGTTGCACCTGGGCAAACCCTATCCGGACCTGAGCGAAGTGCAGGGCCAACTCGCCGCCAAACGTGCCCTGCTGATCGCCGCAGCCGGCGCTCACAATTTGTTATTCAGCGGTCCGCCCGGCACCGGCAAGACGCTGCTGGCAAGCCGTCTGCCCGGCCTGTTACCGCCACTGGATGAACAGGAAGCGCTGGAAGTGGCGGCGATCCAGTCGGTGGCCAGCCATGTGCCATTAAGCAGTTGGCCGCAGCGACCGTTTCGCCAGCCCCATCATTCGGCCTCCGGCCCGGCGCTGGTGGGCGGCGGTTCCAGGCCACAGCCCGGTGAGATCACCCTCGCCCATCACGGCGTGCTGTTTCTCGACGAACTGCCGGAGTTCGACCGCAAAGTGCTGGAGGTTTTGCGCGAGCCGTTGGAGTCGGGCCAGATCGTTATTTCCCGAGCCCGCGACCGCGTGCGGTTCCCGGCCCGCTTCCAACTGGTGGCGGCGATGAATCCCTGTCCCTGTGGCTATCTTGGCGATCCCGCCAACCGCTGTCGCTGCACACCGGAACAGATCCAGCGCTATCGCAACAAGCTGTCCGGGCCTCTGTTGGATCGCATCGATCTGCACCTGACCGTGGCCCGCGAAGCCACGGCATTGAGCCCTGCCAGGGAGCCGGGAAACAATACCGCCAAAGCTGCGATACGGGTGGCACAAGCCCGTCAGCGCCAGCAACAGCGCCAGGGCTGCGCCAATGCCTTTCTTAATTTGCAGAGTCTGCGAGAGCACTGCACGTTATCCACCGCCGATGAAAACTGGCTAGAAACCGCCTGCGAGCGATTGACCCTGTCGCTGCGGGCGGCGCATCGATTGCTGAAAGTCGCCCGGACCCTGGCGGATCTGGAACAGTTGGAAACCATCAGCCGTGATCATCTGGCCGAGGCGTTGCAATATCGGCCCAGTGCTAGTGGCCTGTGTGGTTAGTTCTATCAGTCAATGTCGGCGCCACCGCCCCTGGCCTCCAAACTTGCGCCAACGAACTCACCGTACAGGTCACTAATTGATGTCGCGCTGTCCGATAGGCCGCGTTCGCCCAGTCAGCAAAACCGATCAACCTCCCGGTGCAAGTCGGCCGCCAGGCGTTCCAGTTCCTTAGCGGTCAACGCAAGGTTGGAGACCGCTTCGCGCTGTTCGATGTTGGCCCGCGCGATGCTTTGCAGGTTGCTGCTGAGTAGGGTCGCAGTGCTGCTCTGCTCCTGCGTGGCGCTGGTGACGGCGGCGAACTGCTGGCCTGCCGAGCGGCTCTGTTCGTCGATCCGCGCCAGCGCCGAGGCAACGTTGGCATTACGCGACAGACCTTCCTGCATCAGCGCATTGCCCTGCTCCATAGTCAGGATAGCGTGGCTGGTCTCCTGCTGGATGCTGTGGATCATCCCGGAAATCTCGGCAGTCGCCTCGCGGGTACGGCCCGCCAGACTGCGCACTTCATCTGCTACCACGGCAAAACCGCGCCCCTGCTCGCCGGCACGGGCCGCTTCGATGGCGGCGTTCAACGCCAACAGGTTGGTCTGATCGGCAATCGAGGTGATCACCCCGACAATGCCGCCGATTTCCTGGGAGCGCTGCCCCAGCGTATTGATCACTGTCGCGGTGCCGTTGAGCGCCGCCGCGATCTGCTCCAGGGAGGATGACGCTTGCTCCATAGAGGTCCGACCGATCCGCGTCTGCTGGGCATTTTCAAGAGCCAGGCGCTCGGTATTGCCCATATTGTCGGCGATGTTCAGCGAAGTCGCGCTGAACTCCTCAACCGCACCCGCCATGCTGGTGATTTCACCGGACTGCTGCTCCATTCCCTCATAGGCCTCGCCGGATAGGCCGGACAACGTCTTGGCGCGACTGTTGACCTCGCCGGCCGCCTTGCGGATGTGCTCGACCATGGTCGAAAGCGCCTGCCCCATCTGGTTGAAGCTGCCGGCCAATTGGCCGATTTCGTCATGACTCGAGACATTCGACCTTACGTTCAGGTCACCCGCACCCAAGGCCTGTACCTGGCGCACCAGGTCCCTCAGCGGTTGCAGCTTGCCACGCAATAGCCACACCGTCGCACCGACCGCCAACAACATCGCGAGTACGCTGCTCAGCACCAGACGAATACCGACACTCCAGGTCACTTGGCGAATCTCGGCCTTGGGCATGCTTGCCACCACCGTCCAAGGTCCACCTTCGAATGATACTGTCACACTATAGAGATCATTGCCTTTGTCGCTCCAGAAACGACCGTGGCCCGGCTGTTTGGCCAGGTCGATGATCACCGGTACCGCCTGGTCGAGATCCTTTACCCCCGCCGGCGGCACCAGCCAGTGTTTCTGCTCGTCGAGCAACGACAGGGAGCCGGTGGTGCCGATCCGAAAACGCTTGAGGTTGTCGAACTGGGCATTCTGCGCATCGGTGTAGTCGAAGCCAACAAACAATACTGCAAACACCTTGCCAGCACTGTCACGCACCGGGGTGTATTGGGTCATGTAGGACCGATCGAACAACAAGGCGCGCCCCACATAACTCTGACCGGCCATGAGTTTGGCGTAGGCTGGGTGCTGGTGATCGAGCAAGGTGCCGATAGCGCGGCTGCCGTCTTGTTTGGTCAGGGAGGTGCTGACCCGAATAAAATCGTCGCCACTGCGCACGAACAAGGTCGCGACGCCGGCGGACATCTGCTTGAACTCGTCGACTTCACTGAAATCGTTGTTGAGCAGATGATCGCCCAGGTACAACCCGGGAGCCAGGGTACCGGCAACAGCCACTGAAGCTTCGGGTCGCACCTTCAGACCACTACTGAAGCGTTTTTCGAACAATCCGCTCAAACGCTGAGTGCTTTCGCGCAAGGTGTCGTGGAAGGTGGTCAACTGCTCGGCCAGCAGGCGCGCCTCGCTGGCTAGGTGCTCTTCACGGGTGTCGAGGTTAGCGGAGTCCAGCGAGCGCAGAGCGAAAACAGTACTGCCACTGATGACCACTGCCAGGATAGCAGCAAGCGCCAGACCCAGTTGCGTGGCGATTCGAGCACGGGGTTGAGACATGAACAGCTCCTAGCCGAGCGGTCGGATCACCCTGATCCCATGGCGCTACCCGGTAATAATTCTAAAAAGAATCCTAAATGAGACTTTCTGAACAAAAGCTCCATATGGGTAGATTCGGCGGCCCGCAGCGATACTTGAGTAAACTCGATGGATATCGCACAAATCCCGGACTGACGAGCCATTTCGATGAGGAAAATCCGCACGGAAAACAGCCAGCCGATCCCTCACTGCGACGGGAGATGCCCGTTGGCCGCGCTCCGGCTGATCGGCTTTTTTTGCAGCGCGAACGAACGGCGTCGCGCCTGGGCCTCGAAAGCTGGTGAGGCTGGCGATGGCAAAACAGCGAAAAACTTACAAAAAAGGCACCCACATGAGTTTTACTCCTTTGTGCAAATCCTCGCAGGCGCCGAGAATCAATCCTTTCCCTAGTGGTCTGTGTGGTGAGCTCTGTGAGTCAATTTCGGCGCCACAAGTCCCTGGCCGACGTAGCTGTTCCTCGCCATGGCCGGCTATGACTCGTCACAGCGCCTTGACCATGGACTTCTGGCACTAGAACTTGAGCTAACGAACTGACCGTACAGGCCACTAGCCTGTCACTTTTTGAGTCTGATGATCATGCAGCATCCAGCACGTACCGAACTCCGGGCCATCCTGCGGCTGTCGGGGCCGTTGATCGCTTCGCAGTTGGCGCACATGTTGATGGTGCTGACCGACACCCTGATGATGGCCCGCCTAAGCCCCGAGGCTCTGGCCGGAGGCGGCCTGGGCGCAGCGAGTTATTCGTTCGTGTCGATTTTCTGCCTCGGCGTGATTGCTGCGGTCGGCACCCTGGTGGCCATTCGTCACGGTGCCGGCGATGTCGAGGGCGCCACCCGGTTGACCCAGGCCGGGCTCTGGTTGGCCTGGATCATGGCGCTGGGCGCCGGCCTACTGCTGTGGAACCTCAAGCCGGTCCTGCTGCTGTTCGGCCAGACGCCGAGCAACGTGCAGGCAGCCGGCCAATTCCTGCTCGCACTGCCGTTTGCCCTGCCTGGCTACCTGAGCTTCATGGCCCTGCGCGGCTTTACCAGCGCCCTGGGACGCGCCACTCCGGTAATGGTGATCAGCCTGTGCGGTACCGTGGCCAATTTTGCGCTCAACTATGCATTCATCACCGGGATGTTCGGCCTGCCCCGGCTAGGGTTGACCGGTATCGGTCTGGTCACCGCCATCGTCGCCAACTGCATGGCCCTGGCCCTGGCCTGGCATATCAAGCGGCATGCCGCGTATCGCGACTATCCCCTGCGCCGCGGTCTGTTACGGCCGAACCGGCACTACCTGCGCGAGCTCTGGCGACTGGGCTTGCCCATCGGCGGTACCTACGCGGTGGAGGTCGGCCTGTTCGCCTTCGCCGCACTGTGCATGGGCACTATGGGCAGCACCCAGTTGGCGGCCCACCAGATTGCCCTGCAGATCGTCTCGGTGGCGTTCATGATTCCGGCAGGGATTTCCTATGCCATCACCCTGCGCATCGGCCAGCACTACGGGGCTGGGCAACTATTGGATGCGCGGCGCGCGGGGCGGGTCGGTATCACCTTCGGCGCGGTAACCATGCTGGCCTTCGCCATGCTCTTCTGGCTCGTACCGCATCAACTGATCGGATTGTTCCTGGACCACAATGACCCGGCGTTCCGCCCGGTGATCGAGCTAGCCGTCAGCCTGCTGGCCGTAGCTGCCTGGTTCGAGCTGTTCGACGGCACCCAGACCATCGCCATGGGCGCGATTCGTGGGCTCAAGGATGCCAAGACGACCTTCCTCGTCGGGCTCGGCTGCTACTGGCTGATTGGCGCACCGGCAGCGTGGTTGCTGGCGTTCAATATCGGCTGGGGACCCACCGGGGTCTGGTGGGGCCTGGCCCTGGGGCTGGCGTTCGCGGCAGTGAGCCTGACCCTGGCGTTTGAATGGCGCATGCAGCGGATGCTTGAGCGTAGTGATCAGCGCCGTGAGTTCGATCTGAAAACACCACGACCGTCGTAGGAATGCCGGCTCCTGAGGGCTCAACAGATCTCCCGCGCACCCTGCCGGCTGGCACCGAGCGCCAGGTACTCGACCAGTTCCACCAGCGGCAGCGGTCTGCTGATCAGGTAACCCTGGGCCTGATCGCAGCCAAAACCGCGCAACAGCGCCAGTTGCTCCGGCGTTTCGACACCTTCGGCCACGACTTCCAGCTTGAGATTGTGGGCCAGGTTGATCATGGCGTGGACCAGCTTGCGGTTCTCTTCGCGCAACTCCATGCCACCGACGAAACTCTTGTCAACCTTGAGCAAAGCAATCGGCAAGCTGTTGAGGTGCACAAAAGAGGAGAAACCGGTGCCGAAGTCATCCAGAGAAAAACGCACCCCCAGCCGTCCCAGGGCATCCATGGTCTGCTTGACCAAATCGCTGCGACGCATGACTGCGGTTTCGGTGAGTTCGAATTCCAGCCATTGCGCCTCGACGCCGCGCTCGGCAATCAGCCGACTCAAGGTCGACAGCAATTGACTATCCTGGAACTGCCGGAAAGACAGGTTGACCGCCATGTGCAACGGCCTCGACCCACGCTCGCGCAAGTCCTGCATATCTCGCAGGGCCCGGGAAATCACCCAGTAGCCCAGTGGCACGATCAGCCCACTCTGCTCGGCCAGCGGCACGAACTCGCTGGGCGCCAACAGCCCGCGCTCGCCGTGTCGCCAGCGCACCAGGGCTTCGAGGCCAACGATCTGCCCGCTACTCAAATCCAGGCGGGGCTGGTAGTGCAACTCCAGTTCGTCACGGCGCAATGCCCGGCGCAGCTCGCTTTCAAGGTCGGCGAGGCTGCGGGCATTGCGATTGATGAGCTCGTTGAAGATATGGAAGGTGCAGCCCTGGGTACTTTTAGCCTGTTGCATGGCAATGTGCGCGTGCCACATCAGTGGGTCGGCACCGGCTCTGGCACGGGCGTGGGCGATGCCCAGGCTGCAACCGATCAGCAGGCTTTCGCCATCGACCCAGTAGGGTTCGGCCATCACTTCGATGATCCGCTCGGCCATCCACTCGGCCCGCTGCGGCGCCCGGCGGGTATCGATCAACAAAGCGAACTCGTCACTGCCCAGGCGAGCCAACTGATCGCCGGCTTCGAGCTGACTCTTGAGGCGTGCGACCACTTGCAGGATCAGCCGATCACCGGCCTGGTGGCCCAGCGCATCGTTGGCATGGCGGAAGTTGTCCAGGTCGAGGTGCCCAAGGGCCAGGCCGCGCCCTTCATTCTCGGCCAGGCGTGCCGTCAGCAGGGTCTGGAATCCCTGGCGATTGGCGATGCCGGTCAGCGGGTCTTGTTCGGCGAGACGTTGCAGGGTGTTTTCCAGCACCCCACGCTCATGCACATAACGCAGGCAGCGACGCAGAGTCGAGGCGTCCAGGTCCGCGCGAACCAGCCAGTCACTGACACCCAGCGGCGCTACGTCCGGCTCACTGTCGAGCAACAGCACCGTCGGCAGGCTGCAGCGCCCCGGCGCCGGCTGCAGACCGGGTACACTCAGCAATATCGTCGGGCATTGGTCTTCGAAGAGGCTGCTGACCCGCTCCCAGGATGTCGCAGTGACCAATACGACTGCATCGCCCATCGGAGCGAGACACTCGCGCAACAACGCCGCCCACATCGGATCTTCGGTCAGAAGCAGCAAACGCAAGGGTTCGACAGGCTCGGACAAGCTAGCTCCCTAGACTCTGCAAAAAATAGTGGCGAAAGGCATTATGACGCGCCGCGCAGTGACTACAAACACAGTTGATTCTCAACTGCTTCTTTGTACCGTGCAAACTTGCACAATAGCCTTAAATTCTTCGTGCATCCTGCGGGAAACTAACAAAACCGGCAAATTTAGATCGCGTGGTAGGTCGCCGTGTCGGAGAGTCGCGGCAGAATCTGTCCAGCCTGCTAAAATGCCTGCCCTTTCTCGTAACAGACTACTGACTTCGCCATGTCCCGACTCAACCCCCGGCAGCAAGAAGCCGTGAACTACGTCGGCGGCCCTCTTTTGGTGCTCGCCGGTGCCGGTTCCGGCAAGACCAGCGTGATCACCCGCAAGATCGCCCACCTGATCCAAAATTGCGGCATCCGCGCTCAGTACATCGTCGCCATGACCTTTACCAACAAGGCAGCGCGGGAAATGAAGGAACGCGTCGGCACGCTGCTCAAGGGCGGCGAAGGCCGCGGCCTGACGGTCTCGACCTTTCACAACTTGGGGTTGAACATCATCCGCAAGGAACATACGCGGCTGGGCTACAAACCGGGTTTCTCGATTTTCGACGAAGCCGACGTCAAGGCCCTGATGACCGACATCATGCAAAAGGAATACTCGGGCGACGACGGCGTCGACGAAATCAAGAACATGATCGGCGCGTGGAAGAACGACCTGATCCTGCCGCCCCAGGCCCTGGAAAACGCACGCAATCCCAAGGAGCAAACCGCCGCCATCGTCTACACCCATTACCAGCGCACGCTCAAGGCGTTCAACGCGGTGGACTTCGACGACCTGATCCTGCTGCCAGTGAAACTGTTCGAGGAACATGCCGACATTCTCGAAAAGTGGCAGAACAAGGTCCGCTACCTGCTGGTGGACGAATACCAGGACACCAACGCTAGCCAATACCTGTTGGTGAAAATGCTGATTGGCACACGCAACCAGTTCACTGTGGTGGGCGACGACGACCAATCGATCTATGCCTGGCGAGGCGCGCGCCCGGAAAACCTGATGCTGCTCAAGGACGACTATCCCTCCCTGAAAGTGGTGATGCTCGAGCAGAACTACCGCTCCACCAGCCGCATCCTGCGTTGCGCCAACGTATTGATCTCGAACAACCCCCACGCGTTCGAAAAACAACTGTGGAGCGAGATGGGGCACGGCGATGAGATCCGCGTGATCCGCTGCCGCAACGAGGACGCCGAAGCCGAGCGCGTGGCCATGGAAATCCTCAGCCTGCACCTACGCACCGATCGTCCCTACAGCGATTTCGCCATTCTCTATCGCGGCAACTACCAGGCCAAGCTGATCGAATTGAAGCTGCAGCACCACCAGATCCCCTATCGCCTGTCCGGCGGCAACAGCTTTTTCGGACGCCAGGAAGTGAAGGACCTGATGGCCTACTTCCGCCTGATTGTGAACCCGGATGACGACAACGCGTTCCTGCGGGTCATCAACGTACCACGCCGGGAAATCGGCTCGACCACCCTGGAAAAGCTCGGCAACTACGCCACCGAGCGCAAGATCTCGATGTACAGCGCCATCGACGAAGTCGGCCTGGGGGAACATCTGGACAATCGCTTCACCGACCGCCTGGCACGCTTCAAGCGCTTCATGGACCGCGTGCGCGAGCAATGCGCTGGCGAGGATCCGATTTCGGCCCTGCGCAGCATGGTCATGGACATCGACTACGAAAACTGGCTGCGCACTAACAGCTCAAGCGACAAGGCCGCCGATTACCGGATGGGCAACGTCTGGTTCCTGATCGAGGCGCTGAAGAACACCCTGGAAAAAGACGAAGACGGCGACATGACCGTCGAGGACGCCATCGGCAAGCTGGTCCTGCGTGACATGCTCGAACGCCAGCAGGAAGAGGAAGACGGTGCCGAAGGCGTGCAGATGATGACGCTGCATGCATCCAAGGGACTGGAGTTCCCCTATGTGTTCATCATGGGCATGGAGGAGGAGATTCTCCCTCACCGCTCCAGCATCGAAGCCGACACCATCGAGGAAGAGCGGCGCCTGGCCTACGTCGGGATTACCCGCGCGCGCCAGACTCTGGCCTTCACTTTCGCCGCCAAACGCAAGCAATACGGCGAGGTCATCGATTGCGCGCCCAGCCGCTTCCTCGATGAGCTGCCGCCTGACGATCTGGCCTGGGAAGGCAACGATGACACCCCGACCGAAGTGAAGGCCGTTCGCGGCAACTCCGCGTTGGCGGATATCCGCGCCATGTTAAAGCGCTAGAATTAACTATTTTTATCTAATCTTCAGCGCAACACGCGCTACTTGAGGACGTTCCGTGGAAGCACTGCATAAGAAAATTCGCGAAGAAGGCATCGTGCTTTCCGATCAGGTCCTGAAGGTCGACGCCTTCCTGAACCACCAGATCGACCCGCAGTTGATGAAACTGATCGGTGACCAATTCGCCACGCTGTTCGCCGATTCGGGCATCACCAAGATCGTCACCATCGAGGCCTCAGGCATTGCTCCGGCGATCATGACCGGGCTGAACCTCGGCGTACCAGTGATTTTCGCCCGCAAGCACCAGTCCCTGACCTTGACGGAGCACCTGCTGTCGGCAACCGTCTATTCCTTCACCAAGCAAGTGGAAAGCACCGTGGCGGTCTCCCCGCGTCACCTGACCAGCAGCGATCGGGTGCTGATCATTGATGACTTCCTGGCCAACGGCAAGGCGTCCCAAGCCCTGATCTCGATCATCAAGCAGGCCGGCGCGACGGTGGCGGGCCTGGGCATCGTGATCGAGAAGTCGTTCCAGGGCGGCCGTGCCGAACTGGACGCTCAAGGCTATCGCGTAGAATCGCTGGCCCGAGTGAAATCCCTGGCCGATGGCGTGGTGACCTTTATCTGACACGAGCGCCAACGCAGGCACAGCCCTGCTGGCCGCTCGACGTCAGAAGCCCATCGCATTGGGGTCTCGCAACGAACTGGACAACTTGAACAGTTCGCTGTCGGTCTTGATCCCGAGCTTGCGATAAGCCGACTGTTTCTGTGTGCTGATGGTATTGGCGCTGCGCGAAAATTTCTCGGCGATCCCGTTCACCGACATACCATCGAGAAAACAGCGCAGCACTTCCCTCTCCCTGGGCGAGAGAATGTCATGGGCACAGGCCGATACCTGCTCAGTGGCGCTCGCCGCCTCATACACCTCCGTCTCCGACACCGTCGCCACTTCCCTGGCCATCACCGGATGCAGATAGATCTTCCCACGGGCCACGGTGCGGATCGCCGCCGCCAAACCGTCCAGGCGCTGGGTCTTGCCAAAGAAGCCCCAGCTTCCAGCCCGTAGTGCCAGCGACACAGTCGCCGGGGTGTAGTGGGCCGAGAGCACCAGCGGCCGGCAATCGGGATAACGCACCCTCAAGGCACGAATCAGGTTGATGCCGTCGATCTCAGTCGGACCAAGCATGAAGTCGATGACGACAATATCGGGTTGGCGCACGGCCAGGGCATCGAGCAACTCCCTGCCCGTGGAAAAGGACCCGACAACCTCAAAGTCAGGCTCCTTCGACAGCCACAAGGCCGTCCCCACCCTTATCAGTTCATGATCGTCCAACAACATTACCGTGTAGGAACCAGGGACTGCGCTAGTCATCTTTTTTTAGACCTCCTGAGAAAAAACCGAGCCGCCAGCGACGGGCGCGGCGAATACCTACAGAACTTTCAGGCTTATAGCACCCAGCGCCGAGAGCACAAACGGAAAGCCCTTCGAGAAATCACGAAACTTCAGCGTTTCGAGTTATCTCGATGTTCCATCGACTCTGGCTGCGCGAGAGTAGCCCCCTCATCCGACAGGCTACCACTCTCCACTCGGCGGGCTGCCGGAGGGGAAATCAACTGAAACCATTCAAGGTAATTCCATGAAAATCTCGCAAGTCTCTGCCGCCGTGTCCCTGGCCCTGGCAGCACTCATCGCCCTGCCGGCTTCCGCCGCCAACGACGGCGTCATCAACTTCAACGGCCTGGTGACCGACGTGACCTGCACCATCGAAGGCGAAGCGCCCGGTGGTGGCACCGTGGTCAAGAACGTCGACCTGGGAGGTGTGTCCGCGGCGCGTCTGACCCACGCCGGCGATCGCGCCAACCTCACCGGTTTCTCGATTCGCGTGGGCGCGCCGGGCGAAACCGCCTGCACCAACGGTCGTACCGCACTGGTCGCATTCGACCCGACCAGCCCAGCAATCGACGTTGCCACAGGCCGCCTGAACATCGACAGCAGCGGCGACGCCGCGAGCAACGTCCAGGTCGAGGTGACCCAGCGCGATGGCACGCCGATCCACGTCTACACCGAAAAATCCGAAGGCGCGGTCATCGCCGACAACCAGGCGGTCATTCCCCTGGCTGCTCAGTACTACGCCACCGGCGCGGCGGGTGAAGGCCAGGTCGCCACTCGGGTCGGCTTCATGATCGAGTACGCCGACTAAGCATCATCCAACGGACCCGCGCCCTGTCGCGGGTCCAGCCTTCCACACGAGAGCTTCGCCAATGAACAACCTGGCTCGTTCGGGCATGGTCATCTGTGCTTTTCTGACGGCATCGCCGCACGCTACTTCCTCACTGGCCGCCGTGGTCATCCATGGCGCGCGCGTGATCTATCCCGCCGAACAACAGGAGGTCGTGGTCCGGTTGGAGAACAAAGGCGAACGTCCCGCCCTGGTTCAGCTCTGGCTCGATGACGGCGACAAACGGGCGACGCCCGCCACCGCGCAAGCCCCCTTTACCGCGATACCGCCGATCTTGCGCATTGAACCGAAAAAGCAGCAAGCCCCGCGCCTACGCTATACCGGCGAGCCGTTGCCCACGGACCGCGAAAGCCTGTTTTGGTTGAATGTACTGGAAGTGCAGCCAACCTCGGCCGATGCCGCCGACAGAAATCTGTTGGAACTGTCATTCCGCTCCCGCCTGCGCGTGTTCTTCCGACCGCAGGGATTGCCCTATCCGAAGGGTGCCGCGGCACCAAGACTGAGCTGGAAGCTGGTGCCCCATGAGGGTGGCCACGCTCTGGAAGTCGTCAACCCGACGCCCTATCACGTCTCGCTAGGCTCGGTGGAGCTGGTGGGCAAAGGCCGCAATGAACGCTATCCAAAAGCCCCGAGCAAAGAGGTCAACGACAGCCTGTTACTGCCGTCCGGCGATATCAAGCGCTTCCCGCTGCCTGCCCTGCGAACGCCGCCCACCGGCGCCCTGAAGGTCGAGTTCACCGCAATCAGCGACTTCGGCGCGCGCGTCAGCCACAGCGCCGACATCACCTCTTGAACCGGACCGACCATAGCTCATGAACACCCGCAGATTGTCACGCATCACCACGCTCGCCCGCCTCTGCGGCCTGTCCATGCTGATGGCCCTTGCGCTGGGCAGCAGTGTCACGGCGCAGGCCAGCGTCATCATCACCGGCACCCGGGTGGTGTATCCGGCCAACCAGAAGGAGGTGACGATACGCTTCGAAAACAAAAACCAGCGGCCAGCCCTGGTGCAGGTCTGGCTAGACACCGGCGACGAAGGTGTGGCGCCGGAACAGGCCCGCGTGCCCTTCCTGGCGACTCCCCCGATCTTTCGCATGGAGCCGGGCAAGCAGCAGGTCGTCCGGCTGGCTTATACCGGCGAACCGCTGCCCACGGACAAGGAAAGCCTGTTCTGGCTCAACATGCTGGAAGTACCGCCCAAGGCCCAGGACTCGGCAGAGAGCAACCAATTACAGCTCGCATTCCGCACGCGTATCAAGGTGTTTTTCCGACCGCGGAACCTGCCCTACGACCCTATGCAGGCGGTGGAAAAACTAAGTTGGAGGCTGGTTAACGGTGATCAGGGGCAAAGCTTGGAAGTGCACAACCCGACGCCCTACCACCTGAACTTCGATTCGGTGGAACTGGTTGCGGCGGGCCAACGCCATGCCAAGCCGGTCGGCCAAACCGGACCGGAAAACATGGTCAACCCCAAGGCGAATAACCGCTTCCCCCTGCCGAGCCTCAAGTCGACACCGAAGGCCGATGCATGGGTCGAGTTCCAGACCATCGACGACTACGGCGCCCGACACTCGCACAAGGCCCAGGTCACACCATGACCGACTGACATCGGCGCCTGGCGCGCCTGGAACGCCAGTCCATAAAGAGATTCCCGCCCCGTCCGCGATCAACAACGCGCGACGGTCGGGTCCGGCTTGCCCGAATCCGGCAACACACAAGGTTTGGAACGTTAGCGATGAGATCGAAGACACAATCTGTACCCGGTGGATTACGTGCCCCACGCAACCGTCTGGCTCACGTCATTCACAGCCTCCTGCTGCTGGCCGCCGGCAATGCCTGGGCGGCGAACGAGGTCGAGCGGGTGGAGTTCAATCCGGCGTTCTTTCCCGGCGGCGGCGGGCAGATTGACATCTCGCGCTTCAACGAAGGCAATGTGGTCCTGCCGGGCCTGTACCGTGCAGATGTCTCCATCAACGGCAACTGGATCGGCCAGGAAGAACTGACCTTCGCTACCGTCGAGGGGCAGAACAACGCTCAGCTCTGCCTCGAACGCCCTCTGTTGATCAGGCTCGGAATCGATCTCGACGGGCTCGCACAAAAGGCCACCGAAGCCGGCGTAACCGTTCCGCCGGCATTACCGGCCCTACCGACCTGCGGCGATATCGGCACCTACATACCCGGCGCCACCGCCAGCTTCGATACCGGCGACGGACGCCTGGACCTGCAAGTACCACAGCTCTACCTGTCACGCACCGCCCGCGGCTACGTCAGTCCGGAACACTGGGATGCGGGCGTGAACGCGGCATTCATCCGCTACAATGCCAACGGTTTCATGAACAACAATCAGGGCCGTTCATCGTTTTCCAACTACCTGGGGCTGCACACCGGCCTCAACCTGAACGGCTGGCACCTGCGGCACAACGGCGCCTACAGCAGCAACTCAGCCACCAGTGGCTACCAGAGCAGCGCCACCTATGTGCAACGGGAATTGCCTGGGCTGCAATCGCAACTCATGACCGGCGAGATCTATACCTCCGGCGAGTTGTTCGACAGCATCCGCCTGCGCGGCATAACCTTGTCCACCGATGATCGCATGTTACCCGACTCACTGACGGGCTACGCCCCCATCGTCCGTGGGGTGGCCGAGACCAACGCCCGGGTCAGCGTGCGCCAGCGCGGCATCTTGCTCGACGAAGTCACCGTGCCACCAGGTCCGTTCGTACTCAACGACCTGTTCCCCACCGGTTACGGCGGCGACCTGGAGGTCACCGTCACCGAGTCCGACGGTCGGCAACGGCAGTTCATCGTGCCGTTCGCCTCCAACGTGAACCTGATCCGTCCGGGCTATAGCCGTTACTCGCTGAGCGTCGGCGAGATGAACGAGCTCGGCCTCGACAGCAAGCCGTGGCTGGCCCAAGGCACCTTCCAATACGGTCTCAATAACCTGGTCACCGGTTATGCCGGCGTATTGGCCTCGCAAGGCTACCAGTCGCAACTGCTGGGGGCGGCGTTCAACACCCCAGTGGGGGCGATTTCCCTCGACTTGACCGCCTCCCAGGCCGAACTGCCGGGGCTTGCCAAGCGCCAGGGCCAGAGCCTGCAGGCTCGCTACAACAAGAACTTCGCCGACACCGGGACCAACTTCGCCCTGGGGGCCTTCCGCTACTCCACCGACGGTTTCCTCAACGCCCGCGACACCGCACAACTGCGTGAAATCGCCCGCCAGGGCGGTGACCTGGAAGGTGTGGGCCGGGTGCGCGAACGCCTGGATATCAGCCTCAATCAGAGCCTGGACCAGGGGTCGGTATTCCTCACCGGCTCATCGCAAAACTACTGGAACCGCAAGAGCGGCACCCTGAGCTTCACCGCCGGCTACAGCAGTTCCTGGCAACGCGTGAACTACACCGTCAGTGCCCAGCGCAGCCGCGACCTGCTGACCGAGCGCAGCAGCAACCAGATCGACCTCACCATCAGCTTGCCGCTGGGCTACTCGAACCGCGCACCGAACCTGTGGAGCAACCTCAGCCGCGGCGACCGCCAAAGCAGTGCCCAGGCCGGCCTCGGCGGCACCTGGGGCGAACGTAGCGAGCTCAACTACGGAGTCTCGGCCAGCCATGCCGACAACGGCGTCGGCAATAGTTTCAACGCCGACCTGCAATACCGCAGCCGCTATGCCGTGGCCTCCACCGGCTTCAGCCAGGGCAACGGCTATCACTCACAATCGGCGAGCTTGTCCGGAGGCCTCGTGGCCCATGCCGGCGGCCTGACCTTGACGCCGGAGCTGGGCGACACCATCGGCCTGGTTCACGCACCCGGCGCCAGTGGCGCATGGGTCGGCAGCAACAACGAGGCCCAGGTGGACGACAACGGCTACGCGGTAGTGCCCCACCTCACACCGTACCGTCAGAACGTGGTCGAACTTGATCCCAGGGACATGTCCCACGATGTGGAACTCAAGTCAGCCTCGCAGAACATCGCTCCCCGGTCCGGTTCCGTGGTGGTAATGAAGTACGAGACCAGCAGCGGACGGGCCGTGATCATCGATGCCCGCCGCGAAGATAACAGTCCGTTACCGTTCGGCGCCGATGTGTTCGATGAAAGCGAGGCCAGCGTGGGCGTGGTCGGGCAGAACAGCAAGGCGTTCGTCCGCTTGCCGCAAGAGAGCGGTCGGTTGACGGTCAAGTGGGGCCCGACCCCAGCGGACACCTGCTGGATCGCATATGACCTGAATAGTGTCGCCGACTCCGAAGGTTTGCGGCAGATGAGGGGAGATTGCCGGGCCGATGCCAGTCTCGATGAGACCGGTGGAACCACCCGATACGGGGAAACCAAATGAGACAGTGATGCCCTGTCGAACCTTCTTTTTCCATTTTGAATTTTGATGCTGGAGCAATCCCATGGCTCTACTAAATACGCGATCTCTCAGCCTGTTTATGCTGATAACCTCGATGCTCTTCCCGCTCTGGGTATTGGCGGACTGTCAATACATCCAAGGGGCGGGAGGAGGAGACTTCCGATCATTCGGCGGACCTGCCAGCATTACCGTAAATCGTCATGATCCGGTCGGAAAAGTTCTATTTCAACAACGTTTGATGACGAGTGGCGCACGTACCCATATCCGCTGTACGGCAGGCACTTATACTTATCAACGCGGTTTGACCTATGCCGCCGCCCCCGTTGCCGGTTTTTCCAATGTATTTACGACTGGTGTGCCAGGCATTGGCATTCGTTTCAGGTTTTTGGATGGCTCCCCTAACTTCACTCAAAATCGCAACTACAGCCGCACCACCGATCTGGGGATTTCCGCCGCGGACTATGTCGAAGTGGAAATCATCAAGACACATGACAATGTTTCTCCAGGCACAATACAGGCGCAACAGGCCTATCAGCACATATTCGGTAGTAGCGGTTACGGTTATAACTTCATTGTGGGCAATTACTATACTGCCACGAAAGTGATTGTTGCAGCCTCTCCCACCTGCGACCTCGCCGCTGGCGATGTCAACCGCACGATCACCCTGGATCCCGTCCGGATCTCGAATTTCACCGGTGTCTCGGCCGGCCTTAAACACTTCGACCTGACCGCCAACTGCACCAACACCTCGACCGTCACCTTCAGATTCACCGGCACTCCAGCGCCCGGAAACTCCGCACTCTTTGCCAATACCGGCACGGCGGGCGGTGTTGCGCTATGGCTGCATACACCTAACCAGACGGTCAGCCACAACAGCGCCCGCGCCGTGGCGGTATCCGCCAACCGCGCCGTGCTGCGATTGGGCGCGGAGTATCACAAGACCAACGCTGCTCTGACCAAGGGCACGCTGGCGAGCACCGTCACCGTGAATATTTCCTACAACTAAACACATCAATGATCGACGACATTTTCGAAGGATCCCGGCCATGAAAACACCGCTTTTTGTACTCTCCTTATGGATCACCGCCACAACGATTTCCGCCACCACCCAAGCCGCCACGCAAGGCACTCTGACCTTTCGCGGTGATATTCAGGGTGGCACCTGCAATCTGGACACCGGCGACGTCAACCGCCAGATCACTCTACCCACGGTCAAGGTCAGTGATTTCGATAGCACCGAATGGACCGGTCTCCGAGAGTTCAATCTGACCGCCAACTGCGATTCGGACGTCAGGAATGTCACCTTTACCTTCAGCGGAACGCCATCCGCCACCTCCCCCACACGTTTCGCCAACACCGGCACGGCGGGCGGCCTCGCGACCGTGATTCAATCGCGCATCGGCGGAAGTACCTACAACTTCCCGGCCAACGGCACCGCAACCGCTCGCTCGCGAACCATTGCAGCAAGCTCCGGCCGCGCGGTACTGCCCATGGGCGCCCACTACATAAAAATCGGCACCGTCGCCAAAGGCTCACTGCTGACCACGGCCTCCGTAACCATTACCTACAACTGACATGCGAGGCCCTGATTGGCCGCGACCTCCAGTCGGCCTCTAGAACGGACAACACCCCATGAAAACGTATCTGATACTTCTGGCGCTGACGGTTGCGGCCATCGCCCAGGCCTCGGCCACCGAGGTCCTGACCCCGGGAAACCTGCAGATCGAAGGCACCGTCGAGGGGGGCACCTGCAACCTGATTGCCGACGATATCGAGCGCCCCATTCGCCTGCCGCCGGTCAAGGTCAGCGATTTCGCCCACACCGACTCGGCAGGTCACAAGCCCTTCGAACTGAGTGCCCGCTGCGATTCGGATATCAACAGCGTGACCTTCACGTTTCACGGCACGCCGGCCCCTGCGGATGCCGCCCGGTTCGCCAACACGGGTGATGCCAGCGGCCTGGGACTGTGGCTGTACTCGCACCAGGGCGGCGTACAACAGACTATCCGCGCAGACGGCAACGACAATACCCGCACCCTGACCCCGAGCGGCGGCCTGGCAGTCCTGCCACTGGGGGCCGCCTACTGGAAGATTGGCGCGATACGCGAAGGGACGCTGGAAAGCCAGGCGACAGTGGACGTCACCTACAACTGAGACATGGCTGGATCGGCAACAGCTTCAGGCAGACGGCATGTGTCGTTTCCAGGAGCCCAAATATTGAAAAACAGGGGAGGCAAATGAACGGGCCTTACAAGGTAACATCCGCAACGGCACTGTTATTGTCCATGTCTGGACATGCGTTCGCCGCGTGCACGTCTTCTGTCTACCACCCAGGTGGATTTGCCGGTGATCTTGGCGTTGTCACCGTCACAGACAACGTTTCTGTCGGTAGCCCACTGACAGGGTGGAACAATTTTTTGAGTGTCAGTCATGCAAGCATGCGGGTTCGCTGGTTTTGCACGAGCAACACCGATGTGAAATTCAGCGCACAGGGAGCTGCCGGCGCGGTATCGAGCTACAACGATGGATCCCGATCCTATAGCGTCTACCCAACAGGGATGCCCGGAATCGGGATTGTATTCAGAACCAACGGCGGCACTCGTGTCGGCGCGCACAACACTCTGACCGGGATCCAGAGTAACAATACACAGCGCACGTACAGTCAGACCAACCTTGCGGTGCATGGTGACAACTATGGCTATGACATCACTTACAGACTGATAAAGACCGGAACACTGTCTTCCGGGAATATTGTTCCGCGCACTATTGCCCGCACGTGGTGGGAGCCAAGGCCCGTGAGTGCCAATCCGTATGAATTCAACATCACCCTGGGCAGAGGCACCATTATTGTTCCAACACCTACTTGCGATCTTGCCGTGGGCGATGTCAATCGCACGGTGCCGCTGGACACCGTCCGGCTCTCGAACTTCACCGGTACTTGGTTGGCCAAGAAAACCTTCGACATCAGCGCCAACTGTCGCAATGCCTCCAACGTGACCTTCAGGTTCAGCGGCACACCGGCCACCGGCAACGCGGCGCTGTTCAGGAGCACAGGTACAGCCGCCGGTGTTGGCCTGTGGCTTTACTCGCGAATCGGCGGCGTCGAAACGACTCTCAGCAACAACGGCTCGCGCACCGTGCCGGTGTCAAGCAATCGGGCTGTGCTGCCGCTGGGCGCGGCATATCACAAGACCACAGGTACGCTCACCAAAGGCACGCTGATCAGTACCGTGACCGTCAACATCAGCTACAACTGATGGCCCTCTAGCCCTCTAGTGGCCTGCAGCCCGGCCAGCAGTAGACGCTGGTACAACTCCTCGCGCAGGCCTTGCGGTTGCACCAGCTCCATACGTTGCAAGTGCTCCGCGAATACCGAGGGCTCGGGGGCGTCCAGCGTCGCCTTGCCCAACTCCAATACCTCGCTCAGCTTGAATTTGCTCTTGAGCCAATTCAGCGCCCGCAGCAGATCGCGCTCCTCGGCGCTGAAATCGCTGCCCAGCGGATACTCCGCGAACAACCGCGGATGCCGTGTTTGAATTGCCTGCAGGCGCTCCGGGCTGTTATCGGCAAAACGCGGATCGAGGCGGAAATGCTTCGGCAGCTTGCCGACCTTCTGCGCCTGTTCAATCAGCCCGGCTTGGAACCGCGAATCGCTGATATTGAGCAACGCCTCGATCACCGCCGCATCGTTCTTGCCACGCAGGTCGGCAACCCCGTACTCGGTCACAACGATATCGCGCAGATGCCGGGGAATAGTGCAATGACCATACTCCCAGACGATATTCGAACTGACCTCGCCCGCCGATTCACGCCAACTGCGCAGGATCAACACCGAGCGTGCCCCTTCCAGCGCGTGTCCCTGGGCCACGAAGTTGTACTGCCCGCCCACCCCACTGACGACCCGACCGTCTTCCAACTGGTCGGCGACGCCGGCCCCGAGCAGCGTCATGGTGAAGGCACTGTTGATGAAGCGCGCCTCCAGGCGTTGCAGGCGCTTGAGTTCCTCCTGGCCATACAGCTCGTTGATGTAGCTGATGGCGGTCATATTGAACTCGGCGAGCCGCTCCTTCGGCAACTGCCGCAGACGCTGGTAAAAGCTGTCAGGCCCGAGAAAGAAGCCACCATGCACCACGACGCCGCCGACCGCCGCCGTCTCATCGAGCAACCCGGCATTGGCCTGGCGCTGCGTGGCGATATCGGCATACACCTTGCGCCGCACGATCCCTGCATCGGCCAGCACCAGCAGGCCGTTGACAAACATCTCGCTGCAACCGTAAAGCCCCTTGGCAAAGGGGTCCACACCGCCCTCGCGCTCGATCAGCGACTTCCAGGGCAACACGTCGATATCAGCCAGCAGCGCCCGATACCTGTCGTTATCGGCATGACGGGCCAGCAGCGCCGCCGTCAGCGCATCGCCCATGGAGCCGATGCCGATCTGCAAGGTCCCGCCATCGCGCACCAACGTACTGGCATGCAGGCCGATAAAATGATCCTGGCAGCCCACCGGCATGTTCGGAGTGGAGAACAACGTACTTTGCTCCTGCTCGTCGATCAGCAGGTCGAAGGCCTCACGGTCGATTTGCGCATCGCCCTCCATATAGGGCAGGTCGCCATGGACCTGGGCCAGCAATAAGATGGTTTCACCGGCTGCACGGCGCTTGGCGATCATCGGCAGCAGGTCAAGGGTGATGTCCGGATTACAGCTCAGGCTCAACCGGTTCGGTTGCCGCGCATCGGCGGCGACCAACTGGGCCACCAGGTTCAGGCCACAGGCATTGATATCCCGCGCCGCGTGGCTGTAATTGCTGCTGACATAATCCTGCTGGGCGGGAGCGCTGTCGAGCAGGCTGCCCGGTTGAAGGAAGAACTGCTCGACATGGATATTCGGCGGTAGTTGGCCGCGACGCAGGTCGGCGAGGAAATCCAGCTCCGGGTAATCACCGAACACCCGCTCGACAAAGGGTTCGAGCAAGCGCCGTTGCAAGCCGTCGCCCAGGGCGGGGCGCCCCAGGGTCAGCGCCGTGTAGATCGTCAACCGCCGCTCCGACAACTGGCAGATACGCCGGTACAGGGCATTGACGAAACGATTGGGTTTGCCCAACCCCAGTGGCACACCCATGTGGATATGCGCCGGCAACCGCGCCAACACCTCGTCGACTGCCCGCTCGATAGAACACGCCTGCACCATGCGATCCTCCTAGACCACTTTCCAACAAGGATCAGCAACCATACCTCGAAGATTGCAGGGAGGGATACATTCTGGAGGTAGCGCTCATCCAATTAAAAACTCAAAACCACCTTTCATAACGAAGAAACAGACTCCATTGAATTAAAAGTCTGACCAACAAGTTAGTCCATAGACTACTTTTAACACTTATAAAAAATAAACCCCCTAAAAATACCGAATAAAAGTCCATGCGAATTTCAGAAGCAATGGAGGCCCTGTTTCAATACCGGCTCAAGGCCAATGGACTGTATATTCTCGATGAGCCGGAAGTCTCTCTTTCCCCATAAAAGCAGTTGAACTTCATTCTGAAAGTATGTGAGCTTGCTGAAAATGGATCACCATTCATTATCGCGACCCACTCCCCGCTCATCATGTCTATGCCAAACTGCAAACTGCTTCGGATGCACGATGGTCATAGTATTTACAAAGCAGTGATCAACTCATCTGGCAAATACCTTAAGCGCCTTTTTGCTGAAAAATAAAAGGCGAGTAATAAGCTCGCCTTCCATAGATCATGGTGCCATCACCCCACTCAAAATTATTTCAGGCCGGACATCTTCTCGATGGCTCCTTTGAGTTCGGCATCGGAGCAGTCGGCGCAAGTGCCCTTTGGCGGCATCGAGTTGATACCGGTGATGGCCTTGGCCAGCAAGCCATCCAGGCCACCCTGCTCCTTCGCACGCTTAGCCCAATCTGCAGCACCTTCCGCGCCGATTTTTGGCGCGCCCAACACGCCGGAACCGTGGCAGGCATTGCAGTGTTTGGCAATCACCTCGTCGGGCGTCTTGGCGCCGCCACCGCCACCGACCGGGGTGGCGACTTCCATTCCCTTGCACTCCTTGCCCTGTACACAGACCTGGCCGACCGGCTCCAGGCGTTTGGCAATATCGTCGTTGGTTGTCGAAGCTTGAGCACTGATTGTCCATAGGACGACTAAGGTTGCTGGTACGGCCAGCATTTTCATAATTGGATTCACGCGTACACCCTCAATGGTGGCTAATCACACCCCGAACCACGGTTTCGCAGGCAGGCGTGAGTATAGCGATAAGACCGGCACTGCGAAACAACCCTTGGAGTTACAGGGGTATTATCCCAATCACGTATCCGTACCGCCGGGCCTCCCGAAACGCCTTAGCGGGCGCCTCGGGTTATCAGAAGTTGGCGGGGGTCGCTGCGCTGATGAGTCGCGCCGGTGTGTCGAACGGATTACGAAAGCGGTGCGGCTTAGTGCTTTCGAAATAGTAGCTATCGCCCGCTTCGAGTACGAAGGTTTCCGCGCCGACCACCAGTTCCAACCGACCTTCAACCAGAATGCCGGTTTCCTCACCTTCGTGAGTCAGCATTTCTTCGCCGGTATCGGCGCCGGGCGGATAAATTTCGTTGAGAAACGCGATGGCACGGCTCGGGTGGGCTCGTCCAACCAGTTTCATGGTCACGGCGCCATCGGAGATGTCGATCAGTTCATTGGCTTTGTAGACAATCTGCGTCGGTATTTCTTGGAGTATCTCTTCGGAAAAGAACTCGACCATCGACATGGGAATGCCGCCCAGCACTTTTCTCAACGAACTGATCGAGGGGCTGACACTATTTTTCTCGATCATTGAAATGGTGCTATTGGTGACGCCCGCACGCTTGGCGAGTTCACGTTGAGACAGACCTTTCAGTTTGCGGATGGATTGCAGTCGTTCACCGACGTCCAATGCGGCAGTCTCCCAGGGATTCAGGCAATTGTTGTCATTGAACGATATCATGGCATAGCGTTCAGTATTTACAACACTTTGCCCCGTCCACATTTCGCCAACACCGTACAGGCCACTAGCTCCCGAGGTAGAGCCTCGGAACCCGCCGCAGGTTGCAGAAAATCTGGTAAGGGATGGTCTCAGCGCAAGCCGCCACCTCGCTGGCGAGGATATTTTTGCCCCACAATTCCACGGTCGAACCGAGCCCGGCCTGCGGTACGTCCGTCAGGTCGACACACAGCATGTCCATCGACACCCGCCCCAGCAACTGGCTGCGCTGGCCGGCCACCAGCACCGGCGTGCCGGTCGGCGCATGACGCGGGTAACCGTCGGCATAGCCCATGGCGACCACACCGACGCGCATTGGCTTGGGCGTGATGAACCTGGCGCCGTAGCCCACCGGCTCCCCGGTCGGCAGCTCGCGCACGCTGATGATTTTCGATTCGAGGGTCATGACCGGCTGCAAGCGCGACGCGACCGGATGTTCGTCACCGAAAGGCGTGGAGCCAAACAGTAGAATTCCCGGACGCACCCAGTCGCTGGAAATCTTCGGCCAGCCCAGCACCGCCGGAGAGTTACGTAGGCTGACCTCGGCCACCAGGCCCTGACGCGCCGCTTCGAACACCGCGACCTGTTCGTCGCTACGCTGGCACCCCAATTCATCGGCGCGGGCAAAATGACTCATCAGCACGACCTGCGCCACCTTGCCGCTGGCCAGTAGGCGCCGGTAAGCCGTTTGGTAATCCGCCGGGTGCAGGCCGACACGGTGCATGCCTGAATCCAACTTCAGCCAGACGGTGATCGGCATATCGATCGCAGTCTGCTCGATGGCCTCCAGTTGCCACAGCGAATGCACCACGCACCAGAAATCATGCTCGACGATCAGCGCCAGCTCGTCGGCCTCGAAAAAGCCTTCCAGCAGCAGAATCGGTGCGCGAATACCCGCGGCGCGCAACTCCAGCGCTTCCTCGATACAGGCCACGGCAAAACCGTCGGCCTGGGCTTCCAGCGCCTGGGCGCAACGCACGGCGCCATGACCATAGGCATCGGCCTTGATCACGGCGAGCGCCTTGGCCCCCGATACTTCACGGGCCAGTTGGTAATTATGGCGCAGGGCTTGGAGGTCGATAAGGGCACGGGCAGGACGCATGGCGGCAGACTTCTGGACGGTCGGTTGGGAATAAAAAACCGGCATGACACGCGGTGTTGCCACACGCCATGCCGGGAGAGGGACCTTGCGTTAAGGCAGGGCGGCCACGACGGACAGCTCGACGAGGATTTCCGGTTCGCAGAGCTTGGCCTGGACCGTTGCGCGTGCCGGGGCCGTCTCTTTGGGCAACCACTTGTCCCAAACGGAATTCATGCCGGCAAAATCGGCATCGACATCTTTCAGGTAGATGGTTACCGACAACAGTTGGGTCTTGTCGGTGCCTGCCAGGTCCAGCAAACGTTCGATATTGGCCAAAGCTTCACGGGTCTGTGTCTCAATCCCGGCGCTCATGTCGTCGCCGACTTGCCCGGCCAGATACACAGTCCCGCCGTGAACGACGATCTGGCTCATGCGCTCATTGGTGAGCTGGCGCTGGATTGCCATGTTTTGCAGTCTCCTGATGATTACCATAACGTGAAATATCGAGCCCTTCGGCGCTGATTTGTGGCGTTTTCTTCGCCATCAAGTCGGCCAGCAGGCGACCGGAGCCACAGGCCATGGTCCAGCCGAGCGTACCGTGACCGGTGTTCAGGAACAGATTGCGCAACGGCGTGGCACCTACAATCGGCGTACCGTCTGGGGTGGCCGGGCGCAGGCCGGTCCAGAAGCTGGCTGCCTGAAGGTCGCCGCCCAGAGGATAAAGGTCGTTGACGACCATCTCCAGTGTTTCGCGTCGACGCGGGTCAAGCGACAGGTCAAAACCGGCGATTTCCGCCATGCCGCCCACCCGGATACGATTGTCGAAGCGGGTGATCGCGACCTTGTAGGTCTCATCGAGAATGGTCGAAGTCGGGGCCATCTCCGGCTGAGTGATCGGCACGGTTAGCGAGTAACCCTTGAGCGGATAGACCGGTGCCTTGATGCCCAGCGGCTTGAGCAACTGCGGCGAATAGCTGCCCAGGGCCAGCACATAGCGGTCGGCGGTTTCCAACTTGCCGTCGATCCACACGCCGTTGATCCGATCACCCACAGCCTCGAGACGCTGGATGTCCTGGCCGAAGCGGAACTCCACGCCCAGCTTGATGGCCATGTCGGCCAGGCGAGTGGTGAAGATTTGGCAGTCGCCGGTCTGGTCGTTCGGCAGACGCAGAGCGCCGGCGAGGATATCGGTGACATTCGCCAAGGCCGGTTCGACCCGGGCGATGCCCGCACGATCGAGCAATTCGTAGGGCACGCCGGACTCTTTCAGCACCGCGATGTCTTTCGCCGCGCCATCCAGTTGCGCCTGGGTACGAAACAGCTGGGTGGTGCCCAGACGGCGGTCCTCGTAAGCAATGCCGGTTTCGGCGCGCAATTCGTCGAGACAGTCACGGCTATACTCGGACAGACGGACCATGCGCTCCTTGTTCACCGCGTACCGGTTGGCGCTGCAGTTGCGCAGCATCTGCGCCATCCACAGGTACTGGTCGACATCGGCGGTGGCCTTGATCGTCAGCGGCGCATGGCGTTGCAGCAGCCATTTGATGGCCTTGAGCGGCACCCCTGGCGCAGCCCATGGCGAGGCATAACCCGGGGAAACCTGGCCGGCATTCGCGAAGCTGGTTTCCATGGCAGCCGCGGGCTGACGGTCGACCACCACCACTTCAAAGCCAGCCCGGGCCAGATAATAAGCACTGGCGACACCGATGACGCCACTGCCCAATACCAGAACTCGCATGTGTATGTCTCCCAATCGCAGCCTGCCGCCGATGTTTGTTGTTCAACGTGATGCTGCGCGCAGTGTAAGAAACAATAGCCAGTGCTTTTCACTATATAAGCGCCTATATTTGGCGAGAATTCTCGGCTATGTGGCTTTTCGGCAGATGATGTGAAAGCGTCGCGAGCGAAGGCAAAACAGGCGAGGCCGGTCGGGGTCGCGGGCGACTTTACTGGCTGTCAATGGGGCATCCCGAGCTTTTTTAACGCTGGATGGCCGAGCGCGGTACCTTTCACATTATCTGCCACGGAGGGGAATCCCCTATGCGCACCAATCACCAGACCAAGCGTGAGCTGGACAAGATCGACCGTAATATCCTGCGAATTCTCCAGGCCGACGGGCGCATCTCGTTCACCGAGCTGGGCGAAAAAATCGGCTTGTCCACCACGCCCTGTACCGAGCGGGTTCGACGGTTGGAACGCGAAGGGATCATCATGGGCTACAACGCCCGGCTCAATCCACAGCACCTCAAGGGCAGCCTGCTGGTGTTCGTCGAAATCAGCCTGGACTACAAGTCCGGCGACACCTTCGAGGAGTTCCGCCGCGCTGTGCTGAAACTACCGCATGTGCTGGAGTGCCACCTGGTCTCGGGCGACTTCGACTACCTGATCAAGGCGCGGATTTCCGAGATGGCGTCCTATCGCAAACTACTGGGCGATATCTTGCTCAAGCTGCCCCATGTACGCGAATCCAAGAGCTATATCGTGATGGAAGAGGTGAAGGAAAGCCTGAGCCTGCCGATTCCGGATTGACACTGCTTCCTCGATTGAGCTCCTCCCCTATAGATCGAAGGGGATCAGACCAAAACCTGGCGGGTGCTGGCGATATAGTCGTATACCTGCTTTTCAGCCCGTGGATGGATCATCTCCGTCGGGCGCCGACCATTGGGGCACGGCAGGCTCGCCGTGGTGCCGAACAGGCGGCAGATCAACGGGCGCTCGTCGTACACTGTGCAGCCGTTCGGCCCCAAGTGTACACAGTTCAGTTCGTTCAGCGCCGCTTCCTGTTCGGCCACGGTCTTGCGCGGCAAACGAGCCATTTCCGCCGACGAGGTAGTCACCGGCCCACAACAATCGTGGCAGCCCGGAACGCACTCGAAAGACGGTATCTGCTGCCGGAGAAAGCGGATTTTCTGACTGTTGCAGCTCATTCGATGCGGCTACCGGAGACGAGAGTAAGAGAGGATTTTGCCTGAAAAGCCCTAGTCCAGACAGCGGCAATCGTGCCACGATTGCCCGTTCGCAAGGTTGGCGCAGCGACGATCAAGCTGTCGACCGACAATGCCTGCGGCAGCGATTGACCTTTGGTCACCTGGCAGCATCTATATACCGACACCTGCCATGATTTAGGGCGACTACGCTTGAAATTCTATTTTCTGTTGATCGCCCTGCTCTTGAGCGGATGCGCCTCACTGGACACTCCCCGGCTGCCCAGCCAGGCCTTGCCGGCAACGGATTCGGCCTTCGGTCGCGCACTCCAGGCCCAGGCCGCCGCCTACCAGGGGCGCTCGGGCTTTCGCTTGCTGCCCAATGGCGGCGAGGCCTTCAGGGCGCGAGCTGAACTGATCCGCAACGCCCAGAGCAGCCTCGACTTGCAGTACTACATCGTCCACGACGGCTTGAGCACGCGAATGCTGGTGGACGAGCTGCTCAAGGCCGCTGACCGCGGCGTGCGCGTGCGGATCCTGCTGGACGACACCAGCAGCGACGGTTTGGACGACATCATCGCCACTCTGGCGGCTCACCCGAATATCCAGATCCGCCTGTTCAATCCGCTGAGCCTGGGGCGCAGCACCGTAGCCACGCGAACCCTGGGCCGGCTGTTCAATCTGTCCCAGCAACACCGAAGGATGCACAACAAGCTATGGCTGGCTGACAACAGCGCCGCCATCGTCGGTGGGCGCAACCTGGGCGACGAGTACTTCGGCGCGCTACCGGACCTGAACTTCACCGATATCGACATGCTCGGCGTGGGACCGGTGGCCGGACAACTCGGCCAGAGCTTCGATCAATACTGGAACAGCGCCCTGAGCAAGCCCATCGGTGAATTGCTCTCGCGCCTACCCACCGTCCGAGACCTGGCCAACACCCGCAACCGGCTGGAACAATCCCTCGATGCCTGGCGCCAGCAGAACCCCGCGCTGTATCAGCGCCTGGCCGATTACCAGCGCCGCCCCCAGTTGGATACCTGGCGCCGCGAGCTGATCTGGGCCTGGAACCAAGCCTTGTGGGATGCGCCGAGCAAGGTGCTGGCCAGGAACGAACCCGACCCGCACCTGCTGCTGACCACCCAACTGGCGCCCGAGCTGCGCAATGTCCATACCGAGCTGATGATGATTTCCGCGTACTTCGTTCCCGGCCAGCCGGGGCTGGTGTACCTGACGGGACGCGCGGACGCCGGGGTGACCGTCAGCCTGCTGACCAATTCGCTGGAGTCCACCGACGTGCCAGCCGTGCACGGCGGTTATGCGCCCTATCGCCGGGCGCTACTGGAACACGGGGTAAAACTCTTTGAACTGCGCCGCCAACCGGGTGACCGTGGCGGCAGCGGCCCGCACCTATTCCACAGTGGCTTCTCCAAGGGCTCGAACTCCAGCCTGCACAGCAAAGCAATGATCTTCGACCGGCAGAAATCCTTTATCGGTTCGTTCAATTTCGACCCGCGCTCGGTGCTGTGGAACACGGAGGTCGGCGTGCTGGTGGACAGCCCGCAACTGGCCGAACACCTGCGTGCCCTGGCCCTGCAGGGTATGGCCCCGGCCTTGAGCTACGAACCACGACAGGAGGCCGGGCAATTGGTGTGGATCACCGAAGACAACGGACAGATTCATGTGCTGCATCGCGAACCCGGGAGTTGGTGGCGTCGGCTCAATGCCTGGCTCGCCACCCGAATCGGCCTGGAGCGCATGCTCTAATTTACAGCTTGATCCATGTCGCCTTCAGTTCGGTGTACTTGTCGAACGCATGCAACGACTTGTCGCGACCGTTACCCGACTGCTTGAAACCACCGAACGGCGCGGTCATGTCACCGCCGTCATACTGGTTGACCCACACGCTGCCGGCCCGCAGGGCCTTGGCGGTCAGGTGAGCCTTGGAGATATTCGCGGTCCAGACAGCGGCGGCCAAGCCGTAGGGCGTGTCGTTGGCAATCTCAATAGCCTCTTCGACGCTATCGAAAGCGATCACTGACAGCACCGGGCCGAAGATTTCTTCCTGGGCGATTTTCATCGCATTGCTCACCCCATCGAAAATCGTCGGCTCGACGTAGGTCCCGCCGGTCTCCTGGAGGGTACGCTTGCCGCCGGCCACCAGTTGGGCGCCATCGGCATGGCCGGAATCGATGTAGGACAGCACGGTGTTCATCTGCTGGGTGTCCACCAGAGCACCGACATTGGTTGCCGGGTCCAGCGGGTTACCGGGCTTCCAGGCTTTCAGCGCTTCAATCACCAGCGGCAGGAAGGAGTCCTTGATCGAACGCTCGACCAGCAGACGCGACCCGGCGGTACAGACTTCGCCCTGGTTGAAGGCGATAGCACTGGCCGCAGCTTCGGCGGCGGCCCGCAGGTCCGGTGCGTCGGCAAAGACGATGTTCGGACTCTTGCCGCCGGCTTCGAGCCAGACACGCTTCATGTTCGACTCGCCAGCGTAAATCAGCAGTTGCTTGGCGATCTTGGTCGAACCGGTAAACACCAGGGTATCGACATCCATATGCAGGGCCAGCGCCTTGCCAACGGTGTGGCCGTAACCCGGCAGCACGTTTAGCACACCCGCCGGAATGCCGGCTTCGACGGCCAGGGCGGCAATGCGGATGGCGGTCAGCGGGGATTTTTCCGACGGCTTGAGAATCACCGAGTTTCCAGTGGATAACGCCGGACCGAGTTTCCAGCAGGCCATCATCAGCGGGAAGTTCCATGGCACGATAGCGCCGACCACTCCAACCGGCTCACGGGTCACCAGGCCCAATTGGTCATGGGGCGTCGCGGCGACTTCATCATAGATCTTGTCGATGGCTTCACCGCTCCAGCTCAATGCCTGAGCCGCACCCGCGACGTCGATGGACAGCGAGTCGGTGATCGGCTTGCCCATGTCGAGGGTTTCCAGCAAGGCCAGCTCTTCGGCATGGGTTTTCAGCAGTGCGGCGAAACGGATCATCGCCGCCTTGCGCTTGGCCGGCGCCAGGCGCGACCAGACGCCAGAATTGAAAGTGGCACGGGCATTTTCCACGGCACGCTGGGCGTCGGCGGCATCGCAGCTCACAACATGCGTCAGCAGGCGACCATCGACCGGGCTGATGCACTCGAACGTCTGGTTAGAAACAGCGGCGGTGTATTCGCCATTGATGTAGGCGCGGCCTTCAATCTTCAGCTCACGGGCGCGTTGTTCCCAGTCAGCACGGGTCAGGGTAGTCATGCGAGTGTCCTCCTTTTATTGAAATAGAAGCGCCACGCCTACTTGCGCCAGCACCGTCCAGAATTTTGCCCGACAAGCCCTGTTTTTCGGCCCATGGCAGTCACCACCCTAAACCAGTGGCGCCCGAAGTTTCAATATATTTGACACAAGATCGCTAAACGCCGTTGCCATGTTCGATTTAATAAACATAGACTCGGCGCTTCCAGCCATCCGCCTTATCACTGCCGAGGAAAAGCAGCATGAGCATCCAGGACATCGTCGACTTCAGCGAAGCCAACACCACGCCCGAACGCTTTCGTCCAGTACCGGAAAAGGTGCTCAAGGGTGATCCGCAACAGACGATCTTCAATCACTATGCCAGCCCGTGCGGACAGATGAATGCCGGCGTCTGGGAGGCCGAGGTCGGCCACTGGACGGTGAACTATACCGAGCACGAATACTGCGAGATCGTACAAGGCGTCTCGGTCCTGCGTGACACTGAGGGCAACGCCAAGACCTTGCGCGCCGGTGATCGGTTCGTCATTCCCGCGGGCTTCAAGGGCACCTGGGAAGTGCTGGAGCACTGTCGCAAGATCTACGTGGTGTTCGAACAGAGCGTCTGATCAGACCTCGACGCACCAAATGCGCGGGTCATCGAGGGACCGGACCGGATAAGGAAGGTCGACCTTAAGGTCGTCGCGCTCGACACGCAGCCGACCGTCGACGTCCTTCGCCAACTCGTCCGCCGTCAGGGCCAGGATCCAGTAAAGATCCTCGCGGCCACAGGCTTTCTGCACCTGGGTCGCGACGGTTGTGTTCCTGAGCTCGATTCGACCGTCGCCGAAGGCGAAGCCGGCACGTACCCCGACCTCGACTTTCTCCGGCTGCGTGGCCAACAGGTAGGAGTGGTCGATCTCGAAACTGCCCTGCATGGCCCGATTCGACACCAGCAGGCGTCCGCCCGAAGGATCGTTGAAACGCTGCACAAACGGCTCGAAGGCTAGCGCCGCCTGGCGATTGGCCTCGGCAACGGCAGCGCCGATGCGTTGGCTCAACACCGCGTCGGCGGGCGTGGCGAGAGGAGGCAGCGACTCCAGCAAAATCGCCAGCGGTGTCTCCCCCCGTGCAACACGCGCCAGCCAGTCCAATCCCTGGCGATCTAGCAAATACCCAGCCAGGTCCCCCAGCACGTAACTTTCATGGTCGGCGACCAGATAGTCCTCCTGCCCTTGCCGCGCCAGTGTCTCCAGCATCAACGCCGACCACTCGGCGGAGTTTGGCCGCACCCCTTGGGCCAGTAGTCGCCCCACCGACTCCACATAACGCGCACTGCCTTCGGCGCGGTCGGTATTACCGATACGCCTGGCCTCGTCGGCATGCTCACTCAGCCAGCGACGATACCAGTGGCTGGCCCGCGCCAACCCCTCGGGTTGTCCCTGGGCCGCCGCCAGCAAGTGACGAATGATCAGGTTGCGATACAGCCTCGGCTCGGCGAGCGCCGGATACAGGATGCTGCGCTCAGCCCCCGGCAGGTGCGCCCAGCCTGCTTCCACATAAAAATGAAAGGCTTCATGGGTCGCCAGATTGAACAGCTCGGGAACCGCTTGGGGATCCTTCAATCGCCGCCGTTCGTCCTCCGGCAATGTTTCGCCCAAGCCGACAAAAATGGCTGGACGACCTTGCCAGAGGATCTTCCGGTAGCGCAGGTACTCATGGGACAGTCCCAGCTTCCTGACTGGCGCCATATCCAGCTCGTGCCCACCCCGCGCACTTATCACCCAGGCGCGTTGGCCATCGCTGGTCAGCAACTGGATATCGGCAAACACCCGAGTGGCCGGGTTGAACCCGCTTAGCGCCGGCCAGGCGGTTCGCGTCGCCGCGATCACCCGGCGCACATAAGCCTCGGCGCCGGTTTCGTCATCGGTCGACGGTGCCGCCGATACCGCGACACTGGCGGCCGCCAAGACTACCAGCAACAGCAATGCAAACATCCTTGCAATGATCATCCATGCCCTCCATGACTACGTTGTCCCGTTGTTCAGCCAGTCTAGAAAAGGCACAACGGGAGAGACGCAGGAAAAGGCCATGCGACATGAAGGAAATGTCTGAAAAACAGACAAAAAAAACCCCGAGTCAATCGGGGTTTTTTAAAAAACAAAATCAATTACTTGATTTTGCCTTCTTTGTAGATCACGTGCTTGCGAACAACCGGATCATATTTCTTGATCTCGATCTTGTCCGGAGTAGTGCGCTTGTTCTTGTCAGTCGTGTAGAAATGACCAGTACCGGCGCTCGAGATCAAACGAATCAATTCACGCATGATTTAGCTCCCTTATACCTTGCCATCGCGACGGAGTTCGGCCAGCACGACATCAATGCCGCGCTTGTCGATGATACGCATGCCCTTGGCGGAAACGCGCAAACGCACGAAACGCTTCTCCGACTCAACCCAGAAGCGGTGATGCTGCAGGTTTGGCAGGAAACGACGACGGGTTTTGTTGTTTGCGTGGGAAATATTATTCCCAGTCACCGGACCCTTACCGGTAACTTGACAGACTCTAGACATGCCTCAGCCCTCTAAACCACATGCCCAACCCGGCATGGGTTGGCCGCTTAATCTCTCAGTCATTTGGCGCCAGGCGCCGCGTTTCTTTAAGGGTCTTACCGGCTACACCTACAAGCGAAGGAACCGGGCCCCTAGAAAAGAGCGCTGCTTTATACCAGAAAGACCACGGCGCAACAACATTCAGTGCGATTAAAACCGTGTCGAACGCCCGAAAATCGGATACAAGACGCTAGCGCCGAGGGCTTGCGCAACAAATGCCGCTCGTCGCACAAAGCTTCGCTCGCCAGAGAAAGACCGCAAGTCCCGTGTGGAAAAGACCGTCCAATTGTACGGCGCCTTGGGCAAGCCGAGTAAAAATGGGATAGTCAATTGTCGCCCGGCGCACTAGGGTAGGGTCTTTTCCAGACTGCACTCGCAGATGGGACAACGACCTGCGAAGGAAACTGAATATGCGTTTCGCTGCCCTACCGCTATTGCTCGTCCCGTTTCTCAGCCCACAGGCCTTGGCCGCGACCTCGCTGAGCGTCTGCACCGAAGCCAGCCCGGAGGGCTTCGACGTCGTGCAATACAATTCGTTGACCACCACCAACGCCTCGGCGGATGTGCTGATGAACCGCCTGGTGGACTTCGACGCCGCCAGCGGCAAGCTGGTGCCGAGCCTGGCCGATAGCTGGAACGTCTCCGATGACGGCCTGACCTACGACTTCAAGCTGCACTCGGGGGTAAAATTCCACCACACCGACTACTTCAAGCCGACTCGCGACCTGACTGCGGCCGATGTCCGCTTCAGCTTTGAACGCATGCTGGACCCAGCCAATCCCTGGCACAAGATCGCCCAAAGCGGTTTCCCCCATGCCCAGTCGCTGCAACTGCCAGCGCTGATCAAACGCATCGAAGCCATCGATCCGCTGACCGTGCGCTTTACCTTGGATCACCCGGACTCGACCTTTCTGGCGGCGCTGAGCATGGGCTTTGCCTCCATCTATTCGTCGGAATACGCCGACAAGTTGCTGGCCGCCCATACGCCGGAGAAACTCAACAGTCAACCGATCGGCACCGGCCCCTTCGTTTTCAGGCAGTTCCAGAGGGATGCGTCGATCCGCTATACCGCCAATCCGGACTACTTCGCCGGCAAACCGGCGGTCGACAACCTGATATTCGCGATCACCCCGGACGCCAACGTGCGGCTGCAGAAGTTGCGACGCAACGAATGCCAGATCGCCCTGTCGCCCAAGCCTTTGGACGTCGCTTCGGCGAGCAAGGACCCTGCGCTCAAAGTGGAGAAGAACGCCGCCTTCATGACTGCCTTCCTGGCCATCAACAGCCAGCACCCACCGCTGGACAAGCCGGAAGTCCGCCAGGCGATCAACCTGGCTTTCGACAAAACCAGCTACCTCAAGGCCGTCTTCGAAGACACCGCCGAAGCCGCCCATGGCCCTTACCCGTCCAATACCTGGAGCTATGCCGGGGACTTGCCCGGCTACGCCTACGACCCGGCGAAGGCCAAGGCGTTGCTGGCCAAGGCCGGCTTCAAGGACGGTTTCAAGACCACCCTCTGGACCCGTCCCTCAGGCAGTTTGCTCAACCCCAACCCGAGCCTTGGCGCGCAGCTGCTGCAGGCTGACCTGGCGCAAATAGGTATCCAGGCGCAAATCCGCGTGATCGAATGGGGCGAGCTGATTCGTCGCGCCAAGGCAGGCGAGCATGACTTGCTGTTCATGGGCTGGGCTGGCGACAACGGCGACCCGGACAACTTCCTGACCCCACAATTTTCCTGCGCCGCCGTAAAGTCCGGCACCAACTTCGCGCGTTATTGCGATGCTGGCCTGGACAAGCTGATCAGCGCCGGGAAAACCACCAGCGAACAGGGCGTGCGCAGCAAGCTCTACCAGCAGGCCCAGGCCCAGATCCAGCAACAGGCGCTCTGGCTGCCATTGGCCCATCCGACCGCCTTCGCCCTGGTGCGCCAGGATGTCCAGGGTTATCAGGTGAGCCCATTCGGGCGCCAGGACTTCTCCAGGATCACTCTCAAGCATTGATCGAACATTCATCGAGGGCGCATTACATCAACCCATGCTCCATCATCGAAAACGGCTCGCCCTCGCCGATAATGAAATGATCGAGCACCCGCACATCGACCAACTCCAGCGCGTCCTGCAGACGCCGGGTCAACAGCCGATCCGCCTGGCTGGGCTCGGCAACGCCCGAAGGGTGGTTGTGGCACAGGATCAACGCCGCCGCGTTGTGCGCCAGCGCCCGCTTGACCACTTGCCGTGGATAGACGCTGGCGTTGTCGATGGAACCGCGAAATAGCGCTTCGAAGGCCAGCACCCGGTGCTTGGCGTCCAGAAACAGGCAACCGAACACCTCATGAGGTTCATGGCGCAGCATCGCCTTGAGGTAATCGCGCACCGCCCCTGGGCTTTCCAGGGCAGAATCACGGCGCAGGCGCTCGGCCAGATGACGGCGGGCCATCTCCAGCACCGCCTGCAACTGCGCGAACTTCGCTGGCCCCAAGCCCAGCTCACGGCTGAATTCGCGCTGATCCGCCTCCAGCAGGCTACGCAAACTACCGAATTTTCCCAAAAGATGTCGCGCCAAATCCACCGCACTTTTGCCGGAAACGCCAGTGCGCAAGAAGATCGCCAACAGCTCGGCATCGGACAGATTCGCCGATCCCAGTTGCAGAAGCTTCTCCCGTGGCCGCTCCGCGGCCGGCCAATTACGGATACTCATCACACCTCCCTGTCCTTTGGGGCCCGCTGTTCCATAACGGGCGCTGTGTTATCGTAGCCCATCTTTTTTACCCCTGATCCGGCCTGGGGAGGCGTCGTCAGGGGTGGCAATCATTGGACTAAAAGGCAAGCCTATGCAGCGGCTGTATCGGAAACGCATCGTTCTCGGCGTCGGCGGCGGCATTGCCGCCTACAAGAGCGCCGAGCTGGTTCGCCGACTTATCGATCAGGGCGCCGAAGTGCGCGTGGTCATGACCCGTGGCGGTAGCGAGTTCATCACTCCCTTGACCCTGCAGGCACTGTCCGGGCACCCGGTGCACCTGGATCTGCTCGACCCGGCAGCCGAAGCCGCGATGGGCCATATCGAACTGGCCAAATGGGCCGATCTGGTGCTGATCGCGCCCGCGACCGCCGACCTGATTGCACGGCTGTCCCAAGGCATCGCCGATGACCTGCTGACCACCCTGGTGCTCGCCACCGACGCCACCGTGGCCATCGCCCCGGCGATGAATCAGGCCATGTGGCGCGACCCAGCGACCCAGGCCAACACCCAGTTGTTGCAGAGTCGGGGCCTGAAAGTCTTCGGCCCGGCCTCCGGCAGCCAGGCCTGCGGCGATGTCGGCCTGGGGCGCATGCTCGAAGCCAGCGACCTGGCCCAGCGCGCCGCCGACTGCTTCCAGCACCTGGCGCTGACCGGCAAGCAGGTCTTGATCACTGCCGGCCCAACCCAGGAAAACATCGACCCAGTACGCTACATCACCAACCACAGCTCCGGGAAAATGGGTTTTGCCCTGGCCGAGGCCGCCGTCGAAGCCGGTGCCCGTGTCACCCTGATCACCGGTCCGGTACACCTGCCGACTCCGGATCGGGTCACCCGCATCGATGTGGTCAGCGCCCGAGACATGCTCGCCGCCTGCGAAGCCGCGATCCCGTGCGACCTGTTCATCGCCTCGGCGGCAGTCGCGGACTATCGCCCGGAAGTCGTCGCCCGGCAAAAACTCAAGAAAGACCCTACGAACGGCGACGGCCTGCTGCTACAGATGGTGCGCAACCCGGACATTCTGGCCACCATTGCCTCCCGCCCCGATCGCCCATTCAGCGTCGGTTTTGCCGCCGAGACCGAGCATCTGCTCGACTACGCCGCGCGCAAGCTGAAAGACAAGAACCTCGACCTGATCGTCGCCAATGACGTGGCCAATCCCAGTATCGGCTTCAACAGCGAGGAAAACGCCTGCAGCGTGATCGATCGGGAGCTACACGAGACACTTTTCGCCCAGACCAGCAAAGGCAAGATTGCCCGCCAACTGATCTCTTTTATCGCCACACGACTGAACCAGGTTTAATCCACATGCATGCTTTGCAAGCCAAGATTCTCGACCCACGCATCGGCAACCAGTTCCCGCTACCGCAGTACGCCACACCTGGCTCGGCCGGCCTCGACCTGCGTGCCATGCTCCAACATGACAGCGTGCTGGAACCGGGCCAGACCCTGCTGATCCCTACCGGCCTGGCGATCTATATCGGCGATCCGGGCCTGGCCGCGCTGATCTTGCCGCGCTCCGGCCTGGGCCACAAACACGGTATCGTGCTGGGCAACCTGGTCGGCCTGATCGACTCGGACTATCAGGGCGAGCTGATGGTCTCGTGCTGGAACCGCGGCCAGACCGCCTTCAATATCGCCGTCGGCGAGCGCATTGCCCAACTGGTATTGGTGCCGGTGGTACAGGCGCACTTCGAGCTGGTCGAGGCGTTCGACGAAAGCCAACGCGGTGCCGGGGGGTTCGGGCATTCCGGCAGCCATTGACCTACGCTGATTCATGTCGGGTCCCGCACCCGGCCTGAATAATTCGCGCTGCATTTGAGGATGAGTTTCGCGGAGACGGTATTTGAAAGGCATCAAACGCAGCGCAAAAAACGCCAACGGTCATGAACGCAATGGCCATGAGCCTCCAGGCGATGTCACCACGACTCTGTTACCGGGGTTGGGGATTGCCTTGAGCGGGCTGGTCCTGGCTGCCGCGCTGCTGTGGTTTGGCGTGGTCGAGCCGTGGAGCCACACGCTGCGCAGCAACTATGCGCTGCTCCCCGGCCTTGTGGCGTCCGCGGGTCTGAGCCAGGCGACCCACGATCTGATCGCCCAGACCGAGGCGACGGCCCTTGACCCCTCGCTGCTCAAGGCCCTGCAAAGCCAGAATGCCGATCAGGTCAAGGCCGCGGAAGCAGGCCTGCGCTTCGCCAACGGCCTGGTGGACGCGCAACTCTACCTACCCGGCCAGGCCCAACCGGGCAATGACCGCGCCGCGCCGCTGAATTTCTCGGTGCTGGATATGATCACCCGTGCCGAGCGAGGGACCCGTCCGGCGCCGCAAGCCTACAAATTTGGCCAGCGTTGGCTGGTCTATAGCGTCGCCTCGCTCACGGCGCCCGCCGAAACCCAAAGTGGCGGCACCCTGCTGTTGGTCTTCGATCTGCAACGACTGCTCCAACCCCTCGCCACATCGCACCCGCAGACGGGTGAGTTGCGCTTGACGCAAAGTGTCTTCGGTAGCCCGGAACAAGTGCTGGATCAGCGCGGAACGGCCACCACGGACGCAAGCTATCCCTTGGGCACCGGCAATCCCAACTGGGTGCTGAAATTCAGCCCCGGCCCCTTACTCAAGTTGCCTTACCCCTTGAGCGCCTACGTCTTGACGGCACTTGCCGCCCTGTTCGCCCTGGGCGGCGCCTTGCTGGGCATCTATCTGACCCACAAACGCCTGCAAAACCGCCTCGACGGCGATGTCCGACAGCTGGAACAGTTGTTTCACGAACTCTCTGGCGGAAAAACCGTCAAAGCCTTCGGTTTGAGCCTGCCGGCCCTCAACGGACTGGCGCAGGATCTGGCGCGCTTCTCTCAGCGCAACGGCCAGCCTGTCGCCACCGCGAATAACCCCGGCATCGATCCAGGCCCGACGACCAGCAGTGCCCCAGCGCCAATCCAGACTGCCACCCAAGTTGCCGAATGGATCGACCCGCTGTTCCAAGATACCGATATCCCTGATATCGACATTCTCGACGAAAACCAAGATTTCCTGAGAACGGAGCATCCTCTCGCCATGAACAGCACCACACGCACTGTCCCGACTTTCCCCGACAGCATCTTTCGCGCCTACGACATTCGCGGCACGATTCCGGAAACCCTGACCGCCGAAACTGCTTACTGGATCGGTCGCGCCATCGGCTCCCAGAGCCTGGCCCAGGGCGAACCGAATGTATCGGTTGGCCGTGACGGACGCCTGTCCGGCCCGGAGCTGGTCCAACAATTGATCCAGGGCCTGTACGACAGCGGCTGCCATGTCAGCGATGTCGGTCTGGTGCCGACACCGGCGCTGTACTACGCCGCCAACGTGCTGGCCGGCAAGTCCGGGGTCATGCTCACCGGCAGCCACAACCCGTCGAACTACAACGGCTTCAAGATCGTCATCGCCGGCGACACCCTGGCCAACGAACAGATCCAGGCCCTGCATACCCGCCTGAAAACCAACGATTTGAGCAGTAGCAAGGGCAGCATCGAGAAAGTCGATATCCTCGACCGCTACTTCAAGCAGATCCGCGAAGACATCGTACTGGCGAAAAAACTCAAGGTGGTGGTCGATTGCGGCAACGGCGCCGCCGGCGTGATCGCCCCGCAACTGATCGAAGCCCTGGGCTGCGAAGTGATTGCGCTGTTCTGCGACGTCGACGGCAACTTCCCGAACCATCACCCGGACCCTGGCAAGCCGGAAAACCTCGAGGATCTGATCGCCAAAGTCAAGGAAACCAACGCCGACCTGGGCCTGGCCTTCGACGGCGACGGCGACCGTGTCGGCGTGGTGACCAACACCGGCAGCATCGTGTTCCCCGACCGCCTGCTGATGCTGTTCGCCAAGGACGTGGTGTCGCGCAATCCGGGCGCGGATATCATCTTCGATGTCAAATGCACTCGGCGCTTGATTCCCTTGATTCAGGAATATGGCGGCCGCCCAGTCATGTGGAAGACCGGTCACTCGTTGATCAAGAAGAAAATGAAGCAGAGCGGTGCCCTGCTGGCAGGCGAGATGAGCGGCCATATCTTCTTCAAGGAGCGCTGGTTCGGTTTCGACGACGGCATCTACAGCGCCGCGCGCCTGCTGGAGATCCTCAGCCAGGAGAAAGCCAGCGCCGAGGAACTGTTCGCGACTTTCCCCAATGATATTTCCACGCCGGAAATCAATATCAATGTGACTGACGAGAGCAAATTCAGCATCATTGAAGCCTTGCACGACGCACAATGGGGCGACGCCAACCTGACCACCATCGACGGTGTGCGGGTCGACTACCCCAAAGGCTGGGGCCTGGTTCGCGCCTCCAACACCACACCGGTGCTGGTGCTGCGCTTCGAAGCCGATACCGAAGCCGAGCTGCAGCGCATCAAGGATGTGTTCCACGCGCAGCTCAAACGCGTTGCACCCGACCTGCTACTACCGTTCTGACCTCCAGACGGTGTAAAACACCGTCTGACCACCTGTTCCACCGGAGCCCTGAATGACCCTCGAACGCGATGCCGCCGCCAATACCGCCAAGGTTCTTTCCGAAGCGTTGCCTTACATTCGCCGATACGTCGGCAAGACGCTGGTAATCAAGTACGGCGGCAACGCTATGGAAAGCGAAGAGCTGAAGACCGGCTTTGCCCGCGATATCGTGTTGATGAAGGCCGTGGGTATCAACCCTGTGGTGGTGCATGGTGGCGGCCCGCAAATCGGCGACCTGCTCAAGCGCCTGTCCATCGAGAGCCACTTCGTCGACGGCATGCGCGTCACCGACGCACAGACCATGGACGTGGTGGAGATGGTCCTCGGTGGCCTGGTGAACAAGAGCATCGTCAACCTGATCAACCGCCATGGCGGCAGCGCCATCGGTCTGACCGGCAAGGACGCGGAACTGATTCGTGCGAAAAAGCTCACCGTGACCCGCCAGACCCCGGAAATGACCGCACCGGAAATCATCGATTACGGACAGGTCGGCGAAGTGGTCGGTATCAACACCGATCTGCTGAACCTGCTGGTCAAGGGCGATTTCATTCCGGTGATCGCGCCGATTGGCGTGGGCGCTAATGGCGAGTCCTACAATATCAACGCCGACCTGGTCGCGGGCAAGATTGCCGAAGCACTGAAGGCCGAAAAGCTGATGCTGCTGACCAATATTGCGGGCCTGATGGACAAGCAAGGCAACGTTCTGACCGGCCTGAGCACTGACCAGGTCAACGGCCTGATCGCCGACGGCACCATCTACGGCGGCATGCTGCCAAAGATCCAGTGCGCGCTGGAGGCGGTCCAGGGCGGCGTTGGCAGCTCGCTGATCATCGACGGCCGGGTGCCGAATGCCGTCCTGCTGGAGATCTTCACCGATACCGGCATGGGCACCCTGATCAGCAATCGCAAGCGCCACTAGCAATAAAAAGCCCTGCTCCGGGAAACCGGGTAGGGCTTTTTTGCCAATCAGCGCAACAACTGCTCGACCCGCGCCCGGTCCGCCGCGAAATCCCGCTGGGACTGGACCCGCGCCGCCTGATACTTATCAATATCGGCTTTCATTCGGGCCTGCTCATCGCGCAAACCGGCGAGCAGGGCCAGCAGCTGTGGAGAAACCTCCTTGCCAGCGCGCTCCTGCTCCGCTGCCTGACCATGCAAACTGGCCTGGCGGGCCAGCGACGCCTGGAGATTGGTCTGCGCATTGGCAATCAATCCATCCAGCTCGACCAGCTTGCGCGCCAGCGCCTTGTCGACCTCATCGACGCTGGAGTAACGCCGCAGCAACCGGGCATTGGCATCGGCCTGGACTTTCTCGACCTGCTGCCGCTGGATCTGTTCGACGCTGAGCGCCGGGGCCACGGTTTGGATCACCCGGCCACGTGGGTTGAGCACCTGATAACCCTGGCCGATGTACTCCGGCGGTACGCCCTGACGGCTCAATACCGTCACGCCCTTGTCATCGACATAACGGTACAGCAGCACATCGTCCGCCTGCACGGCGACAGAAGCCCCAAGAACCAGGGCCAGCCACGGGTATCCGAGCCTCAAGAAGGGTCAGACCCCGTATTGTGCGCGATAAGCCTCGACCGCCGGCAGATGCTGCTTGAGCTGCTGGTCGTCGGCGAGGAATTCAAGGACCTGGTTCAGCGACACAATACTGACTACCGCAATCCCGAAGTCACGCTCCACTTCCTGGATCGCCGACAACTCACCGTTGCCGCGCTCCTGGCGGTTCAGCGCAATCAACACGCCCGCAGCCTGGGCACCGTCCTGGGAGGCGATGATCTGCATCACTTCACGAATCGCGGTGCCGGCAGTGATCACGTCGTCGACGATCAGCACATTGCCCGCCAAGGGCGCGCCAACCAGGCTGCCGCCCTCACCATGGGCCTTGGCCTCCTTGCGGTTGAAGCACCATGGCAGATCGAGCCGGTGATGCTCGGCCAACGCCACGGCGGTCGCGGCCGCCAGGGGAATGCCCTTGTAGGCCGGACCGAACAGGACGTCGAAAGCCATACCGCTGTCGATGATCGCCGCGGCATAGAAACGCCCCAACTGAGCCAGGGCGGAGCCCGAGTTGAACAGGCCGGCATTGAAGAAGTAAGGACTGGTGCGTCCGGACTTCAGAGTGAACTCACCGAAGCGCAAAACCCCGCGATCGATGGCAAAACGAATGAAATCGCGCTGATACGCCTGCATGAAGAAAGTCCCAAGTACCACGGATTTAGCTAATTAGGTAGACCTCGGGTATCATACACGCACGTGATTTTTGGGGCCATTTATGCGGATCATTAGTGTGAACGTCAATGGTATTCAGGCCGCAGTCGAGCGAGGTTTGCTCAGTTGGCTGCAAGCCCAGAATGCCGACGTTATCTGCCTGCAGGACACCCGCGCCTCCGCCTTTGAACTGGACGACCCAGCCTTCCAACTGGATGGCTACTTCCTTTATGCCTGCGATGCCGAAGTCCCCGCCCAAGGTGGCGTGGCTCTGTATTCGCGGTTGCAACCGAAGGCTGTCATCAGCGGTCTCGGTTTCGAGACGGCAGACCGCTATGGGCGCTTCCTGCAAGCCGATTTCGACAAGGTCAGCATTGCGACCTTGCTGCTTCCATCAGGGCGCAACGGCGATGAAGACTTGAACCAGAAGTTCAAGCTTATGGACGATTTCGCCCGCTACCTGGATAAACAGCGGCGCAAGCGACGCGAGTACATCTACTGTGGCTCACTCTACGTGGCGCAGCAGAAGCTCGACATCAAGAACTGGCGCGACAGCCAGCAATCTCCGGGTTTCCTGGCGCCTGAACGGGCCTGGATGGACGAGATTGTCGGCAACATGGGCTATGTCGATGCCCTGCGCGAAGTCAGCCGCGAAGGCGACCAGTACAGTTGGTGGCCGGATAACGAGCAGGCCGAGATGCTCAATCTCGGCTGGCGCTTCGATTATCAGATCCTAACGCCGGGCTTGCGCCGCTTCGTGCGCAGCGCACGCCTGCCGCGCCAGCCGCGCTTCTCGCAGCACGCGCCGCTGATCGTCGACTACGACTGGATGCTGACTATCTGAGCAGTTATCCACAGCCACAAAAAAGCCGACATCGCGTCGGCTTTTTTGTGGCTGGCGGGAAAATCCGAATAATCAGTCAGCCAGCGCAGCGTTCTGCAATTCGAAGATCTCGTTCATGCCTTTTTGTGCCAGTGCCAGCATCGCATTCAGCTCTTCCGGCTGGAACGGCGCGCCCTCGGCAGTGCCCTGAACTTCAATGAAACCGCCAGTGCTGGTCATCACCACATTAAGGTCGGTCTCGGCGGCGGAGTCCTCCAGGTAGTCCAGGTCGAGCACCGGCTCACCCTGGTACATGCCCACCGAGACGGCGGCGATCATCTGCTTGAGCGGACTACCGCCCTTGAGGCCACCACGCTTCTTGATCACCGCCAGGGCATCGACCAGCGCCACCATGGAACCGGTGATGGAGGCGGTGCGGGTACCGCCATCGGCCTGGATAACATCGCAATCGACATACAGGGTCACGTCGCCCAGCTTGGACATATCCAGCGAAGCGCGCAACGATCGACCGATCAAGCGCTGGATTTCCAGGGTCCGGCCGCCCTGCTTGCCACGGCTCGCTTCGCGCTGGTTACGCTCGCCGGTGGCCCGCGGCAACATGCCGTACTCGGCGGTCAGCCAGCCCTGACCTTGCCCCTTGAGGAAGCGTGGCACCCCATTCTCGATGCTGACCGTACAAATCACTTTAGTGTCACCGAACTCGACCAGTACAGATCCCTCGGCGTGTTTGGTGTAGTTGCGGGTGATGCGGATCGAGCGGAGCTGATCGGCGGCACGACCACTTGGACGTTTCATCTGGGAATACCTGCACAGGGACGGAAATCTACCCGGCATTATAGAGGTCATAGCCTGTGCTGGGCACTGCTTAAAAGTTACCGTCGCGCCAAACCCATGAAACGCTCCCACAAGTTTTGGGGCATTCACCGCACTGCGCTACAATCCCGTGCCTTTGCTGCCGCTCGGCGTTCATTTATTTATCAGGTCAAGCCCGGCAACGCCGGCAGGCCCGAACAGCGAGGTACTTCCATGGTCCACAGCATGACCGCCTTCGCCCGCGTCGAAAGCGCCGCAATCCAAGGCACCCTGAGCTGGGAGTTGCGCTCGGTGAACAGCCGTTACCTGGAGCCGCACCTGCGCCTGCCGGAAGCGTTTCGCGACCTCGAAGGCGCAGTGCGCGAAGCCCTGCGCCAGGGACTGTCACGGGGCAAGCTGGAATGCACTCTGCGCTTCAGCGAGGAAACCACCGGCAAGCCACTGCAGGTCGACCGCGAACGCGCTACGCAACTGATTGCCGCCGCCGAGACCGTCGCCGGCCTGATCAAGCAGCCGGCCGCGCTGAATCCGCTGGAAGTGCTGGCCTGGCCTGGCGTGCTGGTGGCCGATGCCAGCGACCCGCAAGCCCTCAACAAGGAAGCGCTGGCCTTGTTCAATAAAGGCCTCAAGGAGCTGAAGAATGGCCGCGAGCGCGAAGGTGCGGAGCTGGCCCGTTTGATCAACGAACGCCTGACCTCTATCGAGGAAGATGTCCTGATCCTGCGCGAGCTGGTGCCACAAATGCTTGCCACCCAACGCCAGAAAATCCTCGACCGCTTCACCGACATGCAGGCCGAGCTGGACCCGCTACGCCTGGAACAGGAAATGGTCTTGCTGGCACAGAAAAGCGATGTGGCCGAAGAACTCGACCGCCTGAGCACCCACATTATCGAAGTACGCCGGGTGCTCAAATCCGCCGGGGCCGCTGGCCGGCGCCTGGACTTCCTGATGCAAGAGCTCAACCGCGAAGCCAATACCCTAGGCTCCAAGGCCTTCGACCCGCGCAGCACCACCGCAGCGGTCAACCTCAAGGTGTTGATCGAGCAGATGCGCGAACAAGTACAGAATATCGAGTAAGGCTACCCCGACATGACCCATAGCACTGGCACCCTCTATATCATTTCCGCACCGTCGGGCGCGGGCAAGACCAGCCTGGTCAAGGCGCTGATCGATGCTCAACCGCAGATCCGCGTCTCGGTCTCGCATACCACCCGCGCCATGCGTCCGGGCGAAGTCGACGGAGTGAACTACCACTTCGTCGACCGCACGGAGTTCGTGCGGATGATCGAGCAGGGCGACTTCCTTGAGCAGGCGCAAGTCTTCGGCAATCTCTATGGCACCTCGCAGAGTCACCTGCAGCAGAGCCTCGACGAAGGCCACGACCTGATCCTCGAAATCGACTGGCAGGGCGCCGAACAGGTACGCCGGCAAATGCCCCAGGCCAAATCGATCTTTATTCTGCCGCCGACCCAGCACGCCCTGCGCCAGCGCCTGACCAACCGAGGCCAGGACAGCGACGAGATCATCGAAGGCCGGATGCGCGAAGCGGTCAGTGAAATGAGTCACTACGTCGAATACGATTTCCTGATCATCAACGACGATTTTGCCCATGCGCTGGACGACCTCAAGGCGATTTTCCGCGCCAACCAGTTGCAACAGCAATCCCAGCAGCAGCGTTTCAGCGTCCTGCTGAGTGAATTGCTGGCGTAACCAAGGCTTCCCAAAGCCGCTACGGGGGCCTTACATTGCTACTTATCAGTAGCACGCTTAGGCGTCTGCAAAAAAACAGCGCTTCCCTAATCGCTGGTGATTTTTTAAACTGTTCAGTCCGCTCGCCCATCCGGGCAGCGCGCCTACCGCATTTGCTACGAGGAACACCATGGCCCGCGTAACCGTTGAAGACTGCCTAGAACACGTGGATAACCGTTTTGAGCTGGTCATGCTCTCCACCAAGCGTGCTCGTCAACTGGCGACCGGTGGCAAAGAGCCGAAAGTCGCCTGGGAAAACGACAAGCCTACCGTTGTGGCCCTGCGTGAAATTGCCGAAGGCCTGGTGAGCTACGAAATGATCGCCAACGAGGAGATCGTCGAAGACGAACCTCTGTTCGCGGCGTTCGAGGACGAGTCCAACGAGGCCGTCTAAACCTATGCCGGGTCGAGACAGCACGGCGCAAGGTACAAGGCTTCGGCCGAGGGAAACCTCATGCCGAGCATAGACGCCCTCGCCGATCGCTTATCGACCTACCTCGGCGCCGACCAGGTCAATCTGGTCCGCCGGGCGTATTTCTACGCCGAACAAGCCCACGATGGCCAACGTCGTCGCAGTGGCGAAGCCTACGTCACGCACCCGCTGGCGGTGGCCAATATCCTTGCCGACATGCGCATGGACCATCAGAGCCTGATGGCCGCGATGCTGCATGACGTGATCGAAGACACCGGAATCGCCAAGGAAGCGCTGCAGGCGCAGTTCGGCGAGACCGTGGCCGAACTGGTCGACGGGGTCAGCAAGCTGACCCAGATGAACTTCGAGACCAAGGCCGAGGCCCAGGCGGAAAACTTTCAGAAGATGGCCATGGCCATGGCCCGCGATATCCGCGTCATCCTGGTCAAGCTCGCCGACCGCCTGCACAACATGCGGACCCTGGAGGTGCTGTCCGGCGAGAAGCGTCGACGCATTGCCAAGGAAACCCTGGAAATCTACGCACCCATCGCCAACCGGCTGGGCATGCATGCGATCCGCGTCGAGTTCGAAGATCTTGGCTTCAAGGCCATGCACCCGATGCGTTCGGCGCGGATTTACCAGGCAGTCAAGCGCGCCCGGGGCAATCGCAAGGAAATCGTCAACAAGATCGAGCAATCCCTCAGCCACTGCCTGGCCATCGATGGCATCCAGGGCGAGGTCAGCGGCCGACAGAAGCACCTCTACGGCATCTATACCAAGATGCGCGGCAAACGCCGGGCCTTCAACGAGATCATGGACGTCTACGCGTTCCGGATCATCGTCGACAAGGTCGATACCTGCTATCGCGTGCTCGGCGCTGTACATAATTTGTACAAGCCCCTGCCCGGTCGCTTCAAAGACTACATCGCGATTCCCAAGGCCAACGGCTACCAGTCGCTGCATACGACACTGTTCGGCATGCACGGCGTGCCGATCGAGATCCAGATCCGTACCCGCGAAATGGAAGAGATGGCCAACAACGGCATCGCCGCCCACTGGCTGTACAAGTCCAGCGGCGACGAGCAGCCCAAGGGCACCCATGCCCGCGCCCGCCAGTGGGTCAAGGGCGTGCTGGAGATGCAGCAGCGCGCTGGCAACTCCCTGGAATTCATCGAGAGCGTGAAGATCGATCTGTTCCCCGACGAGGTCTACGTCTTCACGCCCAAAGGCCGGATCATGGAGTTGCCGAAAGGCTCCACGGCGGTCGACTTCGCCTATGCGGTACACACCGATGTCGGCAATAGCTGCATTGCTTGTCGGATCAATCGTCGTCTCGCGCCACTGTCCGAGCCGTTGCAAAGCGGTTCCACCGTCGAAATCGTCAGCGCCCCTGGCGCCCGACCGAACCCGGCATGGCTCAACTTTGTGGTCACCGGCAAGGCTCGCACACATATCCGTCATGCCTTGAAGCTACAGCGCCGCTCCGAATCCATCAGCCTTGGCGAACGCCTGCTGAACAAAGTCCTCAACGGTTTCGACAGTGCCCTGGACAAAATCCCGGCCGAACGTATCCAACTGATGCTCAACGAGTACCGCCTGGAGCTGATCGAGGACCTGTTGGAAGATATCGGCCTGGGCAACCGCATGGCCTACGTGGTCGCCCGCCGCCTGCTCGGCGAAGGCGAACAACTGCCCAGCCCTGAAGGTCCGCTGGCGATTCGCGGCACCGAAGGCCTGGTACTCAGCTATGCCAAGTGCTGCACGCCGATCCCCGGCGACCCGATTGTCGGCCATCTGTCCGCAGGCAAGGGCATGGTCGTACACCTGGACAACTGCCGTAATATCAGCGAAATCCGCCACAATCCGGAAAAATGCATCCAGCTCTCCTGGGCCAAGGATGTCACCGGCGAATTCAACGTCGAGCTGCGTGTGGAGTTGGAACACCAGCGCGGCCTGATCGCCCTGTTGGCCAGCAGTGTCAACGCGGCCGATGGCAATATCGAGAAAATCAGCATGGACGAACGCGATGGTCGCATTAGTGTGGTCCAACTGGTGGTCAGCGTGCACGACCGCGTACACCTGGCCCGCGTGATCAAGAAATTGCGCGCCCTGACCGGGGTGATCCGCATTACCCGCATGCGCGCGTAACCGCCCAGCCCAAACATTACAAGGAGTCAAGCATGACCAAAAGCGTTATCAGCAGCGACAAGGCCCCGGCCGCCATTGGTACCTACTCCCAGGCGATCAAGGCCGGCAACACCGTATACATGTCCGGGCAGATTCCCCTGGACCCGAAAACCATGGAACTGGTCGAAGGCTTCGAAGCTCAGACCGTCCAGGTCTTCGAGAACCTCAAGGCAGTGGCCGAAGCAGCCGGCGGCTCGTTCAAGGACATCGTCAAGCTGAACATCTTCCTGACCGACCTGAGCCATTTCGCCAAGGTCAACGAGATCATGGGCACGTACTTCGAACAACCGTACCCGGCTCGCGCCGCCATCGGTGTCGCAGCCCTGCCCCGTGGCTCGCAGGTCGAAATGGACGCGATCCTGGTCATCGAATAACCACTGCGGTCACGTTCCCGCGGAACAACCCCGCACGGCCTGGTGCAGCCTTCCACACTGCGCCAGCCTCGTCTGCAAGGATTCCACCATGCACAAAGTGCTTGCCTTCTCGGCGCTTGCCCTCCTGCTCGGCGGTTGTGCCAGCGACCCCGCCAAATATGACATCAGCGGCACCTGGATCAACCAAAAGGCCATCGACGCGGCCGTAAAAAAGGGCAGCTTGCGTGAAGCCCTGGAAACCTACGGGCCGAACCTGGAATGGAATGTCGACACCCGCAACGGCCAGGCTAAATACAGCAACGGCTTCGAACGCCCTGAAGGGCATGTGCGAGAAGACGGCAAGCAGAAGTGGCATGTTGATTTCTATGGCAGCACCGGCACCTCACTGATCCGGGACGGCAAAGAGCTGATTCAGGGCGCCAGCGATTCCGAGCCCGAACAACCGTTTGTCCGCGCCCAGGCAGAGCTGCCGGTCGGTGCCCCGGTCGGCGCCAGCTTCGAACAAGCCCTCTATTCGAGCTATATGGGTGGCGACTGGAAAATCGTCAGCGGCCCAGGTGAAGGTGCTCGGGTGAAATTCTTTGCGGACGGACGCCTCGAAGGCTTGCCGGGCAACGACCGCTATGCGCTGTGCCTGGCGGGCGACTGTGCGTCCATGAGCAGCGGTAACGACAGTATCTGGCTGCAACAGGGTGACCAGGGCAGTGCCTGGATCTTTGTGCGCAAGGGCAAGCAACTGGAAATTTTCCAGGCGTTGAACTCGGCTCAAGCCGATGAACAACCACAGCTTTACCCCGGCAATCGCCAGTGGCTGCTGGAGAAGTAGGGCAAGCCCTCATCTGCGCAGCCCCCTTGCAGTGAGCGGGCTCCATGAACGCCTCTCAACGCCCGCCAAGAATCGCCGCATACCCCTCACGATAGCTTGCGTACCCAGGCACCCAACCCAGCGCCCGCGCCCGGGCATTGCTGCAACGTTTGCTGCCAGTGCGACGAACACTGGACTCGGTGTCCCACCCGGTCACCCCCAGGTACTCGCGTAACCAGCCCACCACCTCGGCCAGGGGCGCTGGCGTGTCATCGACGCCGATATAACAATCCTCCAACGCCTTGCCCGCCCGATCCGCCTCCAGCAGGAACGCCAGCAACCCGGCAGCGTCATCGACATGAATGCGGTTGCTATATAACGGCGGCTCGACAGCCACCTGATATCCGCGACGCACCTGCGTCAACAACCACTCGCGGCCTGGCCCGTAGATCCCCGTCAGACGCACCCGACTCGCCGGAAAATCGCTGTCGAGCGCCAGTTGCTCGGCCTCGAGCATCAAGCGCCCGGAATAACCCTCGGCCTCGGTTGGCGAAGTTTCATCGACCCATTCGCCCTGGCGTTGCACATACACACTGCTGCTGGAGACGAACAGCAAGCGCCTGGGCTGCTGCTGCGACTGCTTGAGCCAGTTCAGGACATGTCGCAAGCCTTCGACATAAGCAGCCCGATAACCGGCTTCATCGTGATCGGTGGCCGCCGCGCAATACACCAGGTAATCCAGTGGACCGCTCGGCCAGTCCGCCGGACGCTGCTCGGCGAACAGGTCGCCCGCCACCCCCAGAACACCTTCCGGTAGGCGCAAAATCGAGCGGCGCAGGCCATACACCTGCCAACCCCGGACCAGCAATTGAGTTGCCAGACGACCACCGACATCACCACAACCGGCGATCAGAACAGAAGGAGCAGACATCGGAAATCTCCACAAAAGAGCCAAGGACTAGCGTCGAGAATGGACGAACCGCTAGCAATGAAAGAAAAAACAGACACTATCACTTCTGTTAACAAGAATTACTTGCAATAATGCCCGACCATTTGTTCTCGGCCCAACGAGGCCTGGAAGGACAAGATCCATTTTAATTCGCTCAGGTCCGGCCAGCATGATACGCAATCAATCCACCGCCTCGCCAAACCAGCTCCACACCCCTTCACGCGCCTGGCGTTCGATTGCTGCGTTGCTGTTCAGCCTGCTGCTGGCCCCGACCGCCGTATTCGCCGACGAGCCGACCCACCACAGCGCGCCTGCGGCCATCGCACCGGCTACGACCGAACAGGCCACCCCTAGCGTCGCTGCCGACTCGGTCCAGGCTGAAAGCGCCACGCCGACCGACATCGACGTGCTGCCAGCCGAGGACACCAGCCTGGGCCTGGGCCATGACCTGTCGCCGTGGGGTATGTACAAGAATGCCGATATCATCGTGAAGATAGTCATGATCGGCCTGGCCATCGCCTCGATCATCACCTGGACCATCTGGATCGCCAAAGGCTTCGAGTTGCTGGGCGCCAAACGTCGTCTGCGTGGTGAAATCGCCAACCTGAAGACCGCCACCACCCTCAAGGAAGCCAGCGCCAGCGCAGCCAAGGCGGGCACCCTGGCCAACCTGCTGGTACACGACGCGCTCGAAGAAATGCGCCTGTCGGCCAACAGCCGCGAGAAAGAAGGGATCAAGGAACGCGTCAGCTTCCGCCTGGAACGCCTGGTCGCCGCCTGTGGTCGCAACATGAGCAGCGGCACTGGCGTGCTCGCCACCATCGGTTCTACCGCGCCGTTCGTTGGCCTGTTCGGTACCGTATGGGGCATCATGAACAGCTTCATCGGCATCGCCAAGACCCAGACCACCAACCTCGCCGTGGTTGCCCCCGGCATCGCCGAAGCCCTGCTGGCCACTGCCCTGGGCCTGGTCGCCGCGATCCCGGCGGTGGTGATCTACAACGTCTTCGCCCGCTCCATCGCCGGCTACAAGGCCCAGGTGTCCGACGCTTCGGCTGAAGTCCTGCTGCTGGTCAGCCGCGATCTCGATCACCTGCTGCCGGAACGCACCAGCCAACCGCACATGGTCAAAGTAGGGTAATCGGCCATGGGTCTGCATTTGAAAGAAGGCGCGGACGACGATCTGGCCGAGAACCATGAAATCAACGTCACGCCGTTTATCGACGTAATGTTGGTGCTGCTGATCATCTTCATGGTCGCGGCCCCTCTGGCCACCGTGGACATCAAGGTCGACCTGCCTGCTTCCACGGCCAAGCCGGTTCCACGTCCGGAGAAGCCGCTGTTCCTCAGCGTCAAGACCGATCAACGCCTGTTCCTCGGTGAAGACGAGGTCAAGGCCGAGTCCCTGGGGGCAGCCCTGGACGCCAAGACCCACGGCAAAAAAGACACCACCATCTTCTTCCAGGCCGACAAGGGCGTGGACTACGGCGACCTGATGCGCGTCATGGATTCCCTGCGCACAGCCGGTTACCTGAAGGTCGGCCTGGTCGGACTCGAGACGGCAACCAAGAAATGATCACGACGCGCCATAAGCTGACGCGTTACGGCGCCAGCCTGGCCCTGGTGCTGGGCATTCACGCGGCGGCGATTCTCGCCACCTTGAACTGGTCGGTGTCCAAACCGATCGAACTGCCGCCGCAGGCCATGATGGTCGAGCTGGCCCCTCTTGCGCCAGCTCCGCCGCCTCCGGCACCGCCCAAGGTGGTGACGCCACCGCAGCCACCGGCCCCCGTGGAAGAACCGCCGTTGCCCAAGCTCGCCGAAGCACCGAAGCCGACGATCACGGTACCAAAGCCAGTCAAACCCAAGCCCAAACCGCAGCCACCGAAACCGGAAGTGAAGAAGGAACCGGAAAAGGAAAAGCCCAAGGAAGAGAAGCCTGCCGAAGAGCCGCCGACCAACCGCCCTCCGGAAAAATCCGCCGCACCGGCACCGGGGCCTTCGCCACAGCAGCTCGCCGCCAAGGCAAGCTGGGAGGGCACTTTGCTGGCACACCTGAGCAAATACAAGAAGTACCCGCCGGCTGCTCAATCGCGTGGCAAGGAAGGCCTGAACCGTCTGCGCTTCGTCGTCGATGCCGAAGGCAAGGTCCTCTCTTACGAGTTGGTGGGCCGCTCGGGCAATGCCGACCTGGACCGTGCTACTCTGGAAATGATCCGCCGTGCCGAGCCGCTGCCCAAGCCACCGGCAGACATGCTCACCAACGGCAGCATTGAGATTGTCGCGCCCTTCGTCTACTCCATCGACAAACGTGGCCGCTAGAGGAGCGACGCCGAACCGTCGCGAGAAAACCCTCGATGGCCGCTGAAAACGTCGCCAGCCAGCCCACTCCCGCAGGTGCGGTATTCCCCGGAGCTTGCGGTCCACTCCCACAAATCGGTCGTTTAATTAAATTAACGACAATCGTCACTTATCCTGCGTCTGATAACGTGCGTCTATCGATTGCAGCCGTTATGCTTGGCCTGCAACCTTATGGACGCTTGCTATGACTCTGACAGAATTACGCTACATCGTTACCCTTGCCCAAGAGCAGCATTTCGGTCACGCGGCCGAACGCTGCCATGTCAGCCAGCCGACGCTATCGGTGGGCGTGAAAAAGCTGGAAGACGAACTCGGTGTGCTGATTTTCGAGCGCAGCAAGAGCGCCGTGCGCCTGACGCCAGTCGGCGAAGGCATTGTTGCCCAGGCACAAAAGGTCCTGGAACAGGCCCAGGGCATCCGTGAACTGGCCCAGGCCGGGAAAAACCAACTGGTCGCGCCGCTGAAAGTCGGTGCGATCTATACGGTCGGTCCCTACCTGTTCCCACACCTGATTCCGCAACTGCATCGGGTCGCCCCGCAGATGCCCTTGTATATCGAGGAAAACTTCACCCATATCCTGCGCGACAAGCTGCGCAACGGCGAACTGGACGCGGTGATCATCGCCCTGCCGTTCAGCGAAGCCGATGTGCTGACCTTGCCGCTGTATGACGAGCCATTCTACGTGCTGATGCCAGCCTCGCACCCCTGGACCCAGAAGGAAACTATCGACAGCGCCCTGCTCAACGACAAGAGCCTGCTGCTGCTGGGCGAAGGCCACTGCTTCCGCGACCAGGTCCTCGAAGCGTGTCCGACCCTGGTCAAGGGCAGCGAAGCGGCCAAGCACACCACAGTTGAATCCAGCTCCCTGGAAACCATCCGCCACATGGTCGCCTCCGGGCTCGGTGTTTCCGTGCTGCCATTCTCGGCGGTGGACAGCCATCACTACGCGCCCGGCGTCATCGAGGTGCGGCCACTCGCGCCGCCCGTGCCGTTCCGCACCGTGGTCATCGCCTGGCGTGCCAGCTTCCCACGCCCCAAGGCGATTGAAATCCTCGCCGACTCGATCCGCCTGTGCTCGGTGGCCAAGCCGCCCGTCGCGAGCTGAATGCCGTGACTGAGCTGTCGCAAGTGTCGGTCACGGCACTCAAGGGGGTCGGCGCAGCCATGGCCGAGAAACTGGCCAAGGTCGGTCTGGAGAACATCCAGGACGTACTGTTTCACTTGCCCCTGCGTTACCAGGACCGCACCCGTATCGTGCCCATCGGCGCTCTGCGACCCGGCCAGGACGCGGTGATCGAGGGCATGGTCAGCGGCGCCGACGTGGTCATGGGCAAGCGTCGCAGCCTGCTGGTGCGTCTGAACGATGGCACCGGTAGCCTGAGCCTGCGCTTCTACCACTTCAGCAATGCGCAGAAAGAAGGTTTCAAGCGCGGCACTCAGGTGCGCTGCTACGGAGAGGCCCGCCCCGGCGCCTCGGGCTTGGAGATCTATCACCCGGAATACCGCGCCTTGACCGGCGACGAACCACCGCCGGTGGACCAGACCCTCACTCCGATCTATCCGCTGACCGAAGGCTTGACCCAGCAGCGCCTGCGCCTGCTGAGCCAGCAAAGCCTGGCGATGCTCGGTCCACGCAGCCTGCCGGACTGGCTGCCCCAGGAGCTGGCACGCGACTACCAATTGGCGCCGTTGGACGATGCTATTCGCTACCTGCACCAGCCGCCGGCCGATGCCGACGTCGAGGAACTCGCCCTCGGTCATCACTGGGCCCAGCATCGCCTGGCCTTCGAGGAACTGCTCACTCACCAACTGTCTCAGCAACGCCTGCGCGAAAGCCTGCGGGCCTTGCGCGCGCCGGCCTTGCCCAAGGCCCGCCAATTGCCGGAGCGGTTTCTCGCCAACCTGGGATTCCCGCCCACCGGTGCCCAGCAACGGGTCGCCAACGAAGTCGCCTACGACCTCAGCCAACCCGAGCCGATGCTACGACTGATCCAGGGCGATGTCGGCGCCGGCAAGACCGTGGTCGCCGCCCTGGCCGCCTTGCAGGCCCTGGAGGCCGGCTACCAGGTGGCGCTGATGGCGCCGACTGAGATCCTCGCCGAGCAGCACTTCATCAACTTTCAGCGCTGGCTGACCCCACTGGGTATCGAAACCGCGTGGCTGGCCGGCAAACTCAAGGGCAAGGCCCGCGCCGCCGCCCTGGAACAAATCGCCGGCGGCACACCGATGGTGGTCGGCACCCATGCACTGTTCCAGGACGAAGTGCGGTTCCACAACCTGGCCTTGGTGATCATCGACGAACAGCACCGCTTCGGTGTTCAGCAACGCCTGGCCCTGCGCCAGAAAGGCGTGGGCGCACGCATGTGCCCGCATCAGTTGATCATGACCGCCACCCCGATCCCCCGCACGTTGGCGATGAGCGCCTACGCCGATCTCGACACCTCGATCCTCGACGAGTTGCCGCCCGGACGCACACCGGTGAACACCGTGCTGGTGGCCGACAGCCGACGCTTCGAAGTGGTCGAGCGGGTACGCGCCGCCTGTGCCGAAGGGCGCCAGGCCTACTGGGTCTGCACGCTGATCGAAGAATCCGAAGAGCTGACCTGTCAGGCCGCCGAAACCACCTTCGAAGAATTGACCGCCGCCCTCGGCGAACTGCGCGTCGGGCTGATCCACGGACGCATGAAACCAGCGGAAAAAGCCGCAGTGATGGCCGAGTTCAAGGCCGGTAACCTGCAACTGCTGGTGGCCACCACCGTGATCGAAGTGGGTGTCGATGTGCCCAACGCCAGCTTGATGATCATCGAAAACCCCGAGCGCCTGGGCCTGGCGCAACTGCATCAGTTACGCGGTCGGGTTGGCCGGGGCAGCGCCGTCAGTCATTGCGTGCTGCTCTACCATCCACCGCTGTCGCAGATCGGACGCCAGCGCCTGGGCATCATGCGTGAAACCAACGACGGCTTTATCATTGCCGAAAGAGACCTGGAGCTACGCGGCCCCGGCGAGATGCTCGGCACCCGCCAGACCGGCCTGCTGCAATTCAAGGTGGCCGACCTGATGCGCGACGCCGATCTGCTCCCTGCCGTGCGTGACGCGGCCCAAGCTTTGCTCGCCCGCTGGCCACAACATGTCAGTCCGCTGTTGGAGCGCTGGCTGCGCCATGGGCAACAATACGGCCAAGTGTGATAGACCTCACAATTCAGGGCCCGGTCACCAGGATAAGCTGGTTATACTGGTAAAATTGTAGGAAACCGGATACAGACCATGACAGAAGTTGCCCTCATCGATGCAACCCCGCACACCCCGTCTGTGGTCCGACTGCTGCTCGACAAGTTAGCCATCAACTACCGTGAAGTCACAGACTTGCCTGGCCTACCGGTGGCTCGCAAGGTACAAGCGGTGCTGCTCGACGACGCAATCGGCGCGCTTATGGTCCTGTTCCCACAGAGCCAACTGCTCGACCTCAACCGCCTGACCGAACTCACCGGTCGGCGCCTGACAGCCATGCCAACCGAGCGCCTGCAGCACCTGCTCGGCAAACACAATCTGCACCGGCTACCGGGCCTGCCGGCGCTGATCAACTCGCCTTGCCTGTACGAAGAACAACTGCTGCGTGAACCCAGTGTGCTGATCAGCTCCGGTGAGCTCGGCCTGCTGCTGGAAATCTCCAGCGACGACTTCAAGAGCCTGCTCACCAAGGCCAGCGCCGCCAGCTTCGGCGAAGCGCTGAGCAGCATCCGCCTGAACCTCGACCGCCCGGACGATGACCGCGAGGAAATCACTCAAGCGGTCCAAGCCTTTACCGCCCGGCGTATCCAGCAACGCCTGGAAGCGATCATCGAGATCCCGCCCCTGGCGGAAACCGCGCAGAAGATCATCAAGCTGCGGGTCGATCCCGATGCGACAATCGACGACATCACCGGAGTGGTCGAGACCGATCCGGCACTGGCCGCACAGGTGGTGAGCTGGGCGGCCTCACCGTACTACGCCTCGCCGGGCAAGATTCGCTCGGTGGAAGATGCCATTGTGCGGGTGCTGGGTTTCGACCTGGTGATCAACCTGGCCCTCGGCCTGGCCCTGGGCAAGACCCTGAGCCTGCCCAAGGACCACCCACAGCACAGCACACCGTACTGGCAGCAATCGATCTACACCGCCGCGGTGATCGAAGGCCTGACCCGCGCCATGCCTCGCACACAGCGTCCAGAAGCCGGCCTGACCTATCTGGCGGGCCTGCTGCACAACTTCGGCTACCTGTTGCTGGCCCACGTATTCCCGCCGCACTTCTCGCTGATCTGCCGCCACCTGGAGGTCAATCCGCACCTGTGCCACAGCTATGTCGAGCAGCACCTGTTGGGCATCAGCCGCGAGCAGATCGGTTCCTGGCTGATGCGCTACTGGGACATGCCCGAAGAACTGTCCACCGCACTGCGCTTCCAGCACGACCCGAGCTACGACGGCGACTATGCCGCGTACCCCAACCTGGTGTGCCTGGCGGTACGCCTACTGCGCAGCCACAGCATCGGTTCCGGGCAAGAAGAAGAGATTCCCGATGCCCTGCTCGCCCGCCTCGGCCTGAGCCGCGACAAGGCCGAGGACGTGGTGAATAAGGTGTTGGAAGCAGAGGTGTTGCTGCGCGAACTGGCCTCGCAGTTCAGCCAGCCCTGACACCGTGCCAGCCCGGCAGTAAGACCTCAGGCCGTCTTTTTCTTCGGTTTGAGGTACCGGGTCAGGCCCTGGAACCAGATTACCAGCGCCGGGTTGCCCTTGATCTGGATCGACTGGTCCTGAATCCCTGTCATGAACGCCAGTTGCTTGTTCTTTGCCTGCATCGTGGCGAAGCCGTAGGCGGCATCCTTGAACGCAATGGCAAACGCCGGTTCTGGATAAGTCCCGGACTTGCTGGTAATGCGCTGGTCCTTGACCGTGAAGTGACGCGCCACTTTGCCGTCCAGGGTCTGTAACTGGAAGACCAACGCCTTGTCGGCCAGTTGCTCTTGGAACGCTGGATTATTGCGGCTGGCCCGGGCCATCAGTAGACCCATTGCCCAGAGAAGAAAGCGGAATTTCATGCGCGGTGCCTCGGCGAAAAAATTGAATAGCCGGCGCAGTGTAGCGATTTGTTCAGGGAACGCCACCGATCGGCTTCGTTACAAGAAGATCGGTGGGCTTTTGCTGCTTATCTCAGCATGTTAGTGACCCAACGGTCACTCAGACGTTCGGGCAAGGTACGGGTTTAGTCACGGCATTGACGTGTTTTGTGCCCTCGCTGGTTGGCGGCGCAATCACCGGTGCGGTGAATGATCGCTGATACGCAAGCGTCTCCTCAATCGTGGTCTATCCTTGAACCGTTACAAAACCTACACGGCATGGGAGATTGCGAATGGATGCACGAGAAAGAGCACTGATGCGGGCCAACGTGGCTCTTGGGTTGCTGATCAGCACACTGAAAAAGCATGACGTTGACGCCCCGCTGCCCTTGGACGATCCTCATCTCAGGGAACTGATCACCCATCTGCGGGAAAATCTTCTGGAAGCCCAGACCAATCCTGCGGTATCCAAGGCCATGGTCCCACCGAACGAGGTTTTCGCCCAAAGCACACGACTTCTTAATGCCGGCAGTCTCAGCACGCTGCTCAGCGACTTGAACAAGGTCGACATGCTACTCAGGGAAGCCGGCAAGCATCATTGACCGACACCTCATAGGTCTACCCCGCACTCAAGTATCGTCTAGAACACGATCCGGCCCACCCAGCTTGTCCCACCCCATCAACACCGAGCGCACCAACGATGCTGTCCGGGCGGCTCCAGGCCCGCTCGCCCAGCGGGTATCGGTCAGCGCGCTGGTCACCATCGCGGCCACGCTGAGATCCTCGACTATCTCAACGTCGAGGCGGGCAATACGTCCATGACGGTTATCCTCGTCCCGAAATGCTGTTAGGTGATCTGTCAGTCAAGCAATGCAGGGTCCGCATTCAGCACGAAGTCCCGGTGCCTGATCAGATTGAAGCTGGATAATTATCGTTCAAGACCTCTCAATCAGACATAACCAATCACACATCGAAATCATCCTGTTGCCGGACAGCAGGCCGCCATCCTGGACGCTCGGGCATGGGCGTTTCGCTACGTTCTTTCAGGGTATTGGCCCGCAAATTGGCACCGATAACCGGACCGAAATCTTCGGCTGTAGTGAGTTTTGGGATGGGCTTGCCGGGTTGTCCAGCCTCCTGGATCTCCTTGGGCCAGCGTGGAGCCCAGCACAGAAGCAGCGAGATCCAATGACACAACGCATGCAGCACAATAAGGGGCGACAATAAGGTGCCAGTAATTAAGGCGGTGATCTTTCCGCCATTACGCCAGAAGCCCGACATAAAACGCAGGGTGGCCCGCACCGGCTCAATCGGAGTAGGCCGAAGTGTGAGTAACCGCTTGGGTTTGGGCACCGCTTGCGGTCCTTCTTCCATGTAGCGGCGGATAAACTCCCAGAAACCGACCAGTTCTTGATTACCGTGCATGGGGCGTCCCAGCATCAGGGTTTCGTCGTAGCCCGCGCCCGTGTGTTCCGACATGAATGCCAATAGGAGAAAACCGCCCATGCCCATAAAATCGGGATCTTCCGGATTGATGGCCGGAACTACGGCTTCCCAGGGCAAGATGACGATGCCTCCCGCATATTTGGGTCGATTGACGTAAACCTGTCGTGTTTTACGATTAAATCGGGCAATTAGATGGCGCTGGGTAAACAACTCCACACGAAACCAGCGCCAAGTGTACTTCCAGAGATAGTAATTACTGCCCCCCATAACAAGTAAAAAAAACAGCCCAAAAAATAGATTCCCCAAATCCCATCGATCATGATAAGCATTACCCATTACGTACAGCTCAAACGGAAACAAAACCGAGCCGTACAACATATATAAATTCAAGCCAAGTGCCATTGAAAAAAAACAAAACGTTATCAATCCACGCTTTTCTTCCTGGAACGCTGCGCGCACATCTAAATAGTCATCATTAAACGCATAAAGTGATTGTGCATCTGTGGGATTTTGGCTCGCAAACTCATAGTACTCCCAAACTTTATCAACACCATTCACTTCCAGACTGGATTTGGGGCTTGAGCTATCGTCATTACCTTCTGCTTTTGCAACCTCTTCGGCCCAAAACTCCCGTTGCGCAGGGCTTTCCATTCTTCCAGACCATATGATTCGCTCAAAAAGAAACATTAGTTAGCCACCACCTTATTAAAAGCGGCCTCCAACTCAACCAGCTCATCGACATGTTTTTTAAACCCCTTAGTTTTTTTGTTTTTACGAAAAACTGATTTCTCGCACCACGACTCAATTGCCTTAGGCTCTAATAACCAAATTACTCCGCTTATTGCCAATCCCGCCCATGCCAGCCGAACCAATCCTGCACGCATCATTTTTAAAATTTGCTCTGCCGCCAAACGTTTAGCTAACAACTCTAGAAGCTTCAGAGCACTCAAAAGCAGAGTATTGCTCGTTCGAGACATTAACAGCCTCAAATATGGCCCACTTCCCGACATAACAATACCTAGAGTGAGTGAGATAACAGCAAAGGAAGACACAGAACGAATAAAGTAAGCCCCAGATAAAAATCTCCGATCTTTTTCAAATTGGCCTATTCCGCCTTGTACATCTAACGAACCACCAATCACCCCACCAATAGCCCCCAAAAACCCACCATACAACTTCAACCCACCGCCCCAGTTCGCCGCTATCCTTCCCGTCGCCGTCGCCGCCCCATACTTCTTGCTGGTCCATTCCGCTCCGGTATGCATCAACTCCAGCGCAACCGCCGTGGTCGCCAACGCCGCCGCCGCGAACTCAGCCTTCTGCTTATGCCCCTCGGACATCGCCTGCGCTTTGCTGTACAACTGAAAGGCTTCATACAGACCGACGATCACACCAATGCGCAACGCGTAAAAATTACCGACCTTGCCCGCTTCCAATTCAGCTTGAACCGACGCCCTTACCCGCACCTGCAACTCCAGCCGCACCCGCTCAATGCTTTTCGGCGTCTTGGCCTCGGCCAATTCCTCCAGGCGCAATTGCGGCGCGAAGTGGCCCAGACGCCAA
>NZ_FOAR01000014.1 GCF_900109755.1 Pseudomonas agarici | reverse complement strand
TGTGCTCGAAGGCTCAGCCATCAGCAAAGCACTCGATTACAGCCTGAAACGCTGGGCAGCGCTGTCGCGCTACCTCGATGACGGGGCTGTACCCATTGATAATAATTGGGCGGAGAACCAGATCCGGCCTTGGGCGTTGGGGCGCAAAAACTGGCTCTTCGCAGGTTCGCTGCGCAGCGGCAAACGGGCTGCCGCGATTATGAGTTTGATCCAGTCTGCGTGGCTCAATGGCCATGATCCGTACGCGTATCTAAAAGATGTCCTCACGCGCCTGCCGACGCAGCGGGTGAGTGAAATCGATCAGTTGCTGCCGCATAGGTGGCAGCCGGTCTAATCACGCAAGGCGTGATGCCCGGACGCATACCCGCCAGCGCCAACACGCTGCCAAGGTAGGCCGAGCACCAAGGCCTGAAGTTGTTCGGTATCGAGCTGCATTTCGCGGCCTTGTCGAATGCCTGGCCAGTGAAACTTGCCTTGGTTCAAGCGACGTGCAGCCAGCCAAACGCCGATCCCATCATGTACCAGCACTTTTATCCGAGTCGCGCGGCGATTGGCAAACAGATAGGCGCAGTGCGGCTTTGCCGCCCCGAACGCCGCGATCACCTTAGCCAGCGCCGTTTCAGTGCCGGCACGCCTGTCCATGGGCTCGGTGGCGAGCCAGATGGCGTCGATGCGGATCACCGCAACAGGTCTCGAAGGAAAGCGGCGCAGGCAGCAGCGCTATCGGTTGGCCAATTCACTTTGACGGTGGCGCGTGGGTGCAGAATTTCAACACTGATATTCGATGAAGATACGTGCGCCGTTGTTTGCATAGGCAATTGGATGAATGCAGGTTGAAGCGCTGTGTTTTTCTGCGCTTGCACTCGAATCCATTTGTGGACGAGGTTTGCGTTGAGGCTATGGCTGAGGGCGACGCTGGCAATCGAAGCGCCGGGCTGGACACACTCTTGAATGACCTGGGCCTTGAAGGATTTGGAATAGGAACGGCGTGTTGGCTGCATGACATACCCGCTTAAAAGGCTAGAACTGGCGTCCACTTAATTTAAGTGCACACCATGTCCTGGCGTTGCGGGGTTGGGTAGATGACTTGGCCGGACGCATACCCTGGTGGGGAACACCGCGACGGCGCATCTCGTCGGCCACACCCGCGTAACGCCAGTCATGCCGGGTCATCCATTCGGCGTCGAGCAAGGTGAGCGCACTGAGCATGGGGATGCGACTGCCGCCTTCGGCCAGCGGTGTCCGATCAAACCGTTCCACCAATAGTGTGGACGGGGTTTGCGCGTGCAGGGCAGTCCGGGCGACCTTCAGGCCCTTGGAGGCGGCAAAGGTCATGCACGCATACTCGACAGCGGGTAGGTCGTACTGGTCAAAGCGGTCGCGAGGTTTGGCCAGGATCAACATGCCGTGATCCTGCAAGGTGCGCTTCGGGCGAGCGCCGCCCAGTGACGAGCGCTGCTGGCGCAGGTTCAATATCGAGACCGACTCCTGATCCAGTTGGCTGTCGTAGACCGCTTCGCAGGCCTCGACGAATTTCGCCAGGCCTCTTAATGTAGGTACAGGCTCGGAGCCCAGACCTGGAGCGGGGGAGGCGGATCGTCCCACCATCAGGTTGCCAATGCGGTCGTTGTTCGGTGATTTGAGCAGGAAATCGAGGGTGGTTAGTCCCTGGCCGTGGACGCGGTGAAGCAGGCGTTCCCCCCCAGCCGTCCGGCATGGCATCGTTGATGAAGCCCGGAATACCGCGATTCTTGGCGATGCCGGTATAGGCTTCAACACGCAGCGGATAGTTGATGGGGTCGGGACCCAGCCCTTGCTGGCCACGTAGTCGGGGGCATACAGGAACTCGCCGACCTTGCCCTGGAGAGGCAGTCGACCGAGGGTGATGACTGCGCCTGTCTGCGGGTGCTCCATGTAGAGATAGGCACGGGACATCAGAAATCTTCCGTCTTGGGTTTGGACAGGCGAACACGTTTGGAGGACAGGCTTGTATGGCTGTCCTGGTCAGTGGTGTACCTGGTGATTTGCGAGGTGTTTTCAATACCTTCCAGTGAATCGAAAATCCTTTCGTTGATGCCCAGGCGCCAGAGCACCAGCATAAAGGACCTGAGGTCTACCTGCTCCGAGCCATTCTCGATCTTGCGCAACGTATGCTCGGAAATCCCCAGGCTGGATTTGAAGTCTGACTGGCGCAGACCGAGATCCAGGCGCCTGGCTTTTACCAGAAGCCCGATTTTACTGAGGGTATCGCTACAGCCAACTGGAAAAAAATCCTTCATAACACTTACCAGAATAAGCCTTATAGTTGATAAGGTTCACTGTAACACGCCTTATGTGATAGATATTTTATTATAAAGCTCAATATCAAGAGCTTTATATAGGATAAGGCTCAAAATTATGCGCCTTATAAAGTTTGACGTTGCACATCAGGTGCCACGCGACTGCACAGCTCGAACGCCTTTATCGCGAGGAGTACCGCCATAGTGCCCTGGGTTATCTCTATCGGACGGTGTATGGCAGCAGAATATTTCCGATAGCTCGGTGGTTCGAGGTAGCTCCATTGCAAAGCGCCGAATCCCACTCGGTCTGTTGGCTCCTGGATCGCTTCCAGGCTCCATGAAGAACGATCAGGGGCGGTGACGCCTTTTATCTTTGTGTACTTGACGCTTTTTCATACAAGGAGAATACTGAGTGTGAATTCATATAGATGACTGGATGACTATAAAAATGAGCACACTTTCCAGCGACGAACGTCTTCCGCTCTATCAACGCCTGCGCGACGAGCTGGCTCGGCAAATTGCCAACAACCGCTGGCGCCCAGGCGAAGCGATTCCCACCGAAGCGGTGCTGGCCGGCGAATACCAGTTGTCCATCGGCACCGTGCGCAAGGCCATCGACAAGTTGGTGGAGGAGCGCATCCTTGACCGTCAGCAGGGCCGGGGCACTTTTATCCGTCGTCCGCAGTTCCAGTCTTCGCTGTTCCGCTTTTTTCGCTTCAAGAGCCTGGCCGGTGAACGGCAAGTGCCGCAAAGCCGGATTCTCACCATCGATTCCCTGGCCGCGCCCTCCGCTGTCAGCCAGGCACTGGGGCTGGCGCCCGAGGCCGAGGTGATTCGCCTGGTCCGGCTGCGGTTGCTGGAAGGCATGCCGGTGTTGGCCGAGGAAATCTGGCTGCCGAAGACACCGTTCCAAGCCTTGTTGAGCGTCGATTTGGACCGCCAGGGGCCGCTGCTTTATCCGATCTACGAAGAGTTGTGCGGCCAGGTCGTTGCCTGTGCCGAAGAAACCCTCACCGCCGAATCCGTGGGCGAGGTGCCGGCGCGACTGCTGCAGATCGAGCCTGGCAGCCCGGTGGTAGTGATCGAACGACTGGCTCGCGACTACGCTGGCCGACCGTTGGAGTGGCGGCGTTCGCGTGGCCATGCCAGCCACTTCCGCTACAGCGTTGAAATCCGCTGACCCTGGTGGCCTGTGTGGCGAGTGCTGTGAGTCAGTTTCGGCGTCATAAGCCCCTGACCCGCATTGCTGTTCCTCGCCATAGCCGGCTATGACTCGTCACAGCGCCTGGGTCATGAAGGTACGGCATCCGAACTTTAGCTAACGAACTAATCACACAGGCCACCAGACCGGCTCCGTGTTCACTTATAAAGGATAAAAAATCATGTTCAGTTGGTATCGCGACATCACTTCACGGGAGCGCAAGACATTCTGGGCGTGCTTTGGCGGTTGGTCCCTGGATGCCCTGGAAGTACAAATGTTCGGCCTGGCTATTCCGGCGCTGATCGCCGCCTTCGCCCTGAGCAAGGGCGATGCCGGGTTGGTTAGCGGCGTAACCCTGATCACCTCGGCCATCGGCGGCTGGCTCGGCGGCACGCTGTCCGATCGCTACGGGCGGGTGCGCACCCTGCAATGGATGATCCTCTGGTTCTCGCTGTTCACCTTCCTTTCGGCCTTTGTCACCGATTTCAACCAGTTGCTGGTGGTCAAGGCGCTACAGGGCGTCGGCATCGGCGGCGAGTGGGCGGCGGGCGCGGTGCTGATGGCGGAGACCATCCAGGCTCGCTATCGAGGCAAGGTCATGGGCGCGGTCCAGAGTGCCTGGGCGATCGGTTGGGGCGTGGCGGTCGGCGCCTTTACCCTGATCTACACCTTCGTACCCGAGGTCATGGCCTGGCGCGTGATGTTCGTGGTGGGCCTGTTGCCGGCGCTGCTGGTGGTTTATGTGCGACGCAGTGTGGTCGAGCCTGACAGCACGCAACGCCAAGCCAAAGCCGAAGGGCGCGGCCTGCTGGCTTCGATGGCGGGGATCTTTCGTCCCGAGTTGTTGCGGGTCACGCTGTTGGGCGGTATTCTCGGCCTGGGGGCTCACGGCGGTTATCACGCGGTGATGACCTGGTTGCCGACCTTCCTTAAGACCGAACGCCATCTCTCGGTACTCAGCTCCGGCGGCTACCTGGCGGTGATTATCGTCGCGTTCTGGTTCGGCTGCGTCGTCAGCGGCCTGCTGCTGGATCGTATCGGTCGGCGCAAGAACATCATTCTCTTTGCCTTCTGTTGCGTGATCACGGTGCAGTGCTATCTGTTCCTGCCGCTGAGCAATACGCAGATGTTGTTCCTCGGTTTCCCCTTGGGTTTCTTCGCCGCCGGGATTCCGGCCAGCCTCGGTTCCTTCTTCAATGAGTTGTACCCGGCGGATGTACGCGGTGCCGGCGTGGGCTTCTGCTACAACTTCGGTCGGGTGCTGTCGGCAGTATTCCCCTTCATGGTCGGGCATATGAGCGAATCGATGTCCCTCGGTTCGGCCATCGGTATCGATGCCGGGGTCGCCTATGGTGTCGCGGTGCTGGCCGCGTTGGCATTACCGGAAACCAAAGGTATTAACCTGCTGGGAGCTGCGTCGGATGCGTTATCCGCCAAGAGCGGCAATGCTCATCAGCTATCTTGAAAGCGCTACAAAAGCTGTAGAAGTCGCCGCTCGATAGCCGGCAATAACGTCCAGCCACCGAGCGTCGATTGGCCCTTTCTATAGGGATTGTGTTCAACCTTTCCATCGATGAGTTCCATGTCCGAGATTTGCTCAATACCGATTAGCGGCATCGACGCCCATGCGCATGTTTTCGAGCGTGGCCTGGGGCTGGCGACCGTGCGTCGTTATGCACCGGAGTATGATGCTCCCCTGGCCGATTACTTGGCGCGCTTGCAGGAAAACGGCCTGAGTCACGGCGTGCTGGTGCAACCGAGTTTTCTCGGCACCGACAATGGCTATCTGTTGGCGGCGTTGAAGCAGATGCCTGCGCGGTTACGCGGTGTGGTGGTGGTCGAGCGCGACATTGCCTTTGCGGAACTGGCGCGGATGGCCGAGCTCGGTGTAGTGGGGGTGCGCCTGAACCTGATGGGGCAAGCGCTGCCGGACTTTGCCGAGGCATCGTGGCAGGTGTTCTTCCAGCACCTGCGCCGCTTGGACTGGCATGTCGAACTGCATCGTCAATTGGAGGACCTGCCGGGGTTGCTCCAGCCATTGCTAGAGCAGGGTTGTCGAGTGGTGGTGGATCATTTCGGTCGTCCCGATTCGCGACTCGGGGTCGAACAGTCAGCCTTTGCCCGTCTGCTGAAGCTGGGGGGAAGCGGGCAGCTGTGGATCAAGGTCTCGGCTATCTATCGGCTCGGTGGTACGCCCATGGAAAACCAGCATTTCGCCGAAAAGGCCTTGTCGTTGATGTTGCAGGGATTGGGACCGGATCGCTTGCTATGGGGCAGTGACTGGCCCCATACCCAGCATGAACAACAAGTGGATTTCGGTTCCGAATTCGGGCGTCTGCGCCGTCTGGCTGGCGCCGCACCGTTGCGCCAGCATCTACTGTGCAACACAGCGGCGCAGTTGTTCGGGTTTGTGAAGGGCTGACGCGCAATAGCTGGTACACCGCGCGGTCCCCTTGGCGGCAAGTCCGCGTCCATGCGAACTCACCAGCGGTGTGGGCGTCAGCGACGAGTCAGCAAGACGCCGGATTCCATATGATGGGTCCAGGGGAATTGATCGAATAGCGCGCAGCGCTCGATGCGGTGGCTATCGTGCAGTTGCGCGATATTCGCCGCCAGGGTCTCGGGGTTGCAGGAGATGTACAGGATGTTGTCGAAGCGCCGAGTCAGCTCGCAGGTGTCCGGGTCCATGCCCGCACGCGGTGGGTCGACGAACACACTGGCGAACGCGTAGCTTTTCAGGTCGATGCCCTGCAGGCGGCGAAACGGTCGGACCTCATTCAATGCCTCGGTCAGCTCCTCGGCGGACAGGCGCACCAGGGTAACGGTGTCCACGGCGTTTTCGTCGAGGTTGCTTAGAGCGGCATTGACCGAGGTCTTGCTGATCTCGGTGGCCAGCACCTTGCGCACCCGGGTCGCCAGCGGCAGGGTAAAGTTGCCGTTGCCGCAATACAGCTCCAGCAGATCGTCGGAGCGTTCGCCCAACGCCTCATAGGCCCAGTTGAGCATCTTCTGATTCACCGTGCCGTTGGGCTGGGTAAAGGCACCTTCCGGTTGCCGGTAACTGAAGGTGCGACCGGCAACATCGAACGTTTCCACCACATAGTCACGGCCGATCACCACACGCTTGCCTTTGGAACGGCCGATGATGCTCACGCCCAGCTCAGCGGCCAGTTGCTCGGCGGCGGTTTGCCAGTGCTCGTCCAGCGGGCGGTGATAGCACAAGGTGATCAGCGCATCGCCTGCCAGGGTGGTCAGGAATTCCACCTGGAACAGCTTGTGGCTCAGGGGGGCGCTGGCTTGCCAGGCGGCTTTGAGCTGGGGCATCAGTTGATTGATGCGCGGGCTGGCGATGGGGAAGTCTTCGATCAGGATCGGCGTGCGCTTGTCGTCCTGGGAAAACATGGCGTAATGGCGCCCGCCCGCTTCGCGCCACAGGCGGAATTCTGCCCGCAGGCGAAAGTGCTGCCGCGGCGAGTCGAACACTTGCGGCTCGGGGGCATCGAACGGCGCCAGCAGGTCGCGCAGGCGCGCCACCTTGTCGTTGAGCTGAGCGGCGTAGGTCGAGGAATCAAAAGTCATGCGTTGAACCAACCCAACTTGATCACAAACAGAATCGACAGAATCACCAGCGCCGGGTTCAGCTCGCGTGCGCGGCCAGACAGCAGCTTGATCGCGGTCCAGGCAATGAAGCCGAAAGCGATGCCGTTGGCGATGGAGTAGGTGAACGGCATGGCCAGGGCGGTGATGACCACCGGAGCCGCCTCAGTCACGTCATCCCAGTTGATTTCGGCCAGGCCCGAAGCCATCAGCACGGCCACGAACAGCAGCGCCGGCGCGGTGGCGAAGGCCGGGACACTGCCGGCCAGTGGCGCGAAGAATAACGCCAGGAGAAACAGTACGGCGACCACGATGGCGGTCAGGCCGGTGCGGCCGCCGGCACTGACGCCCGCTGCCGATTCGATGTAGCTGGTGGTGGTCGAGGTACCTAGCAGCGAACCGGCCATGGCGGCGGTGCTGTCGGCGATCAGCGCACGCCCCATTTTCGGCATGTGCCCGTCCTTGCCCATCAATCCGGCGCGCTTGGCGACGCCGATCAAGGTGCCTGAGTTGTCGAACAGATCGACGAACAGGAAGGCGAAGATCACGCTGACCAGGCCGATATCCAGGGCACCCTTGATGTCCAGTTGGAGGAAGGTCGGTGCCAGCGACGGCGGGGCCGAGATGATGCCACCGAACGGACTGAAACCCATCAGGATCGAGACGATGGTTACTCCCAGGATGCCGATCAGTACCGCGCCACGGACTTTCAGGGCCTCCAGGGCGACGATGGCGGCAAAGCCCAAGGTGGCGAGGATCGGTGCCGGTTGTTTGAGGTCGCCGAGACCGACCATGGTCGCCGGGTTACCGATCACGATACCGGCGTTGTGCAGGGCGATCAGCGCCAGGAACAGACCGATACCGGCGGCAATTGCCGAGCGCAGCGGCAGCGGGATGCTGTTGATGATCCATTCGCGGATACGGAAAATCGACAGGAGAAAGAAGCAGACCGCCGAAATGAATACGGCCCCTAGCGCCACTTGCCAGGTATGCCCCATGTGCAGAACCACGGTGTAGGTGAAGAAGGCATTGAGGCCCATACCCGGTGCGAGAGCGATCGGGTAGTTGGCGATCAGGCCCATCACCGCCGAGCCGATGGCGGCTGCCAGGCAAGTGGCAACGAAGACCGCGCCCTTGTCCATGCCGGTTTCGCCGAGAATGCTCGGATTGACGAACAGAATGTAGGCCATGGCTAGGAAGGTCGTGACGCCCGCGAGAATCTCGGTGCGCACGTTGGTATTGTGTGCCTTGAGTTGAAACAGCCTTTCCAGCATCTCTGCTCCCCAATGGCGCCTTCGACGCCTCGAATGAATGGGTCCCAACAGCAAAGCACAGACTCTGGTGGCCTGGTGAAATTCGCCTGTGGGAAAAACCGCGCATCATACCAGTCGGCGGCAGGAATGGGACGGAGTGATGATGCTATTGCGTCAGCACCCTGCATGAGCTACTGCCAACGCCGTGCCTGAGGCATACTCGTCGACAGACGAGGGCGCTTTATGAAGCCAATCATGAAACAACGGATTAATCGCCTAGCTCGGTGTACCGGTGTACTGCTGCTGTCGGTCGGCATCCCGGCCTATGCGGCACCGGCGGCGCCATTAAAAGGGGTCGCCATCTATACGGTGGCGTCTTCGGCGGCGGTCGAGGATGTTTCCGACGGCCGCAGACGCACGCAAATTGCTCATCGCGGGCCGAATATCACCGTCACGGTGGTCGAGCTAGGCTATGGGCGTGCGGCGGGAGCGACGTTCAACGGTGCCCCGCTCAATTACAGCCAACGCAATGCCTTGTGTAAGTTCAACAAACCGTTCGCGCCCTGCAACGGCGGGGCGGTGGTCGGATACAGCTATATCTACGACCTGCAGGACCAGCAGCAGGGTACCTTCAGCTTCAGTGACCGGTCGCTGACGATGCCGGTGCGGACGATGACGGCGACCATCGAGATCAACTAGCGACGGGCGCGGTTTCATACTTTTGGACGTGCATGCGGTCGCGGTTGGCCAGGGTCGGGAACAGCTTCATCCAAGTCCCGGTAATCACCAGGGTACCGACCCCGCCGAGAACCACCGCCGGCACGGTACCGAACCAATGGGCGGTCAGCCCGGACTCGAACTCGCCCAGTTGGTTGGATGCGCCGATGAACAGGCCGTTCACCGCGCTGACCCGGCCGCGCATTTCATCCGGGGTTTCCAGTTGCACGAAGGAGGCTCGGATCACCATGCTGATCATGTCCGCCGCGCCCAGCACCATCAGCACCGCCAGGGAAAACCAGAATGAGGTCGATAGGCCGAAGGCGATGGTGGCGACGCCGAATACCCCGACGGCGGTGAACATGATGCGCCCGACCTTGCGCTCCACGGGGAACCGCGCCAGCCACAGCGACATCAGCAACGCCCCGACTGCCGGTGCCGAACGTAGTAGGCCCAGGCCCCAGGCGCCGGTCAACAGGATGTCTTTGGCGAACACGGGCAACAGTGCCGTCGCACCGCCCAGCAGCACCGCGAACAAGTCCAGGGAAATGGCCCCGAGAATGTCCGGGCGGCTGCGAATGAAGCGAATCCCCGCCAACAGGGAGTCCCGGGTGGCCTTGGTCTTGTTCAGCGGTGTCTGGCGTGTCGGCAGGTTGAGCATCAGCAGGCAGGCAATGGCGTACAAGGCGACGGTCGGGCCGTAGACCCAGACACTGCCAAAGGCATACAGCAGGCCACCGATGGCCGGCGCGACAATGGTCGCCAGTTGCTGTGCCGACTGTGCGGCCGCCACTGCGCGGGGGAACAGCGCCGCCGGCACAATGGACGGCAGCAGTGCCTGGGTGGTGGGCATCTCAAAGGAGCGCGCGGCCCCGAGCAGAAAGGCCAGGATAAAGATCATTTCCCGGGTCACGTGGTTCGTCGCGCTGCCGATTGCCAGGCTCAGGGCGATCAAGGCCTGCAAGGTCTGGCACAGCGCCGCGACCTTGCGCCGGTCATAACGATCCGCGACATGGCCGGTATGCAACATGAACAGCACCCGTGGGGCGAACTCCACCAACCCGACCAACCCCAGGTCGAGTACGTTGCCGGTCAATTGATAGAGATTCCAACCAATGGCTACGGTAAGCATCTGAAAGCCGCTGGCGGTAAAGATCCGAGCCAGCCAGAAAGCGAGGAAAGGGCGGTGATGGCGCAGCAGCAACGGTGTCTCGGTGGGCATTGGGGTGACTCACCTGGGTAGGGGTAAGGCAGATTATCATTCCCATGTAACAAAAAGTTGCTGAGCGACCGGTGTTTTTCTCCGCCTATTGTTTTTTGCGGATCGCATGACGCTGCACCTGAGGCAACCTGTCACGCGGCAAAAGACCACATAACCCGGTCGTCGGAATGAGACTACTCTTTCAACGTTGATTGATCTCAGTCAATTCCCTTTACGGCACTGATCTTGATCCGACTCCCTGCGTCGCGATGGTTTAAAAGAACGAATTCCAATTCGCCACACTCCATATCCGTGGGGGCAGTGGATGCAGGCCTCCAGGTCGGCAGCCAGTATCACCTGAGAGAGGAAGACTTATGTTCGGTTTGGAGGCGCTTGATCTCGCCCGAATCCAGTTCGCGTTCACCATTTCATTCCATATCCTGTTCCCGGCCATCACCATTGGCCTGGCGAGCTACCTGGCGGTGCTCGAAGGGCTGTGGCTGAAGACGCGTAACGATACGTACCGCGATCTGTATCATTTTTGGTCGAAGATCTTTGCCGTCAACTTCGGCATGGGAGTGGTTTCCGGCTTGGTCATGGCCTACCAGTTCGGGACCAACTGGAGTCGCTTCTCCGACTTCGCCGGTGCAGTCACCGGACCCTTGCTGACTTATGAGGTGCTGACGGCGTTCTTCCTCGAAGCCGGCTTCCTCGGCGTCATGCTGTTTGGCTGGAACAAGGTTGGCCGCGGCCTGCACTTCTTCTCCACCGTGATGGTGGCGATCGGCACCCTGATCTCGACCTTCTGGATCCTGTCGTCCAACAGTTGGATGCAGACGCCCCAAGGTTATGAAATCATCGATGGTCGAGTGATTCCGGTGGATTGGCTGGCGGTGGTGTTCAACCCATCCTTCCCTTACCGCCTGATGCATATGGCCACGGCCGCGTTTGTCGCGACAGCGTTCTTCGTCGGCTCCTCGGCGGCCTGGCACCTGCTGCGTGGCCGGGACAACCCGGCAATTCGCACCATGCTGTCGATGGCCATGTGGATGGCGCTGATCGTGGCGCCGATCCAGGCGGTGATCGGCGACTTCCATGGCCTTAATACCCTCAAGCACCAGCCGGCAAAAATTGCCGCCATCGAAGGTCACTGGGAGAATGTCGGCAACCAACCGACCCCGTTGATTCTCTTCGGCTGGCCGGACATGCAGGCTGAGAAAACCCGCTTCGCCGTGGAGATTCCCTATCTGGGCAGCCTGATTCTGACCCATTCGCTGGACAAACAGGTGCCGGCACTTAAGGAGTTCCCGCCAGAAGACCGGCCGAACTCGACCATTGTGTTCTGGTCGTTCCGGATCATGGTCGGCCTCGGTTTCCTGATGATCTTCACCGGTCTGTGGAGCTTGTGGTTGCGCAAGCGTGACCGCCTTTACGAAAACCGCCTCTTCCTGCACCTGGCTATGTGGATGGGCCCCTCGGGTCTGATCGCGATCCTGGCGGGCTGGTTCACCACGGAAATCGGCCGCCAACCCTGGGTGGTCTACGGCTTGATGCGCACGGCAGATGCTTCCTCCGGGCATAGCTTTGTGCAGATGAGTATCACACTCGCCTTGTTTGTCGTGGTGTATTTCTCACTGTTCGGCGTGGGTCTGGGTTACATGATGCGCCTGGTCCGTAAGGGGCCGAAGATCAACGAAGGCGCCGAGCCGAGCCACGGCGGTCCCGGCCAGCGACGCACACCGGCCCGTCCGCTTTCTGCTGCCGATGAAGGCAGTGAAAACGATCATGGCGACCACCTGAACAAGGGGAACTGAATCATGGGTATTGATCTTGCGCTGATCTGGGCCGTGATCATCATCTTCGGCATCATGATGTATGTGGTTATGGATGGCTTCGATCTGGGGATTGGCATTCTCTTTCCCTTTATCAAGGGCGATCGCGACCGTGACGTGATGATGAACACCGTGGCACCGGTCTGGGACGGTAACGAGACCTGGCTGGTACTCGGTGGCGCGGCGCTGTTCGGCGCCTTCCCGCTGGCGTATTCGGTGGTGCTATCGGCGTTGTACCTGCCGCTGATATTCATGCTGATCGGGCTGATCTTTCGCGGCGTGGCCTTCGAGTTCCGCTTCAAGGCCAAGGACGACAAGCGGCACATTTGGGACAAGGCCTTCATTGGCGGTTCACTGGCGGCAACCTTCTTCCAGGGCGTGGCCCTGGGGGCTTTTATCGACGGGATTACGGTGGTCGACCGGCAGTTCGCCGGCGGTTCACTGGACTGGCTGACGCCGTTTACCCTGTTCTGCGGCGTGGCGCTGGTGGTGGCCTATGCATTGCTCGGCTGTACCTGGCTGATCATGAAGACCGAAGGTAAGTTGCAGGAGCAGATGCATGATCTGGCACGGCCGTTGGCGTTCGTTTTGCTGGCGGTGATCGGTATCGTCAGTATCTGGACGCCATTGGCACATGCCGAGATCGCGGCGCGCTGGTTCACGCTGCCGAACCTGTTCTGGTTCCTGCCGGTGCCGATCCTGGTGCTTGTCACCTTGTATGGCCTGATTCGCGCGGTGGCGCGCAATGCCCATTACACTCCGTTCCTGCTGACTCTGGTGTTGATTTTCCTCGGCTACAGCGGCCTCGGTATCAGCCTGTGGCCGAATATCGTGCCGCCGTCGATCTCGATCTGGGATGCCGCCGCACCGCCACAAAGCCAAGGCTTCATGCTGGTGGGAACGCTGTTCATCATCCCGTTCATCCTGGGCTACACCTTCTGGAGCTACTACGTGTTCCGCGGCAAAGTGACCCACGAGGACGGTTATCACTAGTGGCGATGGCGTCCTTCGGGGCGCCGTTTTTCTGAGGCCGAGGGCGCCCGATATGACAGGTAAACATTCGTTGCACGACATCCAACAGGCCGAGAAGAAGCCGCTCTGGCAGCGCCTGGGCTGGCTGGCGATGATCTGGACCGGCAGTGTGCTGGCGTTGTTCGTGGTCGCCAGCCTGATGCGTCTGTTCATGAACGCGGCGGGGCTGACGACCCACTAAGCCGATAGCTCAGCGCCCTTACTTGCGGGCCTTGAGGATGACGAATTTGGGCGTCGCAGCCACTTGCTCGACGCCCCGGAACAGGCAGGCCAGCCTGCTGTGATAGCCCAGGTGGCGATTGCCGACGATATACAGTGCGCCACCGACCACCAGCGCTTCACGGGCTTGGCGGAACATCCGCCAGGCGAGGAAGTCGCCGACGACTTGCTGCTGGTGGAAGGGTGGGTTGCACAGCACCACATCCAGTGACTGCGCAGCCTGACCGGCCAGACCGTCATCGGCGCGGAGAGTCACGTCCCGTTCACCGAGTATCGCCTGCCAGTTTTCCCGCGCCGACTGCACGGCCATGAATGACTCGTCCACCAGGGTGTAGTGGGCTTGCGGGTTCTGCAGTGCGCTGGCGATGGCCAGCACACCGTTGCCACAGCCAAGATCGGCGACCCGGGCATTGCCCAGGTTGGTGGGCAAATGGGGAAGGAAGGCGCGGGTGCCGATATCCAGTCCTTCGCGGCAGAAAACGTTGGCATGGTTGAGCAGCTCGACCGCGGGTTGTTCGAGGGTGTAGCGCGTCGGGTAGGGTGAGGCGAACGTGGCCTTGGCTTCGGGGGTCGCGATCAACAACCGCGCTTTCTTCAGTGCCAATGAGGCTTGTACCGGGCCGATATAACGCTCCAGCAGGTCCCCTGCGGCCCTGGGCAAATGCTTGACCATGGCCCCGGCCACGACCTGCGCGCCCGGCGCCAGTTGGCCTTGCAGGCGAATCAGTTGTTCTTCCAGTAAGGCCAGGGTCTTGGGCACCCGGATCAGCACCCGGTCGAACGGGCCAGCCAGGTTCCCGCTGGCCGGCACATAGCGAACGGCATCGAAGGCCTTGCCATTGCGCACCAGGTTTTTTTCCAGGCCTAGCGCCGCCAGGAACGAATCGCCGCTGCTGGTGAGTTGAACATGGCCCTCCAGGCTGGCGGCCAGCGCACCGAAACTGTCATTGAGCACCAGCACTCGGGCATCGCGCGGGACAGCTTGCCCGGCCAGATGATCGAGCAGGTATTGATCGGCGGCGTCGAACGCTTGCAGCGGTTCGTTCTGCTGTTCGGGTTGGCGGATCAGATCGAGCTGGGCGAACGGGCTTTCTAGCAGGGGCATGAAGTACAGGCTCTGGAGGGCAGTTTGCGGCTGTGTTGAACGGGCGCTTGGGGTAAGCATGGCTGGCGGTGATATCGCCAGCGAGCAATTTTACGTGGGTTTGGAGGATATTGCCCGTGTGGGCGTTAATGGCAGGTCCTTCTGCCGGATGAGAGATCGTGTCAATCAGTACAGCAGTCCCGACTTGGCTGCGCGTAATACCGCCGATGCCTTATTGCTCACCCCCAGTTTTCTCATGATCGTGCTCATGTGAAAGCCTACGGTGCGTGCCGTCAGGTTGAGGATATTGGCGATCTCGGCAGCGGTCTTGCCTTCCGCGGTCCACTTCAGAATCTCGGTTTCCCGAGGTGAAAGCGGATGGTAGCTTTGCGGCTGACAAGAGCTGATCAGCTTTTCCGCCATGTACGAATGCAACCAATTGCATAGCCACAGGATATGACCCGTCTTCGAGTAAAACTCTCTGGACGTGATGGGCTCGTAGGTCCTGGCCAGGCTCAAGATGCTGACGATGCCGCGAACATCGTGTACCGACTGCGACCACCCATGGTTGAGACCATGAGCCTGCATGTCGCGCCAGAATGCCGGTGCATTTCTGAAGGTTTCCGGCACCCAGAGTATGGGAAACACTGAGCTGTGACAGTGAGCTATCAGTGGATCAATCGCGATGTAGTTGCTGCGCTGATAACACGAATTCCATTCAGCTGGATAGTTGTTGAAAGATGAGCTATTCGGTTGGACGCCTCCTAATAAGGTGCTGACCCTGAATGATACGTAGCTAAAGTGTATTTGCCCTGCCAGATTGAAAACTGCATTGAAGACTGCCTGTTCTTCTTTTTCACTCATGAGCTGGTGCAGTTGAGTATCCTGCCAGTTCTCCATTGAGGTTCCCTTCCCTGACGCTTGATGCGGTTCTCTTGAACCGAAGGTGCCAGAACTAGTGTAGGAAAATTCCTGGTTTCGGTGTGAATTTTTTATATGCTAATGATATTTTTATTGTCTTTAAAGGTAGGGTGTTATCGCGTCAGGTGTCGTTTGGTGAGTTAAACGATAGATGTCATTTTGATATATTTTGTATTTTAAACGGTGTAATTTGTTTTGTGAAAAAGTGTGAATTTAAGTTTTATGTTTATAAGTTTTTGTTTTTTCAGGGCGCTGTACTTTGTTTGTAGGGTTGTACATGTTTTAAGGTAAAACTTATATCACTACAAAACATCGGTGTTTCTCGGGTCGGCTTTGCGAGACACTGGACTCCATTTTCGATGGAGCGCACCATGACCGCAAGCGCAGAAAAATTTACCCGACAGACCCTGCTTGATGTCCGCCCACTGACCTCCAGCTTGTTTACCCTGCGTACCACGCGGGATGTCGGGTTTCGTTTTCGTGCCGGACAATTTGCTCGGCTAGGTGTGACCAAGGCAGATGGCAGCGTGGTGTGGCGGGCGTACTCGATGGTGTCCTCGCCCCATGACGAGTTTCTCGAGTTTTTTTCCATCGTCGTGCCGAGCGGTGAGTTCACCAGTGAGTTGAGTCGCCTGCAAGTGGGCGATTCAGTGCTGATCGAGCGCCAGGCCGTGGGTTATCTGACCCTTGATCGATTCGTCGACGGGCGTGATCTTTGGCTGCTGGCCACGGGTACCGGCGTGGCGCCGTTTCTTTCGATCCTACAGGACTTCGAGGTTTGGGAGCGATTCGAGCGGATCCTGCTGGTCTACAGTGTTCGCCATGAGCGCGAACTGGCGTATCGAGAGCTAATCGCCGGTCTGGGCGAGCGTGACTACCTGGCCGAGCACACTCACAAGCTGTACTTTATCCCTTGCGTCACCCGCGAGGAGGTGTCCGGGGTATTGCCAGGACGGATTCCCCAATTGATCGACAACGGTGAACTGGAGCGCGCGGCCAGGGTGGCCCTGGACGCCGAACACTCGCGGGTGATGATCTGCGGCAACCCGCAGATGATCGACGATGTTCGCCAGGTGCTGAAGCAGCGAGGTATGCAATTGAGCCTGAGCCGTCGTCCTGGCCAGGTTGCGGTTGAAAACTACTGGTAGAAAAACGACGCCTCGCGGGCGCCGTTTAGTTACAAGCTGTGATTCAAGGCCTGTTGTTTTGGGCCTTGAGCAGATCGCGGATCTCTTCCAGCAACTTTTGCTCCTCAGTCGGTACCGGTGGAAGGCTCGGGGCCACGGCTTCCTCGCGTTTCAGGCGATTGATCGCCTTGACGCCCATGAAGATGGCCAGCGCCACGATGATGAAGTCGATGCAGGTCTGGATAAACTTGCCATAGGCCAGGACTACCGCAGGCACGTTACCGTCAGCGGCCTTCAAGGTGATCGCCAGGGCACTGAAGTCCACTCCACCAATGAGTAAGCCGATCGGCGGCATTACCACGTCGCCGACAAACGACGACACGATCTTGCCGAAGGCCGCACCGATGATGATGCCGACGGCCATGTCTACCACATTGCCTTTGACTGCAAAGGCCTTGAACTCACTTAACACGCCCATTGGTTACTCCTTGTTACAGATGAGTTGAGTGGGCGCAGTGTAATTCAGCCGCGAGTATCTTGCTCGATACTCAGGTTGCCCGCGCCCGCCTTAATCGACCCACTGTGCGGCGATAAGTTTGCAAAGTGCCATCCATCCTTGACGTGCAAGGCCGTGATGACAGTCATATAACCAATCGTTCCTGGCTGAGCTATCATCGCGGTTTTTCCATGGGGGTTGAGATGGCCAAGGCCAAGCGCATGTACGGCTGTACCGAGTGCGGCGCGACCTTTCCCAAGTGGGCGGGCCAGTGCGGCGAATGTGGTGCCTGGAATACCCTGAGCGAAACCCTGGTGGAAAGCGGTGGCGCGGCGGCGCCCAGCGGCCGCACCGGTTGGGCCGGGCAGCAGGCGCAGATCAAGACGTTGGCGCAGGTCAGCGTCGAGGAGATGCCACGTTTCTCCACCGCCTCCGGTGAACTGGATCGCGTGCTCGGCGGCGGCCTGGTGGAGGGCTCAGTGGTGTTGATCGGTGGCGATCCCGGCATCGGCAAGTCGACCATCCTCTTGCAGACCCTGTGCAACCTCGCTACGCGCATGCCGGCGCTGTACGTCACCGGCGAAGAGTCGCAGCAACAGGTGGCGATGCGCGCGCGTCGCTTGGGGCTGCCCCAGGATCAACTACGGGTGATGACCGAAACCTGTATCGAAACCATCATCGCTACCGCTCGGGTGGAAAAACCTAAAGTCATGGTGATCGACTCGATCCAGACGATTTTCACCGAGCAACTGCAATCGGCACCGGGCGGAGTGTCCCAGGTGCGCGAAAGTGCGGCCTTGCTGGTGCGTTACGCCAAGCAGAGCGGCACGGCGATCTTCCTGGTCGGGCACGTGACCAAGGAGGGCGCCCTGGCGGGGCCGCGCGTACTCGAACATATGGTCGATACCGTGCTGTACTTCGAAGGTGAGTCCGACGGTCGCCTGCGTCTGCTGCGGGCGGTAAAAAATCGTTTCGGCGCAGTGAACGAGTTGGGAGTATTCGGCATGACCGACCGGGGACTGAAGGAGGTCTCCAATCCGTCGGCGATTTTTCTCACCCGAGCCCAGGAGGAAGTGCCTGGCAGTGTGGTCATGGCCACCTGGGAAGGTACCCGGCCAATGTTGGTGGAGGTCCAGGCCCTGGTCGACGACAGCCATATGGCCAACCCTCGGCGAGTGACCCTCGGGCTGGACCAGAATCGCCTGGCGATGCTGTTGGCGGTGCTGCACCGCCATGGTGGTATTCCTACCCATGACCAGGATGTATTTCTCAACGTCGTCGGTGGCGTGAAAGTGTTGGAGACCGCCTCCGACCTGGCGCTGATGGCGGCGGTGATGTCCAGCTTGCGCAATCGACCGCTGCCCCATGATTTGCTGGTGTTCGGCGAGGTCGGCCTGTCCGGCGAGGTGCGTCCGGTGCCCAGTGGCCAGGAGCGGCTCAAGGAAGCGGCCAAGCACGGTTTCAAGCGCGCTATCGTGCCCCAGGGCAATGCGCCGAAAGAGGCGCCGCCGGGGCTGAAAGTCATTGCCGTCACGCGCCTGGAACAGGCGTTGGATGCATTGTTCGAATAATGCAATGGAGGGCTTTGGCTGGTGCCGTCGAGTCGCTCAATCGTCGAACAGGGCGTCCAGCTCCCGCTCCATCTGCGCTTCGTCCCCCAGGTTCAACTGGATCAGGCGGCGCAGGTGTTGGATCGATTCCAGGTCGATATGCAGCCATTTGAAACCCAACTGGCCATGATCCTCATGGACCAGCTCGGCATCCATTTCGACATGGGCGTGTTCCGCCAGGCGAATGTCGACTAAGAAGACACCGCGTGTGCCGTCATGCCAGTTGCCCGGTCGGTGGACCAGCAAACCCTTGAGTGAAAGGTCCACCAGTGGTGCCGACCAGATCGTGGCCCCCTGGCCGAGGGTGGTGACGGCATCGAAGGCGATGCGCTTGAAACGGCGGCGATTGATCGGGTGGTCGGTCATGTTCTGGTCTCTGTGCCGATTCGCTGACTATAGACCGCCTGCGGACCGCCTGCCGGGCCAGGCAAGTGCCTGGGCTGACGCTGCATGGTTCTGCCAGGGTCGTGATGACAGGTTGATGTATCCGACGACAATAAAAGATCACTCTATACCAATGTCGGGTATAGCCATTGGCCGCTTTGGCGTTAAACTCAGGGTGGCTGTTTTTCTGTCCATCTGGCTGGAATAAAAAAATGAAAAATAATAGTAGCCCTTTTCGCCATGTACCCTGGTTGGTGCTGGCCATCGTGGGAGCATGCGCCTTGGGCGTGGTGGCCTTGCGCCGTGGCGAGGCGATCAACGCCTTGTGGATCGTGGTCGCCGCCGTGGCAATCTATCTGGTTGCTTATCGTTATTACAGTCTGTTCATCGCCAACAATGTCATGCAGCTCGATGGCAATCGAGCGACCCCGGCGGTGCTGAATAACGATGGTCTGGACTATGTACCGACCAACAAACACATTCTGTTCGGTCACCACTTCGCGGCGATTGCCGGTGCGGGCCCGCTCGTCGGCCCGGTGCTGGCGGCGCAGATGGGCTACCTGCCCGGCACGCTCTGGTTGATTGCCGGGGTGGTGCTGGCCGGTGCGGTCCAGGACTTCATGGTGCTGTTCCTGTCGACCCGGCGCGACGGTCGCTCGCTGGGCGAGATGGTGCGTGAGGAAATGGGTCGCATTCCTGGGGTCATTGCCTTGTTCGGCTGCTTCCTGATCATGATCATCATCCTCGCGGTGCTGGCGCTGATCGTGGTCAAGGCCCTGGCCGAGAGCCCATGGGGAATCTTCACCGTCATGGCGACCCTCCCGATCGCCATGTTCATGGGCATCTACATGCGATACATCCGGCCGGGTCGTATCGGGGAAATCTCCCTCATCGGCGTGGTCCTGCTGCTTGGCTCGATCTGGTTGGGAGGTCAGATCGCGGCGGATCCGGTCTGGGCCAAGGCCTTCAGCTTCACGGGCATTCAGATCACTTGGATGTTGATCGGCTACGGCTTCGTCGCCGCAGTGCTGCCGGTGTGGCTGATCCTGGCACCACGGGACTACCTGTCGACGTTCCTCAAGATCGGTACCATCGTCGCCCTGGCGATCGGCATCCTGATCACCATGCCCGAGCTGAAAATGCCCGCGCTGACCCAGTTCACCGACGGCACCGGGCCGGTCTGGAAAGGCGGACTGTTTCCGTTCCTGTTCATCACCATTGCCTGTGGCGCGGTGTCCGGTTTTCATGCGCTGATCTCATCCGGGACCACGCCCAAGTTGCTGGATAACGAAACCAACGCCCGCTACATCGGCTACGGCGGCATGTTAATGGAGTCCTTCGTGGCAATCATGGCGATGGTCGCCGCTTCGGTGATCGAGCCGGGCGTGTACTTCGCCATGAACAGTCCGGCGGCGATTGTCGGCGGCGATGTGGTGGCCGTGGCGCAGACCGTCAGCAGTTGGGGCTTCGCGATTACTCCGGAGGCGCTCCAGGCAGTGGCCAAGGACATCGGCGAAACCACCGTCCTGGCCCGTGCCGGTGGCGCACCGACCCTGGCGGTGGGTATCGCGCAGATCCTCCACCATGTGCTGCCGGGTGAAAACACCATGGCGTTCTGGTATCACTTTGCGATCCTGTTCGAAGCGCTGTTTATCCTGACAGCCGTCGATGCGGGCACCCGTGCCGGGCGCTTCATGTTGCAGGATCTGCTCGGTTCTTTCGTGCCGTCGCTCAAACGCACCGAGTCCTGGACCGCTAACGTGATCGCTACCGGCGGCTGCGTCGCACTCTGGGGTTACCTGCTGTACCAGGGCGTGATCGATCCGTTGGGAGGCATCAACACCTTGTGGCCGCTGTTCGGTATCTCCAATCAGATGCTGGCCGGTATCGCCTTGATGCTCGGTACCGTCGTGCTGATCAAGATGAAGCGCCAGCGCTACGTCTGGGTGACTTTGCTGCCGGCGGTCTGGTTGTTGATCTGTACCACGGCTGCGGGCTTTATCAAACTGTTCGATCCGAGCCCGGCCATCGGCTTCCTGGCGCTGGCGAAGAAATACAGTGTCGCGCTGGAGGCCGGGCAGGTGATTGCCCCGGCCAAGGACATCACGCAGATGCAGCACGTAATCTTCAACGCCTACACCAACGCGACGCTGACGGCGCTGTTCTTGTTCGTGGTCTTCAGCATTCTGTTCTACGCGCTCAAGGTCGGTGTCGCGGCCTGGGGCAACAAGGCACGCACGGACAAGGAAACACCGTTCCAGGCCCTGCCTGAAGCCTGATGGAGGAATACTGCGATGTTCAATGACCTGAGCCGCCTCGGTAAATACCTCGGTCAGGCTGCGCGCCTGATGGTCGGCATGCCCGATTACGACACCTACGTCGAGCACATGCAGGGCAAGCACCCGGATAAGCCCATCATGAGCTACGAGGTATTCTTCCGGGAGCGTCAGGAAGCCCGTTATGGCGGTAAGGGCGGACCGAAGTGTTGTTGATTCAGCGGGCGCTCTCCTGAGGGCGTACTGGGATCTTCAAGGTTGAACATCGTCACTGTGGGAGCCGGCTAACCGGGCTCCCACATTTTTTTAGCGCATGGGAGATGTTCTTTTGTCAGTCCCTATCCCCGTCACTGTCCTCAGTGGCTTTCTCGGTGCCGGCAAGACTACGTTGCTGCGCTATCTGCTCAAGGCCGAGCACGGCCTGAAAATCGCCGTGATCGAGAACGAATTCAGCGACGCCGGTATCGACACCCAGTTACTGGGCGTCGAGCCGGTGCAGGTAATGACCCTGGCCAATGGCTGCGTCTGTTGCACCATTCACACTGACTTGACCAAGGCCCTGTATCTGTTGCTCGAACGTCTGGACAGCGGTGAAATCGTCTTTGATCGGCTGGTGATCGAATGCACCGGGCTGGCCGATCCGGCGCCCGTGGCCCAGACCTTTTTTATCGACGAGGAACTACGTGAGCGCTATATCCTCGATGGCATCATCACGCTGGTGGACGCGGCCCACGCCGAGCACCACCTGAGCCAGACCATCGCCCAGGCGCAGATCGGTTTTGCCGACCGCCTGTTGGTGAGCAAACGCGATCTGGTGGACGAGGCAACCTTCAACGCGTTGAGCGAGCGCCTGACACGAATCAACCGGCGGGCACCGATCCGTATCGTCGAGCATGGCGCTATCGATCTGGCGCAACTGTTGGATGTGCGCGGCTTCAATCTCAATGCCGACCTGGGCGGCGGCTTGAGTTTGCGCCCGGTCGGCACGGCGTCCTCCATCGATCGCATTTCCAGCCTGGTGCTGCGCACCGATCGGCCGCTGGATATCGACCGGCTCAGTGAGTTCATGAACGAGCTGTTGGAAGATCATGGCAAACAGCTATTACGCTACAAGGGCGTCTTGAATATCGCCGGTGAACCGCGCCGCCTGGTGTTCCAGGGGGTACTCAAGCTCTACGGCTTTGACTGGGACACCGAATGGGAAGAGGGCGCGGCGCGGGAAAGTGTGATCGTGTTCATTGCCGACGAGTTGCCGGAGCAGAAGATCCGCGAAGGATTTGCGCGACTGACCGGCGGTTGACGGGGTAATGATCTGGGCGAGCTGGCTGTCAACGCCGCCCGAGCGAGCGTAGAGGCATTTCTTGCAGAGCCTAGAAGCAGCGAACGGTTTCGGCCTGCAGGTGCTTGCGCGCCATTTTCACCTCGGCAGCCTGCGCACTGGACGCGGAAATTCGTTCATAGATGACCTCAACGCCTTGCGGTGCCTGGGGCGATGGCGTAAGGGCCACGCAGTGGTGTTCGTTATCCGTGGTGGTATCCGCATACACGGCGGTGCACGGCAAAATGCACAATACAGCCAGTGCCGTGCCTCGGATAATGGCTTGGATCATGGTTGAAACCTCGTTGTGAATGAGTGCTCAGCATGTCCTGTGTACGTCGATAACCCTATTAGCGAAAGCTGCCAGGGGCAGAAAGGCGCTTCCGTCTTTGTGTGCGAAACCCGATGGGCATGTTGTAAAGAGCTTGGCCGGTCATTGGTTTTTGCACATACCTAAAACGCAAATGCCCCGACAAGTCGGGGCATCGATGGCCAGGTGCGCCTTCGGTGAGCGGCTATCAGGCGCCGTAGACCGGCAGCTTCTGGCAGATAGCCTTGACCTTCTCGCGAACGGCCTCGATCACCGCTTCGTTATTCAGGTCGGCCAGGATGTCGCAGATCCAGCCGGCCAGCTCGCGGCACTCGCTTTCCTTGAAGCCACGGGTGGTGACCGCCGGAGTGCCGAAGCGCAGCCCGGAGGTGACGAACGGGGAGCGTGGGTCGTTTGGCACCGAGTTCTTGTTCACGGTGATGAAGGCTTTGCCCAGCGCCGCGTCGGCGTCTTTACCGGAGATGTCCTGCTTGATCAGCGACAGCAGGAACAGGTGGTTCTTGGTGCCCCCGGAAACCACGTCGAAACCGCGTTCGATGAACACCTCGGCCATGACCTGGGCGTTCTTCACCACCTGCTCCTGGTAGGCCTTGAACTCAGGCTGCAGGGCTTCCTTGAAACAGATCGCCTTGGCGGCGATGACATGCTCCAGCGGGCCGCCCTGGGCGCCTGGGAATACTGCGGAGTTGAGTTTCTTCTCGATCTCGGCGTTGGCGCGAGCCAGGATCAGGCCACCACGTGGACCGCGCAGGGTCTTGTGGGTGGTGGTGGTGACGACATCGGCGAACGGCACCGGATTCGGGTAGACGCCAGCGGCGACCAGACCGGCCACGTGGGCCATGTCGACGAACAGATAGGCGCCGACCTTGTCAGCAATGGCGCGAAAGCGCGGGAAATCGAGGATCTGCGAGTAGGCGGAGAAACCGGCCACGATCATTTTCGGCTTGTGCTCGACCGCCAGGCGCTCGACTTCGTCGTAGTCGATCAGGCCGTTGGCGTCGATGCCGTACTGCACGGCGTTGTACAGCTTGCCGGAGGAGGAAACACTGGCGCCGTGGGTCAGGTGACCGCCATGGGCCAGGCTCATGCCCAGGATAGTGTCGCCGCCTTGCAGCAGGGCCAGGTAGACGGCGGCGTTGGCCTGGGAGCCGGCGTGTGGCTGGACGTTGGCGTAATCGGCACCGAACAGTTCCTTGGCGCGGTCGATTGCAAGCTGCTCGACCACGTCGACGTACTCGCAGCCGCCGTAGTAACGCTTGCCCGGATAGCCCTCGGCGTACTTGTTGGTCAGAACGGAGCCCTGGGCTTGCATCACTGCTGGGCTGGTGTAGTTTTCCGAGGCGATCAGCTCGATGTGCTCTTCCTGGCGCTGAGCTTCTTGCTCCATGGCGGCAAAGAGATCGGCGTCGTACTTGGCAATAGTCAAATCACGGCTGAACATGGCGGTCCTCAAGGATCGGGGCAGAAAAGGAAGGCATTCTAACCCAATGGGTTTTGTCTGGCATATGAAAGGGCATCACGTCGCGGATAAGCGGCGTTCACGCTACGTTTGGCTCGCAGCGAAGTCAGGGCGCGGGGTGGGCCCGCGGGGGAAAATGGCGCGGTTTTACGGCTGCTGCGGGTGCGGCGTCCTGACCGAGCCGCTCGTCACGAGGTCAGTCGAACATGAACAGCGCATCATTGCTGAACTGTGCCTCGAATCGATTGGCGGCCATTGGCCGGCCGAACAGGTAGCCCTGCACTTCATCGCAACCGTGCTCGCGCAGAAAATCCAGTTGCTCGTGGGTTTCCACGCCTTCGGCGATCACCGCCAGGTTCAGACTGTGGGCCATAGCGATGATCGCACGGGCTATTTGGGCATCCTGCTCGCCCGACGGTAAGCCGTCGACGAAGGTGCGGTCGATCTTCAACACGTCGATGGGGAACTGCTTGAGGTAGTTGAGCGACGAGTAGCCGGTGCCGAAGTCGTCCACGGCAATGCTCAGGCCGAGATTTTTCAGGCCGGCGAGGATCAGCATCGCTTCGCTGACTTCGCGCATCAGGATACTTTCGGTCAGCTCCAGCTCCAGGCAGGCCGGTGACAAACCGGTGTCCCGCAGAATGGTGGCGATCCGCGTCCCCAACTGTCCGTCGGAGAACTGCCGCGCGGAGATATTTACCGACACCTTCGGTACCCGAACCTTGTTCTGGTGCCAGGTTTTGAGCTGGCGGCAGGCCTCGGACAGCACCCAGTCACCGACATCCACCACCAGCCCAAGTTCTTCGAGCACTGGGATAAAGTCGCCCGGCGGCACCAGTCCGCGTCGTGGATGGCGCCAGCGCAGCAACGCTTCGGCGCCAGTCAGGCGCTTGCCGTCGCCGCTGAACTGTGGTTGGTAGTAAAGCACGAATTCATTCTGTTCCAGGGCGTGGCGCAGGTCGCTTTCCAATTCCAGGCGTTCCAGGGCGCTGGCGTTCATGTCGGCCTGGTAGAACTGGAAGTTGTTCTTACCGCGCTCCTTGGCGTAGTACATCGCGGTATCGGCGTTTTTCATCAGTTGGCTGAGCTCGAAGCCGTCCTGTGGGCTCAAGGCGATGCCGATACTGGCGGTGACGAAGAACTCTCGTCCTTCGAGCACAAAGGGCGTCACCAGGCTTGAGAGGATCTGCTCGGCGACGTTAATCGCCCGGTTCAAGGCCATTTCGCGAGTGGTCCGTGGTTGCAGCAGCAAGGTGAACTCGTCGCCGCCCATGCGGGCCACGGTGTCATCTTCGGTGACGCACGCCAGCAAACGCGAGGCCATTTCCTTGAGCATGCGGTCGCCGGCGGCGTGGCCCAGGGAATCGTTGATCGGCTTAAACCGGTCGAGGTCGAGGAACATCAGCACCACCCAGGACTTTTGCCGTTCAGCCTGTTGCAGTGCGGTGTGCAGGCGGTCCTGGAACAGTGTGCGGTTGGGCAAGTGAGTCAGGGCGTCGTAGTAGGCGAGGCGATGGATCCGCTGTTCGCTGGCCTTGCGCTCACTGATATCACTGAAGAAGCACACATAACTGGCGAGGTCGCCTTCGTCATCGACCACGGCGGTGATGCCCACCCAGGCCGGATAATGCTCGCCGTTGCGCCGCTTGAGCCAGACTTCACCTTCCCACGTGTTGTGCTGTTGCAGTTGCTTGAGCACATAGCGCAGGTGGGCTTGCTGCTGGTCGTCGACCGTGAGCATGTTAGGTAACTGGTCAAGGACATCGGAGACAGCATAACCGCTGACGCGGCTGAAGGCTTCGTTGGCCTGGACGATATAGCCGGCCGGGTCGGTAATCAGGATCGCCGAGGTCGAGTGCTCGAAAACCGTGGCGGCCATGCGCAGGTCTTTTTCCGCGCTACGCTGCTGGCTGATATCGCGACCGACGCCCAGAATGCCTTCGAAGGCCCCCTGTTCGTCCCAGATCAGCACCTGGCGCAGTTCAACCGGGATCTTGCGTCCATCGGCCCGCAGGCAATCGAACAGAAACAGTTGAGTCTGCACTTGGCTGCGCAGCTCGGCCAGTTGGTCGGGTTTGTCCAGAGCCTTGCTGACACGTTCCATCAACTGGTAGATACCGGTCAGTTGCAGCGGGTTGGCGATGGTCGAGTGCCAGCCGTTCTGGAGGACCCAGTCGACTTCATAACCGAGCACGGCCTGCACCGACGGGCTGACATAGTTCAGGCGCAGCTCACTGTCAGTGGAGAAAATCACATCGCTGATGCTTTCGGCGAGCATCCGGTAGCGCTGTTCGCTGTCGCGCAGGGATTCGCTGGCCTCGATCTGGTCGGTGATGTCCTTGGCCACGCCAATGATCCGCGTGACCTGATCATACTGGTCCCGGGCCAGGGCCTGCTCGCGGATCTCGAAGCGCCGCCATTTGTTATCGCGATGGCGAAAGCGCAACTGGCAGTGCAGCAGTTGACTGTACCCGCCATGGCGCTCCTGATGGCGCAGGCGGTGATAGTGTTCGGCGTCTTCGGGATGCAACAGAATCTCCCAGAAGTACTCGCCCATCTGCTGCAGTTCACTCTTGTTGTAGCCGAGCGTCTGGCCCAGATGGTGGTTGCTGAAGATCATCCGCTGGCTCATCACGTCCTGCACGTAGAGGTGATCCGGCACGGTACGCACGACATCCGACCAGAACCCCTCGCGCTCCAGCAACGAGAGTTCGATCAGCTTGCGGCTGGTGATATCGGTGATGCTGAGGATGACCGTCGGGTAGTCGCGAGGGTCTTGCGGCAGACGCAGGACCAGCCAGAGGTGCTGGTCCTGGCCGTGGGCGTCGGTGAGCTTGATCTCCAGTTCCAATTGGCTCTGGCGGTTGATCAGCGCTTCCACCAGTGGGTAGCCGATACCGCTGATCTGCATTGGGCGACCGTCGATCAGACAACTCCAGGCGGTCTCGCGAGAGTCGACACTGAGCAGGCGCAGCGCCACCCGGTTAATCTCGGTGATGCGCAATGCTTCCAGCAGCAAGCGCCGGTGTTCGGGATCCTGAACGATCCAACGCTTGAGGCTTTCACTGTCGGTCAGGCGGTGGCTTTCGAGAAACGCCGGCAACTCTGACAGGTCGAGGACGCAAAGTGCCACGCCGGTGCCTTCGAACATATCCTGGTAGCGCCGCTGTCCTTCATGTACCAGGCGCTGGCGGCGGCGCCTATTGATCAGTGCCAGCACCGGCAGCATTGACAGTCCTAGTCCCAGCAGGCACTTGCCGATCAACGCAGGGAGCAGTTCCTTGAGTACCTGGCGCTGGTCGAGCAGGCCACGCAACTGCCAGTCGCTGTTGGACAGCGGGACGATGAGTACGCTGTTGGCTTCGTCATCCGGTTGTAGCACCGAAGGCTGTGGGATGATGTCGTTATCGCGGCTGATGACGCGATGATTCCGGCGGTTCTCGATAATCCAGGTGGGTCGAAGTTTTTGCTCGGTCTGATGGGCGAGGTCCTGGAACAGCCTTGGCGACAGGCGCAATGCCCAGTAGCCGTTGGTCTCGCCGCTGGCCTGGTGCAGCAGCAGGTACACCCGCGCGCCGTCGTTGTCATTGCTGAAGTAATAGACCTGGGAGCGGGTGCCGCGCCGGACCAGCTCGGCGAGGTAGCCGGTATCCTGGCTGTCGACGGCGCTGTCGCCGATGAGGCTGCCCTTGGCGTCGAGCCGCGCAATACTCTGGATATCCGGCAGGGACAGGCGCAGTTTGCCCAGTAGTTGCTGTTGCTGCTCGCGAGTCTTGGGCGGCTCGAAGATCGGCAACAGGTTGGCCGCAATCTGCGCATTGAGCTTCATCTTCATACTGAAGTGATCGGCCTGCTCAGCGCTATAGTCGATGCTGTACTGGCGCTGCATCTGGCGGGTTTGCTGGAATTGATCGATCAGTTGCCAGAACAGCAGGGCGAGCAGGAACAGCACCGGTATCGCCAGTATGCCTTTGATTGTGCCGAGTAAGGGCGTACCGACCACATGAGGGGGTGCGCACACGGGCGATGGCGGGTTGGCGTTGGTCAAACTGTGATCCTGCGGTTGGGCTGGATTGGCGCGACATGCACTATAAGCCGGACGCCCGAAGGGCGCCTAGCATGCCTTGACTTGTGGCAAAGTGCCAGTGCTGTTCGGCCGAGCGGTTTGCCCTGTTTCACGCATTCAGGTAGCTTTGCTGGTTACGCGGGAGGTTTGCGCTCCTCATTGAGGCTGGGATTGGCGTCGCGTTGGCCAGGCATGACGCATGCCGCACGATCCCGCCTTGTCCGAGCTAGGCTCGCGCCCTTATTCAACAGTCACTGACGCTAGGTTCTCCATGGCTCAATACGTCTTCACCATGCATCGGCTGAGCAAAGTTGTTCCGCCGAAGCGGGAAATCCTGAAAAATATCTCCTTGTCTTTTTTCCCAGGCGCCAAGATCGGCGTGCTTGGCCTGAATGGTTCGGGTAAATCCACTCTGTTGAAAATCATGGCCGGCGTCGATACCGAGTTCGACGGGGAAGCGCGACCGATGCCGGAGCTGAATGTCGGCTACTTGCCGCAGGAACCGCAGCTGGATCCGAGCAAGACTGTGCGTGAAGTGGTCGAGGAAGCGGTCAGCGTGATCAAGGACGCCCAGGCGCGCCTGGACGAAGTCTATGCCGCCTACGCCGATCCGGATGCCGACTTCGACAAGCTGGCCGCCGAACAGGCCAAGCTTGAGGCGATCCTGCAGGCCAGCGACGGTCACAACCTGGAACGCCAACTGGAAGTCGCCGCCGATGCGCTGCGCCTGCCGGCCTGGGATGCCAGGGTCGAACACCTTTCGGGTGGTGAAAAACGCCGCGTGGCGCTGTGCCGCCTGCTGCTGTCGGCTCCCGACATGCTGCTGCTCGACGAACCGACCAACCACCTGGATGCTGATTCCGTGGCCTGGCTGGAGCACTTCCTGCACGACTTCCCAGGCACCGTGGTCGCCATCACCCACGACCGTTACTTCCTCGACAACGTCGCCGGCTGGATCCTCGAGCTCGACCGTGGCGCGGGTATTCCCTACGAAGGCAACTATTCGGGCTGGCTGCAGGCCAAGTCCGATCGTCTGGCCCAGGAGTCCAAGCAGCAGTCGGCCCATGAAAAGGCCATGAAGGAAGAGCTGGAGTGGGTACGCAAAGGCGCCAAGGCTCGCCAGTCGAAATCCAAGGCCCGTCTGCAACGCTTCGAAGAGATGCAATCGCAGGAATTCCAGAAGCGCAGCGAGACCAACGAGATCTGCATCCCGGCCGGTCCGCGCCTGGGCGACAAGGTCATCGAATTCAAGAACGTCAGCAAAGGTTATGGCGACCGCGTGTTGATCGACAACTTGTCGTTCAGCATGCCCAAGGGCGCGATTGTCGGCGTGATCGGTGGTAACGGTGCCGGTAAGTCCACACTGTTCCGCATGCTAATGGGCAAGGAAACCCCGGACTCGGGCAGTATCGAGATCGGCGAGACCGTGCAACTGGCCTGCGTGGACCAGAGCCGTGACGACCTCGACGGCAGCAAGACGGTGTTCCAGCAGATTTCCGACGGTTCCGACCAGATCCGCATCGGCAACTACGAGATTCCGTCGCGCACCTATGTCGGGCGTTTCAACTTCAAGGGCGGCGACCAGCAGAAGTTCGTCAAGGACCTGTCCGGTGGTGAACGTGGCCGCCTGCACCTGGCCCTGACGCTGAAAGAAGGCGGCAACGTTCTGCTGCTCGACGAACCCTCCAACGACCTCGATGTTGAAACCCTGCGTTCCCTGGAGGAGGCACTGCTGGACTTCCCGGGTGCGGCCATCGTGATCTCCCACGATCGGTGGTTCCTGGACCGTGTGGCGACGCACATCCTGGCCTACGAAGACGACTCGCAAGCAGTGTTCTTCGAAGGTAACTACAGCGAATACGAAGCGGATCGTAAGAAACGTCTCGGCGACGCGGCGGCCCAGCCGCATCGGGTACGACACAAGAAACTGGCCTGATCGGGTCGAGGTTGAAAAGCGCAGCCCTTCGGGGCTCATGCCTGTCAGCTAAGAACGATCTGCAGTCTGACCGACCGCCCGCTCGCCGGTGCGTGCGGGCGGTGTGAATAGCGCCCACCTGCCTTCAGGCCCGGCTCAATAGTGATACCACTTCACTTCCAGCTTCACCTCGTTCTCTGGCGTCGCCAGTTTGCTGAACTCGCGCTCGGCACTCAGGCGCAGGCCGAGGTTGCGCGACAGTTGCCATTGTTGGTTCAGGCTCAGGCTGCGCCGCACCTCGCCATTGGTGAAGTAGTCGCCCTTGGCCTCCAGGCTCAGGTTGCCCAGCGGGTTTTTCCACAACAGGCCGGTATTGAACCCGCTGGCCGGCGAGACGAACGCGGCGAAATCGGCGTTGTGTTCGACGCGCACGGTGCCGAGGGCAAAGCCGAGCAATTGGTCGCTCAACTGCCAGGTGCCACCGGCTCCGCCATTGACATGGCTGACCAGGGTCTGGTCGTCGTGTTTGCCGGGCACCCGTTCCAGGCCACCGGTCACTTGCCAGGACCAGGGTTGCAGCAGCGTGTTGCGCGGTGTCAGCGAGCGAATGGTCGCCAGGTCCAGTTGCTGCAACTGCCAGTGGTTGCTTTCGTACTGGCGTAGTTTCATCTGCAGGATTTCGATCTGAGCGCCGAGCGGGAAGCCCTCGGCGTTGTCGTTCAAGTCGTGGTAGGCCATGCGCAGGCCGTACTCGGCGAAGGCCTTGTCGCCGCGAGAGCCGATTGCGGCCTGCCAGGTGCGCGACTCATGGCCGTTTTCCGGCAATCCTGGCGGTGTGATCCGCAGTTCTGGCGCGGGATTTTGGTTGATCGCCCGGAGTAGTTCGAAGCTGCGTTGCGAGCGCACCGGATCGCGCTCCAGGCCGTTGGCCCGGTAGCGTTCGAGGCGATAGGCGGCGTCGACGATCAGCGCCTGGCGAGCCCTGGGCTGGGCCTTGAAAAGTGGGTCCTGGAGGACTTTCTGATCCGCGCTGGCTTTGAGTACCCACTGCTGCTCATCGGCACTCAGCGGTTTGGCCCGTTCCAGCAATTCACGCTCGCGGGAGGGACGATAGTCGATCTTTTCCACCAGGCCGGCGGCCTTGACTGCCTTCACCGTGTCGGTGGGGATGGCCGTCAGCGGGAACTGCCCGGTCAGGCGCAGGCTCGGTCGGGCGACTTGCAACAACTCCAGGAGGCGATAGGAGCAGTTTTCGTCGAAGAAGAAGTAATCGAACTGGATCTGCTTCAGCTCCCAGACGTGCTCGACCATGCGTTGGGTTTCTGCCGGCGTCAGGTTCAATCGGTACTCCCAGAGATCGCGGTTTTCCAGGCTGCGGTACTCGGCGAGTTTTTCCTGGTAGGGCACCAGGGCGAACAGTCCCGGATAGCCACCCATCAGGCCTTTCCAGGCATACAGGATGCTGTTGTCCGAGCCTTCGATATAGGCACCGAAGTTGATCGCATAACTGAGCAGCGCGGTCTGGTCGCGCTGGACATCTTCCTGGTCGATACGCAGCAGGGTATGGCCGAACATCGACGAGGGGCTGTTCAGGTAGGCCGCCGGAAAGATCATCACCGTACTGTGGGGCGAGACGTCCTTGAACCATTGGTTGAAGTCGGAGCAGTCCACAGCCGGTAGATCGCTCAGTTGCAGTTGCGCCTTGAGCCAGCGGCTGCGCGCTGGATAGACGCATTGGGCGTGTTGGTTACCGGCGCTGGCCGGGGCGTATAACGCCGCGACGGTGGCCTTCAGTTCCGCGTCCGGGTGATGGGCACCGTCGGCGGCGAGGAAGAATTTCTTATCGCTCACATAGCTGCGCCAGCCACCCAGCTTGGCACTTTCGTAATGGCCCAGGGAGATCCAGAAGGGGTCGTTGGCCAGTTGTTGCAAACGTTGATCATCGAGGTGCGTGGCGGCTTGGAGCGGGGCGCAGACACTGAGCGCCAGGTAGGCAAGGCGTTTGAGCATGATGGGCAACTGTTGTCAGACGAACGAGGGTCGGGCAGGGAGTGCCCGCTCCAGGAGGAGCGGGCGGGGTGCGGTTAGGCCTGAGGCGCGTATTTGGCCAGGCGCGGATCGCTCTTGAGTACGGCCAGGGTATTGGTATGCACGTCGTCGGCGGTCACGTCAGCCTGGCTGAAGATCTGCTGGAAGTGCTCGTGGGTCACGGCCGCGAAATGGGCGCGGTCTTGCGGCGCCACACCCAGGACCACGGCATAGGTGGTCAGTGCCTCGCCCTGACCCTTGGCCATGTCTTCGGACAGCTCGTTCATCATGCCATTCATGGCAATCCAGGATTTGCCGCCGTAGGTCAGGGCGTCTTTGGTGGTACAGCCGTTGGTGCCGGACGTCATCCCGAAGGTGGCGTTACCTGAAGTGCCGTTGGTGGTGGAGGCCAGGAAGTGTGCCGGGGTGCCACGTTGACCTTTGAACAGCATGTTGCCCCAACCGCAATCCGGGCCGCCTGGCGCCTGGGCCATGGCCTGGAAGGAGACAACGGTGAAGAGAGTACCGAGAAGAATCCGTTTCATAGCTTTATTCTCTTTATGTGCATACCAATGGACAAGGGTGTCCGGCCTGTGAGAGCGCCGGTGGGCCGGTTATCAGTCCAGCCGTGCACATTGGAGTTTAGGCACGATCCGAGGGTTCCGTGTTTTTTCCCCGGGTGAATAAGATAGACATCGTGTTGCAGCCCTGTTTCCAGGGCTTTTGTCCCGTTGTGCGGAATCACCTGTCGCTTGCCTTGCCAGTCGGGTACGGCCAGCGCCAGAATGCCGTTATCTGCCCCGCCTGATGTAAGGAAGCCCGATGCCTGATTCTGTTGCTGCCAGCCTGCGTCTAGCGCCCGAAGCGCTGACTCGCCCTTTCTCCGCTGAACAGTTCAGCTTCTCTACCACCAATGATCTGGAGCCCTTTCGCGGTGTGCTTGGCCAGGAACGCGCGGTCGAAGCGTTGCAGTTTGGGGTGGCGATGCCACGCCCCGGTTACAACGTGTTTGTCATGGGAGAGCCTGGTACCGGGCGTTTTTCCTTCGTCAAACGCTACCTGAAGGCGGAAGGCAAACGCCTGCAGACCCCCTCGGATTGGGTCTACGTCAATAATTTCGATGAGCCGCGCGAGCCACGGGCGCTGGAGTTGCCCGCAGGCGAGGCCGGCGCGTTCATCAGCGATATCAACGGTCTGATCGACAATCTGCTGGCGACGTTTCCGGCAGTGTTCGAGCATCCGTCCTACCAGCAGAAGAAAAGTGCCATCGACCGTGCGTTCAACCAGCGTTATGACCGTGCCCTGGATGTGATCGAACGCCTGGCGCTGGAAAAGGAAGTCGCCCTGTATCGCGACAGCAGCAATATCGCCTTTACCCCGATGAGTGACGGCAAAGCCCTCGACGAGGCGGAGTTCGCCCAATTGCCGGAGGCCGAGCGCGAGCGTTTCCATACCGATATCGCCGACCTCGAAGAGCGTCTCAACGAAGAGCTCGCGAGCCTGCCGCAATGGAAGCGCGAATCGAGCAATCAGTTACGCCAGTTGAACGAAGAAACCATTACCCTGGCCTTACAGCCTTTGCTCGCGCCGCTGTCGGAGAAATATGCCGAGAACGCGGCAGTCTGCGGTTACCTGCAAGCGATGCAGGTCAACCTGCTCAAGACCGTGGTCGAGCAATTGGTGGACGACAGCAAGACCGACGCCGTGGCCCGCAAGGTGCTGGAAGAGCAGTACGCGCCGAGCCTGGTGGTCGGCCATCCGGCCAGCGGCGGTGCGCCGGTGGTGTTCGAGCCGCACCCGACCTACGATAATCTGTTCGGTCGTATCGAATACAGCACCGATCAGGGGGCGCTGTACACCACCTACCGGCAATTGCGTCCGGGTGCGCTGCATCGCGCCAACGGTGGTTTCCTGATCCTCGAAGCGGAGAAGATGCTTAGCGAGCCGTTCGTCTGGGATGCACTCAAGCGCGCCTTACAGTCGCGCAAGTTGAAGATGGAGTCGCCGCTGGGCGAGTTGGGGCGTCTGGCGACCGTGACCCTGACGCCGCAGATGATGCCATTGCAGGTCAAGGTCATCATCATCGGCGCGCGACAGTTGTACTACACCCTGCAGGACCTGGATCCGGACTTCCAGGAAATGTTCAGGGTGCTGGTGGACTTCGACGAAGACATCCCGATGGTCGATGAAAGCCTGGAGCAGTTCGCCCAGTTGCTCAAGACCCGTACCTCGGAGGAAGGCATGGCCCCCTTGACCGCCGATGCGGTAGCCCGGCTGGCGACCTACAGTGCGCGCCTGGCCGAGCATCAGGGGCGTCTGTCGGCGCGGATCGGCGATCTGTTCCAACTGGTCAGCGAAGCGGATTTCATCCGTCACCTGGCTGGCGACGAGCGGACCGATGCCGGTCATATCGAACGGGCGCTCAAGGCCAAGGCCACGCGTACCGGCCGGGTTTCGGCGCGGATTCTCGACGATATGCTGGCGGGGATCATCCTGATCGATACTGCCGGTGCTGCGGTCGGTAAGTGCAACGGCTTGACGGTGCTGGAAGTCGGCGATTCGGCGTTTGGCGTAACGGCGCGGATTTCCGCCACGGTGTATCCGGGTGGCAGCGGGATCGTCGACATCGAGCGCGAAGTCAATCTCGGGCAGCCGATTCACTCCAAGGGCGTGATGATCCTCACTGGCTACTTGGGCAGTCGTTATGCCCAGGAGTTTCCCCTGGCGATCTGCGCGAGTATCGCCCTGGAGCAGTCCTACGGTTATGTTGACGGCGACAGCGCCTCTCTCGGTGAGGCCTGCACGCTGATTTCGGCCTTGTCGAAAACTCCGCTCAAACAATGCTTCGCCATTACCGGCTCGATCAACCAGTTCGGGGAAGTGCAGGCGGTCGGCGGGGTCAACGAGAAGATCGAGGGCTTCTTCCGGCTCTGTGAAGCCCGTGGCCTGACCGGCGAGCAGGGGGCGATCATCCCGCAGGCCAACGTCGCCACGCTGATGCTTGATGAGAAGGTTCTGCACGCCGTGCGCGCCGGACAATTCCATGTGTATGCGGTACGTCAGGCCGACGAGGCGCTGAGCCTACTGGTGGGCGAGCCCGCCGGCGAGCCGGATGCCGACGGCCAGTTCCCGCAGGGCAGTGTCAATGCAAGGGTAGTGGAGCGTCTGCGGGTGATCGCCGAAATGATCGGCGAAGACGACCTTAGGGAAGCCGACAAGGAGGCCGCCGAGCAGGCGCTGGCGCAGGTCAAAGCGTCCTGACGGCTAACGGCCTGCATAGACTGTGAGAGTAGGCTCTTTCGTGGGGTAGGCTGGCCGACGAAAGAGCCCTTAAAGCCGCCAAAAAAGCTTTGCTGGCAAGCCAGCTCCCGCACGCTGCGCCTGAAGTTGTTTTCCATGATCAGAACTTTTGCGTCCGTTGGTCCTCCAACACTCTGTGTGCGGTGGATTTATTCTATTCTCTGGGCAGGGACATCCACTGTAGTCACTGGAACGATACAGCTTCCCGCAGGAGGCTGAAGACAGGACTTACCGAGGGTCGCCGCCATGTCGCGCAGCCTTTGTCTTACCCGCCAATGCCTGGGTCTGGTCACCCGTATCGAATGCGTTATCCGCCCGCTCGCCGGTGATAATGGTATGTGGACTCTCTTGTTCGCCGCTGGAATGGCCGGTGAGCAACCTTCCGCGATCAAGTCCCAGGGGCCTTTCCATGGCCCCTTCGTCGCTGAATCGATCCTCGACTCGATTGTCGAAAGTCTGACTCTGCACGGCTACCAGTTGGCCGAGGAACCGCAGATTTGGCGCCTGCATCTGCAGGCCCAGCTACGGCAGATCAACGGCAAGCGCGGTCGACATCCCGGCGGCTGCGAACTGCACTGAGGCACTACTCGGCAGGTTCGTTGCTGCGCGCCTTGTCGAGCTTGACTTCGAAACCGTACTCGATGGTCTTCAGGTTCGTGCGCTGGTAGCTTTCCAGATGTGTCGGTTGGCCGTAGAAGTAGTGCACTTCATACAGCGGCGGCGAGTCGGCTTTCTCATTGTGGCGGGTGGCGAGTATTTCCTTCAGGTAGTTGCCGCTGTCGTCCTTGGCATAAAAGCGCCAGGATTCGACCGGGAACAGCTTCTGCTCGACCACCAGCGCGTTGCCCTTGAGTTCCAGGCCTTTGGGAAGCTGGCGAGCGTCCAGGGTGTTTTTCTGGACCTCGGCGAGAAACAGCGGTATCGAACCGACAGCATAGGCCGGCGTGTCCGGGAATAGGTTGAGGTCGTAGGTGATGGTGCTTTCCAGTGGATTGACCTCGAACGCTTCCCTGGACAGTTCCAGCGGTTTACCGCGTTTTCCCTGTTCGTCTTCGGCAAAGAACGTTACGGGGCTGTCGCCAGGACTGAAAGAGGTACCGAGCAGCTCGTCGTTGAAGGTCTTCGGATGGTAGAACTCAATGCGCGCGGCACTGGCGTCGTCCACTGACTGGCTGATGCTGATGCTTTTTTTCAGGTGTTCGGCGTCGAGGTTGGCGCCCTTGAGGTAGTGGGTCGCCTGGTCGTCGTACACCACTACTGGCATCGGCAGTGGGCGAATTTCCTGGCGGGTGGTGTTGTCGAACTGGCGTATCGGAAGGTCTAACTCCTTGCGGTTGACGGTGGCGCCGGAGAAATCCAGCACGCTGATTTCCAGCGTGTCAACGATGCCATTGAAGTACACACGGATGTAATGGCTGCTCTGCTTGGCCTCGAAGTCTTTTCGCTGATTGTCGAGTTTCTGCTCGAATGCGTCGCTCCAACTTTTCTGCTTGAGCATTTCATCCAACTGCTGCTGGTAGAACGCGATCTGCGCGGCGTTTTCATTGATGGCCCCCGAGCGCGCCAGGAGCTGTCCGGTGCTGTCCTTGGCCTGGACGATCAGTGAGTTCAGCGGGGTATCGCCGACCGGCGCGGCTTGCGACGCGCTATTGCGTAGTTCGATCTCAGCATTGTTCCGGTCAAGGGAGACCAGGGTCAGATTGATGTTTTCATTGTTCTGTTGTTTGCCGATGTCTTGGCGGGTCAGGTTGAAGGTAAAGACCTTGCGAGGCGCAATCACTTCGATCTTGCCGTGCAGGGTCAATGGCTGGGGTTGGTTGCGATTTTCGACTTCTACTCCATCGATGTAAGGGTAGGTCACCGTCAGCTCGTCCGGATTGGTCACGTTGGCGCTGGACGGGCTCAACTGAATGCCGGGATCGGTTTCCGACCATTCTGGTTGGAAGGGAACGACCTGCTTGTTACTTAAGGTTACCGACTGCCATTCCAACGCATGGGGGAAGGGGAACCCCGCGGGATAGTTGAAACTGAACGGGAAGATCGGCTGCAGGTCAGTCAGGTAGTCGGAGCTGGAGTCCTTGCGCAGCACGAACAACCCGTTGATATAGGTGTCGGCCAAGGCCTGCGGAGTGGGATAGTGCTTAAGCAGCGCCAGGGCATCGTCGCTGTACTGGGTCTCGATCGGCTTGTTCTGCAGGCGCGCTCGGGCGCGTTCGAGCAGCAGCAATGAGCCGCCGAGGTCTGCGACGGCGTCCTTGAGCTTGGGGTCTTGGATTGCGTCGAGGGTTTTTTCGAATTGTGCGGTTTTTTCCTCGAGACTGATCTGTTGCTGTTTATCGTTGGGGGAGCAGCCGCTTATCAGCAGAGCTACCGAGAGTCCGAGGCAACCCAGGGGGCGTCGCAAATCCATTGTTGAATTTTCCTGTCCACAGTGCATGCGCGAGGTCGTTGATGTCGACACTAGCAGAAAATCGCCGTTGTAGAGCGCTCACTCTGTTGAACGAGGCAGTTGCCGCGTGCTTTTTTCCCTCGAGTTTCACGGCTGGTATACTCGTCGCCATTTTCAGGCGATATGTGAGATTCATGGAACGGTTTATCGAAAATGCAATGTATGCCTCGCGCTGGCTCCTGGCGCCGATCTACTTCGGGTTGTCCTTAGGATTGCTGGCATTGGCGCTGAAATTTTTCCAGGAGGTGCTTCACGTCATCCCCAACGTGTTCGCCATGGCCGAGGCCGACTTGATCCTGGTGCTGCTGTCGCTGATCGACATGGCGTTGGTGGGCGGGTTGCTGGTGATGGTGATGATCTCCGGCTACGAGAACTTCGTTTCCCAACTGGATATCGACGAAGACAAGGAGAAGCTCAGTTGGCTGGGCAAGATGGATTCCACTTCGTTGAAAATGAAGGTGGCGGCTTCCATCGTGGCAATTTCCTCGATTCATCTGCTGCGGGTATTCATGGACGCCAAGAACATCGATCCGGTGCACTTGCAGTGGTATGTGATCATCCATATGACCTTTGTGGTCTCGGCCTTTGCGATGGGTTACCTGGACAAGTTGACCAAGTACTGATCAGCGCGCTTTGTAGTCTCTCGTGCCGCCCGTGTGTTGTGAAACGCATGGGCGGTATCGTTTTCGCCTTGTGCTGATGCCAACGCTGCCGTTTCAGTGGGTCCGGTACACGACGAAATGTGTGGAGTGCCTGCCGGTGTCGAGGGGCGCATGCGGGTGCCATCGCCTTCTGCCATTTTGGTTGGCGAGGCTGCTAACGCTGGACGCTTCTGTGCTAGTCTGCTTGCCCTTTTTGGTTCCGGGCGCGAGGGAAATGCCATGTTTCAGGGTGTTTTCCAAAGCAGACCCATAGCGGAGCAGTGAAATGTCCGAAGTAAATCTGTCCACCGACGAAACCCGCGTCAGCTACGGTATTGGCCGTCAGTTGGGCGACCAACTGCGTGACAACCCGCCACCGGGCGTGAGTCTCGATGCAATCCTGGCCGGCCTGACTGACGCATTCGGTGGTAAGCCTAGCCGTGTGGGCCAGGATGAACTGTCCGCCAGCTTCAAGGTTATCCGTGAAGTCATGCAGGCCGAGGCCGCCACCAAGGCTGAAGCCGCGGCTGCGACCGGCTTGGCATTCCTGGCTGAAAACGCCAAGCGTGAGGGCATCACTACCCTGGCATCGGGCTTGCAGTTCGAGGTGCTGACCCAAGGCGAAGGCGCCAAGCCATCCCGTGAAGACACGGTTCGCACGCACTACCACGGCACTCTGATCGACGGCACCGTGTTCGACAGTTCCTACGAGCGTAGCCAGCCGGCCGAGTTCCCGGTAGGCGGCGTGATTGCCGGTTGGACCGAAGCCCTGCAACTGATGAATACCGGCAGCAAATGGCGCCTGTATGTGCCGAGTGAATTGGCCTACGGCGCTCAAGGCGTTGGCAGCATTCCGCCGCACAGCGTTCTGGTGTTCGACGTCGAGTTGCTCGACGTTCTGTAACAAGTTACGGCCCTGTAGGAGCAGGTGCTCCGGCATTGCGGCTTGCCCGCGAAGCTTCTGGCACCCTTGAGGGCCACCAGGTCCTGCTCCCACGGGAATCGCACCGGCACAGGCATCGTTGTCACACCTGCAGCTTGCTGTTCAGGTCTCCCGTCGGGCGCAAGGCCCGGGCATAACAGAATAGAAACAGACTGCGCACCAGTTCTTTGAGCACCAACGGCTCACTGGAGCTCAGGCTGCTGACATCCAGGTCACCCTGGTCCTGTAGTTCATTCAGGGCTTCTTCTTCCAGGACTGCACAAACTTCACCGGTTTCCCGATGCAGGATGCGCAGATAAGGGTGTGGGCGGTCCAGCCAAGCATCGATCAAATAAGTCATGGTCTCATCTCCTTGATGGGTATCAATGAGAATAGTTCTTATTCAACAAATGACAAGTACCTATTAGCGAATTCCCGGTTTTTCTGTGGATGAGTTGTCTGGCGTCAAGCGTAGGGGTGCGCTGTGATTCCCGTGGGAGCTGGCTCTCAGGGGAGATGCCGTGTTTGTTCAGACCTTTTTGACGAACTCTGATTTCAGCTTCATGGGTCCGATGCCGTCGATCTTACAGTCGATATCGTGATCGCCGTCGCACAGGCGGATGTTCTTGACCTTGGTCCCGACCTTGACTACCAGGGAGGTGCCCTTGACTTTAAGGTCTTTGATCACAGTGATGGTATCGCCATCTTGCAGGACGTTGCCCACGGCATCTTTTTTCACGCTGTCAGCGGCCGCCGTCCCGGCTTCGTCGGTAGCGGACCATTCATGGGCGCATTCCGGGCAGACCAGTTGGGTACCGTCTTCGTAGGTGAATTCGCTATTGCATTTCGGGCAGGCTGGCAACGTGCTCACTAAGGCTCCTCAGGTTCAGGAAGGCTAAAAACGCACATTATATAGGGTTTTGCCTGAGAAGGAGCGTTGTGGGCGGGCCGGTCCGGCATTGCGGCTTGGCTGTGAAGGGGTCTCAAGGACGCCAGAAGCGAAGCGGGCAATCGGACGTCGATTGGCCGCTCCCACAGACCGCCGCGATCAGTGAGTACGGGCGACCGCGAATTCACTCAGTTCTACCAGCGCATCGCGATACTCGCTGGCTGGCAAGACTTCCAGACAAGCGATTGCGCGTGCGACGTAGTCACGGGCCAGTTGCGCGGTGTATTCCAGCGAACCCGAGGCTTCAACAGCGGCGCGAATGCTTTCCAGGTCCTCGATCCCGCCTTTCTGGATCGCCTGGCGTACCAGGGTGGCCTGCTCCGGTGTCCCTTCGCGCATGGTATAGATCAGCGGCAGGGTCGGCTTGCCTTCGGCGAGGTCGTCACCGACGTTCTTGCCCAGGGTCTGGGCATCGCCTTTGTAGTCCAGCAGGTCGTCGACCAACTGGAAGGCTATGCCCAGGTGGTCGCCGAAGGTGCGCAGGGCTTCGGCTTGTTCCTCCGTGGCCTGGCACAGGGCGGCGGCACTGTGGGTGGAGGCTTCGAAGAGCATCGCGGTCTTACCGCGGATAACTTCCATGTAGGTTTCTTCGGTGGTACTGGCGTCACGCACCTTGGACAACTGCAGCACTTCGCCTTCGGCGATGATACGCGTGGCTTGGGCGAGGATCTTCATGACCGGCATCGAGCCCAGTTCGACCATCATCTCGAAGGAGCGCGAATACAGGAAGTCGCCCACCAGCACGCTGGGGGCGTTGCCCCACATGGCGTTGGCGGTGGAGCGGCCACGGCGCATGCCGGACATGTCGACCACATCGTCATGCAACAGGGTGGCGGTGTGCAGGAACTCGATGGTCGCCGCCAGCAGGCGTAGGTCATCGCCTTCTCGACCCAGGGCCTTGCCGCACAGCAACACTAATAAAGGACGCAGGCGTTTGCCCCCGGCCGAGGTGATGTAGTCGCCGATTTTCGAGACCAGCGGCACCCGAGAAGTCAGCTGCTTCTTGATGATGCCGTCGACGGCGCTAAAATCGTCCGCCACCGTGCGGTAGAATGCTTGGGGTTGCATCAGCGAGAGTCGCTCCAGAAGGGTTGCGCGGCATGCTAGGGCGGGGGTCCCGGCCTGTCAAGGCGCCGCCAGGCTCAGTGCAAGCCGCCGCGCTCGATAATCGTGCGGCAAAAGCAGGCTCGCACTGCTCATTTAGACCACTAAACTACGCGTCCTCGCCCGCTTTTTTCCCCGGTCTTCCCTTCGCTCGCCACGCGTTCACGACGCCTGGTCTGCACTTGCAAGGATCGGGCAGCTTGCGTACAATCGCGCACCCTGAACTTCCTGGGCAGCACCTGCCTTACGCAATTGCACCGGGGCCGTTCCAGCCCCCTGCAGCCATGCCAGCCACTACCTTTACCTATAAAGCGCTGGGTGAGCAGGATTATCGGAGAAATACCATGTCTTACGCAGTAATCGTTACCGGCGGCAAGCAGTACAAAGTCGCTCCAGGTGAATACCTGAAGATCGAAAAACTGGAAATCGCCACCGGCGAATCCGTTACCTTTGATCGCGTTCTGTTGGTCGCCAATGGCGATGACGTGAACATCGGCGCTCCAGTTGTTGCAGGCGCTACCGTTGTGGCTGAAGTGATCTCCCAAGGTCGTCACGATAAAGTCCGCATCATCAAGTTCCGTCGTCGTAAGCATCACATGAAGCGTATGGGCCACCGTCAGTGGTACACCGAGATCAAAATCACCGGTATTCAGGCTTAATTTCAGCCTAATCCCCTTTTTGGAGAATTGAACTCATGGCACACAAAAAAGCGGGTGGTAGTACCCGTAACGGTCGCGACTCAGAAGCTAAACGCCTTGGCGTGAAGATGTATGGCGGCCAGGCTATCAAAGCGGGCAACATCATCGTGCGTCAGCGCGGCACCCAGTTCCACGCCGGTTACGGCGTTGGCATGGGTAAGGACCACACTCTCTTCGCTAAAGTCGAAGGTGTGATCAAGTTTGAAGTAAAAGGCGCTTTCAATCGTCGTTACGTGAGCGTTGTCGCGGCTTAATCGCGAGGATGCTGGAGAAGCCCCGTCTTGCGACGGGGCTTTTTCGTTTGTAGGGTGAGTCTCTTGCAAAGCTGTTTGTATGGGCTGTCGGCGCTGGATTTTTCGGTGGTTGAGCGGGTTTGTTCGAAAGCTCGCCGCGCAGGCAGGTTTCGGGCAAGGCCTGAGTTGCCGCGCTCATCTTTGCAAGAGTCTTATACTTGATATTTGTGGTTATTCGGCTCGTCCCGGTGACGAGAGGCATGTGTTATGAAGTTCGTTGATGAAGTATCGATTCGCGTAAAGGCTGGTGACGGCGGCAACGGTTGTATGAGCTTTCGCCGGGAAAAATTCATCGAGAACGGTGGTCCCAACGGCGGTGATGGCGGTGATGGCGGCTCGATCTACATGGTCGCCGACGAAAACCTCAATACTCTGGTGGACTACCGCTACACCCGGCACTTCGATGCTGAGCGCGGTTCCAATGGCGGCAGCACCGATTGCACCGGCAAGAAAGGTGAGGATCTGGAGCTGCGCGTGCCGGTCGGCACCACGGTGATCGATTCCGCCACCCAGGAAGTTATCGGTGACTTGGTCAAGGCCGGTCAGCGTCTGTTGGTGGTTCATGGTGGCTGGCATGGCCTGGGCAACACCCGCTTCAAATCCAGTACCAACCGGGCGCCGCGCCAGACCACGCCCGGCAAACCGGGCGAGCAGCGTGACCTCAAGCTGGAAATGAAGGTGCTGGCTGATGTCGGTCTGTTGGGCTTGCCGAATGCGGGTAAAAGTACCTTTATCCGCTCGGTCTCGGCCGCCAAACCGAAGGTGGCCGATTATCCGTTCACTACGTTGGTGCCGAACTTGGGGGTGGTCAGTGTCGATCGCTGGAAAAGCTTTGTCATTGCCGACATTCCGGGGCTGATCGAAGGTGCTTCGCAAGGTGCTGGCCTGGGGATTCGCTTCCTCAAGCACCTGGCGCGTACCCGGCTGTTGCTGCACCTCGTCGACATGGCGCCGCTGGATGACAGCAGTGCGCCGGACGCCGCCGAAGTGATCGTCAACGAGCTGACTCGTTTCAGTCCGTCGCTGGCGGAGCGTGATCGCTGGCTGGTGCTGAACAAATGCGACCAGATTCTCGAAGAAGAACATGAGCAGCGGGTCAAGGAAGTGGTCGAGCGCCTGCAGTGGACCGGCCCGGTCTATGTGATCTCGGCGATTGCCAAGGAAGGGACCGAGCGCCTGACTCGCGATATCATGCGTTACCTGGAAGATCGTCTCGACCGCCTGGCCAACGATCCGGCCTATGCCGAAGAGTTGCGCGACCTCGACCAGCGCATCGAAGATGAGGCGCGTGCCCAGTTGCAGGCCCTGGACGACCAGCGCGCCTTGCGCCGCAGTGGCGTCAAGAGCGTCCATGATATCGGTGACGATGATTGGGATGAAGAAGATGTCGATGACGAGGATGGTCCGGAAATCATTTACGTCCGCGACTGATTCCTTCGGTAAACTAGTACGCCGCTCACTGAAGCGGCGTTTTAGTATCCGTGCGAAAAGTGGCGGCGCTCGGCCATGCGGCGTTAAAGACAGTCTCGGAACGCTCGTGTAGATCCCAGTAGTTGGGCACGATCCCGGTCGTTCCTCGCTTGTTTTTGTCGTGTCCGGCCTGCGCTGGCCGACTGTTCGTGCGAATACTGTATCGGTAAACGTCAATCACATAATTGCGTGGGTGGTGCTCGGTCGCGCTGCTCGCAAGCTAAGGTTGGAAGATCATGCGGAGCAAGGTGACAGGTGCGCGGCGTTGGGTTGTGAAGATCGGCAGCGCGTTGCTGACGGCGGACGGCAAGGGGCTGGATCGCGCGGCAATGGGGGTCTGGGTCGAGCAAATGGTGGCCTTGCACGAGGCGGGCGTGGAGCTGGTGCTGGTGTCGTCCGGCGCGGTGGCGGCAGGCATGAGCCGGCTTGGCTGGACGGTGCGACCGAGTGCCATGCATGAGTTACAGGCCGCAGCAGCCATTGGTCAGATGGGGCTGGTGCAGGCTTGGGAGTCGAGCTTTGCCGAGCATGGTCGCCATACCGCGCAGATTCTGCTGACCCACGACGACCTGTCCGATCGCAAGCGTTACCTCAATGCACGCAGTACGTTGCGAGCCCTGGTGGAGCTCAAGGTGATCCCAGTGATCAACGAGAATGACACCGTGGTCACCGATGAAATCCGTTTCGGCGACAACGATACCCTGGCGGCGCTGGTTGCCAATCTGGTGGAAGCGGACCTGCTGGTGATCCTGACGGATCGCGACGGCATGTTCGACGCCGATCCGCGCCACAATCCCGATGCCCAACTGATCTACGAGGCGCGTGCCGATGATCCGGCGCTGGATGCGGTGGCGGGCGGTACCGGTGGCGCCTTGGGGCGCGGTGGTATGCAGACCAAGCTACGTGCGGCACGGCTGGCGGCGCGCTCCGGTGCGCATACGATCATCGTTGGCGGTCGCCTGGAGCGGGTGCTGGATCGCCTGAAGGCGGGCGAGCGTATCGGTACCTTGTTGTCGCCCGAGCGCGGCATGCTGGCCGCACGCAAGCAATGGCTGGCCGGGCATCTTCAGACCCGTGGCACGCTGGTGCTGGATGATGGGGCGGTCAATGCCCTGGTGCGTGATCATAAGAGCTTGCTGCCGGTAGGGGTGAAACGGGTGCAGGGGAGCTTCCGGCGTGGCGAAATGGTGGTGTGCGTGGCACCGGATGGTCGTGAGATTGCCCGTGGGCTCGCCAACTACAGCGCTTTAGAGGCGCAGAAGATCATTGGTCAGTCATCGGATGCGATTGTCGGTTTGCTGGGTTATATGGCAGAGCCTGAGCTGGTTCATCGCGATAATCTGATTCTAGTGTAATGGGCTCGAAGGAGAAGGGCATGAAGTGGGTGAAAGGGTTATTGGGGTTGTTCCTGGTGACGCCGTTGTTGGTGTCGGCTGAAGAGATCGGTCGAGTGTCCACGGTGTTCAAGTTTGTCGGTCCGAATGACCGGATTGTGGTCGAGGCGTTCGATGATCCGAAGGTCGAAGGGGTGACGTGCTATTTGTCTCGGGCCAAGACGGGTGGCCTGAAGGGTGGTCTGGGCTTGGCGGAGGATCGTGCCGAGGCTTCGATTGCCTGTCGCCAGGTTGGACCAATTCGCTTCAGTGGTGAGTTGAAGGAGGGTGATGAGGTGTTCAAGGAGCGCACGTCGCTGGTGTTCAAGACCATGCAGGTGGTGCGCTTCCTCGATAAGAAGCGCAATACGCTGGTGTATCTGGTCTATAGCGATCGCTTGATCGAAGGCAGTCCGCAGAATGCAGTGACGGCCATTCCGATTCTACCTTGGCCGCAGAACCCCTGATTTCGCCGCTGGCTCCCGCGTCGCCCATGGGCGCGGGAAGACAGGTTGTAGTGTTCTGCATCGCCATTCAGGGTAAATATTCCGGGCAATAAAAAACCGACCCTGGGGTCGGTTTTTTAACAAGCGTGTCGCTTAGGCTGCGGCAGCAAGGTTCAGGGCCTTGATATGGCCATTCAGGCGACCTTTATGGCGAGCGGCCTTGTTCTTGTGGATGATACCTTTATCGGCCATGCGGTCGATAACAGGAACAGCCAGAACATAGGCAGCTTGAGCTTTAGCAGCGTCTTTTGCGTCGATGGCTTTCACTACGTTCTTGATGTAGGTACGAACCATGGAACGCAGGCTGGCGTTGTGGCTGCGACGCTTCTCAGCCTGTTTTGCACGTTTTTTGGCGGAAGGTGAGTTGGCCACCGTCGAGCTCCTCGAAAGACTTTTTAGGAAATAGCAAACAAAATAGGCCGCGAATCATGCCGATGAGTTGAAGTCTTGTCAAGGGCAGGCAATGCGTTCCGCTGAGTGGTCGATGCAGTTTTCGTGAAAACGACCGCGCCGACAATACTGCGTCAAAAACAAGCTCGGAATGCTCATGCAGATCCCTAAGTCGGGTAGGACCCCAGGCTTGTTTTTGCCTTGTCTTGCCTTCGCTCGCTACGTTTTCACAAGGGCTGGTGACGGGATATTTCTTTCCGGCGTATGACCTGTAAACTCGCGAGTTTTGGCTCTGTGCTGTTGCGGCGCGGAGTATCGCATAGCTGGGCGCTTTATTCGCCTGTTCTTTACCCAAAGGCACACAATCTCTCAATGAATTTGCTCAAGTCGTTGGCCGCCGTTAGCTCTATCACGATGATTTCCCGGGTTCTGGGGTTTGTTCGCGATACCATCATCGCGCGCGCCTTCGGTGCCGGCATGGCCACCGATGCCTTTTTTATTGCCTTTAAGTTGCCCAACCTGCTGCGGCGAATTTTTGCCGAGGGGGCTTTCTCCCAGGCATTCGTGCCGATCCTGGCGGAATACAAGAGCCAGCAGGGCGAAGAGGCGACACGCACCTTCATTGCCTATGTGAGCGGCATGCTGACTTTGGTCCTGGCTCTGGTGACGGTGCTCGGGATGGTTGCTGCGCCCTGGGTCATCTGGGCGACCGCGCCCGGCTTCACCGATACGCCCGAGAAGTTCAAGCTGACCGCGGATCTTCTGCGGGTGACCTTTCCCTATATATTGCTGATTTCGCTGTCGTCCCTGGCCGGTGCGATCCTCAATACCTGGAACCGCTTCTCGGTCCCGGCGTTCGTGCCGACCCTGCTGAATGTCAGCATGATCATCTTTGCGTTGTGCTTGACGCCGTATTTCGACCCGCCGGTGATGGCGCTGGGGTGGGCGGTTCTGGCGGGCGGCCTGGCGCAATTGCTCTACCAACTGCCGCACCTGAAGAAAATCGGCATGCTGGTACTGCCACGCCTGAGCTTGCGCGATACCGGGGTCTGGCGCGTTATGAAGCAGATGTTGCCGGCCATTCTCGGGGTATCGGTCAGTCAGATCTCGTTGATCATCAATACCATCTTCGCCTCGTTCCTGATGGCGGGTTCGGTGTCCTGGATGTATTATGCCGACCGCTTGATGGAGCTGCCGTCCGGCGTGCTGGGTGTGGCTCTGGGGACCATCCTGCTGCCGATCCTGTCCAAGACCTACGCCAGCCAGGATCGCCACGAGTACTCACGCATTCTCGATTGGGGGCTGCGACTGTGCTGTCTGCTGGTGCTACCGTGCTCCCTGGCATTGGCGGTGCTCTCCGAACCCCTGACCGTTTCACTGTTCCAGTACGGTCAGTTCAGTGCTTTCGACGCGTCCATGACCCAGCGGGCACTGATTGCTTATTCGATCGGCCTGCTCGGGATCATCATGATCAAGGTGCTGGCACCGGGTTTTTACGCGCAGCAGAACATTCGCACACCGGTAAAAATCGCGATTTTTACCCTGGTCGTCACGCAGTTGCTCAACCTGGTCTTTATCGGGCCACTGGCCCATGCCGGGCTGGCCTTGGCCATCAGTGGGGGTGCTTGCATCAATGCCGGTCTGCTGTTCTGGCAGTTGCGCAAGCAGAAGCTGTTCATGCCACAACCGGGTTGGGCGGCGTATCTGCTGAAGTTGCTGGTCGCTGTCGGCGTAATGTCGGTGGTATTACTGGGCTTGATGCACTGGATGCCGAGCTGGGATCAGGGGCATATGCTTGAACGCTTCCTGCGCCTGGGCGCATTGGTGGCGGCCGGGGTGATAGCCTACTTTGGCACGTTGCTGTTGTTGGGGTTGCGCCTGCGGCATTTCAATCGCCGGTCGTTGCTGTGATGGGCAAGCTTGTTCGCTGTAGAGTCAGGCTTGTTTCTGTCGGGGAGAGGCTGGGTGTGAGCGTTTTGTCTGTTCGATTGATTTGGATGCAGCTGTTGCCTGTCGTCCACCACCGGGTATGGGTATAATCGACCACTTTATGAGCAAGAAGCGCGTTATGCAGCTGGTTCGAGGTCTTCACAACTTACGTCCCCAGCATCGGGGCTGTGTCGCCACTATTGGCAACTTTGACGGTGTTCACCGGGGTCACCAGGCTATCCTGGCTCGACTGCGCGCGCGCGCGCTGGAGTTGGGCGTGCCTAGCTGCGTGGTGATCTTCGAGCCGCAGCCCCGTGAATTTTTCGCTCCAGAGACCGCACCGGCCCGCTTGGCTCGTTTACGCGACAAACTGCAACTGCTGGCTGCCGAAGGCGTGGATCGGGTGTTGTGCCTGGCGTTCAACCAGTGCTTGAGCAAACTCAGTGCCGCCGAGTTCGTCGATACCATCCTGGTGGACGGGCTGGGCGTGCAGCACCTGGAGGTCGGTGATGACTTCCGTTTCGGCTGCGACCGGGCGGGTGATTTCGAGTTTCTGCTGAAGGCCGGTAGTCGCCGTGGCTTTACCGTCGAAGCGGCGCAGACGGTTGAACTCGATGGTTTGCGGGTCAGCAGCACGCAGGTGCGTGATGCCCTGGCCGCAGCTGATTTTGCCTTGGCCGAGCAGTTGCTGGGCCGTCCGTTCTGGATTGGCGGGCGGGTATTACACGGACAGAAGCTGGCGCGCCAATTGGGCACGCCCACGGCCAACGTGCAGCTCAAGCGCCGTCGCGTGCCGCTGACGGGAGTCTACCTGGTCAGTGTCGAGATCGACGGCCAGCGGTGGCCGGGCGTCGCCAATATCGGCGTGCGACCCACGGTGTCGGGTGATGGCAGTGCTCACCTGGAAGTGCATCTGCTGGATTTTGCCGGTGATCTCTATGGCCGGCGTTTGACCGTGGTTTTCCACCACAAGCTGCGCGATGAGCAGCGATTCGCCTCCCTGGAGGCGCTCAAGACGGCGATCAATGCGGACGTCGCCGTCGCCCGTGCCCATTGGCAGGGTTCACCGCTTAAAAAGAGCCTGAAATGACCGACTACAAAGCCACGCTTAACCTTCCGGACACCGCCTTCCCAATGAAGGCCGGCCTGCCACAGCGCGAACCGCAGATCCTGCAGCGCTGGGACAGCATTGGCCTGTACCGGAAGTTGCGCGAGATTGGCAAGGATCGTCCGAAGTTCGTCCTTCACGACGGTCCTCCGTATGCCAACGGCACGATTCACATCGGTCATGCGCTGAACAAAATTCTCAAGGACATGATCATCCGCTCCAAGACCCTGGCCGGCTTCGATGCGCCGTATGTGCCGGGTTGGGACTGCCATGGCTTGCCGATCGAGCACAAAGTCGAAGTGACCCACGGCAAGAACCTGGGCGCGGACAAGACTCGCGAACTGTGCCGTGCCTACGCCACCGAGCAGATCGAAGGGCAAAAGGCCGAATTCATCCGCCTGGGTGTATTGGGCGATTGGGCCAACCCCTACAAGACCATGGATTTCAAGAACGAAGCCGGTGAAATCCGTGCCCTGGCCGAAATCGTCAAGGGCGGCTTCGTGTTCAAGGGCCTCAAACCGGTAAACTGGTGTTTCGATTGCGGTTCGGCCCTGGCTGAAGCCGAGGTCGAGTACCAGGACAAGAAGTCCTCGACCATCGACGTGGCATTCCCGATTGCCGATCCGGACAAGCTGGCCGCCGCGTTCGGCCTGTCATCGCTGGCCAAGCCGGCCTCGATCGTGATCTGGACCACCACCCCATGGACGATTCCGGCCAACCAGGCGCTGAACGTTCATCCCGAGTTCAGCTATGCCCTGGTCGATGTCGGCGACAAATGGCTGCTGCTGGCCGAAGAACTGGTGCAATCGTGCCTGTCGCGCTACGGCCTGGAAGGTTCGGTGGTGGCTACCGCCAAGGGTGAAGCCCTGGAGTTGATCAACTTCCGTCACCCGTTCCATGATCGCCTGTCGCCGGTCTATCTGGCCGACTACGTGGAACTGGGTGCTGGCACCGGCGTGGTTCACTCCGCTCCGGCCTACGGCGAGGACGACTTCAAGACCTGCAAGCACTACGGCATGGTCAACGACGACATCCTCGCGCCGGTACAGAGCAATGGCGTGTACGTCGATTCCCTGGAGTTTTTCGGTGGCCAGTTCATCTGGAAAGCCAACCCGAACATCATCGACAAGCTCAGTGAAGTCGGTGCTCTGCTGCACACCGAGACCATCAGCCACAGCTACATGCATTGCTGGCGCCACAAGACCCCGTTGATCTATCGTGCCACCGCGCAATGGTTCATCGGCATGGACAAGGCGCCAGTGGCCGGCGATACCCTGCGCGAGCGGGCCATCAAGGCCATCGAAGAGACCCAGTTCGTGCCGGCCTGGGGCCAGGCACGCCTGCATTCGATGATCGCCAACCGTCCGGACTGGTGCATCTCGCGCCAGCGTAATTGGGGCGTGCCGATTCCGTTCTTCCTCAACAAGCAAAGCGGCGAGCTGCATCCGCGCACCGTTGAACTGATGGAGCAGGTGGCCCAGCGTGTCGAGAAAGAGGGCATCGAGGCCTGGTTCAAGCTGGACGCCGCCGAGTTGCTGGGCGACGAAGCGCCGCTGTACGACAAGATCAGCGACACTCTCGACGTCTGGTTCGACTCCGGCACCACCCACTGGCACGTGCTGCGCGGTTCGCACCCGATGGGCCACGAGAGCGGCTCACGTGCCGACCTGTACCTGGAAGGTTCGGACCAGCATCGCGGCTGGTTCCACTCCTCGCTGCTGACCGGTTGCGCCATCGACAACCACGCGCCGTACCGCGAGCTGCTGACCCACGGTTTCACCGTCGACGAAGCGGGTCGCAAGATGTCCAAATCCCTGGGCAACGTGATCGCGCCACAGAAAGTCAACGACACTCTGGGCGCCGACATCATGCGTCTGTGGGTCGCCTCGACCGACTACTCGGGCGAAATGGCGGTCTCCGATCAGATCCTGCAACGCAGTGCCGACGCCTACCGGCGTATCCGCAACACCGCGCGTTTCCTGCTCTCCAACCTGAGCGGTTTCAACCCGGCCAGCGATCTCCTGCCGGCGGAAGAAATGCTTGCTCTGGATCGCTGGGCAGTGGATCGTACCCTGTTGCTGCAACGCGAGCTGGAGCTGCACTACGGTGAGTACCGTTTCTGGAACGTCTACTCCAAGGTGCATAACTTCTGCGTGCAGGAGTTGGGCGGTTTCTACCTGGACATCATTAAGGATCGCCAGTACACCACCGGCGCCAACAGCAAGGCCCGGCGTTCCTGCCAAACGGCGCTGTTCCATATCTCTGAGGCGCTGGTGCGTTGGATCGCACCGATCCTGGCCTTTACCGCCGACGAACTGTGGCAGTACCTGCCGGGCGAGCGCAACGAATCGGTGATGCTCAACACCTGGTATGACGGTCTCAGCGAGCTGCCGGAAGGCTTCGAGCTGGATCGCGCCTACTGGGAGCGGATCATGGCGGTCAAGGCCGCGGTCAACAAGGAAATGGAGAATCTGCGCGCCGCCAAGGCCATCGGCGGCAACCTGCAGGCGCAAGTTACCCTGTTCGCCGAAGAAGCACTGGTCGGCGACCTGAACAAGCTCGGCAACGAACTGCGCTTCGTGCTGATCACCTCCACCGCCACCGTGGCGCCATTGGCGCTGGCGCCGACGGATGCGGTGGTCACCGAAGTGCCGGGCCTGAAGCTCAAGGTGGTCAAGTCCGCTCACGCCAAGTGTGCCCGTTGCTGGCATTGCCGCGAGGATGTCGGGGTGAGTCCGGAGCATCCAGAGCTCTGCGGTCGTTGCATCGACAACATCAGCGGCGAAGGCGAGGTGCGTCACTATGCCTAATGCCGGTGTCGGCCGTTTCGGCCGCCTGGGCTGGTTGTGGTTGACCTTGGTGGTTCTGGTCATCGATCAGGTCAGTAAGTTCCACTTCGAAAGCTCGCTGACCCTGTACCAGCAGATTGTGATCATTCCCGACTACTTTAGCTGGACCCTGGCCTACAACACCGGTGCCGCCTTCAGCTTATTGGCCGACAGCGCTGGCTGGCAGCGTTGGCTGTTCGCCTTGATCGCGGTGGTGGTCAGTGCGGTATTGGTGGTCTGGCTCAAGCGCCTGGGGCGCGACGAAACCTGGTTGGCCATCGCTCTGGCGTTGGTGCTGGGCGGAGCGTTGGGCAATTTGTACGACCGTATTGCCCTGGGGCATGTGATCGACTTTATCCTAGTGCACTGGCAGAACCGCTGGTACTTCCCGGCATTCAACGTTGCCGACAGCGCCATTAGCGTGGGCGCGGTGATGCTGGCGCTGGACATGTTCAAAAGCAAAAAGTCCGGAGAAACCGTTCATGACTGAACACGCAGTGGCTGAACAACGGATCGGTCAGAACACCCAGGTGACTTTGCACTTCGCTTTGCGCCTGGAAAACGGCGACACGGTCGACAGTACTTTCGACAAGGCCCCGGCGACTTTCAAGGTCGGCGACGGCAGCCTGCTACCCGGTTTCGAAGCTGCCTTGTTCGGCTTCAAGGCCGGCGACAAGCGTAGCCTGAGCATTGCGGCGGAAAATGCCTTTGGCCAGCCCAACCCGCAGAACGTACAGATCATCCCGCGTTCGCAGTTCCAGGACATGGAACTGTCGGAAGGCTTGCTGGTGATCTTCAACGACGCGGCCAATACCGAGCTGCCCGGTGTGGTCAAGGCTTTCGATGACGTCGAAGTGACCGTCGACTTCAATCACCCGTTGGCCGGCAAGACCCTGACCTTCGATGTGGAAATATTCGAGGTCAAGGCGCTTTAAGAGCATCGGGCCGTTACGGCGACCCAATGATTGACCCCTTGCGCGCAAGACACGAGGCATAGCATGCAAATCAAACTCGCCAACCCCCGTGGCTTCTGCGCCGGTGTGGACCGGGCGATTGAAATCGTCAACCGGGCTCTGGAGGTCTTCGGACCGCCGATCTACGTGCGCCACGAAGTGGTGCACAACAAATTTGTCGTCGAAGACCTGCGCGCCCGTGGTGCCATCTTCGTCGAAGAATTGGACCAGGTGCCGGATGACGTCATCGTCATTTTTAGTGCCCACGGCGTTTCCCAGGCCGTGCGCAGCGAGGCGGCCGGTCGTGGCTTGAAGGTGTTCGATGCCACCTGCCCGCTGGTGACCAAGGTGCATATCGAAGTTGCGCGCTACAGTCGCGAGGGTCGTGAATGCATCCTGATCGGTCACGCGGGGCATCCGGAAGTGGAAGGCACCATGGGGCAGTACGACGCCAGCAACGGCGGTGCCATCTACTTGGTAGAGGACGAGAAAGACGTCGCCGCCTTGCAGGTACGCAACCCCGACCAGTTGGCCTTCGTGACCCAGACCACTTTGTCGATGGACGACACCAGCCGGGTCATCGATGCTCTTCGGGCACGTTTTCCGGCCATTGGCGGGCCGCGCAAAGACGACATCTGCTACGCCACGCAAAATCGCCAGGACGCGGTCAAGCAACTGGCAAACGAATGCGATGTGGTGCTCGTGGTTGGCAGCCCGAACAGCTCCAACTCCAATCGCTTGCGTGAACTGGCCGAGCGCATGGCGACCCCAGCCTACCTGATCGACGGCGCGCAGGACATGCAGCGTAGCTGGTTCGATGGCGTCGAGCGTATCGGCATCACCGCTGGCGCCTCGGCCCCGGAAGTGCTGGTGCGTGGCGTGATCCAGCAGCTCCAGGCCTGGGGCGCCTGCGCTGCCGAGGAACTGGCCGGTCGCGAGGAAAATATCACCTTCTCCGTGCCCAAGGAGCTACGCGTTCGTTCGTTGCTCTGAGCCCTCCGTTTGACAGAGCGCCTCGGGGCGCTCTTGTGCAGTGATTCTCACCCTGCCGGTGGCGGCCAGTACCACCTGCCGGTGGCTGATGGCCTGCTCCCTGGCACAGATATGCAGCGTGCCGCCCCGCGACGAGCCGTTCTCGTAGCGCAGTTCGCCCAGGCTGGTGAACCGGATAAAACTTCTGGTGGTGGTATTGCCCCTGACGGGCGTTCGCCCATCACCGCGCCGTTCACTCAGGATCGGGTTGTCCGGGTCTTCATGGCCATTTCCGTTCTGGTCGATCACGATCCTCCAGCCCTGGCTCCAGTCACCGTCCAACGGGTGAATGATCACGCTCCTCTGGCGCAAGATCGCTTCGGTGCGGGCCGTGCGCAAGCCGGTGGCGAGCTCGTCGGCGGAAATTCTGCGATGCTGCGAGTCCATGAGGTTCTCGAACGATGCGGAGGCCAGATGCGCCAAAATGGCGATCAGGCTCAGCCCGAGCAGCAGTTCGCTCAATGTGAAACCTCGTTGTGGCATATCGACCAACTCCCTGTTGATTTTTACCCTGATGCTTGCTGGTCCATCCAAAACAACCGTATATCCTGTTGTCGATTGTTTGCGCGACAGGGCTAGTTATAGTTCCGTGCAGGCGGGGTGGGAGTACGCATATGTTTCAACGTGCCAAAGGTTTCACGCTGGTCGAGCTGATGGTCACGGTGGCGGTGCTGGCAATTGTGTTGACCCTCGCGGTGCCTTCATTCACATCGAGCATCCAGCGATCCAAGGCCGAGACCGAGGCAAACGATCTGATGCGCGCGCTCAATTACACCCGCCTGGAGGCAATCAATCGAGGCGTGAATGTGCGCATTGCCCCCTCGACTGCCGGCGCCGCCTGGACCACGGCGCTGACCACCACCCTGAGTTCCAACTCGACGATTTTGCGTAGCACGCCGGCAATGTCGAGTTCCGCGACGGTGGCGAGCAATAACGTGGCGTTCATTGAGTTCAACAACCTGGGCGGGCTTGCCGATCCCGCCGCGAATACCCCCTTGACCTTTGTCGAGGGGGCTTACACCAATACGGTTACCGTATGCCTGACAGGCCGGATCGTGCTCAATGGAGTTTGTCAATGACGGCTAATCATCAGTCCGGGGTCACGTTGGTGGAGGTGCTGGTGGCCATGCTGGTCATGGCGATCGGCCTGCTCGGCGCGGCGGCGTTACAGCTCAATGCCCTGAAGAACACCGACAGCTCGACGATAGGGACCCAGATCAGTTTTATCACCTACGACATACTGGACCGTATTCGCGCCAACCCCTGTTCAAATGCCACGCGCAATCCTTGCCTCAATCCAGGGGCTGACTATCAGTTGGGGAGTCTCGTGGCGCCAAGCGCGACCTCGACGATCCGCGATCAGGATTTGTCCGATTTCGTTACCAGCCTGAACAATATCCCCGGCGCGGGGATCGTCTCGGGGTCGATTGCGGTAGCGGCCGGTGTCGTCACTATCACCGTCGTCTGGACCGACACACGGGCGGCGAACGCGAACGTCACTTCAACGGTCTCCCTGGTCAGCCGGGTTGCCACTGTGTGGAACGGCCTATGAAAAAGTTTTGCGCAGGTGTTGGCCTGATCGAAATGATGGTGGCCCTGATGCTGGGGCTGATTGTGGTCGCGGGTATCACCCAGATATTCATGGCGGCGAAGAATACCTACGCCAGCCAGGCTGGCGCGGCCGGCATGCAGGAGGATGCGCGGTTCGTCCTCAGCAAGATGCTCCAGGAAATTCGTATGACCGGGATGTTCGGCTGTGTCGCGACGGTGGACGACTCGAGCCTCAATAACACCTTCATGGCGGCATTCAACACGCCGATCAGTTGGGATGCCGCCAATCAGGCCCTGACGCTGATCACCGCCGATGTCGGTAACCACGGCGCGGCTCCGACCTGGACAATTGTTTCCGATTGCCTGGTGCAATCCACGGCTTACAGCGGAGCCAGGGCACCTGGCGTCGGGCAAATTGCCCTATCGGTGAGGCAATCGATCTATTCCTTCGCCAACAATCAGATCTATATCGGCCCGCTCAATGCCCGTCAGCCCTTGATCAGCAATGTGCAGGCCTTTGCCGTATCGTTCGGAATGGCCAGGACCCTGCTCGACAGCACGGCATTCAGTTATTCCGCAACCCCGAGCAATCCCAGGTTGATTCGCAGTGTCAGGCTGACGCTGACCTTGAGGGATCCCGCCGGCAGGGTCAGCGATCGTACATTCAACGTTGTGGCAGCCGTGCGCAACTGGCTCAGATAAGGAGGGCATGCCTTGAATACCTTTGCCCATAGGGCCATTCCACTTAAGCGGCAATCCCAGCGCGGCATGGCATTGCTGGTCAGTCTGGTGTTTTTGCTGTTGCTGACCCTGATCGGTATCTCGTCGATGCAAAATGCCAACCTGCAGGAAAAAATGTTCGGTAGCGTCAAGGTGCGCAACGAGTCATTCCAGTTCGCGGAAAGTGCGTTGCGGGTAGGGGAAACTGTCGTCCAGGCGTCGAACTACAATCCGCCGGTTTGCTCCAGCACCGTGCGCTGCGCGCCACCTGCCGAAGCGCTTAACAATGCCCAACCGCTGAGCGCCGGTACGAATGCCACCTCTGGAGTGACCTGGGTGGCCGTGACCAGCGGTTTCTACGGTATACAGAAGCTGGGCACCACCAAGGATCCGGTCAATGTCGATGCCGCGGGCATGGAGGATGGCCTTTCCTGGACCACCTACAGGATTACCGGCGTGGGCAATCAGGGCACGTCGCGCACCGTGCTGGAGAGTATCTATGTCAAGAAATAAGGGCGCAGGCAGCGTGTATTCACGGCTCGTCAAACTGATAGCCGGCGCCTTTTTCGGACTGTACCTCAGCGCTCCGGTTTATGCCTTCACACCTTCTGACTCGCCGCTGTTGAGCGCCGGCTCGGTCACGCCGAACGTGATGCTGTTGGTGGATAATTCCGGGAGCATGAACAACCTGATTCGCGCGACGGACTTCCATCAGTCGACGACCACTCCCCAGGTGTACAACTGCGCCTCGACGTTCAGTTGCAGCACTAGCGTCAACGGCCTGATCGCGCTCGATATGATGAATGAAAACCAGTTCATCAACGATTTCTACCAAGGCGGTTGCGACACGAACTACGACGGTTTCAGAATGGGTGTAGGTGCCAGCAACACGCCGAGTAGCACAGTTTACTGCATCAAGTTTCCGGACCCGGTCGGTGGTGGCAATACGCGGATTTCCAACCGGTATGTGGCTTATCTCATCGCCAGGATGATCTCGGCGGGGCTGACAAAAAAGGATTACGCCACCGACAGCAGCATCCCCAATGATTATCGGATCAACGTTGCCCGCAACGTGTCATCGGCGCTGGTTACCAGCAACCGCAACCTGCGCATTGGCTTGGCAACGTTCAACGCCCCGACCAGTAGTGATAATGGTCGGGGCGGCAATATCGCCCGAATAATCAGTGATTTGTCTCCGGTGACCGGTTCGACCACCCAGGCCCAGGCAGACACCAACTACAGTGCGTTGATCTCCTCGATCAACGGTTTGTCCGCAATCGCCAATACGCCGCTGGCTGAAACCTATTACGAGATCACGCGTTACTTGCGGGGGATGACGCCCTACTACAACTCGACACCAACTACCTACACCAGCCCGGTCCAGTATCGCTGCCAGAAGAACTACGGCGTGGTCATCACCGACGGCTTGCCGACCTACGACCGTAGCTTTGCGAGCAGCGATCCGTTGGGTGGCGGCAATCTGCCGAACTGGGACAGGATCGATAACGACGGCAACAATCTCAGTGGCGATGCCGAGGGCAACACGCTTTATCTGGACGATATCGCCAAGTTCGCCTATGACATCGACGTGCGCTCCTCGGGCAACGATGCCGCAGGCAAGAGTTGGGACGCCGCAGACTTCCCGAAACAAAATATGTTTACCTACTCCGTGGGGTTTACCGCCGACAATCAGATGCTGGCCGATAGCGCACGGTACGGGCATGGCAACTACTATCAGGCGACCGACAGTGCGGGGTTGAACGCGGCATTGTCGGCGGCGCTGAATGACATCACCTCCAAGGCCGGGTCTGGCGGTGGTGGCGCATCGAGCTCCTCGAGCCTGAGCACCAATACCTTGTTCTATACCTCGCAGTATGACCCTGCCGATTGGCGCGGTACCATCCGGGCTTTCGCGTTCAATGCCGATGGATCACTCAGCTCCACGACCAACTGGAGCACCGATACGACCCTCTCGCCCACGGGGGCTGCGACTCCGAGTTTTCAGTCGTGGAATACGCTGACCAGTTCGCCTATTACCCTGACTTATGGCAACTTCGCGCCGCTTCAGCAGACGGCCCTGGGATTGAGCCTGCCGTTGGGCATTACCGGCAACGATCTGGTGGAGTGGAGCAAGGGTACCAACAAGGCCGGTTTGAAGGTCCGGACCGTCTATCTGGGGGATGTCGTCAACTCACGCCTGGTTTATGCCTCGCCAACCGACCGCACGGCATCGGACACCGTTGGCGACACCAGTTACACCGCTTACCTGGATGCCAAGGCTGGCGGTACGGGGATGGCCGCACGCCTGGTGGTCAATGCCAACGACGGTTTTTTCAACGTCATCGATCCGCTGACGGGCCAGCGCCTTTATGCGTATATGCCGTCGAGTGTGATCAACAACCTGCACTATGTCGCCGATCCGGCTTATATCAATGGCAGCAGCCACAAATTCCTCAACGATGGTCAGATCACCGTGGCCGATGCCAAGCTCAATAGCACCTGGAATACCGTTGCGGTAGGCGGTGTTGGCGCAGGTGGCAAGGCATTCTTCGCGATCCGCCTGTACGGTGCCTCGACCGCCAACACCATCGGCGCCCTGTGGGAAATCAAGGCCCCGGATGTCGCCAATCCGCTGAACGTTTTCAATGACCTGGGTTATGCCTATGCCAAGCCGGAAGTGGCTCGCTTGGCCGATGGTCGCTGGGCGGCATTCATCGGCAACGGCTATGGCAGTGCCGCCGGTGTGGCGGCGTTGTATGTGGTGGATATGCGCGACGGCTCGTTGATCACGAAAATTACCTCCGACAGTACTGGGAACAATGGCCTCAGCTCGGTAAAGCTGCGGGTCAATGCTCAAAGTGTCGTGCAATATGCATACGCTGGCGATTTGAAAGGACAGATGTGGAAGTTCAAACTGACTGATCCCGCTCCTGCCAATTGGGCCGTGGCATTTGGCGGGGCGCCGCTGTTCACAGCCTTGAACACCACGGCCCAACCGATTACCGCACAACCGGTCATTGGCAATCTGCCAGGACAAGGCAAGCTGGTCTATTTCGGTACCGGTAAACTCAGTGAAACAGCGGACAAGACCACCACGGCGCGCCAGGCGTTCTACGCGGTGTTGGATAATGACGGCAGCAGCGCCAGTTATACCGAGAGCAACCTGGTTGCCCAGACGATCAATGCTCCCGCGACAGGCACTTCGTTTTTCACCTCCAGCCAGAACCCGGTCGATTACACGACCAAGAAAGGGTTTTACTTTTCCTTGGTTCCCAACAACACACCGACTGGGGAGCGGGTTATTTACCCGGCGCTCCTGACCTTTGGACGATTGATCTTCACCACGGCACAGGTTGACACCAGCGACCCTTGTTCCAGTGCCGGGTCGGGACGTTTGCTGGATGTCGATGCGGTGAGCGGGGCCATGTTGACCTATCCGATTCTAGACACCAACGGCGATGGGACAATCAACGCCAGCGATCTGGCATTTAGCGGTATCACTTACAGTGGTAGTGTACCGAACATCGGTGGGCTTATCAGGCAGCTCGATGGGCTCCAGATCATTGCCGGGCCGCAGGAGTCAGGGACATCTGCTCCGTTGCTAGAACTGGGCGGTGTGAACAACCGGCGCATCATGTGGCGACAATTACAGTAGGTGGGAGGATCAATGCGTAGAACCGGTGAAGGTTTCAGCCTGATCGAACTGATGATCGTTGTCGCGATTATTGGGATTCTGGCCGCCGTGGCCTACCCGAGTTACACCGAGTATGTCCGTCGTGCACACCGCTCTGAAATTGCCGGCCTGTTGTACGAGCAGGCGCAGACGCTGGAGCGGTTTTATTCACGCAACGCCACGTATGTGGGGGCGGTGCTGAGCAACGGCAACGCGTTCTACAGCATCGTGCCCGCCTTGAGCGCCACCAGTTTCACGTTGACCGCGACGCCCGTCGCGGGCTCGATGATGGCGAGTGACAAATGTGGTAGCTACACCCTGAACAACCTGAATGTGTCAGCCAATACTGGGGCTGGCGCAGGCGTGACAGTCAAGGATTGCTGGGGGCGCTAGAGCGTTTTCGAGAAGGCCCGGCTTTCAATGCCAGAGGATATATTTCGTATAGCGCCTGAGTTTGTCTGGGACTTCATATCGGTTTCTTTTCTGTCTGGATCAATCAATGAACACCCAGCAACATGTAGTCATCGTCGGCGGCGGAGTGATCGGCCTGCTGACGGCATTCAACCTGGCCTCCCAGATCACCCGGGTGACTTTGCTGGATCGCTCCGGCCTCGGCCAGGAAGCCTCCTGGGCCGGCGGTGGGATCGTTTCGCCGTTGTACCCGTGGCGCTACAGTTCGGCCGTCACGGCGCTGGCCCATTGGTCGCAGGATTTTTACCCACAGCTTGGGGCGAGACTTTTCGCCCAGACCGGGGTGGATCCGGAAGTTCATACCACCGGCCTCTACTGGCTCGACCTGGATGACGAAGCCGAGGCTTTGGCCTGGGCCGAGCGCGAGAAACGCCCGCTGAGCTCGGTGGATATCTCGGCGGTCCACGATGCGGTGCCGGTCATGGGCGGGGGGTATTGCCGGGCGATCTACATGGCCAATGTCGCCAATGTGCGCAATCCGCGTTTGCTGAAGTCACTCAAGGCGGCCTTGCAGGCCTTGCCCAATGTCACGATTCACGAGCAGTGCGAGGTCAGCGATTTTATCCACGAGGGTGGGAAAATCGCCGGCGTGCGGACTTCAACGGGTGATATTCAAGCCGATCAGGTGGTGCTGGCCGCTGGCGCCTGGAGTGGCGAATTGCTGAAGACCCTGGGCCTGGAGCTGCCGGTTGAACCGGTCAAGGGCCAGATGATTCTGTATAAATGCGCGGCGGATTTCTTGCCCAGCATGATCCTGGCCAAAGGCCGTTATGCGATTCCGCGACGTGACGGCCATATCCTGATCGGTAGCACCCTGGAGCATGAAGGTTTCGACAAGACACCGACTGTACCGGCGCTGGACAGCCTCAAAGCATCGGCGGCGGAGTTGCTTCCTGCGTTGGCCGGTGCCGAGCCCGTTGCCCATTGGGCGGGATTACGCCCTGGGTCACCTGCGGGTATTCCGTTTATTGGCCGTGTGCCTGGTTTTGACGGGCTCTGGCTCAACTGCGGTCATTATCGCAACGGTTTGGTGCTGGCTCCGGCGTCCTGCCAACTGTTTGCCGATCTGTTGCTGGGAAACGAGCCGATCATCGACCCGGCTCCCTACGCGCCTCAAGGGCGGCTCAATCCAACCCCAGTTTCTTGAGACGATAACGCATCGAACGGAACGACAGGTTCAGCCGTTGGGCCGCCGCCGTGCGGTTCCAGCGGGTTTCTTCCAAGGCTTGGAGAATCAGCTTGCGCTCGATGCTTTCCAGGTAATCTTCCAGATTATCGATCTGCGCCAGATTCGGCCCCCCAGGCTCGGCGTTATTGCCGTCGGCTTGCGCCAGCCGCAGGTCGCTGGCCTCGATCTGCTCGTTTTCACACAAGGTATGAGCCCGCTCGAGCATATTCTCCAGTTCACGCACATTACCGGGAAAACGATAACCCTTGAGGATATCCAGGGCGTTGGGGTGGAGTTTGGCGGCAGGCAGCCCGCTACCTGCCGCCAGACGCTTGAGTACATGGGTCGCCAGCGGCTCAATGTCGTCGCGGCGTTCGCGCAGCGAGGGGACCCGCAGTTCAATGACGTTGAGCCGGTAATACAGGTCCTGGCGAAAGCGTCCGGCGCTGACTTCAGCGCTCAGGTCTTTGTGGGTGGCGCACAAAATCCGCACATCCACCACTTCTTCCTGTTGACCGCCGACGCTGCGAACGGCCTTTTCCTGGATCGCCCGCAGCAGCTTGACCTGCATGGCAAGAGGCAGGTCAGCGACTTCATCGAGAAACAAGGTGCCACCGTTGGCGGCTTGGAACAGTCCAGGGGTGTCTTCGACCGCGCCGCTGAAGCTGCCTTTGCGATGGCCGAAAAACTCGCTTTCCATCAGTTCCGAAGGAATGGCCCCGCAGTTGACCGGCACGAACGGGCTCTCGGCGCGAGGGCCCTGCGCATGGATCAAGCGCGCCACCAGCTCCTTGCCGCTGCCTGATTCACCACTGATATACACGGGGGCCTGACTGCGGGCCAGTTTGTCGATTTGTTTGCGCAGGGCGCGCATCGGCAGCGAATCGCCCTGCAGACGGGTATCAATGGCCAGTGGTTTTTCACCGGCCATCGGCAGTCGCAAGGCGCTGGTAACCAGTTCCCGCAAGCGGGCCAGATCCACCGGCTTGGTCAGGAAGTCGAAGGCACCGGACTTGAGTGCGTTGATCGCAGTATCCAGGCTGCCATAGGCGGTGATCATTGCCACTGGCACCTGGGGATGACGCTGTTGGATGTATTGGACCAGTTCCAGTCCCGTGCCGTCCGGCAGGCGCATGTCGGTCAGGCACAGGTCGAAGCTGTCCTGAGCCAGTTTGTCTCGGGCTTCGCCGACATTGCGGGCGCTTTGGGTATCGAGCTTCATCCGACCCAGAGTGATTTCCAGGAGTTCGCGGATATCCGGTTCATCATCGACGATCAGGATCTTCTGCCGTGGGCTCATGTTCAACTCTGTTTGCGTGCGTGAGCGAAGGTGATGCGAAAGCAACTACCGCCTTGGCGTCTTGAATAGTCTAGGCGGGCCTGGTTGCTTTCGCACAGTTCGCGGGACAGATACAGGCCCAAGCCCGTGCCCTGGCTTTCGGTGGTGAAGAACGGCTCGAACAGATGCTGCAACCGCTCGGGCGCGATGCCGGGGCCATTATCGAGTATTTCCAGAGTCGGCAACCCATTGTTCTGTTCCAGCGCCAGTTTCAGCCAGACCTGCGCCTGATCGTGCAATTGGGCGCTGTAGCGCAGACCGTTTTCCAGCAGGTTGTTCAACACTTGAGTCAACTGCAGTGGGTCGGCGCGGGTTTGCATCCGGGCATTGTCGATCTCCAGATGAAGTTGCTGGTTCGCAGGCGCTCGTTCGCGCCATTCGCTGACGAACGTTTGCAGCCAGGCACCGAGGTCTAGCAGCCGCGCTTCGGACGGTTGCCTTCGAGACAGCTGGAGCACATTCTCAATCACCCGATTCATACGCTTGGACTGGTCCTGGATAATCTGCGTGAGGCGCCGGTCGGAACCTCGCAGTTCCTTTGATTCCTGTAGCAATTGGGCAGCGTGGCTGATGGCGCCGAGAGGGTTGCGGATTTCGTGGGCGATTCCGGCGGTCAGGCGGCCCAGGGCCGCGAGCTTGAGTTGTTGGGCCTGTTGGGCGATCTGTGACAGGTCTTCGAGGAAAACCAACGTTTGCTGTTGTTCACCGCGTCGCAAGGCGATAAACGCCGGTTGCAGTACGGCACTGCCTCCGGCGATTTTCAGACTTTGCGGGCGCAATGTAGGGTTGCTGTGCCACAGGCGCAGGCGGTCTATCAGCTCCGGTGAGCCGCTCTCGATCGATCGTCCAAGGACATCGGTCTGGTTCAGCATTTCCAGGACGCTCGGGTTGGCTAATTGAACACGATACTCGGCATCGAGCACCAAGATACCGGTACGCATGCGTTGCAAGATCAGCGCATTGAGCGCTTCGAGGTTGGTCACGTCGGTGGCGCGTTGTTCGGCCAGGGTGTCGCTGACGATGAGCAAGCGGGTCAGGCCCTGGACCAGCAGCGCCGCGGCGAAGCATAGAGCGCCTAGTAACCCGGCCTGTAGGTAATCGTTGGCGGCCGCCGGCAGGCTTAAGCTCAGGTAGAAGGTCAGGTAAATAATGCCGATGGCCGAAACGGCCGCAATCAGCAGGCCGATACGACCCCGCAGCAGTGCGTTGCTGATCGCCACCGAGACGATCAGCAGGTTGCCGATACCGCTGGGTGTGCCGCCAGCGGCATAGAACAGACCTGAGAGCATGACGGCGTCGGTCAGCGCCAGGCTGAAGACCTGGGCCTGGCGCTTGGGATTTTCCAGCAACACCACCACCAGGATATTGAGGGTCAGGTAGATCCAACTGCCGGTGCGAAACAGCTCGTCGTCGGCCAGGTCCAGCAGCTTGTCGTCCATCTTGCTGGAAATCAGCAGGATCAGTGCCACGCCGATGCTCAGTCGATAAAGGTGATAGAGCCGTAGCAGGCGTCGTGCCTGGGAACCGCCGAGACTGAGGGTTTCAGCGGTCACGAGCGCCCGGGCCTTGCTCGAGGTGAGCTTGGCTGCAATACCACTGCTGCTGTTGGCTGAGGGCGTGGTCACGGGGCAGGTGTACGCCACAATGGGCACAACGCACCATGGGCGGGGCACTGAGCTCGTCGGAGGGGCGAGCCGAGGTTTCGCCCCGTTTGAATTTGCGCCAGAACCATACGGCGGCGGCAATCAGAGCAATCCAGAACAGTAAACGAACCATGGCGACCAGCTATGCGGTGAATGATCCGGCAGTTTAGCCAAGCTCAAGACGGTCGCACAGAGCAATTACACTAGTGGCCTGTACGGTGAGTTCGTCAGCTCAAGTTCGGATGCCAGAAGTTCATGGCCAAGGCGCTGTGACGAGTCATAGCCGGGCTATGGCGAGGAACGACAACGCCGGCCAGGGGCTTGTGGCACCGAAATTGACTCATAGACCTAACCACACAGGCCACTAGGTCGGCTCCAAGATAAGAAAAGAGCCTTGAAAGGCTCTTTCCTGGACAGCGGTTCGATTGAAGCGCTTAGTCGAACACACCGAAAGTCATGTAGCTGAACCACGAACGGTTGCTGTTGCTACCTTGGGCCTCATGCTGCTCTTCTTCAACAGCGTCTCCTTCAGCCGGTTTCAGGTCTGCGGGAATCGCATCCTTGGCATCCTGGAACTGTTTGAGTACGTCTTGGTTGGCGCGGGTTTCTCCCGGTGGCAGCGGCGGACGGGATTCGATCAGGCCCAGAGTGGCCTTGCTCAGCCAGGAACGGTTGTCCGCCTTGGCGACGCGTGGCACGAACTGGCCGTCGACCAGGCTTGGATGGTCTGGATAGTTGGTTTTCAACACCTCCAGGCTGCTGCTGGCCAGTTCGTCCAAGTGCAGGTGCTGGTAGGCCTCGACCATCACCGCCAGACCGTCACCGACCGAAGGGGTTTCCTGGAAGTTTTCCACCACGTAGCGACCCCGGTTGGCCGCCGCGACGTAGGCTTGACGAGTCAGGTAGTAGTCGGCCACATGGATTTCGTAGGAGGCCAGCAGGTTGCGCAGATAAATCATGCGCTGTTTGGCATCCGGTGCGTAGCGGCTGTTGGGGTAGCGGCTGGTGAGCTGGGCGAATTCGTTGTAGGAGTCGCGGGCGGCACCTGGGTCACGCTTGGTCATGTCCAGCGGCAGGAAGCGCGCCAGCAGGCCCACGTCTTGGTCGAAAGAGGTCAGCCCCTTGAGGTAGTAGGCATAATCCACGTTCGGGTGCTGTGGGTGCAGGCGGATAAAACGCTCCGCCGCGGATTTGGCCGCTTCCGGCTCAGCGTTCTTGTAGTTGGCGTAGATCAGTTCGAGTTGGGCTTGGTCGGCATAGCGGCCGAACGGGTAACGCGACTCCAGGGCCTTGAGCTTGGTGGTGGCGCTGGTATAACTGTGGTTATCCAGGTCGGTCTGCGCCTGCTGGTACAGCTCGACTTCGCTCAGGTTTTCGTCAACGACTTCCTTCGATGAGCAAGCAGCGGTCAGTGCGAGGATGGCGATCAGCAGCAGGTGTTTCACTTGCATGGCGGCTTGCGTCCCTATGACGGCCGCTGTCTTGAGCGGAGCCGTCCTGTTATGATGAGTGCCCCGTTGAAAGCCTCAGGGCAAAAGACGCCGTATTTAACCACAAGCGCGCAGCCGAAACCAAAGGCTGTGCCGACGCCCAGTCCGAGCATGTCCGATAAAATTGAACTTCGCGCAGAGGTGCCATCCGAACTGGGTGGCCAACGCCTCGATCAAGTTGCCGCACAACTATTCGCCGAGCACTCGCGTTCGCGCCTTTGTGCCTGGATCAAAGACGGTCGCCTGACAGTGAATGGAGCGGTCATTCGCCCGCGAGACATCGTCCACGGCGGAGCCGTTCTTGAGCTGACCGCCGAGCAAGAAGCGCAGGGAGAATGGATCGCCCAGGACATCGAGCTCGATATCGTCTACGAAGACGACGATATTTTGGTCATCAACAAGCCCGCGGGCCTGGTGGTGCATCCGGCCGCCGGGCATGCCGATGGCACCTTGCTCAACGCCTTGCTGCACCATGTGCCGGATATCATCAACGTACCGCGCGCGGGCATCGTACACCGCCTGGACAAGGACACCACCGGCCTGATGGTCGTGGCCAAAACCATCCAGGCGCAGACGCAACTGGTCACACAGTTGCAGAGTCGCAGCGTCAGCCGCATCTATGAATGCATCGTGATCGGCGTGGTGACGGCGGGTGGCAAGATCAACGCGCCGATTGGTCGGCACGGCCAGCAGCGCCAGCGCATGGCAGTGATGGAGGGCGGCAAGCAGGCGGTGAGCCATTACCGCGTACTTGAGCGTTTCCGCTCCCATACCCACGTTCGAGTGAAGCTGGAAACCGGTCGCACCCACCAGATTCGTGTGCATATGGCCCACATCAACTTCCCGTTGGTCGGTGATCCGGCCTATGGCGGACGTTTCCGGATTCCCCCGGCGGCGAGCATGACCATGGTCGAGTCGTTGAAAAACTTTCCGCGTCAGGCCCTGCATGCACGCTTCCTGGAACTGGATCATCCGACGACGGGTCAACGCATGAGCTGGGAATCACCGCTGCCGGACGATTTCGTCTGGTTGCTGTCGCTGCTCAAGCAGGATCGCGAGGCGTTCATCGGGTGAGTGACTGGCTGATTCCTGACTGGCCCGCGCCGGCGAGGGTCAGGTCCTGCGTCACCACTCGGGCGGGCGGTGTCAGCCTGGCACCGTTCGATAGTCTGAACCTGGGCGATCATGTCGATGACGACCCGATTGCGGTCGCGGAAAATCGCCGACGCCTCAATGACGCTTTTGCTATCCAGCCGGCGTGGCTGCGTCAGGTGCATGGGGTGGTGGTGGTCGAGGCTGATCCTGCGGTCACCGCCGAGGCCGATGGCAGTTGGACCGCAACGCCAGGGATTGCCTGTACGGCGATGACTGCCGATTGCCTTCCGGCCTTGTTCTGTGATCGTGCCGGTAGCCGTGTAGCGGCGGCTCATGCTGGTTGGCGCGGCCTGGCGGCAGGTGTACTGGAAGCGGCCGTCGACAGCCTTGATGTGCCCGCCTCCGAGATTCTGGTCTGGCTCGGTCCGGCCATCGGTGCGCAAGCTTTTGAAGTCGGGGCTGAGGTCCGCGAGGCCTTTACCTCAAGCCATCCGCAAACCATCGAGGCCTTTGTGCCCAGTCGCAACGCCGGGCGCTTCATGGCGGACATCTATGCCTTGGCGCGCGTGCGTCTGGCGGCATGTGGCATCACTTCGGTGCATGGTGGCGGCTTCTGTACGGTTTCCGATCCGCGCTTCTATTCCTATCGGCGCAGCCCGCGTACCGGTCGTTTCGCTTCGCTGATCTGGCTCGAAGGCTAGTGGCCTGCGTGGCCGTCGAGCTTGAGCTAACGAGCTAACCTTACAGACCACTAGATTCTGTTGATCTGCGTCAACCTTCCGACGCTTGAAACTCCAGGAGTCGACCGCATCTATAGAGGTATCTGGCAGGTTTTTTTCATTCAGGTGTGTCCATCGCTCCGGCCTGCTCAAAAGGAAGGTGAAAAATGCGTATAGACCGATTAACCAGCAAATTGCAGTTGGCATTATCCGATGCTCAGTCCCTGGCCGTGGGGCTCGATCATCCGGCCATCGAGCCTGCCCACTTGATGCAGGCGTTGCTGGAGCAGCAGGGCGGCTCGATCAAACCCCTGCTGATGCAGGTAGGCTTCGAGGTCAATAGCCTGCGCAAGGCGTTGAGCAAAGAGCTCGACCAATTGCCGAAAATCCAGAATCCTACCGGCGACGTGAACATGTCGCAGGATCTTGCGCGCCTGCTGAACCAGGCCGACCGGCTGGCCCAGCAGAAAGGCGATCAGTTTATCTCCAGCGAGTTGGTGTTGCTCGCCGCGATGGACGAGAACAGCAAGCTCGGCAAGTTGCTGCTGGGCCAGGGCGTCAGCAAGAAGGCGCTGGAGAACGCGATTACCAACCTGCGCGGTGGCGCGGCGGTCAATGACGCCAACGTCGAGGAGTCGCGCCAGGCCCTGGACAAATACACCGTCGACCTGACTAAACGCGCCGAAGAGGGCAAGCTCGATCCGGTGATCGGGCGTGACGACGAAATCCGTCGCACCATCCAGGTCTTGCAACGGCGGACCAAGAACAACCCGGTGTTGATCGGTGAGCCCGGCGTGGGCAAGACTGCCATCGCCGAAGGCCTGGCCCAGCGCATCATCAATGGCGAAGTCCCGGATGGCCTGAAAGGCAAGCGCCTGTTGTCGCTGGACATGGGCGCGCTGATTGCCGGGGCGAAATACCGGGGCGAGTTCGAAGAGCGCCTGAAGTCGCTGCTCAATGAACTGTCGAAGCAGGAAGGGCAGATCATTCTGTTTATCGACGAATTGCACACCATGGTCGGCGCCGGCAAGGGCGAAGGCTCGATGGATGCTGGCAACATGCTCAAACCGGCGTTGGCTCGCGGCGAGCTGCACTGCGTTGGAGCGACCACGCTCAACGAGTATCGCCAATATATAGAGAAGGACGCGGCCCTCGAACGGCGTTTCCAGAAGGTACTAGTGGACGAGCCGAGCGAGGAGGACACGATTGCCATCCTGCGCGGCCTGAAAGAACGGTATGAGGTGCACCACAAGGTGGCGATCACCGACGGCGCGATTATCGCTGCGGCTAAGCTCAGCCATCGCTACATCACCGACCGCCAGTTGCCGGACAAGGCCATCGACCTGATCGATGAAGCTGCCAGCCGCATCCGCATGGAAATCGACTCCAAGCCGGAAGTGTTGGATCGTTTGGAGCGTCGTCTGATTCAGCTCAAGGTCGAATCCCAGGCGCTGAAGAAAGAAGACGACGAAGCGGCGATCAAGCGCCTGGAAAAACTCCAGGAAGAAATTATCCGCCTGGAGCGCGAATACGCCGATCTGGAGGAAATCTGGACCTCGGAAAAAGCCGAGGTGCAGGGTTCCGCGCAGATCCAGCAAAAAATCGAGCAGTCGCGCCAGGAGCTCGAAGCTGCCCGCCGCAAGGGCGACCTCAACCGCATGGCCGAACTTCAATACGGGGTTATCCCTGACTTGGAGCGCAGCCTGCAGATGGTCGACCAGCACGGTCACAGCGAAAACCAGTTGCTGCGCAGCAAAGTGACCGAAGAGGAGATTGCCGAGGTCGTCTCGAAGTGGACCGGCATCCCGGTGTCGAAGATGCTAGAAGGTGAGCGCGACAAGCTGTTGAAGATGGAAAGCCTCCTGCATCAGCGCGTCATCGGTCAGGACGAGGCGGTGGTGGCGGTTGCCAACGCGGTGCGGCGCTCCCGTGCCGGGTTGTCCGACCCGAATCGACCAAGCGGTTCATTCATGTTCCTCGGGCCGACCGGCGTGGGCAAGACCGAGCTGTGCAAAGCCCTGGCCGAGTTCCTATTCGATACCGAAGAGGCGATGGTACGCATCGATATGTCCGAGTTTATGGAGAAACACTCCGTGGCTCGCCTGATCGGGGCGCCACCGGGCTATGTGGGCTATGAAGAAGGCGGTTACCTGACCGAGGCGGTGCGTCGCAAGCCATACTCCGTCATCCTGCTGGACGAGGTCGAGAAGGCTCATCCCGATGTGTTCAATATCCTCTTGCAGGTGCTGGAGGATGGCCGGCTGACGGACAGTCATGGTCGTACCGTGGACTTTCGCAATACGGTCATCGTGATGACCTCCAACCTGGGCTCGGTGCAGATCCAGGAGTTGGTCGGTGATCGCGAGGCGCAGCGGGCAGCGGTAATGGACGCGCTGGGTAGCCATTTCCGGCCGGAGTTTATCAACCGGGTCGACGAAGTGGTGATCTTCGAGCCATTGGCGCGGGATCAGATCGCGGGTATCACCGAGATCCAGCTGGGACGCCTGCGTGGGCGCCTGGCCGAGCGCGAATTGAAACTGCAACTGAGCGACGAGGCCATGGACAAGCTGATTGCTGTCGGTTACGACCCGGTCTATGGCGCACGGCCGCTTAAGCGGGCGATCCAGCGCTGGATCGAAAACCCGTTGGCCCAATTGATCCTGTCGGGACGCTTTATCCCAGGGGCGAGCGTCATGGGCACGGTGGAAAACGATGAAATCGTCTTTGCCTGAGTCATTGCGGCACTGACGGGGAAAGAGCTTCGTGATCGCGGGGCTTTTTTTCGATAGGGCGTTGAACTCAAAGAAAAAGGCTTGTAAAGTGCGCCCCGCAGTACAGTCACCCCGGATTTTCTCTCTAGGGAAATTCCTGAAAAAAGATTGCAAATCATTGTCTTGAAAGCAATTTAAGGGGTTGACAGAGTGGTTTAAGGTTGTAGAATAGCGCGCCTCAGACACACGAACGCAGTGATGCGAGCGAGTCGAAGAGCCAGCTTTCAGCGATGAAAGTGAGCGTTAGCTGTAAAAGTTGTAACTTGAAATATGCAGTTCCGTGATAGCTCAGTCGGTAGAGCAAATGACTGTTAATCATTGGGTCCCAGGTTCGAGTCCTGGTCACGGAGCCAATTTCAAATCGGGGTATAGCGCAGTCCGGTAGCGCGCCTGCTTTGGGAGCAGGATGTCAGGAGTTCGAATCCCCTTACCCCGACCATTTTTGGGTCGTTAGCTCAGTTGGTAGAGCAGTTGGCTTTTAACCAATTGGTCGTAGGTTCGAATCCCACACGACCCACCATTTTTGAAACCAGCTAGCGCTGGGATCGAATCTTAAGATCAGAAGCCAAAAGCGCTGATCGAGGAAAGCGCCTTTTAATTTCAAACTAAAAGGTGCTTTTTTTTTACCGGGGTATAGCGCAGTCCGGTAGCGCGCCTGCTTTGGGAGCAGGATGTCAGGAGTTCGAATCCCCTTACCCCGACCATATACAAAAAAAAGCATCCGTCAGGGTGCTTTTTTTTTGCGTTCAAACTCAAGAAATGGGCCAGGATGACGGGCTATTCATCCCCCTATCGCCATGCTAAAACCTGCTTTTGTTCCTATCCTTGTAGTACCTCGGTCTTGTAGAGCCTTGGTGCAAACAGGAGTACTGCCGCGCTTTTGATTCAACCAGCGGTCCTTATCGACATCAGCAGTAAGGTTTTCCCATGAAGGCGGTAATTCTGGCGGGTGGGCTGGGTACGCGTATTTCCGAAGAGTCTCATCTGCGTCCCAAGCCGATGATCGAGATCGGTGGCAAGCCAATTCTCTGGCATATCATGAAGCTCTATTCCTACTATGGGATCAATGACTTCGTGATTTGCTGCGGTTACAAAGGCTATGTGATCAAGGAATATTTCGCCAACTACTTCATGCATATGTCCGATGTCACCTTCGACATGTCCAATAACAGCATGGAAGTGCATCAACGCTATGTTGAGCCATGGCGCGTGACCCTGGTCAATACCGGCGAGGACACCCTGACAGGGGGGCGCCTGAAGCGTGTTCGCGAACACCTTGGCAACGAGCCGTTCTGCTTTACCTATGGCGATGGTGTGTCGGATGTGAATATCCGTGAGCTGATCGATTTTCATCATGCCCATGGCAAGCCCGCCACGGTAACCGCCATCCAGCCGCCGGGACGCTATGGAGCCTTGAACCTGCAGGACGGCCAGGTCAATAGTTTCCAGGAAAAACCCGTTGGTGACGGTGCCTGGATCAATGGCGGTTACTTTGTGCTTGATCCGGCAGTCATTGATTATATCGTCGATGATCAATCCAGTTGGGAGGCTGAGCCGCTGATGCAGTTGGCGGAAGAAGGCAACCTCATGGCCTATCAACACCATGGCTTCTGGCAGGCGATGGATACCTTACGAGACAAGAATCACCTCGAGGACTTGTGGAGCAAAGGTAATCCACCCTGGAAGCACTGGGCATGAAACAGTTCGGTGAGCGCTATCGAGGCCGCAGGGTCTTGCTGACCGGGCATACGGGGTTCAAGGGCAGTTGGCTGGCGACTTGGCTTTGCGAACTCGGTGCGCAGGTCACGGGGTTCGGTCTGGCTCCCGAGAGCGTCCCGGCTCACTGGGACCTGTTGAACAATCCCTTGGTTGACTGGCGTGGCGATATCCGTGATCAGGCAGTGGTGCGCAGCGCGTTCGAGCAGGCTCAACCGGAAATCGTTTTCCACCTGGCTGCCCAGGCACTGGTCAGGCGCTCGTACCGTGATCCGTTGGAAAGCTGGTCGACCAATGTAATGGGCACCGCGAACGTCCTTGAAGCCTGCCGGCAGACGCCCAGCGTGCGCGCGGTGGTGGTGATCACCACGGACAAGGTGTATGCCAATAATGAGTGGCCTTGGGGCTATCGTGAAAATGACCGTCTTGGCGGTCATGATCCCTATAGCGCCTCCAAGGCCGCCAGTGAACTGGTTGTCGATAGCTATCGCAAGGCCTTCTGGGGCGGCGATGATGCGCCACTGATCGCCTCGGCGCGTGCCGGCAATGTCATCGGTGGAGGGGATTGGTCCGAGGATCGCCTCATTCCCGATCTGGTCAAGGCGGTGCGAGCTGGCCAATCGCTGGAAATCCGCTCTCCTGAGTCGACCCGTCCCTGGCAGCATGTGCTCGAATGCCTGTCCGGTTATCTTTTGCTCGGCCAACGCCTTCTGGCGTCTGACCAATCGGCGGCGGGCGCCTGGAACTTTGGCCCCGCCGCGCAAGACAATCGAACCGTCGCGCAGGTACTCGCCGGGCTACGGCTGCATTGGCCCGAACTTTCCTGGCATACGACGGCGGCGCAGCAGCCCCACGAAGCCAACCTGCTTTACCTCGACTGCGCACAAGCACGAGCGCGCTTGGCCTGGCAGCCGGTCTGGACCCTGGAGCAGAGCCTGGAAATGACCGCCGATTGGTATCGTCATCAGTCCACCACGGGGCAGGCAATCACCCGTGAGCAACTGGAACGATATGTCAACGCCGCAGCAGAGGCGGGTTGTATCTGGATCGACTCATGAATATTCGGCCCACGCCCATAGATGGCGCACTGGTGGTCGAAACCCAGCCTTATCAGGATCACCGCGGCGCGTTCAGCCGTTTGTTTTGCGAAAAGAGTCTGGCCCAGGCTTTAGGCGAGCAACGTATTGTGCAGATTAATCATTCGCGCACGGCCAGCGTAGGGGCGGTGCGTGGCTTGCATTTCCAGCAGGCTCCGCATGCCGAGATGAAGATGGTCCGTTGCCTGAAGGGGCGTGTCTGGGATGTTGTTGTGGATTTGCGCGTCGACTCGCCGACATTTCTGCGCTGGCATGCCGAGGAACTGAATCCCCAGACCGCGCGCATGCTGGTCATTCCACAAGGCTGTGCCCATGGTTTCCAGGTGCTGGAGGCCGATAGTGAATTGCTCTACCTGCACACGGCTTTCTATGAACCGGCAGCCGAGGGCGCCGTCCGTTATGACGATCCTCGGGTCGGAATCACCTGGCCGTTGCCTGTGACCGATCTCTCCGAGCGCGACAAGCATCACGCTTTGCTATCCAACGAATTTGCCGGACTTCATGTATGAAATGTCGCCATTGTTGTGAGCCGCTACAGCACACTTTTCTCGATCTCGGCTTTGCCCCGCCCTCCAATTCGTATCTGAGCGAGGCACAGTTGAGTGCGCCGGAGATTTACTTTCCGCTGAAGCTCAAAGTGTGTGAGCACTGCTGGTTGGTCCAGACCGAAGATTACGCTCAGGCAGACCTGTTCTTCTCCAAGGACTATGCCTACTTCTCATCGACTTCGAGCAGTTGGCTGGCCCACGCAAGCGCCTATTCGAAAGCCATGATCGAGCGCCTGGCGCTTGGGCCTGACAGTTTCGTGATCGAGGTGGCCTCCAATGACGGCTATTTGTTAAAGAATTTTCTGGCTGCCGATATCCCGTGCCTGGGCATCGAACCGACTGCCAGCACCGCCGCCGCCGCGCAAGAAATGGGTATCGAGGTGTTGCGTGAGTTCTTCGGCGAGATCCTGGGCAAGCGACTCGCCGACGAGGGTCGCCAGGCGGATTTGATCGCAGGCAATAACGTGTTTGCCCATGTGCCGGATATCAATGATTTCACCCGTGGACTGAAAGCGGCCTTGAAGCCGCAGGGCACCATTACCCTCGAGTTTCCGCATCTGATGCGCCTGATTCAGCATGCTCAGTTTGATACGGTGTATCACGAGCACTTTTCCTATCTGTCGCTCTATACCGTGAAGCGGATCTTTACCCAGGCCGGCTTGCGGGTCTGCGATGTCGAAGAGTTGCCGACCCATGGCGGTAGCCTGCGGGTGTATGGCTGTCATGTCGAAGACCTTCGTGGCGACAGCGATGAGGTCGTTCGTGTGCTGGACGCCGAGGCGCGGTTTGGTTTGCGCGGGCTTGAGGTCTATCAAGATTTTCAAGGACGGGCCGATGCAGTCAAGAATGGCTTGCTCGGTTTCCTGATCGAACAAAAGCGGGCGGGTCGGCAGGTCGTCGCCTATGGCGCCGCGGCAAAGGGCAACACGCTGTTGAATTATGCGGGCGTCAAGCCCGACCTTTTGTCCTACGTCTGTGATGCCGCGCCGTCCAAGCAAGGCAAGTATCTGCCGGGCAGCCATATCCCGGTGTATTCGCCGGAGAAACTCAAGGAAACCCAACCCGATACAGTGGTGATTTTGCCTTGGAATATCGCCGATGAAGTGATCGGCCATCATCGCTATGTAAGAGATTGGGGAGGGCAGTTCGTTGCCGCCATTCCCACGTTGGAGGTCAAATGAGCGAGCGGATTTTCTACACCAAGCCGTCGATTACCGAATTGGAAGTCGAGTACGCCGCCGACGCCGCCAGAAATGGCTGGGGCGATAAATGCTACGAGTACATCGTGCGTTTCGAGAATGCGTTCAAGGCTCATCTCGGTGTTGATTATGCAATCGCTACCTCCAGCTGTACGGGTGCGCTGCACATGGGCATGGCGGCCCTGGACATAGGCCCCGGTGACGAAGTGATCATGGCGGACACGAACTGGATCGCGACCGTCGCACCTGTCGAGCACCTGGGGGCAATACCTGTATTCGTCGATATTCTTCCTGATACCTGGTGCATCGATCCTGAGCGGGTCGAAGCCGCCATCACGGTCAACACCAAGGCCATTGTTGCCGTGCACCTGTACGGCAACCTGTGTGATATGGACCGCTTGCTGGAAATTGGCCAACGCTACGGCATTCCCGTTATCGAGGATGCGGCCGAAGCGATCGGTTCGGAATATCACGGCAAGCGCGCCGGTAGCATGGGCACTTTTGGCAGTTTTTCCTTTCATGGCACGAAAACGCTGACTACCGGCGAGGGCGGCATGTTTGTCACCAACGATGCCGCGCTGTATGAAAAAGTGCTGACCCTGTCAAATCATGGCAGGGCAAGAGGGCAGCCCCGGCAATTCTGGCCGGACGTTGTCGGCTTCAAATACAAGATGTCGAATATTCAGGCCGCAATCGGTTGCGCCCAGATGGAACGCATTGAGGATCTGATCCAGCGCAAGCGGGAAATCATGGCGCTCTATCGGGAGCGACTCAAGCCGTACCCGGATATTGAGCTCAATGCCCAGTATGAAGGCACGGTTATCGGAGCCTGGATGCCGACGGTGGTGTTTGAAGAACAAGCCGGCATGAGTCGCGAACGGCTGCAGGCGGCCTTTAAAGCCGCCAATATCGATGCTCGGGTATTTTTCCATCCGCTCTCCAGCCTGCCGATGTTCGACGCACGGCCCGAGAATGTGAACGCCTATTCCATTCCGTTGCGCGCAATGAATCTGCCGAGTTATCACGACCTCACTATCGCTGAGCTAGAGCGGGTGTGCGCGGTTTTCTCGACGCTGTAAGCACTTCGAATCAATCGAGTGTTCATCGACCCTGATCCAGAGCGCACCATGAATAGAGACTTGAAGCCAGAGCAGATCGCCGAGTTTGAACACAAGGGTGTTTTGATCATTCGGAATTTTTATGACGAGGTCGATATCGATGCAGTCCAGCGCGGTATCTACAACGTCATCGGTCAGGTCATGCTCAGGCATGGTATTGCGGACCTGCGAGGGGCTTATGACCCGTGGGCATTCGACAAGGGATTTCTGGACCTGATCAAGGTAAATCGTGCCTGGGGCGGTGAGGTCTATGACGCCGTGAAGCAGATTCCCGCATTCATGCGCCTGGTCGCCCATCCGCGCCATGAGGCGCTGTTTTCGGCGTTAAGGCAGGGCTCTATCCCCGGCATCGCGGCGGGAGGGTATGGCATCCGTATCGATTGCCCGTTCGAAGACAAATATCGCGCGATGTGGCATCAGGAATATCCGGCCCAACTGCGCAGTGTCGATGGGCTGGTTTTCTGGAGCCCTCTGGTCAGTGTGACAGAGGCTTTGGGGCCGGTGGTATTTTGTCCTGAGTCGCATAAGCTGGGGGCTTTGCCTGTTTGCAATGCCGACCCGGAAGGTGCTGGCCGTACCGGAGCTTACGCGTTGATGATCAAGGATGAGCAACAGTACCTGCAGAGGTACAGTCAAATCGCCCCGCTGACTTCACCCGGTGATCTGGTCGTTGTCGACTTCATGCTCTTGCATTGCTCTGGTTATAACAAAAGTGACAGAGCGCGCTGGTCCATGCAGTTCAGATATTTCAATTTCGCAGATCCCGTCGGTCGTTCGCACGGCTGGAAAGGGTCCTATGCGGCGGGCGTTGATTTTCGCACCGTACATCCAGAATTATTTCACGCGGAGTAAACAATGATGCACTGCAATGTTTGTCTCACTGAGCTCGAGAAGCCTATCTATACGGCCAGCTCGAATCAGTCCCTGACTTCGCTGTGTGAGCTTCGCGATGGGCAAGTCAATGTTTGGTCGTGCCCGCTGTGCGCGCATCTGCGCAGCGAGGCGTTTGCCGACACGGTTGCTTATTATGAATCCGATTACAGGATTCTTCTGAGTGATGAAGAAGAAGATCAGATCTATGAGGTCAAGGACGGCGAAATTGTCTACCGTACCGACCATCAGATCGCTACCTTGCTGGGCAAGCTGAACCTACCTGAAGGTGCCAGGGTTCTTGACTACGGGTGCGCCAAGGCCTCCACGCTGAAAAAATTGGGTGGTGTGCGTAGCGACTTGAACATTCATTTGTTCGATGTCAGTTCCATGTACAAGGAGTACTGGGAGAAGTTCATCAGTCGCGAAAAGTACGCGATCCATACGACACCTCAATCCTGGGCCTCCAGCTTTGACGTACTGACCTCCTTCTTCGCCCTGGAACATATTCCTCAGCCGGTCGAGACGGTAAAGAAGGTTCACGCCTTGCTCAAGGACGGCGGGGTGTTCTATGGCATCGTTCCCGACACTTTCGGCAATGTCGCGGATTTTGTCGTGATTGATCACGTCAACCATTTCACTACGCCGTCGCTGGCTCATTTGCTCGACGCGGCCGGATTTACCGATATCCAGATCGACGACAGCGCACACCGGGGGGCTTTGGTCTTTACCGCCCGCAAGGGCCGCCAGCAGCCGATGACTGTCGATATCGCTGAAACGCTCAAGCAGTCGCAGTCGCTGGCTCATTATTGGGAGTTGGTCAATCAGCGGATTTTCGAAACTTCGAAAGCCAACGCCGGTATCACCAAGGCCATTTACGGTTCGGGTTTCTATGGTGCTTATATCGCGAGCGCCATGAGCGATTTCGATAACGTCAGTTGTTTCCTGGATGCCAGTCCTTTCCAGCAGGGGAAAGAACTGTTCGGCAAGCCAATCCTTGCTCCCGAGTCTTTGCCCCTGGATGTGAAAGTACTGTATGTGGGTTTGAATCCCAGTATTGCCCACGCGGTCATCAACGGCTTGGGTTGGCTGCGGGACCGTGATATTTCCCTGGTGTATCTAGACGGGCAAGCAGCATGATCGTCGGGAAAAATGTTCTTCTGCGGACCTGGAAAGAGGCGGACCTGCCTCTGTTGCGCGATATGCGTAACGATATCGCCTTACAGGCGCAATTATTGGCCCGTGCGCGGGGCAGTGACGAAAGCCAGGTACGTGAATGGCTGAAAGGCTTTTCAAGCGCCAACGACAGCTTCATGTTTATTCTGGCGGATCCTGGCGATGACTCGGCACTGGGTTTTGTGCAGTTCAAGAATACCGATTTTGTCAGCCGCAATACGGAGCTGGGCATTTGCCTGGCTGCCCCCGCCCAAGGGCGCGGGATCGGCCCTGAGGTGCTAGCTCTGGCCAGTGCCTACCTGCGCGATACCTGGGGACTGGGCAAGATCTGGCTGAAGGTCAGGGGCGACAATGGCGCGGCAATCAGATGCTATGAAAAAGCTGGCTTCAAGCACTGTGGAAAACTCTCGAATCACGTGTTCATTTCCGGTGCCTGGCAGGACGTGGTGCTTATGGAACTCTTTTTGAGCTAAGTGAATTATGAACATCGTCATTTCGCAATCAATGCTTTTTCCATGGGTAGGACTTCTGGAACAAGTCCGCCTGGCCGACGTATTTGTGCACTACGACGACGTGCAGTTTTCCAAGGGCAGCTTCGTCAATCGAGTACAGATCAAGACGCCGCAGGGTATGCGCTGGATGACGGTTCCGCTGGTGGATCTTCATCTTGGACAAAAGATCAATGAAGTGCAGGTGCCACCCAGCGAGCAATGGCGGGATACTCACCTGGCATTGCTGGAAAGCAGCCTGGCGAATGCGCCCTTTCGTCGTGACGCCCTTGAACTCGTCGAAGGACTCTACGCGGTGGATTACCGCAATATCGGAGCGCTGGCCCGCGCATCCTTGATGGCGTTGGTCAAGTATTTTGGCTTGGATAGCCATTGCCGCTTCATTGACGTGGAGTCGCTGGATATCCCGGGAAGCAGCAGCGATCGTGTCCTTCGTGTGGTCAAAAGCCTGGACGGGGACACATACATTACAGGCCATGGTGCCAGCCGCTACCTCGATCACGAACTGTTCGAACGTTCGGGGGTGGCCGTTGAATACATGGCTTATAACTGCACACCTTACCCCCAGGCCCACGGCGATTTTACGCCGTATGTATCTGCCCTGGACCTGGTGGCGAACTGCGGCAAGCTTGGGCTTGAGTCTATAAAATCCGCAACTACAGATTGGAGAAGCTTTAAAAATGAACCCGCATGAGCAGTTTCGTCAGGAAGTCGCAGAGAACATTGAAGCACTGGGAGCCGACACCGATCTGCAAGCGTTGTCCCGGGTCTGGGTTCGCGAGATCAGCCGACACAAATGGGCCTATAACTTTTCCTGGTTCGGTCGCCCGGCCATCCAGTTCCCCAACGATACCTGGGCGATGCAGGAACTGATCTGGGATATTAAGCCGGACCTGATCATCGAAACCGGGATCGCCCATGGCGGGTCATTGATTTTCAGTGCCTCGATGCTGGCGATGCTTGATTATTGCGAGGCAGTCGAGCAGGGCACCCCCCTTGATCCGCGTGCTAGCAAGCGTCGAGTGCTGGGTATCGATATCGATATTCGCCAGCACAACCATGAGGCGATCAAAGCGCACCCGATGTCGCACATGATTGAAATGATCCAGGGTTCGAGCATCGATGACGCTACGATCTCCAAGGTTCGGGAATACGCGAAAGGTTACAAACGCGTATTGGTCTGCCTGGACTCCAATCATACCCATGATCATGTGTTGGGTGAGCTTGAGGCTTATGCTGATCTGGTGAGCGTCGGTAGCTATTGCGTCGTCTTCGATACCTTGATTGAAGATATGCCGGTGGATTTGATCCAGGATCGCCCGTGGGGTCCGGGAAACAGCCCGAAAAGTGCGGTAAAAGATTATTTGAAGCAACATCCTGAATTCGAGATCGATAAGAAGATCGATCATAAATTGCAAATCAGCGTGGCCCCGGATGGGTTTTTGAAGCGCGTTAGGTAGGGTTGGGGCGACAAGAGGCTCCGAGCAGTCTGGTCGCCAAACTTACTGTTGAGCGGTTGATGTGACAATTACCTTAAAAGACCGCATGCCCCCAACGCGACTCGTGAGGGCACACAACCCATCAGTGCAATTTCAACCGTGGATCGGTCCCGCGCCCGATCCGACTGCCGAGCATCAGCATCAACGTGCGAAAGGTGCCATACAGCGCCATCTGGTGCATGCGATACAGCGACACGTAGAACATCCGCGCCAGCCAGCCTTCCAGCATCACGCTGCCGGTCAGGTTACCCATCAGGTTGCCGACGGCGGAGAATTTCGACAGTGAAATCAGTGAGCCGTAGTCGGTGTAGCGGTACTCCGGCAAGGTCTTGCCTTCGATCCGCAGCTTCAGCGATTTGGCCAGCAACGACGCCTGTTGATGCGCCGCTTGCGCACGTGGTGGCACATTGCGGTCGCTGCCAGGTTGCGGACAGGCCGCGCAATCGCCAAAGGCGAAGATGTTTTCGTCGCGGGTGGTTTGCAGCGTCGGGAGCACCTGGAGCTGGTTGATCCGGTTGGTTTCCAGGCCGTCGATGTCCTTCAGGAAGCCCGGCGCGCGGATTCCGGCTGCCCAGACTTTGAGGCTCGCCGCAATCACCTGGCCATCAGCGGTGATCAGGCTTTCGGCGGTCACTTCGCTGACCGAGGCGTTGGTCATGACCCGGACCCCGAGCTTTTCCAGGGTCTTATGCACGGGGCCGCCGATCCGCTCTGGCAGGGCGGGCAGCACCCGTGGCCCGGCTTCGACCAGGGTGATATGCATGTTTTCCGGCTTGATCCGGTCCAGGCCATAGGCGGCCAGCTCATGGGCTGCGTTGTGCAGTTCGGCGGCAAGCTCCACGCCGGTGGCACCGGCGCCGACAATGGCCACGCTGATCATTTGCTCTGGCGCATCAAGGTTGCCGGCATGGGCACGCAGGTAGTGATTGAGCAGTTGCTGGTGGAAGCGTTCGGCCTGTTTGCGGGTGTCGAGGAACAGGCAGTGCTGGGCGGCGCCCTGAGTACCGAAATCGTTGGTGGTACTGCCCACGGCGATCACCAGGGAGTCATAGCCCAACTCGCGGGCGGGTAGCAATTCCACGCCGTTTTCATCATAGGTCGCGGCCAGTTGGATCTTTTTTCCAGCGCGATCAAGCCCGCTCATGCGCCCCAGTTGGAACTCGAAGTGGTTCCATTTCGCCTGGGCGACATAATTGAGTTCGTCTTCCGAAGAGTTCAGGGAGCCGGCGGCCACTTCGTGCAGCAACGGTTTCCAGATGTGTGTCAGATTCGCGTCGACCAGCACGACGCTGGCCGTGCCGCGCTTGCCCAGGGTTTTACCCAGGCGGGTCGCCAACTCCAGGCCGCCAGCGCCGCCGCCGACGATCACAATACGATGGTTCATGGGGATATCTCGCAAGGCTAAAGGAAATCTGTGCTTGCGTTATCCGCGCGAGCGCGAGGCAGCTCATAGCGCCAGATAACTCAAGAGACGGCTCAACAGGCCCAAACCGATCACCACGACCAGCACCACCAGCAGGAGCATCCACGGCCGGAAAGGCCGGCGCTCGACTTGGTGCTGGGAGAGTTGCAGGTACTCTTCGACATGCTTCTGGTCGTCCGGGTTCAGGCGGCTGCTCATAAAAAGGCCTCGTCAGGTAGACGTAACTGGATAGGTAAACGCTACATAGTAGGAGCTTACACTATGGTTCACAGGCTGATACCGACATCGAAGACAATACTGCGCCCGAGGTTGCCGCGCAGAAAATCCGGCGCATCAGGGTGGGCGAACAGCACTCGGGCGAAAGTCGGGCCCACCAGCGATAGCGAGCGCCAGCCCTGGCGCAGGTATTCGGTGGGCGGTGGGAAGTGGCTGTTGAGGTCCAGCACTTCGCGTTTCAGGCTGGCGAAGGCGATGATGTCCAACTCGCTGAGGTCCAGGCCACGTTCCTGGTAGTTGTGGCTTTTTTTGCGCAGGGTCGGTGCCAGGCGTTGCAGCAATTCAGCAGCAGGAATACGCCGGGGCTTGGCCTCTCGGCGTACTAGCTGACTCAGGGAGAAAGCGCTGCGTCGGCGCTGCAGTTCTTCACGCCATTCGTCGTTGAGGCGACGACCTTCGTCGAGGACGAAAAATACTTCGAAGCACGCATCGCGAAACAGCACATCCGGCGGTTCCTGCCCGGCGGGATGAAAGTCTTCGTTGCGGTAGGGTACATTCAGCCCTTGCAGGAGGCGTTGGCAGACCCAACGCTCACGCTCCCATTTACGGGCATTGGAGAGAAACGTGTTGGCTTGCTCGGCCTGGATGGTCAGCAAACGTAAGAAGTCTGAGTCGTCCATGGCCCAAGCTTAGCGTCGAAATCATCATCGCTGGTAGTGCATCGAGGATTTTGTCGGTGCGGATCGCCGCCAGGCTCGGTGTAGACTGTAGGACCTACGCAAAAAGGGCGCCTCAGGCGTGACGGAGGTGGTTTCATGATCGGTGCGCAACTGCTGTCGTCCGCCACCCTGGTCAGCGGCTGGCTGATTTATGTGCCGATGGTGTTCTGGGCGGTCTGGCGCTCTCCCTGGGTCGAGCTGTTCACCGACAGCCGGCGCCAGCACTTGCTGTTCGGCACAGTGTTCGCGTTGTTCCTGCTCTGGCTGGTGCGGCGTGACTTCGACAGTGGTGTGTCTTATCACTTTATCGGCCTGACCGCCGTCACCTTGCTGCTGGATTGGTCGCTGGCGATTGTCGCGGGCCTGGTGGCGCAACTTGGACTGGTCCTGCTCGGACGCCAGGATCTGGCGGCCCTGGGGGTCAACGGTACATTGTTGATCCTGCTGCCGGTGCTGGTAACGCAAGCCTGCGCGGTCCTGGTGGAGCGCGCTCAGCCGCGAAATCCCTTTGTGTATATCTTCTGTTCGGGTTTTTTTGCTGCCGCCCTGGCGGCGCTGCTCTGCCTGCTGTCGGGCCTGGCGCTATTGTGGTTCGACGAGCGTTTCGCCATGCCGGAGTGGCTGGGGGACTTTATCGGCTACCTCTGGCTGATCATTTTTCCCGAGGCCTTTATCAACGGCCTGGTGATCAGTGCGCTGGTGGTGTTTTGCCCGCAATGGCTGGAGACCTTCAACCGCACACGTTACCTGTCTGCGCCGTGGAAGGACCACGAGCCGCCCGGAGGCTCGCGTTGACCGGTATCGTCGGTCGGTACCCAGCGGCTTGATCGGCTGCGCTAGCGCTATATGCGCCCTCTGATCAGCTCAGTGGGCGCGAGGTGGCAGATCGTCGCAGAACAGGTCGTCTTCGGCATCCGGGCCGACGGCAATCTTGTGTTCCTCCGAGGCCCAGGCGCCTAGATCGATCAGCTTGCAGCGATCGGAGCAGAAGGGCCGGTTGGCATTGGTTGTGCTCCACTCCACGGGGGCGCCGCAGGTCGGGCACTCGACGGTCAGGGATTGGCTCATGATTGGCCTCCATTCAAGGTAAGGTAAAAGGTGTGCAGGCGTTCGACTTCGCTGTGTAGCCAGGCGAGATCGCGGTCGTTGACCAGCACATCGTCGGCGTGTTTCAGCCGTTCCTCGCGACTGGCCTGGGCCTTGAGGATGGCTTGCACTTGTTCTTCGCTGGTCTGGTCACGTCGCAGGGTGCGTTGAACCTGTAGCGTCTGCGGCGCGTCGATGATCAGTAGGCGTTGGGTCGTGGCGTACTGGCCTGACTCGATCAGCAAGGGTGAAACCAGGATCGCGTAGGGCGATTGCGCGAGGGCCAGATGGCTGGCGACTTCCTCGGCGATTAGCGGATGCAGCAGTGCTTCCAGCCAGCGTCGTTGTTGGGCGTCTGCGAAAATCAGCTCGCGCAAGGCACCGCGATCCAGTTGGCCATTGGCTTGCAGCACGCCAGAGCCGAAGTGTTCGACGATCTTCAGTAACGCCGGGCGCCCAGGCTCCACCACCCAGCGGGCGGCTTGATCGGCATCCACGGCATGAATGCCAAGGTCGATAAAGTGTTGGGTCGCCGCGCTCTTGCCGCTGCCGATACCGCCGGTAAGACCGAGAATCCAGGGTTTTGCAACAGATGTGGTCATTTGAACCCGGCAAATTGCAGATAGGAAGCCGTTATTTGACCACCCCAGAGCAGAGCAATCCAGCCGGCTATCGCCAGATAGGGACCAAAGGGTATCGGGGTCGAGGCATGGGCATTGCGCAAGCGTAGCAGTATCAGCCCCAGTACCGCGCCCAGCAGCGATGACAGCAGGATCGTCAGCGGCAGAATTTGCCAACCGCCCCAGGCGCCGAGCATCGCCAGCAACTTGAAGTCACCGTGGCCCATGCCTTCCTTGCCGGTCAGCAACTTGAACACCCAGTACACCGACCACAGGCTCAGGTAGCCGGCGACAGCGCCCCAGAGCGCGTCGTCCAGGGTGGTGAAGATCGCGAAGTGGTTAGCGATCAGGCCCAACCAGAGCAGCGGCAGGACCAGAGCGTCGGGCAGCAATTGATGATCGGCGTCGATCAGGCTCATGGCCAGCAGGCCCCAGGTCAGCACCAGCATCAGGCCGGCGGGCCAACCGAAACCAAACTGCCAGGCGATAAAGGCCGAGAGCAGGCCACAGGCCAGTTCGGTCAGCGGGTAGCGCTTGCTGATAGGCGCCTGACAGCTTGAGCAGTTGCCGCGTAGCAGGGCGTAACTGATCAGCGGCAGGTTTTCCCAAGCGCGGATCCGGTGATTGCAATGCGGGCAATGGGAGTGAGGCAGTAGCAGGTTGTAGGTCGCAGCGAGGTCGGGCTGGGGAAGGCCGAGGACCTCATGGGCTTGTGCACGCCAATCGCGTGTGAGCATCTTCGGCAAGCGCCAGATAATGACATTGAGAAAGCTGCCGACAATCAGGCCGAGCATCAGCGCGAATAAAACAAAGGCCGGCGGGTGGTTGGTCAGGTATTCGGGTAGGGACATCTAGACCACATTGCCTAGCTGGAAGATTGGAAGGTACATGGCAATGACCAAGCCGCCGACAATAATGCCCAGCACTGCCATGATCATCGGTTCCATGAGGCTAGTCAGGCTATCGACGATGTTATCGACTTCGCCCTCATAGTAACTGGCTACCTTGTCGAGCATATCATCCAATGCACCGGACTCTTCGCCAATTGAGGTCATCTGAATCGCCATGTTTGGGAATACGCCGGTGGCACGCATGGAGAAATGCAGTTGCATGCCTGTCGAGACATCTTGCTTGATGCGGTTAACAGCATTTCTGAACACAATATTCCCCGTTGCTCCCGCTACGGAATCAAGAGCCTCCACCAAGGGCACACCGGCTGCAAAGGTTGTCGACAGTGTGCGGGCGTATCGTGCGACTGAGGATTTATAAATCAATCCGCCGATTATAGGAAGCTTAAGCATGCTTCTATCTAACCAGTTTCGAAAGCGTTCCGAGCGTTCATGAAGACGTTTGAACAAAAAGCTGCTGCCCACGATCGACGCGATGACCACCCACCACCACTGTTGGAGAATTTCCGAGAGGCCGATGACCATTAATGTAAAGGCAGGTAGTTGTGCGCCGAAACTGGCAAAAACGGTCTGAAATTGCGGTACCACTTTTATAAGCAAAATACCGGAAACAATGATTGCCACAATGACCACTGCAATAGGGTAGGTCATCGCTTTTTTTATCTTTGCTTTCAGCGCCTCGGTTTTTTCTTTATAGGTGGCCACGCGCTCCAGCAAACCTTCAAGAGCACCCGCCTGCTCTCCCGCGTCGACCAGGTTGCAATACAATTCGTCGAAGTACTCCGGTTTTTTGCGCAGAGAGGTTGCAAAGCTATTTCCGGAAGAAACTTCCTGTTTGATATCGTCAACCAGCTTGCGCATGTTTGGGTTATCGAAACCCTCGCCGATAATGTCGAATGATTGCAAGAGCGGTACGCCTGCTTTCATCATGGTAGCCATCTGTCGGGTGAACAGAGCGATGTCCAAGGGTTTTATGCGTTTGCCCTTGCTGAAGATCGAACTGCTTTTTTTCCGTACCTTGATCGGATTGATGCCTTGTTTGCGTAGCTGAGCTTTGACCAGCGCGGGGTTGTGACCGCTGAGTTCACCGGTGATCTTCGTACCCTTTTTATCTTTACCTTCCCAGGCATAAACGCTGACTTTTGCTACTTTGCTTGCCATGGCTTAGTCCTTGGTGACCCGGTTGACTTCTTCCAGGCTGGTCAGCCCTTGCATGGCTTTGCGCAAGCCTGAGGTACGAAGGTCGTTGAAGCCTTCCTTGCGCATCTGGGTGGCGATTTCAATCGAGTTGCCTTCGGCCATGATCAGCCGTTGCAGGTTAGCGGTGTTCTTTACCACTTCGTAGATCCCGACGCGGCCTTTGTAGCCACCGTTGCATTGATCGCAACCGACAGCTTCATAGATCTTGAATTTGCCGAGTTGCTCTGCCGGAAAACCTTCCTTGAGCAAGGCTTCCTCGGGAATATCAATTTCCTTTTTGCAGTTTAGGCATAACTTACGTGCCAGGCGCTGGGCGATGATCAGGCTGACCGAAGTGGCGATGTTGAAGCCGGGAATACCCATGTTCTGCAGGCGGGTCAGGGTTTCCGCCGCGCTATTGGTGTGCAGGGTTGAAAGCACCATATGGCCTGTTTGGGCGGCCTTGATCGCGATCTCGGCGGTTTCCAGGTCGCGGATTTCGCCGACCATGATCACATCCGGGTCCTGGCGTAGAAACGAGCGCAGCGCCTGGGCGAAGTCGAGCCCCTGTTTCGGGTTGACGTTAACCTGATTGATGCCTTCCATGTTGATCTCAACCGGGTCTTCGGCGGTGGAGATATTGATATCCACGGTGTTAAGGATATTCAAGCCGGTATACAACGAAACCGTTTTACCGGAACCAGTGGGGCCGGTGACCAGGATCATTCCCTGCGGCTGTTTCAGCGCCGCCATATAAAGGTCCTTCTGATCCGGTTCGTAGCCCAATGCGTCGATACCCATTTGTGCGCTGGAAGGGTCGAGGATGCGCATAACGATCTTTTCGCCCCACAGGGTCGGCAGCGTGTTGACCCGGAAATCGATGGTTTTGGTTTTCGAGATGCGCATCTTGATGCGCCCGTCTTGTGGCTTGCGCCGCTCGGAAATATCCAGGCTGGCCATTACCTTAATACGGGCGGCGATCCTGCTGGCGAAGTGGATAGGTGGCCTGGCGACCTCCCGCAACATACCGTCGGTGCGCAGACGCACGCGGTAGATCTTTTCATAGGGTTCAAAGTGCAAGTCCGAAGAGCCGCCTTTGATGGCATCCAGCAGCATCTTGTTGACGAAGCGGACCACCGGAGCATCATCGGCGTCTTGCCCCGCGATCTGTTCGTGTTTCTTGTCGTCTACCGATTCAATGTCCAGGCCTTCGAGGTCGACATCCGCCATTTCCTCCAAGCCGCTGGGGTGGCTGTCGAAGAGTTTATCGATGGCATCACTGAGCTTGTCGTCCTCTACCAGAATCGCTTCGGTAGTCAGGCCGGTGCTGAAGCGAATATCGGTAATTGCCTGATGATTGCTGGGATCGGAGATACCGACAAACAGCTTGTTGCCACGTCGCCATAAGGGCAGGACATGGTGCTGGCGGATCAGCTTTTCGCTGACCAGGCCTTTAGGTTGGCTTTCTTTGTCGAATGTGCTCAGGTCAAGCAGAGCGACCCCAAAGTGCTCCGAGGCAATTTCCGCCACCTGTCGGCTTTTGACCAGTTTATTTTGAACCAGATAGCTGACCAGGGATATGCGGTTGCGTTGGGCTTGCTGACAAGCCTGTTGAGCGTTTTTGTCGGTGATGAGCTCGGCTGCAACCAATTGCTTAGCTAGGCCAGAAAGAGCGATATCGTTCATTTTTGCACCAAACGCAAACAGTCGGACTCTTATAGCCTAGTCGGGCGGTGGCGCCAAATGGAGTGAAGACGGGTGACAAAAAATGTCAGATTTTGTTGTACGTCATCAGCTCCTGTTTGGTTGCGAGGCGGCGGATCATCAGAATATCGAAATTTCAGTGGTTGGCATGCTGTGTGCTGCTAATCTGATAAGTCATGGGCTTTCTCCCACGCTTTGGAGGTAACGGATGAATCTACAAAAAGGTTTTACGCTGATCGAACTGATGATCGTCGTAGCGATCGTTGGTATTTTGGCTGCGGTCGCGATCCCGGCATACCAAAACTATACATACAGAGCAAAATTTGCCGAAGTTGTGTCGGTGGCCAACACCTATCAAACTGCCGTGGCAGCCTGCGCTCAGGAAAAGGGCACGGTGACTGGCTGCGCCTTGGGCACCAATGGGATACCAGCCACTGTCGCTACGACTCATGTGGCCAGCGTTGGTGTGACCGATGGAACAATAACGGTGACGCCGACCTCAACGACTAATGCAGGCTCGACTCTTATTCTCATCCCGGTCCTCGGTGCAGCCGCGCTGACTTGGAGCGTAGGCTCATCGAGCGGTTGTCTTTCAGCTCAGGGCAGCGCTCCGGCCTTGTGTAAGCTGACCGGTAGTTAATAGCGATATTTTTGGCGTTTTTAGAGTAAGCGCCTTTTGGGGCGCTTATTTTATATCGATGATATTTGAGAGATCGCATGGTTTTTTCTAGGCTCAATGGTCGATGGGAAATGCTATGTTGTTTTTTTATATATCTTGTCGTTATTTGCATTTCTAGTTCTGGTCATGACCTTCAGCGCGTTGGGCAACTGCTGGTTGGCCTTCTCTGTTTATGCTTTCTTTGGCGCAAAAGAAGCAAGGACGACAGCTTTTTTCGTGAGCCATCCTGCTGTATTTTGATTATTTTGTTTTTGGCTGTTTTTTCTGCCATGGGTTCCCGGCAACCGACCTGGGCCTTTGTAGAAATATCTGTCGTGATTGTTGGTATTTTTATTTCATTGGCTTTTTTCAAAGCGAGGGTGTGTGAAGGAGAAGAGTTTGACAGGTGGTTTTTGTGGTTCTTGATTTTTTTGTGCGCAGCTAAGGGCAGCCAGTTTTTTATTGTGCTTGTATCTTTTTTTGGAGAAGAGTCGAAGCATTTAGATACAGATCTTTTTATCGAGGGATTTTCCAACAAACGTTTCTACGGCCAATTCCAGACGTTCACTCTCCCGCTATTGGCGCTGCCGTTGTTACTGACGATCACCCGGCGCTTCAGCCAAATCGGGGTCTTTTCCCTCTTGAGCCTCTGGTGGCTTATTGCAATAACCGGCGGCACACGTGGCACCTGGCTTGGCATGAGTGTGGCGGCCTGCGTGTTGTTTATCGCCGGTCGCTCCGGTAGACGCTGGATCACTTGGCAAATCCCTGCTGTCGCGACTGGTATTGCTCTCTACTGGCTCCTGTTCAGCGTTCTGACCGACTACCTTGGCATAGAGGTCAGCCACTTCGCGGGCGACCGCCTGACTACCTCCCTCTCGGGTCGCGGCCCACTCTGGCAGCAGGCCTGGGAGATGATCCGCGAGCGTCCGCTGCTCGGCTTCGGCCCCATGCACTTCGCCGATATCCACAACTCCATCGCCGCCCACCCGCACCAAGCTATCCTGCAATGGGCCAGCGAGTGGGGTATCCCTTCCACCTTGCTGGTGATGTGGCTGGTCGGTCGCGGACTCTGGGCAACCTTTCGCTTGATCCGCGAACGCGCTAATTCCAACGATCCGGTCGACCTGCTACGGGTCTGCCTGTTCGCCAGCCTGATCGGTGCCCTGACCCAATCCATGGTCGACGGAGTGATCGTCATGCCGTACTCCCAGCTCTGGCTATCCCTGGTGGTCGGTTGGTTGATGGGTATCCACGTGTGGAAGGGTGAGCCGACCGAAGCCAGCGCTTTAATACAGCGGTCGTGGATGGGGATCAGCACTGGCGCCGTGCTGTTGCTGGTCTACATCGCGATCCGCGATGGCCCCCACCTGGACGAGCGCAACAAGCTCTACCAAGAGCAATATGGCGGTCACTTCCAGCCGCGCTTCTGGACTCAGGGTGTGATTGCGATCAAGCCCGGATAGCTTGCTCCGCTCGTCGCTCGATGCTAGCGTTAGCGCCAGGCCGGTGTAGCTCAGTCGGTAGAGCAGCGCACTCGTAACGCGAAGGTCGTAGGTTCGATTCCTATCTCCGGCACCATCAGCAAAAGAATCGGCTTCCCAGGCCGTTTTTTATTGTCTGGCCTCATCAGGCAAAAGTCACTGGGCATTAACGTCCGAAAATGGCGAGATCGTTCATGCTGACGATGCTAGCCTGCACCCATGAACACGACAACCGTTGCCACATTTCCCACTGCCGATATCTGCGAAAAGGCTCGCCTGAGCCGTGATGCGCGGTTCGATGGGGTGTTTTTCACCGCTGTCCTCAGTACCCGGATCTATTGCCGACCGGTCTGTCCGGCGCGACCGCCCAAGGTGGAGAATGTACGTTACTACCCCAGTGCCGCCGCCGCCGAAGCACTGGGTTTCAGGCCCTGTCTGCGCTGCCGCCCGGAGCTCGCGCCGGGCAATAGCGTCTGGCTCCATGGCGAACATCGGGTGGCACGTGCCCTGAAGTTGATTCATGAAGGCTTTCTCGCCGAGCACTCGCTCGACGAACTGGCGGCTCGGCTGGACGTGGGAGGGCGGCAATTACGTCGCCTGTTTGTCCAACACCTTGGCGCACCGCCGATCGCGGTGCATGCGACCCAGCGCCTGCTGTTCGCCAGGCAACTGCTGAGCGAAACCACGCTGTCGATTACCGAGGTGGCATTGGCGTCGGGTTTCCAGAGCCTGCGTCGGTTCAATTCGGCTTTTGCCGACGCCAACCATGTCGCGCCTCGGGAGTTGCGGCGCCAACCCAACGCAAGCGGCAGTAACGCCCTGGTCTTGCGGCTCGGTTATCGGCCCCCCTACGATTTCAAGGCGCTGCTGGTGTTTCTTGCCGGTCGTGCCTTGCCGGGTATCGAGGTGGTCGAGGAGCAGAGCTATCGACGGGTATTCGGTCGTGCCGAATCGCCTGGGTGGCTGCGGGTCAGTCCGTGGCCCGCTGGCGGTCATGCCTTGAAGCTGGAGCTGTTCAACGTGACGCCCGCGCAGATGTTGCCGGTGGTGACGCGGATTCGGCGGATGTTCGATCTGGATGCCGACCCGCAAGCCATTGTCGCCTCGCTGGGTGCCAGCCCGGTGCTGGCGTCGCTGGTCGAACGTTATCCCGGCCAGCGTCTGCCGGGTGGTTGGGACGGTTTCGAAATATCGGTACGGGCAGTACTGGGCCAGCAGGTCAGCGTCGCCGCGGCGCGCACGCTTGCCACGCGTTTGTTGACGCGCTTCACGAGCGTACTCGAAACACCCGCGGGGCCGGGTCTGGACCGATTATTTCCCACGCCTGAGCAATTGCTCGACGCCGACTTGGAGGTGATCGGGGTTATCCGTACACGCGCCGCCACCATCCGTGGGATTGCCCAGGCCTTGCTCGATGGCCGGGTGAGCTTTGGCACAGAGCAGCGGCTGGACGACTTCGTTAGAAGCTGGGTCGCTTTGCCGGGTATCGGTGAGTGGACGGCCCATTACATTGCCATGCGGGTGCTCAACCATCCGGATGCGTTTCCCGCGGCGGATCTGATCCTGCGGCGGGAAGTTGTGGAGAAAGGTTCGCCGCTGAGCACCAAGGCCCTTGAGGTACTGGCCGAGAACTGGCGCCCTTGGCGGGCCTATTCGGTGATGTATCTGTGGCGCGCGGCAGTGGAATCTGAATGGATACGCAGGAGCCTGAAATGACAGCAAGCCAGATTTATTATGATGTGATCCCTTCGCCCATTGGGCCGATGATGTTGGTGGCCGATGATGAAGGACTGCGCGAGTTGCGCTTCGAACTGGACTATCGACCCCAGACGCCATTGACGGGTTGGCTGCATGCCCCGGAGAAACTGGCTGCGGTGCGTAGGCAACTGGAGGAGTATTTTGCCGGCGAGCGCCTGGAGTTCGACCTCAAGCTCAATATGCAGGGTACGGATTTCCAGAGGGAAGTGTGGGATGCGCTGACAACGATTCCCTATGGTGTGGTCACCAGCTACGGGCAAATTTGCCAGCAGATCGATCGGCCCAAGGCTGCACGGGCGGTGGGCGCGGCCAATGGCCGTAACCCGGTACCGGTGATCGTGCCTTGCCATCGGGTGATTGGCAGCAACGGCACGCTGACCGGTTTCGGCGGCGGGCTGGCAGCCAAGCAGTGGCTGCTGGAGCATGAATCGCGGCATTTCCAGCTTCGCTAAGTTCGGCGTCCGTCCTGAGATGAGGGTTTCTGCAGTGAGCGGCGTTCCGATAAGCCCGCTCTCCACAAAACCGTGGTCTCAGAGACTCAGGCGCATCGACAGGTCCACCGCCTTCACATCCTTGGTCAGTGCGCCAATCGAGATGTAGTCGACGCCGGTCTCGGCAATCGGCTGCAGGGTGCTTTCGTTGATGCCGCCGCTGGCTTCGAGCTTGGCCTTGCCGGCGTTCAGACGCACGGCTTCGCGCATGTCCTCCAGGCTCAGGTCGTCGAGCATGATGATATCGGCACCCGCCGCGAGCGCTTGCTCCAATTCGGCCAGGCTTTCCACCTCGATTTCCACCGGCTTGCCCGGTGCGATTTTGTGGGCGGCGCCGATAGCCTGGGCAATCCCGCCGCAGGCGGCGATATGGTTTTCCTTGATCAGGAAGGCGTCGTACAGGCCGATGCGGTGGTTATGGCAGCCGCCGCAGGTCACCGCGTACTTCTGTGCCAGGCGCAGGCCCGGCAGGGTCTTGCGTGTGTCCAGTAACTTGACCGAAGTAGCGCTCACCTGGTCGGCGTAGTAGCGCGCATGGGTGGCGACACCGGAGAGCATCTGCAGGAAGTTCAATGCGCAACGTTCGCCGCTCAGCAGCGAGCGTGCCGGGCCTTCGAGGTGAAACAGGACTTGGTTAGGATTGACTCGCTCACCATCGCGCACCTGCCAATGCACCGCAACCCGTGGATCGAGCTGGCGAAAGACTGCATCGACCCAGGCCGTGCCGGCAATCGTCGCTGGCTCACGGGTGATGATGGAGGCCTTGGCCAGTCGTTCGGCGGGGATCAGTTGCGCGGTGATGTCGCCGCTGCCGATGTCTTCGCGCAACGCACGGCGCACGTTGGCTTCGATTTCGGCGGTCAGGTCGGCAAGACGTAGATTGGGCATAACGGGCTCCACAAACAAAGTGGCCCGATTATAGAGCCTTGGCGCTCGCTAACCCAAGGTGCGCCCGCCAACACCATGCCGCCACTAACCTGCATTTGGTCGCCTCGATTGAGCATTTTTGCATCTTCGAGGGTCTATCCAATGCAATGAACGAAAAGGAGTTGCAGAGTTCGCTGGCAAAAGTGACATCTTTTGCAAGATAATATGCCTTGTAATTGACGTCATACCTTTGACGTACCTGTGATTTCCTGATTATCGATACCCCCGGCGGTTGCACCGGCAGCCGTTGCGAAGGGGTTGTGAGCTATTTGCCCATGGCCTGCGCAGACCTATTGTTTACACAGAACCGAAGAACCGCGGTAGCTGGAGGCTTGGATGCACAATGACGGGAAGGTAGTGCCTTTGCACAAGGCCACCGATAAACGAGCGACGCCGTCGCCGCTCGCCCGTTTGCCCGTGGTTCTGCTTCAGGTTCGCGACAAGGCCGCGCAGCAGCTCAAACAAGGCTTGCAGGCGCTGTTCGACAATGCCGATGACACCCTGTTCGAAATGGCTGACAGGGCCCTGAACAATGTCGACCAGAACACTTTCTTCGAAGCCATGCGCGATCTGCGGCTCAAGCGTAAAAGTATCGAGCGCGGCTTTCTCGAGCGTTTTTTCGAGGCGTTTGTCGGTCTCGGTCAATATGACCTCAACGAGGCGGCGCTACCGACGCCGATGTCCTACGACAAGCTGGCACTGGTTCCGAACGATGAGCTGGAAAAAACCGTTGCCCTGGATGCGATGGTTGCCAAGGTCTTGAGCCGGGACGGTTTTTCCCTCGGGCAATTGACCACTCGTTTGAATGCCTTGATCGCTCGACGCATCGAGGACCAGGACAACCCCATGGGGCCGGCGATGCTTTGTGAGTATTTCCTGGGGGCCGACGGCGACTTGGGGGTGGAAATCAAGGTCAAACTGATCATTCTCAAGCTGTTCGAGAAATATGTGCTTAGCGATGCCGATCAGTTGTACGCCGAAGCCAACCAGTTGTTGATCGCCACCGGCGTATTGCCGGAACTCAAGGCCGTGCCGGCCCGTCGTGCTTCCGATCGCCCGCCGGCCAGTGCACGGGCCAGCCAGGGTGAGGCGGGAACGGCCAAGTCGGGCTCCTCACTCCTCGATGCCAGCGTTCAGGAGGTATTCTCGGCCTTGCAGGAGCTGTTGCGACATGTTCGCGGCAGTGTGGCGCCCAGGCTGGATGTGGGCTCCGAGATTCAGCCGATTTCCACCCGCGATCTATTGCGACTGCTTTCACATTTGCAGCAGTACGTACCGACGCAGACCGTTGCCGACGATTTCGACCTGCGCAACCAGCTTGAGCAGTTGTTGACCCGGGTCAGCGTCAAAAGTGGCAAGTCACGCGTGGTTGCAGTCATGGACGAAGATGTGATCAACCTGATCGCCATGCTCTTCGAATTTATCCTCGATGACCGCAACCTACCGGATTCCCTGAAGGCGCTAATCGGACGCTTGCAGATTCCGATGTTGAAGGTGGCGGTGCTGGACAAGAGCTTTTTTAGCCGTGGCAGTCATCCGGCTCGACGCCTGCTCAATGAAATCGCCGCGGCAGCCATGGGTTGGGGCGCGCGCGACGACTATCAGCGCGATGCCTTGTACGTGCGTATCGAACAGGTCGTCCAGCGTTTGTTGAATGATTTCGTCGATGATCCGGCGATCTTCTCCGAACTGCTGGTGGACTTCCTCGACTTTACCGGCGATGAGCGCCGCCGCAGTGAGTTGCTCGAGCAGCGCACCCGTGACGCCGAAGAAGGCCGGGCCAAGGCCGAACAGGCTCGCCGACGGGTCCAGGAGGTGTTGAACCAGCGGCTGCTGGGCAAGACCCTGCCCGAAGTCGTGGTGCGTTTGCTGCAGGAGGCCTGGAGCAAGGTTCTATTGCTGACCTGTCTCAAGCACGGCGAAGCGTCCGTCGAGTGGCGGGCCGGCCTGCAAACCATGGACGACCTGATCTGGAGTGTGGAGCCCCAGGGCCAGATCGATGCTCGCCTGCGTTTGCTGGAACTGGTGCCCGGTTTGCTCAAGGCGTTGCGCGATGGACTGACCAGTGCCGCTTTCGATCCGTTTGCCACCAGCGAGTTTTTCAGCCAGCTCGAAAGCCTGCATGTCCAGGTCTTTCAGCGTTTGGCGAAGCAACGCGCCGAGCCGGTTGCCGTCGAGGAGACGCAACCGGCGATGGTCGCGGTGCTGGAGGAAATTGTCCTCGGCTCACCCGACGACATGCTGACCGAGGAGCGTCTTGTGGCGTTGCCTGAAGATGACGCCGGGCTGCTGTGGGTCAGGCAGTTGCGGATTGGCAACTGGGTCGAGATCCGTGAGGACGATGAAAACAGCCTGCGGTGCAAACTGACGGCGATCATCGAGTCGACTGGCAAATACATCTTCGTCAATCGTACCGGTATGAAAGTGCTGGAGCGCACGGGCCAGGGGCTGGCTGTCGAATTTCGTCGCGGTGCGGTGCGGCTGTTGGACGATGCGCTGCTGTTCGACCGCGCCTTGGAATCGGTCATCGGCAATTTGCGGCGACTGAAGGCTCGCTGATTTTTTTTGCGCAGAGAGTGCTGCCCATGTCGGCCTCTATCGCGGCATACTGGGCCTGTCGCTTTTTATCCTCGAAGGAACCTGTATGCAGTTGGATCCCGCCACGGGGTGGTGCCAGGACGTGGATCATTGTCCGTCGCCCAACGCCAATGAGCGCCCTGAAGGGGAAGTTTCCCTGCTGGTGATCCACAACATCAGCCTGCCGCCTGGGCAATTCGCCACGGGTAAAGTCCAGGAGTTTTTTCAGAATCGCCTGGATATTACGGAACATCCCTACTTTGACGGCATCGCTCACCTACGGGTGTCCGCGCACTTTCTGATTGAACGTGACGGCAAGGTCACGCAGTTTGTCTCCTGTCTGGAACGGGCCTGGCATGCTGGCGTGTCGAGTTTCGAGGGTCGCGAGAGCTGTAACGATTTCTCTCTGGGCATCGAGTTGGAGGGCACTGATGATCTGCCTTTCACCGACGCGCAGTATACGTCGCTGATTACCTTGAGCCGGTATCTGCTGGCCGCTTACCCTGCAATTACTCCACAACGGATTTGCGGCCACAGCGACATTGCGCCGGGCCGCAAAACCGATCCGGGAGCAGGCTTTGACTGGGAGCGTTTGCGCGTCGCCCTACTGGAAAAAGGAGAGTCGCAATGAGTTTTCTGGTACTGCTGCTGGCGGTATGGATCGAGAAGTTCTCGGCTTTGCGCCAGCGTGTCCAGCGTGACGGTGCCTGGTTGGGCGAGCTGGCCCGGCTCGAGTCCAGTGCGCGTTGGGCGAAACGGCCTTGGTGGATACTGGTGCTGTTGGTGTTGCTGCCGGTCGCCTTGCTCGGCCTGTTGTTGATGGTGGTACAGCCGCTTGCCTATGGTCTGCTGGCGTTGCCGGTGCATCTGTGGGTGGTGATTTATAGTCTGGGGCGCGGCGATCTATTGGCGACACTGGGACCCTTTCGCGATGCCTGGCGGCGCGGTGACATGCAGGCCGGAGTGCATGTGGCCAGGCGCGACATGCAGGTGACGTGTGTCGAGAACGGCGAGCAACTGCTGGAAAAAGTCCAGGGATACCTGCTGTGGCAGGCCTATCAAAGTTTCTTTGCGGTGATCTTCTGGTATTTCCTGCTGGGTCCGGTGGCCGCCTTGAGTTATCGCCTGCTCGCCCTGGCCACGGAGCACAGCCACAATCCGGCCCTGGCCGAGCGTGCCAGCCTATTGCGCCATGCATTCGATTGGTTGCCGGTACGCTTGCTGTCGGCGAGTCTGGCGCTGGTTGGCAATTTCGTGGCGGTTAGCCGAGTGATGTTGCACGAGTTGCTCAACTGGGATATCGGCGCCGAGCAATTGGTGGCGAAAGTCGGGCGGATGGCCGGAGAACTACCGGCCACCAGCATCGGCGCCGATGGTGTCATGAGCCTGGACAGCCTCTGGGGGCTGCTGCTGCGGGCGGCGGTGCTCTGGTATGGCGGTTTTGCCCTGTGGACGCTGCTGATCTGACCCCCAAGGTAGCACGGACTCGGAGCAAGCCCTCGCCTATAGATTTCAACGGTGGCGGTTAACCTTGTCGCCTGCATAGGTTGGTTGCAAAGTTAGTGGTGATGTTTCCTTCCATCATCGGCCTCTATGGCGGTTTCTACGCGTCGATCCGCATCATATTGCGCCGCCTGGGCAAAATGAGGTTTGCCGTGCGCTTTGGAATGGTTTGTAGTACTTAAGCTCTTTGAATGTAGGTCAAATCCTGTTTTCTTTCTGGATCGATCTTTCTGCTTACGATGAGCGAAAACCCATCTATACCGAACTCATCGGTGAGCTGTTACTGATCGGGAGGAGCAGATTTGAAGGATACGCTCATGAGCGTCAAAGGAGTTTGCGCGCATTGCAGTTGCACATTTCCCCTTAGTACATGGCATTTGAACGCCATTGCTATCAATGAAAGTTTTGCCTGTCGCTACTGTCACGAGGCGGTACAACTCAATTGTTCGAAGCAACTGAAGCGCTTCAGATCACTGGACATGTGGTTGCCGCTCAAGGTTAGCATGATTGTGTTGATGGCTACCTCGTTGTTGGTCGCCCTGGTCTGCGAATGGGTCGGTCTGATCAGCGTGGTCGAACAACTCAATTTTTCCCTGCTGATGCTGTTGCTGTATTTCACGATCTTGCGCTATGCCCGCCACCGGCAACAGGTGACGCTGATCTTGCAGGTCGGGGTTAAGTCGGACTCAATGGCCAGTTGAACAGCGTGCAAGCGTTGGCGGTACTGGCGGTAGCCAATGCCAGTGGGCTGATGGCCATGAGTTTGGCCAGGGCGGCGCAGATGGCCGGCAGGTGTTCCGGGCTGTTGCGCATGCCGGGATACATGACCGGCGCCATGTCCGGCGAATCGGTTTCAAGCACCACGGCGTCCAGAGGCAGGTCGGCAATCACCTTGCCCAGACGCAAGGCCTGTGGCCAGGTTCCAGCACCGCCCAGGCCAAGCTTGAAGCCCAGCTTGAGGTATTCCCGGGCTTCTTCGCGACTGCCGGCAAAGGCGTGGATGATCCCCCCACGGGCCGGGCGAAAGCGTTTGAGTGTCGCAATGGTCGCCGCGTGGCTGCGACGCACATGAAGCAGCGCGGGCAAGTTAAAGTCCACGGCAAGCTTCAATTGGGCCTCGAACAGCACTTGCTGGCGTTCGCGATCGAGCTGCGGCAGAAAGTAGTCCAGGCCGAACTCACCCACCGCGCAGAGTTGCGGATGATTGGCCAGGAGGCTGAGCCAGTCGCCTAATTGGTCCAGATCGGCCGGGCGATGATCCTCCAGGTAAACCGGATGCAGGCCGAATGCGGCATGCAGTTGCGGATCGCGCAGCACCAGATCCCAGACCCGCTGCCAATTCCGCCGATAAACCCCCAGCACCACCATGCGACCGACACCCAAGGCGCGGCTGCGATCGAGCAGCGCGTCGCGATCTTCATCGAAATCCGCAAAATCGAGATGGGTATGGGTGTCGATCAACTCCATGGTCAGGCCTCGTGGATACGTTGCTTGAAGGTCCGTGCGATCGCCTGCACACCGGGCCGGTAGTCCTTGTCCTCGATGGCGGCCATGGCCAGTTGCAGGGCCTTGTCGGCGATCAACCGGTGTTGTTGAGCCATGGCGTTCACGGGCAGGGGCAGAAAGTCCAGCAACTGAGTGTCGCCAAAGGTCCCCAGGCGCAGCGGCTGCGGCTTGAGTGGGTGGTTGTGCAAGGCATCGAATACGCCCTGTAGCAGCACATAAGAGGTGGTGACCAAGGCATCGGGCAGATGGCCGAGACGTTTGACCAGCGTATCCATCAGTCGCCGACCGCAATCGCGGCTGAACGCTTCGCCGTGTTCGATCAGTGCCTCGCCCTTGAAATCGTTCAGCGCGTCCTGAAAACCGGCAGCCCGCTGCCGGCTGATGCTCAGTTCGGCGCGAGCGCCGATCAGGGCGATATGGCGCGGTATCGGTTGCAATAGGCTGCGAGTCAATTGCAGGCTGGCCCGATGGTCGTCACTGACCACCGAACAGAAATGTGCGGGCTGCATTTCCCGGTCGATGGCAATGACCGGCATTCCCCAGTCCTGCAACTGGCGATAGCTATTATCTTCGGCTGGCAGGCAACTGGCGACGAACAAGGCATCACAGCGACGGGCACGGAACAGTTGCAACAGTTGGCGTTCGCTGTCCGGATCATCGTCGGAGCTGGCGATTAGCAACTGATAACCGCGGGCACGGGCACCTTGCTCCAACAGCTTGGCGATGCGTGCATAACTGGGGTTCTCCAGGTCCGGCAGGATAAACCCGAGGGTGCGCGTCTTGCGGCTGCGCAGGCCGGCGGCCTGGGGGTTAGGCGTGAAGCCGTGCTGCTCGACCACGGCGCGGACCCGCTCCACGGTGCTGTTGCTGATACGCTGTTGCTCGGCCTTGCCGTTGATGACGTAGCTGGCGGTGGTGACGGACACACCGGCCAGGCGGGCAATATCACTGAGTTTCAAGCGAACGATTCCTTATTTGCTGTCGTTCATGGCTACATTTTCTCTGATCGTATCCTATTCCAGCCGCTGACTGTGGGAGCAGGGGGAGGGTGGGTTCTGTGGGAGTGCAACGGAGTCCGGGCAGTGTTCTGAGCAAGCTCCCAGCGGTCTCAAGGCACTGCTGCAGGTTTGCCAGCAATCAGTTGTCGATCAGCAGGGCTTCAACTCGCAAGGATAATCGAGTAACGTGTCTCACGATCTAGATTAAACGTTTCAGCTTTGCTGTTTTCCAGGAGATGCGCCCTGTGTCACGGTCATGCCGAAAGACCGTTTCGTCCTGTTTGGTGCGCAAGCCCTGGCTGATACATTCAAAACAATCCCTAGTGGCCTGCGTGGTGAGTTCTGTTAGTCAATTTCGGCGCCACCAGCCCCTGGCCGGCGTTGCTGTTGCTCGCCATAGCCGGGCTAGACGGTTCGCAGCGCCTTGGCCATGGACTTCTGGCATCCGAACTTGAGCTAACGCACTAACCGTACAGGCCGCTGGCGGTTGGCATTGATAGAGGAGAAAGGCGTGCTCGAACTCACCGTAGAGCAGATTTCCATGGGCCAGTCGGCCGTCGATAAGTCTGCCGCCCTGCAGCTGCTTGCGGACGCACTGGTGACTGACGGCCTGGTGGCCGAGGGTTACCTGGCCGGCTTGCAAGATCGTGAGATGCAAGGCTCGACCTTTCTCGGCCAGGGTATTGCGATTCCCCATGGCACCCCGCAAACCCGTGATCAGGTGTTCGCCACCGGCGTGCGCCTGTTGCAATTTCCCGAGGGCGTGGATTGGGGGGACGGCCAGATCGTCTATCTGGCCATCGGCATCGCGGCAACATCCGACGAGCACCTGCGTTTGCTGCAACTGCTTACCCGTGCCCTCGGCGAGACCGATCTGGGCCAGGCCCTGCGCCGTGCCGGTTCCGCCGAGGCATTGCTGAAACTGCTGCAAGGCGCGCCCCAGGAACTGGCACTGGATGCACAAATGATCGGCCTTGGCGTGGGGGCGGATGATTTCGAGGACCTGGTCTGGCGAGGCGCCCGTCTATTGCGCCAGGCCAATTGTGTGAGCAACGGTTTTGCCGCGATCCTGCAGCAGGTCCAAGCGCTGCCGCTGGGTGACGGCCTGTGGTGGCTGCACAGCGAGCAAACGGTCAGGCAGCCGGGGCTGGCATTTGTCACTCCGCAAAAGCCGTTGCGTTATCTCGGCCAACCGTTGAACGGCCTGTTCTGTCTCGCCAGTCTCGGTGAGGCCCATCAGGCTTTGCTCGAACGTCTGTGCACCTTGCTGATCGAAGGCCGTGGCCATGAACTGGGGCGTGCCACCAGCAGCCGGGCGGTGCTGGAGGTCCTTGGTGGCGAACTGCCGGCCGATTGGCCGAGCGCGCGCATCACCCTGGCTAATGCCCATGGTCTGCATGCCCGGCCAGCGAAGGTCCTGGCGCAACTGGCGAAGCGTTTCGATGGCGATATTCGTGTGCGTATTGTCGATGTGGCAGGCAAGGCGGTGTCGGTGAAAAGCTTGAGTAAGTTGCTCAGTCTCGGCGCTCGGCGGGCTCAAGTGCTGGAGTTCATTGTTGAGCCGGCTATTGCCGCCGATGCCTTGCCAGCCTTGCTGACGGCAGTGGAAGAGGGGCTCGGCGAGGAAGTCGAACCCTTGCCGGCGGTGAATGCCGCCAGCGTGGTCGAGGACGAGGTGGCAGAGGCCTTGACGGCACCGGGTGCCGGCAGCCAGGTCCAGGCGATCGCCGGCGCGCCGGGAATCGCTATCGGCCCGGCTTATATCCAGGTCCCACAGACGTTCGACTACCCCTTGCGCGGTCAGTCAGCCGTGCTTGAACGCCAGCGTCTGCACAGCGCCTTGAGCGAAGTCCGCCGGGATATCGATGGCCTGATCCAGCGTAGCAAGGCTCAGGCCATTCGCGAGATTTTCGTTACTCACCAGGAAATGCTCGACGATCCGGACCTGGGCGACGAGGTCGATAATCGCCTCAAGCAGGGTGAAAGCGCCGAAGCCGGCTGGATGGCGGTGATCGACGCGGCGGCCCGGCAGCAGGAGTCGTTGTCGGATGCGCTGTTGGCCGAGCAGGCGGCGGATCTGCGAGACATCGGTCGGCGTGTGCTGGCGCGGTTGTGCGGCAGCGAAACGCTGGTCGAGCCGGACCGGCCCTATGTTCTGGTGATGGATGAAGTCGGCCCGTCCGATGTGGCGCGCCTCAATCCGACGCGGGTCGTGGGGATTGTCACCGCCCGTGGCGGGGCCACGGCGCACAGCGCGATTATTGCGCGGGCCTTGGGCATCCCCGCGTTGGTGGGGGCGGGAGCGGCGGTGCTGTTGCTGGCGCCGGGTACGACCTTGTTGCTCGACGGTCAGCGGGGCCGGCTGCACGTGTCGCCGGATGCCGTAACCTTGCAGCGCGCCGCCGCGGAGCGCGACAGCCGCGAGCAGCGCCTGTGTCTGGCGGCGGAGAAACGCCATGAGCCAGCGTTGACCCGCGACGGGCGGGCGGTTGAAGTTTTCGCCAATATCGGCGAAAGCGCCGATGTCGCCGGTGCGGTGGAGCGAGGGGCCGAAGGCATCGGCCTATTGCGCACTGAACTGATCTTCATGACGCATCGACAGGCACCCGACGAAGCCACCCAGGAGGCCGAATACCGACGGGTACTCGACGGCCTGGGCGGGCGCCCGCTGGTGGTTCGCACCCTGGATGTCGGCGGTGACAAGCCGCTGCCGTACTGGCCGATTGCTAGAGAGGAGAACCCGTTCCTCGGCGTGCGCGGTATTCGCCTGACGCTGCAACGGCCAAAAATCATGGAAAGCCAGTTGCGTGCCCTGTTGCGGGCTGCTGACAATCGCCCCCTGCGGATCATGTTCCCCATGGTCGGCACTGTGGCGCAGTGGCGCCAGGCGCGGGAAATGACCGAGCGGCTGCGCTTGGAAATCCCGGTGGCCGACCTGCAACTGGGGATCATGATCGAGGTGCCGTCGGCGGCTCTGTTGGCCCCGGTGCTGGCTCCGGAAGTGGATTTTTTCAGCATCGGAACCAATGATTTGACGCAGTACACCCTGGCCATTGATCGTGGTCATCCGACACTCTCGGCCCAGGCCGATGGCTTGCACCCGGCGGTGTTGCAACTGATCGACATCACCGTGCGCGCAGCCCATGCCCATGGCAAGTGGGTGGGGGTTTGCGGTGAACTGGCGAGTGACCCGCTGGCGATACCCGTGCTTGTGGGGCTGGGGGTGGACGAATTGAGCGTTGCCGCTCGCGGCATTCCCGAGGTCAAGGCACGGGTACGCGAACTGACCCTGTCGGCAGCGCAGGCCCTGGCCCGTTCGGCGCTGATTGTGGGCAGCGCCGATGACGTGCGCACCCTCGTTGAGGCAGTGTAATGGCGCGGATTCTGACCCTGACCCTGAACCCGGCGTTGGATCTGACCGTGCAGTTAATGCGGCTGGAGCCGGGTCAGGTCAATCGCAGCGAGGCGATGCAGACCCATGCGGCCGGCAAGGGCGTGAACGTCGCCCAGGTGCTGGCGGATCTCGGGCATCGGTTGACCGTGAGTGGCTTTCTCGGGGAGGACAATCCACAGGCTTTCGAAACTCTGTTCGCCCGCCGTGGTTTTGTCGATGCCTTTGTTCGCGTACCGGGGCAAACTCGCAGCAACATCAAACTCGCCGAGCACCACGGGCGGATCACCGATCTCAATGGACCCGGCCCGTTCGTCAGTGTCGAGGCCCAGCAAGCCTTGCTGGATCGGCTTGAGCAGATTGCCCCCGGTCACGATGCAGTGGTGGTGGCGGGCAGCCTGCCTCGGGGGGGCAGTGCGCAATGGCTGCAAGCCCTGTTGCTGCGGCTCAAGCAGCGCGGCCTGAAAGTCGCCCTGGATACCAGCGGCGCGGCCTTGCGGGCTGGACTGACGGCAGCGCCGTGGCTGGTCAAGCCGAATATCGAGGAATTGCCCGAGGCGCTGGGCAGTCCCGTGACCTCGTTAGTCGCGCAGTCCGAGGCCGCGGCCCGCTTGCACGCCCAGGGTATCGAGCACGTGGTGGTCTCCCTGGGGGCCGAAGGGGTCAACTGGTTCAGCGCTGCACCGGCCCTGCACGGGCTGCCGCCGACCGTTAGCGTGGCGAGCACCGTCGGTGCCGGCGACTCATTGTTGGCCGGCATGCTCCATGGCCTGCTCAGTGGACATGGTGCCGAACAAACCCTGCGCACGGCGACGGCGATTGCCGCCCTGGCTGTGACCCAGATCGGTTTCGGCATCGCTGACACGGCGCAACTGGCGCAGCTTGAATACGGCGTTAGCGTGCACGCCCTGGCAGAACAATAAGAGGGATTGTGATGAAGTTAGCCATTGTTACCGCTTGCCCGAACGGCAGGGTCACCAGTGTGCTGTGCGCTCGGCTGTTGGAAGCGGTCGCCCTGCGCCTGGGCTGGAGCACCCGTGTCGAAGTGCATGACAGCGGGCATCCGGAGCGCCAACTATCGGCGGCCACCCTTTCGGCGGCGCAATGGGTACTGGTGGTCAGCAGCACGCCAGTGGATATGTCGCGCTTTGTTGGCAAACGGGTATTCCAGACCACGCCGGCCGAGGCATTACAGGATGTCGAAGCTGTACTGCGTCGCGGTGCTGAAGAGGCCCGTGTTCACGTCGCCGCCGAGGCGCCGGGTGAGGACCCACGGGCACCGCGCCTGGTGGCAGTAACCGCCTGTCCTACCGGTGTCGCGCATACCTTCATGGCGGCGCAAGCCTTGCAGCAGTCGGCCAAGCGCCTGGGCTACGAGTTGCAGGTGGAGACCCAAGGTTCGGTCGGCGCCTGTAACCCGTTGAGCGCGGCGGCGATAGCCGAGGCTGACGTGGTCTTGCTGGCGGCCGATATCGACGTCGCCACCGAGCGTTTCGCCGGCAAGAACATCTACCGTTGCGGTACCGGCGTTGCCTTGAAGCAACCGGAGGCCACCTTGAACAAGGCCCTGGCCGAAGGCAAGCCGCAGAGTGCCGTCTCAGGGGATGGCTCGGCACCGGTCAGGCAGGAAAAGACTGGTGTCTACAAGCACCTGCTGACAGGTGTTTCGTTTATGTTGCCGATGGTGGTGGCGGGTGGCTTGTTGATCGCGCTGTCATTCGTGTTCGGTATTACCGCGTTCAAGGAGCCCGGCACGCTGGCGGCTGCGCTGATGCAGATCGGCGGGGAGAGCGCCTTCAAGCTGATGGTGCCGTTGTTGGCCGGCTACATTGCTTACTCAATTGCCGATCGTCCGGGACTGGCGCCAGGGATGATCGGCGGGCTGTTGGCGAGCACCCTTGGCGCTGGGTTTATCGGCGGTATCGTCGCCGGCTTTGTCGCGGGCTACAGTGCCAAGGCGATCAATCGCTATGCGCGGTTGCCCGCGAGCCTGGAAGCACTGAAGCCGATTCTGATCATTCCGTTGCTGGCGAGCCTGTTCACTGGTTTGGTGATGATTTACGTGGTCGGCAAACCGGTAGCGGGAATGCTCGAAGGCCTGACGCATTTTCTCGACAGCATGGGCACCACCAACGCGATCCTGTTGGGTGTGGTGCTTGGCGCGATGATGTGCGTCGACCTCGGCGGGCCGATCAACAAGGCCGCGTATGCCTTCTCGGTCGGGCTACTGGCATCGCAGAGCTATGCACCGATGGCCGCGACCATGGCAGCTGGCATGGTGCCGCCTATTGGCCTGGGTATCGCCACGTTGATCGCCCGGCGCAAGTTTGCCCAGAGTGAGCGGGAGGCGGGCAAGGCGGCCTTGGTACTGGGCCTGTGCTTTATCTCGGAAGGGGCGATTCCGTTTGCCGCCAAAGACCCGTTGCGGGTGATTCCGGCGAGTATCGCCGGTGGCGCGCTGACCGGCGCCCTGTCCATGTACTTCGGCTGCAAGCTGATGGCCCCCCATGGCGGACTGTTCGTGATGCTGATTCCCAATGCGATCAATCACACGCTGGCGTACCTGCTGGCGATCATTGCCGGCAGCGTGCTGACGGCGGTGGTCTATGCCGTGCTCAAACGGTCGGAGGGGATCGAGCTGGGCATTGAACCGACCGGCGCTTGACGTTGTGGCTTCTGGTGGCGAGCGGGTCTTGACTGTCGTTTCGGCCAAGGCCGGTGCCGCTCGCCGTGGGAGCAGAGCTGGCCCGCGAGGAGGTCTTCGAAGTCGCTGAAAGCTGCGTCGCCACGCCGCCCGGCCCCAGCCTGTACGGTCGACTGTCATACCCGCTTCATTCCCTGACGCTAAATTCAGTGTTTGGCTTCTTCTTCAGGGATTCATCATGAGCGACTTCAATCTCGGACGACGACGCATCATGCAGGTCGTGGGTGCGGGCATGCTGCTGCCCGGCCTGGCGCCGGCGGTGATCGCCTCGGTCAAAGACCGCCCACAACTGACCGATGGCGTACAGTCCGGCGACCTGCTGGGCGACAAGGCGATGGTCTGGAGTCGCACCGACCGCCCCGCACGGATGGTGGTGGAGTGGGACACCCGCAGTGTCTTCAGCAATCCGCGCCGCTTCGTCTCGGCGCTGGCCGACGCTGGTTGCGACTTTACCGCGTGCGTCGAACTGAGCGGTTTGCCTGCCGACCAGGCGATTTTCTACCGTGTACACTTCGAAGATGCCCAATCCGGTGTTGCCAGCGAGCCTTGGTTCGGCCATTTACGCAGCGTGCCACAGCAACGTCGCGATATCCGGTTTGTCTGGAGTGGCGACACGGCTGGTCAGGGCTTTGGCATCAACCCGGAAATCGGTGGGATGCGTATCTACGAAGCGATGCGCCTGCGCTTACCGGACTTTTTTATCCACAGCGGCGACACCATTTATGCCGACGGTCCGATCCCGGCGCAGATCGCCACGGAAAGCGGGCGCATCTGGCGCAATATCACGACCGAAGCCAAAAGCAAGGTTGCCGAAAGCCTCGCCGAGTTTCGTGGCAATTACCGCTACAACCTGCTGGACGACAACCTGCGGCGCTTCAACGCCGAGGTGCCGCAGATCTGGCAGTGGGACGATCACGAAGTGACCAACAACTGGTCGCCCGGCAAACAGCTAGACGAGCGCTACCGGAGCAAAGATATCCACAGCTTGGTCGGGCGTGCTCGCCAGGCCTGGTTGGAATATGCACCTGTGCGTCGACAGCGGGCCGATCAGGGCGGGCGGATCTATCGCCGGCTCAGCTACGGGCCGATGCTGGATGTGTTCGTGCTCGATATGCGTAGCTATCGTGGGCCGAACGACGACAATCTGGGGGCGTCAAAAGCCTTTCTCGGGCGTGAGCAATTGGCATGGCTCAAACGCGAGCTGGAGAACTCGAAGGCACAATGGAAGGTGATCGCCGCCGATATGCCCATCGGCCTCGGGGTGCCGGATGGTGAGGTTAGCCCTGGCTTGGCGCGTTGGGAGGCGATTGCCAACGGCGACCCTGGGCCGGCTCAGGGCCGTGAGCGGGAAATCGCCGAGTTGCTCGGCCACCTACGGGCGCGACAGGTGCATAACACGGTCTGGCTGACCGCCGATGTGCACTACTGCGCCGCCCACCACTATCATCCGGATCGTGCCGCGTTCCAGGATTTCGAGCCGTTCTGGGAATTTGTCGCCGGTCCCATGAACGCCGGCAGCTTTGGCCCCAATGTGTTGGACAAGACCTTCGGGCCGCGAGTGGTGTTCGAGAAAGCCCCGGCGGTGCAGAACAGTTCGCCGTTTGCCGGGTTCCAGTTTTTCGGCGAGGTCAATATCGACGGACAGAGCGGTGAGATGGGCGTGGTGCTACGTGACCTGGACGGTGTGTCAGTGTTCGAGCAGAAGCTGCAACCGGTTTGAGTGCCCTGCGCACTATTCGGCGCAACCGCCCTGGCTGGCAGCGTCGCGCTTGTCCGGGGCGAGCCCTTCGCGGGCTTTTCCTCGGGCGCGCTGCTTGCGCCGGCGATCCAGGTACAACCACCAGCCGACGACGAAGAACAACGGTAGGATCAGGCTGGAAACCGTCAGCAGGATGCGCCCGATGACGCCGAAATAACTGCCGACGTGCAACGCATAGAGGCTGGTCAGCAGTTGTCCCTTGAGGCTTTTGTCGGCATAGCGGAAGTGCTCGCGGATCGTGCCGGTGGCTGGGTCCAGCATGATCTGGTTGAGGGCGCGATTGTGGGGCGAGTCGTTAAGCAGGTAATACACGGTGGCCGGTTGGCCGGCCAACGCCGGCATGCGGATGTTGTAGGCACTGAGGTCCGGGCCGGCGGCTTGCTGGATGCTGGTCCAGATGGCCCCATAGTCGGCCGTCGGCGCCGGGCCGACCGGGGCCGGGCCACGTTCGATCTTGCGCTGCTGGGCCGCTGAGTCGGCGAGCAGCTTGTTCAGGCCGTTGTTGTACCACTCATAGGACCAGAACAATCCGGTCAGGGCCGACAACAGGTAGAACGCCAGGCACCAGGTACCGGCCACCAAGTGCAAGTCCCGGTTGAAGGCACGGCCTTTTTTCGACCAGTCGAGGGTCAGCCAGGCGCGCCAGTCGAGGGGCTTGCGCGGCCAGCGCAGGTATAGGCCGGACAGGCAGAAGAACACCAGCATCAGGGTGCTGGCGCCGGTGATCTGGCGGCCAATGTCGCCCATGGCCAGGAACCGGTGCAGTTGCAGCATCAGATTGAAGAAGTCCTGGCCGCGAACCTCGCCCCGGTAGTCACCGGTGTAGGGATCGAAATAGCGCAACTGTCCACGTCGCTCACCCGGCGGTGCGGTGAAGAACACCCGGCCAGCGGTGTCGCCATGGGGCTCGCTCCACAGCATCGCAACGGTCTGGCCTTCGCGGGCTTCAAGCTTGCGCACCAGTTCGGCAGGTGGCAGAGCCTCGTGGTTCGGCGCTTCGATTTGCAGCACCGAAGGGTTGAGCAGGCGCAACCATTCGTCGTCAAAAGAGACGATGGCCCCGGTGACGCCCATGACCGCCAACACCAACCCGGCCGTGATGCCGAACAGCCAATGCAGTTGCAACAGTGCTTTCTTCAACACGGTGATCGCCTTGCTCAATCAAAGTCATTCGCCACGGCGCGCATCTTAGCTCAGTTGATAGGAATCAAATACCATTGAGATGACTTCTCTTTAAGGTGCGGATCATGCTGTTACGCGGGCGTGAAGAGCTATTGGACAGCGATTGGCTCAAGGTCATGCTGGAAGATAATTCGGTTCGGGTGGCCCTGACGATCCTATCCGGGGCAGGCGGCTCTGGGCGACAAGCAGGACCGCGAGGCGTTGGACGCGCTGGCAGGTTGGGCCTTCAAGCGCCCTGGAGCACTTTCAGGGCCGCCGTCGCCAAGAAGCCCGAGCGGTTTTTCTGCTCGGGATGATGGCGGACATAGGCGTCGACCCAGTTTCCTAGGGCAACCTTCCACTTCTTCTAAAGGTTTTGCAGCGTATGTAAATAAAAAGGCCCGTGAGCGATCACGGGCCTTGCGGTTACGACGCGGAAGCGACCGGTTATACGTAGAATGATTTCAGCGGCGGGAAGCCGTTGAATTCAACCGCGCTATAGCTGGTGGTGTAGGCGCCGGTAGACAGCCAGTAGAGGCGGTCGCCGATGGCCAGGTTCAGCGGCAGGCCGTATTTGTAGTTCTCATACATAATGTCGGCGCTGTCGCAGGTGGGGCCGGCGATAACCACTTCTTCCATCTCGCCTTTCTTCTCGGTCCAGATCGGGAACTTGATGGCTTCGTCCATGGTTTCGATCAGGCCGGAGAACTTGCCCACGTCGGTGTATACCCAACGCTCGACGGCGGTGCGGGATTTACGCGCCACCAGCACCACTTCGCTGACCAGGATGCCGGCATTGGCGATCAACGAACGGCCGGGTTCAAGGATGATTTCCGGCAGATCGTCGCCGAAGTCTTCCTTGAGGAAACGGATGATTTCCTCGGCATAGGTTTCCAGGCTGTTGGTGCGGGTGATGTAGTTGGCCGGGAAGCCACCGCCCATGTTGATCAGCTTGAGGTGGATGTTGTCTTCTTCCTTCAGGCGCTCGAAGATCACCTTGACCTTGGCAATGGCCGCGTCCCAGACGCTGATATCACGTTGCTGCGAACCGACGTGGAAGGACACGCCATAAGGCACCAGGCCCAGGTCGCGGGCGAGGATCAACAGGTCCATGGCCATGTCGGTCTGGCAACCGAACTTGCGCGACAACGGCCAGTCGGCGGTGGTCGAACCTTCGGTGAGGATACGCACGTAGACCTTGGAGCCCGGTGCGGCCTTGGCGATATTGCGCAGGTCGGCTTCGGAGTCGGTGGAGTACAGGCGCACGCCCTTCTCGTAGAAGTAGCGGATGTCCTTGGATTTTTTGATGGTATTGCCGTAGCTGATGCGATCCGCGCTGACGCCCTGGCCCAGCACCTTGTCCAGCTCGTAGATGGAGGCGATGTCGAAGCTCGAGCCTTTCTTGTTCAGCAGGTCGATGATTTCGACGGCCGGGTTGGCCTTGACGGCGTAGTAGACCTTGGCGAATTCGAAACCTGCCCGCAGGTCATCGTAGGCTTGGGCGATCATCTGGGTATCGATGACCACGAAAGGGGTTTCTTGCTTATCGGCGAAAGCCTTCATTTTTTGAAAGGTATCGCGCGCGAAATAGTCTTCGACCTGGATCGACATGCGGGGGACTCCTAGTGGCAAACGTGCGTTATCAATGGGTGCAAATGAACGTCCTCCGTATCCCCACTTTGGTTCGCCTACTTCCCAAGGCACGTCGCCGAAAGCAAAAAGGCCATGGGATTAACCGCCTCCCTTGGCCTCGCTGTCTCGTCGTCAGTACTTGAGCCGGATGGATCGTTTCCAGCATGGACGTTCGGCGCGAACTTTAGGACGTGAGGGGCTTTAGATCAACTAAAAATGTCGCGTTTTTGCACGCGCTCGTCGCGTGACCCGGATCAGCTCCTTATGTAACCGACCCGGATGACAGTCTGATGTTCCTGGAGTCAGGTCAGACCACCGCCATTTCGGCGGGCGAAACAATGCAGGTCTTGGCCCCGCGTGAACGGCCGGAACTCAGGTAGGCGGCAATCGACTCCTGGGTCACCTCGCCGAGGAACACCCGCTCGGCGTCCATCACCGGCAGCCATGAGCGGTTGAACTCGTACATCCGCGACAGCAGGATGCGCAGGTGTTCGTCGTAGGCCGCGGTGGCATTGAATTCGCGCAGGTATTGCCCGCATTCGCCGCCTTGGCGATGCAGATCGCGGCGGCGAACATAGCCCAGTGCCTTGTTGGCGGCATCGGTCACCACCACGTAGCGACGGTCGTGCTCATCCATCAGTTCCAGCGCATCGGCCACTGGCGTTTGCGGGCTCACCGACGGCGCGTTGTCCGCCGCATCCTCGGCCTTGACCAGTAACAGGCGCTTGAGGGTGCTGTCCTGGCCGACGAAGTTGCTGACGAAATCATCCGCCGGATGCGCCAGCAGCGTGTCCGGATGGTCGATCTGGATCAGCTGGCCGCTGCGGAAGATGGCGATTTTGTCGCCCAGCTTGAGGGCTTCGTCGATGTCATGGCTGACCATGATCACGGTCTTGTTCAGCGCTCGTTGCATCTCGAAGAATTCGTTCTGGATCATTTCCCGGTTGATCGGATCGACCGCGCCGAAGGGCTCGTCCATCAACAGTAACGGCGCGTCGGCCGCCAGGGCCCGGATCACGCCGATCCGCTGTTGCTGGCCGCCGGACAGTTCCCGTGGGTAACGGCCCAGGTATTGCTTGGGCTCGAGCTTGATCATACTCATCAGCTCGCGGGCGCGGTCATGGCATTTCTGCTTGTCCCAGCCCAACAGGCGTGGCACCACGGTGATGTTTTCCTCGATGGTCATGTTCGGGAACAGGCCGATCTGCTGGATCACGTAGCCGATATTGCGCCGCAGCGTCACTTCATCGAGCAGGGTGGTGTCTTCGCCGTTGATCAAGACCCGACCCGATGTCGGCACGATCAGACGGTTGATCATCTTCAGCGTGGTGCTCTTACCGCAACCCGAGGGACCGAGAAACACACAGATCTCGCCTTCGTTGACGGTCAGGCTCACGGAGTCGACGGCCTTGACGACCTTGCCGCTACTTTGAAAGGTCTTGCTCAGGTTCTGTAGTTCGATCATTTCAGGAGTCCTTTGGGAGTCAGTGAGCGTTGCAGCCATTGCAGGAGCAGATCGGCGGCGATGGCCAGGACACTGACCAGTACGGCACCGACGATCAACATCGACATGTCGCTGCGGCTGATGGAGGCCAGGATCAGTACGCCCAGGCCGCCCGCGCCGATGGTGGCGGCGATGGTCATGACGCCGATGTTCATCACCACGGCGGTGCGCACGCCGGCGAGGATCACCGGCACCGCAATCGGCAACTCGACCATGCGCAAGCGCTGGCCGAAGGTCATGCCGATGCCACGGGCGGCTTCGCGGATACCCGGCTCGACACCGGTCAGGGCCAGATAGGTGTTACGCAGGATCGGCAGTAAGGAGTAGAGGAACACGGCAGTGATCGCCGGCAGCGGTCCGAGGCCCTGGCCGAATTTCGAATAGAACGGCAGCAACAGGCCGAACAGCGCAATCGACGGCACGGTCAGAAGCACCGTGGCACTGGCTTGCAGGGGACCGGCCAGCACCGGGAAACGGGTCATCAGTACGCCCAGGGGCACGCCGATAACAATCGCCAGGGTCACGGCAATGCCGACCAGGGTGATGTGTTGCCCGGTCAGATGCAGGACCTGTGGCCAGTCCAGGTGGGAAAAGGCGTTGAGAAATTCCATGTCTCCTCCTTAGTGGATGGGGTGCTGGCGCAGGAAGTCGGCCGCCACGGATGAGGGGCTCTGGTGGTCGACATCGACTCGGGCATTGAGCTGGCGCATGGTGTCGTCGTCGAACAGCTCGGCCAACGGCTTGAGATCGGCGGCCAATTGCGGGTGGGCGTCGAGATAGGCCTGGCGCACCACGGGCGCGGCGGTGTAATCCGGGAAATAGTGGCGGTCGTCTTCCAGCAGTTTGAGCTTGAAGGCGTTCAAGCGCCCGTCGGTGGTGTAGACCAGCCCGGCGAATACCTGGCCATTGCGCAGTGCGGTATAAACCAGACCGGCATCCATCTGGCGAATGTTCTGGCGGGTCAGGTTCATGTCGTACAGCTTCACCATACCTTCCAGGCCATCGGAGCGGTTGGCGAACTCGGTGTCCAGCGCCACCAGATGATGGTTTTTTGCCTCGGCGGCGAGCACCGTGGTCAGTTGGCTGATGGTGCTGACCTGTGGGTATTGTTCCGCGATCTTCTGCGGCAGGGCCAGGGCGTAGGTGTTGCTGAACTTCGACGGCGTGAGCCAGACCAGGCCTTTTTGGGCATCGAGTTCCTTGACTCGTGCGTAGGACTGTTCGCTGTCGAGTTTTTCCGTTACATGGTTGTAGGCCACCAGCGACACCCCCGTGTATTCCCAGAGCATGTCCAGTTGCCCACTTTCGTGGGCGCTACGGGCAAGATTGCTGCCCAGGCCGCCGGTGATCCGAGTGTCGTAGCCCTTGGTGCGCAGGTATTGCGCGGTGATTTCCGCAAGCAGGGTTTGTTCGGTGAATACCCGCGCGCCGATGCGGATCACGGGTTTTTCGGCGGCCTGGGCCCATCCTGCGAACAGCAGGGCGCAGCCTAAAAACAAGTAGAGTCTTTTCATGGTTTTTCCTTTGCTCAGGCGGGCCGCAGGCCGCGTTCCAGCCAGCGCCGGCTGGCCAATGTCACCAGACCATCGAGCAGCAGCGCCAGCAAGGCGGTACAGGCTGCGCCGAGGGTCAGTTGCGGCTGGTTGTTCAGGGCGATGCCGGGGAAAATCAGGCTGCCCAGGCTGTTGGCGCCGATCAGGAAGGCCAGCGGCGCGGTACCGACGTTGATCGCCAGGGCCACTCGCACGCCACCGACGATGATCGGTACGGCATTGGGCAGTTCCACCCGCCAGAGCACTTGGCGTGGGGTCATGCCGATGCCCACGGCAGCCTCCTTGAGAGACCCCTCGACGTTTTTCAGGCCCTCATAGGTATTGCGCACGATGGGCAGCAGGGAGGCAAGGAACAGAGCAAGGATCGCCGGGCCCGCGCCGATGCCGAGGATCCCCAGGGCAATCGCCAGTACTGCCAGGGGCGGGACGGTATTGCCGATATTGAACACCTGCATGAAGCGTTCGGCGCGACCGCTCATGGCGGGGCGGCTGAGGAAGATGCCGGCGGGAATTCCGACCAGCAGGGCGGCCAACATCGACGCCAGGACCAGGTACAGGTGAGCTTGCAGGTAGAACCACAAGTCGTCTCGGTAGTGCTCGATAGTGCTGATGCCGATCCAGTGGATCAGCAGGGCCAGGAGGGCGATGACCACTGCGCCTCCGATAAGCCCTTGGCCATAGCGATTAGCCACAGATGGACTCCTTTTTTCAGTCGGCAGACACATTCCCTTGAGGCAAGGCCATTGCTGGATGCCGGGAAGAATGTCCGCGAAAAGCAGCTTTCCCCCCTTGTCGACGAAGAGCTAGAGGGTTAGCCATAAGCGTCATGTCATCAGGCTAACTGGCTGATTTTTCTACACCTGATGAAAGGTCATGACAGGGGAGTGGACGCCTGTGCGCTTTAAAAGGTTCCCCAATTAATTGCTTTGGGCTATCCGGTGGCCCGCCGGGCGAGAGGGCAGCGGTGGCCGCTGGTGTCGGCTTTGGTCTATAATCGGCGCCCTTTTTTGAATCACCTGTCAGGCGATTTCCCATGACCAACCAGGCCGCCGAAGTCGCGAAACGCCGCACCTTCGCCATTATTTCCCACCCGGATGCGGGTAAGACCACCATCACCGAAAAGCTGTTGCTGATGGGCAAGGCGATTGCGGTGGCGGGCACGGTGAAATCTCGCAAATCCGATCGCCATGCCACCTCCGACTGGATGGAAATGGAGAAGCAACGGGGTATTTCCATTACCACCTCGGTCATGCAGTTCCCCTACCGGGATCACATGGTCAACCTGCTCGATACGCCAGGCCACGAAGACTTCTCCGAAGACACCTACCGGACCCTGACCGCCGTGGACTCGGCGCTAATGGTGCTCGACGGCGGCAAGGGCGTCGAACCGCGGACCATCGCCCTGATGGACGTCTGCCGCCTGCGTGATACACCGATCGTCAGCTTTATCAACAAGCTCGATCGCGATATCCGCGACCCGATCGAACTGCTCGACGAAATCGAGTCGGTCCTGAAGATCAAGGCGGCGCCGATCACCTGGCCGATCGGTTGCTACCGCGACTTCAAGGGCGTCTACCACCTGGCCGACGACTACATCATCGTCTACACCGCCGGCCATGGTCATGAGCGCACCGAGGTAAAGATCATCGAGAAACTCGACTCGGACGAAGCCCGCGCCCACCTGGGTGACGAGTACGAGCGGTTTATCGAGCAACTGGAACTGGTGCAGGGCGCCTGCCATGAATTCAACCAGCAGGAATTCCTCGATGGTCAGCTGACCCCGGTGTTCTTCGGCACCGCGCTGGGCAACTTCGGTGTCGACCATGTACTCGACGCCGTGGTCGATTGGGCGCCGAAGCCGTTGGCGCGTGTCGCCAACGAGCGCACGGTCGAGCCGGTGGAAGAGAAATTCTCCGGTTTTGTGTTCAAGATCCAGGCGAACATGGACCCCAAGCACCGCGACCGCATCGCCTTCATGCGAATCTGCTCGGGCAAGTACGACAAGGGCATGAAGATGCGCCATGTACGGACCGGCAAAGACGTGCGGATCGGCGATGCGCTGACGTTCTTCTCCTCCGAGCGCGAACAGCTGGAAGAAGCCTACGCGGGCGACATCATCGGCCTGCACAACCACGGCACCATCCAGATCGGTGACACCTTCACCGAAGGCGAGGCCTTGGGCTTTACCGGTATTCCGCACTTCGCCCCGGAACTGTTCCGCCGAGTACGGCTGCGCGATCCGCTCAAGTCCAAACAACTGCGCCAGGGCTTGCAGCAGTTGGCTGAGGAGGGCGCGACCCAGGTGTTCTTCCCGGAGCGCAGCAACGACATCATCCTCGGCGCCGTCGGGGTGCTGCAGTTCGATGTGGTGGCCAGCCGCTTGAAAGAGGAATACAAAGTCGAATGCTCCTACGAGCCGATCACCGTGTATTCGGCTCGCTGGATCGATTGCAGTGATAAGAAGAAGCTGGAAGAGTTCAAGCTCAAGGCCGTAGAAAACCTCGCCATCGACGGCGGCGGTCACCTGACCTACCTGGCGCCGACCCGGGTCAATCTGGCACTGATGGAAGAGCGCTGGCCGGATGTGAAATTCCGCGCGACGCGTGAGCATCACTGATTTGCCATAGCCGAAGGTAAAGTCCTCCAGCCGCAAACCCCGCTGCTCGCCGGCGGGGTTTTTTATGAGTGATTGAAAAGTGCCATAGGTTCTTCGGATCTGACGGTTAGTTGGAATTATTCTAAGAAGCGCTGGAAAGTTTCATGTAGCCAGTATGGAAAAAGTTCGTCGACGGGACTAGCGTCTGAGGAAGTTGGCGCAGGTTGTTTGAACTGGCGCTCAGGCAATCGCGACTTACCTATAGAAGGACTGGATCGACGATGAACATCTTTCAACGCATTGTGTTGCTGCTCAAGGTGCTGGTGATGCTGGCGCTGGGCACCACGGCAGCCTGGGCCAGTACGAGCCTGCCCCAGGCCTCTGGTGTGTGGACAGCGAACAGTGTCCAGGGCCGTGCTTTGACGGTCGCCGACTCCGTCGACGAGGAGCAAGGCGATGGCGAGAGCGATGATGGCTCCACCACCGAAGAGCCTGATACCGGCGATGATGAAGAGGACGACGGGGATACTTGACGGCTCGGCGGTGCAAACTCAGATCGTTCCCACATCGAGGCGTTGAGCCGTCTGCGTGGGAGTGCCTTGCGCTGTTGATGTTGCGCTGTATCTTTCCAGGCAACATGGCAACGATCATTCGGGCAGGGCATCGGTGATCTTGACGAAGTTGATTTCCAGGCTTTTATCCTTGACCACATGGTCAAATCGTTTCCGCAGTTCTCCGGGTATGAGTTCGTATTTTTTTTTGAACTCAAGGTCGTGTTTATTTTCAAGACCGAAATAGATATCTATTGTTTGAGTGAGGGTTTCTTCCTCTGTTGTTGGAAGTATTTTTTCTGAGCGAAGGAGGCTTAGCGTCTCGATGTGTTTACGGATGACGATATTTTCTTCAGGGTAAATACATGTTGATAGTCTATGCTTTTTTTCAATGAAAATCATTGTTTGTGCATATTGCTTCTTCAGGAACTCTATGTCGGAGGTTTTTAGTGGGGTTTTTAGTTTTTCATTTTTTATGCAGATTTCAAATTTTGAATTATAATTTTCATGAGCTTTTTTAAGTGATGCTATATATGTATATTTTAATTCGGCTTCCTTTTCTTGAAGATGCGAGGCGAAGGCGTCGGTTATCGCCAATACGGATAAAATCATGATGAGCGTTTTAGTGTGCATTGTATATGCACTTCCAAAATTCTCTTTCTTTGTAGTTAATGGTGTTATCTGTAATGATGGCAGCTACTTCTAAGTTAACCCTATTCTTGACTATTGTTGGGGTTGCGGCCACAGCACGGGTAAATAGAGTGAAGTCGTATTGCGATATTGAATATGTAGCAGATAAAGGGCCGTTGTTGAAGAATAGGTTGGTAATAACGCCGCCTGACAGAGTCGCGCTCAGCATGTTGCCGTACCTATAAATGCGTCCTATATTTTTAAAGCCTTCTTTACTTCTATGCCCAAACGTAACACCGTTGATGCCACAGCTCATTTGATATGCCCCTCTCGTTAAAATATCAGGAAGGGCAGGTTGCAGCTGTTCAGAACCGAAGGAAGTAGGGTCAGGAGCGTTGTTTTGTAGGCTTATTTTCGATTTTCGGTAGGATATATCTGGGTCAATGAGGCTGCCAGGGCGACGGCGCTATTTGATCGAGCGGCTCCCCACATGAAAAGGCCCTTTCTGCCAAGTTGATGCGCCACCTGGCAGAAGGGGCTGGGTTTTCAGCGCCTTCGCTTTTTCAGGAAGGCGTTTTTGGAGTGTCGGTCAGAGGAATTGCTCGGCGTAGTGGCAGGCGACCTGGCGGGTATCCACTTGGCGCAGCTCCGGCAGCTCGGTAGCGCAACGCTCGGTCGCATAGGGGCAGCGCTTGTGGAAGGCGCAGCCGCTCGGCGGGTTGAGCGGGTTGGGCAGTTCGCCGACGATCTTGATCTTCGGTTTCAGCGGGTCCGGGTGGATGGTCGGGGTCGCCGACAGCAGGGCCTGGGTATACGGGTGTAGCGGACGGGTGTAGATGTCCTCTTTCGGACCCATTTCGGCTGGCCGGCCAAGGTACATCACTAGCACCTGGTCTGCCACGTGGCGCACCACCGCCAGGTTGTGGGAGATGAACACGTAGGCGGTGTTGAACTGCTGCTGCAGGTCCATGAACAGGTTCAGCACTTGGGCCTGGATCGAGACGTCGAGGGCCGAGGTCGGTTCGTCCGCCACCAGCACCTTGGGTTGCAACATCATCGCTCGGGCCAGGGCGATCCGCTGGCGCTGGCCGCCGGAGAACATGTGCGGGTAACGCTGATAATGCTCAGGCCGCAAACCGACCTGGCTCATCATCGCCTGCACTTTCTCGCGGCGCTCGGCGGCCGACAGGTGAGTATTGATCAGCAGCGGTTCACCGAGCTGGTCACCGATCTTCTGCCGTGGGTTGAGCGACGCGTAGGGGCTCTGGAACACCATCTGCACGTCCTTGCGCAGTTGCTTGCGCTCGGCCTTGTTGGCGCCGTTGACTTCCTGGCCAGCGATCTTCAACGAGCCGGACGAGGGCTCCTCGATGAGGGTCAGAGCGCGGGCCAGTGTGGACTTGCCACACCCGGATTCGCCTACCACGGCCAGGGTCTTGCCAGCCTCCAATTCGAACGACACGCCGTTGAGGGCGCGTACCAGCGCATGGCCCTTGAACAGGCCGCGAGAGACTTCGTAGTGACGGGTGAGGTCGCGGGCGGTGAGAACGACGGCCATTACGCCACCTCCTGGTTCAGCGGGTAGAAGCAACGGGCGAGGCTATGGGTTTTCGCGTCCAGGCCCGGGCGTTGCTGACGGCAGTTCTCTTGCACATAGGGGCAGCGCGGCGACAGCAGGCAACCCTGCGGGCGGTCATAGCGGCCGGGAACGATGCCCGGCAGGGTCGACAGCCGGGCGGCGCCCAGACTGTGTTCCGGAATCGCCTTGAGCAGCGCTTCGCTGTAGGGGTGTGCCGGAACATCGAACAGGCCCGGGACCCGACCGACTTCCACGGCTTGTCCAGCGTACATCACGCAGACCCGCTGGGCCGTTTCGGCGACGACGGCGAGGTCATGGGTAATCAGCACCAGGCCCATGTTTTGCTCTTGTTGCAGGTTGAGCAGCAACTCCATGATCTGCGCCTGGATGGTCACGTCCAGAGCGGTTGTCGGCTCATCGGCGATCAGCAGTTTCGGCTCGCCGGCAATGGCCATGGCAATTGCCACGCGCTGGCTCATGCCGCCGGACAGTTGGTGCGGATAGGCATCCATCCGACTGGCCGCGCCTGGGATCTCGACCTTTTCCAGCAGTTCGATGGCCCGTTTGCGGGCTTGTTTGCCGGACATCTTCAGGTGCAGGCGCAGCACTTCCTCGATCTGGAAGCCCACGGTGTAACTGGGGTTCAGAGCGGTCATCGGGTCCTGGAAGACCATGGACAAATCTTTGCCGACGATTTGCCGGCGCTGGCGGGCATTGAGCTTGAGCATGTCCTTGCCGTCGAAGCGCAAGGCGTCGGCGGTGACGATACCGGGGTGCTCGATCAGGCCCATCAGCGCCATCATGGTGACGGATTTGCCCGAGCCCGATTCGCCGACGATGGCCAGTACTTCGCCCTTGTCCACGGCCAGGTCGAGGCCGTCGACCACCGGTACGGCGGTCTTGTCGCCGAAGCGGACATTGAGATTCTTGATTTCTAGCAGTGACATGGGAATCTCCTCAGGCGGCGTTCTTGAGTTTCGGGTCCAGCGCATCGCGCAGGCCGTCGCCCATCAGGTTGATTGCCAGCACGCTGAGCAAAATGGTCAGGCCGGGCAGGCTGACCACCCACCAGGCGCGTTCGATGTAGTCGCGGGCCGAGGCCAGCATGGTGCCCCACTCCGGGGTGGGCGGCTGGACGCCGAGGCCGAGGAAGCCCAGGGCGGCGGCGTCGAGGATCGCCGAGGAAAAGCTCAGGGTGGCCTGGACGATCAGCGGCGCCATGCAGTTGGGTAGCACGGTGATAAACATCAGGCGCGGCAGGCCGGCACCGGCCAGGCGGGCGGCGGTCACGTAGTCGCGGTTCAGTTCGCCCATGACCGCGGCGCGGGTCAGGCGCACATAAGACGGCAGCGAGACGATGGCAATGGCGATCACGGTGTTGATCAGGCCAGGGCCGAGGATGGCGACGATCGCCACCGCCAGCAGCAACGATGGCAGGGCGAGCATGATGTCCATCAGGCGCATGATGGTCGGCCCGAGGATGCGCGGGAAGAAGCCGGCCAGCAGGCCCATCAGAATTCCGGGAATCAGCGACATCACCACCGAGGACAGGCCGATCAGCAGCGACAGGCGCGAGCCCTGGATCAGTCGCGACAGCAGGTCGCGGCCTAGTTCATCGGTGCCCAGCAGGAACCGGGACTGGCCACCTTCGAGCCAGGACGGCGGGGTGAGCAGGAAGTCGCGGAACTGCTCACTCGGATCGTGCGGCGCGACCCAGGGGGCGAAAATCGCGCAGAAGATCACCAGCAGCATGAATAACAGGCCGGCGACGGCACCCTTGTTCTTGGCGAAGGCTTGCCAGAACTCTTTGTACGGCGACGGATACAGCAGGCTTTGATCGACTGCTACAGAGGAAGTTGGAGTGCTCATGTATAGGATCTCAGCGCTGGTGACGGATACGTGGGTTGGCGAAGCCGTAGAGGATATCCACCACGAAATTGACCAGGATCACGATGCAGGCAATCAACAGGATGCCGTTTTGCACCACCGGGTAGTCCCGGGCGCCGATGGCTTCGATCAGCCATTTACCGATGCCGGGCCAGGAGAAAATGGTTTCGGTGAGGACCGCCCCGGCCAGTAGCGTGCCGACTTGCAGGCCCATGACCGTCAGCACCGGGATCAGCGCGTTGCGCAGGCCGTGGACGAACACCACGCGGGCCGAGGACAGCCCCTTGGCGCGGGCGGTGCGGATGTAGTCTTCGCGCAAGACTTCGAGCATCGAGGAACGGGTCATCCGGGCGATCACCGCCAGCGGGATGGTGCCCAGCACGATGGAGGGTAGGATCATGTGGTGCAATGCATCCCAGAAGGCGTCCGGCTGGTCGCTGAGCAGGGTGTCGATCAGCATGAAACCGGTTTTCGGCTCGATGTCGTAAAGCAGGTCGATTCGCCCGGAAACCGGGGTCAAGCCCAGGCTGACGGAGAAGAACATGATCAGGATCAGGCCCCACCAGAAGATCGGCATCGAGTATCCCGCCAGGGAGATGCCCATGACCCCATGGTCGAACAGCGATCCGCGCTTGAGGGCCGCGATCACCCCGGCCAGCAGGCCGAAGACGCCGGCGAATAGCAGAGCGGCCATGGACAGTTCCAGGGTCGCCGGAAAAAGGGCGGTGAATTCGCTCCACACGCTGGTGCGTGTGCGTAGGGATTCACCGAGGTCGCCATGGGCGAGTTTGCCCACGTAATCGATGTATTGCGCGTAAAGCGGTTTGTTCAGGCCGAGGCGTTCCATCGCCTGGGCATGCATTTCGGGGTCGACCCGGCGCTCGCCCATCATGACTTCCACGGGATCGCCAGGAATCATGCGAATCAATGCGAAGGTCAGCAGTGTGATGCCGAAAAACGTGGGGATCAATAACCCCAATCGGCGGGCAATAAAACTAAACATCTTATGGTGTACCTCATCAGCCGGTTAGGCATTCCGGTCGCAGTCCGGGGTGCGGGCAGCGACCGGGGTCTTTTTCTACTTCACCTGGGTCGTGGCGAAGTTATTGGTGGTCAGTGGGTTCATGTGATAACCCACTACGTTCTTGCGCATGGCAGTAAACATCTTGGGGTGAGCATGGTCGACCCAGAGTACTTGCTGATGCAAGATTTCCAGGGCTTGTTCATAGAGTGCGGCGCGTTCGGCCGGCTCGGTCTTGGTACGAGCCTGGTCGATCAGGGTTTGGAATGGCGGGTTGCACCAGCGGCTGTAGTTTTCGCCGTTTTTGGCCGCTTCGCAACTCAATAGCGGCGTGAGGAAGTTATCCGGGTCGCCGTTGTCGCCGCTCCAGCCGGATGACACCAGGTCATGTTCGCCTTTTTTTGCGCGCTTGAGCATTTCGGCCCACTCCATGACGCGGATATCGATCTTGATACCGACCTTGGCCAAATCCGACTGAACCAACTGCGCGCCCAGTTGCGGGTTCGGGTTGGTCGGGCCGCCAGCATTGCGAGTGTACAGGGTGAAGACCGTGCCTTGCGGCACGCCGGCTTCCTTGAGTAGGGTACGGGCTTTGTCCAGGTTCTGCGCCGGGCTCTTCAGCTTGTCGTTGTAGCCCAGCAGGGTGGGGGGGTAGGGGTTGACCGCCACGATGGCGTTGCCCTTGCCATACAGGGTATCGACATAGGTCTGCTTGTCCAGCGCCAATTCGATGGCCTGGCGTACCCGCACATCGCCTAGGTACTTGTGTTCGGTATTGATGGCTATGTAGCCGGTGGACATGGCGGCGATGCCGACGACCTGCAAGTTTGGGTCGGCCTGGATGCTCGGGACGTCATCCGGTTTTGGGTACAGGGCGACCTGGCACTCGTTGGCCTTAAGCTTCTGCAGGCGGGTGTTGTTGTCCGGGGTAATGGCGAATATCAACGCCTCGGCGGGCGGTTTGCCACGGAAGTAGTCCGGGTTGGCCTTGTAGCGGACCTGGGCATCCTTGGCATAACGCTGGAAAATGAACGGGCCGGTGCCGATTGGCTTGGCATTCAGGTCGTCCATCTTGCCGGCCTTGAGCAGCTGGTCGGCATACTCGGCGGAGTGGATCGAGGTGAAGGCCATACCCAGGTCGAGCAGGAACGGTGCCTCGGGTCGGGACAGGGTGAACCTGACGGTCAAGTCGTCGATTTTTTCGACGCTCTTGAGCAGGTTCTGGAAGTCCATGCTTTCAAAGTAGGGGAAACCGACACTCGATTGCTTGTGCCAGGGGTGATTCGGATCCAGTTGGCGCTGGAAGCTCCAGATCACGTCGTCGGCATTCAGCTCGCGAGTCGGTTTGAAGTAGTCGGTGTTGTGGAACTTGACGCCTTTGCGCAGGTGGAACGTGTACTGCAGGCCGTCGGGGCTGGTTTCCCAGCTTTCAGCCAGGGCCGGCTGGATCTCGGCGGTGCCTGGCTTGAAGTCCACCAGGCGGTTGAACACGGTTTCAGACGAGGCGTCGGAAGTGACGGCGGTGGTGTAAAGAACCGGATCGAAACCTTCCGGACTGGCTTCGGTGCAGACCACCAAGGGTTTCGCCGAAACGCCGATGGCGGCGGTCAGCAAGGTGGCTGCGATAGCCGCTCGCAAGGGAAGCATCTTCATATAAACCCTCCGTAATCAAATGAGCCAGATGAGTCGTCAGGGCCGACTCGCTGAATCGGCCCTGATCGCGTTACGTCTTAAAGGATCTTGAATGGAATGGTGGTGACCAGGCGGAACTCCTTGAGGTTGCCATCCGCTTGCTGCTCGCTGGCGCGGTGAGTGGTGTAGGTCGCACGGATGGCGGTGGCCTTCAGTGGACCGCTCTGCACCGAGTAGGAGGCGCCGATGCCGTATTCCTGGTGTTTCTCGCCGTCCATCAGACGCAGGTCGCTGCGGCTTTCGCCGGGGCTGCCATAAGCGGTGCCGTTGTAGTGGGTACCGTCGATACCCCAGCCGCGGGCGCTGTAGATGTTGAACTTGAGGCCGGGCACACCGTATTCGGCCATGTTGATGCCATAGGCGACCTGGAAGGATTTCTCGTTGGGGCCGTTGAAGTCCGACAGCAGGGAGTTGGCCAGGTAGATGCCGTTGGTTTCGTGTAGGTAGTCGAAGTACTCGTTACCGTTCACCTGCTGATAGGAGAAGGTCAGGCTGTGGGCCTGGTGGGTCAGGCCGAGCGACAGCGAGTAGGTATCGTTGTCGATTTCACCCATCTTCTTCTTGCCGGCATCGACGGTCTTGTAATAGTTGAATCCGGTGCTCAGACCCAGCACCGAAGTGTCCCCCAGGTCATGGGCGAATCCCGCGTAGTACTGATTCCAGAAGTCCTCGACCTTGGCCGCGTAGAGGCTGGTCTTCAAGCTTTCCAGCGGCTGGTAGGTCATGCCGGCGGTATGGACGTGATCGGCTTCCTGGCCGTTGCCGTATTCGCTGCGGAATTTCGACAGGCTCTGCTCGGTCCGTGGCGATACACGGTCGAAGGTGCCCAGGTCGAAGGCCATGTTGCTGAGCTCTTCGCTATGGATGCTCACCCCTTCGAAGCTGGAAGGTAGCGGACGGTTGCCGATGGTATCGACAATCGGCGTGCTGAAGCTCTGGCGTCCGGCGATCAGGGTGGTGTTGGAAACGCGGGCCTGGACGTTGGCCAGGCCCAGTTTGCTCCACTGGCCTATGGCATCGCCGTCGCCGTGGGTCAGGGTACGATTGGAACCACCGGCCAGGTCCTTGCGGTCACGCTCCAGGGCGACGGCGTTGTAGACCGCCACTTCGGTCTTGATACCCACGGTGCCCTGAGTGAAGCCCGAACTGTAGTTCAGGATGGTGCCCTGCACCCAGTTGATGCGACGGGGCGTGGGTGTCGGCGTGGTCCCGCCTTTTTTGTAGGAGAAGCGATCATCGCGCCGTCTCAGTTCGTTGGCGTACCAGTTACGGGTTGTGCCCCCCAGGCTCTGACCCTCTATAAAACCCTTGGCTTCACTCTGGGCATTGCTGGTATTGATGCCGGTCGGAATGAAATCCTGGCTCTGAGATTGCGCATGGGCCGGCAGGGTGGCGCTACTGATGGCTAAGGCTAACAACGCTTTTTGAGAGAGTTTCAACGTAAAGCTCCTTTACTTATTGTTAGAATGCCGGCCTTTTGGCTGAGCCGGCTATTTGTGGTGAACTCTTTTTTGTTTTCGCAAACGTTTGCTTGGCGTGTTTCGCCGAATTTCAGCTGCAAGATTGCGTGAGGGCGAAATTCGCCCTCAACGCGCTGGTCACGGTTTTTATTGTTCGATACTGACGCCCGAGAATGAGTTACGGCCAAACGGGCTGACTTTGAAGTCCTGGATTTTGGCGCTCAGCGGCTGGTTGACCGTCGAATGGGCGATAGGGGTGATCGGCACCTGTTGCTTGAGCAACTGCTGGGCTTGTTGGTAGAGCACCGTCCGCTCGTCGCGATCGGTGACGATCTTGGCCTGCTTGACCAGCTTGTCGTATTGCGGGTCACACCACAGGGAGTAGTTGTTGCTGCCGATGGCGTCGCAGCTGTAGAGGGTGCCGAGCCAGTTGTCCGGATCGCCGTTATCGCCGGTCCAGCCCATCAGGCTGATGTCATGCTCGCCGTTCTTGGTGCGCTTGAGGTACTCGCCCCATTCGTAGCTGACGATCTTCACCTTGAGGCCGATCTTCGCCCAGTCGGCCTGGAGCATTTCGGCCATCAGCTTGGCGTTGGGATTGTACGGACGCTGGACGGGCATGGCCCAGAGCGTGAATTCGGTGCCTTCCTTGACGCCGGCAGCCTTGAGCAATTGCTTGGCTTTTTCCGGATTGTAGGCGGTGTCCTTGATCGTCTCGTCGTAGGACCACTGGGTCGGTGGCATGGCATTGACGGCCAACTGGCCGGAACCCTGATAGACCGCGTTGAGGATGCTCGGCTTGTTTACCGCCATGTCCAGGGCCTGACGTACTTCGAGTTGATCAAAAGGCTTGTGGCGCACGTTGTAGGCAATGTAGCCGAGGTTGAAGCCGGGCTTTTCGATCACCTGCAGCTTGGGGTTGCTCTTGAGCGCATCGACATCGGCAGGGCGTGGATGCAGCGTGACCTGGCACTCATCGCGCTTGAGCTTTTGTACCCGTACCGAGGCGTCGACGTTGATCGCGAAGATCAACTGATCGAGCTTGACCTGGCTCGAGTCCCAGTAGTGCTTGTTGGCGATGTAGCGGATCTGCGTGTCTTTCTGATAGCGCTGGAACACGTAGGGCCCGGTGCCGATGGGTTTCTGATTGATGTCGCTGGGCTTGCCTTCTCTGAGCAACTGGTCGGCATATTCGGCGGACAGGATCGAGGCGAAGCTCATGGCGATGTTCTGGATGAACGCGGCATCGATGCTGTTGAGGGTCATGACCACAGTCAGCGGCCCGGTTTTTTCGACCTTGGCGATATTCTTGTTCAGGCTCATCCCGGTGAAGTAGGGGAACTCAGTGGGGTAGGCCTTGCGAAACGGCTGCTCGGGATCGAGCATGCGATTGAAGGTGAACAGCACATCGTCGGCATTGAGATCGCGACTCGGCGTGAAGTATGGGGTGGTGTGGAACTTCACCCCTTCACGCAAATGAAAGGTGTACACCAGGCCATTGGGTGAGATGTCCCAGCTCTTGGCCAGCGCCGGTGCGACGGTGGTCTCGCCTCGAACGAATTCCACCAGCCGGTTGTAGATCGGTTCGGCGGCATCGTTGTCCGTAGCGGCGGTGTACTGTGCAGTGTCGAACCCGGCGGGGCTACCCTCGGAGCAGAACACCAGACTGCCGCCAGCCTGGGCAAAAGAGGCACCCGCCAGCAGGGCCGTGCTGGTAAAAGCGGATAAAACGAAGGTGTGGCGCATGACGATTCCATCCATTTTTATTGTTATCGATGAGCGATTGCCATGTGCTGAAACATGGAAACATCACCGACTGAGCCAGTAAGTACAGCAATCCCGCTCGAACGCCTATCAGCGGTATCTCGACGTTATGACGCCAAGTCCCTGCCGTAAATGCGTAGAGCCTTAGAAAGTTGTAGGAAAAAACTGCGCTTCTGACTCGCTCGGCTGAAACCGGGAGCGGTGAGGTAATGGCAATTCCTGCAATTCTGGCGCTAGCGCAAGGGCGACGTCGTACTACGTCGCCCTTGCGCGACCTTATTTGCCGACGCTGACACCGTAGAAGGAGTTCAAGCCAAACGGACTGATCTTGAAGTCTTTCACGGTGACACTCATGGGTTGGTACACCGTCGAGTGCGCGATAGGTGTGTACGGGACGTCTTCCTTGAGGATGTGCTGGGCCTGCTTGTACAGCTCGGTGCGCTTGGCCTGGTCGGTAGTCGATTTGGCTTCTTTCATCAGGCTGTCGTATTTGGGCGTGCAATACTTCGAGAAGTTGTTGCCGTTGATGGCATCGCAACCGAACAGGACGTTCAGCCAGTTATCCGGGTCGCCGTTGTCGCCGCTCCAGCCGATGATCATGGCTTGTTGCTCGCCGGCCTTGGACCGCTTGATGTATTCACCCCATTCGTAGCTGACGATCTTCACGTTCAGGCCGATATTCTTCCAGTCGGCCTGGAGCATTTCGGCCATCAGCTTGGCGTTGGGGTTGTACGGGCGCTGGACGGGCATGGCCCACAGCTTGATTTCGGTACCTTCCTTGATGCCGGCCTCCTTGAGCAATTGCTTGGCTTTCTCGGGATCGTACTTGGCATCCTTGATGGTGGTGTCGTAGGACCACTGGGTCGGCGGCATGGCGTTGACGGCCAACTGGCCAGCGCCTTGGTACACCGATTCGATGATCTGCGGCTTGTTCACCGCCATGTCCAGTGCCTGACGAACACGCAGGTCGGCCAACGGATTGGCGGCGGTTTCGCCCTTGAGCACCGGCATCACGTTATAGGCGATGTAACCCAGGTTGAAACCGGCCTGGCTGGGCATCTGCAGTTTCGGGTCGGCCTTGAGCGGTGCAAGGTCGGCCGGACGTGGGTAGACGCTGACCTGGCATTCGTTTTTCTTCAGTTTCTGCATCCGCACCGAGGCGTCGGTGGTGATGGCGAAGATCAGGTTATCGATCTTGACGTCTTCAGGCTTCCAGTAGTCCTTGTTTGCGGTGTAGCGGATATTGGAGTCTTTCTGGTAGCTCTTGAACACGAACGGCCCAGTACCGATCGGCTTCTGGTTGATGTCGCTGGTCTTGCCTTCCTTGAGCAGCTTATCGGCGTACTCGGCGGACTGGATGGAAGCGAAGCTCATTGCCAGGTTCTGGATGAACGCGGCGTCAACCGTCTTCAGGGTGAACTTGACAGTATGGTCGTCGATCTTCTGCAACTGGGTGATGTTGCTGTCCATGCCCATGTCGGTGAAGTACGGGAATTCGGTCGGATAGGCTTTGCGAAATGGCATGTCCTTGTCGAGCATGCGGTTGAAGGTGAACAGCACGTCGTCGGCGTTGAAGTTGCGGGTCGGCTTGAAGTAGTCGGTGGTGTGGAACTTCACCCCATCGCGCAGATGGAAGGTGTAGGTCAGGCCATCCGGCGAAATATCCCAGCTAGTCGCCAGGCCAGGAACCACGGCGGTGCCGCCGCGTTCAAACTGGCTGAGACGGTTGAAGACGGTTTCCGCGGAGGCGTCGAAGTCGGTTCCGGCGGTGTATTGGCCTGGATCGAAACCGGCCGGGCTCCCTTCGGAGCAGTACACCAGGTTTGTCGCCGCGAGGGCGAACGGTGCAGATGCCAGGAGGCCTGCGCCCACTAAAAACGGAATGACGGCTTTTTTAAGCATGGTGGCCTCATGATTTGTTGTCATTTTTTGTTGTGAGGACGACCTCGTGAGTCGACCTAGGGATACTTATGCAGGCCCCATACCCAATGCAAGATGCAGAAACACCGCAAGCCTTAAACTGTGGCACGAACGTACACGAATGTCGCAATTGTATAAATTTCGGCGCATTTAATCGTTTGCGTCTGGCTTTTTTGCTGCATCTAGCGCCCTGCTAGCGGGCAAGCGAGGCCTCTGGCGTGCATGGTTGGGGCGTGCGTGTTACTTATCCAGACTTACCCCGTAGAAGGGCGTCAAGCCGAAGGGACTGATCTTGAAGTCACGTACTTCCTTGCGCAGCGGCTGGAATACCGTCGAGTTCGCGATGGGCGTGATGGGCACTTGTTCCTTGAGGACTTTCTGTGCCTGTTGGTAGAGCTTGACCCGTTCGTCGCGATTGCTCGCGAGTTTGGCTTGTTGGACCAGTCGATCATAATCCGGGTTGCACCATTTGGCGTAGTTGCTGCCTTTTAGCGCACCGCAGCTGTACAGCACACCGAGCCAGTTGTCCGGATCGCCATTGTCTCCAGTCCAGCCATAAATCATGGCGTCATGTTCGCCGTTCTTGGCGCGCTTGATGTATTCGCCCCATTCATAGCTGACGATATTGGCCTTGATCCCGACCTTGGCCCAGTCCTGTTGGATCATCTGCGCCGACATCCGCGCATTGGGGTTCGAGGCGCGTTGCACGGTCATAGCCCACAGGTCGATGCTGGTGCCGGGGGCGACCCCGGCCTCTTTCAGTAACGCCTTGGCTTTGGTTGGATCGTAGGGCGCATCCTTGATGTTCGGGTCGAACGACCATTGCGCGGGTGGCAGGGCGTTTTGTGCCAGTTGTCCGGCACCCTGGTAGACCGCCTTGATGATCGCCGGCTTATCGATGGCCATGTCCAGTGCCTGGCGCACCTTGAGTTGGTCCAGCGGCTTGTGGGTCACGTTATAGGCCAGGAAACCCAGGTTGAAGCCAGCCTGCTGGAGCACTCGCAGGTTCGGGTCTTGCTTCATGATCTCGATGTCCGCCGGGCGCGGGTAACCGCTGACCTGGCACTCACCGGCCTTGAGCTTCTGCAGGCGCGCGGCGGCATCGGGAGTGATAGCGAAGACCAGGTTGTCGAGTTTCACGTCCTCGGGTTTCCAATATGCCTTGTTCGCCACGTAGCGAATCTGCGAGTCCTTCTGGTAGCGCTTGAACACGAAGGGGCCGGTGCCGATCGGTTTCTGGTTGAGTTCCTCGGCCTTGCCTTCCTTGAGCAGCTTGTCAGCGTATTCGGCGGACTGGATGGAGGCGAAGCTCATTGCCAGGTTTTGGATAAATGCCGCATCGACCGTGTTCAGGTTGAAACGCACAGTGTGTTCGTCGAGTTTCTCGACGTTCTTGATGGTGGTATTAAGGCCCATGTCGGTGAAGTACGGCGACTCCGAAGGGTAAGCCTTGCGCAAGGGCTGGTTCGGGTCGAGCAGACGATTGAAGGTGAACAGTACATCGTCGGCGTTGAAGTCGCGGGTTGGCGTGAAATAGTCGGTGGTGTGGAATTTCACGCTGGGGCGCAGGTGGAAGGTGTAGCCGAGGCCATCGGTGGAGACCTCCCAGCGTGTTGCCAGGCCAGGTTCGACTTCGGTGCCGCCGCGTTTGAACTGGGTCAGGCGGTTGAACACGGTTTCGGCCGACGCGTCGAAATCGGTGCCGCTGGTGTACTGGCTGGGGTCGAAACCAGCCGGGCTGGCTTCGGAACAGTAGACCAAGGTGGTAGCGGCCTGGGCCAGCGGTGCACCGGCCAGTAGGCTGGCGGCAAGGAGCAGCGGTTTGAATATGGTTCTTTCCATGGAATCCTCTGGGAGCGCTTTTCTAGAGCAAAAAAAACGGCGGTCACCGAGGTTACCGCCGTTCTGGTTCGCTTAGAAAGCGCTTGTCACACAGGCCACTAAGCCTTTATTGCTGGACCTCGATCATGCCATCGGCACTCATGCTGACTTCGCTGGTTCCGGCTTCCATGTCCGGCGTCGGTGCCGCGTCCATGGCAGCGGCTTTCATCATCATCGCACCACGGGCGTAGGGCGGTGGATAACCGTTGCTGTTGAGGTTCAGGTTGACGATCTTGTAGCCCTTGCCGCCCAGGGCGTCGGTGGCCAACTGAGCGCGAGCCTTGAAGGCATTCACTGCGTCCTTGAGCAAGGCATCTTCGCTGGCCTTGCGGGCCGCGGTGGAAATGGAGAAATTCATGCTGTCCATTTTCAGGGTCTGCATCAGGTCGCCGGTCAGCTTGGAGAGAGAGGCAAAGTCGGCGCTTTCCAGGCGTAGTTCGGCGCGTTCACGCCAGCCGGTGATTTTCTGGCTCTTGTTGTCGTAGACCGGATAGCTGTTGCGGCTGCCCTGACGCAGGCTCACGGCCTTCACTTCACGGGCCTGGCCGAGGGCTTTGTTCATGGTGTTGGTGATCTCGGCGGCGAGCTTGGCCGGGTCGGTGTTCTGCGCCTCGGTATAGAGAGTGACGGTCATCAGATCCCGTGCTACCTCCTGGCTGGCTTGGGCCCGCAGAGAAATCTGGTTGTAATGAAGCTCGTCGGCCGCCAGCGCCGGCAGGCTGGTCAGGGTGGCGATGCTAAGCGCGAGCAGGGTGGCGCTGCGAGTGAACCGTTGCATAAAAACTCCTTGGGATACGGGACGCGGTGGGTGTCGGACAGCTCCGCGTGCAGGTATCAGACTACGCCGGGATTGTCAGGTTCTGCTGATTACAACTTCAATACATATACGGTCGACCGCCGAGGGCGCGTTGGCGGTGGAGCTGGATTGCATGCCGATGTATCTGGTTCGAACACCGCGTTCTGTTTAGCAATCGAGCTCGCTCACGAAAAGATTAGTGAGATTGCCAAAAGCTAAGATCGGCCACTTCAGCCTCTTATAAAGACCATTCCTACGCTGCGAATCAGAAACTTCCTCTTAAACTCCAGCCTTTTTTCATGCTCCGATTAGGTTCCTGTCCGCACGGAGCGCACCGTCATGATCGACACCTATTGGGCTGCCCGCTAACTCCGACCCCTTTTCAGAGCTTAGGAACAAGCCGATAGCGCGGTGGATTGGCTCAATCCAATTGGAGGCGGCAAGCAACAACTAACAAGTTGATACCCCCAAGGGGAACTCATTTTGAACCCGAACCAAGGAGATTGAGGATGATCAGACCCTGGATTGTCGACACGGAAGAAGGCGTCACCTACATCAAGGGCAGGATTCTGAAAAAAGCCTACACCCGTGCCGAAGCAGGCGCGACCGAAGACGCCATTGCCACCTGCAACGACTTATGGTCACTCGTGCAATCACAGAGCATTGCCCTATTGGCGGAAAACAACACGCTGGTTTCCGATGTGCTACGGCGTTCCAAACGGACTGCCGGTAACTACGCCCAACTGTTTCTGGACGATGAAGGCACGCAGCAGCAAGGACGCTTCTATTGGGCCGGACTGGCCGCGTTTGCCGCCAAGCAGGTGGTGGATGGCATTGAATTCGCCGAGACCAAATTCGATGAAGTGGTGGGCCAGGCCCGGTTGATGTCCCGCGTCACCTACTACTACCTGCTCAAGGGCAATTTCTGGGTATTTCTCGAAATTACGCCCTGGATGCTCTATTGGCGAAAGTTTGGTCGCGAGGCGTTCTTTCGCGATATCGATTGCCGGGATGTCACCACTTACGATCCAGTGATCACTGAGCAAGTGCAGTCCATGCCTTGGGCCATGGGTGAGAACACATCCTTGCGCCTGGATCTTGAAAAGAAAATGCGGGTGCTGGATCTCAGGAAGTTGAACTGGGAGATGAATCTGACTGACGACAAGGGCGCGTTGGCGGAGATGAATCAGTGCAGGGCGACCGATGATTTGAAGAATGGGTTTCGTGAAGTCGAGCGATATGAAGTCCTGCCCGACAAGAACGATGAAGAAAAGAAGATAAAATATGATACTGCGCACTCGAGTGCTCAATATTTTCTCAATCACGAACAAAACCACCACTTGCAAGTCATGGTCTACGACCATCCCGAGTTTATCCGTGCCATCGACAACAACGATTTGGGGCGTCGGCTATGGAATCTACTGGGGGCCAAGGATCCTTCGTTGGTGTTTAACGCCGCACCGATGATTACCCGGGAAATTGAAGTGCGAGAGCTGGAGCCCTACGGGCTCACGGAAAAGGATGTCACCGTCACCATGGAGCTAGCGCATGGCAAACTCTACAACCCTGAACAGCGTATGAAATACGTTAAAAAAATTCTCAGCCAGTATCATAAGTTAATGACGGAAGGTCGTGATTTCGACGGTCAATTTCGCCTGTACATGATCGAGCAAATGCAGGTAATTGCAGCCTGGAAGGAGGCCTGAATATGTCTCGGCGCATCGTTTTTTGGTTGCTTGGAATAGGTCTATTCCTGGCATTAGCCGCTCTCGCACGAATATTTGTCGTTTATATACCGGCGGACTACTCATCCACAACAAATAGGAAACCTTTGATGAACGCACCGGTACTGGAATTCGCTTTAGGTGAAAAAGGTGATGATATTGTCAAACGTTCCAACCTCACCATTCATAAATCAGGTGTAAGCAGCGTCCTGTTTTATGACGCTAGCAACGTTCGGTACCAGCTCAAACACCCCACGCTCGGCTTGCTTTTTCCCGGCTCATATACCGTACTTTTTTATGACAACGCCCGAGACGATTATGGTGTTGACCATGTAGATATGAGCATAAACCTGCCAGATGCTCCCCTCGTCAATGACACCACTGAGCCTCAGATTGAAGCCTATGATCGGCAGGTGTATGAATTGGTGATGAGTCTTCAGAACAGCATTCAAGCCGCAGGCTGGCAGCGCTTCATCTTGTTGAGCAGTCCTCGCTTGCTAGGGCGCTCCAGTTATCTCTTTCAAGAAGGCTATTTGAATGAGCCTAGTATTGCCGATTTGGACATCCATCCTGTGTTTCTAGCTGATCCAGAATACCGTTTAACTTGGGAAGACTGGCGCCATCTGCAAAGAGATCATTTCGTTTGGCAATGGCAAGCTGGCGGTATGCTGTTGGAGGTCAAGTATTCCCGATCCAGCAGAAATCCAAAGAGCCTCAGTTTTCAACGCGACAGCCTAGACATCACACTCCAAACCGCTGCCAGCCTTACGGGTGCTAGCCATCCCAATGAAGCTACTCGTACTAAATATCGCGACAGCTTACACGAGCTTCTTGTTACTCGCCTCGTCAAGGAGGTCAAAGCCCGTGCAGCCGGCTTGCCCATCCTAGAGAGTTACCGCGACCCCACCATGGTCAGCGGTGTCCCCGTCCCCTCGATGGAAAGCGTCGCAAAAGCCGAAGCGTTAAAACAAGCGCCAGTCGCCCCACCTGAACCCGTATCACGCAAGGCCGCTGGCGAAGCCTGCCCAAAATCTGGCTGGTGGTTCACCCCAGCTCGACTCAACTCCCGCCGTTACTTCCAGCAAGGCGCGACCTTCCCCGCAATAGAAGGCAGCGACTACGGCCTGACGTTCTGGCAGTGGAGCCCGGACCAATCCAACCCGACGCTGTAAGCAGTAACTAACAAGTTGACGTCCCCAAGGGTGACTCATTTTGAACCCAGACCAAGGAGACCAACGATGATCAAACCCTGGATTGTCGACACGGAAGAAGGTGTCACCTACATCAAGGGCAGGATTCTGAAAAAAGCCTACACCCGTGCCGAAGCAGGCGCGACCGAAGACGCCATTGCCACCTGCAACGACTTATGGTCACTCGTGCAATCACAAAGCATTGCCCTGTTGGCGGAAAACAACACGCTGGTTTCCGATGTGCTACGGCGCTCCAAGCGGACTGCCGGTAACTACGCCCAACTGTTTCTGGACGATGAAGGCACGCAGCAGCAAGGGCGTTTCTATTGGGCCGGACTGGCCGCGTTTGCGGCCAAACAGGTGGTGGATGGCATCGAATTCGCCGAGACCAAATTCGATGAAGTGGTGGGCCAGGCCCGGTTGATGTCCCGCGTCACCTACTACTACCTGCTCAAGGGCAATTTCTGGCTGTTTCTCGAAATCACGCCCTGGATGCTTTATTGGCGAAAGTTTGGTCGCGAGGCGTTCTTTCGCGATATCGATTGCCGGGATGTCACCACTTACGATCCAGTGCTCACTGAGCAAGTGCAGTCCATGCCTTGGGCCATGGGTGAGAACACATCCTTGCGACTGGACCTTGAAAAGAAAATGCGGGTGCTGGATCTCAGGAAATTGAACTGGGAGATGAATCTGACTGACGACAAGGGCGCGTTGGCGGAGATGAATCAGTGCAAGGCGACTGATGATTTGAAGAATGGGTTTCGAACGATTGAAACGTATGAAACCACCGAAGGCACGGATTTAAAAGAAGCCAAAGAAGATCTGGCTTTCGAGAGTGCCGAGGCTTTTCTAAAACACGAGCAAAATCACCATCTGCAAGTCATGGTCTACGACCACCCTGAGTTTATCCGTGCCATCGACAACAACGATTTGGGGCGTCGGCTATGGAATCTACTGGGGGCCAAGGATCCTTCGTTGGTATTTAACGCCGCACCGATGATTACCCGAGAAATTGAAGTGCGGGAGTTGGAGCCCTACGGGCTCACGGAAAAGGATGTCACCGTCACCATGGGGTTGAAACAAGGAAAACTCTATGACCCGGATGCAAGGATGGAATACGTAAAAGATATCCTTGATCAATACCATCGATTAATGACTAAAGGTCGTGATTTCGACGGTCAATTTCGCCTGTACATGATCCAGCAAATGCGGGTGATTGCAGCCTGGAAGGAGGCCTGAGCATGTCTCGACGCATGGTTTTTTTGTTGCTCGGAACAGGTCTGCTACTGGCATTGCTAGCCTTCGCTCGATTCTTTGTCGCTTATATCCCCGTGGACTACCTTCCCGCCATTACCAGGAGTTCTCTGATGCCCCCTAAAAAACTCGAATTCATGTTGGGCGAGAAAGGTGATGCAATCGTCCAGCGATCCAACTTCACTATTCAGCACTCGGGTGTAAGCAGTGCACTCTTTTACACGGTTAGAAATGCTCAATTCAGCCTCAAACATCCTCAACATGCCCTGATCTTTCCTCCTGCCAGCACCGTACTCTTCTACGATGATGCCAGTGACAATTACGGCGTGGATGAAGTCAAGGTTAGAGTCAAACTGACTGATACCCCTATCCTCAACGACACCACTGAACCTCAGATTGAAGCCTACGACCGACAGGTGTATGACTTGGTGATGAGTCTTCAGGCCAGTATTCAAACCGCAGGCTGGCAGCGTTTCATCATGCCAGGTTCCCCGCGCCTGATAGGCCGCTCCAGCTATCTTTTTGAAAAGGGCTATTTGAACGAACCGAACATTGCCGATATCGGCCTTTATCCAGGTTTTCTGGCGGATCCAAATTATCAGTTGACCTGGGAGGATTGGCGTCAACTAAGAGAAGGTTTCTTCTGGCAGTGGCAGGCTGATGGCATGCTCTTGGAGGTTGACTATACGCCGGGGACTCGCGAAAAAGTCCGAAACATCCCAATATTTGACAGTCTTAATATAACGCTCCAAACCTCCTCCAGCCTTTCCGGAGCCAGCCACCCTAACGAAGCCACAAGAACAAAATACGCTGGCCAAATCCATCAGGTATTGTTAAAGCGCATAGCCATTGAAGCCAAAGCCCGTGCAGCCGGCTTGCCCATCCTAGAGAGCTATCGCGACCCCACCATGGTCAGCGGTGTCCCCGTACCCTCGATGGAAAGCGTCGCAAAAGCCGAAGCGTTAAAACAAGCGCCAGTCGCCCCACCTGAACCCGTATTACGCAAGGCCGCTGGCGAAGCCTGCCCAAAATCCGGCTGGTGGTTCACCCCAGCCCGACTCAACTCCCGCCGTTACTTCCAGCAAGGCGCGACCTTCCCCGCAATAGAAGGCAGCGACTACGGCGAGACGTTTTGCTCTGTGAAGTACGGCTGCACTTTGTCGTTCAACAGGTCTGCGGCTGTGATGGGCGTCTTCGTTGTATAGAGCTTGGTAAACGCGACTTTGCTGTAAGTATCAACGAAGGTCTGCTGATAAATACGGCCTACGTCTTTCATGGTGCCGACGTAAAACGTGTCCTGCGAACCGAGGTAGCCTGGATGGGCCGTTTCGATTTCGCCGCAGGCGATATCGTCATCGCGCTTTTTCTCCAGAGCAACGACCTGGGCTTCTGTCAGGACAGCACCCGTAGCGCCAACGTGCTTTTCCAGTGCACGAAGACGCTGTTTGAAGTTCGCCAGCTCGTGCCGCAGCCAGATCGATCGCACGCCTGAAGGGCTGACAAATGTGCCACGCTTACGCAGTTCATTGCTGACACGGACTTGGCCGTGGGCGGGCTGTTCAATGGCGTCATTCAGTACGCATTGTTCAACAACCTCATCGATACGGTTTTTCAGGTTTGGTTTTCTGCGATCTTTTTGCAGCAGGGCTTCGACACCACCGTTCGCCTTGGCTTGCTGGTAGCGATAGAAGATGTCTCGCGACACGCCCATGATTTTGCAAGCCTGTGAAACGTTGCCGAGTTCCTCGGCCAGGTTCAACAAGCCCAACTTGTGCTTAACAATTGGTTGATTTACAACGTTCATGCGGGGCTACTCCTCTTGGGTTGGTGATTGCTTGCACAACCATCAAACCCGGTAGCCCCGTTCTTTTTCAAGAGGGGTGTCAGATCAAGTCGAGACTTCCACACTTAAAAGTTATATGGCTCAAGCTCTGCGAGCTGAGACAGCAGGATTAAATGCTCCACTGCTTTTAGTTTCTCAACATGATCAAGGGATGCCGATCCGCCAAGCATTAACGCTGGAACAAAGCCATACATTTCATCATGGCGTAGCGTACCAAGCTGTCTTCTTGCCGGTTTGAACAAATCGTCCACATCGTTAGAGTCCACATTTCTGGACAACAGAAAACCTTGTAGCTCTCTGTCCATTTCCTCGGCTGTAATTTCAAAGTCATGGATCACACATCGAGAAAAGACACTGGTTATCTTCAGTGAAAATCCCGTTTTCTCGCCCCACAGATAGAGATCGCCAAACGCTCCACGTGCAATCAGGTGGTAAGTGTCGCGTTTTTCAAGTTCCGTTCCTTCAACCCACGAAGCCACCACCCCTTCGTATTCTTGCGGATTCACTATCCAAAAAATTCCATCACCGTATCCGCACCAGCCGTGCTCAGCCCAGTATTCCAGAAGTTGATTGGGCAGTTTACCCTTATAGCGCTCGATACTTGACGCTGGTACTTCCTGGCGATCAACCGGGCCACCAAACTTCTCTAGGAATCTAGCAAAAACCTTGTCCACGGATACCTCCTTCAGCACTTATGTAATTTCACGTTGAGGAAAGTTGAATCTCGCAGGGATTCTGGCACTTTCTCGGCAGCAGTTTTTAGATTTTGGATTTTGGGTCGCTACTGTGGCCCAATGCTGGAGTTGACTTGCCTGTCCCCGAAATCCGCGATGATGTCCTTCCCGCCAACTGTTAGGTCAGAATTGTGCAACCCAGCAAGACTTGACATGGTTCTCGCGGCCTCTTTGATTGCGGCCTCTTCAGCGTCTAGAGGGCTCATCTCTTTTTGAAATTGCCTTTGAAACCGTTCTTGCAAAGTATCTTTTAGATCCTTACGGGCTTTCTTCGCCGCCATAGCATCGCGTTTACCGGGGTTAGCTATATTTTCTAAGTATTCCTCAACCGTCAGCCGATTCAGCTCTCATCAAGAATGCTTCGAATATCAAGGTCAGAAAAGCGCTTCAGGATGCTGCTGGCGGCCTCTTTTTCGCCCAAATCACACGCTTGACGGACACATCTGACTCGGCGATAGATCAGATCGAGACTAGGTAAATTTGTGGAGCTGGGTGGGCTGAGAGGATTTGTGCCCCTTTCGCGTTCCCCTAGGCCGCCCTGACGAAATAGACGTTCGGCATAAGCCTCGATATCGAGCCAACTGGGGATTCTTGTCCATAAAGGCATTCATCGCTCCTGCGTTCGGGGGAGAATTGGGAAAGCTAGGCTTTGTGCCATGCTCTGTCAAAAGTGATTTCAAGGGATCCAACCCTTTAAGGCAGCGGCAGTCGAAAGGCCTGTGCTAGATGATTCCCGCTCCCCTGTGGTTCAGGCAGTGCGACACAGAGTCGAGATACCCACGTCGGACGTCTAAAAATTTACCTGCTAGATGACTTCGCCAGACGCATACATTCGATCGGGCTGTGAAACAGCCGAAAAACCAGACACCTCGTTCTAGTTGATACATTGCACTCACTGGCTTTAGGGACGCTTCGCGCCCCAGCGTGGGCAAGCCCACTCGCCGCACGATCGCGTTTGGTTTCGAATTTCCAACCCAATGGCATCGGCACAACCCCCCTTGCCATTGTGCATCTTTACCCACGACGAGATTTGCCAACTGTGGCGGTTTGCCGCACATTGGCCTGTCCGCCCCCGGCTTGGTTATACTCGTGGCGATCCACCTGGAGCGCTCATCAGGAGAGCTCATGCTCACCCCCTTTCCATTGTTGTCCGCGACTCGCCAGAACCTGTGGCGCCTGACGTTCATCCGCATTCTGGTGCTGGCCGCCCAGGCCGGTTCGGTCGGTATCGCCTACGGGTTCGATCTGTTGCCGCTGCCCTGGCTGCAACTGGCAACCACGCTGGTCTGCTCCATAGTGCTCTGTGCTTTCACCGTGGTGCGCCTGCGCACGACCTGGCCGGTCACCGAGCTTGAATACGCCGTACAGCTAGCCTGTGACCTGTTTATCCACAGCGCCCTGTTGTATTTCTCCGGTGGCTCGACCAACCCTTTCGTCTCCTATTATCTGGTGCCGCTGACCATTGCCGCCGTGACGTTGTCCTGGCGTTATTCGGTAGCCCTCTCCGGTATTGCACTGGTTCTGTACACCTTGCTGCTGGTGCAGTTCTACCCGCTGGAAACCTTTCCGATCTCCCGGGAAAATCTACAGATCTATGGCATGTGGCTGAGCTTCGCCCTGGCGGCGGCGGTCATCACCTTTTTTGCCGCGAAGATGGCCGAGGAATTGCGTCGCCAGGAAGAGCTGCGTGCGTTGCGTCGTGAAGAAGGCCTGCGTGACCAGCAACTGTTGGCCGTGGCGACCCAGGCCGCCGGGGCCGCCCATGAATTGGGCACGCCACTGGCGACCATGAGCGTGTTGCTCAAGGAGATGCGCCAGGACCATTCGGACCCGGCGTTGCAGGACGATCTGAGTGTGCTCCAGGATCAGGTCAAGCTGTGCAAGGAGACCCTGCAGCAACTGGTGCGGGCCGCGGAAGCCAATCGCCGGCTGGCGGTGGAGATGCAGGATGTCACGGTCTGGCTCGACGAAGCGCTGAACCGTTGGCACCTGATGCGCCCGGAGGCCAGTTATCGTTTTCAGCTCCTGGGGCAGGGCGAAGTGCCGCGCCTGGCGCCGCCACCGGATTTGACCCAGGCTCTGCTCAATCTGTTGAACAACGCCGCCGATGCCTGTTCCGAGGGCCTGGAAGTACAGCTCGATTGGGACGAGGAAAACCTCACCATCAGTATTCGCGACCACGGTGCCGGAGTGCCGTTGGCCATCGCCGAGCAGATCGGCAAACCGTTCTTTACCACCAAGGGCAAAGGTTTCGGCCTGGGCCTGTTCTTGAGCAAGGCCAGCGTGACACGCGCCGGCGGCTCGGTGAAACTCTACAGTCATGAGGAAGGCGGCACGCTCACCGAGCTGCGCCTGCCTCGTGTCGCCCGAGGAGACGAAGCATGAATGACGAGATCCCAGTCGAAGGCGAAGAACTGCCGCATCTGTTGCTGGTGGACGACGACGCCACTTTTACCCGTGTGATGGCGCGGGCCATGAGCCGGCGCGGTTTTCGTGTCAGCACCGCCGGCTCCGCCGAAGAAGGCCTGATCCTGGCCCAGCAGGACCTGCCGGACTACGCCGCGTTAGACCTGAAGATGGACGGCGACTCCGGTCTGGTGCTGTTGCCCAAGCTGCTTGAGCTCGATCCGGAGATGCGCGTGCTGATCCTCACGGGCTATTCCAGCATCGCCACGGCGGTGGAGGCGATCAAGCGCGGCGCTTGCAACTACCTGTGCAAGCCAGCGGACGCCGACGATGTGCTGGCGGCCTTGCTCTCCGAGCACGCCGACCTCGATACCCTGGTGCCGGAAAACCCGATGTCGGTGGACCGCCTGCAGTGGGAACACATCCAGCGCGTGTTGACCGAGCACGAGGGCAATATCTCTGCGACGGCCCGTGCCTTGGGCATGCATCGGCGGACCTTGCAGCGCAAATTGCAGAAGCGGCCAGTGCGGCGCTGAACGAATCGTTCTTCGCCTGCATTATCGCCTGTGCGAATCCTCTATGATCGGCCAATAAATTTTCTTACGCTAATCGAGCCTGAACAATGACTGAGAAGAACGCCGAGTATTGCGCGGTCAACGATGCCGTGCAGGGACAGTTTTTTCGCCGGGTCTGGCACATGACAACGCCTTATTGGCGCAGTGAAGAGAAGGGCAAGGCCTGGTTATTGTTGCTGGCGGTCATTGGTCTTTCGTTGTTCAGCGTCGCGATTTCGGTCTGGATCAACAGCTGGTACAAGGATTTCTACGACGCCTTGCAACAGAAGGACGAGAGCGCCTTCTGGCGGCTGATCCTGTATTTTTGTGGTATCGCCGCGGCGGCGATTCTCGGTGCGGTCTACCGACTGTACCTGACTCAGATGCTGACGATCCGTTGGCGTAACTGGCTGACCGAGCAACATTTCAAGCGCTGGCTCGGTCACAAGAACTACTACCAGTTGGAACAGGGCGGCTACACCGATAACCCTGACCAGCGGATTTCCGAAGACCTCAATAGCTTCACCTCCAACACCTTGAGCCTGGGCTTGGGCCTGATCCGCACCGTGGTCAGCCTGGTGTCGTTCTCGATCATCCTGTGGGGTGTCTCAGGCAGCATCGAAGTCTTGGGCATCACCATTCCCGGCTACATGTTCTGGTGTGCCTTGCTCTATGCCGCGGTGGGCAGTTGGCTGACTCACCGGATCGGTCATCGTCTGATTGGCTTGAACAATCGCCAGCAACGTTTTGAGGCCGATCTGCGTTTCTCCATGATCCGGGTTCGTGAGAACGCCGAGAGTATTGCGTTGTTCAATGGTGAGTCGAACGAAAATCAACGCTTGAGCGCTCGTTTTGGCAAGGTCTGGCACAACTTCTGGGACATCATGCGCGTTTCCAAGCGCCTGACTTTTTTCACGGCGGGCTATGGCCAGATTGCCACAATCTTTCCCTTTATCGTGGCCGCCCCGCGTTACTTTGCCGGCAAGATCCAACTGGGCGAATTGATGCAGATAAACTCTGCGTTTGGCAATGTGCAGGAAAATTTCAGTTGGTTCATCACGGCGTATTCGGATCTGGCCGCGTGGCGTGCGACATGCGATCGTCTGTTGAGCTTTCGTCAGGCCATGGGCGACAACGAGGACCGTGTCCAGACCATCGATGTACAAAGCGAGGGCGACGAGTTGAAGGTGCGCAACCTCGATCTGCAGTTGAACAATGACCGTACACTGTTGAATGGCGCCAATATGGCCGTCGCGGCAGGTGAGCGCCTGATGCTGGCCGGTCGGTCTGGCAGCGGTAAAAGTACCTTGTTCCGCGCCATGGGCAACCTCTGGCCGCAGGGCCATGGGAGTATTCGCCTACCCGCCCGACGCTACCTGTTTTTGCCGCAGAAGCCCTACCTGCCCATTGGTAGCCTGCGTGAGGCACTGAGTTATCCACAGGCGGGCGATGCCTATGCGCAAGAGCGCTATGTCCAGGTTTTGGAAACTTGTCGCTTGCATCACTTGGTTGCGCGCCTGGACGAGAGTAACCACTGGCAGCGCATGCTGTCTCCGGGCGAGCAGCAACGCCTGGCCTTCGCCCGTGCCCTGTTGTACGCACCGCAATGGTTGTTCATGGATGAAGCGACCTCGGCCATGGACGAAGAGGATGAAGCCGATCTCTACGAGGCCCTGATCGAGCAGATTCCCGGCATCGGGATCGTCAGCGTCGGCCATCGCAGCAGTTTGAACAAATTCCATACTCGGCATTTGCGCATAGAGCGAGGACAGCTGGTGTCTCAAGAACCGGCCCATGCATAGACTGTGATCGTACAATCCGGTTGAGCCACGCTACGGGCTCATCCGTTCAGCCGAGTGATAAGGAAAGCCAGTGCAGCGTGCTTCGCGTACCCAGCGAGTCGGCGACCATGAGCACCCATCGGGGGAGCTGCACGGTGGCCTGTGAGACATTCCCCCTTCGCGGATCAGAACACCGACCAGCCAATCCGCTGACTCAGCAGTTCCAGCGCCGCCATGCCCACCAGTGAATTGCCGGCGGCATTCAGCTCCGGTGCCCAGACGCACACGGCGAACTGTCCCGGCACCACGGCAACGATCCCGCCACCCACACCGCTCTTGCCTGGCAGGCCGACCCGATAGGCGAAGTTGCCGGCCTCGTCGTACAGCCCGCTGGTGGCCATGATCGAGTTGACCTGCTGGGTCTGGCGCGGTGTCAGGATCCGTTCGCCGCTGTGCTTGCAGAAACCATCGTTGGCCAGGAAACAGAAGGCTCGGGCCAGGTCGATGCAGTTCATGCGCAGCGCACAGTGGCTGAAATAGCTATGCAGTACCGCTTCCACATCGTTGTGAAAGTTGCCGAACGATTGCATCAGGTAGGCCATGGCGGCATTGCGTGCGCGGTGCTGGTACTCCGAGTCGGCCACCTTGCCGTCGACCATCACCTGCATATTGCCGGACAACCGCCGGACAAAGTCCCGCATCGACAGCGCCGGAGCGGCGAAGCGCGACTGGTTGATGTCGCAGATCACCAGCGCCCCGGCATTGATGAATGGATTGCGCGGTTTCCCGCGTTCGAATTCCAACTGTACCAGCGAGTTGAACGGCTGCCCCGAGGGCTCATGGCCCAAGCGTTGCCAGATGGCCTCGCCGGAATGGTTGATCGCCTGTACCAGGCTGAACACCTTGGAAATACTCTGGATCGAGAAGGGTATCAGCGCATCGCCAGCGCAGAACATCTCGCCGTCGTTGCTGTACACGGCAATACCCAGCTGATTGCCCGGTACATCGGCCAGCGCCGGAATGTAATTAGCTACCTTGCCCTGGCCGATCATTGGCCGGACTTCATCTAGAATTTCGCTCAACAGTGCTTGCATGCTCGGGCTCGCAGTCACTTCCCGCGGGTTGCAGGACTCCATGCTGCTAGACGCCGGACACCGGGTTGGAAGCACAGTTTTTGTGGTCGAAGAAGCGCTTGGGATCTCTACGCCAACGGACATCTGCGGGCCGATCTGCCGACCGGATCGGTGCGTACTCGTTGAGAGCGGAGCAGATGCGGGGGTAAACTGCCCGCCCGTGTAATGTCTGTGGCTGGAGCCGGTAATGCGCAAAGATAAGAAACAGGTGATTGGTGACGAGATCGGCGACGCGCAGATCAAGTTGTTCCTCGACTTCGAGCCGGTCGATGCGACTTCGCCGTCCCTGCACAAGCTGATCAAGGCCTATCGGGGCCTGCGGATCGACGATTTCGAGCGTTTCCTGGTGTTCTTCAAGGAAGCCGGTTATGACCTTGACGGTCAGGATGAGCATGGCCGGGACTTCGTTGCGCTGATCCAGGACCAACGCAACGCTCCCGGCTACATCGACCTGATCAACAACGCTCGCGGTTGAGTCGGGTGGTAAGCACTGAGCAGGCCCTATAGGGCCGAGTGAACGCATCACCGGTGGGATCGTTGCTGGCCCGCGTGGCAAGCAACGATCCCAGGGTTTTTATTCGCGATGACCTCAGGCGTAGCTTTCGGTCTCGCTGCTTGGCTCCACCAGCTCAAGGCTGATGTTGTTCTGGGTGTTGATCTTGCGGTACAGCGCCGCGTCGGTTTCGAGGGCTTTTTCCCGCGCCGGGAAGATCTCCTGGAGTTTGGCCAGCCATTCGCCACTGGCTTTTTCCGGGAAACAGCGTTCGATCAGTTCCAACATGATCGACACGGTGACCGAAGCCCCCGGCGATGCCCCGAGCAGGGCGGCCAATGAGCCGTCCTTGGCGGTGACCAGTTCGGTGCCGAATTGCAGCACGCCGCCTTTCTTCGGGTCTTTCTTGATGATCTGCACCCGTTGGCCGGCTACTTCCAGACGCCAGTCTTCGGCTTTTGCTTGCGGATAGAAACGCCGCAGGGACTCCAGGCGCTGCTCCATCGACTGCATGACTTCGCTGATCAGGTACTTGGTCAGCTCCATGTTGTCGCGGGCCACGGCCAGCATCGGGCCGATGTTGCCGGCACGTACCGACAGCGGCAGGTCCATCAGCGAACCATGCTTGAGGAACTTGGTGGTGAAGCCGGCATACGGTCCGAACAACAGCGACTTCTTACCATCCACCACCCGGGTGTCCAGGTGTGGTACGGACATCGGTGGCGAACCCACTGCGGCCTGGCTGTAGACCTTGGCCTGGTGCTGCTTGACCACTTCCGGGTTGTCGCAACGCAGCCATTGGCCGCTGACCGGAAAGCCGCCGAAGCCTTTGCTTTCCTCGATGCCCGAAGCCTGCAGCAACGGCAGGGCCGCGCCGCCGGCACCGAGGAAGACGAACTTGGCGTCGACTTCACGGCTGTTGCCGGTGTTCACGTCCTTGATGCTCACGGTCCAGCCAGCGCCATTGCGCTTGAGGCCGGTCACGCGCTTGCAGTACTTGACTTGGGCATCCGGGGCGCTGGTCAGGTGTTTGAGCAGCTGATTGGTCAGGGCGCCGAAGTTGACATCGGTGCCGTTCATCACGCGGGTCGCGGCAATCGGCTCGTCGGCTGGACGGCCTGGCATCATCAACGGCATCCATTCGCTCATCTTCGCCCGGTCTTCGGTGTATTCCATCTCGGCGAAGGCGTGGTGCTGGTGCAGCGCTTCGAAGCGCTTCTTCAGGAACGCAATACCTTCCTCGCCTTGGACGAAACTCAAGTGCGGTACGGGGCTGATGAACGTTTTGCACGAGCCGAAGGTGTTTTTTTGTGTCAGATAGGCCCAGAGCTGCTTCGACACCTCGAACTGGGTGTTGATGTGCACGGCTTTCTTGATGTCGACGGAACCGTCGGTGGCCTGCGGCGTGTAGTTCAGCTCGCACAGCCCCGCGTGGCCAGTCCCGGCGTTGTTCCACGGGTTGGAACTCTCTGCGGCACCCGAATCCATCAGCTCAACGACTTCCAGCTTGATACCGGGGTCGAGCTCTTTGAGTAGCACCGCAAGGGTGGCACTCATGATGCCAGCCCCAACCAGGACCACATCGACTGCTTCGTTATGCGCCATTACCGCGTCTCCAAAATCTGCAGCACCACATTGACGGCATGGCCGCCAGGAATTGACCGGGCTCAAGCAGCTCCGGGTCACTCATGGCCAGGCTCGCCATGTTCGATTCTTCGCAATTTTTTGCAACTTCAGCGGACGCTGGCGGTAGGTTTGAAGTGCGTATGAACGCATTCCAGGTAGCCTCCCGCCATTCGACTTAGGGTCGAGAGCATCCGATCGTGCAACCAAATCCGTGAGCGGACAGGCTTCAAGCACCTGTCCGGGAATATCGGGTCCTATGTGATTGAGTCGTTGAGGACACTGATGGTGCATTTCCAGACGCAAAACTTTTCATTTGCTCGCCACACTCTCGTGAAGTAGTGAATACCCGTTTTTTCACGCTCTTTTGAAGACGTGAACCTCAAAAAAGGGCTGCTGCAACCTGTCACCGGGCCCGCGAAGCAAATGCCGGCCAGGAAACGAGGCTGGCGTGCGGGCAAACAGCTCAGTGAACGAGCGCAAGGGCAGCTCTGGCAGATTCGGCAAAAACGGCGGTTTACAGGTATGACAGCAAGCCCGCCGATTTCACTCGATCTGTGTGGGCGGCTCTCTGTGGGCGGTGCGGGGAGCTAATGCCAGGGCATTAACGATGCTGCGAGGCCCGATCAGGAGACGTCCTTATAATCGGGGGGAGATTGTAACTAAGAATCGCGCAGAAATGATCCTGTTAAATGAGTTTTATTAGTCAGCCGGTCAGATGCTCGACGGCTGAGGTCGCCTGCGGGTGGCGGACAGGCGGCCCGGTAGCGAGGCGGATGTCTGGTTAGCCGCGCCCGCGCACGGCTATACTGATGACCTGATTGTGCCTAGTCCTTGGAGAGATGAGCATGTTGCAACGCCTGTTGTTCGGTTTGATCACTGTGACCAGTCTGACCTTGGTCGGCTGTGCCAACAGCCCCCAGCAGCTTAGCCCGCAACCCAAGCTCACCACCCAGCTCGCGCCGGTGGGCCATGGTCAGCAAGTGGTGGTAAGGGTTGTCGATGGTCGTCGTTCGCCGGTATTGGGAACCCGTGGTGGCCTGTACCCTGAAACCAGTGCTATTACCGTGCAGAGCGCCGATATCGTGCCAAAACTTCAGGCCCAGGCCGAAGCCGCCGTGCGCCTGCTGGGCTATACCCCGACGCCTAACGCCATGAATGCACCCAGCCTGACCGTGACCTTGTCGGACCTGACCTATCAGTCGCCCAAGGACTCCACGTATGTGACCGAAGCCACCATCGGCGCCAATTTCCGTTCCGATGTGACCAATGCCAACCAACGCTATAGCGGCCAGTACGGTGCTTCGCTGAACCAGCGTTTCGGCATGGCGCCCAATGAGGAAACCAACACCAAGCTGATCAGCGACGTGCTGAGCGACGCGCTGACCCGGGTCTTCAAGGACCCGAGCATCGGTCGATTGCTGGGTCAGTAATTCACGGCCCGAGTCCGAGAAACGAAAAGCCCGGCCATTCATCAGACTGTGTGAAAACCTAGCAATCTGCGCAGTGCTCGAAGAAAATGCTCCGTATCGAAAGATACGGAGCATTTTTCGTTATGGCTTACATCCAGGGACAGTCCCGCAGCCAGACCAGCCTGTTTCCGGTATCGCTGGAAGAGTTGATCCCCGAGGATCACCTCGTTCGCGTTATCGACCTTTACGTCTCCAAACTGGATCTGGTGCGACTAGGCTTTGATAAAGCACTTCCCAAAAGCACCGGCCGGCCTTCTTACGATCCAGCCGATCAGCTAAAACTTTACCTCTACGGTTATTTCCAGCGGATCCGTTCATCACGGCGCCTCGAAGCCGAGTGCCGGCGCAATATCGAA
>NZ_FOAR01000023.1 GCF_900109755.1 Pseudomonas agarici | reverse complement strand
CCAACTGGTGTCGTGGGAGAAATATGTGATTTACCTCGGGCGAGTTACACAACAGCCTGGTTTTCCAGCTTCTATTGATTGGCCATCTCCACCAGATCCAGCCCCAATTCCCTGAAAGCAAATGGCCGCCGAGTGCGGTTTTTTAGTCTGGAGAAACGCATGCCGATCACAGAGCAGCAGCTGCTGCAGATACTCTCCAGCGCCGGCCCTAGAGCCGGCATTTTTTTGCCTGCACTAAACGCAGCGATGGATAAATACGGAATTGCTGGCCGACTTCGCGTAGCTGCATTCATTGCACAGGTCGGGCATGAGTCGGGCCAGTTGCGCTGGTTGCGCGAAATCTGGGGGCCGACCCCAGCGCAGGCTGGCTACGAGGGCCGAAAAGACCTTGGCAACACTCACCCGTGCGACGGCTCGAAATACCGTGGGCGCGGGCTGATTCAAATTACTGGACGTGCAAATTATGAGTCGTGCGGCAAAGCCCTGGGGCTGGACCTGATCGCCGCGCCGGAACTGCTGGAGCACCCTGGGCCTGCCTGTATGTCTGCCGGTTGGTTCTGGTCGGCTCGTGGGCTCAATGCCCTGGCCGACGCCGGCCAATTCACGAAGATAACGAGCAGGATCAACGGCGGGCAGAACGGCGCCGAGGATCGGCAGGCCTTGTATGAGAGAGCCCTGGGGGTGCTGGTATGACGCTTTTCTGGCGAGTAGCTCCGTACCTTGCCGCCCTGTTGATCGCCGGCCTCACCCTGTTCGGCGCTTACCGCTTCGGCGGCAGCGTTTCGGATTCGCAATGGCAGGCGCGCTGGAACGAGCGCGACACCGGAGACGCCTCGGCGAAGGCTGTCAACGAAGCCGCTCAGCGAGTACGCGAACAGGCATATCAGCAATCAATCAACAAGGCGATTCAGGATGGACAACAGATTATCGACAAAGCAAATGCTGATGCTGCTGCCGCTCGGGCTTCTGCTGACAGCCTGCGCGGGGCCGCAGACAAGCTTACCGCCCGACTCTCAGCCAGTAATGCCAGCGGCAATTCCTGCACTGCCGCCGCAAGCGCGGCAGCTACCCGCGCAGCCCTGGTGTTTGCCGACTTGTTCAAGCGCGCTGATGAAAGAGCGGGAGATCTGGCGGCAGATGCTGATCAGGCAAGAGGCAGGGGAGTGACCTGCGAGTCGGCGTATGACGGTCTTGCAAAATAGGGATTTTGTTCGTTCGGCAGGACGCCGGGGAAGGGTTCGCAATCAAAATGAAGCGCTAAGTCATTGATTTGCAAGGTTTGCGAAATCACTAAACGAAGTATAATTTGTGCTGCGCTTTATGAGGTTATGCGTTTAAAATCAATAGATTACGCTATATGGAAGCCATGCATGGGGTGCAAGGGGTCGAGTGTTCGAATCACTCCGTCCCGACCAATTAATTCAATGACTTAGCCCGATATTCACAGTATCGGGCTTTTTCATGTGCGTGACTTTTGTGTGTGTAAGTTGGCGTCGGATTTGACACAAGCAGTAACGACGTGCGTTAGAGCAAGGCTCAAGCGCTAAGTGCCCGGCTAAAACAGTCTCAAATGAACCGATGATTTTCCAAGTCTATTCATAGGCTTAGCAAAAAAACAGGTTGCCACCTCGCTGAAAATCCGTAGAATGCAGCCCACAGCAGGCACGTAGCTCAGTTGGTTAGAGCACCACCTTGACATGGTGGGGGTCGTTGGTTCGAGTCCAATCGCGCCTACCAAACAAAATCCGCTCTGCTGGGCGGTTAAACAGGGTCAATCGAGAGATTGGCCCTTTTTTGCGTCTAGTGCCTGATGGGGCTCTGCGCCTATCTAATCTGCATTTTGGGTGGGTTGCTCTGCGCTGCCCTTGAAATAAGGTTGGTTGTCGGTCCTTGGTCTTTCGAGGCCGTCAGGACTTCTTCGGAGGGCGGCTCCTTGTTGTCTTGGCGCCTACCGACTTGCGTTTTTTCTTCCACGGTGCCGGTGCCGTCATCCCGGTCGGTAGGGTGATTTGCAGCTTCAGCTCGACACAACGCCCCACCTGCTTGCTCATCCATGCCGCCTGTTTGGCGACAAATTCTTCCAGACTCATCTCGCTGCTCTGCACCATGTCCAACGCCTGTTCCCAGATCGCCGTGGTGCCGGGGTCGGCAATCGCCCGTGGTACCGCATCGATCAGGCTGAAGGCCGCCGAGGTCGCTGACAGGCTTTTCCCGTGCTTGACCAGGTAATGGCGATCCAGCAAGCCCTGGATAATTCCGGCGCGGGTCGCTTCGGTGCCGATGCCAGTGGTGTCCTTGAGCTTCTGCTTGAGGCGCGGGTCCTCCACGTATTTGGCGACGTTTTTCATCGCCTTGATCAGGTCACCTTCGGTGAAGGGCTTCGGTGGCTGGGTCCAAAGGTCCTTGAGGTCGACCCGGTTCACCGCGCATTCGCAGCCTTCACGCAATGCTGGCAGGGCCTGTGGTTCGGCGGGCTCGCGTCCCTTGGTCGGCGCCAGCGCTTCAGGCAACGCCCGTTTCCAGCCAGGCTCGACAATCTGCTTGCCCACCGCTCGCAGCGCCTGTGCGGCACAGTCGAAATCAGCCTGGGTCCGGTCGTATTCATGGTTGGGTAGGAATTGTGCCAGGTAACGGGCACGAATCAGCGTATAGACCGCCCGTGGCTTGCCTTGCAGACGGTCAAGGCTGGCACCGCTGCCTGTCGGGATAATACCGTGGTGGGCGGTGATCCTGGCATCGTTCCAGGCCCGCGAGCGACGCGTCGGGTCAAGATAGGGCGCCAGCTTGCCCAGGCTCGGATCAGACCGCTCCAGTGCCGCCAATACCCGCCCGCAATCACCATGCTGGCTCAGTGGCAGAAAACCACAATCGCTGCGTGGGTAGGTGATGACCTTGTGGGTTTCGTACAGCGCCTGGGCAATATCCAGTGTCTCTTGGGCGCCCAGTCCCAGTCGTTTCGAACACACTTCCTGCAGGGTGCCGAGATCGAAGGGCAGGGGGGCCGGCTCGCGAATCCGCTCGGTCTTGAGTTTCATCACCGTGGCGTCGCTGGCCCTGCCCATGGCATGTGCCGCCTGTTGCGCCAGGGCTTGGTTCAGACAACGGTCCTGGTCATCACAGGCATCCTGAGGAGCGCGCCATTGGGCGACAAAGGATTGGCCCTCATGCAGCAGGTGCACGTCGATCGCCCAATAGGCCACCGGTACGAAGTCGGCGATGCTGCGGTCACGGTCCACCACCAGGCGCAAGGTTGGCGTCTGCACCCGACCGACCGGCAACACACCCTGATAGCCAGACTGGCGCCCAAGTAGAGTGAACAGGCGACTCATGTTCATCCCGATCAACCAGTCGGCGCGCGAGCGGCCCAGAGCTGAGTGATAGAGCGTGAAGGTTTCACTCCCTGGCTTGAGGGTCGCCAGCGCCTTGCGGATGGAGGCATCGTCCAGCGCCGATAGCCACAGGCGCTGGATCGGCCCGCGATAACGGCAATGCTCCACCAATTCCCGGGCGATCATTTCCCCTTCGCGGTCGGCGTCGGTGGCGATCACCAACTCCCGTGCCTCACCCAGAAGGCGCTTGACGGCTTTGTACTGGCTGGCGGTCTTGGGTTTGACCTGCATCTTCCATTTTTCCGGGACGATGGGCAGATCGGCCAGTACCCAGCGTTTGTAGCGAGCATCGTAGGCATCCGGCGGAGCGGTTTCCAGCAGGTGGCCGATGCACCAGGTGACGGTGACATTCGGGCCTACCCAGCAACCGTCGCCACGGCGCGTGGCACCGAGCACGGCGGCAATGTCTTTGGCTTGGGAGGGCTTCTCACAGAGGAACAACCGCATAACCACCTTGTTTCATTCGGCGCCTGGAAAGGGCTACAGAATGCTCGGAGTTGAAGCTTCGGGCAATCGTTATCTGTATAAATATACAGTTAAATATTGACGCTTGGAACAGGAATACCCCGGATTGCTCGGCCAAGGTGAAAAATGTCATGGATCAAAGTGGCCTGCGAGAGGGAAGGTAAGTCGCTGGCTGAAACCGCGACGAGGCAACTGATTCAAGGCCTTGGCTTAAAAAAAACATAAAAAACCCGACAACGGGTGCCGGGTTTTTAGGAGGATTTGAGGGTTACTTACGACCGCCCAGTGCGCCGCCTGCCGCGCCACCCAGCCCGGCGCCAATCGCCGCACCAGTGCTGCCGCCGAGCTGATTGCCCAACAGCGAGCCGCCTGCCGCACCCAGGCCGCCACCGAGGGCTGCCTTGGTCTTCTTGCCTTTCTTGGCACTCACGGCACCACCGGCCGCACCGCCCAGGCCCGCACCGAGGGCTGCGCCGGTACTGCCGCCCATCTGCTGACCGACCACATTGCCCAAGACGCCACCCAAGCCTCCGCCAACCGCCGCCTGGGTACCGCCGGCAGCCACGGCGCCTTGGGCGAACAGGGCGCTGAGCGCCAGGACGGTAAGTGCTTTACGCATGTTGCGAACCTCGAAATAAATGGAGCTGTCATTGTCACCGGCCACGGGCAGCGACGCAAACGCTGTTGAGGGCCAGCGCGAGTTTATATTTTTTCTCTATCAGGGAACTTCCCTGTTTCGGGAAAGGCTGGAGCGTCATCGGATAATCTATCTGCGGAGCTGTTGAGTTGACTTTCTTTCTGACGGTTTCTCAGTCTTTCACCGTGGTCTTTTTATTTATTTCGTTTAGTCGGATGAGCTGATTAGGGCAAAGTAAGGGCGCTCGGCTGAATGAACCACTACAGCAGCTCTTGCTGCCGTGACTCGATTGATGTCCAGAAAAAACATGTGGTTATTGAATGAGTTAGAGTAAATTTTTGGTAAAATGATGTGGTAAATATCTTGTTACAAGTCGCCTCGATCAGTTAATATAGCCCCGCGTTCACCTACCACGGTTTATGCATTTTTAAGCCCCAAGCGTCCATCAGCCGCTTGGGCTTTTTTTTGCCTGGAGTTTGTTCTTGCAGGTGTCGGACAGGCTCTTGCGAGCCATGGTATATCCGGTATTTCATATCGATCCTGAATAAGACCCTTCTGCGAAATTGAGACGACCAAGAATAGGCGCTGCTCTTGGGCCTGGGTGCCAAAGGTACGCGGTCCGTGTGCATTTTTATCCCACTACGGGCGTCGGCGTCAGGCTAGTGGCCTGTACGGTTAGTTCGTTAGCTCAAGTTCGGATGCCATGAGTTCATGGCTAAGGCGCTGTGACGAGTCATAGCCGGGCTATGGCGAGGAACAGCAACGCAAGCCAGGGATTTATGGCATCCGAAATTGACTAATAGAACTAACCACACAGGCCACTAGGTGCCCACATGGCGGCGTGGTGATCCGTGGCGGCTGATCAGAGGTTGTTGATCAGTTCTCGCACGCGGTTGGCTAGGTCGTCGAGGGTAAATGGTTTGGCCATCACCTGCATGCCGGGCGGCAGGCCGCTGTCGCAGATCACCGAATTCTCGGCATAGCCGGTGACGAACAACACCTTGAGCCCCGGCCGTGTGCGTCGGGCCAGCTCTGCGAGCTGGCGGCCATTCATGCCACCGGGCAGACCGACGTCGCTGACCAGCAGGTCGATGCGGATCGGCGACTGCAGGATTTTCAATCCGGCCACTCCGTCGCTGGCTTCCAATACCTTGTAGCCACGTTCCTCCAGCAATTCGACTTCCAGCATCCGTACCTGAGCTTCATCGTCGACCACCAACACGGTCTCACCGGCCATGGCTTCTAAGGCGGGCAGTGGCGAGTGGCGTACACCCGGATCGTCGGGCTCGACAAAGTGACGCGGTAGGTAGAGGCGTACCTGCGTTCCGCTACCAGGGTGTGAGTTGATCCGTACCTGGCCGCCGGACTGCAGGGCAAAACGGTAGACCGTCGACAGCCCCAGGCCGGTGCCAGTGCCCTGGGGTTTAGTGGTGAAGAATGGGTCGAAGGCTTTACTCAGGACCTCTGCCGACATTCCACTACCGCTATCGGTGACACTCAGGCAGACGTAGCCCCCGGGCAGCAACTCCAGGGCTAAGGCCGCTGCCGAGGTGAGGTTGATATTCGTGGTTTCGATCACCAAACGGCCACCGTCGGGCATGGCTTCACGGGCGTTGACGCACAGATTGAGCAGCGAGTTTTCCAGCTGGTTTTGGTCCACCAGGGTGATCCACGGGCGATCGGACAGATTCGATTCCAGCCGTATCGACGGGCCGATAGTGCGTCGCAGCAGATCCTCCGTCTCATGCACCAATTGGTTGATGTCAGTGGCCCGGGAGTCCAGGGTCTGGCGTCGGGAAAAGGCCAGCAGCCGATGGGTCAGGGCCGTGGCCCGACGCGCAGCGGTCAGCGCGGCACTGATATAGCATTCGAGGTTGTTTACCCGGTGCTGGCAGATCCGGATCTGGAGCATTTCCAGATTACCGCTGATACCGGTCAGCAGATTGTTGAAGTCATGGGCCAAGCCGCCGGTAAGTTGTCCCACAGCTTCCATCTTCTGGCTCTGGCGCAATTGTGCCTCGGCCTTGGCCAGGGCCTGTTCTTTGTCGAGGGTGCAATCGCGGCCCACGGCATTGATGACCTGGTCGGAAGGGCTGGAAGACCAGTTGATCCAGCGATAACCGCCATTTTTACAGCGATAACGGTTTTCGAAACGCAGAAAGCTATGTCCCGAGGCAGATTGGCGAACACCTTCGAGGGTATGCTCCAGGTCATCGGGATGGATCAGATCGTACAGCGAGCTGCCGAGCAAGTCCGTTTCGATCCAGCCCAGGGTGTCGGTCCACGCAGGGTTGATGGCAATGATTTGGCCCTCGAAGCTGCAGCGCAGCATGATGTCGGAAGATAGCATCCAGAGCTGGTTGCGATCATCGGTACGGGAGGCGACCTCCTGTTCCAGCGAAGCGTTCAGTTGCTTGAGCGCGGTTTCCACCTGGCGTCGTTCAGTAATGTCGTTGAAGAACACCGCGACCTTGTGCTCGCCAATGTTACCGATGCGGACCGCATGCACGGCGTACCAGCGTTCCGGTTCCTGGGTATGGTGTTCAAAACGCCGCGGCACTCCGGTTACGGCGACTTCGCCGTAGATGTCCAACCCGTGCTGCTCGTGGGTGGGGAGCAGGTCGCGTACCCAGCGGCCCCGGCCACCGATCAGCCCGGTCTTGCGCTCGAACGCGGGATTCATGTCGATAAGGCGGTAGTCCACCGCTTTGCCCGCGGCGTCGAACTTTACTTCGATGGTGCAGAAACCCGTATCGACCGCCTCGAACATGGTTCGATAATGCGCTTCTCGTTCGACCAGTTGTTCGAACGCCCGGCTTCCGGAAACTTCCATGATGGTCCTATGCAGGAAATTGCTGATCCAATGGTATCAGGACATAGATTACTCAGGAGTATGGACCGTCGGGATGGAACAAGTGTTCGGCGTGTGTTGATTTCCACTCTGACCGGCGAAGAGCGGCGCGCGGTCTTGGCAAAGAGCTGTTCGATCAGCTCTTTGGCCATCGCGAGCTGGCGATAGGGGGGGATGGAGTCACCCCTCTGATCGTTCCAGAAGTAGGGAAAGGTACGGAAAGTCAGTGAAATGGCACGGTAAACCGCAAAACCTGTTATTTCTGACAGTTGTGTGGCGCCACCTCGATGGATTGAATAACGAGCAGGTCGCGCGGGCTGCTATGGTCTTAGGCGATGCCCCTTTTTATGGAGAGGAGTCCGCTGATGCTGCTCAAAGCGTTGCGACGGGCCAGTCCGGCGGGTGAGCTCGATCTTGAGTTCGGTTGCTCGGGTAAGGCGTTGGTACGGTTTCCCGGCAGTTTGTCGAGTCAGGCCAATGACGTGGTGTTCTGCGCCGACGGTAAGATTCTGGTAGTGGCCAAGGTGGACTTTATCAAAGGCGCGTGTTTTGGCCTAGCGCGCTTGCATAGCGATGGCTCGATGGATACCTCGTTCGGCGAGAGCGGCAGCCTGGCCGGCGGTTTCGAAACCGAGGGCGAATCGACCGGTATCAGCCTGTGTCCGTTACCCGACGGACGAATTCTGCTCTTTGGTCTGCACTATCTGGATGAGCGTCGGACTTTGCCAGCCGTGGCGCGGTTTTTCGCCGACGGCCGCCTTGATCCGCAGTTTGGCAATCAGGGCATCCAGGTGTTGCGCCTGCCCGGCAATCTGTCCGAGGGACCTCGCGACGGCTGGTTGCCGCCGGGTTTGCCGGGTGTCGAAAGTTGCTCCGGCAGTCTCCAGCCAGACGGTAAGATCCTGCTGAGCCTCAATCACAATTATGCCTGTGCCGATCATGTCGGCCTGTTGGTTCGACTAGAGCCGGACGGTGCTCTCGACCACAGTTTCAACGGCCATGGTTTCGTGGTGGTACGGCGCCAGCGGGTGAATACCTGGCTTAGCTGTGTGCAGGTTCAACCTGATGGCAAGATCCTGGCGGGTGGCTCGATTGATTTTCCTTCCAGCGGCCTGATTGTCCGCTACCTGGCCGATGGTCGACTGGATTCGGCGTTTGGTGACGAGGGGTACTTGTCCGTGCGGTTTGCCGGGGCCAGTTCGATGGTTACGCAACTGGCCCGTGGCGCCCAGGATCAAGTGTTGTGCGTGGGCAATCGTTTTGATCCGCTGGGCGGCGCGCTACAGGGCTTTACCGCCAATGGCTACGTCACTGGGCGTTTCAACAAAGGCGAGGCAGTGCTGTTGGAAATCGACGCCCCTGCCAGCCAATGGGCGGCAATCGCGGTGCAAGCCGATGGCACCATTCTCGCTGCCGGCTCGACAGTAGGGGGATTCGATTCGGACCTGGTGCTGGCACGTTATCTTCCGAATGGGCGACTTGACCGCGACTTCGCCGCCGGCCAAGGCTGGGCACGCACCCGTTTGGGCAAGAGCCTGGACACGGCCACGGCGATTGCCTTGCAGAGTGATCGGCGGATCCTGGTGGCCGGACACTCACTGCTCGGTACTTTCCGGGCAGTGGTGATGCGTTATCTGGGATGAGTGGACGGGCGCGACTATTGCGCCAGCCAACCACCGTCGATATTCCACGCCGCGCCGCGCACCTGGCTACCGGCCTCGCTGCACAGGAACAGTACCAGTTCACCCAGTTGCAGTGGCGTGACGAACTTCAGCGACGGTTGTTTCTCCGCCAGTAGATCATGTTGTGCCTGTTGTGGATCGACTCCGCCGGCCGCGCGATCGTCGATCTGCTTCTGCACCAGCGGCGTCAGCACCCAGCCCGGGCAGATGGCGTTGCAGGTGACATTGCTGGTGGCGGTTTCCAGGCCAATCACCTTGGTCAGGCCGATTACCCCGTGCTTGGCCGCGACATAGGCAGCCTTGCCCACGGAGCCGACCAGGCCGTGCGTCGAGGCAATATTGACGATTCGTCCCCAGCCGCGGGCACGCATGCCCGGCAACGCCAGGCGGGTGCTATGGAATACCGAAGACAAGTTGATCGCGATGATCGAGTCCCAGCGCTCCACCGGAAAGTCTTCCACCGCTGCCACATGCTGGACGCCGGCGTTGTTGACGAGGATATCGACCCCGGCGAACTCCCGTTCGGCGTAGGCGAGCATATCGGCGATCTGCGCCGGGTCGCTGACATCGGCCGGGTGATGGCCGACCCGGCCGCCGAACTGGCGCACTTGGGCAATCACCGCACTGGCATCGCCGAAGCCGTTGAGGACCACATCGGCTCCAGCCCTGGCCAGGCTCAGGGCAATGCCCAGGCCGATGCCGCTGGTGGAGCCGGTAACTAATGCGGTTTTTCCTTTGAGACTCATAGTCGATTCCTCAGACAATGCCGGTGGCGTAGAAGGTGGCGATCACCACGAACACCGCCAGGGTCTTGAGCAGTGTAATGCAGAAAATATCTTTGTAGGCTTCGCGGTGGGTCAGTCCGGTCACCGCCAGCAGAGTGATCACCGCACCGTTGTGGGGCAGGGTGTCCATGCCGCCGCTGGCCATGGCGGCTACCCGGTGCAGCACCTCCAGGGGAATATTGGCGGCATGGGCGGCGCTGATGAAACTGTCGGCCATGGCCGCCAGGGCGATGCTCATGCCGCCCGAGGCCGAACCGGTGATCCCGGCCAGCAGGGTCACGGTAATGGCTTCGTTGACCAGTGGATTAGGAATGCTCTTGAGCCAGTCGGCCAGCACCAGGAAGCCCGGCAGCGAAGCGATGACCGCGCCGAAACCGTATTCCGAGGCGGTGTTCATCGCCGCCAGCAGGGCACCGCCGACCGCGCTCTTGCTGCCTTCGGCCAGTTTGCCGTGAATGGCTCGGAAGCCGAATACCAGCACCATGATGATGCCCACCAACAGTGCCGCCTGGACCGCCCAGATGGCGGTGAGTTTGGCGATTTCGGTCTGCACCGGCGCGGCCATGCCCGGCAGGCTGAGACTGTGGGTCTTGCCGTACCAGAGGGGAATCCAGTGGGTGAACAGCAGGTTCATGATGCCTACCAACAGCAGCGGCGAGAGGGCGATCCAAGGGTTGGGTAGTTGAATATCCTCGGCTGTTTCCGGTTCGTTGTGCAGTTCGCTGCCGTAGCCTTCGCCTGCGCTTTGGGCCTTGTTACGCTGGCGTTGCAGAAACAGCATGCCGGCGCAGAATACGAACACTGTGCCGATCACTCCCAGCCAGGGCGCGGCCCAAGCGGTAGTATTGAAGAAGGTACTGGGGATGATGTTCTGGATCTGTGGCGTGCCGGGCAGGGCGTCCATGGTGAAGGAGAACGCACCGAGGGCGATGGTCGCCGGGATCAGGCGTTTGGGAATATTGCTCTGGCGGAACATCTCGGCGGCGAACGGATAGACCGCGAACACCACCACGAACAGCGAAACGCCACCGTAGGTCAGCAACGCGCAGACCAGTACGATCACTAACATTGCCTGGCGGGTGCCGAGCAGGCGGATGGCGGCGGCGACGATGGAGCGAGAGAACCCGGACAATTCAATCAGCTTGCCGAATACCGCGCCGAGCAAGAAGACCGGAAAGTAGAGCTTGATGAAACCGACCATTTTCTCCATGAACACCCCAGTGAAGGCAGGGGCCACGGCGGAGGGATCGGTTAGCAGGACAGCGCCGAGGGCAGCAATGGGAGCAAATAAGATGACGCTGTAGCCACGGTAAGCGGCCAGCATCAGCAGCGCCAGGGCCGCGAGGGCGATGATCACACTCATGGTGTGTCTCCAATTGTTATTTTTGCGGGTTAGGTCTGGATCTCCGGAAGCGTTAGCGAGTTTCGTGCCAAACGTCTAACTAATTGAAATATATTGAAATATATTGAAGCGTTATGGCTTTTTGAGTTTCTTTTTAGAATTTTTCTCTATCGCGAGACATCTGTACACAACTCATGGCACCCGAAACCCGCTTTAATGCGGCGAGACCGCCCGCAGCAGGAGGATTGGCCCGGCTTCAGGGCGCAGCGTCTCTATTTTAGAACATGTGTCTCTCTATTGAGACTCGGCGATACCCAAGGTGAGCATCTTCTTGTACAGGGTCGATCTGCCCAGGCCCAGCCTGTGTGCCGCTTCGCCGACCTTCCCGGCGCATTGGGCCAGGGTGGCTTCAATCAGTTGGCGGTCGAAACGTGCCCGGGCAGCGCTGAAGGTTTCATTGCCCTGGGGGGCCAGGGCTTGAACATGTGGGCGTTCCAGTGGGCTGAAGGTACCTATGGCGCCACGAATGTCGGCGACGTCCAGGGCCAGGGTATCGCTCAGCAATGCTGCGCGTTCCAGTACATTGCGCAGTTCGCGGATATTGCCCGGCCAGGCATGTTGCCCAAGTAGGTCGAGGGCCTCGGCAGTCAGTTCATGGTGGCTGCGCAGCTCCTCGAGAATCGCCTCACTCAGCGCCGGCAGATCGTCCAGGCGCTCGCGCAACGGCGGTACCTGGATCGGCAGGACATTCAGGCGGTAATACAGGTCGGCGCGGAACTTGCCACGCTTGATTGCCGTTTCCAGGTCGGTCGAGGTCGCGGCGATCACCCGAACGTCGCTGCGCAGTACTTCGTTGGAGCCCACCGGTTCGAACTCCTTTTCTTGCAACACCCGCAGCAACTTGCTCTGCAGGGGCAATGGCATATCGCCGATCTCGTCGAGGAACAGCGTGCCCCCCTGAGCGATCTGTAATTTACCGGGGCGCCCCTTGCGATCGGCACCGGTAAAGGCGCCAGGCACGGTGCCGAAGAACTCGGCTTCGAGTAGAGTTTCCGGAATCGCCGCGCTGTTGATACTGACAAAGGCCCGGTGCGCCCGTGGCGAGGCGCTGTGGATGGCATGGGCCAGCAACTCCTTGCCGGTACCGGTTTCCCCCCGCAGCAGGATCGGCGAATCGGTGCTGGCGCTGCGTCGGGCGCGGCGCTTGACTTCCAGGCTCGCGGCGCTGGTGCCGATAAAGTGGGTGAAATTGTATTTGGTTTGCCGCGCCCGCAGCAGTGAGCGGGTCGATGCCAGCTCGGCCTGCATGCTCTGGTAGCGCGTGAGCAGCGGCGACAAGCTGTGCAGTTCGCCGAACAGGGCAAAACCGATAGCGCCGATCACCGCGCCCGCGTCGTCGTGAATCGGCAGGCGCATCACCACCAGCGGTTCCTTGGGCATCTCTTGCAGGTCCAGCAAGATCGGTTGCCCAGTCTTCACTACTTCGCGCAACAGGCTGCCGGGGATTACGCTTTCGCAAGGCTGACCGATGGCTTGCCCGGCGCTGGCGAGGCCGAAGCGCTTGGCGTAGCGTTCGTTTATCCAGACGATCCGTGCGTCGCGATCGACGATCACCGTGCCTTCGCTGGACTGTTCGATGATCTCGAACAGTGAGCGAATCGCCAGCAGGCGGACCCGTTGGTAGTCCTGCAGACTTTCGCGGTCGTTCATGGGCGTTTCGCTCAAGGTTTACACGAAGTAGCGGAGGCTGGCAGGGTCGCCGCCAGCAGTTCCCGAGTGTAGGGGTGCCGGGGATCGTCGAAGACCTCGCAGGTGCTGCCGCGCTCGACCACCTGGCCGTCCTTGACCACGATCAGGTCGTGGGCCAGCGCCCGCATCACCGACAAGTCATGGCTGATGAACAAGTAGGTCAGGCCATGTTTTTCCTGGAGATCGCGCAACAGGGCGACCACCTGCTTCTGCACCGTGCGGTCGAGGGCCGAAGTCGGCTCGTCGAGCAGGATCAGCGCGGGTTTGAGCACCAGGGCGCGAGCGATAGCGATGCGCTGGCGTTGGCCGCCGGAAAATTCATGAGGGTAACGATGGCGGCTTTGCGGGTCGAGACCGACTTCCTGCAAGGCACGGATCACCTGGGCTTCGCACTCGGCGGCGGTGCTGGCACTGTGTACCTCGATGCCTTCGCTGATGATCTGCGCCACCGACAGGCGCGGGCTGAGACTGCCGAACGGATCCTGGAAAACCACCTGCATCTGCTTGCGCCAGGGGCGCAACTGTTTCTGGTTCAGGCCATCGAGGGCCTGGCCCTGGAAGCGGATGCCGCCCTGCGAGTCGAGCAGCCGCAGGATCGCCTGGCCCAGAGTGGACTTGCCTGAGCCGGACTCACCGACAATACCCAGGGTTTTGCCGCGTTGCACACTGAGGCTGATGCCATCCACGGCTTGCAGGTATTGCTTGCGGCGAAACAGCCCGCCGCCGATTTGGAAGCGCACGCGCAAGTCGTCGACCTCCAGCACGCTTTCATGCTCGTCCAGCGGCAATGCCACGCCGACCGGCTCGGCATCCAGTAGCAGGCGGCTGTAAGGGTGTCGTGGCTGGTTGAACAGAGTTTCGCAGTCGGCCTGTTCGACAATTTCCCCGTCCTTCATCACGCAGACCCGTTGGGCAATGCTGCGCACCAGGTTGAGGTCGTGGCTGATCAGCAGCAACGACATGCCCAGCCGCTGTTGCAGGGATTTGAGCAGCAACAGGATTTTGCGCTGCACGGTCACGTCGAGGGCGGTGGTCGGTTCGTCGGCGATCAATAGTTCCGGCTCGCAGGCCAGGGCCATGGCGATCATCACTCGCTGGCGCTGGCCGCCGGAGAGCTGATGGGGATAAGCCTTGAGCCGCTCGCGAGGTTTCTGGATACCCACCAGTTCCAGCAGTTCGAGAATTCGCGCCTGGGCAGCCTTGCCACCCAGGCCCTTGTGCAGCAGCAGGTTTTCGCCGATCTGTTTCTCGATGTTGTGCAGCGGGTTGAGGGAGGTCATCGGCTCCTGGAAGATCATGGCGATGCGGTCGCCGCGAATCTTGCGCAGGGTGGCGGTATCGGCGCCGAGCAATTGCTGGCCGCGATAAGACACGCTACCGCTGGATTGGCAGCCGGTGCGTGGCAGCAACTGCAGGATCGAGTGGGCTGTCACCGATTTGCCCGAGCCGGACTCGCCGACCAGCGCCAGGCATTCGCCAGCACGGATATCCAGACACAGCTCGCGCACCACCGGCTGGTCGCCGAAGGCAACGGTCAGTTGGCGGATTTCAATCAGGTTATCGGTCATCGCAGGGCCTGGTTCATGAGCGGGGGTCAAAGGCATCGCGCAACGCCTCGCCGATAAACACCAACAGGGAAAGGATCAACGCCAGGGTGAAAAAAGCGCTGAAGCCCAACCAAGGGGCTTGTAGGTTCTGTTTGCCCTGGCCAATCAGTTCGCCCAGCGAAGCGCTGCCGGCGGGCATGCCGAAACCGAGGAAGTCCAGGGCAGTGAGGGTCGAGATGGCGCCGGTGAGAATGAACGGTAGGTAGCTTAAGGTGGCGTTCATGGCGTTGGGCAGGATATGTCGCAGGATGATTTTGCGGTCGCTCAGGCCCAGGGCTCGAGCGGCCTTGACGTATTCCAGGTTACGTCCGCGCAGGAATTCGGCGCGCACCACATCGACCAGCGCCAACCAGGAAAACAGCGCCATGATGCCCAGCAGCCACCAGAAATTCGGCTCGACGAAGCCCGACAGGATGATCAGCAGGTACAGTACCGGCAACCCGGACCAGACTTCCAGCACACGTTGGCCGAACAGGTCGACCCAGCCGCCGTAGTAGCCCTGCAGCGCGCCGGCGGCGATACCAATCAGGGCGCTGATAGCCGTCAGGGCCAGGGCGAACAGAATCGATACCCGTGAGCCAAAGATCACTCGGGCTAGTACGTCGCGGGCCTGGTCGTCGGTGCCCAGCCAGTTCACCGTGGTCGGTGGGCTGGGGGCGGGCTTGTCGAGATCATAGTTAGGGGTGTCGGCACTGAACGGGATCGGTGGGAACAGCATCCAGCCGCCGTGCCGGGTAATCAACTGGCGCACGTAGTCGCTGCGGTAGTCGGCCTGGAACGGCAACTGGCCACCGAATTGCTGTTCGGTGTAGCGTTTGAACACCGGAAAATACAGCGAACCCTGGTAATTGACTACCAGCGGTTTGTCGTTGGCGATCAGTTCGCCGCCCAGGCTCAAGACGCACAGGGCGGCGAACAGCCACAGCGACCACCAGCCCCGGCGGTGGGCCTTGAATCGGTCGAAGCGGCGCTGGCTGATGGGGGAGAGTCTGAGCATCAGGCGTTCCTCGCGGCGAAGTCGATACGCGGGTCGACCAGGGTGTAGCACAGATCACCGAGCAGTTTTATCAGTAGGCCGAACAGGGTGAAGATGAACAACGAACCGAACACCACCGGATAGTCCCGTGACACGGCCGCTTCGTAGCTCATGCGACCGAGGCCGTCGAGAGAGAAGATCACTTCGATCAGCAAGGAGCCGGCGAAGAACACGCCGATAAAGGCCTGGGGAATCCCCGAAACCACCAACAGCATGGCATTGCGGAACACGTGGCCATAGAGCACACGCCGTTCGCTCAGGCCCTTGGCTCGGGCGGTGACGACGTACTGGCGGGTGATCTCGTTGAGGAATGAATTCTTGGTCAGGATGGTCAGGCTGGCGAAGCCGCCGATCACCAATGAGGTCACCGGCAGCACCAGGTGCCAGAAGTAATCGGCGATCTTGCTCAGGGTCGACAGCTGGTCGAAGTTGTCCGAGACCAGGCCGCGGACCGGAAACCAGTTCAGCGAAGTGCCGCCGGCGAAGGTCACGATCAGCAGCATGGCGAACAGAAAGGCCGGCATGGCATAGCCGAGGACAATGGCCGTGCTGCTCCAGATATCGAAGCGACTGCCATGGCGGATGGCCTTGCGGATGCCCAGGGGGATCGACACCAGATAGGTGATCAGCGTGGCCCAGAGGCCGAGGGAAATGGTCACTGGCATCTTTTCCAGGATCAGGTCGGTGACCTGGGCGCCGCGAAAGAAGCTCTTGCCGAAATCCAGATGGGCGTAGCTCTTGAGCATCAGCCAGAAACGTTGCGGCGCTGGCTTGTCGAAGCCGTACTGGCGTTCGATATCGGCAATCAGCCTCGGGTCGAGGCCACGACTGGCCCTGGACGAGCCGTGCAACGAGTCACCCCCGCCACCGATGGCGCCGCCGGTGCCGCCCAGCCCTTGTAGGCGGGCGATGGCTTGCTCCACCGGACCACCGGGGGCGGCCTGGACGATCACGAAGTTGACCAGCAGGATCATCAGCAACGTCGGAATGATCAGCAGCAAGCGCCGCAGGATATAGGCCAGCATCAATGGCTTCCTTCACTGTGGCTGCGCTTGATCAGCTCGGCGGTCATCTGCTCGTTGGTCAGCGGCGTCGGGCTCACTTCCCACCAGGTTTCGACGGCGGCGTCATTGCTGGCCTGCACGGGTGGAATGCCGAAGCGGTTCCACCAGACCGTCGAGATCCCCGGTGGGTAGTAGTTGGGAATCCAGTAGTAATTCCATTGCAGTACCCGGTCCAGGGCGTGGGCGTAGCTGAGCATCCGGGCCTGGGTATCGGACTTGATCAGGCCGCTGATCAGGCTGTCCACGGCAGGGTTGCGCAGGGCCATGAAGTTATTCGAACCAGGATCGTCGGCCGCCGATGAGCCGAAGAAGTTGTACAGCTCAATTCCCGGCGAAGTGCTGACTGGATAGCCACTGACGATCATGTCGTAGTCGCGGGCTTTGAGGCGGTTGACGTACTGCGAGGCGTCGATGCGGCGGATATTCATGCGGATGCCGATTTGGGCCAGGTTGCGCTTGTAGGGCAGGAGCAGGCGCTCCAAACCGTTCTGGGCATTGAGAAAGGTGAAACTCAACGGTTCGCCCTGGGCGTTGACCAACTGGTCGCCGTCGGGTTTCCAGCCGGCCTGCTCCAGCAGGGCCAGGGCCTGCAACTGTTTGTCCCGCAGGTTGCCGCTGGCGTCGGTCTTGGGGGCCTCGAAGACCTGGGTGAAGACTTCGTCGGGGATCTGTCCGCGCAACGGTTCGAGGATCGCCAGTTCCGCCTGATCGGGCAGTTCGTGGGCCGCCAGGGGCGTATTGGAAAAGAAGCTCTGCTGGCGCAAGTACATATTGCGCATCATCTGCCGATTACTCCACTCGAAGTCCCAGAGCATGGCCAGGGCCTGACGCACGCGACGATCCTGGAACAGCGGCTTTTGCAGGTTGAACACGTAACCCTGGGCCGGTTGCGGTGATTCTTGCGCCAGGTGGGCCTTTTGCAGGCGCCCGTCGCTCAAGGCCGGGCTGTCGTAGCCGATGGAGTAGGCGGTGGCGGAAAATTCGCGGTTGTAGTCGTAGGCACCGCCGCGCAGCACCTGGCGGGCCACATCGGTGTCGCCGAAGTATTCGATGCTGAAACGGTCAAAATTGTACAAACCGCGATTGACCGGCAGGTCCTTGCCCCACCAATCGGCGTTGCGGACAAAGGTGATGCTGCGGCCAGAGTCGATCTTGCCGACCCGATACGGGCCGCTGCCTAACGGTGCTTCGTAGCCGCCGCCATCGGCAAAGTCGCGGGTCTTCCACCAGTGCTGTGGAAGTACCGGCAGGGTTGCGATATCCAGTGGCAGCGAACGGTTCTCGGTGTTCTTGAAATCGAAGCGGACTTGGGTCGGCGATTCAACCTGGACATCCTTGATCCCTTCGAACTGCAGGCGATAGCTCAAGCTGCCTTCGCTCATCAGCAGGTTGAAGGTGTAGCGCACATCTTCGGCAGTGATCGGTGTGTTGTCGGCGAAGCGCGCCTTGGGGTTGAGGAAGAATCGCAGGGACAGGCCGTCATCGGAGCGCTGCATTTTTTCCGCGACCAGGCCATAGACGGTGTAGGGCTCGTCGAGGGAACGCACGGCCAGCGGTGAATAGATCCAGCCGTCGACCTGCGAAACGCCGATGCCTTTGTCGACATAGGGCAGCACGTGATCGAACTGGCCGATCTCGATGGCCGAGCGCTTCAGGCTGCCGCCTTTGGGGGCATTGGGGTTGGTGTAGTCGAAGTGGCTGAAATCGGCTGGGTACTTGGCCGGTTCGCCGTAGACCGTCAGTGCATGTTGCGCGGTGGCGGCGAAAGCCCGTGACCCCGCGAACAGGGTCAGGACGGTAAATGTCAGGGATAGAGCCAGTCGCATCATCAGCCTTGAAGACGGTTCGAAGTATCGGGGTGGTGTGGTGAGCGGGCTTGTCGGGGCGCCTGCTCGCCGCGCTCGACTGCCAAGCAGTCGTAAAATCGGTCACTTCGTTCTGTCTGATATACCGAAGTGATCGACGCCAGGAGAGCAAGCCTCCTCGCCACAGGAGGCTGCGTGGCAGGCCGCGGGATCAATCCTGGCGACTGGTGACTTCCAGCAGGTGATAGCCGAACTGAGTTTTGACCGGCCCTTGCACGGTGTTGATCGGAGCGCTGAAAACCACGGTGTCGAATTCCTTGACCATCTGGCCGGGACCGAAGGAGCCCAGGTCACCGCCTTGACGACTGGAAGGGCACGTCGAGTTCGCTTTGGCGATCTCTGCGAAATCGGCGCCGCCGTCGATTAGGGTCTTGAGTTCGTTGCACTTGGCTTCAGTGCTAACCAGGATGTGACGGGCAGTGGCTTTGGCCATGGGGAGATGCTCCTTTCAAGAAAGTGCTGAGATTACCGGATTCAAGCCGGTTTTTCCCGGCAAAAGTTCTGGGACATTCGGGGGGAAGTCAGTCGACCCACACTCCGAGGGGTCAGGCGACTACCGCCTTGGCCGCGGGCGGGTAGCGCAAGCGCTGGGCGGCGGCACGTAGCATCTGCTCGGTGGCCTTCCAACCCAGGCAGCCGTCGGTGATCGACACGCCGTATTTCAATGCACCGCTCAACGGCTGACAGCCTTCGAACAGATGGCTCTCCAGCATCATCCCGATCAACGAGCGGTCGCCCAGCAGGCGCTGTTCGAGTACATCGGCGAACACCGCCGGTTGGCGCAGCGGGTCCTTGCCGCTGTTGGCATGACTGCAGTCGACCATCATTCGCACTGCAATGGTTTGCTTCTCCAGGTCTGCCCGGGCTCGGGCAACGCTTTGGGCGTCGTAGTTCGGGCCGCGATGACCGCCGCGCAGCACCAGGTGAGTGTCGGGATTGCCACGGGTCTGGATGATCGCCGGATGGCCGTGGCTGTCGACGCCGAAGTGCCGGTGCGGATGCGCGGCGCAGCGCATGGCGTCAGCGGCGATGCCGACGCCGCCATCGGTGCCGTTCTTGAAACCCACGGGCATTGGCAGGCCACTGGTCATTTCCCGGTGGATCTGCGATTCGGTGGTGCGGGCACCGATTGCGACCCAGCTCAGGAGGTCATCGAAGTAGCTGGCGGCCATGGGCTGCAGCAGTTCGGTGGCAATCGGTAGGCCCATGCGCAGTATTTCGCGCATCAACTCGCGAGACAGCGCCAAGCCGCCCGCCATATCGTCGCTGCCGTCCAGGTGGGGGTCGTAGGCCAGGCCCTTCCAGCCGACGGTGGTGCGCGGTTTTTCGATATAGGCGCGCATCACCAGAAGCATCTGGTCGCTGACATCATTGGCCAGGTTGGCCAGATGGCCGGCGTATTCGAGGGCTGATTGCCGGTCGTGGATCGAGCAGGGGCCGACGATCACCAGGAGGCGCGGGTCGTCACCGTCGAGGATGGCGCGCACCGCCTGGCGGTGCTTGGCGACTTGTTCGCCCAGCAGCGCATTGAGCGGCAGATGTTGTTTGAGTTGCAGGGCACTGGGCAGGCGCTGGGTCAGCGACTCGTTGGCGGACGACAACGTGGACAGTGGCAGAGCCGGGAGTGACGCATTCATATTCGGGCTTCCTGGGCGGGCGGCGGGTCTTCCCGCGCGCGGCCCTACTGGGGTGTTCGACAATCAACAGCCGGATTGGCTACGAGTGTGTGCTTGCCACCTGTGCGTGACCGTTCGGAGGCGGCGAGCTGTCCCGAGCGGAGGTTGCTAAATCGCCAGGCGATGGTGGATTCGTAGCGGTAGTCGGTGGCGTCGTTCATGTCGGTATTCCTCGATTCAAAATATCTGGTTGAGCAATCTGTTGAAAAAACAGTGCGCTGAAAAAACAAAACCCCCGGTCGGGAGGCCGACCGGGGGTTGAGAGTTCTCTGGTAGGCGACCCTTGAGTAGTGGGCGCCGGTTGGGTATCAGGCGCGCCAGTGGCTAAACCAATACCCAAAATAAAAGCTTGTGGATGCACCGACACCGTTCATCCGGGCAGCCGCCGACGAACGCGAGGCGCTGACGGTGTGGCAAGGCGCGAAATGAACAGGGTGCATGGTCCGTCTCCGATGGAATGTCAGCGAGCTTACTCGAGGGGTAGGAACCTGTTCAATTAGAAATTTCTATAGGCCATATCGAGCAATCGCCATGACTTAAAATGCGCTAAAGGTGTATGACGCACCGGCCGGGTTATATCCAGCGTTTTCCCCGGAAAAGCGGGCGCCGCCTTGGCCATCGACGACGACGCTGTCACTCCGTCAGTCTGCGCTGACTTTTCCCACGCAAGGGACGTCCAGCATGCTGCGCAATCTGGCGCTAATCTGTATGCAGCCGGCCTGTTGATCGCCAGCGGCGGTTATGTACCGGATAGCACATTATTGGAAGGGTACGCTGGTGAACATGCCAGGGCAGTGCTGATGGCCAATCATGGCGGTGCTGTGGGTGGTTGGCAGTCGACCGGGCGCATTGTGATCTGGACGCAGCGCGGGTGATTGCCGCGATGGGGTTGGGAGGGATGTTGGTGATCGGGCGATGTACTGGCGGTCACTGGCGTGGCGAGGTGGTGGAGGTTGAGCGATGGTGAATCGGGACTGGCGTTTTCGACCGGCGACCGAAGCGGACCTGGCGTTTGCCCGGACGCTGACGCGTCGCAACATGCTGGCGTATTACCGTGAGTACGACTTGCTCTGGTAGGAAGAGGCCTTCGATGTGGCTTGGGCCGGGCGGCAGAACGCCTTGTTGTGCGAGGGTTCGCAGGTCTTGGGTTTTGTCAGTTTCAGCCGGGACCCGAGAGCTCTCTATATACGCGAGCTGCAACTGGTCGAGACGGCGCGCAGGCAAGGGCTGGGTAGCTGGTTGATTGCCCAGGCCCGTGATATCGCCTTCAGGGAAGGTCGCCCGGAAATGCGGCTGAGCGTCTTCAAGAGCAACCCTGCAAGGCAGCTCTATCAGCGCATGGGGCTGGAGATTGTCGGGGAGGATGAATGCTTCTTTCGCATGAGCGCTTCGGCTTTGAAAGTGAGCATAGGATCCGACTGATGGTATTTTCGGATTTAACCTACCCCTCGATGTTTTGAGGCGCATACTGACTTGAGCAGGCTGGCTTATTCACTGGCCTGACTGTCGGTTTCAAGGATGATTCCGTCTTTCATGCCCAGCAGGACCGCTACCTTATGGGCTTCCCCACGGCGTCCCTTTTTTCGCCCAGCGAGCACTTGATAGGTGGTTGCCGGGTCGACACCATGCTCGCGTGCAAACTCCTGAACCGATTTCCCTTGATGTTCCAGCCAAGCCTTGGCTTGTGCGGCGGTGCGAATACCGGGCATAGTTCAAAACCGTTCAATTTTGTTCAAATCGTGTTGAGTATACCATCCTTAGGGGTGCCTAGACTGGGATTTTACATTCAAATGAGTGGAATTGGTTCGCGGTTGCGACAAGAGAGGGAGCGACTCGGATTGTCGCAGAAGGCTTTTGGCGAAATCGGAGGCGTTGAGGCTAATGCTCAGGGTAAATATGAAAGTGGTGATCGGGCACCGAAGGCGGATTATTTGTCACGCGTGGCCGCACGCGGCGTCGATGTGCTGTATGTCCTGACCAACAACCGAACGCCCACGCTGGTGGACAACCTCAACTCTAACGAAGAGAAGGTTCTGGGCAGCTACCGCGCGCTGCGCAAGGAAGATCAGGAAGCGATTAGCCAGTTGACCGCGACCCTGGCGGAAGCCATCGCCGTCTATGGCACCAGGGGCAACAAGGGATCGGGTGGTTCCTGAGTCATTTGCGCATTGATCGCAAGCGTTTGCGACCCTGCGGGTGCTTACAGTGCGTTGACACGCTTTTATGTGACGCTTGTAGCTAGGTCTGGCCCACGGTTTTTTGCTAAGGTGCTCAATAACCTGATAAGACCATATTCGCGAGGTGTCTGCTTGATTAGGGTGCTAGTTGTCGATGACCATGATCTTGTGCGTACAGGCATTACTCGGATGCTCGCTGACATCGATGGCCTGCAGGTTGTAGGCCAGGCGGAGTCGGGAGAGGAAGCCCTGCTCAAAACGCGGGAACTCAAGCCTGATGTAGTGCTGATGGACGTCAAGATGCCGGGCATCGGAGGTCTTGAAGCCACACGTAAATTGCTGCGTAGCCATCCTGATATCAAGGTCGTGGCGGTTACTGTATGTGAAGAAGACCCGTTTCCGACGCGCCTGCTGCAAGCCGGTGCTGCGGGTTACCTGACCAAGGGGGCGGGATTGGCGGAAATGGTCCAGGCGATTCGTCTGGTGTTCGCTGGACAACGCTACATCAGTCCGCAAATCGCTCAGCAGTTGGCGCTCAAATCCTTTCAACCGGCCAGTGATTCGCCATTCGACGCCTTGTCCGAGCGAGAGATCCAGATTGCCTTGATGATTGTCGGTTGTCAGAAGGTGCAGATCATCTCCGACAAGTTGTGCCTGTCGCCGAAAACCGTGAATACCTACCGTTATCGGATTTTCGAGAAACTGTCGGTGAGCAGTGATGTTGAGTTGACACTCCTGGCGGTTCGCCATGGCATGATCGATGCCGGCTGACAATGACTAATCTGTTCGATTCAAGTGCTTTTCTTGCCACCTGTAGTGGACGTCCCGGTGTGTATCGCATGTTCGACAGCGAGGCGCGCTTGCTTTACGTGGGCAAGGCCAAGAACCTGAGGAATCGCCTCGCCAGCTATTTTCGCAAGACCGGCCTCGCGCCGAAGACCATGGCTCTGGTGGCGCGTATCGCTCAGGTGGAAACCACCATCACCGCCAACGAAACCGAAGCGTTGTTGCTCGAGCAGACGCTGATCAAAGAGTGGCGGCCTCCGTACAACATTCTGCTGCGCGATGATAAGTCCTATCCCTACGTCTTTCTCTCGGCGGGCGATTACCCGCGCCTGAGCATTCACCGTGGGGCGAAGAAACTCAAGGGCAAGTACTTTGGGCCATATCCGAGTGCCGGAGCGATTAGAGAAAGCCTTGCGTTGCTGCAAAAGACCTTCCATGTGCGCCAGTGCGAGGACAGCTACTACAAAAACCGCACGCGCCCGTGCCTGCAGTACCAGATCAAACGCTGCAAGGCGCCTTGTGTCGGACTGGTGGAACCGCAGGAGTACGCCGAGGACGTGCGCCATTCGGTGATGTTCCTGGAAGGTCGCAGCAACGCCCTGACCGACGAACTCAATGTTGGCATGGAGCTGGCGGCCAGTACCCTGGATTTCGAGCGGGCGGCCGAATTGCGCGATCAGATTTCGCTGCTGCGGCGGGTGCAGGACCAGCAGAGCATGGAAGGTGGTACCGGCGATGTCGATGTCATCGCCGCGTTCGTCAACCCAGGTGGCGCCTGCGTGCACCTGATCAGCGTGCGTGGCGGGAGGGTCCTGGGCAGCAAGAACTTCTTCCCGCAAGTCGGGATCGATGAAGATGTTTCCGAAGTCATGGCGGCATTTCTCGGGCAGTACTTCATCAGCAGCCCCGAACGCGACCTGCCCAGCGAGCTGATCGTCAACGTAGTCCATGAAGACTTCCCGACCCTGATCGCCGCCATCGATGAGTTGCGTGGCCGTGAGTTGAGCATCAGTCACCGGGTGCGCGGTACTCGGGCTCGCTGGCAACAACTGGCGGTGACCAATGCCGAGCAGGCGCTGGGCGCACGTCTGGCGAACCGTCAGCATGTCGCCGCGCGTTTCGAAGCGCTGGCCGAGGTGCTGAACCTGGAGGAATCGCCGCAGCGTCTGGAGTGTTACGACATCAGCCACTCCAGCGGCGAGGCGACCGTGGCGTCCTGCGTAGTGTTCGGGCCGGAAGGGCCGATCAAGTCCGACTATCGGCGCTACAATATTGAGGGCGTGACCGCCGGCGACGACTATGCGGCGATGCATCAGGCGCTGACCCGGCGTTTCAGCAAGCTCAAGGACGGTGAGGGCAAGTTACCGGATATTCTGTTGGTGGACGGTGGCAAGGGACAATTATCCATGGCCCGCGATGTGCTCAACGAGCTGGCGGTGCCCGACCTGATCCTGCTGGGGGTGGCCAAAGGGGCCACGCGCAAGGCTGGTTTCGAAACCCTGTACCTCAACGATGCGGCTCACGAGTTCACCCTCAAGGGCGATTCGCCGGCACTGCACCTGATCCAGCAGATTCGCGACGAGGCGCACCGTTTCGCCATTACCGGACACCGTGCACGACGGGGCAAGACCCGCCGGACTTCGACTCTGGAAGGGGTGGCGGGTGTCGGGCCGAAGCGCCGCCGTGAACTATTGAAACATTTTGGTGGCTTGCAGGAGCTGTCCCGTGCCAGCATCGACGAGATCGCCAAAGCACCGGGGATCAGTAAAAAGCTCGCGGAGTTGATTTATGCAAATCTGCACAGCGAGTAGAATGCTCCCTCACCTCGTAGCCAGTTGTGCCGATGAATATCCCTAATCTGATCACCGTTCTACGCGTTTTACTTATTCCAATCTTCATCTTGCTGTTTTACCTGCCATACCAATGGAGCTACATGGCGGCCAGTTCGGTGTTCGCGTTCGCTGCGGCGACGGATTGGCTGGATGGGTACCTGGCACGACGCCTGGAACAGAGCACCCCCTTCGGGGCGTTCCTCGATCCGGTGGCGGACAAGCTGATGGTGGCGGTGGCGCTGGTCCTGCTGGTGCAGGAGCATGGCAACCTCTGGCTGACCTTGCCGGCGGCGGTGATCATTGGGCGAGAGATTGTCGTCTCGGCCCTGCGCGAGTGGATGGCCGAGTTGGGTGAGCGTGCGCAGGTCGCCGTATCGAACATGGGCAAATGGAAAACTGCGGCACAGATGCTGGCGCTGGTGATTCTGCTGGCCAACCCGTCGGACTTCAGTTTTTGGGTTCTGGTGGGCTACAGCCTGTTGATGATTGCCGCTGGTCTGACCTTGTGGTCGATGGTGCAGTATCTGCGGGCTGCCTGGCCGCATCTGAAGATCAATGCGGAAAATCCTGAAAAGAAATAAAACTATTTTGAATCAAGAGGTTGACGTGGTGCGTGGATTCTATAGAATGCGCTCCACCAAGACGCGGGAATAGCTCAGTTGGTAGAGCACGACCTTGCCAAGGTCGGGGTCGCGAGTTCGAGTCTCGTTTCCCGCTCCAAATATTGCGCTGCAGAGTTCCACTGAATTCTGTAAGTGATTGAAATCAGGACCTTCGGGTCCTTTTTTCGTTCCGGCGGGAACCACTGAAATCCAGCATTATCCGGTGCGTTTAAGTCCAGGATTAAGTCCAGGATTCTGATGCGCACTGAATCGGTTTGTTGCTGGAGCAGTTTGCGTAGCGAGATGAGCATCTGGCCCTGACTCTGTTCAGGAGCTCGCGATGGCACTCTCAGAAATGGCAGTTCGGCACGCCCGAATCACTGGTAATGACTACACTCTCGGTGACAGCGATGGTCTCACGCTCAATGTGACGGCCAGCGGCGGAAAAATCTGGCTTTTCCGTTACTACTGGACGGGCAAGCAGAAGCGCATGTCCTTGGGTTGTTACCCGCAAATCAGCCTCAAAGAAGCGCGCACACGACGTGACGAGGCGCACGCCTTGGTTGCCCAAGGCATCAATCCTTATGAGCACCGAAAACAGCAGCGCCGTGCTGTTCGTTTTGCGACAGAGCATACCTTCGAGGCCGTGTTCGATCAGTGGGTGGAGTTCCGCAGACTGAGCCTGAAGGAGGGCCGCCAAAGCACGCTCTCGCAAATCTTGAGAATCTTCAATAAAGACGTCCTGCCAACGCTGGGTGGGCGGTCCATCTACGACATCAGTCGTCACGATCTGTTGGATTTGCTGAGCAGGATCGAACAGCGCAATGAATCGCCCCAGGTTCCGTAGACACCTCCATGCCTTAAACTGAGGCCAATCAGGAGGTGCCATGAGCAACCCGCGTTATCCCGAAGAATTCAAAATCCAAGCGGTCAATCAAGTGACCGAAAAGAAGCTGCCTGTCGCTGATGTAGCGGCCCGTCTTGGCGTGTCGACGCATAGCCTCTACGCCTGGATAAAGCGCTACAGCAAACATCAAGAAGAACGGCAGCAGGACGATGATCAGCACGCTGAACTGCGTCGTCTGCGAGCAGAACTCAAGCGGGTCACTGAAGAGCGAGACATCTTAAAAAGGCCGCCGCGTACTTTGCCAAGGAGTGCGGCTGAAGTACGCCTTTATCAAGCAGCGCGCGGGCGACTATTCCATTCGACGGCTTTGCCTGACTCTGAAAGTCCACCCCAGCGGTTATTACGCCTGGTTGTCTGAGCCGCAATCTGCACGCGCTAAAGACGACCAGCGATTGCTGGGTTTGATCAAGCATTCATGGCTGGAGAGCGGCGGAGTGTATGGCTATCGCAAAATCCATGACGATCTGCGAGAGGTCGGTGAAGAGTGTGGCCGGCATCGAGGTCGTCGGCCTCGGCGTGTACGGTTTGCGCGCTACGGCCGCAACCAATGCCGTGGAGCATGAGGCGGACATCGCCAAGGTCCAGGCTTGACTGGGCCGCGCAAATATCAGCACGACACGGATCTGTGATCGCCGGCAAAATCGGCCGAAGGACGTCACCGACGTTTCGAGTAAAATACTAACCGCATCAGCGGCAACAGGTATATTCGTTTCAGCCGCTTTGATACGCTCTCCAACGAGCGTGCGCTGAAACTGAACGAAAAAGCCGGCATTTTCAGAAAATGCCGGCTTTCTGGTTTTCACAGGTAGCCCACAACGTCAGACGATGAAGTTCACCAATCGGTTAGGCACCACGATCATTCTTCCAGCGCCTTCTAGATACTTACTCAATACCTTGTCGCAGAGCGCTTGGCCACGGATCGTGTCATGGTCTGCGTCGGCCTGGACGAGAATCTCCCCGCGCAGCTTGCCGTTTACCTGCACCATCATCTTCACTTCATCCTGTTTCAGGGCTTCGCTGTCCGGAGTCGGCCAGGCACTGTCATGGATCGCGCCAGGGAATGCCAGCGCTTCCCAGAGTACCTGGGAAATATGCGGAGTTACCGGATGGAGCACCTGCAGGAGAATGGACAGGGTTTCCCGGCAGACCTGGCGGCCAGCGCTGCGGGCTCCTTCAAGCACCTTGAGCATCTTCATGGCGCCCGAAACGACGGTGTTGTACTGCAGGCGCTCATAATCGTTGTTAATCTGCTGCAGCAAGCCATGGATCTCGAAACGCACGCGGCTGGCTTGCGTGGTATCCGTCTCCAGGTCGCCACCTTCGTCCCAGCGAGTTTGCTCGTCAACGGCAACGCTCCAGAGACGGCGCAGGAAGCGATAAGCCCCTTCAACACCGCTGTCACTCCAGATCGTGCTCTGGTCCGGTGGCCCTGCGAAGATGGTGAACAGTCGGGCTGTGTCCGCGCCGAACCGGTTGATGATGTCCTTGGGCTCGACCACGTTGTTCTTAGATTTGGACATCTTCTCCACCCCGCCCAGACTCACGGGCAAGCCATCTTCGAACGCTGTGGCACTCACCGGGCGGCCTTTCTCATCGTAGTTGACCGATACTTCGGAGGGGTAGAACCAGCGCCGGCTGCCGTCTTCGGCCTTGCGGTAGTAACTCTCCCGCAGCAGCATGCCTTGGGTGAACAGGTTCTTGAACGGCTCACTGAAGTCCACCAACCCTTCGTCGCGCATCGCCCTAGTCCAGAACCTGGCATAGAGCAGATGCAGCACTGCGTGCTCTATGCCGCCGATGTACTGGTCGATGGGCATCCAGTAGCGACTGCCAGGCCCGACCATCGAGGTGTGGCAGTCCGGGTCGCAGTAGCGCATGAAGTACCAGCTAGAGTCGACGAAGGTATCCATGGTGTCCGTCTCCCGCAATGCGGGTGCGGCACAACGCGGACACGCGACGTGTCGAAACGCATCATGCTGCTCCAACGGATTGCCACTGCCGTCGGGAATGCAGTCAGTCGGCAATACCACTGGCAGATCTGCATAAGGTACCGGCACATCGCCGCAGTGTTCGCAATGGATAATTGGAATCGGTGTTCCCCAGTAGCGCTGCCGGGAGATGCCCCAGTCCCTCAAACGCCAAGTTGTGGCGTGCTCGCCGCATCCGCGCTCGGCCAGGGCATCGACGATCGCCACGGACGCCATATCCACCGTGAGGCCATCGTAGGCGCCGGAATTGATCAGGCGACCTTCCCTGCTGGCGTAGCTATCCGACCATGCGGCAGGGTCATGAGCCGCCCCTTTGAAGGCGATGACAGGCCGCATGGGCAAGCCGTATTGGCGGGCAAAGTCGAAATCACGCTCATCGTGGGCCGGCACTCCCATCAAGGCGCCTTCGCCATATTCACCGAGCACATAATTGGTGATCCAGACGGCGATCGGTTCCCCGGTTAATGGATGCTCGACATGCAAGCCGCTCCAAATGCCAAGTTTCGCCTGTGCGCCGGCTGCAGGGCTGGCCTGTGCCGACTGCCGGTACACCTGCACTTGTGGTTCGAGGCCAGGTTCGAGCTCGATGGCTCGCTTGGCCAAGGGATGATCAGGAGAGATAGCGCAGAACGTCACACCCATCAGCGTTTCGACGCGCGTGGTGAACACCCACAGCTTACCCGCGTCGATCAACTGCCCGCCGGCATCTTCGATCCCGTGCAGGAAGGCCAGGCGCACGCCACTGGTCTTGCCAATCCAGTTGCGCTGCATGCTGCGAACCATGTCAGGCCAGCCGTCCAGGGTATCGATGGCCGACAGCAACTCTTCGCCATACTGCGTGATGCGCAGGTAATAGCCGGGAATCTCGCGTTTCTCTACCAGTGCCCCGGATCGCCAACCCCGCCCATCCACCACCTGCTCATTGGCTAGCACGGTCTGATCGACGGGGTCCCAGTTGACGACCTGGGTTTTCTTGTAGGCCAAGCCCTTTTCCAGCAGCCTCAGGAAAAACCACTGGTTCCACTTGTAGTATTGCGGATCGCAGGTGGCGATTTCCCTTGACCAGTCGAACGCCAGGCCGAGCGGTTGCATCTGCGATTTCATATCGGCGATGTTCATCCGTGTCCATTCGGCCGGGGGCACTCCCGACTGCATGGCGGCATTTTCAGCCGGCAGGCCGAATGCATCCCACCCCATCGGCATCAGAACGTTATAGCCCTTCATGCGCAAGTGACGGGCCAACATGTCATTGATCGTGTAATTACGCACATGGCCCATATGCAATTTCCCGGATGGGTAGGGCAGCATGGAGCAGGCATAGAATTTTGGCCGACTCTCGTCTTCGACAGCCTTGAAGACTTCATCGCGAAGCCATTTGGCTTGAACCGTGCTTTCAACCCAGACTGGATCATACTGCTGCCGCATAGGCACTCCTCAATGTTACTGGCGCCGAGTGGCAATCAACTGCTCGACTCATGCGTTTTTGTTGGACATCACTCGGTCGACTGAACTTCACCTGACGCCGGTGCAGGTGCTTAGGACAAGCCGGTCGGATTCGAGCAGCCTTCTTTCTCTTTACGGCCTCCTGCCAACCAGCCATTGGGCCACACACTGAAGGCCCGAGGCGGCTTATATTTGGCTTTCAGTGACCGTAACAGGCTACCGTGGGTAATCAAGCAGAAATCAGGCTCAAAAAGATGCATATATTGTGGGATTTTGCGCCATGGAACTGTGGGGAAAATATGATGAGCGCCATGGTAGTTAAAGTTCATCAAACACACTCGCTCGAAGAAAATCGGTACCTTCACGTTGCGTGCGAACAGCGAGTCATTGATTGGGGTCTGGTAGTGGGCAAAGCTGTCCAGCACCGTGAGAATTAAGGCTCTGAGCAAGTAGAGAACCACTAGCACCCACAAGTTGCCGTCATATAAATAAGCACTGCAGCCCAACAACAGCAAGATACATGCACCCTCGGTACGCAGCGCACTCAACTTCTTGTTGCGCAGGGTGATGGATAAAGCCGAATGATCTGCCTGCTCAATTGTCGAGCCGTAGATGAAACTCATGATCGGAAAGATGAATCGGATTGGCAGGAAACATACGACCGCACTTAGTACGAAATCATGCCAGTAGGCACCAAACAACTTGCGATAGTAATAGTTTAATACCCTGCGCCTCGATGGATGAGGAGCGATATAGATCTCATCGCAATCATTCTCTGTACGGCTGATACGGTGATGGCGCAGATGATCGAAACGTTGCAAGTCATAGGCGATGCCCATGAATACCGCCATTACCTGCCCCATGCGCCGGTTTCTGCGAGCATCCGAATGCAGCAATCCATGGATCGCTTCATGCACCATCACACCTGTAGTCGAAGAGAACAGAAGGGTCGGTAGCAGGGTCAGCATGAACCAGGGGGTTATCGATAACAGCAGAGGGGCGATGAAGAACTGGTAAAGGTTGACCAGCACCAGAAATGCAAAGATCAGGTTGTTAGTCCTAACGTCGACGTCTTCGAAATCACGGGTTTTGACCAGACTCGGATTGCCACGGTACAAGCGGTCATACAGGTCTTGCGGCGGTACCTCACTCATGCTGAATACACCTTTTCCTTTTGATGTCTGAAACGAACGAGCCTCCCGGCTCAACTGCTTCGCGATGAAGAAACCTGCGAAGTCGAAACTCCCCGGACCACAGCAAACAGGCAGGCACTTCCTAGTGCAAGCCCAAACAATCCGTAGAGGCTCCAGCTCAGCGCGGTGATATGGGTGATGCCAAGAATCTCCCCCATCGTCCAGAAGAAGACGAATGACAGGATCAGCGCGGCATGCTCGAAGAACGCGTAAGCGCCAAATCCGATACCGTAGAAAATGCTCGCCATGGCCAGATTGGTGAGCGTGCTGAATCGAGAGGTCAAGGCGATCAAGGGTTGAGTAATCAGGATGACCAGTAACGCATTAACGAGCCCTATGGTTGCGAACGTGCTCGCTGAGCTGTCAACGGCCCTCAGATCTAGCCAAAGTGGCAACTGATACTCACGCTGCGCGTCCAGTATCGACAACGCGAAAAATAGTGCTCCGGCAACGACCACGATCTTTGGCATGTCTATCATGTCGCGCAAGATCCCCTGTCGCGCCTGCGGTCCATGAACCAGTCGCTCGGGCAGCGCTAGCAGGGCACTTGCCAGTAAGCACGCAACGCTCAGACTAGCGGCGAATACCATTAGGTACTGACTGTGCAGACCGAGTAGATAACCACCGATTACAAACAGCAGTGCCGAGCCTAAGTTGCTGGCCAGATGCAAATAGCCGAAGGACGCGATGCGGTTGGCGTCAGTGGTCGCCAATGAGGTCAGCATGCTGAACGTTGGCGTGATTACTCCTGCGCACAATATGAACAGCAGCACCATGATGATCGACAGGTGCGGGGTAGTGAACACCATCGCGAGTACTAGAAAGATAGATGAGCACGAAGATGTACCGAGTAACAACGGGCGAAAGGCGTAGCGACTGGCAAACGCTCCTCCCAACAGATTGCCCGTGAGGTAGAACGCCGATGCGAGAGTAATCACCAGCGCCACGGCCGGGCCATCGAGCTGATAGTGGCGGTTGAAGAACAAGGCAGCGAACGGCCCCAGTGCATTGGCCATGACGAAAAGCAGACGCAGAGCGATGATATTGTGCATAGTCGTCGGCAGCGCCACGCCTCTGATGAGTCCTCTCATTTGAGAACTACCTGAATGCCACGAACGTGCGCCGTGCTTGCTGCGATGCACGCGTGCACAGTGTCCGCCTGGGTGATAATAAACGCGGCTCGATCGAGAAAAGCCTGCGGCGGAACCTCCAAGGTACTGCCGATGGCGGCCTCGACGACCAATTGCGACGTGATCCCTGCGGGCTGTAAGATCTCGGCAGCTTGTATCTTGTCCAGCACTCCCGCACGGGGGGGGTAGATGAAGTCGATAGCGGCTACTCGATGGCGCGTCGATCGCAGGTCCAGGGGCACGCCTCGGAAGCCATCCACCAACAGTTTGAACAGATCCAGGCCGCTGGCGAGCTCTACTAGCTTCAGTATTTGATCTCCTCCGGCTCGGGTCGCCAACTCGATAACTTTCGCACCATCCTTGCCTAGACGAATCTCCGTATGCGTGATTCCCCATTGCACGCTCAGCGCTCGATGGGCCGCGATCACCAAGACCACCACCGCTGGTGGCAGTTCCTGCCCGCCCGGCTCAAAAGAGACCAGGTGACCGATTTCCTCGAAGTAAGGTGGCGGGCCGAGGCGCTTCTGAGTCACGGCAACGATATTCACCTCGCCGTCGACCACCACACTCTCAACACTGATTTCTGGCACATCGACATAGGTTTCCACCAGCGTCTCGTGCATGATGGCGCTGCGGGTACGTATCTGTTTTTCGCTAGCCTGCCTGGCCTTGATGGCCGCTTGAAGAGCCTGCTCGGTTTGAGCCAGCACAACGCCGATGCTGCCGGCCAGCTTTCTCGGCTTGATGACCACCGGAAAACCGATCTGCCGTGCTGCCGTGACAATTTCCTCATCGGTCATGGCGAGCACTGATACGGGCGACGACACATCGTGCCGGGCAAATGCGTCGCGCATCAGGCGTTTGTCTCGGCTCATACGGGCAGTATCCAGGCTATTGCCACGCAGCCCGAAGCGGGCGGACAACAATGCCACAGCCTCGACGTAGAATTCGTAGTAGGTGACCACCATGAACAAGTCGATACCGCGTTGTTCGACCTGGGCGGCGATCTCGTCAACCTGTTCCGGGTCGATATCTATCCAGTGCGTGACGTAGCACTTGGCCCATTCGGGCAGGCTGGTACCCACCAGGACCACCGGAGCCTGACGCGCCAGAGAGGCTAGCGCGAACTCACGGTATAACGGGTTACCAACATCGAGCAGTAAAATAGACTTCATAGCACTTGGCTTCCTAGCCATAGGGTTTCAAAGACAACATCGATCCATCCTTGAGTCGTGTGATCCAACGACTATTGCTGCCCACCGGAATACGGTTCATCGTCATGCACTCAACCATGGGCAACCGGCAAACCCTGACGGGCTCGCTCGACCTCGGCGCGTACGGCCGCACAGAAACCATGGATGTCCTCATGAGACATGTCAGCACGCATCATCACGCGCAGCCCTGACTTGTTTCTGGCTACAATCGGGAAGAACACGGCAGAGGTGTAGTAGCCGCGCTTGAACACACCCTCGGAAACTCCTATCGCCATGTCGGGGCTGTCCAGAGGAACGACGCGAATCGGCAAGCCAGACCCCGCATGCTCAGTAGGGAACAGGCTGTCGAACAGCTGGATGTTGGAGTTGAGCTTTTTCTGTAGTGCACCTAGTTCGGGAGATTGATGAATATCCAGCGAAGCCATTGAGGCACCGATGGTGGCTGGATTGACATACTGTGAATAGGACATCGGTCCGCCGAAGCGGCGGAAGACCTGTTGGTAATTCGCCCGTTCGGACATGAAAATTCCACCGCCGTTGGCCCCGAAGGCCTTGGCCAAGGAATACACCAGTATTGTCCGTGGATTGAGTTCCGGCATAAAGGTGCGAATGTAGCCCTCGCCCTTCTCGCCATAGGCGCTCAACGAGTGCGAGTCGTCAAAATAGAGGAATAGCCCGTACTTGTCCTGCAGTTGCAGGAGACGCTCGATCGGTGCGCTGCCGCCCATGCTGTAGGCCCCGTCGGCAACATAGGCGACCAACGGGTGGAGTTTGCACATTTCCTCAATGAAGTCGACATCATTGTGGTTGCAGGTAACCACTTGAGTCTCGTCACCACAGACCGCTTTGACTTGGTTCAAGGCAAAGTGCGCATGCTTGTCGAAGATCATGAACGGGCGTTGCCCATCCGTAAAAATTCCGCCTGCCAGTAATGGCAGCGATGCGACGATCCCCGCGCTGCATGAGGTTGCGGTGAAAGCGCTACACTTGAAGTGGGCAGACATGGCCTGCTCCAGTTCATCCAGTTCTTTCAGGCGGATCCGGATGCGGGAAGTTGGCAGGTTGACAGTGCCACTTTGTAGTACATAGTCCGCAGCCCATCTGGCCAGGCGTGGGTCGATTTCCAGCCCAAGATACGAACAGGAGCACATGTTCATGAACGCGTGCCCATTATGATCAATCATGCGGCTGCGCTCGACATGTCTGACACTCAAATCGGTCAACCCGGAGTTCTGTGCGAGTTGCCAGGAGGGATTGCCAATTTCGACCGTCCTTGCGGTATTAATATATTGATTCTTCAAGTCAGACATAAGCCTTCCATTAGCTTGGGTCAAGCATCAATAAAAATTGCCTTTGCGTATGCGCCGAGCGCTGCCAGACACCGATAAGGATTCATCGTGAACAAACTGATTTGCTTCTCAGATGCTGGTCACTACCAAGAGTTGAGTAGTCGGCTAAGCAAGGTCACATATGGCCAAAGCCTAACTTTCATGTCAAGCGGTTATTTAAAAAAAACAAGGGAGTCTTTGAATAGTAACGCCGAGGGTAATTTTTGTTGAATTATCTAATCTTTGGCGCATGAGATGGCAACATCTAGGCTTTGGTATACGGTTTTGGAGTGTGCTAGGCCCAAGCATTTTGGTTCGTTGGAAAACCGTTGATGTTTTCGATGGCGTCGGCTGGATTGTAGAAAAGCTCGCAAGGGCGTATAGATTCAATTCAAGAAATGCTTGTTGTATGCCTGCGCCATGTCAAAAATAGAGGCTTGTTAGTCCGAATAGCCATGAAGGCAGCTGCCGTAAATTGTTATGCGTATTCGTGAGTTAACGCTCTGAATAATGGAGTTTTTTTGATTGTCACAAACCCGTGATAATTTTTCGGATCCAATTTCTTGCAACGTTTGGTCACAGGCATTACCCTAGCCGGGTAATGCAATTTTGCAGAAGGAGTCATTACCTCGATAATTGAATGGGCTCAATCTGTAATTATTGGGTTTGGTTCAGTTGTCATTATCTTTAATGGTGGAATTTATAATCGTTGCTCCATCATTAGATACGTCAGGCTTTGCTTGCTTACGACCGGCCTGAAAATTTAGTATTGCCTTTGGTCCAGAGGTAAGGATCTGATGAAATGGATAGGTAAGGTGATATTTATTTCGATAGTGATTTCCTGATCACTTTTTTGCAAATGTGTGCTCGCATTTATGTGAGAACACGTATGAGCTTCCAGCACCCTTCAATACCGCAATCATCTTTAACTTTTTCATTGTCGCATTGACAACAGCTGTATCTCTTGGTCATAAGAAAACCACCTCGTTGGTTCGTCGCATCTCCGACGTAGCGAACAAAAGCCTAGTAGGGCCTATTGTGCGGAGGCCCGCTAAGGTCGAAGAAGAATTTGATAGCCTCGACGCCAAACTTCCACCAGTCAGTTTGATCACGTCAAAGACAACCGGATCAAGCAGTGGCGGGATCAGGAGTACACCTACGATGCGTGGGGCAACCTGATTGAAAAGCGCAGCGGCATGAACCGGCTGCAGACGTTCAGTTATGACATACAAAAGGCGCCAAGTGCTGGCACTTCCGCTGTTCCTGGGCGGATAAGCAACCCCGTATTTCTCTCGCTACCTATCCTGAAATTAGCCTACGAGATGCGGGGGCACTGGTCGCTAGGGGTATCGATCCGCGTGTCTATCGGCAGTTGAAGCGTAATGCCAGGCGCCTGGCCACGGAAAACGCCTAGGAAGCGATTGTTCAGCATTGAAAGTGGTACGCAAAGTTGAACATCGTGTTTCTGGTCGTGGGTCTCGATAGTCCGGTCGGGCCCAGAACCTCCCGCTTCAATTGGCCGCCGAGTCGGCTGACAGCGAGGGCGCTCAGGTTGAGATGTAGAGGAGCGCCTACCTTCGCTGTTCATGGCCGGTTAAGTCTTTAGACCAGGTCGGTGATCAGTCGTTGGGCAGGTGCAATTGCACTTCCATGGCGTCATGAAGAAGTCGGACGACCTCGATCACGTCGTCGTTTGTCACACAATAGAACACGATATACCGTGGGCTTTTGACCGTTCCATGGGTTTGTTTGGCCTGCTGGAGTGAATAGATGAGGCGATAGCTGCGGAGGCCCGGTGCAAGTTCATCGCGGTCGTGGCTGCCAATGCGATAAGGCGTGTCGGCAATCGCTTGCAGCGCCGCGAGGATCAGCGCCTGGTAGCGCTGGCGTGCTTGATCGCCGAACTGCGTCTGGGAGAGCCTGAGGATGTCGACAATGTCGGCGCCCGTCGCGTTGGAATCCGATACTGCGACATGCTCAGTGTTTCTCTTTCGCGGGGATCGCTGCTTCCAGGCTCAAGCCCTCGAGGTAGTGCTCCAGATCCCTTTCGTTCACCTGAGTAAAGCGCCCGTGCTCAAGGTCCATGATGCCGATTGAGGTCGCCTGACGCAGGGCCTCAATTTTGGCGGTGTCTTCGGCGACGCGCTGTTCCAATAGACGCAAACCTTCTCGCATCACTTCGCTGGCATTCTGATAACGGCCGGACTGTACCAGGTCCTGGATAACCTGTTCCAGGTGAGGGGTCGCCATTATCAGTCGCACCTTGCGCGATGTACGAGGTGCTCAAAGATGTCGGTGATGGTACGACGCGCACCATCCTCCTCCTCGGCGACCCGTAGCCTTGCCCGATAATAAAATCAGGCGCTGCGGGCAAGGTCAACCCACCACAACCCCTCAAACTATTTTAAAATGACGTGCTAAAACTATTAAATTTTCTAGGTTTATTCTGAAAATAATTGGCCAATCTATGGGTGTGTATGAAGAAAATCTGAAATTTGGAGAGGCGGACACAATAACCTGAGAGAGCGTTCAATATGATTTTTGGAAATAAAAATATTATTTATTGATCACTTTATAGATGCGGGTGAAAAAAATGAAAATATCTTGGGGTACTAATCCGGACTCTGAGCTTGAACAAGCTGTCATCTTCAAGGATAGCCTTCCCGAAAGGAATTGCGACATTTGTTTTACTGCAATTGTAGATAAGAGAGGTACATATGCAAGTGGAGAGGCATACATAGATTTTAGGCCGAGCGTGGGTTGGAAAGCGACGGTTAAAATGGATGAAAAGGTGCTTGTGCAATGGCCTCCTGGATCAGGATTCTTGGTTAGGGTGTATGTCTCAAGGACTGAGGTTCTATTTGGCTCCATGGATGTTCTCACACTAGCCGAATGGACTGGTTATAGTGAAAGTAGTGGGGGTAGTTATGACTGTTTGTTGCTGAGTGATAAGAAATACCCTTCATATCCAGTTGCCAATTTCCATACCGCTGAGCTAATTATAACCGATGCCACGAAAGCGACACTTTATAGAATAGGTACTATCAAAGGCAAGGGAGAGGACTATGCTTTTGACGAAGGTGAGTCATTTGTTCTACGGAACTACAACGATAAATTAACTGTATGGGATGGCATGATAAAAAATTGTCACGAGAAGGGCGCGTGCATTGAGGTTACGATAAAATCCAGAGAGTAAGTATGAATAAGCCCCATGAAGGACAGGGCACCGGTTCCCCATTGCTATAAGGGATAGGTAAACGGGTATGTTTGATGATAAAAATGGGGGGCTTGTGGGGTGGGAGCGACGGCACCGCTGGAATCTAGAGAAAAAACTGGCCATGGTTCGCGAGAGCCTTAAGTGTTAGTGGATCAGCTTTCAACCGGTGTTGACAGATATTTGCTTTATCGGAAATTCAACGGTTGTCGCTAGAGGATTGTGACAGGGTTTGTATAGTGAGTTGATCCATGTCCCCGTCAACACAGGGTCCAATGTCGACCTCTTGACCGGTAGCATATGCTGTTAGCAACATCAAAACTATAGCTCGGCCGCGTGCTTTATCTACTCCATACGATGGGCTCAGCATCATTTTATTATTTGGACTTTTTTTAAGTGTAAAAACAAGGTAATAATTTTTGTTATCATATTCAATAGAGTCTATTGCGCTGGATTGCTTCGCACATTTATAATCTTCAGCGTAAGCGTCTAGGCAGGAGAGGGCTGTTAAAACGAGAATGCATATGGCTGATTTTAGCGAGGTCATAGCGCACCAATGTTTGGCAAGGTGAAAATTTTAGAAATAGACAAGATTTTTCTTGAAGGAAAAATATCAGGGTTGGTAGCTGATGCGGATTTTATTAACCTCTCCATTCGTACAGTGAATATCAACATTCGAACCCGTAGCGAACGCTGCTCGTAATATTTCCATCATGGTTCGCCCATAGTCCGTGTCTATGTCATATTTTGGGCTTAGTGCCATCCAGTTGTACGGGTAGTTAATTATGGTAAATCTGACATGATCCTCGTTGTTGGAAAAACTGATCCTATCAATTTTTCCAATTTTATTGGGCGCTGGCGCACACGAGTAGGCTGCATATGATTCAGCGGATACCAGAAACAGATAACACAAACACATTAATCTCATAAAGCGCATTGGAGATTCACCTCATTAAATAGGGGTTATATCGTTAATGGCAAGCTCGTGATGGCGTTGGTATTAATCAAATAAAAGGTATGGTTGTTATGCTTCATGTTCAGCATGACACCATGTTTCATGTCCGCATATTATCGGGCTCCGAAACGGATTTTTCCCTAGTAATATTAATAGTTTTAGAGAAAATAAGATAAATTCAGTGAGAGGCTATACTACTTTAAAAAACCGGATTTTTTCTGGGGGTCATACATATCTAGAATGGCTCGAAGTAGTCATGCATTTCTGACTAACCTCAGTATCGTCGATTTGTGCGATAGAACGTCTGATTATAGGGCGTCACGCTCGTCCTGGCTCAGGGCATTGACCGGCGTGGCGCGTACCGTTGTAGTTTGTGCGTCGGTTTGCAAACGTCATCTTCTGTCCAGCGTTGCGCCCAGCTCGGCAGCGACGGCTTCAGCTAACCAGTCAACGAATTGCAGCCGTTCTGGCGACGAGGTTAGCGGTTCTTGTTGTCGTCCCCCCCAAGTAGACAGTGAGTTTTTGCTCAACCCTAGAATGGCAACGGCCTGCGCCAGTGCCTTTTCCTTGCCCGCAGCTTGCGCTCCAGTCCAGTAATACGCTACTTGGTGCCACGCGCTTTGATGAGTCCGGTCGGGTGACAACTATCCTGATACAGGGGAAAACTATAAAAATTACTAGGGAAAAGTATTTTTCAAAGTTCTAAATTGCAGTCGCGGTGGGTGAAAGCTGGTTCTACAGAGGTGCGGAAACTATGCTACTAACCCAGCCAAAAAATATATCCAGTCATGAATGCGATGAGCCTATTTGGTGAGGTGTAGTAATGTATATTTATAGGTTGATTATCTTATGCTTGTTTTTTCTGATGTCCACCGACTTATATGCAAATTCGTGCGCGCCAGCGCCGAACAAGATTGGTAAGATAGATAGGGTTCATTTTGATAACAGTTTTAATTATCTCTCTTTTGTGTTGGTTGATTATCCGTATGATTGGATGTTGATAAGCCCGGATTATGGTATCGACAAGAGTTATGGAAAGGTCATGACGGCAATAGTGTTAACGGCATACGTGACAGGTTCGGATGTGTATGTCGGATATTGCGAGGGAGATGGGCATGTAAATAAAGTTCGTATCAGCTATAAAACCTAAGGCCTTATTTTTCATAATCGCATCTAACTATTTCTCTCTGATTAGTTGCACTATTAACAATGGTATATCATGTTTTTCCTAAATAAATCAAATTTGTTTGTCATGATTGTGACAATTTTTTTCTGCGCACATGCCTACTCTGAAGAATATAAATGCCCACCGAGATCCGGCCCGGTAGATTCTATTGAGTATGGCAATGATATGTATTATCCGACTTTTACAATAAAGGGATATCCAAACTACAAGGTGAAGCTGAGTCCAAAATATGGCGTGGACAAGATAGGCGGGCGGATTATGGTTTCGATATTGCTAACAGCATATGCTACCGGTCGAGAGGTAAAAATTGATGAGTATTGCAGCAACGGAGAAATGAATAAGATAATTATAAATAATCTGCCGTTCTATTCTGTTGATGGTGGTTAGGGTTATTGGTTAATCTGGCTGGTTCGAATGAATATTGGAGAGAGATACATGTTCTTGGGTGTTGAGATGATTCTCTGCAGATTATATGAAATGTCGAATTTTTTTAAAACAGGTCTTTTAGTTTATTCATTGAAAGCTCTTGGTCTCATCCCTAATGCTCAAAGTATGAAATCGCAGCATTTTTTCACGAAGGCCAGGGGCGCGGTTTTTTTACTTTCTATTTTGTTTTTTTCCAGCGTACTGGCCGCACCCCCAAAGAAGGTCTATCGGGTTGATGATCGACCGCCTGAGGAAATATTTTCTCCAGAAAACACTAAGGCTTTTGCTCCTTGGGGAGAAAACGACTATTTATTGGCTCATGTTTTAGGGGTAAGCCTGAGGCAACTAGGCCCAGAGGGCTCTGCTTTTGTCGCAACAGCAGAAACGCTGGAAGCTGCACGTCAAGTTGCGCAGACGAGGTTCCGACTTACTCCGCCAACTCAGCGGGTCCGCCCGCTTTATATATATGAAATACGAGCAGAGCAGAATTTCTATGAGGTCGATCGTTATATGGAGGCTTTGGAGCGGAATCCTCCAGAAGATGAGAGTCGACGAGACATTGCTTTCGCACGATCGGCTTTTCGATACCAAAGAGAATGGGTTGCCTTCGGAGGGATTACCAATGCGCAAGTCAGGCTAGCACGCCGAATCTACTTTAATGAGGATACTCTTCAGATTGAAGAAGATGGTGTTGTTGAAAATGAGCATTTTGTAGCGGCTAATACGCGTGCTAATGACGGGATATTCCCACTCCAAGGAATGCACCCATTGCTTGGTAGACAGGCGTTCATTCTTAACTCGACGGTTGAATTTTTGAGTGGATTTGCAGTCTCGCTTGCTTATTGCCCTCCTCCTACCGTTGATAGAAAAATAAGGTTGAAAGTGGCAGAGAGCAATTGCAATAATCCTACAGTCATACACCTTGACCGCGATTTAACAGGCTTAAACGAAATATTGCCTATTCTCCTCAATGAAGATTAACGAAGCCTTTGTTTCGCAATGAGAGCTTCGACAAAGGCAAGCTGGCCGGACAGGTTAGTCAGCCGCTACAGTTTTTCCAGCGCCTGCAACCGTGCGGCAAGGCTGGCTGATTTCAGCGATTGATCATAGTGGCTGCGCATCACGGCTTCGTCCGCGGTATTGGCCGCTTGTGCCATCAAGTCGGCCTTCATTGTGATGAGCACGTTGGTTTCGCCCTCAAGAATACCGTCGATGTACCGGCGGACGGTGGCCTCTAGCTCATCGGCGGCTACCCGCTCGTGCAGAAAACCGATGCGCAGCATTTCGTCGTCGTCGATGCTAAGGCCCGTCAGGAACAGTTTTTTGGCCGCCGCCAGACCTAACAGTGTGACGTAGCGCCGTATGCCGCCGGGGTAATAATGCAAACCGATACGGGCGGCTGGCATGAACATGCGGGTGCCGCGCAGGCCGATCCGTAAGTCGCAGCACAACGCCAGATCGGTGGCGCCCCCATAGACGCTGCCATTGAGCACACACAGCGTCGGCAATGGAAAACGTTCGAGGTGATCCAGCATGTTTTCAAAGCGGCTGTCGAGTTGGTCATTGATTGCTCCCAGCGTATAGCCGGAGCTGAAGGTTTTGCTTGCGCTGCCGGTGATGATCAGCAAGCGCAATTCAGGCGTCTTCTCAAGTTGCCGTAGGTGGTGGCTGATCACATCACAGTCTTGTGGTGCGATACGATTGTGCTGGCTAGGGCGACACAGTGTGAGGGTTGCCACTGCACCCTTCAGTGTCAGCTGTGGCACACCATCTTCTTTCAAATCAGGCATTGGTCTTCCTCGCAGGGTGATTGGTCGTGGTACCGGATCTGTCGGTCATGTGCGTGGCTCAGGCAGGCCCCATCAACAGATCGGGTAACCCGGTGGCGATGCCTGGGACTATCGCCAGCAGCACGATAAAGGCCAGCAGAATGGCGACGAAGGGCAAGGCGCCCATCATGATGTCGCGCAGCGCAACCTGCGGCGCCACGCCACGGATTACGAACAGATTGAGCCCCATGGGCGGATGGATCAGGCCGATTTCCAGGTTGATCGTCAGCATCACCGCGAACCAGATCAGATCGATATTGCTATGCACCAGCACCGGCAGAATCACTGGCATGCTCATCAGGATGATCGAGACTGCCGGCAGAAAGAAACCGGCAATCAGCAGGAACACGTTGAGCACCAGAATCAGCTCCCAATTGCTCAGGTTCCAACTGAACATCCATTGCGCCAGGCTTTGCGTGATGTAGAGATAGGACATCATGTAGGCATACACCGCCGCGCCGGCCACGATCATCAGAATCATGCAGGACTCGCGCACAGCCTCGCGCATGATTGTCCAGAGTTCGGCCAGATGCCATGTCCGGTACACCACGACCACCAGCACCAGGGCCAGAAAGGCGGCAATTGCAGCCACTTCGGAAGGCGTGGCAAAACCGCCATACATGACCACCGTCACCGAAATGATGATGGCCAGGAACGGCAGAATGCGGATCAGCCCCGACATCTTCTCGCTGAGTGTGTAGCGTTCTGTCACCTGCTGCGGGTCATTGCGCAGTTGGCGATAGCTGCTGGCCCAGGCATACACGGCGAAGATCACCAACAGCATGATGCCGGGCACGACGCCGGCCAGGAACAGGCGTGCGATGGAGGTATGGGTGATGATGCCGTAGATGATGAAAGTCAGCGACGGCGGAATCAGAATGCCCAGCGTGCCACCTGCGGCAATCGCACCTGTAGCCAGGCGCGGGGGGACATTTCGGCGGATCATTTCTGGAATACCTACACGCCCGATGGCGGCAGCGGTGGCGGGGCTGGAGCCGCACATCGCGGCAAACAGGCCAGTCCCCATGATGTTGGCGATAACCAGGCCACCGGGAATTGCGCACATCCAGCGATGCAACGAATCGTACAGGTCCTTGCCCGCACGAGAGGCGCCGATGGCGCAGCCCAGCAGCACGAATAACGGGATGGTCAACAGCGCGAAGTTGGACAGTTCGCCGACGAAGGTAGTGGGTATCGCCGCAAGACCGTTCAAGTCTCCGAAGCAATAAAGGAAGGCCACGGACACCAGAATCAGCCCGAACGCAATCGGGATGCCGGAAAACAGCACGGCAAAGGTCACCACGAACAGCAACGCGCCAAGTTCTAATTCAGACATGCTGCAACCTCCTTCTCATGTGCATCACGACGCAGGCAATAGGCTTGATGCATGCAGCTCACGTACTGCAGGGCGGTGATCAGCATGCCCAACGCAATCGTGGCGTATTTGGGCCAGGCCAGAGGCTGCCAGATCCCCAGGGCGCGCTCCGCGGTGACGAAGGCGTGCTGAGTCATGCGCCATCCTTCCCAGGCCAGATACAGGCAAATCAAGCAGGCACACAGTTGTGCTATCAGTGCCAGCATGTACTTGAATCGCTCCGGCAGAATGACACTCAACAGGTCCATCTTGACGTGACCGCCAGTGGCTAGCGTGTAGGGCGATGCCAGGAAAATCGCCGCGATCATCAGTTCAATCGAAAGCTCCAGTTCCCATGAGTTCTGCAGGCCAATGGTACGCTTGAACACCATCCACGTGATGATCAGGGTCGCCGCCAGCAGCAGTCCGGCCGAAAGTACGGCCAGGGCAGTGCTGACACGGGTTATCCAGCGATCAAAGCTATGCATGTTCGTCTCCGCTTTTATTATTGTTGAACGGATCGGGCGGCTCATCCGCCTGCCTTCACTTCTGGGCGGTTTGGTTGAGTTGTTCCACGGCCTCCAAAAGACGCTTGGCTTGCGGGCTGATGCTGGCATAGGCGGGCCATGCAGTGTTTTTGGCCAGGGTCAGCCATTGGTCGTATTCGTCCTTCGACATTTGCCGCACGTCGACTTTCGCGGCCTTGAACCTGGCGACCACCTCGGCTTTGATCTTGTCCTGATCGGCATTGAAGTCGGCCAGCGTGGCGTCGGCAGCCTGTTCGAAGATCTTCTTCTGTTCCAGGGTCAGCGCATTCCACGCCCTTGTCGAGATCACCAATGGCTGAAACACCACGAATATTGTGTAATCACCGCCCAGCGTTGCGTATTTGACCTGCTCATACAGACGCATGCTCATCAAGGTTTCAAACGAGGTCATCAAGCCGTCCAGCACGCCGCTTTGCATCGCGTTGTACAGCTCGGTGGATGGCATGGCGTATACCGAAGCGCCGGCTTTCTCCAGGACGGTGTCCACGGTTCGGTCGGCCCCCCTGAACTTCAGGCCCTGAACGGTTTGCGGTGTGGTGGTTGGCCGTATCCGGTTGGCGATGCCACCTTCTGTCCACCACCAAGTCAAAATATGAAAGCCCTGCTTCTCGGCGACTGCCTGCAATTGCGTTTCATAGTCGGTGCCTTTGAAACGCATGGCATCCTGCACGCTGCTGACGGCTCCTGGCAGGATTGTGATGGAAAATTCAGGTGCTTTGCCCACGCCGTAGATCAGCGGAAAAATTGCCAGATCGATCGAACCGCCCGCCAGCGCATCGATTTGCTTGATCGGGTTGCTGATCAGCGAAGCGCCTGGATAAATCCGGAACTTGAACGAAGGATCGCGTTTGACGACTTCGTCGGCAAATTGCCGCGCGCCTTTGTCACGGCCATCGCCCTGCGGCCATTGATGGGTCAGCTTCAGTGTTTCGGCTTGAGCTGTGCCCAACATCAGCACGCTGGTTGCCAATAACGCCAGGTTCATGAATTTCATCATTGATCTCCGTTTTTATTATTAATAACACTCTGACCATAGACGGCTTATCGTTCGTGCTGCTCAGAATGAACGGTTACATTGATGCACCACTTTCTTTTCTAACAATTGCGCGATTGTTTCTGGCGAGAGACCGTAATCGGCCAGCACTTGCTTTGTATGCTGACCAAACAAAGGCGGGGCGGTACGCACGGAGCCTTGCGCCAGCGAAGCCATTTTTATTGGCAGAGCCACCTGTTTCAGTGCGCCGAGTAGTGGATGTTCAACGGTTTCAACCAAGCCGCAAGCGATCACCTGTTCGTCATTGAATACGTCTTCCAACGTGTTGATAGGCCCCGCCGGTATGCCGGCCTCGATCATCGCCGAGGTCCATTCCATGCGGGTTTTCTTGCGCAAACTGCCTTCGAGCAATGCCTTGAGCGCCAGGCTATTGTGCATGCGCTCGGCGTTGGTCTTGAAGCGGCTGTCTTGCGTCAGTTGCGGCAACTCCAGAATATGGCAAAGGCGAATCCACATATCCTGGGCCGCCGGTGCCAGATTCAGCGGGCCATCGGCGGTCTCGAATGTGCCGTAGGGGGCGATCACTGGATGAACGTTGCCTGATGGGCCGGGAATTTCGCCAACGCTCAGGTAGCGTTGACCCTGAACGCTGAGCAATCCGATCAGGCTGGCCAGCAAGGAGGTCTCAACCTGTTGGCCACGACCGCTACGCTGGCGCTCGATATAGGCCGCCAACACCCCCATCGCGACCCACATGCCGGCAGTAAGATCGCCGATGGCGGTGCCCACTCGAGTCGGGCCTGATTCCGGCGTGCCGGTCAAGCTCATGAAGCCGGAATAGCCCTGCGCGATCTGGTCGAATCCGGGCCAGTTCCTGGCGGGACCCGTGCTGCCAAAGCCGGAGATGGAGGCGTAGATGAGTTCCGGACGGTGGGCGCAGAGTGTTTCATAACTCAGTCCCATGGCAGCCATGGTGCCCACTTTGAAGTTTTCCACGACCACATCCGATTTCAGTGCCAGTTCCTTGATCAAGGCCAATCCCTCAGCCTGACGGAAATCGACCCCAATGTCCTTCTTGTTTCGGTTGGCGCTAAGATAATAGACGCTTATATCGCCATCAAACGGCCCCCACTGACGAATCATGTCGCCATGGGGGGTGGGTTCGACCTTGATGACCTCGGCTCCCAGATCCGCCAGGATCATGGAGCAAAAAGGGCCGGATAATGCGCGAGTCAGATCGAGTACCTTGACGCCGGAAAGAGGCAATTGCATGGAGCGTGTCTCCTGGATTGCTTTTTTGTTCTTTTCAATGATCCTAGGCATTCATCGAGGCAGACTGAAATACCGTTTGTTGAGCGTGCTATAAGTTTTTCTTATCGAGCCTTGCAGACGCTCTGTTCAGACACTCACGGCAACTTCGCAGGAGAACGGCTTGAATCTCAAACAGCTGAACTATTTCGTGAAGATCATTGAAGCGCAGAACATGACGCGTGCTGCCGAGGGGCTGCATATCGCGCAACCGGCACTGAGTCAGCAAATCACCCTCTTGGAGGATGAACTGGGTGTAAAGTTGTTGAATCGCAGCTCGCGGGGAATCCAGGCAACGCAGCAAGGCGACCTGTTATATCGGCATGCGAAAACGATCCTGCGACAGGTCGACAACACCCGTGTCCTGATCTCCAAGAAAGAGGGCGACATGACCGGCAATGTCTCGATCGGCATGCCTTCCAGCACCTCAAAGTTGCTGGCGTTGCGTTTGATGCGGCTGGTGAAGAAGCGTTATCCATCGATCATGCTGGAAATCGTCGATGCGCCCAGCGCCGACCTGGTGTCGCTGGTCGGGCATGGTCGAGTCGACTTTTCATTGGTGCCGGACCCACAAAAACCCAAGGACATGGATTTTTTGCCGTTGTTTCGTGAAGAGTTGTATTTGATGACACGCCATGACGTGATCCCCACCACAGGGCCCGTGTCGTTGAAACGAATCGCCGAGATGCCATTGATTCTTCCCAGCATGCCCAACACATTACGGTCGCGGGTCGAGCATGCGTTTTTAAGGGCCAACCTGGCGTTCGATCTGTTCGGCGAGGCCAGCACCTCGGCCATCCTGATTCCCGCCGTGCGTGCCGGCTTGGCGGCGACGATTCTGCCTTACTCGGCGGCTCACGAGGAAATCCTCAACCGCCAGGTTGACATCCACGGTATCGAGGGCGGATTCGGGCGAGATGTCTACCTGTGTATCAGTAACACGCTGCCCCTATCACCGGTTACTACGACCGTGATTGATCAATGCCATGCGGCCCTGCATGAGTTGCTGGAAAATGGCTTCTGGAAGGGCTGCGAGTTGTTATAGCCAGGCCTCTCTCCAGGTCAAGCGTCGCCTAGGGACGCTTTGCAGGGTTTAAAAGCGAGGTGTCGAAGTAGATATCCGGATAGTCGCCCGCCCGCGGTCCACGGAGCGTCTGGATCGGCAACGCGCCATCAAGGGCGAATAGGGTATCCATGGCGGCGGGCAGGGCTAATGTTCTGGTGTGGCAGCGAACAATTGGCTCGGATCAGGTCGGAGCGACCACCGATGTCCAGATATCACTCTCGGTAAATTTTTCGCAGTACAAATGAACGTTGTCCAGTGCCTGGGATTGCAACCAGCCCTTGATCGATTCGACCATCGCCGGTGGCCCGCAAACGTACATGTCGACCGGCGCCTCGCGCAGTTCAATGCTATCGAAGTGTTCGGCAATGTAGCCGCGTTTGCCCGACCATTGCGGCGTCGGATTGCTGAGCACTTCGGTGTAGCGAAACCCAGGTATGCGTTCGGCATAGGCTTGGATGCGTGGGCGTTCGCACAGATCGGCAGCGTCTCGCACGCCGTAGTACAAATGCACCGGTTGCGCACATCCACGCTCGGCCAGTTCATCGAGCATACCCAGCAGGGCGGAAAGCCCGGTACCACCAGCCACCAAGATCAAGGGTCTGGCCACGTGACGAAGATAGAATGCGCCCAGAGGTGCCTCCAGTCCGATGTGGTCCCCCACCTGACAGCGTTCACGGATGTAGTTGCTCATTACCCCTTCGGGTAACAGTCGAATCAGGAATTGCAGTTGATTGTCGCCGCTCGGTCGATTGGCGAACGAGTAGGACCGCTTACTTTCAGTCCCCGGGATCAGCAATCGAGCGTATTGCCCCGGTAGAAAATCCAACGGGTTGCTCAAGCCAAGATGCAAACGCAGGATCGCAGTACTGGCTGAAATCTGTCGGACTTCAGTGACCGTGCCGCTGAGTTGTTTGGGGCCTGCGGCATGGCACAGACTGGAAGCAAAATCGAAATAAAACGTCGCATCGGACTTGACCCGAGTTTGGCAGGTGAGCATTTTGCGTTGTCGCAGGTCCTGGCTGGAGAGCGCGTCCTCATCGACATAGTCCTGGCTGTAATCGCCCGACTCGCAGCGGCCCTGACAGGTTCCGCAGACGCCTTCGCGGCAATCCAGAGGAATGTTGATGCCATTGCGCAGGGCGGCGTCGAGCAGTATTTCGTTGGGCTGTACGGGAAAGAACAGCGTTTTGCCGTCGGCAAAGCTGAACGCGACCTTATGGTGCATGCTCCGGTCTCCAGGGGGTCAGAGGTGGTAGAAATCGAGCACTGAATTGATCGTGTCGTTGAGCAGCAGGACATGCTTGCGGGTGATCAGCCAACTGTCGGCGTGGGGCTTGAGGCGATAGGTCGCACGACCGTAGAACTGCTCGGAAGTGGCCAGGCGATAGAACAGAGTGTGCCAGTTCAGGCGCACCTCCAGCTCACTGTCGTCGAGTTCGCTGATCCGCACGTTGTTGATCAAATGCGAGGTGCGCGGCATCGGGGTCGACGAGGCAGATTTGCCGGTGCGCAGGCGGAACACCCGGTCTTCCAGTCCAGAGCGATTCGGGTAGTAGATCAGCGACATTTCGCGTTTCGGGTCGCGCGTGTAGACATGTTCTGAGTCCCATTGCGGCAGGTGAAACTCACTGTATTCATCGAACAGGTTGATATAAGCGTCCCACTCCTGGGCATCGCACAGTTCGGATTTGCGGTAGAAAAACTGTTCGATCTGATACTGCAATTGCACATTCATGTTCACACCTCACGTAGCTTCAGGGATTTGGCTTCCAGGCCATCGAGCAGGAATTTCTGCCAGTTGCTGTGCTGATTGACGTAAAGCCCTTCGTGGGTGAATTCGGTGCCGGTCATGGCGGGGGCAATGCCGATGGACTCGCTATTGGGGGTGGCGGCGGTTACCCAGCGATGGCTGCCGCGGGAAATATCGCTCCAGCGCTCCAGGCGCGCCTGGAAACCGCGCTGAGCTTCGCGGAACTCCGCCAGGTCATCCGGTGTACCCAGGCCCGACACGTTGAAGAAGTCCTCGAACTGACGAATGCGGTTTTCCCGATCCGCGTCCGATTCGTTTTTAACCCCCAGGCACTGGCTGATGATCTCGGTTTTACTCCAGGTCAGCGGGCGGATGATGCGCAGTTGCGAGCTGATCTGATCGAGGAAAAACAGGCTTGGATAGATGTTCAGGTTGCGCAGCCGATGCATCATCCATTCGGCTTTTTCCTGGCCGTGTTCTTCGATCAGCCGTGGCATGATCGTGGCGTAGCCGGAGCGCACTGTGGGGTTCGGCATGTCGCTGAACAGCAGACTATGGCCGTTGTTGAACGCAAACCAGCCGTCATCGGTGTTGGCGTCGCCGGCGCCCAGTTTGCTGTAGTCCAGGGTGTGGCTGGCACGACTGCCGTTCTCGCTGTTGACCTGCTGGCGGTGTTGCACCGTGGCCACGTAGTTATAGTGGACAGTGCTGACGTGATAGCCGTCCAGGCCGTTTTCGTTCTGCAGTTTCCAGTTGCCGTCATAGGTGTACGCCGACTTGCCGGGCAGTACCTCCAGTTCGCCGGTCGGCGATTGAGCAACCATCATGTCGAAGAACACCCTGGCGTCGCCGAGAAAGTCTTCGAGGCTGTTATCAGCGAGGACATCCAGGCTGATAAACACAAAACCCTTGTAGCTCTGAATGCGCGCTTTTTTCAGGCCGCGTGCGGCCTTATCGAAACCTTCGGGGTATTCGCCGGGCGCCTTGACCTTCACCAGGCGGCCGTCGCTTTTGTAGCACCAGGCATGGAACGGGCAGGTAAAGGTCGATTGGTTGCCCTTGCCGACGCGAGTCAGGGTCGTGCCGCGATGCTGGCACGCGTTGATCAGCGCATTGAGCTGACCGTCGCCGTCGCGGGTAATGATCATGGGCTGGCGGCCGGCGCGCATCGTGACGAAGTCGTGATTGTTGGCCAGCTCGCTTTCATGACAGGCGTAAATCCAGTTCTTTTCGAAGATCAGTTCCATCTCCAGATCGAACAACTGTGGCTCGGTGAATATGTCCCGGGCAATCCGGAATACGCCGTCTGTCGGTCGGAAGTCTATGCAGCCCTCGATAAACGCTTTCCATTGCTCGACGTTCTTTTCGCCACCCATGGGTCTATACCTTTTTTATTTGGGCCAATCGGTTGTACTCATTAGAGAGAGTGAGGCGGGTAGGGGTCTATCCGATTTGTCGGCGAAGGCAGTCCAAAAAATTGCAGTGGCGCCTAAAAGATCCGCTGCGCGCCGGGTAACAGATCCACGTATCAAACCGTGCAGCTCCTATCCAAATCTCGCATCCAGCGATAAAAGGCCACACCTGTCTGTAGCATTCAGGTACTGTCTGGCAGGACGGGTGTAGTGTTCGAGGACGCGTCCAAGGTTTAAAACGACTGCTCTATCCACTGAGTCGGTAATTGCTATCCACTGGGTCGGATTAGCGGCTTTGTCGCTTGGAACTTGCTGTTTTTGCGGGGGATACGCGCCGTAGAGCGCGCAGAAAACATGGTCGTGGGTGCATCGTGATGAACAGCAAAACTAATGCGCAGTTTCGCGATATTCGTATTGATAGATTTGACCTTGAAGGTGCGAGGACCTGGATGTCTGGCATCTGTGGGCCGCATCGTCTCGTGACCGCGACCCCCGAGCGGATCCGCTTTCACCACAGCGCTAATGTGTTCAAGTCGATGGCCACCACGTTGGGCACTATCGAGTACGGCACTGATGTCACTGTCGATATCGAGGACGCTGAGCATTTCAGCAGCTACAGCCTGAGTTTGCCGCTGGTGGGCGAGCAGGAACTGAGCAAGAACGGCAGTGTGGTGAAGTCCAATCGCGATCAAGGTGTGATCATTTCACCGAATGAAAACCAGGTGCTGGCGATCTCCGGCGATTGTCGCAAAGTCCAGGTGGTCATCACGCGTGCCGCCATGAGTGAGTCTCTGGAGGATATGTTGCAACGACCGTTGCAAGCTCCGTTGCGTTTCGAGTCGGTGATGGATGCGGTCGATGGAGCATCGGCTTCGTGGTGGCGAATGGCACGTTATTTCATCGCCGAACTGGAGCGCGGCAGCGAACTGTATGAGCAGTTGGCGTTCACCCGGGATATCGAGAGTTCCTTGATCAAAGGCTTGATCCTTGCTCAACCGAACAATTATTCCGAAGAGCTGAAGCGCGTGTTGGGCGTGAAGTTGCCGCACTATCTGATCAAAGCCAGGCAATACATCCACGCCAATGCCCGAGAATCGCTGCGCCTTGAGGATATCGAGGCCGCGAGTGGGGTTTCACGCTTCAAGTTGTTCGAAGCCTTCAAGAAGCACTTCGCACTGTCGCCGATGGTTTACCTGAAAAAATACCGCTTGAATGCCGTGCGCCAGGATATCCTTGAGTACGGCTCTGCGCGCAACATTTCCGAGATAGCCTTGAGCTGGGGCTTCACGCACCTCGGCCGCTTTTCCGTTGAGTACCGCAAGTTATTCGACGAGTCCCCGAGCATGACCTTGCAGCGTAACGAGGCCCGCCGCATGCGCAGTGTATAGCGGCACGAGCAGCCTTTAGTTGTGCACCCGCCCATCCAACGCAATCACCCCGCGTTCGACAAGATCAGTGTCGGTACCGTATATTGGTTTCGTTGAAATCGCCGTCATTGTCGCCCCCCGATAAGCGCTGGTCCAGCCGGAGCCGTGGATAGATGAACGTTCCATCCCCCCATGACAGTCAGCAAGAAAACGACATGGAACAATCGCCTCAGATCGGCGATAGGATCGCCGGCAAATCAGCCCCCCCTGATGAACGCACTGTTCGCGACTGGATCGGGACGGAGGCGTTTGAGCATTGGGTGCAGTTGCGAAGCTGGATCGACGCATCCTACCCCGGTGTTTTCGAGCCGGATTGGCTCTATGGTGGCAAGAAACGCGGTTGGTCCCTGCGCTACAAGAAGATCAAAGCGTTCTGCACCTTACAGCCAGCATACAGGTTGTTTTCGGTGCAGGTGGTCTTGGGTCGAGCAGAGCGAGAGAAGTTTGAGGAGCGGCGTTATTTTTGGCCCCCGCAGTTGGTCAAACTCTACGATGAAGCTCGCACCTACCATGACGGGAAATGGCTGGCAGTTGCAATCTCATCCGCGGATGATCTGCATGATCTGAAAGAGCTTGTGAGTATGAAGCGCCCTCCATTGATCAGCTCCTGATTTATTTGCGCGCACACCATCAGCTCATCTCCTCGGTCATCGGCTAGCGCTTCACGGGTTGCCTAACTGCAGGCAGCACTGCCTTGCAAGTGATGAATCCAGATAGCGCCTCCCGAAACCGGTGTCAGCCCAAGCTGCGAGCGACTCAGAGAGTTGCTACAGCTTTCTCATGTCGCCGGGGCTACCCGAGTCGGGGAGATGCTGAAGAAAGGCGGTGGGTGTCATTTTCGTTACCTGTCGAAAGGCAAACGAGAACGCCGCTGTGCTGGCGAAGCCTACGTCTGCCGCGACCCGCGAGATTGAGTCTCCCGCCGAGAGTCGATCGATTGCCAGGGCGATCCGTGCTCGTTGCCGCCAGACCTTGAAGGTCAATCCTGTTTCTACCGGGAACATGCGGCTGACGGTGCGAATCGAGGTGGCTGCTCGATGGGCAAGGTCACTGACTCCGAGGTGCATCCGTGAATCGGCTAAAGCCAGATCAGCGACGCGTCTTGCGATCATACCGGTTGGCATCGGCAGGAATACTGGAAGGTCGGGTGTCTCGCTAAGCTCGTGAAGAATCAATCGGGCGGCGAGTTCGGCTTTTGCAGACGATATATCTTCCTTGAAGCTCGTGGCGATCAATTCCCGCAACAGTGGAGTAACCGCGACAGCGAATACGTAATCGAGTGGCCGTTCTGGCGCCCACGTCCGTAACGCCGAGGGATGCCAATAGATCATCCGTAATTCGGTATCGGAAAGCATATCGACCCGATGAGGCATGCCGGCTGGCATCCAGAGTGCGAGTTGGGGAGGGACGAACCAGCGTCCAGATGCGGTGTAGACCTGCATGGTTCCCGAAGCCGCGAAGATTACTTGTGATTCCTCATGCTCGTGCAAGGCGACGGACGCACCTCGGGACTTCGTCCGGTGAAGAATCCTGAATGGCATAGGTAGTTGCGCTTGGCGTGTCATATATGTCGATTGGCCGCACATCGTTCACACGCCTTAGTATCATTGTCTGCAGCGTCTATGTCCATCCCGGCTTGTTTAACGGAAGAGCTGATAGTGAAGAAAATACCGCTCATTAGTGCACGGATATGGCCGACATCGGATAACTATTGCTGTGACATTGCGTATCGATCTACAGCGTCTAAGGGGATGTGCGCCGTGGGCCGTCTAAAGACCGCGCGCGAGATTGCATCCTGATGAGTGGCGTCGAGTGTTTAACGACGTCGAAGCGCCGCTGGGCAATGGTCTGCATCTTGCTGGGACTGGGGCTAAGTTCTCTTGGAAGCGCCATCGTGAATATCGCCTTGCCGAATATTTCGCGTTCATTCACGAGCAGTGATGCAGCGGCCGTTTGGGTGGTGAATATCTACCAGCTTTCGGCAACGGTCTGTTTGTTGCCTGTTGCAAGTCTGGCCGAATCACTCGGTCTGAAGCGCCTTTATGCCGCCGGTCTAGCTATTTTTGTTCTCGCCTCGTTGGGGTGCGCTTTGGCTCCAACATTGCCGATGTTGCTCGGGGCGCGCTTGGTTCAGGGGGCTGGAGCGGCCGCGCTTGCTGTCGCGGGCGTTGCGTTTGTAGGGGTGATCTACCCACACCGCAGGGTCAGTAAGGGGCTGGCGTTGGTCGCGTTAGCGGTGGCGATACCCGGAGCCTTGGGGCCTACCATCGCGGCGACAATACTCGCCGTGGCACAATGGCCTTGGTTGTTCCTGGTGAATGTTCCATTTGGCCTCGTGCTACCTCTATTTATTGCCGTCGCACCACCGGACGTTCGAGTCGCTCGCCGGCTTGATCTGACCGGGACCGTTCTCAATGCGCTAGCGTTCGGGCTTTTCGTCGTTGGAGTCGGCACGCTGGGTATCGGCGATTGGCGCATCGCCACGGGAGAGATCGTAGTCGGTCTGGTCTTTTTTAGTCTCTTCATTCGGCAACAGCAGCGGCACCCTATGCCAATGTTGCCATTCGATCTTTTCCGCATCCCCCGGTTTACCCTATCGGTGTGGACATCTGTCTGCTCCTACGCGGCACAAATTCTAGCTTACGTCGCCTTGCCGTTTTTATTTGAGACGGAGCTTCATCTTTCCGCCGTGGAAACAGGTTTTCTTGTAACGCCCTGGCCGTTGATGACCGCCGTCACCGCCCCAATCGCTGGTCGTTTGATCAACCGTTACCCGGCCTCGGTGATTTGCAGCACGGGGTTGGCAGTGTTGGCCGGTGGTTTGCTTTTGCTGGTCTTCTTGCCTGCGGCTCCGGCGCAGTGGGATGTCATATGGCGATTGGCTCTTTGCGGTATCGGCTTTGGTCTGTTCCAGACGCCGAACAACACCGCCATGATGACAGCAGGACCTGTAGGGCGTAGCGGCGCTGCAAGTGGGATGAATGCCGCGGCCCGATACGTCGGATGGTCTCTCGGTTCCGCCTTGGTCTCACTGATCCTCGCCACGGGTGGAAATCATGGCGCGGTCTTTTGTCTGATCGCCGGTATGGCTTTCGCTCTGATGGGAGCCGCCACCAGTAGCGCTCGGCGATTCAGATAGCCTCCCCGTGCGTAATGCCGGCCACTCAAGGTGGTAGAACCAGCGGCCCGCAGTTGTCGTCAGCCACGAACATCGCCACAAGCTTGGCGGGGTGTACCGGATCGGGGTTCTCTGCAAACAAGTGCAGCGCGCCGGCTGGCTCAAAGAAGGTTTCGCCGAAGCGATAATCACCTGGGGGACTACCGGCCAATTGCGAGCGGATCGTGCCTTCCAGGATCACGGCAGTGACAGAGCCTGGATGGCGATGAGCCGGCGAATAGCCCAGTGGCGGAAAGTTAACGAGGAGCGTAGTAACCGACTTGCCTGGCACGTTCGGCAACGGTTCGCATGAAATCACTTTGGGTGAGGTCGCGGGCCTGACTGCGCCGGATTCGTCGGTGTTCACGGTTGCAGACGAGAACAGTGGCCTGCCGATACCGGTGCACAGATCGGCCAACCAGTCTACAACATCCTTCTTCCCGTCATGTGGCAATAACACTCCGCTGACGGCGAGCATTACGGCGGCCGCAGCCACCCCCACAAGCATCTTTTGGCTACCGACGGGCGCAAATTCCAAGGTTTTCTTCATCGCACAGTCTCCACTTGCCAGCGTTGTCGATGCAATTACGTACTTGCCGTGCCTTGACGACAAGGGCTCCAGAAATCCTGTGGGGATCATGTCCTTGATTGATGTCGGGCAAGCGGCTGCCTGCTTGGAACGCATTATAGGTTACGACTCGAATGTCGCGGGCACCAGAGCCAAGAAGCGAGTAAATGAGTGGACCATGCAGACCGATGCCCCTGCCGAGCCGTTCGTTTTCGTTGCAGACAGCATAAGGGTCATTGCGGCTGTCAATGGGCAATGGATCGGGGCTTGGCGCTAATACTCCGAAACTGACAGCAGTGCTTTATAGGTGTACCCGCCAGCCGAAGTCCGAAGGCTAAATAGTTAATTGCAGGGGAGACGTGGAGCGTCATGATCAGGCGCCGTGATGTGCTAAATTCAGCGGTTTAACACTCATGGTCGATCTGATCAAAGCATGACCTCCTTCCATCTCTCCCGCTGATTCGTAAGTGATAGGTTAATCATGGCGTGAAAATTGAATATTTTTTGCTGGTCGCAATTTAACCCCTGTTTTTGATTTGTGATCTACGTCCGAAAAATGGACAGAAATCACAACGGCGCTAGGGTTGGTCTGGAAAAGCACATGCTGTACAAATTTTTCTTGGTGTATAGTAATTGGGCCTTGATTAAAAAGTAAAAAAGCCCATCGGCGCGTAAAACAACTGCGCTGGTCGTAATGGCCGGTCTTCGTCGGTCATCTGCCTTGAGCATCAACGTATCGTCCATGAGCACGTGGGATCGTTTCCCTTGCTCCACCATCCATACGGGGCCGTATCAGTGTAATTCGCCGCAGCGCAATCGGGTATTCAAGACACTGCTCAAGGAACTTTTTGTGGTTCTCTGCCACTCATTGATCACCGAGCTGATCAATGTTTCGTTTGAACTAACGGCCTGGATAAGTGACGAGATGATAGGCAGTACACAGAATAAGACTCGTCCCTCTGCACGGTGCACAGTTTCATCCGGAACCTATCGGCACGTAGCCGGGAGATCAGTTATTCCGCAACTTTCACGTTAGTGCTATGGTGCACTAATGGCGACTATGTCTATACACTCATAAAGTTGGACATTCATCGATGCACTGGATCGCCTATCAGGCAATCCGTTGATCTTTTTTATTCGAACACTGACGCATCGAGTGTCGGTTCATGCGTGACGTCAGTCATTTTTGGGCCGATGAGGCCAGGGAGCTATTGTTTGAATCGCCCATCTTCGCCCGCTGATGTATACCCCCTGACCACCGCTCAGCGCCAGATCTGGTTCGATCAAGGGCTGCACGAAGGTGCGCCGCTCTATAAGATCGGTGGTCATGTGCGGATCGCAGGCACCGTCGACCCGCAACGCTTCGAGCGAGCGGTGAACCGGTTGGTGCGCAAGCACGACGCGTTGCGCATCGTGCTGACATCGTCGATTGATGAGCACGGCGTGCCGCTGCAACGCATCGTCGAGACGCTGGCGGTGGAGGTGCCCTTTCACGACTTCAGCGAGCGGGAGGACGCCGAGAGCGCGGCATTGGCGCTGCTTGAGCAGCGCCTGGAAGCTCCCTTCACGTTGATCGGCCGCCCCTTGTTTCGCTTTGAGCTGGTAAAGGTCAGTGATGCGCGTTTCTATTTCACGCTCAACTTTCACCACCTGATCGTCGACGGCTGGGCAATCGGCTTGCTGGTCGAATCACTGTCAACATTATACAGCGAGGCCCAGACCCAAGATCAGGCTGAACCGGCGCCGAGTTACCGGGATTTCATTGCGCAGGACCAGGCGTTCGAGCACTCGCCGCAACAGTTGCGCAACCTGGAATATTGGCTGGACAAATACCGCACGCTGCCCGACCCGCTGTTCACTCCGCGCCACCGCACCGGCCCACAGCAAGGCCTGGCGCCGGGCGGCCACGAGTGTCTGCGCCTGTCCCGTGCTTTCTTCGAGCGGATCATCGAACTGGCCCGCGCCTGCGACTCGACTCCATTCCATGTGCTGCTCGGAATTTTCCACGTCTACTTCAGCCGCACCGAGCGCCGCGATGAGTTGTCCATCGCCGTGCCGACGCTCAATCGCGGCAGTGCCCGTCTCAAATCGACCGCTGGCATGTTTGTCGGCGTCAGCCCGTTGCGCCTGTCGTTTGATCCGCACCTGAGCTTCTCTGCGCTGGTCACTTCACTGGGGCGGATGCTCAAGCAGGATTACCGCTACCAGCGCTTTCCGTTGAGCGAGCTGAATCGCACGCTGGGCCTGTGGCGCTCGCAGCGGGCGCAGTTGTTCGACCTGACGGTGTCCTATGAGCGCGATGACCATGACCTGCGCTTCGATGGGGCACCGGCGCAGGTGATCATGGGATCGAACAGGCATGAGCAGGACCCGTTGACGGTCCATATCCGCGAAAACAAATTCGACGAAAACGTTTGGATTCACTTCTTTTACAACCAGGCTTATTTCGACCCCGGAGAAATCCGGCAGATCAGCCTTCGGCTGCGGCATATGCTCGAACAGGTGCTGGACAACGCCGAATTGCCCGTATCGCGACTGTCGCTGGTGACGGCACCGGAGTTGCGCCAACTCGACGCCTGGAACGCCACCGATGTGGCCTTTGCGCCAGCGCCGATGATCCATCGACAGGTCGAAGCGCAGGCGGCGCGTTCGCCGGATGCCATCGCCATTGAGCAGGACGGGCACCGCCTGACCTATGCGCAGTTGAACAGCCGCGCCAACGTCGTGGCGCATCGACTGATGGCCCTGGGCGTCAAGGCAGACCAATGCGTAACCCTCTGTACCCAGCGTAGCCTCGACAGCATTGTCGGGATGCTCGGGATTCTTAAGTCCGGTGCGGGTTATGTACCCATGGACCCCGCCTATCCAGCCGAGCGTTTGCGCTACATCCTCGACGAAACCGCGCCCAAGGTCATGCTGATCCACCATCGAACCGCGCACCTGTTGCCCGAGACGGCGATGCCGCAGCTTGATTTGGGTGATTTGCAGGCCATGACCGAAGCGCAGCGCGCCAATCCCGATCCAATAGGGTGTCACGGCACGTCACTGGCCTACGTGATCTACACCTCGGGTTCCACTGGTCGACCGAAAGGCGTGATGGTTGAGCATCGCCAGTTGAATAACCTGATTGCCTGGCATAACCAGCGGTTTGCGCTGGGCGAAGGCAGTCGCAGTACTTGGTTCGCTGGCGTCGGTTTCGACGCCAGCGTCTGGGAAATCTGGACGGCGCTGAGTGTCGGCGGCACGTTGTTGCTACCGCCGGCACACACGGTGGACGATCCGCGCGCCTTGTTGCAGTGGTGGAAAGCGCAGACCGTTGACCTTGCCATTCTGATCACCCCGTTGGCGGAGCTGGCGTATGCCAGCGACCTTGCCAACCCAGTGGCCAGCCAGGTGCTGATCGGCGGCGATCGGTTGCGCCAATGGCCGGTCGGTCTGCCGGCCGGACAAGCATTGATCAATACCTACGGCCCAACCGAAGCCACGGTACTGGTGACTGCCGGACAAGTGCATCAGCACAACGCGGCGCTGCACATCGGTCGCCCGGTGGCCAACACCCGGATTCATATACTTGATGAGTTCGGCCAGCGCGTTCCGCCGGGCGCGGTCGGTGAACTCTATCTCGCTGGCGCGCACGTTGCGCGAGGGTACCTGAACCAACCGGGATTGACCGCCGAGCGTTTTATCGACGATCCGTTCAGCGCCGCGCCGGGTGCGCGGATGTACAAGAGTGGCGACCTGGGGCGCTGGATGGCCGATGGCAACATCGAATTTCTCGGACGCAATGACGACCAGGTAAAGATCCGTGGTTTTCGCATTGAGTTGGGTGAGATCGAGACCACGCTGGTCTCCTTGCCTGGTGTGCTCGAGGTGGCGGTACTCGCGCGCGAGGACAGTCCTGGCGAAGTACGTCTGGTTGCCTATTACACCGGCATCGACGGGCTGGCCGAGGGCCTGAGCCGTCGCGCCGGCGAGGTATTGCCGGTCTACATGGTGCCGTCGGCGTTCGTGCACCTGGCGGCGTTTCCCGTGACCGTCAATGGTAAGCTGGACCGCAGAGCCTTGCCGGCGCCGCAAGCTTGCCTCAACCATGCCTATGAGGCACCGCAAGGCGAGCGGGAGCAGGCCTTGGCCTTGTTGTGGCAACAGGTACTGGGCGTCGAGCGAGTAGGGCGGCACGATAATTTTTTCGAATTGGGCGGGCATTCGCTGTCTGCCGTGCGGCTGATCCAGAGCATGCGTCGCCAGGGCATGAATGCCGAGCCTCGCGCCCTGTTCGGTGCTCCGACGCTACAAGCGTTTGCCCGGCACACGGGCACCGGCCAGGAGGTCGAAATCCCGGCCAATCGGATCGAAGCCGGCTGTTTACGGATAACCCCCGACCTCTTGCCACTGATTGAAATGAGCCAGGAGCAGATCGACGGCTTAGTTGAAAACATCCCCGGTGGCGTTACCAATGTGCAGGATATCTATCCGTTGGCGCCGTTGCAGGAAGGCATCCTCTATCAGTATTTGTCGACCAGCGGCGGCGATCCCTACGTGTCGCATGGGCTGTTCGCGCTGGACCACCGCGCCCGGCTCGACGACTTCATCCGGGCCTTGCAAACGGTCATCGACCGCCATGACATTCTGCGCACGGCGTTGGTCTGGGAAGGGCAGGACGTGCCTTTGCAGGTGGTCCTGCGTGATGTGTCGCTGCCGTTGCACTGGTTGAATTTCCAAGCCCAGGACGGCGATATCGCCGGCCAACTGATCAAGCGTTTCGATGTCGGCCGCTCGCGTCTGGATCTGCGCCAGGCCCCGCTGCTGCGACTGGCCTGCACCTTCGACGAAAGCAACGACCGCTGGCTGGCATTGCTAATCGTTCATCACTTGGCGATGGATCATGCCGGCTTAAGTGTCCTGCAACAGGAGATGCAGGCTTATCTGCTCGATCAACAGGCACTGCTGCCTGGCGCGACGCCTTATCGCAACTACGTGGTGCAGAGTCGACACAGTATGAGCGCCGCAAGCCATGAGGCGTTTTTCCGCGAGATGCTACAGGACATCGAATCGCCGACGCTGCCGTTCGGCGTGGCACAGGCTCGCGATGATGCCTCGGTCATCGCAGTGATCCAACCTGTGCCGCTCAGGGTGGCCGAGCGTTTGCGCACGCATGCACGGGGGCTAGGTGTCAGCACTGCCAGCCTGTTTCACCTGGCGTGGGGACGGGTGTTGTCGATGCTCTCGGGACAGACAGAGGTGGTGTTCGGCACTGTTCTGCTGGGGCGCATGCAGGGGGCGAGTGGCGAACATGCGCTGGGGTTGTTCATCAATACCTTGCCGTTGCGCTTGACCCTGGCTTCCCAGGGCGTGGCCGCCAGTGTGCGCGATACCGCGGCGCGGGTGGCCAACCTGCTCGCCCATGAGCATGCGCCGCTGGCACTGGCCCAACGTTGCAGTGGGGTTGCCCCAGGCACGCCGTTGTTCAGCGCCTTGCTCAACTACCGCCGCAGTGAACACCAGGGGCAAGGCGCCGGGCCGCTGAACTGGCAAGGTATTGAACTGCTCGAGGAGTATGAGCGCACCCACTATCCACTGACATTGTCGGTGGATGACGCAGGACAAGGGTTCGAACTGAATGTCCAGGCGGTGACGGGCATTGATGCGCAATTGGTGTGCGACAGCGTGCAGACCGTCTTGGCCAGTCTGGTGGACGCACTGGAACGCAACCCCGAACAAGCCGTGCATGACCTGGTCGCGGTGCCGGCCAGGGAACGCCTGCGGGTGCTGGCCGATTTCAATGCCACCGACGGCGTCTTTGCGCAGGCGCTGACGCTACATCAGTTATTCGAAAAGCAGGTCAGGGCGACTCCCGAGGCCATCGCGCTGACCTTCGAAGACCAGTCACTGACCTACGAGGCGTTGAATAGACAGGCCAACCGCGTGGCCCATCAGTTGATCGAACGGGGTGTGCGAGCCGATGACCGCGTGGCGATTTGTGTCGAGCGCAGCCTGGACATGCTGATCGGCCTGCTTGGCATTCTCAAGTCCGGGGGCGCTTATGTGCCGCTTGACCCTGGCTACCCGCTCGAACGCCTGGTCCACATGCTGGAGGACAGCGCGCCCGTCGCGCTGCTGCTGCACGGCCCGACCCGAGGTCTGTTGCGGGCGGACGCCGCGATCTGCCTCGATCTCGCTGATGTGCGCACGCAGGCCCAGTTCCCCTCGCACGACCCGGCGCTGGCGCAGGACTGGCGGACGCTGGCGTATGTCATCTACACCTCCGGGTCTTCCGGACGGCCCAAAGGCGTGATGAACGAGCATCGCGGGGTGGTCAACCGTTTGCAGTGGATGCAGCAGGCACTGAGTCTGACAGCGCAAGACGTAATCCTGCAAAAGACCCCGTTCAGTTTCGACGTCTCAGTTTGGGAGTTTTTCTGGCCGTTGATGGTCGGCGCGAAGCTGGTGATCGCACGTCCCGAGGGGCACGGGGATGCGGTTTACCTGGCACAACTGATCGCTCGGGAACGGATTAGCACCGTGCATTTCGTACCGTCGATGTTGCAGGTTTTCCTCGAATCCGCCCAGGCCGCCGAATGCCACAGCCTGACCCGCGTGGTGTGCAGCGGCGAGGCGCTGGCGCTGAGTCTTATCCGCCGTTTCTCCACGGTGCTGCCGGATACCGGATTGCACAATCTTTACGGGCCGACCGAAGCGGCGGTCGATGTCACGGCCTGGGCATGCAGCGCCGAGGACAGCGTGTCGCTGATCGGTCGGCCCATCGCCAATACGCGTATTTACATCTTGGACACTCAGGGACAACCGGTTCCGGTGGGCATTGCGGGTGAATTACATATCGCTGGCGTGCAGGTCGCTCGCGGCTACCTGAATCTGCCTCGCTTGACCGCTGAACGGTTCGTCGACGACCGCTTCAGCGAGGCACCTGGCGCGAGGATGTACAAGACCGGCGATCTTGGGCGTTGGCTGCCTAATGGTGCAATCGAGTACCTGGGACGCAACGACGACCAGGTCAAGATCCGGGGCTTTCGAATCGAGCCGGGCGAAATCGAAACGGTGCTGGCCCAGATGCCCGGCTTGCGCGAGGTCGTGGTGCTGGCACGGCACGATGAGCGTTCCGGCCAGCGGCTGGTGGCGTATTACACCGGCAGCGCCGTCGCTCCTGAAGCGCTGCGTGAGCACGTCGGCGGCCGCCTGGCGCCGTACATGGTGCCGGCGGCATTCGTGCATCTTGATGCCTGGCCGCTGACCCCCAACGGTAAGCTCGACCGCAAGGCGCTGCCCGCACCGCACGGGGCCTATGCACGAGCCATCTACCAAGCGCCGCAGGGTGACGTCGAGAACGCGCTGGCCGGTATCTGGTCGCGGTTGCTGAACGTGGAGCCGGTCAGTCGTCACGACAATTTCTTCGAGCTGGGCGGGCATTCGTTGCTGGCGGTCAGCCTGATCGAACACATGCGCCGTGTTGGTCTGTTTGCCCAAGTGGCGCAACTGCTCGGTGCGCCGACCCTGGCCGAGCTGGCGCGCCAGGTCAGCACCGAGCAGCCACTGTTCAGTGTGCCCGCCAACGCCATACCGCCGCACGCCGAACACATTACCCCGGCCATGCTGCCGTTGGTGCGACTGACCCCGCCGGCCATCGAACGTATCGTCGCTCGGGTAGCGGGTGGCGCCGCCAATGTACAGGACATCTATCCGCTGGCACCGCTGCAGGAAGGCATTCTGTATCACCACTTGAGCGCCACCGGGGGCGATCCCTATGTGTTGCACGCGCTGTTTGCGTTTACCGGACAAGCGGCGTTCGAGCAGGTGGTCCAGGCGATGCAGCAGGTCATCGATCGCCATGATGTGTTGCGCACGGCGGTGCTGTGGGAAGGGCTCGACGCCCCGGTACAAGTGGTTTGGCGTCGGGCACCAGTGACAACCGAGTATTTCTCGGCAGACCCTCGCGAAGGTGATGTGGCGGAGCAACTGCTGCGCCGTTTCGACGTTCGCCAGCGTGGCATCGACTTGGACCGGGCACCGTTGATCCATTGGGCCTATGCCGAAGACGAGAGCCATCGGCGCGGGGTCGGTTTGCTCAGGTTCCATCACATCGTGATGGACCATGTCGCGCTGGCGTTCGTGCAGCGCGAAGTCCAGGCCATTCTGGCCGGGCAGGGCGCGACGCTGGCCGTTAGCGTGCCCTATCGTGATTATGTGGCGCAGGCGCGATCGAGTGGCAAGGCTCAGGCGCACGAAGCGTTCTTCCGCGAGCGACTACACGATGTCGATGAGCCGACCTTGCCTTATGGCATTGCCGGTATCCAGGCCGATGCCGATCCGGTGACGCAAGCCTCGGCCAGCGTCTCGGGCGAACTGGCCCTGCGCTTGCGCAGCCAGGCCCGGCAACTGGCGGTGAGCGCGGCCAGTCTCTACCACTTGGCTTGGGCCAGGGTATTGGCGGTGCTGGCGGGCCGCGACGACGTGGTGTTCGGTAGCGTGTTGCTGGGGCGCCTGCAGGGCGGTGCCGGAGCGGATCGCGCCTTGGGTCTGTTCATCAATACCTTGCCGGTGCGTATCGATGCGGGTGCCGCTGGCGTGCAAAAGGGCGTGCGTCAGACCAGCCAGGCATTGGCGGCGTTGCTCGGCCACGAGCACGCATCCTTGGCCCTGGCGCAGCGCTGCAGCGGTGTAGCGGCGCCGACTCCGCTGTTCAGCGCCTTACTCAACTACCGTCACGGTGACGAGGCGGATGGTCTGGCGGTCGGGCAATACGTTTGGCCGGGGGTGCAACTGCTCTCAGCCCACGAACGCACCCACTATCCGTTGGTGCTATGCGTCGACGATATCGGCAACGACTTCGGCTTGATCGTGCAAGCGACGCACGGCATCGATCCGCAACAAGTCTGCGATTGTCTGCACACTACACTGGCGTCGCTGGTCGAGGCGCTGGAGTGTGCGCCGGATACACCCATCAATGCCTTGCGGGTGCTGCCGCAACAGCAGCGCAGCCAAGTGCTTGAGGCGTTCAATCCGCCGCGCTTCGATTACTCGCGGCCACAGACCCTCCACGAACTGTTCGAGGCGCAAGCCCAACGCTCGCCGAATGCCTTCGCCGTCACGTTCGAGGGGCAATCACTGACTTACGCCGAGTTGAATGCGCGAGCCAACCGGGTAGCCCATCGTCTGATTGCCCATGGCGTGAAACCGGATGATCGGGTCGCGATATGCGTGGAGCCGGGCGTGGCTATGATCGTTGGCCTGCTCGGCATCCTCAAATCCGCTGGCGGCTATGTACCGCTCGATCCGGGCTATCCCGCTGCGCGGCTGGCTTACATGCTGGCCGACAGTCAGCCGACGATGATACTGGTGACGGCGGCTACCCGCGACGTGCTCGGTCGTGTGGCGGTAGCGCAATTGGACATTGCACAGCTCGACAGCGGCCCGCAATCCAACCCTTGCGTGGCAGGCCACGGCGCCGGGCGGTTGGCGTATGTGATCTACACTTCGGGTTCGACCGGCCAGCCAAAAGGGGTGATGGTCGAACACGGCAACGTGACTCGTCTGTTCGAGGCCACAGCCAGCCTGTTCAGCTTCAACAGCGACGACGTTTGGGCACTGTTTCATTCGTTTGCCTTCGACTTCTCCGTCTGGGAAATCTGGGGTGCGCTCCTGCACGGCGGTCGTCTGCTGGTGGTGGCGCCGTTGACACGCCGCTCGCCGCCAGCGTGCTACACGCTGTTGTGCGAGGAGCGAGTCAGCGTGCTCAACCAGACCCCCAGCGCCTTTCGCCAACTGATCGCGGCCCAGGGTGCCAGCCCTCTAACCCATTGCCTGCGCCAGGTGATTTTCGGTGGCGAAGCGTTGGATGTCGCCAGCCTGAAACCCTGGTATGCGCGGCCAGACAATGGCTTGACGCAACTGGTTAATATGTACGGCATCACCGAAACCACGGTGCACGTGACCTATCGGGCGTTGACCGAAACCGACACCCGGCGCATTGGCGCCAGCCCCATTGGCGGGCCAATTGCCGACTTGCGTCTATACCTGCTCGACGCCCGGCGTGAGCCCGTGCCGGTGGGCGTGGTCGGCGAGTTGTACGTCAGCGGTCCGGGCGTGACGCGTGGCTATCTCAATCAGCCCCAGTTGACCGCCGAGCGTTTTCTCGACGACCCCTTCAGCGCTGCCCCGTGCCGGATGTACAAGACCGGCGACCTCGGACGTTGGCTGGCCAATGGCGAGATCGAATACCTGGGACGCAATGACGATCAGGTGAAGATCCGCGGTTTCCGCATCGAATTGGGTGAAATCGAAGGCGTTCTTGGCAGCGTCGAAGGCGTGACCGAGCTGGTGGTGATCGCCCGTCAGGACACTCCCGGCGATCAGCGGCTAGTGGCCTACTACACCGCTGACGAGGGGCTCAACGAGCGGTTGCGAACGCAAGCCGCATCACGTCTGCCGGCGCACATGGTGCCATCGGCATTCGTGCATCTGCCCGGTTTACCGCTGACCGCCAACGGCAAGCTCGACCGTGCCGGCTTGCCGGCACCGGGCGGCGACGCTGTGGTGCGTGCGCCCTACGAGCCACCCCAAGGCGCCGTCGAGTCCACCCTGGCGCGGATCTGGTCGCAGTTGCTGAACGTGGAGTCGGTCAGCCGTTACGACAATTTCTTCGAGCTGGGCGGGCATTCCCTGTTGGCCGTCAGCCTGGTCGAGCGCATGCGCCAGGCCCATCTGTTTACCGACATTCGCCAACTGTTCGGCGCGCCCACCCTGGCCGAGCTGGCACGGCATATCGTGACTCGCAGTCCCGAGTTAGCGATACCGCCTAATAGGATTCCGAGGAATGCCGAGCGCATCGTTCCGGACATGTTGCCGTTGGTGACCGTCGATCAAGCGGCACTCGATACCCTCGTCGCCCAAGTGCCCGGCGGTGCAGCCAATGTACAAGACATCTATCCGCTGGCGCCGTTGCAGGAAGGTATCCTGTTCCATCACCTGATCGAGCAGGAGCGCGACCCCTACGTGCTGAGCGGTGCGCTGGGGTTCAGGACACGATCGGCGGTGCAGCGCTTCATCGAGGCCTTGCAACAGGTCATCGACCGTCACGAAATCCTGCGCACCGGTTTTGTCTGGCATGGCCTGGAACAGGCAGTGCAAGTGGTTCACCGTAAAGCGCAACTGATGGTGAACACCTTCGAGGTGACTGCGCCGGAGCAAAAGCCGCCCCAACGGATCGACATCACCCGGCCGCCGTTGCTGAATTGTTCGCTCGGTCACGATCAGGCCAATGACCGCTGGCTGTTGAATATCGTGTTCCACCATCTGGTACTGGATCACACCAGTCTTGATCTGGTGCTTGAGGAGGCGCGGGCCATCGAACAGGGCCGCGCCGATTGCTTGCCCACGCCGGCGCCGTTTCGGAACTTCATCGCCCAGACCTGCCTGGCCGAAAGCAGGGCGGCGCATGAGTTTTTTTTCCGGGAAATGCTCGGTGATATCGACGAGCCGACCGCGCCTTTCGATGTGCTGGACATCAACGGCGATGGTCACGACGCGCTTGAGGTCCAGCACCTGGTGCCTGACACATTATCGCGCCGCTTGCGCAGCCAGGCACGGCGTCACGGCGTCAGTGCGGCCAGTGTGATGCACCTGGCGTGGGCGCTGGTGCTGGCCAAGACCACGGGACGCGACAGCGTAGTGTTCGCCACCGTGCTGTTTGGCCGTCTGCAAGGCGGCGAGGCCGCCGACCGGGTGCTTGGGTTGTTTATCAACACTTTGCCGCTGCGCGTCGATATCGGTCGTCTGGACACCGCCGCTAGCCTGCGCCAGACCCATGATCGCTTGGTGCAGTTGCTGGTCCATGAACACGCGCCACTCTCGCTGGCCCAGCGTTGCAGTGCAGTGACCGCCCCAGCCCCGTTGTTTACGACGCTGTTCAACTACCGCTACAGCGCGGATGCGCCTCAGGCACAAAAGAATCGGCGTCTAGGCGACGATATCGAGCACTTGGGGGGCCGTGAGCGCACTAACTACCCGTTGACTATGGCCGTGGACGACCTCGGCGAGGCCTTCAGCTTGACCGTTCAGGCAGTGGCGGGCATCGATGGCGAGCGCGTCTGCGGTTACATGCTGACCGCACTGGAGCACATCAATGAGGCACTGGAGTCCGCCTCGGCAATGCCCGTCTGCGCCTTGCAGGTGCTGCCGGCGCAGGAACGGATGAAGCTGCTGGATGATCGCAATGCGTTGCGCACCGACTACCCGCCGTTAAACACTCTGCACCAATTGTTCGAAATGCAAGCCGAACGCTCGCCGAATGCTTTCGCCGTCACGTTCGCGGGGCAATCACTGACCTACGCTGAGTTGAACGCGCGAGCCAACCACGTGGCCCATGACTTGATCGCCCAAGGGGTTAAGCCCGACGACCGGGTGGCGATTTGCGTGGAGCCAAGTCTTGAAATGATGGTCGGCGTGCTTGGCATCCTCAAATCCGGCGCCGGCTATGTGCCGCTGGATCCCGGCTACCCCGCCGAGCGATTGGCCTACATGCTGGGTGACAGTCAGCCGTTGGCGGTGTTGGTGACGCCAGCCACTAGAGAGGTGCTCGGGCCATTGGCGATCACCCAACTGGATATTGCCCAGGGCGAGGGCGGACCCCGGCATAACCCGTGTGTGCCAGGGGCGCACGCAGCGCGATTGGCGTATGTGATCTACACCTCGGGCTCGACCGGCCAGCCAAAAGGCGTCATGGTCGAGCACCGCAACGTGACCCGGCTGTTCGATGCCACGGCCAGCCGGTTCGGCTTCAATGGCGAGGACACTTGGGCGCTGTTTCATTCTTTCGCCTTTGACTTCTCGGTCTGGGAGATCTGGGGCGCATGGCTGCATGGCGGCCGACTGCTGGTGATTCCACCGTTGACCCGTCGCTCAGCTCAAGCGTGCTACGCGCTGCTGTGTGATGAGCGAGTGACTGTGCTCAATCAGACGCCGAGTGCGTTTCGCCAGTTAATCACCGCGCAGGGCGAAAGCCCGCAAAGCCATTACTTACGCCAGGTGATTTTGGGTGGCGAAGCGCTGGAGGTCGCCAGCCTGAAGCCCTGGTACGCCCGGCCACGCAATGGCGCCACGCAATTGGTCAACATGTACGGCATTACCGAAACCACCGTGCATGTGACCTACCGTGCGTTGACCGAAGCCGATACCCGGTACATCGGCGCGAGCCCCATTGGCATAGCGCTCGATGATTTGCGACTTTACCTGCTGGACGCCTGGCTTGAGCCGGTGCCGCTCGGCGTGGTCGGCGAGCTGTATGTCGGAGGCGCGGGCGTGGCACGCGGATATCTCAACCGTCCGCAGCTGACGGCCGAGCGCTTTCTCGACGACCCGTTCAGTCACGTTCCCGCACGCCTGTACAAGACCGGCGACCTCGGGCGCCGGCTGGCCAATGGCGAGATCGAGTACCTGGGTCGCAATGACGATCAGGTAAAGATTCGTGGTTTTCGCATTGAGTTGGGGGAAATCGAAGGCACGCTGTCTGCCGTGGACGGTGTCGCTGAAGTGGTGGTAGTTGCTCGGGAGGATACGCCGGGTAGCCAGCGGCTGGTGGCTTACTACACCGGCACCCGAGGGCTCAACGAAAGCCTGCGCGCACGGGCGGCATCGAATCTTCCCGCGCATATGGTGCCTTCGGCGTTCGTGCATCTGCCCGATTTGCCGCTGACGGCTAACGGCAAGCTCAAGCGTAGCGCCTTGCCGGCCCCGGATGACAGCGCCCTGGTCCGAGCACGGTATGAACCGGCGCAGGGCGAAATCGAAGTGGCACTGGCGCAGATCTGGTCGCGGTTGCTGACTGTCGAGGCGGTGAGCCGTCATGACAATTTCTTCGAACTGGGCGGCGACTCCCTGCTGGCCATGCGTGTCGCAGGATCGGTACGCCAGCAGTTTGGCGATCAGCCGGCGCTACGTGCGCTGTTCGAGTCGCGCAGCCTGAAGGAGTTCGCCGCGCAAGTGGCAAGCGCCTGCGGGGTGGCTCGCTCGCCAGTGGTTGCACAGCCTCGTGACATTCCTTTGCCATTGTCCTTCGTCCAAGAGCGTTTATGGCTGATTCAGGCCAGGGATGGTGGACGTGCATACAATTGGCACGGAGCCTTGTTGCTAGAAGGCGTCTTGTCCCTCAATGCGTTGCAGAGCGCGTTCGACGCTCTGGTGGCACGGCATGAACCGTTGCGCACTCGATTCCTGCTGGCCGACGGCGACGATGTGCCTGCGCAATGCATCGAGGCCTCCTGCGCCCTCAGGCTAGCAGTGTCGCCTGTCACGCCACAGTATTTGACGCAAGCCCTACAGGCGCATGCTGGCGTTGAGTTCGATCTGCGCCAGGGGCGCTTGATACGGGCCGAGGTGTTGCGTCTCGCACCGCAGCGCCACGTACTGTCCATCGTGATTCACCATATTGTCTGCGATGGCTGGTCCACGTCGGTGCTGGTGCGCGACCTGCGGGCGCTGTATGCCGCGCACCTGGCCGGCGCGCAAGCGCAACTGGCGCCGCTGACCATCCAGCACGCCGATTATGCACACTGGCAGCGCCGTCAGGACCTGACCCAGCATCTGGATTATTGGCGCACTGCCCTGGACGGCCAGGCCGATCCGATCGATCTCGCGGTGCCGGGCACCCCGGCCAGCGTCACGCCAGGGCCTGCCGGCGTCGTGCGGCGGCGAGTGAGCGAGGACCTCGCTAAGGGCCTCGCGCAGTTTAGCCAGCAGCGCGGCACCAGTCTGTTCAGCGTACTGCTCGCCGGATGGACGCTATTGGTTCATCGTCAAACCGGATACACGGATGTGTGTACCGGTACCACGGTGGCCGGTCGCGACGATCCGGTGTTGGACCCATTGATTGGCTTCTTCGTCAACATTCTACCGTTGCGGGTGCGGCTGGACGGCCAATCGTTGATCGCCGATGTGCTCGATCAGGTCCATGCGGTGGTGCTTCAGGCACTGGAGCATCAGGCATTGCCGTTCGAGCAGATGCTCGCGGTGGCGCCCCGGTTGCGTCAGGCCGACGGTCGTTCACCCTTGCCAGTCATGTTGCGCCATCAAAACTTCCCAGGCATCGACACTCAGGCTTGGAGCGACCAGATGACCGTCAGCGAATGGCCCATCGAAGCCGATCGTCCTGCTCAGGCGGATCTGGATCTGGAGGTGTTCGGCGATGCCCGCCAGTTGGACATCGTCGCCAGCTTCGACAGCCTGCGCTTTAGCCCGGCCCAGGTGGAACTGATGGTGTCGATCTGGCTCGAAATGCTGGATCGGCTGATTCACTCGCCACGGCTTAAAGTGGCCAGCTTGTTGGCCCTCACCCCAAGCGAACACGCATTGATCGCACGCAGTAACGACACGACCCAAGTGTTTGAGCAAACCTCGGTAACGGCACTGTTCACTCAGCAGGTGTCGCGGCGCCCCGACGCCATAGCCTGTATTGATAACGGCCAAGAAATCACTTTTGCCGGGCTGGATCAACGCTGCAACGCAGTCGTCGCGGCGTTGCAATCCCAGGGTATTGCCCCTGGCGCGCGGATTGCCCTCTATCAGCCGCGCTCGGCCGATTTTCTGGCTTGCGTGCTGGCGGTGTTCAAGTTGGGCGGCACCTACGTGCCGATTGATCCGGGTTACCAGGCCTCCTATGTGCAGCGCATCCTCGAGGCGGCGATGCCGGCATGGGTGCTGACCACTTCCGACCTCGCGGCTGGGCTGGCGCACATCCAGCTACCGCTGTTGCGCCTGGATCGCGATGTCGATCAACACGCCAGCGCAACCGTTGTGGTGCGCGACAATCAGCCTGATGATCCGGCCTACATCGCCTACACCTCGGGCTCAACGGGGCAGCCAAAGGGCGTGCTGGTGGAGCACCGGCAACTGCTTAATGGCTTACAGGCCTTGTGGGCGCGCACACCGTTTGCGCCGGACGAAGTGGTTGCACAGAAGACCTCCATGTCGTTTGTGCCGTCGATCAAGGAAATGCTTTGTGGGCTGCTGGTGGGGGTGCCTCAAGTTATTGTTGCCGACCATACCGTCCAGGACGCCGCTGCTTTCGCCACAGCGTTGCGTGAGTATCGGGTAACGAGGCTGAACCTGGTGCCTTCGCACCTCAATGCACTGCTCGATCACGCGGCGCAGTTGGGTAGGTTGCGCCATGTGGTGACCGCCGGTGAGCCGCTGAGCCGTCAGGTCAAGGCCCGTTTTGCCCGTTTGCTGCCTCGGGCACGGCTGTACAACAATTACGGTTGCACCGAACTCAACGACATCACCTACAGCGAAGGCGAAGACTTGGCGGGCCTCGGTGCGGTGATGCCGGCGGGCCGCCCGATTGCCAACGTGCAAGTGCAGGTGCTCGACGAGCAGTTCAATCCGGTGCCGGTAGGCGCCGTGGGAGCAATTTTCGTCGAAGGCGCCAATGTCGGTCCTGGGTACTGGAACCCGCCGGCATCGAGCCCCGAGCGTTTCATCGTATTGCCATCCGGCGCACGTGCGTTGATGACCGGCGATATCGGCATGTGGTTGGCCGATGGCCAACTCATGCACCTGGGGCGTGAGGATTTCCAGATCAAGGTGCGTGGCCAGCGGGTTGAACTGAACGCGGTTGAACTGGCGCTGGGCAGCTATCCAGGGCTGAGGAAAGTCGCCGCTGTGGCGCGTCGCGCCGGCGGTGAGCACGATCAATTGATCGGCTTCTATATCAGCGACGGCGCTCCGATCGACCACAATGAGCTGCACCATTGGCTCGCGCAGCGGTTACCTGGGGCCATGGTGCCCAGCCGTTTGGTGCCGTTGTCGGCTTTACCGATGCTAGCCAACGGAAAACTGGATCGCTTGGCGTTGCGTACAATGCCATTGAATGCGCTGACCGGCATGGAACACACGGACGATGCTCCGCAAGGCGAACTGGAGAGTGCGCTGGCGGCGATCTGGGCGCAGGTGCTGGAGGTCGATCGGATCGGGCGCCACGATAATTTCTTCGCGTTGGGCGGCCACTCGCTGATGGCGTCGCAATTGGTCGTGCGCATCCGCGAGGCGTTGGCGGTGGATTTGTCGGTACGTAGCCTCTTCGACACCCGCAGCGTCGCTAGGCTGGCGGCTCTGCTGAATTCGCAGGCAGGTGTCCCGAGCGATCAGGCTTCGGTGCAAGCCTTCAACCGCGAGGGCCGCCAGCGGCCACTGTTCCTTACGCACACATTGCAAGGTTACGCCTGGTACTTCGAGCATCTTGCCGGACACATCGACGCCGATGTGCCGGTTTATGGCTTGCCTGCGCTGCCATTGTCAGCCGAACCTCTGGAGGATTTAGTTGAGATCGCCGCACGTTTCGTCGCCGTTGTTCGCCAAATCCAGCACCAAGGTCCATATCGGATTGCCGGTTGGTCCTTTGGCGGTTTGATCGCTTATGAAATGGCCACGCAGTTGCGGGAAGCGGGTGAGTCGATAGAGTTCCTCGGACTGTTCGACACCACCTTGGCGCCCCTTGACAGGCAAGACAGCACCCATCACGCCAGCTTGGTGACGCTCCATGCTTTTGTGACAAATAACTTTGCCGAGCACGAGCCGGACCTGATCGAAATATCCATCCGGCGAACAGTGGAGGAGGTGGTCGAGGACATAGTCGAGGCCCTTGAAAAGTACAAGCGCGCGGGCAAAGACTTATGGCATCTGGCCCATGACACGCCACAGGAAAACCGCCAGTTCCTCTACCGCATGCTGGGCCACGGCAAAGCCATGCATGCCTGGCGGCCTCGGGCGCTGGATGCCAGGCTGCACTTGTTCATTGCACAGGACACCGCACTGACACCGTTGGAGGGACATGCAGAGCCGTCTCGCTACTTGGGCTGGGAGCAACTGCTGGCGCCCTCGGCAATGGTCTTGATGTCGGTTCCAGGCGACCACGAAACGATCATCAAGCGGCATGCCGACCAGGTGGGGGCGCTGATCAGCGAAGTGTTGAAGGGATAGTTTCGGCGGATGAAGGTGAAGTGTTTTGGTCAAATTTTTCCGAACACTTCACTCGGCGTTTTTCAGCCGCCTGCCGCTGATACTATCAAGTTTTTCAATTCGAATGACCACGGCACTCAAAATTTAGTTAACCGGCTGGGGTGATTTCTAAAGTTCCATAAATAAGCAGAATGACCAAGGCAACCGACAAAAAACCATAAAAAATGATAGTACTATAATCGAGAGAGTGTATTAGTCTGCGATCAAACAGAAAAATCGAGATGGTATTTAACTTACGGCACCAAGGACATCGAATATGAAAAGTCTCATCTTAACCGAAAAAGATATTTATGAGCTTATAGATAAAGCGGACAAGTTAAAAAAGACCTTCAGCGATTTGGATATGCTTACCCTGGAGCAAAATTATCGCAAGCTAAATCCTTTGCAACTTAAGGAAGAAGAGAAGGTTGCAAAAATTATCAGAATTAACGACAGAACAGTTGTTGCCCCTGTGGTAAGCGAAAAACAAGCCACCATGATAGAGTATTGTGGGATTGTACTGGACCAGACCACTCGAAGTTTTGCACGAAAAGATGGATGGGACGACAAGGATTTGTTACAGCCTAAAAACCTGGCATCTAAAGAATATATGGATATTGCATTCCGTGCAGTAGCAAATTATCCTTTTTGCTCGGTTTTCACCGCCAGGACTGAATTTCTTGATTCTGACTCTCTCGAATATGGTGTTCCAGTCGCGGACTGCATGCTCGATATCGCCAGTAAAGTCGCATCGGACATTGGAAATCCTTTCAAGGAGGTTCTAAGCAAGTTGACGGGGGAGAAGGAAGTTAAAGAAGACGTCAAGAAGATATTGGATAATTGCTGGGGGGAGCATAATGAACTAAAGGGGGAAACTATATTCGATATTTCACCCGTATGGTCTCATAATGGTGGACTTGCCTGGAGTTACGGATTTAGTGGGTCAAACTATAAAGATAACTCTTGGAAAAAATTCCTGATCAGCAAAGCCCACAAAACAAACCAATATTATTCCGCCGCTTTTGGGGTGGCATACCGTGAGGGCATGTGGGAGGACGGCGATTGGGCGCGCATAATTAAAGAAAAACTTTCGAAGTCGAACCCTGATTGGAAGGGATTGCTTGACGCCGTTGATTTCAGTTTCTAATCGTAACTGCACAGAATCTTCAGGGCAAGCAAATTCAGGCTTGCCTTGCATTCACCATGAGATAAACCAAATGAATTCTGCAAAAAAGGATACACTCTCCACAGTAAAAAGCTGCTTGTTGTACGCCAAAGCGCTGACTGAGGAAGAGCGCGAGATGATCGAGTTGACCCTCGCCTATATTCAATATAAATCCCATGAAAAAGCAAAATATACCTTGACCCAAGATATCTGGGGAACCCCCAAGGGAGTACTCAGCTATGGCTATTATAATATAATTAATAATGAAATATATAACCTGTCTTGGTGCAAGATTGAAGCGGCGCAAGTGGATTTGATTAACAAGACATATAAATCAAAAACTAACATCATGAATGCCGTGGCTTCTGAAGCGTGTGATGCCTTTTTGGACAATGACGATCCACTGGCGACTGAATTTAAGAATTTTATCAAAGAGCAACCTAAAAACTATGCTCCAGACGCGTTTCGACTAACCGATACATTTTGGAAGAAGAGAATAGAGAAGGGGAATAACGAAGGTATTCATACAGATATCTCAAACGCAATAAAGTATACCGATGGCAGTATTCGAATAGCTTATATAATGATGTATCTGTCAACTGAAATAAAAAGTTTTGACTTTTTGTTTGTGGAATATAATCATACAAAGACTAATGTTATACTGAATGGCTTTAGTTTGAAGCTTGACCTGGAAGAGTGGCGGGAGGTCAAGAGTAAAATAAAAAAAGAACTAGGCCCAAAAGACGATAGCTTTGCTGGGGTGGATTTTAGCCTCTAGAGGTGGCTGGGACTAACTCTATATCTCCGATTGTTTTCAGTTTTCTTATTGTGCAATACAATGAAACCTCTACTTTCTATAGTGATTTAAACACCCATCTGGCCGGGGCGACGAGGCAAGCGAAAGCCTCCGTTGCCGTTCGATAAGGCCGCCTATCATTAGCAATTATTTTTAGCTACCATCGTTGTACAGCTCATTCCATATTTAATAAAAGTCCGACACTCCTCCTCTCGGAGGTTATTGTCATTGGTTTTTTTGTATTCGGTTTCAATAAAAAAACAGTCTAAAAACTTCACCGTAATTGCTTGTTTTATTTTTTGCGTTAATAAACTGTTAAATATAATAGTTATTTAGGTGGGATGGTTATATAACCTTCCAGGTGAGGCATAATGAATGCCCCGATCATATTAAAGGAGTGTCATGATGACTGCTGCAACAATAAATTCGTATATCGAGCTGCTTAATGAAATGCGTGCTCATCATAAGAAATGTGTTCGTGAGGAAAGTGCTACAAAAACAACGCCTTCAGAACATCTTAGGAGTTTACATGCTTCTGCAATCAAGGGAGGGCAAAAAGAGCTAACAGAACCTTCCGTGGTACTTTTGCAAGCCTCGGCCAAGGGTAAAGGCGGAGCACATGCCGAAGATTCTCAGCGTGGGCTTACAGTAGCTACAACGGAGTTTAAAAATAGTGGTTCATCAAATGTCGATGAGTATAAGAAGAAGCTGGATAAACTTAGAGAAAAAGATAAAAAAAATGCTGAAGAGCATATCGATAAAATGTATGACGAAGCTATTGTTGAAATTGAGAATCATCCAGAAAGCGCCAGTGCTGTCGTTGGTTTTATGGAGGCCTTCGGTGGTAAATTCAATGAGGTTCTGAATACAGTCAAAACTTTTATCATGGATTTGGCAAAAAATATCATGAAGTGGGTTGGTGAGGTGTTCAGCAAGATTAAGGATACCTTCAATAAAGTTGTTGGATTTATCAGTGGTTGGTTTTAGTTTTCTGGCAACTGAAGTGATGTTCGACCAACTCAAGAGCGACGAAGCTATTCGGTGTGGCAACGCTTATGAGACTCGTCAGAAAGAGCTCTTGGGTACTACTCCAGAGAGTGGCTTGAGGCGGCAAGGGACATAGAAATACAGACGAAATAATAGATCGACGTTATGACAAAATTTTGAAGGAGGTAGATATTGATTTAGTACCCACTATCTGAGGGGCTGTGGATATCATATGCAACGTTGCTGTAGTGTAACTAAGTCCTTGCTCCAATTATACAGGCAGGCCCGAAAGGCTTGCCTTTTTTCGGTGCGCCCAGCATAGGCGCAATCTGGTAAGTGAACGTCCGACCGTAAGCTGACCACAGCGAACGAAGTGAAGCGCAACCTATCGTCCCAGTCCGGTACGACGCGTGGTCATTCCTCAGCCTGATGGCAGCGAACGCGAGTTGAGTATTCCCACGGTTACCAACCGTTTGATCCGACAAGCGCTACTGCAAATTTTGCAGTCTCTACTTAGGCGTGGACGAGGGTAAGAGTGCGGTGGAGCGAGGGTGTAGGTGGGACAGCCTTTGAAAGCACTGAGGCAGAATTCTTCAAAACTCTGAAATAGATTAGATAACTAGTAAAAGTAATAGATAAAAATTTTATTTATCATAACTACTGAATTTAGTTGACCTATTTAAAGCTTTTGATAGGCTAAAAAATATCGCAAATGATTTCAGTGCTTTAGATGTAGAGTGTCCAGAGAGAATTTACCTGTCAATCGAGTATGTCGATAAGAAAATCAGTTCATTTTATTATGACGATATAAAGCAACTTATCCAAGCTTCCATTGATACCAATAAAAAATGCCAAAGTTAAAGGAAGAGAGCTTAAAAATGAAATCTTTGACAATAAAAAAAGGATGGTGGGAGTAATTTATCATCCGTTGATCATGGGTGTGATGTCGGTTTTGTCAAGATATTGTCGCTAATTTGAGTGATGGCTCTATATAAACTTTACTTCTCGCTATGAACACCATTTGTCTATCGGTGCCATGTGTGACCCTGTCGCTCTTTCTACAATATTTTATTCATGTGGAGCGTTTAAAATAATTGCTAATGCCATTCCGCAATATTACAACCGATCCTATCGAAAAGATGTGATCGAAGGAATTAGGGAACATATGAAGAAAAAGGGGCAGCTATGCGGTCAGAATTTAGAGATGTCGAGAAATTGTACCCATACCCCACCTCTAAATGCCTCGTGAAAAATCTTGACTGGTTGAGTTTCCGAAATTTCGATTAGAGCCACACCGATGACATACTGGTTTTGGAATACATAAGCCGGCGACGTCGTAGAAGGATAATGACTCAAACACGTCGAATAGGTTGACTATTATTATAAGTTGGTAGAGCGTGTTTCGGCTTAATCGAATGAATTCGTCACTCTGGTTGTTAAATTTTATAGATGAAATCGATAAATCCAGTTGGCTTTATATATTTTCGGTGAATGATGCTAAATAATCCAATGCGATCAAGGGGTCAATATGAATTCGGCACGTCAAATCTTATGTGCATGTTACAATGCGGCTCGAATCTGGGGTTGATCGAAATTTGCTTATCGCGTTCTTCGGGCCAGTCGGATTGCCCTGGTCATTGGTACAAAAAACTCTGAACCACTCGCTCTGCTTGGTTGTTTCCCTTCAGAATCCCTTCAGAATCCCTTCTGGTCATAGGTCCACCCAAGACTACCTTCGGCCACTCCCACGCAGTGGGCATCATAAGACTCACCTTGGAAAATGCCGGCAATGCCTCCAGGCCCATGGCCGCCAAAGTAAAATACGACATCTGGGTCGGCAGAGAACTGCACATTGCCGATTGAGACTACGCCCACGGTCAGCCCACCATTACCCCCCGCACCGCTACCCGTATTGTGCAAAGGGTTGGTTGCGCCGTTGCCGCCGTTGCCGCCTGTTCCGCCGATTGCGCCGACGATACGGCTGCTGCTCATATGAACGGCGGTATTGGCCAGAATCACGGCAAATGAACCGCCCCCCTGCTGCCCACCGCCACCGCCTCCGCTGACACCGCGATAACCGTTGTAACCCGCACGGCCGCCCCCACCACGGCTCCCGCTCCAAAGGGTACTAGTAAAGCTCCCTATCATGTCCACCGAGGGCAAGCCCATGCCACCGCACATTGGTTGGTCATTGTTACCTATATTGCAACCGTCGCAACCTTTGTCGCCAGTGGCGCCAGGCGCCGCGTAGATTTCCGAATTGACGATGGCGAGTTGCTCACTGTATTTGACCTGCAAGGCGACGCTCGCCGCACCACCCGTCGACGCCCCGGGGCTGGCAAATATTTTGAAGTTCTCTATCTGCGTGGCCGATTTGATATTGATGGCCGTTATGGCCGACACACCGTTTGGCGGCGCCTTGATTAAGGAACGCAGGCCGTCGCTGGCCTGGCCTGTGTGCGCACAGCCTCCGTAGAGACTGACGCCGTCACGCACCGTCAGCGAGGTGGTTTGTTGATACTCGCCGTAGCCGACCAGTACGCCGCAGCCGCTCGCCTGACAGTTGCCGAGGGCCTGTTCGATCGTGGCGCAGGCCGCCTCCAGCGACGCGCCGCAACTGTCGCTGTCAGTGCCGGCGGGGGTGACGTAGACCGCGTTGGTCAGTTGGCTGAGATCCGACGAGCCGCAGTCGGCCTCCCAGGCTGCCTTCGTTACCGTTGGGGTCACCACGGCGGCAAAGCGCGCGTCGGTGATATCGCTGGTAGCAGGATCCAGCGCCAGGTTGGCGGGCAGGAGGCTGTTGCGCAAGAGGGTCTTGCGGCCGGCGTAAAAGCCCGTGTGTAACGTCGGTCCGAAGCGCACCCGGCTAAGGTCGGTGGCGGAGAAATCCGTTCCCCCTAGGTCGGTGTATTCCAGGTCGGTGCCGTCCATCTTCGCGCCGGTCAAATTGGCCCCCTGGAGATTGGCCCTTGAGAGGTCGGCATAGCCCTTGCTGCTTGGCTTAAGTATGGCGTTGCTCAGGTTAACATTGGTGAGATTGGCACCGGCGAGTTCGGCGCCACTGAGGTTCGCGCCGCTGAGGTTGGCATTGGTGAGATCGGCACCCAACAAGTTGGCATTGGTCAGGTCTCGACCCGACCAGTCGACACCGGTGAGGGTGCTGAATGGACAGGTCAGCGGCGAACCGCCGCAGGGTGCCGGCGCTGGCGATGCGGAGAGTGCAGCGGCGGCGAATGACGTCAGCGCCAGGAGCAGACCGTGCATTGCCGGTTGAAGTTTGAGGGCCATGGTGATCTCCTGATGTGGCGTATCGTTGTTGAGGAGTCGTCGCAAGCCAGCGACTGATCGAGAATACGGCGCGGTCATCGGGCCTCTCGTCGCGTTATTCGGGGCGGTCGAATGGCCCTGGTCATCGGTACAAAAAAGTCTTTAACCACTCGCTCTGCCTGGTTGTTTCCCCTCAAAATCCCTTCTGCTCATAGGCCCACCCAGGAGTACCTTCGCCTCGGGCCACGCAGAGGGCATCATAATATTTACCTTGGATAGTGCCGGCACTGCCTCCAGGCCCGTGGCTGCCAAGGTAAAACACGACATCTGGGTCGGTAGAGAGTTGGACATTGCCGGCTGAGGCCAAGCCCACGGTCGGCCCGCCATTACCGCCCGCGCCGCTACCCGTATTGTGCAAAGGGTTGGTTGCGCCGTTGCCGCCGTCCCCGCCTTTTCCACCGCTTGCGCCGACGATGCGACTGTTGCCGATATGAACCGCGGTATTGGTCAGGAGCACGGCAAATGAACCGCCCCCCTGCTGCCCACCGCCACCGCCTCGGCTGATATAGCGGTGAACGTCGTAACCCGCACGGCCATCCCCACCGCGACTGCCGCTCCAGAGGGTATCGGTGAAGCTCCCCAGCATGTCCAACGAGGGCAAACCCAAGCCGCTGCATAGTGCTACGCCGCTGCTATCTGTCTTGCAGCTGTCGCAACCTTTGTCGCCAGGAGACCCGGGCGCCGCGTAGATTTCCGAGTTGACGATGGCGAGTTGCTCACTGTATTTGACCTGCAAGGCGATGCTCGCCGCGCCCCCCGTCGACGTCGCAGGGCTGGCAAATATTTTGAAATTCTCTACCTGTGTGGCCGAGTCGATGTAGGTCGCCGTCATGGCCGGCACACCGTTTGGCGGCGCCTTGATCAACGAGCGCAGACCGTCGCTGCTCTGGTCCGTGCGCACACAACCTCCGTAGAGATTGACGCCGTCGCGCACCGCCAGCGAGGTGGTTTGCTGATACTCGCCGTAGCCGACCAGCACGCCGCAGCCGCTCGCCTGACAGTTGCCGAGGGCCTGTTCGATTGTGGCGCAGGCCGCCTCCAGCGACGTGCCGCAGCTGTTGCTGTCAATACCGGCAGGGGTGACGTAGACCACGTTGGTCAGTTGGCTGAGATCCGACGAGCCGCAATCGACCTCCCAGGTTGTCTTCGTTACCGCTGGGTCCGCCACAGTGGCGAAGCGTGCGTCGGTGCTGTCGCTGGTAGCAGGATCCAGCGCCAGGTTGGCGGGCAGGAGGGTGTTGCGCAAGAGCGTCTTGCGCCCGGCGTAAAGGCCCGTGTGGAGCGTCGGTCCGAGGCGTGCCCGGCTAAGGTCGGTGGTGGAGAAATCCGCCCCCCCCAGATCGGTGTATTCCAGGTCAGTGCCGTCTATCTTCGCGCCGGTCAAATTGGCGCCCTGGAGATTGGCGCCGGAAAGGTCGGCATCGCCCTTGCCGCTCCGCTTAAGTATGGCGTTGCTCAGGTTGGCGTTGATGAGCTTGGCACCGGCGAGTTCGGCGCCGCTGAGGTTCGCACCGCTGAGGTTGGCCTGGGTGAGGTCGGCACCTTGCAGGTTGGCATTGGTCAGGTCCCGACCCGACCAGTCGACGCCGGTGAGGGTGCTGAATGGACAGGTCAGAGGCGAACCACCGCAGGATGTCGGCGCCTGCGCTGGCGACTCGGAGAGCGCAGCGGCGGTGAACGAGGTCAGGGCCAGGGCGAGACCGTGCATTGCCTGTCTACGTTTGTCGACCATGGTGATCTCCAGAAGTGTCAGATCATTGGGGAACCGGCGGCAGCCATTCACTGATCGAGGGTACAGTGCGGCCGTTAGGACCCGTGGTCGCGTTCTTCGGGCCTGCTGGTTTGCCCTGGCCGTCAGTCACCATCGCGTAGTTCAGCGCGTAGAGCGTATGCCACATATCAACTGCCAGACGAGCAGCCGCCAAGCCATCGGTAGTCACCAGTGGATTGGTGGTCGGTGCCGACGTGCCATATTGATAGATGGCCATGTGGTAGTCGCTGACCTGTGAACCGTCCCCCGCGTAGTACAGGATGTAGAGGTAGGTCATGTGCTGATCGCCGATCGCGCAGATGTCCAAGTAGGTGTTGTCGCCCGTGGTGGACAGGTTCAGAAACGAAGTGGGTAAGCCCCCTCCGTCAAAAAAGCGGCTCACCGGATTGCCATTGAGGTCGAAAGCCTGCACGCGGGCGAGGACCACGCCCTGGTCATCGAAAGACTTGGTGTCTTCCAGCACCAGCACTGTGCCGTCGTAAGCGCAACTCACTGCCACGGGATGGAACAGCAGCCCCGGCCGGTCGACCGTTCGCGCCAGACCGGCATGGATGCGGGCCATTGGTACGTCCGCGTCGGCCGCCCCGGCCGGGACCAATTGGCCTATCTGAATTTTCGCAGGTTGCGTACTCACGGCGATGACGAAACCTGAGGGGTGTAGCGCGATGGAGTCGGGCTGGAGTTGGAAGCGGCCGTAGCTGAGTAGGTTGTTACCCATGTCGAACGGAGTCGGTGACGACAGCGTGACCTTGCGTAGGTGGAAGCCGCCGTCCTTTAAGGGATCGTTGTTGGCCTTGCGCGGGTCGACGTAATACTCACCCAAAGGCTGGTCATTTGGGTCCGGTAGTGGATGACCGTCTGGACCGAGTATCCAGTTGCCATCCTGCATCAAGAACTTGGGAGGATAGGGGTCATAGACCAACAGGGTCTGCGCGTCCAGGCCGTAGGCCGGAAATTGCAGGTCGTCCATCGGTGTGCCTGGGATATTGGTGTTCTGCATGGCGAATAATTGGCCACCCAGTCCACTGGACAAGGAAGTGATACCCATGCCAGCTGCCTTCCAGGCCGTACCCACTGCGCCGTAGCGCTGGCTCAAGGTGAGCCCGGACCAGATGGAAATTGCATTGCCATCGCTGCTGGTGTTGGCGTCGGTGATCGTGGCCGTGGGTGCCTTGCCTGTGGATTGCCAAACGTAAGTAGCGTTCTGATACGTCAGCAAGGCGCTATGTTCATAGACCGATTTTTCGCTCAGCGGCACCGGATATTGCACCAGGAACATCTCAATATCGCTGGCGTCGGCCTCATCGTTGTTCACCACACCCGTGGTCGCTTTGCCAGCCAGCCAGGTGTCGATGTAGTAATCGGCTTCGAACTTAACTTGGCCGCCCAGTGTGTTGTTTGGGAAAACCGCGGCCAATATGGGAGGGGTACTCGTGGGCACCGGTACGGTAGCTATCACGGTCGCCCGCAACTGGTTTTGATAGATGACTTTAACCTTCAGACTGGCCTTACTGCCTGCCGGAGGCTGTGGAAATGCCTGGTGTCGAGGGTCGGGGTGGACCTTCACCGTGGTGGTGATCGAGGTCGAAATCGAGTTCGCAATGTTCCACGGCGAGGTGGCCACTTCCACGATCGTCTCAGCTATCTGGGCGATGCCGGTGACGACATTGATGGCGGCGATGATCCAGCCTGCGAAGGGGATCTCGTCGACCAGTTCCTCACCCACCATTTCAGCCTCGATCCATGCCAGGAGTTTGGTGGCGGCCGGATCGAACAGCACTTTCGCCAGTGAAGAGAAGGCATGCCAGTTCATTTGCTTATTGGCGGCACTCGTGCCGAATTGCGTGCCATAGTAGGCTAATCCGCCGCCGATCACCGCGCTGAGGAACTTGGCGTCCGACATCAGCCCGTTGACAAAGTGATACAGCGGCTTGCAGGCCTGCATCGCCGTGGCAAAGCCGAGCATGAACGCAGGCACGGCGAGATTAACGCAGCCGGTCATGACGCCGCCCACAATAGGCGACTTCGGCCATGCGTCGGAGCCTGTGCCTAAACCAGAGCCATAGATCGCGGCGCTTACCGCGTCCTCGGGAAAGGTCAGGGTGACTTGCAGCACACCCGGATCGGATAGGATCGGCACGGCCATTACGTTGTTCACCGGTCCTATATAGCCGAGCCAGCGCAGGTCGTCGTAGTCGATGTTCAGGCCTCGCAGCGCATTGTAGGTCATGTCAGGATTATCGATTTTCCAATCCGCTACGCTGATGGCGTTACCCTTGGCGTCGAAGAATCGGATGTAGGCCCCCAGGTAACGAACATAGGTGTTGCTCATCGTCAACCGAAGCTGGCGCCGGGCTGAGTCCAACACCTGTATCGAGGTCTGCAAGCCATACGCGGTGCCGGTGCTGCCTAGCGTTGCCTGCCAATCGTCCGCCTGATCGAGGTCAATCCGGACCGCCAGCCGCATCGTCTGTTCCTCGGTCGCGCAATCCTGTACCGATGTGCCCGGCTGCAGGGTCCACTTCTTATTTTTCAGTGTCATGTCATTCTTGGTGGCCTTCATCAAGGCTGTGGCCACCGCACCGGCGGAGATGACGATTTGCTCTGTGGGCTGCGATATGTAGTAAGTAGCGTGACCGTCGCAGCCTTTCCCTGCGCTCTTTGGCGGTGTAAATGGCACCAGGGTGGCCCAGCCCGACTCCTCGCCAGGCGGGCCCATCTGCCGCATCTCAAGCGCTAGTGTCTGAAATTGGTCACTGATGGCTTGGTCGTTGTCCATATAGTTGTAGATGGTTGCTGTCAGCGCCGGATCGGCGTTGATCAGGTCCGGATGGTGAAATATCAGCGCCTTGGCGGTGGACGGGTAGTTGATAGTTGCGTGGAAGGCCGTTTCGGCAGTGGCGTGTGCTCCGTTAAGCGCTTGCGGTGGCGGCACATGGATGGCGACGTTGCCCAGCCCCACCTGACTCTTGGCTTGGGGCCGCGTGCGCAGTGTGTGCTTGATGTGGACTCGTATGACGCAGTCTGCCGGTAGGTCGACGGCGTCACGCGTGTAGTGAGTAAGGCATTCGTCCGGTGTGGCCGCCAACCTGGCGTTGCTGGCCTTGGCCATGGCACGTGTCTCGTCGGTATGGGCTATCAACGGATACCGGCGCCCGCCTGCCTGAAGCCAATAATCCTCATTGGCGAGCGCATCGCGCAGGTCGGCATGATAGACGGCCTTCATCCATATTTTCGTTTCTTCTGTATGCATGACTTCTCTCCATGGGAGTCAGGGGGCGAGCCGAAGGACTGCAATGCCGGACGAGACATAACGTGCTCGCTGGCTATTGGTGTGAGCGCTCTATGGGGTAACGCCTCGGCTCCAAGGTGGCGCATGAAGGATTCGGTTGCGTGATCCATTGCGTTTTTTGCGGGTTGAACAATGCACACTGGCTTGTCTGCAAGGCGGTAGATGTGCCTGTGAGATCGAGGCTGGCGCAGTCGAACGTCGGATTGCAGGCCAGGTAGAGCGACGTCAGCGAACCGCTTTGCGCGATCGACTTGGCATCGCCGAGGGTGATGATTGAGTTGTAGGAAAGGTCCAGATAAGCCAGCGAGGTGAGTCGCGACAGGTCTTTGTTGTAACCGTCGAGTACGCTGGTAAGGTGATTATTCGACAAGTCGGCAAAGACAACGCTGTCGAGGATTGCCAGGTCGAAACTGGTGAAATGGTTGGAGGAAAGATCCAACACGACCGGATCCAGATTCACCAAGCCAATGATGGACTGTAGTTGGTTGTTGGATACGTCCAGGTTGACCAGGTTAGCCAGCTCCGTGACGTCCAGCGTGGTGAGTTGGTTATTGCTCAGATTGAGTGTCTTGAGCTGTTTGAACGGCTCTTTGAACTGGAACTGGGTGATCTGGTTGTCACTCAGGTTCAGTCTGGTCAGTCCGGTGAAGTGCTCCAGGCCGGTCAGATCGGTGATGCCGTTGCCTGGGCAACTGATCTCCGGCACCGTCGCGGCAGTAGTGATGCTGATCGATGACAATTTCTCTGAAAACATGCCTAAGATGCAGGCCTTCAGGTTGGCATCGTTGAACTTTACCTGCTCGCCCATTGGCTTGTCACAGTCGGGCTTGGACCAAACCGTTTGGGTGCCGTGGTTGGCGGTGCACAGATTGGTCCGCCATTCGTCGATTGTCCATTGCGTCCCACTGCATTGGGCAAAATCGCCATTGGGGCAGGTGACCGGGGCCTTTAGCACCGGATAGTCGACATCGCCATAGGCCTGCTGAGTGATGTCGACGTTACCGCACCAGGTCTTGCCACCTGGTTGAGGGCAACACGCGCCTTTCGGTATCACGCCTGACGGCATCACAGCGGCTTGGAAGTTGCTGTCCGTTACCGTCGCGTTCTTGAAGTTGCTGCCGCCCAGCTGCGAGCAAAAGAAGTTGACTGTCGAGCCGCCATTGGGCGTGGCCTTGATCGTGGCGTCGGTGAATTGCGCGTTTTGAAGAATCGTCGAACTGAAGTTCACGCTCTCTAGCACGGCACCGTCAAAGGTAGTGCCCGGCATGATGGAGCCCGAAAAGTCGGTACCATTCAACGTCGTGCCCTGGTCGAATCGAGCATCGGTGAGGACGGAGTTGTTGAAAGTGACGTTATTGATGTGCGCGTTCTGGAAGTTGGCCTTGGTGAGATTGGCACCGGCTATGCTAGCCGCCGGAAGCTCGCCGGTTGCCTCCAGAAAGGCTTTGCGAAAGGTGGCCTGAATCGCACTGACGCCCACCAGGTTGGCACCCGTCAGTTTCACTTTATCGAATACTGCTTTGTTGAGGATAGCTGACTTCAGATTGGCGTTCGTGAGGTCTGCGATAGCGTCGGGAGCGGTTGTGCCCGGCACCGCCGGACAAGGCGTACCGTAAGTGTCGAGCTGGCCGGAAGTGCCAGAGAGCAGTGCGCAGTCGAGTTTGGCATCATGCAATTGCGCATTGACCAGTTTAGCGCCATTGAGCGCGGTGGCGGTCAATTGGGCATAATTAAGCGTGGTGCCGGTGAAGTCGACCAGGGTCAGATTGGCCCCGTTGAAATCGATATTAGTGAGGTCGGTGCCTGCCAGCATTGCGCCGGTGAGGTTCTGGCCGGCCAGCGAAAAATCGTCTGGGTTGAGATTCCGGAAACTGGCGTTGGTGAAGTCAACACGGCCCCAATTGTCCGGGGTGATAGCGTTGATGTCGATGACGCTGCCGACGAATTTTGTTCGGCAATAGGGGTTGGCGAAAATTTTCTGCCTGGGACCGAATTGGGCTTGCACCAGCCCGACGTAGGAGAAGTCAGTGCAGTTGAGGTTGGCATAGCTGAAATCGGTTTTGTTCATCAGTGCACCGATAAAGCAGGTATTGGTCAGTGTCGCGCCGGAGAAGACCACGTTACCCTTGTCGCTAAGACCTAAGTCCGCACCTCGGAAACTGGCTCCGGTGAGATCCTGATCGGCAAATATCGCGCCCTTGAGAGTGGTATTGGTGAAGTCCGCGCCTATGAGCGACCCAGCGGGCAGGCTGCTGAAGTTGTAGTTGGTCAGATTTTTGCCCGCATAAGAAGTGCCACTAGTTGCCGGACACGGTGCCATCCCAGCAATCGTCTGCGCGGCGGAAGCCGTGGTGGTGAACAACAGGGTCATCAGCAATGTGACTATTAGCAACGCGGTCGTGCGCTTGGTACAGAGGTATAAGAAGAACGCTTCATACGGATGTCCGCGCATGGTGGAAGAACCTCCGAAATAGTGGTGAACGGATAAGTAGGTCTTCTTTAATTGCTGAATAGACGATTGTGTGTGCTCGATATTAGTTATGCGGCATCTATATTCAAAGCCCTATTGAGGAATGCTTTGTAAGTTTCTCGCTCAATTTTGTTCGTCTAGATATTTACGGTCGCTTACTAGATGCACTTGCCAAGTAAATTGTTGGTCATGGCATAAAATCGCTTATGATTTCCTTGTGTCAATAGTTTTTACTTATCTCCATGCGTACATGATAATTTCCAGAGAGGGTCAGTCATTGCCATTTGCAACAGACTCGCTGGCGATTATGTCAATGTGTGATATTCCTTTGCGGCCAATACCTTAAAACATACCATGCTGTCTTTGGTAATAGTGTATGTTATCTTCAAGTTGTCGAATTTAAAATTATTTTTAATGTTGGAAAAGCTGTTTTCCAAAGACTTGATGTCAGCTGCCGAGAGCCATTTTTCTTCCCTGGCTGTAATAAGCTTGTTGACGCTGTTCATATAGCTTTCAACAGATTCTGAGTTTTCATTAAAGTAGCTGATGTAGACATCTAGCAGATCTTTAAATCTATCGAGATTCCTGATTACCCGATTTGCTGTTTCAAGCCATCCATTGATTGCTATATACAAAATAAAAGGTTCGTTAGCAATGTTTCTAACGAAATCATTGTAGTTGGCTACTGCTGTGTTTAGTGTATCCACCGCCGTTACTACATTGTACACATCCATGCCGGCGTTTATCGTGGCTGCAGTACAGGCGAGTGCGACCGGAACATAAGCGCCAGCAGTAAGCGCTGTTTTTCCATAACTGATTAAGCAATAAACCAATCCTCCTGCAACTGCCGCTCCAGTCAGCAGTAATGAACCATTTATCAACGATTTTTCTGCAGAGGCTAAATTCCTTTCTTCCGTTTCAATAGCTTGTGTGTAAGTTTTAAGCGCTGTCTGCATGGTGTCAAAGCTATCGTCGTCACTAAATGAGAGGCTCAGCCTGTTCAATTCGTTTTGCAATGGGGTTAAGTCAGCCATAGTCCTGATTCTCAGTGACTTGAGCTTGGCGTAAATGTCGTTGATGGATGACTCCAAGTCGTTTATATCCATCAGTTTTCGCATATTATCAATGGCGGTAACGCCGGCTTTTGAGCTTTTTATTATATTTTTTGATGTGGGGCCGACGAAGTATTTTTGCTGTTTTCCTATGACTACATTCGCCTGTTTTATCGCATCTATCAGATTGTCGGATGCATAGATATAATCACGATGCCAGAGTTTATTTAGTGTTTCGTCCAACGTTGACAGTGCGTTGAAAAATGGTGAGGCACTAAATTTAAAAGTCACTTTTTGATCAGCTACGTATTCTGTAATTCTTTGGTAGACACGAAGCAGGTCCGCATCGGCTGAGTCCCTGAGAGGGACGATTTCGGGGCACAACCTGGCTGATTCATAATATTGGAATACCGGGTATATATATCGTGCCAGATCTGAATAATATTTCATTATTGTAATTTCCTCTGGGTGAGGTCGTCATGTCCCGTATTGCGCACAATGAGCCGGTTGCTCCCATTAGCATTGTTGCAATATCAGTTTTGAGAGGAAAGCTGATGCTTTCGTCTAGGTTGAACTGCATAACTATGTTGAGGGGATAGAAGTCGCAAAAAATATTTTGTTTGAATGTTGTGCATAAAAATTAGCACTGTCTTTTTTGCTGTGAGTTATGATTTTTATCAGTTTTCTGGCGCGCTACATTTTTCGGTTTGACCTGCTCTCCATTGTTTAATGAGTCGAAGCTTTAATATCGATATCATACTGGTCGTCCTCACAGCGTTACGGGCGAGCCGATTCACGCCGAACGTCGGCACCCTCGCTGATGTTTCTATGAATAATAATAGTTTTTAAATCTGGATAGCGCCTATAAATTATATTTGCATGGAAAGTATTTCATGTTCATAAAATAAATGAAAAATTTTAAATATTGCGCAGGGGAAATGGCTGATGGGCTATCAATATGTATTTTTCCGGTCATCGCAACGGCTCGATGTGAATAAGCCGGATTACTCTGTTTTTGAAAAAGGCTATCCGGACGGAGCCGGTTGGACTCCTTCGACAACGGATACATACAAGCCATTTGAACAGTTGGACGATAGCTATCCATTTGGTGCCAATCCAACCGCCTTTTTTGATAAGGAAAACGAAAGTATTTACATGTTGCTTAGGACAAATAATTATCTCGGAATAACAGGGTGCAAGATTTATCTTCAAAATCTACGCTGGAATATAGCGGGAGTAGATCTGAGTATAACCTCGGAAGAAAGCGTTATCCCGTATTTAACTAATGAGCATCTTCACTTGTTTTATCAGGAAAGTAAGGGGCAGATTTCCTGGTCGCAATATTCTTTTGATTATAATTCTGAAAAAATAGAGCCGTTAAACACTGTAACAGTTTCCAGGGATCATGTTCAATTAGATGGCTATCCCTCTATATCTGTAAGGTATAAGCCCGAATCTAAAAAATATATTGGCCGGTTATTTTTTAGAAACAAGTCAAATTTGATGTGTAGTTTGAGAATAGATGACCTCGAAAAAATGAAAATTGATGAAAGCTCCTTGGAGGTTTATTCTGAAATTGAGATGCAACATAGTCCTAGTGTCCTAAGTACGGGAGATGACCGTGGATTTACCACATTTTATGTGTTTTATCATTCAAAGGAGAAAACGGGCGAAATGTTATGCGCAAAAATAGACGGTTTTGGAAAATATATCAGTAAACATAAATTGAAATCATTTAATAATGACATCAAGTCCTCGCCATCTACTTTGATGGTTGATTATCCAAACGCCTATGTATTTTATACTTCGGCAAAAAGGGACGCTAAGAAAGTTGAGGTTAGGGAAATAAGCAGAGCTTGGGTGAATTTGAAGGATATGGAGGTTGTGTCAACCTCGCCGATTAAAAATTCGAATCCATTGGGTTCTGATGCTGCTCCCTTTGCACTGGATGGTGGCGATGTTCTCATTAAGAATTTTTCGGGTGTTTAAATTCGTGTAAATGCTGTGGCGCCGGTTGCAGTGAGTCGCCACCAGGCATGGGAGGTAGGATACCGGCCAGTTTTCGTGAGCTCCGCTGGTGTCCTGTCCGCCGATCAGAAGGACGGCAGGTATATAGAGCCAACAAGTGTCGAGTCAGAGATAGTTCCGCCGTGGCGCGACGCCCATGGCGGAACATGGCGGCATCGCGCAGTGGATTCCAGATCAGGCTGCGCATTTTGAATGCAGAGTCCGCGAGCAGAACCGGGGCGTTGAAGGAGGGGCCATGGCGGCGATCCAGCATGACTATCGGCCTCCTCAATGCCGACGCCAGCATCTGTGCATAAACAGCACAAGACATCTACAATCTGCCCTGTGTGCGAGCGGGTGTCATTTGCTTAGTATTTCGTTGACTTATCCAACTGAAGAAGGAAGTACTCATGCAAAGGTTTACCCGTCGACTGATGGCTGCTTGTGCGTTTTCTGGCATAGTTGCTAACACCGTCGCTTCTGCTAGCGATCACCCGACCATCCGGGCGATGTCGGGTGCGGAGCCGATCAGGCAACTGGAGGCAGGAAAATCTGCTCTGGTTGTAATCGATTTCCAAAACGAATACTTCACTGGCAAAATGCCGATTCTCGATGGCCTCGCGGCGCTGGCCAATACCCGCGAGTTGATAAAATTTGCCGATAACAACAAGATCCCGGTCTATCGTGTCCAGCACGTTGCCCCGGCAGGTTCCGCTGTGTTCGCCCTTGATGGCGAAACGGTTAAACTCCATCCAGACATGCAGTCACGTGCCCAGGATACCCTGCTTCAGAAGACCACCGTCAGTGTTTTTGGCAGTACCGATCTGGACAGCCGCTTGAAAAAAGCCGGAATTAATACGCTGATTATCAGCGGCCTGATGACTCACGCTTGTGTCGCTGGCGCCGCGCGTGACGCTGCCCCGTTGGGTTACCATGTCCTGGTTGCTTCCGATGCGTCGGCTACTCGCGCCATTACTCGTGCCAATGGCGAATCCGTTGACAAAGATTCGTTGCACGACGCTGCACTGGCGGCAGTCGAAGATGCCTTTGGCGACGTGATGACCACCGCGCAGATCTTGAAACTACCAGTGCGGTAGATTATTCGATGAATCAGATACTCGCTATGTACACCTTTCGTTGCATCGTTGAATCCCAAGGCTTTTCGGCCGCGGCTCAACGAATGGATACCAGTCATTCTTCGGTGTCGCGTCAATTGCAACAATTGGAGAAAACATTGGGCGTGCGCCTGATAAGTCGAAATACACGTCGTCTAAGTCTTACCTCGGCTGGCGAAAAATATTACGCCGCTTGTGTGGATATTCTTGAGCGCGTCGATACCGCGGCCCAAGCCGTTACCAATGAGCAAGACCGACCTTCAGGGGTGCTGCGTATCACGGCACCTCTGGTTGTTGGCACACTCGATCTGGCCAGTTGGTTACCGGCTTTTCAGCAGCGTTTTCCGGATATTCAAATTGATTTGTCCTGCTCTGATCTATTAGTCGATCTGATCGCTGGGCGCTTCGATGTCGCCTTACGCATTTGCGGGCCTTTGGTCGATAGTAGCCTGGTCGCGCGTTTGTTGAGCGTATCGCCGATGGTACTGGTGGCTTCCGGCGCCTATGTGGGTAAGTTCGGTTTACCGCGTAGCACTGCGGAATTAGGTGATCACCGGATTTTGAGCTACGGAACGTCCCGTCAGTGGTTGCTTGAGTCCGAGACGGGGCCACCGATAACCGTTGTTCACGACAACGGATTTCGTTCCGATACCGTCACCGCGCTGCACGCGTCCGCGCTTGCCGGCGCGGGCATTGCGTCCTTCACATTGGCCACCGTTCAAGATGATCTAAAAGTTGGTAGGCTAGTCAGAATTCTTCCGGAATATACCCTTGGTGTACGCCATTACTATGCGGTCTATCCTCATGCTCGCCATTTACCTCCCAAGGTTCGGGCGTTTGTAGATTTTATGGCTGAGTATTACCGGTCCGATTCTTGAAGGGCAAAAAGCAAGAAATTTTTATGCTAATGCCCAGTATGCAGTTGCGAAGAAAATACAACTGCTTTACTGGTCCGAGGGTGTCGCAGTTTTAGAGTTAAGTTCGACAGTGACAAATGGACACGGCAACATCAATCCCAGCTCAACGCGCCACCGGTCTGATACTCGATCACGCGGGTCTCGAAGAAGTTCTTCTCTTTCTTCAAGTCCATGATCTCGCTCATCCAGGGGAACGGGTTAGTGGTGCCCGGATATTCTTCCTTCAAGCCGATTTGGCTCAAGCGACGGTTGGCGATGAACTTGAGGTAGTCCTCCATCATCGCCGCGTTCATGCCCAGTACGCCGCGTGGCATGGTGTCGCGGGCGTATTCGATTTCCAGTTGGGTGCCCTGCAGGATCATCTGGGTGGCTTCTTCCTTCATCTCGGCATCCCACAGGTGCGGGTTTTCGATCTTGATCTGGTTGATCAC
>NZ_FOAR01000008.1:205496-207504 GCF_900109755.1 Pseudomonas agarici | reverse complement strand
GGCCCCAGCAGCCAGAAACCGGCGTGGGAGTCGTGGACATAACGGTCGAAAAACTCATCCACCAAAGGCGCAATGGGGGCATTGGCGTTGACGATGCGCAACAGATCGCGCTGGGTCTGGCTCGCCAGACCGGGCTTGGGCTGTCGGGTCACGCCGACACCGGGCATATAGCGTTCCTCGACGATCGGCTCATGGGCCTTGCGGGCCTGCTCGATATCGGTGCGCCAGTCGAGTTCGGCCTCCCAGAGGTCTTGTTGATCTTGGGGGTTGGCATTGGCCCAACAGTGCATGGCCTTGAATTGGGCGTCGGTCTGTTTGCTGGCGCGCCAACGCCAGTAGTACTGCATTTGGGTGTGCATGCGGCTTTCCACTACGCCCCGGCGACTGTCGGCAAGGTTTTCCTTTTGCTCGTTGGCCTCCAGGGTCCAGGCGGTGTAGGCCATAAAGGCGGCGTGCATGGCGGGGTCGATGGCGAAGTCAGTCTCCAAGTCTTGATCCATCTGGCTTCTAAGCTTCAGGCTGACACCGGCTGTTAGGGCTTCTTCATACATATCATTCAAGGTGATCTGCGACATCAGGGTGCTGCGCCCGCCGAGGGATTTGCCCTGCTCGCCGGGCCCGTAACCTCCGCCGATATCCGAATGCGTGCCGGGGTAGACAAACTCGCGGGTATTGGCCGGCCAGCTACCGCCATCGCGCACGGTGGACAGCGGGAAGGAGCGGCGGATTTCATGGCCGGCGACATAGTGGACAGTCTTTTCGACGTTTTTAATGGCGAGGTTGTTGTGAGCCCAGTGAAGAAACCCGCGCCCGACGGGAGAGGAGTCGGCCAGGCCCACCGAGGCCACGGTGTCGAAGAGGCCGAGAAAGCGCAGGTTGACTTTGGCTTCGGCGATCACGCCGCCGCAGATCTGCTGGATCCAGTTGCAAAATACGCGGGCTTCGGCGGCGCCTCGGGAGAAGCCGAACACCGAAAGGTGTAATTTGGTGATGCGTGGTCGTTCATACTGCATGGCTTTCATCAGGCGCTGGTTGATGCCGAGAAAAATGCGGCGCACGTCCTTGACCTCGCTGGGGTGACGAAAATAGGTACTGAGGTCCTTGGTGACCAGGGTTTTCATTTCGCCTTTTGTAAACAGATTGGTCCCATAAAAAGCCCGGTGGACGGCGTTATAGACCTGAAGCATCGCCCAATGGATACGGGCCTCACCACCTGCGGCAAAGCTCTTGCCCGAGCTGGACTCCTCCAGTTCGCCAATGTCCTTGAAAGGCGTACCGACCCCAGGTAGGTAGTAGGCAAAGTGGGTTTTTTGATCCTTGAGGTGAGCGTCGTACAGACTGACAATGTTGGAGTGATTGTGGGGTTTATCACGCTCCATATTGTTATTGGTGCCATCGAAAAACACCCCGACATGGATTTCCTGCACGCATTCCATGCCGGTGAAGTCGGCCTTCATGCCTCGCGCCAGTTCTTCCATGATGGTGCGTTCTCGCCCCAGCCGGACAACGGGAATCGGTAGTTCCATTTCCGGGTTGCCCACGGAGCAGGCATAGGCGTCCCAGGCGGCGGTCGCGGGCGAGTTGGCAATCCGTTGGAAGCGTGGCTGCCAGGTCATGGCCTGTGCCGGAGGGTGCTTGTAGGCATCCCACCACGTGCCCATGCTGCCGTTGGCCTCCAGCCAGCAATAGGCGATATAGCTGTGTGGGGTATCGAAATAGCGACAGTCTATCGCGTTGCCCATATGGTTCTTGACGTGGTACCAGCCAGGTTGAAACTCGGTCATTTCGGGTCCTCCTTGCTAATCATAAAGGGCCAGCCGTTAGGCTTGACCGGTGCGTCCGGTCCGCGATAGCCCGGAAACCCTGGCGACCCCGGCGAGATAATCAGCCTCACTTGGTTGTCGGGTAGGAAGTGCACATTCAAGTCGCCTAATTCGTCGAATGGCTCAATCGGCACCACCTTTTCATGCCAGGTTTCGCCCTTGTACGGATTGGGTTTTGAGGCGGA
>NZ_FOAR01000008.1:0-204901 GCF_900109755.1 Pseudomonas agarici | reverse complement strand
CCCCTTGTCCGGTTCTTCGCCGTTGCAGCCCACCAGCGTGGTGATCAGCAGCCCGATGCTTATTGCTTGAAGCAGGCGATAACCTCTGTTTTTCAACGTATTTATGTTGTCGCGACAGTCTATCGCGTTGCCCATCTCGTTCTGGACGTGGTACCAGCCAGGTTGAAACTCGGTCATTTGAGGTCCTCCAGATAGAGGGTTTTGGGCCAGTCGGCGGGTTCTACCGGTGCATCTGGCCCGCGATACCCTTTGGAGCCCGCTGAGCCGTTCCAGATCAGCAACCGCACTTTGTTGTCCGGTAGGAAATGCACATTCAAACGTGTCCCCAACTTGTCGTAATACTCAATCGGCACCACCTGCTCATGCCAGGTAGTTCCTGTGTAGGGTTTGTTCCATGAGGCCGAGGTACTCCAACGTACCGTGGCGGTGAGGTCAGGACGCCATTGACGGGGATAGTTGATACAGCACACGAACTTACCCCCTCCCTCATAGGCGCGAACATTTCCTCCCCATGACTCGTCTACAAAAAAGCGATGGATGTACTCTTCGGTGTGGTTGTAGCCACTGATGCTGGCGGAAGCCGGTCCTTTGTCCGGCTCCTCGCCGTTGCAGCCCGCCAGCGTGGCGATCAGCAGTACGGCGCTGATGGCTTGAAGCAGGCGGTAAACTCTGTTTTTCAACGCAGTCATATCGCGCTTGGTCCTTGGGGCATGATGAAGGGGCCAGTCAGTGGGTGGGCTCCCAAAAGTGACGTTGCCGTTACGGTGATATCCATCTTTAAGGCTGCCGCGATGCAGTCGGTTGAAAAGCTCGCCGTTCAGCCAGTCGGGTAGCATCCGCCATAAGTGCTAAGGCGTTGGAAGTTCAAGTCGCGTATAAAAAGAACAGCTACGCGAGAGGCCAGTGTGCCTAGATGCGCGGGAGAATGGGGGGGTGTGCGGTGTTTAAATATATGGGCTACAGCAAATAGGGAAAAACCCTACAAAATACTCAAGGGTGCAATGAGTAGCTCGGAGATTTTGCCAAAAAGTATCAATGATCGGACCATGAATACCCCGGATTCGACGACTCCGTGGGTGTGCCTACAAACCTGGCAAGATGGCCATGCCGAGGCCTTGCGGCGACACTCATCTGAATGTGCGGGTTCGTCAAATCGATGATGTTTTTATAGGACGGCACAAGCATTATGAGGCTTTATTCGTGAAAGCAACGGGCTCGCTATAACGTCGCGGATCACTGTGAGCATGCAGTCAGAGTCTCGTTCTATCACGATCAGTAGTCTTCACCTCTGCTAGTTACGTGCTTCTCTACCGGCGGCATTTCCGAGTTCTGTCCCTGGGGAAATTTGTCCTTCAGGCCCCAGGCGAAGGCAATGATTTAAGCGATGGTCTGGTACCGTGTCCTCCGAAACTCTGTCGTCCAGCTTCAGGCGGGCGAGCAGTTTCACCGGTTCGGCATTCTTGTAGATCGGCACTCATGCAGCTCATGTCGGCGGAGCTTGACCAGGAATTGGATCGGCCCGTGACTTGAGCGGGGTGATGGTGGCGGCTGAGAGAAAAAGACCCTTAAATTGTTGCAATTAATTTCAAGTAAAATGTTTCTGGATAATAGCAAATTCTACAAGGAAATCGCCATTTAGAGCGGTTGCTTTCAACGGTGTGCGTCATATGTTGTGTGAACTATCTTACAGGCGGATTTTTCCAGGGTAAATTAAATCGCTTTGGCGTCTTATTGCCCTGTGTTGAAAAGTTGACAAAGTGGAGGGTGCCTATCTAAATTAGAATTGTTCAGCACACGCTTTGAGGATATACGGCAGAGAAAAAATATAAAAACGAAAAGTGCGAAAAAATAAAAATCAGATCGGTCTAAGTATCCGGGCTAAGTGTCTAAGCCGCGTAACATTCACATGGATAGGATTCCATAATGCCTAGTCAAGAACGCAAACCCTGGCTGGACAATTTATATGGATTTTGAACACGCCTTAATAGTGTTAGGTGTTTTTGCTTTTTGCGGTGGTTTGATTGATGCGGCAGTTGGCGGAGGTGGGCTTGTACAACTACCGGCGCTTTTACACGCTTTGCCCCAATATAGTTTGGCTACGGTTTTTGGAACCAACAAGCTAGCTGTTTTGGCGGGTAACTTATCTTCTGTATTCACCTATCTTAAAAGAATAAAAGTCATCTGGAGGCTTATGCTTCCAACTATGATCTCAGCTTTTGTATTTTCCTTATTTGGTGCTCTCTCCGTTTCGCTAGTTCCAAAGAGGTTTATGGAGTATGTTGCTTTCTTCATTTTGTTAGTGATGGTTGTTTATGTTTTTGTAAAAAAAAATTTAGGTCGAGCGAGTTCTGATATTCAAGTCGGAAAGAAAGAAGTTCTGTTAGGGATTTTTTTTGGCGGATTAATTGGTTTTTATGACGGTGTGTTCGGGCCAGGTAGCGGCAGTCTCCTGCTTTTTGTTTTTGTAAGGTGTTTTGGGTTTGATTTTCTAAATGCATCAGCTTCAGCAAAGTTGGTTAATTTAGGAACATTTAGTGCCGCACTGATGTTTTTTATCCCGTCTGGTAATGTCTTGTGGGCAATAGGTGGTGTGGTTTCCATATGCAATATTGCAGGTTCTATCACTGGAGCCTTTTTATCGCTGCGTTATGGCAGTGGTTTTATTCGAATATTCTTTTTAATTTTACTTGTGTTTCTCATCGGAAGGATGGGGGTGTCCATTTTTTTATAAGTAAAGTCGTTTGTAAGTGATCAGCAAACAATCAGCTTGTGATCTTTATTCAATTCAATCCGGATGTGATTGTTGAGGTTTTTCGACGACTTTCGTGCATGCTCGCTGGGCTTCGACGATTCTTTGCGAACAATATATAATTACCATTAAACTAGCGGTCACGAAAATTTCACCCAAAATGTTGGATTTTATTTTTGCGAGCTGTGAATGATTTTCTGAATCAATAATCTTCCCCGCGCTCGGTAATATCTCTCTCCACTGTCGGTGTATTCGAGTCCTGTTCCTGGGGGAATTTGCCCTTCAGGCGCCAGGCGAACGCAATGATTTCAGCGATGGTCCGGTACAGTTCCTCTGGAATGCTATCGCCCAGTTCCAGGCGAGCCAGCAGTTTCACCAATTCGGCATTCTCGTAGATTGGTACCTCATAGTCGCGGGCCAACTTCAGGATGGCTTCGGCCAGTTGTTCGTCGCCCTTGGCGGTCAGGGTCGGGGCTTGCTGGCCATCGTACTTGAGGGCAATGGCCTGGCGTGGGGTATGCGGATTATTCATGCGGTTTCGTCGACCCAGCGTTGTTCCAGTCGGGTTTGATTGCCCTGTGGCGGTAGGCCCTGGTGGCAGTCGAGTTCGCCGACATTCAGGCCACTGGCGCGCAGTTGTTCACGCAACGCTCCCAGCTCGCTTTCGATCAGCATGGCGGTGGCGGGCCGTTCGGCCCAGAGTCGGCCGGACAAGCTGCCTTGCAGCAGTTGAGCCTGGACGTGGAGCGGGCCTAGTGGCGCAAGATCGAAGGCCAGTTCCACGCGCCACAACGGCGCCTTGTGCTCGCGTTGTTGAGGCTGCTCACTGGCTTCATTTTCCGAGGTCTCTTCGCGCTGGATCTTGACCTGCAAGGGCACGATGTCCTGCAGATTGCGCAGGGGGATTTCCAGTTGCCAGGTGGTTTGCAGGTTGCCGTCGGGCGTGCGACCGGTCTGTTCGAGGCTCGCCAGTTGATGACTCTGCAGGCGTGAAACGGCGGCGGCAGCCAGGTGCAGCAGGTTCTCCAGGCTACCTTCGCCGGCCAGGGTCCGCAGCAGCCGTGAGGGCAACGGAAAACCAAGGGGTTGGGCCTTGCCTCCGACCTGCCCGAGCGCCCCGAGGGCACTGCGGACAAAGCCTGGCAAGGCCTGGGCCAACACGGCGGCGCCAGCGCCGGGATTGGCGGTCGCGGTGTCCGGCAATTGCGGTATGACCTGGGCGATCAAGCGCAACAGGCTGCCCTTGAAGTCCGGCGTCAGGGTCGGGTTTTGCCCCAGCAGCAGTTTGGCTTCGAAGAACAGCCCGCTGTTTTGCAAGGCTTGGGTCAGACCCCTGGGGTTGCTCAGCTGCGCCATATCGGGGAGATCGTCGAGCAGGCTGGCGATGGCAGCGCGCAGATCGGGCGTCAGGGCCAGCTCATCGTTTTGCGGCAGGTTGCGCAGGTGGCTGATCAGGCTATCCAGTGAGCCCTGGCGCGCTTGCTGAGTCAGCAGTTGCTGGGCGACCGCCAACTGCTCCTGGTGGTCGCCCAGCGGCACGAAGCTCAGGTTTTGCGAGTCCTGCACCAGGGCGCTGAGCAGGCTGCCGATCCGCAGTGGCTGCGGGCTGTCAAGGGCCAGGGTGGTGCCGCTCAGCACGGTATTGAGCAGGCTCACCAACGAGCGATAGACCAAGGGTTCGCCCGGCACCGCGGGTAGCACCTGGCGGCTTATGATCTTGCCTTGCAGCAGAGTGCCAGCCGGCAGTTGCGCGGTGTCTAGGCGGGTCAGGACGGCAACGTTGGCACTGCGGGCCTGCAGCACGGTAATGGCCAGGTTGCCAGCCGAGGGTTGGGTCACGGTCAGTTGGGTACCCTGGGGCAGCGGTTGGTTGCCGGTAGCTTGCACGGTGCTCTGGCGACCGTTGTCGGTGGTCAGCTTGAGCAACATCTGGAAAGTCTGACCGGCCTGCTTCAGCGACAGCACATCGGCCCTGACACTCTGTCCGGGAGCGATCAGCCCGTCCTGGGGCGGTGTCAGCCTGAGCAACTCGCTGGCGAGTACCGCCGGACGGCTACTGGCCGCAATCACTTGGGTCAGAGGAGAGATGTTGAGTTCGCCTGTCATCGGGTCGCAACCTGTCGAAATAGGCCTCTTTAGCATAGGGGCATGGCATGTATGATGCCGCGCTGCCCCCAAATAGAGTTTTCAAAATATTGCTAAATTGATACAGCTCGGTGAATAGAGCAGCAAAAGCATCTATCCTGCTTCACGTTAACGGCCGCGCCATGACCGACTTGAGAACCGCAAAAGGCCTCGATGATTTGACCAGCCCCTTTCTAGAAGCCTTAGCACTCGCCTGTGAGCGTGATTGGCGGATGCTCTTCGAGAACCTTGATGTGCGTCTGAGCCCTGGCGACATGTTACAGGTCAGTGGCCCTAACGGCAGTGGCAAGACCAGCTTGCTGCGCCTGCTGGCCGGATTGATGCGGCCAACCGCTGGCGAGATCCGCCTCAAGGACAAACCGCTACACAGTCATCGTGGCGAGCTGGCGCGCACCTTGCTGTGGATTGGCCATGCCGCCGGGATCAAGGACCTGCTCACCGCCGAGGAAAACCTCAGTTGGCTCTGCGCGCTGCACCAGCCGGCTGGCCGCGAGGCCATCTGGCAGGCGCTGGCGGCTGTTGGCCTGCGTGGTTTCGAGGATGTGCCCTGCCATACCCTGTCGGCTGGCCAGCAGCGACGCGTGGCTCTGGCCCGGTTGTACCTGGACAGCCCGTCGCTATGGATTCTCGACGAACCCTTCACCGCCCTGGACAAGCAGGGCGTGGCTCAGCTTGAAGAGCACCTCGCCGCTCACTGCGAACGCGGTGGAATGATCGTGCTGACCACTCACCACAGCCTGACGCGTGTACCTGCCGGCTACCGCGATCTCGATCTCGGACGGTGGCGCGTATGAGTGTCTTCGGGCTGCTGTTCGCCCGCGAAGCGCGGCTGCTGTTCCGGCGTCCGGCAGAACTGGCCAATCCGCTGGTGTTTTTTGCCATCGTGATCGCATTGTTTCCGCTGGCGGTGGGTCCCGAGACTAAACTGTTGCAAACCTTGTCTCCGGGACTGGTCTGGGTCGCGGCACTTTTGTCCGTCTTGCTCTCGCTGGACGGGCTTTTCCGCAGTGATTTCGAAGACGGCTCCCTCGAACAGTGGGTCCTTTCGTCGCACCCTCTGGCTCTTCTGGTTTTGGCCAAGGTGCTGGCACACTGGGTATTCTCCGGCCTGGCCCTGGTTCTGCTGGCGCCGCTGCTGGCGCTGATGCTCGGCCTGCCGAGCGCCTGCCTGCCGGTGTTGTTGTTGTCGCTGTTGTTGGGAACACCGATATTGAGTTTGCTCGGTGCCGTGGGGGCAGCGCTGACGGTGGGGCTCAAGCGCGGCGGCCTGTTGCTGGCGTTGCTGATTCTGCCGTTGTATATCCCGGTGTTGATTCTCGGCAGCGGTGCCTTGCAGGCAGCGTTGCAAGGCATGCCGGCAACGGGTTACCTGCTCTGGCTTGGCAGCCTGGCCGCCCTGGCGGTGACCCTGACACCTTTTGCAATAGCCGCCGGCCTGAAAATCAGCGTCGGCGAATAATGAGGTCTGGTCGGTTTACGGCCAGCAAAGACCCTTGGATGTACCGTGATGAACTGGACTTGGTTTCATAAGTTGGGCTCGCCCAAATGGTTCTATGGCATTAGCGGGCGCTTGTTGCCCTGGCTGAGCATCGCCGCCGTGCTGCTGATCGGTGTTGGCGTGGTCTGGGGACTGGCCTTCGCGCCGCCGGATTACCAGCAAGGCAACAGCTTTCGCATCATCTACATCCATGTGCCGGCCGCGATGCTGGCCCAGTCCTGCTATGTGATGCTGGCGGTCTGCGGCGTGGTGGGGCTGGTGTGGAAGATGAAGCTGGCCGATGTCGCCCTGCAATGCGCGGCACCCATCGGTGCCTGGATGACTGCGCTGGCGCTGATTACCGGGGCGATCTGGGGCAAACCGACCTGGGGCGCCTGGTGGGTCTGGGACGCGCGCCTGACCTCGATGCTGATCCTGCTGTTCCTGTATTTCGGCCTGATCGCTCTGGGCAATGCCATCAGCAACCGCGACAGTGCCGCCAAGGCCAGTGCGGTGCTGGCGATTGTCGGCGTGATCAATATCCCGATCATCAAATACTCCGTGGAGTGGTGGAACACCCTGCATCAGGGCGCGACTTTCAGCCTCTCCGAGAAACCGGCGATGCCCGTCGAGATGTGGATGCCGCTGCTGCTGACCGCGCTGGGCTTCTACTGCTTCTTCGGCGCCGTGCTACTGCTGCGCATGCGCCTTGAGGTGCTCAAGCGTGAGGCCCGGGCGAGCTGGGTCAAGACCGAAGTGCTGAACGAACTGGAGACGGCTCGATGAGTTTTGCTTCATTTGGCGAATTGATCGCTATGGGCCATCATGGTCTTTATGTCTGGTCGGCCTACGGTATCTGCCTCGCGGTACTGGTCCTGAACGTCGCGGCGCCACTGCTGGCCCGCCGGCGTTACCTGCAACAAGAGGCGCGACGTCTGCGCCGGGAGAATGCCAAGTGAACCCGTTGCGCAAGAAGCGTCTGATCATCATCCTGGCGATCCTGGTCGGGGTCGGTGCTGCCGTTGGCCTGGCCTTGAGCGCGCTGCAGGAGAACATCAATCTGTTCTACACCCCGACCCAAATCGCCAATGGCGAGGCGCCCCCGGACACACGGATCCGTGCCGGTGGCATGGTCGAGAAGGGCTCGCTGGTGCGTTCCAGCGACTCCCTGGACGTGAAATTCGTGGTCACCGACTTCAACAAATCCGTGACCATCACCTATCGCGGGATTCTTCCTGACTTGTTTCGTGAAGGGCAGGGCATCGTCGCCCTGGGTAAGCTGAACGCTGAAGGCGTGGTGGTGGCCGATGAAGTCCTGGCCAAGCACGACGAGAAGTACATGCCGCCAGAAGTGACCAAGGCACTCAAAGACAGCGGCCAGTCCGCATCCACTCCCACCAAAGAGGGTTGATCGATGAATTCGGAGCTGCTGATACCAGAGCTGGGCCACCTGGCCATGATCCTCGCGTTGTGCTTTGCCCTGGTGCAGGCCATCATCCCCCTGCTGGGTGCCTGGCGGGGGGATCGCCTATGGATGAGCCTCGCACAGCCCGCGGCCTGGGGACAGTTCGCCTTTCTCGTCTTTGCTTTCGGCATCTTGGTCTATGCATTCATGACCGATGACTTTTCCGTCAGCTATGTGGCCAACAATTCCAACAGCGCCTTGCCCTGGTACTTCAAGTTCAGTGCCGTGTGGGGCGCCCACGAAGGATCGCTGCTGCTCTGGGCGCTGATCCTCGGCGGCTGGACCTTCGCCGTGTCAGTGTTCTCCCGGCAATTGCCGCAAGTGATGCTGGCCCGCGTACTGGCGGTGATGGGCATGATCAGTACCGGTTTTCTGCTGTTTCTGATCCTTACTTCCAACCCGTTCTCGCGCATTCTGCCGCAGATTCCGGCGGACGGGCGTGATCTCAACCCGTTGCTGCAGGACATTGGTCTGATCGTCCATCCGCCGATGCTCTACATGGGTTATGTCGGTTTCTCGGTGGCCTTCGCTTTCGCCATCGCCGCGCTGCTCGGTGGTCGGCTCGACGCCGCCTGGGCGCGCTGGTCGCGGCCCTGGACCATCGTTGCCTGGGCATTCCTCGGCATCGGTATCACCCTTGGTTCCTGGTGGGCTTACTATGAGCTCGGCTGGGGTGGCTTTTGGTTTTGGGACCCGGTGGAGAACGCTTCGTTCATGCCCTGGCTGGTGGGCACGGCGCTGATCCATTCCCTGGCAGTCACGGAAAAGCGCGGAGTGTTCAAGAGCTGGACCGTGCTGCTCGCCATCGCTGCATTCTCCCTCAGCCTACTGGGTACCTTCCTGGTGCGTTCGGGTGTACTGACCTCGGTGCATGCATTCGCTTCCGACCCGGCGCGCGGCGTGTTCATCCTGATTTTCCTGCTGTTCGTGGTGGGTGGTTCGCTGACGCTGTTCGCCCTGCGGGCGCCAGTGGTAAAAAGCCATGTGGGCTTCAATCTGTGGTCCCGCGAAACCCTGCTGCTGGGTAACAATCTGGTGCTGGTGGTGGCAGCCTCGATGATCCTGCTGGGTACCTTGTATCCGTTGGTGCTCGATGCCTTGACTGGTGCCAAGCTGTCGGTCGGCCCGCCGTACTTCAATGCATTGTTTATTCCGCTGATGGCGCTGTTGATGGTGGTGATGGCGGTCGGCGTACTGGTGCGCTGGAAGGACACCCCGGTGAAATGGCTGCTGGGCATGCTGACCCCGGTGTTGCTGGGTAGCGTGGCCTTGGCCATCGTCGCGGGTGTGGTCTATGGCGACTTCAACTGGGCAGTGCTGGCGACCTTCCTACTGGCGGCTTGGGTGGTACTGGCCGGTGTCCGCGACATCCTCGACAAAACTCGCCACAAAGGCCTGATCAAGGGCTTGCCGGGCCTGACTCGCAGTTACTGGGGCATGCAGCTGGCGCACTTGGGAATCGCGGTCTGTGCCTTGGGCCTGGTGCTGGCGAGCCAGGAGAGCGCCGAACGCGATTTGCGCCTGGCGCCGGGTGAGTCCATGGAATTGGCCGGTTATCACTTCGTCTTCGAAGGGGCCAAGCACTTCGAAGGACCGAACTTCACTTCGGACAAAGGCACCATCCGGGTGATCGACAACGGCAAGGAAATTGCCGTGTTGCATCCGGAGAAACGTCTCTATACCGTCCAGCAATCGATGATGACCGAAGCCGGGATCGACGCTGGCTTCACCCGTGACCTCTATGTCGCTCTCGGCGAGCCGTTGGGCGATGGTGCCTGGGCGGTACGAGTGCATGTCAAACCGTTCGTTCGCTGGATCTGGTTCGGCGGCCTGCTGACCGGTTTTGGCGGTTTGCTGGCGGCGTTGGATCGGCGTTATCGGGTCAAGGTCAAGAGCCGTGTACGTGAAGCACTGGGCATGAGTGGAGTGACTGCATGAAGCGTTGGGTCATGATATTGCCGCTGGCGCTGTTTCTGGTGATGGCGGTGTTTCTGTATCGGGGGTTGTTCCTGGATCCGGCCGAGTTGCCCTCGGCCATGATTGGCAAGCCGTTCCCGGCGTTTTCCCTGCCCAATGTGCAGGGCGACAAGACCCTGACCCAGCTCGACCTGCACGGCAAGCCGGCGCTGGTCAACATCTGGGGAACTTGGTGCATTTCCTGCCGGGTCGAGCACCCGGTACTGAACCAGCTCGCCCAGCAGGGCGTACAGATCTATGGGGTGAACTACAAGGATGACAACGCCGAGGCGCTGAAGTGGCTGAAGGATTTCCACAACCCCTACCAACTGGATATCCGTGACGAACAAGGCAGTCTGGGTCTGGACCTGGGCGTGTATGGCGCGCCGGAAACCTTCTTTATCGATGCCAAGGGCGTGATTCGCTACAAGTATGTCGGGGTGATCGACGAAGTGGTCTGGCGCGAGCAACTGGCGGCGGTCTACCGGTCGCTGGCGGACGAGGCCCGGCCATGAAGCGTTGGTTAGCCGCCGTTGCCCTGGGCCTGACCCTGACCGGCATCGCCCATGCTGCTATTGATACCTATGAGTTCGCTAATGAGGCTGAACGTGAGCGTTTCCGTGATCTGACCAAGGAACTGCGCTGCCCCAAGTGCCAGAACCAGGACATCGCCGACTCCAACGCTCCGATTGCCGCCGACCTGCGCCGGGAGATTTTTCGCATGCTCGGCGAGGGCAAGGACAATCAACAGATCATCGACTTCATGGTCGATCGTTATGGCGATTTCGTTCGTTATAAGCCGGCCCTGACGGGCAAGACCGCGTTGCTCTGGTTCGGCCCCGCAGGGTTGTTGCTGGGTGGCCTGGTCGTGATTGCGGTGATCGTCCGCCGCCGCCGCGCCCGGCGCAACGAAGCCCCGGATACGCTTTCCGCCGAGGAGCGTGAGCGCCTCGACCACTTGCTGGATAAAAACCACGAATGATTGATTTCTGGCTTGCTACAGGTCTGTTGTTACTGATCGCCCTGAGTTTTCTGCTGATCCCGATACTGCGTGATCGCCGCGCCCAGCGGGAAGAGGATCGAACCGCGCTGAACGTGGCGCTTTACCAGGAGCGCGTGACTGAGCTGCAGGCTCAGCAGGCAGAAGGTGTGCTGACGGCGCAGCAGATGGACAGTGGCCATGCCGAAGCCGTTCGCGAATTGCTGGCCGATACCGAGGGCGTGGCTCCGGCGCGGGTATCGCGGCTGGGCAAGCCGCTTCCGTTGCTGGCGGCGGTGTTGGTGCCGGTGCTTGGGTTAGGGTTGTACCTGCATTATGGCGCCAGCGACAAGGTCGAATTGGCCCGTGAATTCGCCCAGGCACCGCAGTCCATGGCTGAGATGACTTCGCGCCTCGAACGGGCGGTGGCAGCTCAGCCGGATTCCGCCGAAAGCCTGTATTTCCTTGGGCGTGCCTATATGGCCCAGGAGCGTGCGGCAGAGGCGGCAAAGCTCTTCGAACGCACGGTCCAGTTGGCTGGCCGTCAGCCGGAACTGCTCGGGCAGTGGGCCCAGGCGCGGTACTTCGCCGAGGGTAAGCAGTGGTCGCCGTCCGTACAGGCACTGACCGATGAAGCCCTCAAGGCCGATCCGAACGAGGCCACCAGCCTGGGTCTGCTTGGCATCGCCGCCTTCGAAGGTCAGCGTTACCAGGAAGCCATCGACTACTGGACACGCCTGTTGGCCCAGTTGCCGGCGCAGGACCCATCCCGCGCCGCCATGCAGGGCGGTATCGACCGCGCCAGCGAGAAGTTGCTGCAATCTGGTGGCAAGGTCGACAAAGCGGCGGTTGCCCAAACCGCCGTGCTCAAGGTTCGGGTCGAGCTGGCCGCCGACCTGAAAGCCAAGGTGCGACCGAGCGACAGCGTCTTTATCTTTGCCCGTGCCACCCAGGGGCCACCGGCGCCGCTGGCGGCCAAACGGCTGACGGTAGCCGATCTGCCGGCCACGGTCGAGTTGGGGGATGTGGACGCGATGATGCCGCAATTGAAACTGTCCAACTTTCCTGAAGTCCAACTGGTTGCACGGGTTTCCCGCGCCGGCCAGCCGACGGCAGGCGAGTGGATCGGGCGCAGCCAGCCGTTGGCCAGCAGCACCGCCGCGCAACAGAACCTGACCATCGACAGCCCGGACAAATAGAGAATCCGCCATGACCGCCATCGCTCGCCTCTCCCTGTTAACGCTGGTCCTGGGGTTGAGCGCTTGTGCGGTTCATCAGCCGCCGCCCTCCGGCCCGACCATCCCGCCTTCCGGCCCGAGTACTCAACCCTACCCGCCGGCCACGCCGGGGAAACCGATCCCGCCGGCCAAGCCGCGTCCGAGCACCTCCGCGACCTTCGCCCCGCCACCGGGTGGTGGCAGTCATTGGGACGGGCAAATGGGCGTCTATGTGCTCGACAGCCAGCCCAACACCTTCTATCGCCAGCGCACCTACTATCGCTGGAACAACGGCTGGAGTCGCGCCATCAGCCCCAATGGGCCGTGGGAGGAGACCGATATTCACGGTGTGCCACCAGGGCTGAGCAAACAGTTTGGGCAGTAAGTGAAAACGGCGACCTCGATGGGTCGCCATTTTTTTTTGCGCTCGCTGAACATCTCGTCAATTGGCGTTTTAATGTCCCAGGCACTGGCACGGCCTGATATCGATCTACAATCGTGAGCGTCCGCGTCAGTCTTTGAGATACAAAATGCCAGATGTCGTGCATCGGACGTTGTCGTGAAGCAGGTGTAAATCTATTTCAGGACTAGCGAGATACTGATATTTCATCCTCGAGCCCGCTGATTAGCGCTATAACAGTCTTGGTGAGTTTGCATCCATCGATATCTCTACTCAAGGAACCTGAATTCCCATGAAATCGATTTTCGGTAAATCGGCCCGCCGTAGTGCGTGGGCTTCGGCGCTGAGCTGCGCGGTATTGATGTCTGTCGGTGTGGCGCGGGCCGCCGATGCCCCGGCCCAGAGGGTCGCGGTACGCGGTGAGATCACCGCGGTCGAGGCGGATGCACTGAAAGTGCATACCCTCGCCAACGAGGATGTCACGGTCGGCCTGACCGAGGACACTCAGGTGCGCGGCGTGACCCTGGCGAAAATCACGGATATCAAGCCCGGCAGTTATATCGGCACGGCAGCGATGCCCGGTCCGGATGGCACGCTGACATCGATGGAGGTGCATGTCTTCCCGCCGGAGATGGCCGGTACGGGAGATGGTCATCGACCGTTCGACCTGGCGCAGGGCAGCACCATGACCAATGGCCGCGTGGGTGAGTTGAAAGTCGCCGAGGGTCGGACCCTGACCGTAAACTACAAGGGCGGCGAGAAAAAGGTGGTGGTGCCCGAGGGCGTGCCGATCGTCAACCTGGTGCCGGGAGATCGCAGCCTGCTCAAGCCAGGCGTGAAGGTGGTGTTGTTCGCTCAGCAGGGCGCGGACGGCAAGCTGACAGCGGTGGGGATTTCGGCGGGGGAGAACGGGATCAAACCGCCGATGTAGATGGGATTGTCCGGGTTGGAATGCCGCCCCAGGCAAGCCTGCTCCCGCGTTGTTGAGCTGGGATTTCGTGACAGGCTTGCCCGCGAAGCTTGAGGGTTATCGGCCGGTGTAGATCTGGTCGAACACACCGCCGTCGTTGAAGTGGATCTTCTGCACCGCTCGCCAGTCGCCGAAGGTCTTCTCCACCGAGAGGAAGTCGACTTTCGGGAACCGATCGGTGAACTTGGCCTGCACCGCCGGATCACGCGGGCGCAGGTAGTTGTTGGCGGCGATTTCCTGGCCTTCTGGCGACCATAAGTACTTCAGGTATTCTTCTGCCGCTATGCGGCTGCCTTTCTTGTCGACCATCTTGTCGACCACGCTCACTGGTGGCTCGGCCTCGGCAGAGACGCTTGGGTAGATCACTTCGAACTGGTCGCGACCGAACTCTCGGGCAATCATTTCCGCTTCGTTCTCGAAGGTTACCAGCACGTCGCCGATCTGGTTGGTCATGAAGGTCGTGGTGGCGGCGCGGCCACCGGTATCGAGCACCGGTGCCTGTTTGAACAGCCTGGCGACAAAGTCCTTGGCCTGGTTTTCATCACCACCGTTCTTCAGCACATAACCCCAGGCCGACAAGTAGGTGTAGCGGCCATTACCCGAGGTCTTCGGGTTCGGCACGATAACTTGCACGCCGTCCTTGAGCAGATCCGGCCAGTCCTTCAGAGCCTTGGGGTTGCCCTTGCGCACGATAAACACGGTCGCCGAGGTGAAGGGCGCGCTGTTGTTCGGCAGGCGGCTGGCCCAGTTCTCCGGCACCAGCTTGCCATTGTCCACCAGCGCATTGATGTCAGTGGCCATGTTCATCGTAATCACGTCCGCCGGCAGGCCGTCGATAACCGAACGCGCTTGTTTGCTGGAGCCACCGAAGGACATCTGCACAGTGATGTTTTCGTGGTGCTCGGCCTGCCAGTGTTTCTGGAAGGCGGCGTTATAGTCCTTGTAAAAGTCGCGCATGACGTCATAAGACACGTTCAGCAGAGTCGGAGCGGCCTGGACCACGCTGGCGAATGCCAGGCCAACGGCCAGGAGTGAGGCGCCAAAAAGTGTTTTCACCGCGCATTCCTTGTTCGAGTAGAGAAAGGCAATTTGCCAGCGACTATAACGGCGGTGGCATAGTCGCTTAAAGATTAAAAAGTACTGTGCTTATTCCAATTTCCGAAAAAGTGCATTGCCACACCGGGAGCAGAAAGAGGCTTCGGGTTCGTGGCTGTTCTTCTTGCATACCGGGCAATCGTGTTGGAGTTGTTCACCGCGCAAGGTACTGGCCAGTTCGGCGGTGAAAATTCCGGTGGGTACGGCGATGATCGAGTAGCCAGTGATCATCACCAGGGCCGAGATCACCTGGCCGAGCGTGGTCTTGGGCACTATGTCGCCGTAGCCCACCGTGGTCAGGGTGACGATAGCCCAATAGATGCTTTTCGGAATGCTGGTGAAGCCATGCTCCGGGCCTTCGATCACGTACATCAGGGTGCCGAATACGGTCACCAGGGTGCAGACACCGAGCAGGAACACCAGGATCTTCTGTTTGCTGCCGCGCAGGGCCGCGAGCAGGTAATGGGCCTGTTTCAGGTACGGGCCGAGCTTAAGTACCCGGAAGATCCGTAGCATACGGATAATGCGGATGATCAGGAGGTACTGCGCATCGCTGTAGTAAATCGCCAGGATGCCGGGGACTATCGCCAGCAGGTCCACCAGTCCGTAGAAGCTGAAAGCGTAGCGCAAGGGGCGTGGCGAGCAATAGAGGCGCGCCAGGTATTCGATCGCGAAGATCAACGTGAAACCCCACTCGATGTACGCCAGGGCGTCGGCGAAGTTCTGATGGACGCTCTCGATACTGTCGAGGATCACCACCACCAGGCTGGCGAGGATGATCAGCAGGAGGATCTTGTCGAAACGTCTGCCGGCGACGGTATCGGTTTGGAAAACCATGACATAGAGCCGTTGGCGCCAGTCGTTGTTGCTGTTCATGAGGTGCTGCCCAAACGGTAAATGTGGGCAGCGTGGGGCAATAGCGATCAATGCGCAAGCCGGGCTGGGGCAACGTCCGCGCTGCAGTTCGAGCCAGGAGGCGGTGGCCCGTGGCGAATGCCGGGGAGGGGCGGTTTACCGGTCGGGCTCGCAGCCCTTGAGCACCAGTCGCACGATGGTCTGCGCCGCCGCTTCATAATCGCTGTCGTCGAGCTTGGCCTTGCCGGTGATCGCGGAGATCTGCCAATCGAAGTCGGCATAGGTCTGGGTCGCGGCCCAGATGGTGAACATCAGGTGATGAGGGTCGATGGCGGCGATCTGTCCCTGGTCGATCCAGCTCCGGATGCACTCGATATTGTGTCGGGCCTGGGCATTGAGCTGTTCCACTTGCTCGCCGCTCAGGTGCGGCGCGCCGTGCATGATTTCGCTGGCGAAAACCTTGGAGGCCGCCGGCAGGTCACGGGAGATGCGGATTTTCGAGCGGATATAACCGGCCAGCACTTCGTTGGGCACGCCTTCGGGGTTGAACGGCGTTGACGCCTGCAGGATCGGCTCGATAATGCTTTCCAGTACCTCTCGGTAGAGGTTGTTCTTGGACTTGAAGTAGTAATAGACATTGGGCTTGGGCAGGCCGGCCCTGGCCGCGATGTCGCTGGTTTTGGTGGCAGCGAAACCCTTGTCGGCGAACTCTTCACTGGCTGCGCGCAGAATCAGTTCTTTGTTGCGTTCGCGGATGGTGCTCATAAAGCGCGATGTTCCTTGCCTGTGCGGGCGGTCGGGCATGGTAGCACCGGGCTTGCGCGAGTCTCAAGATTGCCCTGCGGGACGCCCGGCGGCACACTGTGCAACGCAACTTTCCTGAGGAATGCACCATGGCAGGAAGCAGTTTACTGGTCTTGATCGACGATATCGCGGCGGTCCTGGATGACGTCGCACTGATGACCAAGCTGGCGGCCAAGAAAACCGCCGGTGTTCTGGGCGACGACCTGGCCCTCAACGCCCAGCAGGTCTCCGGGGTGCGCGCCGAGCGTGAGCTGCCGGTGGTCTGGGCGGTGGCCAAGGGGTCGTTTCGCAACAAGCTGATCCTGGTTCCGGCGGCACTGGCGATCAGCGCGCTGGTGCCCTGGCTGGTGACGCCGCTGTTGATGTTGGGCGGCGCCTACCTGTGTTTCGAAGGCTTTGAAAAGCTCGCGCATAAACTCCTCCACAGCCAGGCCGAGGACCAGGCCGGGCATGCCCAATGGGTACAGGCGATGAGCGATCCGGCGAGCGACCTGGTGGCATTCGAGCGGGACAAGATCAAGGGGGCGGTGCGTACCGACTTCATTCTCTCGGCGGAGGTCATCGCCATTACCCTGGGCACGGTGGCCGATGCACCGTTGTTACAACAGGTGGTGGTTTTGTCGGGCATTGCCCTGGTGATGACGGTCGGGGTGTATGGCCTGGTGGGCGGTATCGTCAAGCTCGACGACGGCGGCCTGTACCTGAGTCGTCGGGCCGGTGACGGCGCTTGGGCCGGTTTGCAACGCCGTTTCGGGCGTGGCGTGCTGAGTGCCGCGCCGTACTTGATGAAGAGTTTGTCGGTGATCGGCACGGCGGCGATGTTCCTGGTCGGTGGGGGGATTCTCACCCATGGCGTGCCGGCGTTGCATCACTGGATCGAAGGTGTGGCCACGGCTACCGGCGGCTTTGCGGCGGTGGTGCCGACGCTGCTCAATGCGGTGGTGGGGATTGTCGCCGGAGCGCTGGTTATGGCGCTGGTTTCGCTGACCGGCAAGCTCTGGCGCATGGCTCGCGGCTGATTATCAGCTTGTCCGGGTAGCGCCGATGGGGGGGGCGTCGGGCAGTCGAGCACAAAAAGCTCGCCACCTGCTCCGGCTCAGTGGGTACGCGCTCCCTGGTTGATCCAGGCGCCAATCAGCTCACGTTCCTGCTGGGTCATCTGGGTGATATTGCCCAGGGGCATGATCTGGCTCGTGACGGCCTGGGCTTGGATCCGAGGAGCCAATTGCTGGATCTGTTGTGCGGTGTCGAGCATCACGCCAGCCGGGGCGGTGCTGAACAACGGGCTGCTGGGCTTGGCCGAATGGCACACCGCGCAACGTTCTTGGATCACGCTGTGGACCTTGTCGAAAGCAATATCGCCGGAGGCGTTGTTCGCCGATGTCGGCACTGCGGGCGTGGCCGGCTCAATGGTTGGCGCCGGCTTGAGCCCACCGTCCAGGGCGGTTTCCGGCAACGGCTGGTAGTCGATCTTCGCCGCCGCCCTGGCCGCTGGCGGTGCGCTCGGGCTCGATGCGGGTGCGGTGACATAGGCCAGGCAGATCATGCCCAGCGCCGCGACCGGCAAGGTCCAGGCAAACTTATGGCTGTCGTGACGGCAGTTGAAGTGATGCCGCACCAACACCGCCAACAGCGCGATCCCGGCCAGAATCAGCCAGTTGTACTGGCTGCCGTAGGTGCTTGGGAAATGGTTGCTGATCATGATGAACAGCACCGGCAAGGTGAAATAGTTGTTGTGTCGTGAGCGCAACAGGCCTTTGGCCGGCAATGTCGGGTCGGGCGCACGGTTCTCGGCGATCGCCGCCACCAGGGCGCGTTGCGCCGGCATGATAATGGCAAAGACGTTGCCGACCATGAGGGTGCCGATGATTGCGCCAACGTGCAGGTAGGCCCCACGTCCGCTGAACACCTTGCTGAAACCGTAAGCCGAGGCGATCAGCAGGACAAACAGGATGAAGCCAAGCAGGGCCGGACGCTTGCCCAAGGCCGAGTCGCAGAGGCAGTCGTAGACGAACCAGCCGACGATCAGCGCGCCGATGCCGATGGCGACGCCGGCCGGACCACTCAGGCCGCTACCCGGGGCCACGAGATAGAGTAGGGGGTTGGAGTAGAACACCACACAGAGCAACGCGATCCCGGACATCCAGGTGAAATAGGCTTCCCATTTGAACCAGTGCAGGTTGTCCGGCATGGTCGGCGGGGCCAACCGGTATTTTTCCAGGTGGTAGATGCCGCCGCCGTGGATGGCCCAGAGGTCGCCGGCCAGACCGTCCCTGGGGTTGACCCGATTGAGGTGGTTCTCCAGCCAGACGAAATAGAATGACGCACCGATCCAGGCGACGCCGGTGATCATGTGAACCCAGCGCACGCTCAGATTCAGCCATTCCATCAAATGTGCTTCCACGGCTCGTACCTCTTGCTCGTCACTCTTTTTCGGGAGTGATCAAGCCTTCTCTTATGAGTGAAGGAAGGATCAGGTATTGATCCTCTTTGAAGAAATGCTCATCACAGTTGTTGCCACTGCCACTGCGATCAACCACCAGGAAGTCGTCGCGCTTTGCGATTGCCAATACCGGGTGGTGCCAGACCCCGCGATGGTAATTGATGCCCTGCCTGCCATTGCTGACGAAGGCGCGGACCAGACTTGATACTGGTGTATCGCCAAGGGGTGCGACCACGATCAAAAAGGCGTTGCCGAGCAGCGGAATAAACGCCTGGCTGCCCAGCGGATGGCGTTCAAGCATGCGTAGGGTCAGTGGCATGTCGAGTGCGTCTGCGCGGAAAATGCTGATGATCGCCTTGTCGCCAGGGATTGCCGTGTCGACCGTGGCCAGACGATGAAAGCGCTGGGTCGAACCGTTGTTGATCAGGAAGTGATCGCTGCCGTCGGTTTCGATCACGTCACCGAAAGGAGCGAAGGCTTCTTTGGTCAGGGATTCGATCGTCAGTGTGCGCATGGCTGTCTTCTTATTCGAATGCGGTGTGATTTGTTCTGCTGTGGTGGCGAGGAGCAAGCTCCCTCGCTGCAGGGCGCTGCGCTTATTTGGCGACTTTACCGAATACCCGCAGACGGCTCACGCCGCCATCGGGGAACACGTTCAGGCGGATATGGGTGATCGGTCCCAGGGCCTTGATCTGCTCGACAAAGCTGTGTTCGGCGTGCATTTCCAGCTTCTGGCTTGGCAGCAGTTCGCGCCAGAACAGGCTCTGGGTCTCGATCTGGCTGTCGGTGCCGCCCTTGACGAAGGCCGCCTGAATCGAGCAGCTGTCGGGGTAGTTGCCTTTGAAGTGTAAGGTGTCGACGATGATCTTCTCGATCTCGCCCGGATGACCCAGGGCGACGATTACCCAGTCATTGCCCGGGGTACGACGACGAGCGGTTTCCCAGCCGTCGCCCATGTTGATGCCACGGCCTGGATTGAGGATATTGTTCATGCGTCCGAAATGTTCGTCGGAGCAGGCCAGCGCGCGTCCCCCGTTGAGGGCGGCGGCCAGGTCGATCTGTTCGTGGTCGTCTGTGGCCGACCAGTCGCGATAGGGGATACCGTGGACTCGCAGGCGAGCCACGCCACCGTCCGGATAGATGTTGAAGCGCAGATGGCTGAAGGCCTGATCGTGGCTGATAGCGTGATAGTGGTGGCTGTTGCCTTGCAATTCGACGGCACCGAGCACTTCGACCCACTGGGTGTTTTCATCGGGTTCGCCGTGGCTCAGGAAGCAGGCTTCCAGCGAGGCCGATGGCGGGTAGTTGCCGGTGAAGAATGAGGTGTCGATATCCACGCCCTTGATCGAGCCGGGCACGCCCAGGCGGATCACCGCGCTGTCGTGGCCTTCGAAGCGCTTGCGACGCGATTCCCAGCCGTCCATCCACTTGCCGTTGTCATCGAACACACCCTCTTTCCATACCGCCGGGGTCGGCTGGAACAGGCGGTTGGCGTCGGCGAACCAGTCATCGGTGACGGAAACGATTTGGGTGCCCAGGCGGGCATCGGCCAGGTTGAGGAATTTCTCGAAAGGTACGGCATAAGTTTTCATTGTTCATGTCTGCCTTTGAAGAATAGGTGGCTGGGAATACCACAGGCCCCTGCGCACTTTCGGGCCAAGGTCCCTATAGAGCCAGTAACCGAAACAGGGCAATCTTGTTGATCTGCGCCAGCGCGCAGTTGAACTCCGTGTCCTGCGGGTTGTGGAGACGTGTTTCGAACGCGGCGAGAATCTGCTGCCGATTACTGCCTGTTACCGCCATGATGAAGGGGAACTTGAATTTGGCCTTATAGGCCTGGTTCAGCTCGGTGAAACGCTGGAATTCTTCGGCCGTGCAGTGCTGGATACCGGCACCGGCTTGCTCATGGGCGCTGGCCGCGCTGAGTTGGCCCTGGACGGCGGCTTTACCCGCCAGGTCCGGGTGGGCGTTGATCAATGCCAACTGGCTGGCATGATCGGCGTTTAACAGGATGTCGCTCATGCGCTGGTGCAGAGTGTCGATCTGGTCGATACCGCTGTCCTGGCCCAAGTCGAAGGCCTGTTCGGCGACCCATGGCGAATGTTCATAAATATCGGCAAAGGCTTCGACAAACGCCGTGCGGCTCAGGGTCGATGGCTTTAGGGTCCGGAAAGTACTCATTTCATTGGCGCCTGGTACGGGTGGGTGGCATGCCAGTGACGGGCGATATCGACCCGGCGACTGAACCAGACCCGATCGAAGCCCTTCACATATTCGATGAAACGCTGCAGCGCGGCCAGGCGCGCCGGGCGCCCGGTCAGCCGGCAGTGCAGGCCGATGGAAAGCATTTTCGGCGCCTCGGCGCCTTCGGCGTAGAGCACATCGAAAGCGTCCTTGAGGTACTGGTAGAAATCGTTGCCCTGGTTGAAACCCTGTACCTGGGTGAAGCGCATGTCGTTGGTGTCCAGTGTGTACGGGATCACCAGGTGCGGTTTACCGGTTGGGTTGTCCGGTTCCCAGTAGGGCAGGTCATCGTCGTAGGTGTCCGAGTCGTAGAGGAAGCCGCCTTCCTCCATCACCAGCCTGCGGGTGTTCGGCCCGGTACGACCGGTGTACCAGCCCAGCGGCCGCTCTCCGCTGACTTCGCTGAGGATGCGGATGGCGTCGAGCATATGCTCACGCTCTTGCACCTCGTCGATGTACTGGTAGTCGATCCAGCGGTAGCCGTGGCTGCAGATTTCGTGGCCGGCCTCGACCATGGCGCGAATAACGTCTGGGTGGCGCTGGGCGGCCATGGCCACGGCAAAGATGGTCAATGGGATGTCGAAGGATCTGAACAATTTGAGAATCCGCCAGACGCCGGCGCGACTGCCATACTCATAGAGCGATTCCATGCTCATGTTGCGTTCGCCTTGCAGCGGCTGCGCCGCGACCATCTCCGAGAGAAAACATTCGGATTCCTTGTCGCCGTGCAGGATATTGCGCTCGCCGCCCTCTTCGTAGTTGAGCACGAAAGATAAGGCGATACGGGCATTTCCCGGCCAATGGGGGTGAGGAGGCTTATCGCCGTAACCGATCAGGTCGCGTGGATAGTCAGGGCTCACTGCCGTCTTCCTTCTTGTCCGTGGTAACGGTTGCGTGGTGTCACAGTGAAAGCTTTATTGTATACAACTCTGTGATCACCTTGTCAGCCACGTTTTTTCATGTCTACCAAAAAAACCTGTTTGGTCGCTTGATAGAAATGGGCTTGATCGATCAACTAATAAACGAAAAACCCTTAGTCCACGGTCTTTCTGTCAATGTTAGCAACGTTCGGAACATGCGCCATAAAGTGCGAAATTTATTGTGTACAATTTTTATTGAAGGTGTCTTAATCATTTCGTCGCCGCCCTCTTAGAGCTTTCCCGGCCGTGCGGCACGCCTTTATCCACTGATTCCGGGAGGCGCGAAGCCCGGTCTGCCAGCAGGGCAGGCGGGCACGCAGAAGCAATGGGACGTTTGACTACGCATGTTTTGGATGCCGCACAGGGTTGCCCCGGCCGTTCGATCAAGGTCGAACTGTATCGGGTCGAAGGCACGCAACTGAAACGGGTGGCCAGTGCCCGAACCAACGACGACGGGCGCTGCGATGCGCCGTTGCTGCAGGGGAGCGACTACCGTTGCGGGGTCTATCAGTTGCAGTTTCATGCTGGCGACTACTATCGGGCCTGTGGCGTGACGCTACCGGAGCCGGCCTTTCTCGACGTGGTGGTGCTGCGCTTTGGCATCAGCGCAGAACAGGACCACTATCACGTCCCTCTGTTGATCTCGCCTTACAGTTATTCGACCTACAAAGGAAGCTAGTGGCCTGTGTGGCGAGTTCTGTTAGTCGGGTTGACCGGCAAATCTGGAAATACTTAAAGCGGCCTCAGGGGCGGTTTGTCTTTTCCGGCGCAGGCACCTTTGCGAACATCAAAGTCCTAGCGAAAGCTTGGTTTCCTATCCACTTGAAGGGGGTGTCGTCCATGAAATATCCAGTCGTAGCTTTTTTGGCTTTCGGTTTGTTGAGCCAGGTCGCCGGTGCGCAGACAGCCGAGGATTGCGCTGCCAACCAGGCGTCGATGAATGAGTGTGTGGGCAAGGAGTTCAAGAAAGTCGATGACGATTTGAACAAGTACTACAAGACGCAGATGGACTACCTGAAGACCCAGGCTTCCAAGGACGCACTCAGGGATGCCCAACGCAAATGGCTGGCTTTTCGCGATGCCGACTGCCTGTACCGGAATGGCCGGCCGGCGGATGGCGGCTCGCTGTGGCCAATGCTCAATCTGCAATGCAAGACTGAGCTGACCAACCAGCGCGCGGCGCAGTTGAAGAGCTACACCGAGTGCCGCGATGAAACCAACAACTGTCCGAATTGACTGGTGCCGACATCAGGCAGCGGCAAACCGCTGATTCAGGTAAGCGATGATCGTCTGGGATTCGTACATCCAGGTGGTCTGGCCATTTTCTTCGATACGCAGGCATGGCACTTTGATCTTGCCGCCTTGTTCGAGCAGCGTCTGTCGATGGTGTTCGTCGTTCTTCGCGTCACGCAGCGCCACCGGCAGGTTCAGGCGGCGCAGGGTACGGCGGGTCTTTACGCAGAACGGACAGGCGTGGAACTGATACAGGGTCAGGTCGCGGGCGGCGGCATCGACCTTGGCCTGGGCGGCGGCGGTGCGCTGCTGCTTGCGTGGTCGGGTGAGGAAGTCGATGAAGATGATGAGCTGGCCGAGGCCGACTCGGAGTGCTTTGACGAACACGGTATAGCCTCGCGGGCGGTGAAGAAGAGGGTACGCAGCTTACCTGATTTTTCCCGCTCGAAAAAAACCGGCGATGGGCGCCGGTTTTTTTCAGGTCGCCACATCTTATTTGATCAGCGCCAGGAACTCGCTACGGGTCGCGGCGTTTTCGCGGAATTCACCGAGCATCACCGAAGTGATCATCGACGAGTTCTGTTTTTCCACGCCACGCATCATCATGCACATGTGCTGGGCTTCGATCACCACGGCCACGCCCAGGGCGCCGGTCACCTGCTGGACCGCATCGGCGATCTGGCGGCTGAGGTTTTCCTGGATCTGCAGGCGCCGGGCATACATGTCGACGATCCGTGCGACCTTCGACAGGCCCAATACCTTGCCACTCGGGATATAGGCAACATGGGCCTTGCCGATGAACGGTAGCAAGTGGTGTTCGCACAGCGAGTAGAGCTCGATGTCCTTGACCAGCACCATTTCGCTGTTGTCGGAACTGAACAAGGCACCGTTGGTGACTTCTTCCAGGGTCTGTTCGTAACCGCGGCAAAGATACTGCATGGCTTTGGCCGCGCGCTTGGGCGTGTCCAGCAGGCCCTCGCGGGAGACGTCCTCGCCGAGTTGGCCGAGAATCGCCGTATAGTTTTGTTCCAGGGACATGAAGCTACCTGTGGGAGTCTGCGCAAAGGAATAAGGATACGGCGGCTGACAGCCGCCTGCAAACTCATGATAGTCCAATTATTCGTCGCGGCCTTCCATCATGGTGCGCTTGAGCATCACATACACCGCGCCCGCGCCGCCGTGTTTCGGCTGGCAGGAGGTGAAGCCGAGCACCTGGGCATGCTGGCGCAACCAGGTGTTGACGTGGCTCTTGATCATGGGGCGCTTGCCGTCCAGACGCACGGCCTTGCCATGGGTGACTCGCACGCAACGGATTTCGAACCGGGTCGCTTCGCCAAGAAATGCCCAGAGGGTTTCCCGGGCCTTTTCCACGCTCATGCCGTGCAGGTCGAGGCTGCCTTCGAAGGGAATCTGGGCGGCCTTGAGCTTGCGCATCTGGCTGTCCTGCACACCGTCGCGGGACCAGTGCAGCTCGTCTTCAGGGCCGACATCGATGACGAACTGATCGGACAGGCCATCCACCGTCGTGGATTCGCTGCGCACGGTCGCCGCCTGGCGTAGCTTGGCCAGTTGTGCGCGGTCGGACCTGGGTTTGCCGGTATCGGCACGATCGTGCTTGAGCGGCTTTACACCACGGATTTCGCTTTTGAACAGGGAAAAATCATCGTCTTGCATGTCAATCTCCGCAGGAGTCGCCAGTTTACCTAAGTCATAGGGCGCAAGTCACAGGCCGATTCCCGGGAGAGGATTTATCAATCGTGTTTCTTCATCAGGTGCGGGGCCAGGTTTAGCGCCTGGTTACGCTGTGTCCGGCGTCGGCTGCGCCGCCAGAGCCAGACACCGCCATACAGCACCAGTAACCCCACCACCAGGATCACCGCCGAGCCGCTGGTGGTGGCGTTCAGGTCGCCCATGGCCGGTGCATGTCCCAGCAGGCTGGCGGCACCGGCCATGGTCAGCAACACCCCGAAGGTTGCCAACAGCGCCGCGAAACCGGCGCCTAAACGCGAGCGCCAGGTGCTCTGGCATTTGGGGCGCAGGCGGCGAGCGTCAAAACCATCGGATATCTTCATTCCGATTTCCTCTATGAGTATCGGCCCTTCGACCGGGAGATGGTCGGCTTGTTCCTGATGCGGTTGGGAAATCGGAAAATGACGGGTGGTTAGGCGCCTGTAACAGATGGGCGGTCGTAACGACGGCCCATCCTGCCCGAACTCAGATCAAGTCCTTGGTCAGGGCCAGGGTGGCGAAGTTGTCGGCCATGATCGCCATTTCAGTGTGTTGGACCTGCTCGGCACTGATGATCTGGCCCTTGTAGGAGAGGTCGCGGGTGGCACAGGCGTCTTCCACCAGAGTGCAGCGAAAGCCAAGGTTCTTGGCGGCGCGCACGGTGGTGCTGACACTGGAGTGGCTCATGAAGCCGCAGACGATCAGGTCCAGCGACCCGAGGTCTTGCAGGTGTTTCTCCAGACCTGTGCCATGAAAGGCGCTGGGCAGCAGCTTGCCGATCAGGGTTTCGTCGCCCTGGGGTTCGAGGCCGGGGATGAACTCGCCACGTTCGCCCTGTGGGTCGAACAACCCACCGACTGTGCCCAGGTGGCGGATATGCACGATTGGCCGACCCGCCGCACGGGCGGCGGCGACCAACTGCTTGATGTTGCCGACGGCCGCCTGCATGCCGGACAGCGCGAGCGGGCCGCTGAGGTATTCTTTCTGGGCATCGATGATCAACAGGCTGGCATGGTTCAGATTAGCTGCGGCATAACCACGACCGCTGAGTTGAAACATCGTTTTTGGAACGGACATTCTGGGGCTCCTTTGAGTGGGGCTTTTGTCGCATTGTCCTCTGGCTGAGCGCTTATGTGAATCGCTACCGGCACAGGCGGTGTGATTATTGGCTTGTAGCCGTGTCGAGGGGCGACGGCGGAGGTCGCAAAGCCGCTCCATGATATCTTTTTGCCTTGTTTTTACCCGATGTCTATTTGGCTGTTAGAATTGCCCGTTGTTTTTTCAGGAGTCTACCCGTGATCACTTCCCGCCTGCGTACCCTGCGTGACCACATTCGTTGGGCTGTCAGCCGTTTTCATGGCGCGGATCTGTTTTTCGGTCACGGCACCGACAACGCGTGGGACGAGGCACGTCAATTGGTGCTGGGCGCGCTGCACTTGCCCTGGGAAATCGCCGACAGCTACCTCGACTGCCACCTGGAGGAGGACGAGCTGACCTATCTGCAGCATCTGCTCAAGCGTCGTATCGAAGATCGGGTGCCGACCGCTTACCTGCTGGGCGAGGCCTGGTTCTGCGGGTTGTCGTTCATCGTCGATGAGCGCGTGCTGATCCCGCGCTCGCCGATCGGCGAACTGATCGAAAGCCGCTTCGCTCCCTGGCTCGGCGCGGAGCCGGCGCGAATCCTCGACCTGTGTACAGGTTCTGGTTGCATCGGCATTGCCTGCGCCTACACGTTCGAGCAGGCGCAAGTGCTGTTGGCCGACGTGTCCTTCCCGGCGCTGGAAGTGGCGAACCAGAATATCGAGCGTCATGGTCTCGATGAGCGAGTGTTCACGGTCCAGGGCGATGGTTTCGACGGCTTGCCGGGACAGCGCTTCGACCTGATCGTATCCAACCCGCCCTATGTCGATGCCGAGGATTTCGCCGACATGCCGGACGAGTACCAGCATGAGCCGGAGTTGGGCCTGGCCTGCGGCGAAGATGGCTTGAACCTGGTGCGGCGGATGCTCGCCGAAGCGGCGGATCACTTGACCGAGAAAGGCTTGCTGATCGTCGAGGTGGGCAATAGTCAGGTCCACGTCGAGGCCCTGTACCCGGAAGTGGATTTTGCCTGGCTGGACTTCGAGCGTGGTGGGCACGGAGTGTTCATGCTGACGGCGCCACAGTGCCGTGAACATCAAGCGTTGTTCGCCTCCAGGGTCTGAGTCGACGCAGGAGCGCCACCTCTGTTAGCGGTGTGTGGCCATCCAGATCAATAGCCCGGCCTGGAACATCGCAAAGGCCACCAGGCAGGTGATGGTGAAGCGCAGCCCGCTGTCTTCGCGTTTGAACTTGCCGACGCGCTCTTCCTGTTGGCGCAGCTTGACCTCCTGTTCCATCAGGTTTTGTTCGGCATTTTGCAACATCTGCGCTGCCTCGAGAATTTCCACGAATTGCAGCTTCTCGGTGTTCCACTGGGCCAGCAGTTCGCCAACCTGCAGGTCCTTGTAACTGCCCTTGAGGTGCAGGGGGTCGGCGTAGACCACGTCGAAACCCTGGACTCGCAAGAAGTGATCGCGGCGCAGACGGGTGTCCTCGCTCAGCGCGTCCTTGTTCTGCAAGGCTGCGCCATCGACCCGGTAATGCGACCATTTTTTTTGCGCCCAGATGGCGCCCTGCGCCACCAGGAAACGACCGATCCCACGATTCCACGGTTCCACCTGTAAACCACTCTCGGGCCTGAAATGCACGCGTTTGGTGGTGTGATCGACCCACATGTCCAACTGATTCTGTTCCTTGCGCACCCGTTGCGCCGGTAACTGGATACTCATGCGCAGCAGGCTGCGTTCCTTGTGGTTGCGCTCGGCATAGCCGAATTGGACAAATCGCAGCGGTCGCCCGCCAGTAGCCCGGTCAGTAGCCAGCGGCGCCAGACGCAACATCTTGAAATGCTCGGGTTGCACATCTGCCCACGGCAGATCAACCGGCGCGGATTCCACGGCTTCGGCGTTGCTTTCGGGTGACGCTTGGGTATCAGTCATTCGGTGAGATCCTGTCCGTGTCCAGCTTGCCGGTCACACTATCGATACCGGCAAGGGCCTTATCGGCCGTTTCTGTCAGGACTGGAGTGAAAAATCGTCTCAATGGGGAGTGAGCCCGTCGATAAAGGTGCTGATCGGTCCTTCCAGTGCGGCCGCCAGAGGCTGTTGCGGGTCGTTATAGGAAGCCAATTGAGACGGGATGTCGTTGGACACAATGCGCAGGACATGATTCATGCCCTCAACCAGCACCAGCCGTGCATTGGGTTTGGCCTTCTTCAGGTTTTCTGCGTCGGCGACACTCACTTGGATGTCATGACGTCCTTGGATAATCAGTGCTGGCATTTTTAACCGACCGAAGGCCGCCGCCGGGTCCTGGCGGAACAGGCTGATCAGGTAGGGCTGGACGCTGGGACGGAAGATCGGCTCCAGTGGCGGTGGGATATCGTTGTCCAGCCGCCCGGCCTTGAGGCTGTCGAGCAGCTCGTTGCTACGCAGCAGCAACGCCGGCGGCAGTTGATGGGCCAGTTGCTGGCGGACCACCTGATCGACCGGACGACCGCTGCCGGATAGGGAAATGACCCCGACGGCATCCAGCTTCGGCGCGGCGAGGGTGGCGATCAACGCGCCTTCGCTGTGGCCCAGGAGGATGAGCGGCCCCAGGCTCGGGTCGGCCTTGAGTTTCTCGCCCCAGGCGACGGCATCGGCGACATAGCCTTCGACACTCAGATGGCGTTCATCGGGTTCGGCAGACAGGCTCGCCGCCACGCCGCGCTTATCATAGCGCAGGCTGGCGATATTGTGCCTGGCCAGCAGCCAGGCCAGGCGCTTGAGACTGTCGTTGCGTGCGCCGTCGGGGTTGTTGCCGTCCCGGTCGGTGGGGCCGGAGCCGGCTATGATCAGCACCACCGGTACCGGCGTGGCCGATTTTGGCAGCAACAGCGAGCCGAACAGCTCGCCGCTACCGATGTTCAGGCTGATCGGTCGTTGCAGCACCACGCCCGCTTGGGTGAAACCGCTGAACAAGGTCAAGGTAAGGAGCAAAATACGTAGCATCATCACGCCATTATGAACAAGGTGTCGGTTGGACTCGCGCCTGGCGCTAAGGTTCGAGGATGAACTACTTGGACAGCCTGCGTATACTGGGCCGCTCGGTTATCTCTAGATCTGATTCGCGGAGCCCCTGCATGTCCGGCAATACCTACGGCAAGCTGTTCACTGTCACCACCGCTGGCGAAAGCCATGGCCCGGCGTTGGTCGCCATTGTCGATGGCTGCCCGCCGGGCCTGGAGCTGTCGCCAGAGGACCTGCAACGCGACCTCGACCGCCGCAAGCCCGGCACTAGTCGGCACACCACCCAGCGTCAGGAAGCCGATGAAGTGGAGATTCTTTCGGGGGTCTTCGAAGGTCGCACCACCGGTTGCCCCATCGGCCTGTTGATCCGCAATACCGACCAGAAGTCCAAGGACTACTCGGCGATCAAGGACCTGTTCCGTCCCGCCCATGCCGACTATAGCTACCACCACAAATACGGTGAACGCGACTATCGGGGTGGTGGCCGCAGCTCGGCCCGGGAAACTGCAATGCGCGTTGCCGCCGGTGCCATTGCGAAGAAATTCCTGGCGAGCCGGGGCATTGTCATTCGCGGCTATATGAGCCAGCTAGGCCCTATCGAAATCCCGTTCAAGAGCTGGGACTCGGTGGAGCGGAACGCCTTTTTCAGCGCGGATCCGGACAAGGTGCCTGAGTTGGAAGCTTATATGGACCAGTTGCGCCGCGACCAGGATTCGGTCGGCGCGAAAATCACCGTGGTCGCCGAAGGCGTGATGCCGGGCCTTGGCGAGCCGATCTTCGATCGCCTGGATGCCGAGCTTGCGCATGCGCTGATGAGCATCAACGCGGTCAAGGGCGTGGAAATCGGCGCCGGGTTCGCCTGTGTGGCCCAGCGTGGTACGGAACATCGCGACGAAATGACCCCGCAAGGTTTTCTCAGCAACAACGCCGGCGGCATTCTTGGCGGCATTTCCTCCGGCCAGCCGATTGTCGCGCACTTGGCGCTCAAGCCGACGTCGAGTATCACCACGTCGGGTCGCTCCATCGATATCCATGGCAATCCGGTGGATGTGATCACCAAGGGACGCCATGACCCGTGCGTCGGCATCCGTGCCACGCCGATTGCCGAGGCGATGATGGCCATTGTCCTGATGGATCACCTGTTGCGTCATCGCGGGCAAAATGCGGATGTGCGCGTGAGCACCCCGGTACTGGGCCAGTTGTAATGTCCGCAGCACCGCTCCCTTACTGGCGGCTGTCCGGTTTCTATCTGTTCTACTTTGCCCTGCTAGGGGCGACGGCACCGTTTCTGGCACTGTACTTTCACCACCTGGGCTTTGCTCCGGCGCGGATTGGCGAACTGGTAGCCGTTCCCATGCTGATGCGCTGCGTGGCGCCGAATATCTGGGGCTGGCTGGGTGACTTCACTGGCCAGCGCCTGGCGATCGTGCGTTTTGGCGCGGTCTGCACACTGCTGGCGTTTTCCCTGATTTTCTTTGACAAAAGCTACGCCTGGCTGGCGCTGGTGATGGCCCTTCACGCGTTCTTCTGGCATGCGGTGCTGCCGCAGTTCGAAGTCATCACCCTGGCGCACTTGCAGAGCCAGCCCGCGCGTTACAGCCAGATCCGCCTGTGGGGCTCGATCGGTTTCATCCTCACCGTGGTGGCGTTGGGGCGACTGTTCGAATGGCTGAGCCTGGATATCTATCCGGTGGTCATTGTGGTGATCATGAGCGGTATCGTCCTGAGCAGCGTCTGGGTGCCCAATGCCCAGCCGGTGAGCCAGGCCAACCGTCCTGCGGGCGAGGGATTTCTCAAGCAACTTCGCAGCTCTGGGGTGCTGGCCTTCTATGGCTGTGTCGCGCTGATGCAGATGAGCTACGGTCCTTATTACACCTTCCTGACCCTGCACCTTGAGGATCTCGGCTATGGCCGTGGCCTGATCGGTCTGCTCTGGGCTTTGGGCGTGGTCGCGGAAGTCCTGATGTTCCTGGCCATGAGCCGGATCCTCGTGCATTTCTCCGTGCGCCAGGTGCTGTTGGCCAGTTTTCTCCTGGCAGCCTTGCGCTGGTTGTTGTTGGGCTCGTTCGCCGAGCATCTGTGGGTGCTGTTGTTCGCCCAACTGTTGCACGCCGCCACTTTCGGCAGCTTTCACGCTGCGGCCATCCATTTTGTGCAACGCAGCTTCGGTGCGCGCCAGCAAGGACAGGGTCAGGCTTTATATGCGGCCTTGTCCGGCATTGGCGGAGCCGTAGGTGCTTTGTACGCCGGCTACAGTTGGAAGGCCCTGGGGCCGACCCTGACATTCAGTATTGCCAGCCTGGCGGCCCTGGCGGCCGCGATGATTATTGCCACCCGCATGCAAGAGGAACGGCCCTGAGCCCGACCCAAGGAAAGAGAGCCTAATGAGCAGTCTGTCCGTTTACCCTGTTGCCACCCCGGAACTTGCCAACAAGGTCTTGACCCACGTCGACGACATTGCCTCGACCCTGGCGGAACACGGTGTTCGTTTCGAACGCCGACCCGCTGCGACGCCGATTCGCGCCGGAGCCAGTCGGGAGGAAGTGATTGGCGCTTATCAGTTGCAGATCGATCAACTGATGAGTGAGCACGGTGGCGCGACTGTCGAGGTCATCAGCCTCGACAACGGCCATCCTCGGCAAGCCGAGTGGTGCGCGGCAGGCTTCGCCGAACAACATCACGCGGCCAACGAAATACGTTTCTTCGTCGCCGGTCGCGGCCTGCTCAGCCTGCACATGGGTGACTATGTCTATGCCGTGCTGTGCGAGCGCAATGATCTGGTTTCGCTGCCGGCTGGCACGCGTCACTGGTTCGACATGGGGGAGCACCCGCGCTGCGTAGTTATTTGTCTGTTTGATCGGCCTGAGGGGCGAGTGGCCAGTTTCACCGGCGAAGATATCGCTAGCCACTTTCCGCGTCTTGACGAGTGAATCCAAGCGACATTAAACATGTGATGACCGGCAGGAGCGATTAAAGCTTGAGTCGGAGTCGCATGTTTTAAGTTGTAGGATGTTGCCTATTGAAATGTCGGGCATCCCTGTTTGTGTGTGCAGTTGGTTGTTAAATGCTGCTTCTGTGTAACTCTCTGTTTTTGATAGTTGCGCATTTGTTGCCAGAAAAACCTGGCGACGGTCGTGCGATTTATTGAAATTCACAGGGAGAAACAGACATGAGCATTCCCAAGAGGCTGGATGCCGTTATCGGGCATACGGTCAGGCTCCGAGCGGTCGACATGGTGGATTTGCGCGAGCCACTTAAACAGGATGTTGTCCAAGTGGTGTTGCTGCCGGGTTTGAGCAAGCCCAGGAGAAACCGTCTCGCCAAAGCCAAGGCCCTGAGCGAAAAGGAACTGGAAGTGCTCAGGTGGGCGAGGGCGGGAAAGACGGTATGGGAAATCAGCGTGATCCGCGAGGTGTCGCAAGCCACGGTGAAGCATCACTTACGCAACATTTATCACAAGCTCGGAGTGAGCAACCGCGCGCATGCGGTCGGCGAAGCCGTTAGCCGCGGCTTGGTGTAGGGGGTTATAGCGCGGGGTACAGGGATGTGGTGGGCCACGGGCGGCTAGGCGAAGCGGCGGCTTCCACCCCTGCTTGCAACCCGTGGCCGAAGGTCTGCCGTTGACTCAATAATAGGTCGGCAGGGCAAAGCGGTTCTGGCTCTGCAACAGCGAAATCGACGGCAACTCGCTGGCCTCGCCAGCCAGGTCACGACGAATTGCACTGATCACCCAGGTCAGTTGTTCGGCGGTATGTAACTGGGCGTAGGAAATTGAACGCCGGACCTGCTTGCCATCGCTGTCACGTAGGGTCAGCAACACACCGCCGTCAGGACGCGATTGGGTGGTCACTTCGTAGTTGGAGAACACAGAGGAGAATTTTTCCTGGATGAGGTTCATGTCGATCAGCTCCATCAGTTCATGAATGGCTAGGCATGGACTGATAGGTGCAGTGATTGTGCCAGTATGCTTTTTTAAAAAAATATATATAAATCAATTTGTTATATTTTTTTAACTTCGAGCAGTCGTGCAAATTGCAAGAATAGCCACCGTGCATCCTGCATTTTGCCCTTTGGCCGTCGAGACTGACGGTTGCCCAGAATGCAAAGCTTTTCAAAACCTTCATGGGCGGTATTGCGCGAGGCGAGGTTATTTTTCGCGGCGGGGCAGGTAGTGGATAGATGGGGCTATTCATGCTAACAAGCCCCGTTATTGATCGTGACTATGGAAACGCTTGAAAAATAAGGCATGACAAGGAAACTTCTGCTCGGGAAACTAACGACCTAGATTTTCTAGTTCTCGTTTAGCCACAGGGAGTCCAACATGTCCGATCAAGCCCGACAAATGACCGAAGAGGAAGCCGCCGAGTTTGCCGAACAGGTATTCGACGTGGCACGCAAAGGTGATGCGCCATTGCTGGCGGCGTTGCTGAGCAAAGGCCTACCGGCGAACTTGCGCAATCACAAAGGCGATACCCTGTTGATGCTTGCCAGTTATCACGGGCACATCGATGCCGTGCGGGTATTGCTCGAGCATCAGGCCGATCCGGAAATCCGCAACGACAACGGCCAGAGTCCGATTGCCGGAGCCGCCTTCAAGGGCGACCTGCCGATGGTCAAGCTGTTGATCGAAAGCGGCGCTCAGGTCGAGGGCGCTTCGGCGGACGGTCGCACGGCCTTGATGATGGCTGCGATGTTCAACCGCACCAGCATTGTCGAGTACCTGCTCAGCCAGGGTGCCGATCCTCAGGCCAGGGACGCCAACGGTGTCACTGCCCTGGCGGCGGCGCGGACCATGGGCGCGACCGACACCGTGAACCAGTTGCAACGACTCGACGCCTGAGGGGCGCGGCGCGGGTTTTGAACCCGCGCCGGCATTTGCGCTATCCTTCGCGGCCCCGAACAACCCAAGGTCGCAGGATCCCGTCATGAAAGCCGCCCTTATCGAACTCATCAGTCAAATCAGCTCCGGCTGCATGGGCGAGACCGAGATCCAGCAGATCGCCGACGAAGCGGCCCAGGCTTATGCCGATGCAACGGGATTTCTGGCGGCCAATCCGGATATCAATTACGACGAGAGCTTCCCGATTGCCCTGGGCGAATGGGTGGTGGTCGGCAGTCTGCCGGAAACCGTGTTGTTCCAGGCGGACACCTATATGGAGTTGTTCGCGCAGATCGTCGACTCCTTCGGCAAGGATGTTTCGTTCAATATCAAGCCCAGGCAACTGTCCAAGGTCGAGGCGCTGACGGCACTGAAGCGGATTCAGATTCAGCTCGGCAGCATGAATCCGGAAATGGGTGGCTATGTCCTGATGAACTTCAGCCAGCCGCTGGATGACGAATTGCAGGCGGTCCTGGTCTACGGCAACGACCTGCCACGGGTCCTGGCGTTGTGCGAGCGAGTCGGCATCGCCGCTGCACCGTCCCTGGAAGCCCTGCGGATCGCCTTGCACGTCTGAGCGGCAAAATAACGGAACCCTGTCCTCAGCCGGCTATCCTAAGGAAGGTAAATCCTCATTCAGGAGCAACACCATGGGTTCAACCTTCAATGGCCTCGTTGGCCTGATCATTCTGGCCCTGGATATCTGGGCGATCATCAATGTGCTGAAAAGCGGCGCTGAAAACGGAATGAAAATCCTCTGGATATTGCTGATCATCCTGTTGCCGGTGCTGGGCCTGATTATCTGGGCGATTGCCGGACCCAGGGGCAATGTGCGGCTCTAGATCGGGAGCGGCGGTTTGTGTGGCGAGTTCTGTGAGTCAAGTTCGGCGCCACCGGCCCCTGCTTGCGTGGCTGTTGCTCGCCATGGCGGGGCACGTGCCTCGGCCATGGATGCTGATGGCCGAACTTGAGTTAACCCGTTCGTACCGGCCACCAGACGACAGTAGATGACGACCTCCTGCCGGCGCCGGGAGCATTGCTTCGCCAGGTTGTTTTTTATGTGTCAAAACGTGCGCCAGACGAAATTTTCACATTCCGTCACAGACAATTCCTGCGCATGATTGACCTCTCGCTTCTTGCAATCCGCCGTTTTAGAGCGGTTTTCGGCTTGGGCGAGGAAATATTTCAACAGCGACCGACAATGCACGGGTGGTAAACCATCGATGATCGTGCAACATTTGCCGGCTTCGCGCCGCTCTCATGATCCATCGAGGGTTGGGCGCTGCTGAACCCGACTTTCCAACTTGAATCCTACGAGTCCCAAACCGACATGGCAAACCCGGACGCCCTGAGCAAGCAGCGCCCCTCAACGTGCCTGCTGCAACCGACAGTTAAGTCTCATCTGGCCTATACGCTGTTGTGCGCATTGATCATGATGGTGATGTTCACCCTGCTGCGGGTTGCATTGCTGGTCTATAACCGCGAGATGATTCTCGACACCCCGGCTTCGACCTTTATCGAGGCATTCGGCAACGGGCTGCGTTTTGATATCCGCATCGTGGTCTACTTCTGCATTCCGTTGACGCTGGCCTTGCTCAGTGCCCGGGCAATGGCCGCTCGCGGCCTGTTCCGCCTCTGGCTGACTGTGGCGTCGAGCCTCGCGCTGTTCTTTGGGCTGATGGAGATGGACTTCTACCGCGAGTTCCACCAGCGGCTCAACGGCCTGGTGTTCCAGTACGTGAAGGAAGACCCGAAAACCGTCATGAGCATGCTCTGGTATGGTTTTCCAGTGGCCCGCTACCTGCTGGCCTGGGCTGTGGGCACGGTGATATTGAGCCTGCTGTTCAAGGGGGCCGATCGTCTGACCCGCCCCCGTGCCACCTTCAGTGCAAGCGCTGGCGCCCGCGCCGTGGCGCCGTGGTACGCCCGGATCGTGCTGTTCGTGGTGCTGTTGCTGATCTGTGTCGTGGCGGCTCGCGGCACTCTGCGCCAGGGGCCGCCGCTGCGCTGGGGGGATGCCTATACCACCAATTCAAACTTCGCCAACCAGCTAGGCCTCAATGGTTCGTTGACGCTGATCTCGGCGGCCCATAGCCGCTTGTCCGATGATCGCGACAATATCTGGAAAGCCACTCTGCAACAGCCACTGGCCCAGCAGACCGTGCGCGACATGCTGCTGACCGGCGACGACAGACTGGTCGAGAGCGATATCGCCGCGATCCGCCGGGACACCACGCCACCGGCGCAGAATACCCTGGCAATCAAGAACGTGGTGGTGATCCTGATGGAAAGCTTCGCCGGGCACTCGGTGGGCGCTCTGGGTCGTCCCGGCAACATCACCCCATACTTTGACCAGCTGTCGAAGGAGGGCCTGTTGTTCGACCGCTTCTTCTCCAACGGCACCCATACCCACCAGGGCATGTTCGCGACCATGGCCTGTTTCCCGAACCTGCCGGGTTTCGAGTACTTGATGCAGACGCCAGAGGGCAGCCACAAGCTATCGGGCCTGCCGCAACTGCTTAGCGCTCGCCAGTATGACGATGTGTATGTCTACAACGGCGATTTCGCCTGGGACAACCAGTCGGGGTTTTTCGGCAGCCAGGGCATGACCACCTTTATTGGCCGTAACGACTTCGTCAACCCGGTGTTCTCCGATCCCACCTGGGGCGTCTCCGACCAGGACATGTTCGACCGCAGCCTGGAGGAGCTCAAGACCCGTGGTGAGTCGGGCAAACCGTTCTATGCGCTGCTGCAGACCCTGTCCAACCACACCCCGTATGCGCTGCCGACGCCGCTGCCGGTGGAACGGGTGACCAACCGTGGCTCCCTCAACGAGCACCTGACGGCGATGCGTTATGCCGACTGGGCGCTGGGGCAGTTCTTCGAGAAGGCCCGCAAGGAGCCTTACTTCAAGGAGACTCTGTTCGTGGTGGTCGGCGACCATGGTTTTGGCAACGACGAGCAGATCACCGAAATGGACCTGGGGCGCTTCAACGTACCGCTGCTGCTGATCGGTCCGGGGATTCAGGAAAAGTTCGGTGCGCGCCGCGACACCGTGGGCACCCAGATCGATATCGTCCCGACCATCATGGGACGCCTGGGTGGCGAGTTCCGCCAGCAGTGCTGGGGGCGTGACCTGCTCAACCTGCCGGAAGGCGATAAGGGCATCGGCATGATCAAGCCATCGGGTAACGAGCCGACCGTAGCGATCATCCACGGCGATCATATCCTGGTCCAGCCCAAGGATGTGCCGGCCAAGGTCTGGCGCTACCAGCTAGGCGCCAATCCTGTTGGCGAAGTGATCCCCGACTCACCGGACGAGGCTGAGCTGAAGCAGAAACTGGGTTCGTTCATCCAGACCGCGACCCAGAGCCTGCTGGATAACACGGCAGGTGTTGCTCCGACCAAATAATGCCGTCCGTGGATTATCCGTCGACATGAAAAGCGTCCCGAGCTGTCGGGGCGTTTAATCAGATGCTCAACCCCAACACCCTGCGAGAGTGGCGCTTTTGCAGGGTGTTTTTATGCGCGGACCATCACTCCGATTAACAGGCGCCATGATCGAGCTGCGCTTTTGCCTGAGGCATTGTGCAATCTGCAGGGCGGCCGACAAGTTGTGGGTCAAGGTCCGGCAGTCGGTGCGAGAGGTTATCGAATGGGGACTGTGTTCAGGTATTCCCGCAACGAAAGTTCTGATTGGCAAAGGTATGAAATCTTATTCTGTAGGGCGAATCGGTCATGTCGGTAAGGGCAGGCTGATTTGCTGCGCCTGCATTGAAGGCCGTGGTCGGGCCGGGCAGTCTTGGCCGCTCATAAACCCTGTGAGGATGAGTGCCATGCTTGTATTGAGCCGCGTCGTGGGCGAGATGATTTCCATCGGCGATAACATCACCGTGCGAGTTCTCGCCGTTAACGGCAACCATGTGCGTTTTGGTGTGGAAGCACCCAAACACGTCAATGTACATCGTGCCGAAATCTATCGGCGGATTCTGACAAAGGGAGAGCCTGGCGTCCCTGCCCGCGAGCCGGTGGCCTGAGGTCAGTCGAAGAACTCCCTGGGTACTGCGTGCTTGGGGAGCAATTGGCATTGTTGGCTTTCCAGGTCGAAGAAAATCACCGCCTGGCCTTTGCTCAGCGCTTTTCGTACCCGCAGCACACGGGTTTCCTGGGGGGTGTCATCGCCGTTGTCGGTGCCGTCGCGGCTGACGAAATCTTCGATCAGCCGGGTCAGGGTGTCGGGTTCGAGTTGGTCGTAGGGAATCAGCATGGCAAGTTATCTTCAGGAATCCGCGGCATGCTACTGCCACCAGCCCAGTCCGGCTACCGGTAATGCGGCGGGGCACCGGAGCATCTGGCGGCGAATACCTTCAGTCGAGTGGATTGCGCTGGCCGATCAAGCTGTCCACTGATGGCACTCGGGTGTCGCTTTCCATCTGGGTCTCGTGTTCCAGTTGATGGCTGAAACGGTCGAGGGAGCCGGTGGCCGGCTGTGCATCGCTGGCGAACACCGGCGGGCTGAGCATATAGGCACCGAGCAGGCGGCTCAACGCTGCCAGGCTGTCGATATGGGTTCTCTCATAACCGTGGGTGGCATCGCAGCCGAATGCCAGCAGCGCCATGCGACTGTCATGCCCGGCGGTGGCCGCCGAATGGGCATCGCTGAAATAGTAGCGAAACAGGTCGCGGCGCACCGGCAGTTCGTTCTCGGTCGCCAGCCTCAGCAGATGGCGCGACAGATGGTAGTCATACGGCCCCCCGGAGTCCTGCATCGCCACGCTCACCGCATGCTCGTTCGAATGTTGGCCCGGCGCGACCGGGGCAATATCGATGCCGACGAATTCGCTGACATCCCAGGGCAATGCCGCTGCCGCGCCGCTACCGGTTTCCTCGGTAATGGTGAACAGCGGATGGCAGTCGATCGGTGGTTGCGCATCGCTTTCGACAATCGCCTTGAGGGCGGTGAGCAGGGCGGCGACCCCGGCCTTGTCATCGAGGTGGCGGGCGCTGATATGACCACTGCCGGTGAATTCCGGTAACGGATCGAAGGCGACGAAATCACCCACGCTGATGCCCAGTGAGTCGCAATCGGCACGGGTTGAGCAGTAGGCGTCAAGACGCAGTTCGACATGATCCCAACTGACCGGCAGTTCATCCACCGCCGTGTTGAAGGCGTGTCCGGAGGCCAGTAGCGGCAATACGCTGCCGCGGATCACCCCTGTATCGGTGAACAGGCTGACCCGGCTGCCCTCGGCAAAGCGACTCGACCAGCAGCCAACCGGCGCCAGGCTCAGGCGCCCGTTGTCCTTGATCGCCCGCACAGCGGCGCCGATGGTGTCGAGGTGAGCCGATACGGCGCGGTCGGGACTTTTCTGGTGGCCCTTGAGGGTGGCGCGCAGGGTGCCGCGTCGGGTCAGTTCGAAGGGAATGCCCAACTCCTCCAGACGTTCGGCGACATAACGCACTATGGTGTCGGTGAACCCCGTCGGGCTGGGAATGGCGAGCATTTCCAGCAAGACTCGTTGCAGGTAGTCGAGATCGGGTTGTGCAATAGCGGTGTTCATGGTCGCTCCTTCTTGCATGAGAATTCTTGCGCGGAAAAGGCAACGATCCGCGCTACTTCATCACGTTGGCAGGCTATGGGGAAACAGCAGATCGATAAAACGCTCGGCTGTGGGCTGTGGTTCATGGTTGGCCAGCCCGCAGCGTTCATTGGCTTCAATGAAAACGTAGTCCGGCTGGTCCGCCGCGCAAACCATCAGGTCGAGCCCGACCACTGGGATATCCAAGGCCCGCGCCGCACGCACGGCGACCTCGGCCAGCGTCGGATGGAGGATGGTCGTGACGTCTTCCAGGCTGCCACCAGTGTGCAGATTGGCGGTGCGGCGCACCGCCAGCTGTTCGCCCGGAGCCAATACCGTGTCGTAGTCATGGCCGGCTGCCCGCAGGGTATGCTGGGTTTGCGCATCGAGAGGAATCCGGCTCTCACCGCCGGTGGCCGCTTGGCGGCGACGACTCTGTGCTTCGATCAGCGCGCCGATACTGTGGTGGCCATCGCCGACCACCTGGGCCGGATGCCGGATGGCGGCAGCCACCACTTCGAAACCGATCACCACGATGCGCAGGTCCAAGCCTTCGTGAAAGCTCTCCAGCAGCACCCGGCTGTCGAAGGCGCGGGCAGCCTCGATGGCTTGCGCCACTTCGTCGCCGGTGCGCAGGTCCACGGCCACCCCCTGTCCCTGTTCACCATCGAGGGGTTTGACGACGATGCGCCCATGGGCTTGGAGAAATGCCCGATTGTCGGTGACCGTGCCGGCGCGCTGCTGGTGAGGCACCTTCAGGCCGGCTTGCTGGAGCACCCGGTGGGTCAGGCTCTTGTCCTGGCACAGGCTCATGCTGATGGCGCTGGTCAGGTCGGTCAGCGACTCCCGGCAGCGTACTCGCCGCCCACCGTGACTGAGGGTGAACATACCGGCCGAAGCGTCGTCGACCTGCACGTCGATCCCGCGTCGGTGGGCTTCGTCTACCAGGATCCGTGCATAGGGGTTGAATTCGGCCTCGGGTCCTGGCCCGAGGAACAACGGTTGGTTGATGCCATTCTTGCGCTTGATGGTGAAGGTACTGAGGGTGCGGAACCCAAGCTTGGCGTACAGGCTCTTAGCCTGGCGATTGTCGTGCAGCACCGACAGGTCCAGGTGGCTCAGGCCACGACTCATGAAGTGCTCGATCAGGTGACGCGCCAGCACTTCGCCGACCCCCGGCCGGCTGCAATTGGGGTCCACCGCCAGGCACCAGAGGCTGCATCCGTGTTCCGGATCATGGAAGGCCTTCTGGTGGTTGAGGCCCATGACGCTGCCGATCAAGGCGCCGCTGTCCTCGTCTTCCGCCAGCCAGTACACCGGACCGCCCTGATGGCGCGGGGTCAGTAAGCGCGGGTCGATGGGTAGCATGTCGCGGGCGATGTAGAGTGGGTTGATCGCTTGCCAGTCTGCGAGGGTCTGCGCCCGGCGAATACGGAAACCGCGAAACACCCGGGTGGCCGGCCGGTAATCGCTGAACCACAGGCGCAGCGTGTCGGAGGGATCGAGAAATAGCTGTTGCGGCGCTTGGGCAAGCACCTGTTGGGGCGCGGCGACATACAGCGCTATGTCGCGCTCGCCAGGCTGTTCGTGCAACAGCGCTTCGGCCAGTCCGGCGGGATCGGCGAAGGTGTGCCCGATCAGCAGCCGGCCCCAGCCGCAATGCACCGCCACCGCTTGGGTGGCCGGTTCGTTGCCGTCTTCGGCGTGGCGTGCCTGCAGGCGTTCGTAGGACGGTGGCTGGCCGCGCAGCAGGCGTTGGCTGTAAGCCGTGGCATGAGCTTTCATCGGATCAGATTCCTTGTTCGCTGAGCCACAGATTCAGGGCCGCCAGTTGCCACAGCTTGGAGCCGCGCAACGGGGTCAGTTGGCCGTGGGGATCGGTGAGCAGGCGATCGAGTGTCGCCGGGTTGAACAGGCCCCGGTCCTGGCTAGGGTCGAGCAACAGCTCGCGTACCCAGTCCAAGGTATCGCCTTGCAGGTACTTGAGACCGGGGACCGGGAAGTAGCCTTTCTTGCGGTCGATAACCTCGCGGGGAATGACCAGGCGGGCGGCTTCCTTGAGGACCTGCTTGCCACCGTCCGGCAGTTTGAACCTGGCGGGCACGCGAGCCGACAGTTCCACCAGCCGATAGTCGAGAAACGGCATGCGGGCTTCCAGGCCCCAGGCCATGGTCATATTGTCGACGCGCTTGACTGGGTCGTCCACCAGCATCACCGTGCTGTCCAGGCGCAAGGCCTTGTCTACCGCGGCACTGGCGCCGGGGAGGGCGAAATGTTCGCGGACAAAATCGCCGGCGGCATCCTGCTCGACTCGCCAGCGTGGCTGCACAGTGTCGGCATAATCGGCGTAGCTGCGGTCGAAGAAGGCGGCACGGTAGGCGGCATGGGGATCGGCGGCACCGTCCACTTGTGGGTACCAGTGGTAGCCGGCGAACAGCTCGTCGGCACCCTGGCCGCTTTGCACCACTTTGCAGTGCTGGGCGACTTCCCGGGCCAGCAGGTAGAAGGCGATGCAGTCATGGCTGACCATCGGCTCGCTCATGGCGCGGAATGCCGCCGGCAACTGCTCGATGATCTGCCGTTCGTCGATGCGCAACTGATGGTGCTGTGTACCGTAATGGCGGGCGATCAGATCCGAGTAGTGGAACTCGTCGCCGCGTTCGCCGCCGGCATCCTGGAAGCCGATGGAAAAGGTCGACAACTGCTCGACCCCGACTTCGCGCAACAAGCCAACCAGCAGGCTCGAATCGACCCCGCCGGATAACAACACGCCGACATCGACCGCAGCTCGTTGGCGAATTGCCACGGCTTGGCGGGTACTGTCGAGCACGCGGTCACGCCAGTCTTCCAGGTTCAGCTGGGTCTCATCGGCATTCGGCCCGTAGGGCAGCGACCACCAAATGCGCTGTTCGGTGCGGCCGTCGGCCTCGATACGCATCCAGCTCGCTGGCGGCAGTTTCTCGACTCCGGCCAGCAAGGTGCGCGGTGCGGGGACCACGGCGTGAAAATTCAAGTAGTGATTGAGGGCCACCGGGTCCAGCAGCGGGTTGATGTCGCCGCCCTGGAGCAGCGCCGGCAGGCTTGAGGCCAAACGCAGGCGTTGGGGGGTGCGCGACAGGTACAGCGGCTTGACCCCGAGGCGGTCGCGGGCGATGAACAGGCGCTGGGCATCGCGTTCCCAGATGGCGAACGCGAACATGCCATTGAGCTTGGGCAGCAGCGCCTCACCCCAGGCGTGGTAGCCCTTGAGCAAGACTTCGGTATCGCCGTCGGAGTGGAACGCATAGCCCTGTTGTTCCAGTTCGCGGCGTAGTTCGGGGAAGTTGTAGATCGCGCCATTGAACGCCAGGGACAAGCCCAGGTCAGGGTCGATCATCGGCTGCGCCGAGGCATCCGACAGGTCCATGATTTTCAGTCGCCGATGACCGAGAGCGATGGGTCCCTGGCTGTAGAAACCCCAGGCATCGGGGCCGCGTGGAGCCATATGGTGGGTGATCCGCTCAAGCGCTGCGAGGTCCGCGGGGTGTCGATCGAAACGTAACTCTGCTGCTAATCCGCACATAAATTCCTTACCGGTTGTCCGTTGGGGAGGGGGCGTGACTCTGCAACAGACCCACTGAGAAGTGAGGAGTTTTATATCAATCCATTATAAACAGCGCCGTAACCGGCCAACCCGGCAGGTGGCCGGTGTGGTGCGAGGTTGTGAAAAGGGTATTAACCGGTTATTCGATTGATCGAAGTTATTGATTTAACTTGTTGATAATAAACATTTTTTTATATTTTTTTGGCCAAATGGACTGCTATCGTCACGGCAACGATCCAGAGCGCCTGGACCGAGTCCCGCGACCCAGCGCACGGCGTTGTGTAAGGAGCTTGGCGCCAGGCCGATAGGTCGCTGTGGCACCGAGACGCTGGAAGCGATAGTCGCCGCCCTGAAAAGCAGCGGGCGGCGGACTCTTAAAAAAAGGAAATTTGAAATGTCGGCCGTTACCCATTTTGTTCCGTCGGTTCTGAGTGAGCAGAGCTATAACGAAGAGGTGATCAATACCCATGCTCCGCCGTGGTTGCTGGCGGCTCGGCCCGGAGATATCGTGCGTTTGCGCGAAGATCTACGCCGCAGTCAGCTCCTCAAGGAGCAAGTGTCCTTATGGTTCAAGGATCTGAAAAGCATCGAGGATTTTTCTGCGCCTTTGCTGGAGAACGCACTGCACCAGCGATTCGGCCCAGGGTTGGATATTCACCACGGCAAACTGAATGTCGCCAATCGATGGCCCGCGCTGCCGTCGTCTGTCGGGACGGGTTACTTTTTTCCGATGACTTATACCCGTCGCAGCTTACTCGAGGCTGCGCTGCACAACTTCGAAGCGAACGAGCGTCTACCCCCTCTATCCCATGTCAGCCTGGATCGGAATTTGACAATTGCGCCAGAAGTCACCCCACAAGCTTTCATGGAAGTGGTGCGTCGGCTCGATCTGGGAAAACTCTACCAGCAACACCTGTGCGAATTTTTTCATCTCTCCGAGACCCAAGAGACGCTCGAAGAGGAGTCTGATAGCGATGCGTTGCGAATCCAATCGACGATCATGCAACAAAAGAAAGCCGATATGTTGGTGGACGCGCATATCGCCTACCTGAAAAAAGACATCGATGACGCGGCTCGTCAGCAGGTCGGCAGGTTGATCGAGTTGAATGTCACCCTTGTCGCAGAGGGTTCGAGCATGGTGGCCAACGAATTGCAGATGCTCGGTGTGACCTTGTCGGGCATTTGTCTGTTCACGTTGCAGAACACGCCACCGACCGAGCCCGTGAGCATGAAAGATCGGGTACTGGTGCATATTCCCAATGATCCGCTGACGCGCTTCAAGCTCTATGCTTCGCTGGACGCGTTCCAGATGGAGCTACGCCGTCGCCTTTGGCAGCCGGCGTATGAACGCTTTTTTAGCGCTTTTGTCAGCAAGCGGGACTTGCCGGGTTTCCTGTCGCGGTTGAGGAAACTGTTGACCGTTGAGACCCGAGGTGCCGACGGCGCGGTCACAAGGTCCTTGAATCCTGCGGCTGATCTACAGCTAAAGCTGATGCCGCTGGACGATGAATTGTTTTTCCATCTCTATCGACAACAGATCCTGCGGCTTCAGGCGGATGCGCGATATGTGGCCGTGCCGACCGAAGACGTCGACCAGGATGCTCGCGAAGCCTTATACCTGTCTTTGTCGGGGTTGGGCATGACGCTGTTGAACCTGGCCGCTTTCGTCAATCCATGGCTCGGCTTGCTGATGATGGGGGTCGCGGTCGGACAACTGCTGAGTGAGGTCTATGAGGGGTATCAGGATTGGCAGCATGGTGACCGTGATGAGGCGATCACGCACATGATGTCGGTTGCCGAGGACATTGCGACCATGGTCGCAATGGGTGTGGCCATGCATTGGGGAAGTAAGGCGCTCAAGGGCTTTTTCCAGCGACCTTCGAGTTTTTTCGACGACCTGGTGCCGGTCAGATCGAACGATGGTCGCTATCGGTTGTGGCAGAGCGACCTGGGCAGTTATCGTCATGACGTTCCCGATCTTGCGGACAAGGCGCTGGATCATGAGGGGTTTTATCTGGAAGCAGATGCGGGGGAAGGACATCGTTACCTGGATATCGCCGGCGAGCCTTACCGGGCCTATTGGGATCAGTCCATGGGAGCCTGGCGCCTGCGGCATCCGTTGCGTGAGGCGGCCTACGAACCCTTGCTCGAACACAATGGCTCTGGAGCCTGGAGGCTGGCCCATGAATGGCCCTTGCAATGGCACGATCCGGTTTATCTGTTTCGTCGCCTGGGGCCTGATGTGCGTTTGCTGAGCGATGAAAATATCGAGCATATCCTGTTGATTCATCGACTCGACGAATCGATGTTGCGTTGGATGCACGCGAACGATGCGAAGATCCCAGCTCCCTTGCTCGACTCGATACAGCGTTTCAGGTTGGACAACGAGTTGAGTTGGCTGCTCGCGCCTGCCGAGGCGCCCGCGGCGGCCACGGCGCGCTTGTTGGATTTGAAGTTGCAGATTTTGCCTGGCCTCAAGAATTGGCCCCGCGATCACACGATCATGCTCATTGATTCGGCGAACAAACCGCTGGGTGAATATGGGGCGGACCTGACAACGCAACCGCATCGGCTGATGGTGCGGGCCAGCGACCTCGAGGCGGACGGCCTGAGGGGCATTTGGAACAAACTGACGATACAGGATCAGCAGGCATTGCTCAGCCCAGGGGCGTCCACCGAGCAAGTATCGGCACTGCTGGAAGAAGTGCTGCGCCAGCAGGTACGCGAGCAGCGCTTCGCGGTGTTCCAGCGTCTTTACCGTTTGTACTGCGTAACGGATGTCGGGTTGCCGATGAACTTCAGGCAAAGCTTTGCCGATTTACCGAACGGGGTGCTGCGTGAACTCCTAGGACAAACGAGCGATGTGGTGAAAGAGCAATTGGATCGGCGTGATCGCGTGCCTTTGTCGTTGGTTGAAACGGCGAACGAGGGGCGACGTGAAATTCTGCTCAACCACGCGCTGGATACAGGTTTCCTCAAAAGCCAGGGCAGTCTGGATAACGCCAAGTTGCAGTTGCTTATGGCGAAAACAATGAATGGATGGCCATCGGACGTGCTCTGGGAGATTCGTCATGAGCATTTTGATGGTTCGCTGTTGTTCAAGATGGGCACTGACGATTTACCGAGGCGTCGGGTTCTGGTCAGGAGCGCGCGGGGATACCAGGTCTTTGATAACGAGGGCCTGAGCCTGGGGCGATCGCGCGCGCGCCCCGATGCTCTGAGTGGCGCGGTACTGAGTGCTTTGCGGTTGAGCGAGCGTAGTGCCATGGCGATCAAGCTGGATGAGGCCGACCTGCTGCACAAGCAGTTGATGTCCAATTTGGTGGCGCATCCACGTGTCTTGCTCGAAGAGGAGCTTGGCCTACCAGCGCGCAAGCCCGGTTATCGTTCGCCAGCCTGGCGCGATGGCGACACCCAGGGTTGCTTGCGCGTCAGGCGGGGCATCGTCTATGGATCGCGACGTGGCCTGCGGAGAGTGACCCGGCTGTATCCGGACTTGTGCGAGCCGGAGGCGCGCAACTTCCTTTTTTCCATGGGCGAGGATTCGGCGCTGGTCAAAAGCCAATTGGAGGACCTTGAAGATGAACTGCGCAAGTTGCGCTCGACGCTGCTCGACTGGCGAGGGGAACAGGCGACTACTCGCACGCACGCCTGGCTGGGAGGTATCGCCGAAAGCCGTGAGCAGGCTGCCTCGATCATCGAGCGGTGTTGGCGCCGGCAAACCCCCAAAACCTATGACGAGAGTGGTATGGTCATCGGTCGCAGCCTGAGCTTGGCCGGCTTGCGGGTCGGTAGTTTGCCGAGCCTACCCTCCGGGATCAATTTTGATCATGTCACCGAGCTTTCGCTCAATAGCATGGGGCTGGATCGGATTCCCGAAAGTTTTCTCGAGCACTTTCCCAATTTGCGCAAACTGGAATTGAACAATAATCGGCTGGAGTTTCCGCCGAGTGCGATTGCCGATATGAGCCAGCTCAGGGAGCTGTATCTACAGGATAACCGGATCACGCTGAGCCCCGGTTCGGTCAACGTATTGTCGAGCTTGCACAACCTTGAAGTGCTGAACCTGAATGGTAATTTCGATGTCCGTCTGCTGGATGTCAGCCAAATGCCGCACCTGCGTCGCTTGCTGTTGCGCTCAACCGGGATCGATGGTTTGCCCGCAGGGCTGTTGACACGGGTTCGCCTGTACGAAGCGGACCTGCGCGACAACCGCATCGAGAACGTGCCGCAGGGCCTCTACACGGCACCTTCACCGATCAATCGGCGGATCATCCTGCGTAACAATCCCTTTACCGTAGACAACCAGAATCTGTTGGCCGCCTATCGGGAACGCCTTGGAATCAGCTTCGGCATTCCAGATACGGAGCTGGCGCTGGATGACTACAGCGCGCGTCAGCGTTGGCTGACCGACATTGCGGACGGGGAGCGTCGGGACACCCTGCGGGACTTGTGGCACGACTTGAGGCATGAGGAAGGGTCCGAAGAGTTTTTCCTGCTATTGGCGCGTCTGAGCGGCAGTGCCGAGTATCAGAAGATTCGAGCGGATTTGACACGACGCGTCTGGGAGGTGCTGGAGGCCGCGACCAAGGACACGACATTGCGCACTGAATTGTTCGACCTGGCGGCCAATCCGATGACCTGTGTCGACAGCGCGGCGCGAAATTTCAGTCACCTGGAAGTCCGTGTGTTGTTGGCCAGGGCCCGCGTCCTGGCGTCCCGCAGCGACGAACCGACGGAGTTGCTGAAACTGGCACGCGGTCTGTTTCGCCTGGAGCGCATTGATGAGGTGGCCCGGGATCACATCAGGGATCTGTCCGACAGGCCCGAAGCGCCCTCATCGAGTCCTGTCGATGAGGTCGAAGTGAATCTGGCCTACAGGGTCGGTCTGGGGCGTTCCCTGTATTTGCCCGGGCAGCCGAAGGAAATGGTTTTCAGGTCCATTGCCAATGTCACCGAAGAACAGATTCTGGCAGCGCGCAATCGTATCCGGCAAACTGAACATATGCCTGCCTTGAAGACCTTCATTGCTTCGCGCGATTTCTGGATCGACTACCTGAAGAGGAAATATCAGCGCGATTTCATCCGTTTCAACAAACCGTTTCATGATCAGGAGGAACGGTTGCTGAACAATTCCCCGCTGATGCCCAGTGACCAGTACTCTCGACGATTGTCGATATTGATGGAGACCCGCATCGCCGAGGAGAAAATCTTTCTTGAGGCGCTCACCCAGCACGAATTGGATGAGCATCCAGCCTCGCGCTGATGCGCCATGGAAGCGACGGTTTAGGCGTTCGCCCCAGGTTTGCGTTTGCCTCGAACCAGCGCCCGCAGGGCGAAGCGGTTCGCATGACAGGCCTCGGCTACGCCGCGTGGCAGCGCCAGCGGTTCGTTCTCCAGCCAGGCGGCCAGCAGCTCGCCGCAGAGTGGCGCGCTGATCAGGCCGCGCGAGCCATGAGCGCTGTTGATGTAGAGACCCTCGAGCCAGGGGCAGGGCACCTGTGGTACCTGCCGGGCATCCCGGGCCAGGATGCCGTAAGCCTCGGCAAACGCTTTCGGATCGGCCAGCGGACCGACTATCGGAAGATAGTCGGAACTGGTGCAGCGAAAGGCGGCGCGTCCTTGCAACTGCGCCGGGTCCTGCCCGGCGACGTTCAGGCGCGTCGCCAGATCGGGCGAGATGTCCTGTAATAACGCCAGGTTGCCGATGTGTTCGGCAGCGGTCGGCGCCAGGTCGTCGTTCTTGAAGTCGAAGCTGGCCCCCACCGTATGTTCACCCAGGCGTGCCGGCGCGACATAACCTTCGGCGCAGACCACGGTGTTCAACACGGCGCTGTCAGCGGTTTGCGCCAGGCGGGTGATCTGCCCGCGAATGCGCTTGAGCGGCAACGCCGCACCAGCCGCGAAACGTCGCACCTCGGCCGCTCCGGCGAGAATCACCACCGGGGCGTCGCCCAGCAGGGTATTGGCGTCCCAGGCCTGCCATTGCCCCTCGACCTGGCGCAGCTCGACAGCATGACTGTAGGGACGCACGTCAATGTTCGGGTGGTCGGCCTGCCAATGACACAGGGCTGGCGGGTGAACCCAACCGCCTTCCGGGAAAAACAATCCACCGTGTTCAAGCGTCACGCCGGCACGGACTTGCGCTTGGGCCCGATCCAGCACCTGCAGCAACTCCGGGCTGAAGGCAGCAGCCAACTGCGCCTGACGCTCGACTTCCTTCTCGTCGAAGGCCAACTGCAGTACGCCGCAACTGTCCCAATCGAGACCTTTGTGCAACTGTTCGAGCAAACGTCGGGTATACCCGAAGCCGCTGAGAATCAGTTGCGACAGCGCCGTGCCATGGGCCGACAGTTTGAGGTACAGCACGCCCTGGGGGTTGCCAGAGGCTTCCTGAGCCAAGGCCTCGTGGCGTTCCAGCAGGCAGACTCGCCAGCCACGGGCGGCCAGGCTCGCGGCGCTGGCACAACCGGCCAGGCCGCCGCCGATCACCAGGGCGCGGCGTTCGCCGGAGTGGGGAGTTGGGCGAGCAAACCAGGGTTTGGGGGATAGCGGTGCCGGGGCATCCGCCGGCCAGCCGGCGAACTCGCCTCGCAGGATCTCCCACTTACGGCCGATGCCCGGCGTGCGTTTCATCTTGAAGCCGGCCGCGTTCAGCGAGCGCCGGACCCAACCCGTACTGGTAAAGGTGCTGATAGTCGAACCGGGAGCCGCCAGTCGCGCCAGTTCGGCGAACAGCTCGGGGGTCCACATCCCGGGGTTTTTCGCCGGAGCGAAGCCGTCGAGAAACCAAGCGTCGACCTGGGCGTCCAGTTGCGGCAATTGCTCCAGCACATCACCGATCAGCAAGGTCAGGGTGACCCGGCCATTGTCCAGTAGCAGGCGCTGGAAACCGGGATGGATCGCCACGTACTGCTTGAGCAGCGGTGCGGCAAACGCTGCCAGTTCGGGCCAGAGGGCCAGCGCCCGTTGCAGGTCGGCGTGGCTCAGCGGGTACTTTTCGACGCTGACGAAATGCAGCCGCGCACTCGACACCGCGCACTGCTCGAACAGTTGCCAGGCGCAGAGAAAATTCAGCCCGGTGCCGAAACCTGTTTCACCGATCACCAGCCGCCCGTTCGGCTCCAGGGTTTCAAAGCGTTCTTTCAGGCGATTCTGTTCGATAAACACATAACGGGTTTCCTCCAGACCCGAAGCATCGGAAAAATATACATCATCGAACATCCGAGAGTGAGGCAATCCTTGGTCATCCCAGTCGATCTGGGCGTGAGGCGGTACGCGGCTCATGGTGGAACTCGTGAACAAACAGTCGGCCATTCTAGCCGATTGGTCGGGAGTACATTGCAGGGCAAATGTCAGGGACTTACTGACCCTCGGGGCGGTCTGATCCGCTAACCTTGATCAATTCTGGAAGGAGCCCGCCATGTTCGAATCCGCTGAAATCGGTCACGCCATCGACAAAGACACCTTCGACGCCCAGGTGCCCGCCCTGCGCGAAGCCTTGCTCGAAGCTCAGTTCGAATTGCAGCAGCGTAAGCATTTCCCGGTGATTGTGCTGATCAACGGCATCGAGGGCGCCGGCAAGGGCGAGACCGTCAAATTGCTCAACGAATGGATGGACCCGCGGCTGATCGAAGTCCGCACCTTCGATCAGCAGACCGATGAAGAACTGGCCCACCCACCTGCCTGGCGCTACTGGCGGCAGCTCCCGGCCAAGGGGCGGATGGGGGTGTTTTTCGGTAACTGGTACAGCCAGATGCTGCAGGGACGGGTACACGAGCTGTTCAAGGACGCGGTGCTCGACCAGGCCATTGCCGGGGTCGAGCGCCTGGAGCAGATGCTCTGCGATGAAGGCGCGCTGATCTTCAAGTTCTGGTTCCATCTTTCCAAGAAGCAGATGAAAGCCCGGCTCAAGGCCTTGCAGGATGATCCTCTGCACAGCTGGCGCCTCAGCCCGCTGGATTGGCAACAGTCGCAGACCTACGACACCTTTGTGCATTTCGGTGAGCGGGTGCTGCGCCGGACCAGTCGCGATTATGCCCCTTGGCATGTGATCGAAGGCAACGATCCGCACTACCGCAGCCTGACGGTGGGGAAGATTCTCCTCGAAGGTTTGCAGGCGGCGTTGAAGTCCTCTCAGGTGGAACCGCGACCGACTCATACTGCGCCGCTGCCCACGGGTGTCGACTCGATGAGTCTGCTCGCCAGTCTGGACATGACCCTGAGCCTGGAGAAAGCGGATTATGAAGAGCAACTGATCACCGAGCAGGCGCGGCTGTCGGGGCTGATGCGCGACAAGCGCATGCGCAAACACGCCCTTGTCGCGGTGTTCGAGGGCAATGACGCGGCGGGTAAGGGCGGTGCGATCCGCCGTCTGGCCGCCGCTCTCGACCCCCGCCAGTACAGCATCGTGCCGATTGCCGCGCCCAGTGAGGACGAGCGGGCCCAGCCTTATCTGTGGCGCTTCTGGCGGCAGATCCCGGCGCGGGGCAAGTTCACCGTGTTTGACCGTTCCTGGTATGGTCGGGTGCTGGTGGAGCGGGTCGAAGGTTTTTGCCGCACCAGCGACTGGTTGCGCGCTTACGGCGAGATCAACGACTTCGAGGAGCAGTTGAGCAATGCTGGAGTGATCGTGGTGAAGTTCTGGCTGGCCATTGACAAGCAAACCCAACTGGAGCGTTTCCAACAACGCGAAGCGATTCCGTTCAAGCGCTTCAAAATCACCGAGGACGATTGGCGCAATCGTGAGAAGTGGGATCTTTACCGGGCGGCGGTGGATGATATGGTCGACCGTACCAGCACCGAGATCTCGCCGTGGACCCTGGTGGAGGCCAACGACAAGCGCTGGGCACGGGTCAAGGTACTGCGCACGATCAACCAGGCGATAGAGGACGTCTTCGAAAAACGCGACCGGCATGACAAGAAGAGTAAGAAGTCGAAATAGGAGCTAGTGGCCTGTGTGGTGAGTTCTATGAGTCAGTTTCGGTGCTGCAAGCCCCTGGCCGGCGTTGCTGCTCCTCGCCATCGCCCGGTTAGACGGGGCACAGCGCCTGGGCCATGGAATTGTGGTATCCGAACTTGAGCTAACAAACTCACCGTACAGGCCACTAGAATGGCGACCTTAATCTCTCGGCCCATAGGACTTTCCATGCATATTTCATCTGGACGTTGGGGTTATGGAATGTTTCTCGCCTTGTTGACCGCCGTGCTCTGGGGCATCCTGCCCATCAAGCTTAAGCAGGTCTTGCTGGTGATGGACCCGGTGACCGTCACCTGGTGCCGGTTGATCGTCTCCGGCGCTTTGCTGTTCGGCTACCTGACGGCCACGCGGCGCCTGCCGAGCTGGCGCGTGCTGGGCCCGCGAGGCGGCTGGCTGGTGGCGTTGGCGGTGTTCGGCTTGACTGGCAACTATGTGCTGTACTTGATGGGCCTGAACCTGCTCAGTCCCGGCACTACGCAACTGGTGGTGCAAGTGGGGCCGATCTTCCTGCTGATCGCCAGCCTGTTCGTGTTCAAGGAGCGCTTCAGCCTGGGTCAGGGCATTGGGCTGCTGGTGCTGCTGGTCGGTTTCGGGTTGTTCTTCAATCAACGTCTGAGTGAGTTACTGACCTCCCTGGGCGATTACACCGCTGGCGTACTCCTGATAGTGGTGGCTTCGACAGTCTGGACCTTTTACGCGCTGAGCCAGAAGCAGTTGCTGACGGCCTGGAATTCGTTACAAGTGATGATGGTGATCTACCTGTTCTGCGCCTTGCTGCTGACGCCCTGGGCGCACCCTGGCGAAGTCTTGCGGTTGAATCCGCTGCAAAGCTGGCTGCTGCTGGCTTGCTGTCTGAATACGTTGGTCGCCTATGGCGCGTTCGCCGAGGCGCTGGCGCATTGGGAGGCCTCGCGGGTCAGCGCGACCCTGGCGATCACGCCCTTGGTGACCTTTGGCTCGGTGGCGCTGGCGTCCTGGCTCTGGCCGGAATTTGTGCAGGCCGAAGAGATCAACGGTCTGGGCTATGGCGGTGCGGTGTTGGTGGCGGTCGGCTCGGCGCTGGTGGCCCTGGGACCGTCGCTGGTTGCCGGGCTCAAGGCCCGGCACCGGCGAATGGCATAAGCCTGGTGACCCAAGGAGGGTCAGCCGTTCTTGCCCGATTCCAGCATGTTTTCCGGGCGTACCCAAGCGTCGAACTCTTCATCGCTGAGGTAGCCCAGCTCCAGCGCCGCTTCGCGCAGGGTGAGGTTCTCTCCGTAGGCTTTCTTGGCAATTTGTGCTGCCTTGTCGTAGCCGATGTGCGGGTTCAGGGCGGTGACCAGCATCAATCCACGTTCCAGGTGCGCGGCCATCTGCAGCGGGTCCGGCTCCAGCCCGGCGATGCAATGCGCCTGGAAGTTGCGGCAGCCATCTGCCAGCAGGCGGATCGATTGCAGCAGGTTGTGAATGATCACCGGTTTGTACACGTTCAACTGCAGGTGGCCCTGGCTGGCGGCAAAGCCGATGGTCACATCGTTGCCCATGACCTGGCAGGCCAGCATCGACAGTGCTTCACACTGGGTCGGATTGACCTTGCCGGGCATGATCGAACTGCCTGGCTCATTGGCCGGCAACCTGATTTCGGCGAGGCCGGCGCGAGGACCTGAACCCAGCAGGCGCAAGTCGTTGGCGATCTTCATCAGGGCCACGGCCAGGGTCTTCAGGGCGCCGGACAGGCTGGTCAAGGGTTCATGGCCGGCCAGGGCAGCGAACTTGTTCGGCGCGCTGACAAATGGCAAGCCGGCCAGGGCCGCCAACTCGGCGGCGATTGCCTCGGAAAACCCCTGGGGAGCGTTGAGCCCGGTCCCGACCGCCGTCCCGCCCTGGGCCAGCTCGCACACGGCGGGCAGGGTGGCGCGAATGGCCCGCTCGGCATAGTCGAGTTGCGCGATGTAAGCCGAGACCTCCTGGCCAAAAGTGATCGGCGTGGCATCCATCATGTGGGTGCGCCCGGTCTTGACCAGCTTCATATGACGGGCGGCCAGCTCGGCCAGGCCACCCGACAGCTCGGCAATGGCCGGCAGCAATTGCTGATGCACGGCCTGGATCGCAGCGATGTGCATGGCGGTGGGGAAGCAGTCGTTGGAGCTTTGCGAACGATTGACATGATCGTTCGGGTGTACGGGCGATTTGCCGCCGCGGGTGTTGCCGGCCAACTCGTTGGCGCGTCCGGCGATGACTTCGTTCGCGTTCATATTGCTTTGGGTACCGCTGCCGGTCTGCCAGACTGCGAGGGGGAACTGTGTGTCATGTTCGCCGGCCAGCACTTCGTCGGCGGCCTGTTCGATCAGCCGGGCGACGTCGGCGGGCAGGTCGCCGTTGCGGTCGTTGACCCGAGCCGCGGCTTTCTTGATCAGGGCCAAGGCATGCATCACCGCCAGCGGCATCTTTTCCTCGCCAATGGCGAAATTGATCAGTGAACGTTGGGTTTGGGCACCCCAGTAGGCATCTTCCGGGACATTCACCTGGCCAAGGCTGTCGGTTTCGATACGGCTCATTGGGTACACTCCTTAAGGTCTGATAGCGCAGTTTAGGCCCTGATGGGCCAGGTAGGTTCCTTTCACAGGTTTTACCATCATTGGCTCGATGGGTGGCTGTGACAATCGGTGTCGGGGTTGAGTGACACACTTTATTAGGTGCAGAATGTCGCTCTTGGGGTTTTGACCTCGCCTGTTACTTAAAGGAAACTCGATGACTCGCCTTCGTGCCCTCTGTACCGCGGTTGCTCTGGTATGCGCCAGCGGCCAGGTTTTCGCCGATACCGCCAGCCACAACGCCAGTGCCGAAGCTTTCCTGACGCTGGCCCATGCCGATAAGCTCGGCACCCCGGTCTACCAGCAAGTGCAGCAAATGTTCGCCCAACGCTTTGCCCAGACCCAGGCGCCGGACTCGAAAAAGCCGCTGCTCGATACCTACCAGGCCAAAGCCAACGCCGCCCTGGATCAGGCCATTGGTTGGAACAAGCTTAAGCCTGACATGGTCAAGCTCTACACCAGTAACTTCAGCGAGTCCGAACTCAAGGATCTGGTAGCGTTCTATCAGTCGCCGCTGGGCAAGAAGGTTCTGGAAAAAATGCCGCAACTGACCCAGCAATCGGCGCAAATGACCCAGGCCAAGCTGGAAAGCGCGGTGCCGGTGGTCAACAAGCTGCTGGAAGACATGACCAATGAGCTGGCTCCGGCCAAGGCACCGGCCCCAGCGAAGAAGAAGTAAGCGGAGTCTGTAATGACCATGCAACAACGTATCGAAACCGCCTTGGCCGCCTTGCACCCCGAGCACCTACAGGTGCTGGATGAAAGCCATATGCACAGCCGTGGGCTGCAGACCCATTTCAAGGCGGTGCTGGTCTGCGAGCAGTTTGCCGGGTTGAACAGCGTCAAGCGCCACCAGCAGGTCTACGCCACGCTGGGCGACTTGATGGGGCAGTTCCATGCGTTGGCCTTGCATACCTATACCCCTGAAGAATGGGTGAAAATCGGTGCGGCGCCGGCTTCGCCGACCTGTGCTGGCGGCCACTAGCGCGCAAGGCCGGATCAGGCCAAAGCAGGCAAGCAAGCGCGGTTGATGGGTTGTCAATGAGCATTGCGAGTCTGTTTTTTGCTAGAATTTGCCACGCGCCGCTTAGTCGGCGCGTTTTTTTGCGTCCGGTTCGCCCTTTGCGAGGGCAGCCACCTGGAGAGAAATACCCATGACCCAACCTATCGTCGTGGCGGCATTGTACAAGTTCGTCACCCTCGAAGATTACGTCGCGTTGCGCGAGCCATTGTTGCAGGCGATGGTCGATAACGGCATCAAGGGCACTTTGCTGATCGCCGAGGAAGGCATCAACGGCACCGTGTCCGGTAGCCGCGAAGGCATCGACGGGCTAATGGCCTGGCTGAAGAACGATCCGCGCATGGTGGATATCGACCACAAAGAATCCTATTGCGACGATCAGCCGTTCTATCGAACCAAGGTCAAGCTGAAGAAGGAAATCGTTACCCTGGGCGTCGAAGGCGTGGACCCCAACAAGCAGGTGGGCACCTATGTCGATCCTCGGGACTGGAACGCCTTGATTGCCGATCCACAAGTGCTGCTGATCGATACCCGCAACGATTACGAGGTTTCGATCGGCACCTTCGAAGGCGCCATCGACCCGAAAACCACCAGTTTTCGCGAGTTTCCCGACTACGTCAGAGCCCACTTCGATCCGGCCAGACACAAGAAAATCGCCATGTTCTGCACCGGCGGCATCCGTTGCGAGAAGGCTTCGAGCTATATGCTCGGCCAGGGCTTCGACGAGGTCTACCACCTCAAGGGCGGGATCCTGAAGTACCTCGAAGAAGTGCCTGAGGAAGAAAGTCGCTGGCGCGGCGACTGCTTTGTGTTCGATAACCGTGTGACCGTTCGTCATGACCTGAGCGAAGGCGACTATGATCAGTGCCACGCCTGTCGTACCCCGGTGAGCGTCGAAGACCGTGCGTCGGAACATTATGTGGCCGGCATCAGTTGTCCGCGTTGCTGGGACACACTGAGCGAGAAGACCCGCCGCAGTGCCATCGATCGGCAGAAGCAGATCGAGCTGGCAAAAGCGCGCAACCAACCTCACCCGATCGGTTACAACTATCGCCAACCTTCCGAGGTCTGAATCATGTCCGCGCGCCTGCTCTACGTGATGGATCCAATGTGCTCCTGGTGCTGGGGGTTTGCCCCGGTGGCCGAGGCCCTGGTCGAGCAGGCGCGAGCTGCCGGGGTTGAGCTGCACCTGGTGATGGGCGGCTTGCGCACCGGTAGTGGCGCGCCCCTGGAGCCGAGCACCCGGCGTTATATCCTTGAGCACTGGCAGACGGTCACCGAAGTCACCGGGCAGCCTTTTCGGTTCGAAGGCGCCTTGCCCGATGGTTTTGTCTATGACACTGAGCCTGCGTGTCGGGCGGTGATCACCGCGCGCAGCCTGGCGGCGGATCGCGCTTGGCGTCTGGTCGGATTGATCCAGCGGGCTTTCTACGTGGAAGGACGGGATGTCACCCAAGCCAGCGTGCTGGTGGAACTGGCCGAAGCGGCCGGCGTGCCGCGTATCGAGTTCGCCGAGGCCTTCGACAAGTCCGAGCAGCATGCGGCCACGGCGGCTGATTTTAGCTGGGTCCAGGATCTCGGCATTGCCGGTTTCCCGACGCTGCTGGCCGAGCGCAATGGCCAGCTGGCGCTGTTGACCAACGGCTACCAGCCCCTTTGCGAGTTGTCACCGCTGCTCGGCCGTTGGCTGGAGCGCGCGGCCTGTGCCTGATCCCGAACCTGCGCAACAACCTTCAGATCGCCTGAGCTGGGCGCAGATCCGGCGCCTGGCGCTACAGCATAAAAAATCCCTATGGGTTGCCAACGCCGTCGCGGTAATGGCGACCTTGTGTAGTGTACCGATCCCGCTGTTGCTCCCGTTGCTGGTGGATGAGGTGCTGCTCAAGCATGGCGACGCGGCGTTGCGGGTGATGAACCACGTGCTACCTGCTGGCCTGCAGAGTGCAGTCGGTTATATCGGTCTGATGCTGCTGATAACCCTGTGCCTACGTTGTGGCGCGTTGCTGTTCAATGTCCTCCAGGCCCGACTGTTTGCCGGGTTGGCCAAGGATATTGTCTATCGTATCCGTATCCGCCTGATCGAACGCCTGAAATGGATTTCCCTGGGCGAATATGAAAGCCTCGGCAGTGGCACGGTAACGACTCACCTGGTCACCGACCTGGATACCCTCGACAAGTTTGCCGGAGAGACCCTGAGCCGCTTCCTGGTGGCCACGCTGACGCTGGTTGGCACCTCCGGCATCCTGCTGTGGATGCACTGGAAGTTGGCGCTGCTGATTCTGCTGTTCAACCCGTTGGTCATCTACTTCACCGTGCAGTTGGGCAAGCGCGTCAAGCACTTGAAAAAACTGGAAAACGACAGTACCTCGCGGTTTACCCAGGCGCTGACGGAAACCCTCGATGCCATCCAGGAAGTGCGCGCGGGTAATCGCCAGGGCTTTTTCCTCGGGCGCCTCGGGCTGCGGGCTCGAGAAGTGCGTGACTATGCCGTGGCCTCTCAGTGGAAAAGCGATGCATCGGGGCGGGCCAGCGGCCTGCTGTTCCAGTTCGGCATCGATATCTTTCGCGCCGCGGCCATGCTCACCGTGTTGTTTTCGGACTTGTCGATTGGCCAGATGCTCGCCGTGTTCAGCTATCTATGGTTCATGATCGGTCCGGTGGAGCAACTGCTCAACCTGCAATACGCCTACTATGCGGCTGGAGGGGCGCTGACGCGGATCAACGAATTGCTGGCGCGTGACGACGAGCCGCGCTACCCCGGTAGCGCCGATCCGTTTGTCGGACGCGAAACGGTCGGGATAGAGGTGCGTGGGCTAAGTTTTGCGTATGGCCAGGAGCCGGTTCTCGATCAACTGGATCTGTCCATCGCTCCCGGTGAAAAGGTCGCAATCGTCGGTGCCAGCGGGGGCGGTAAGAGCACCCTGGTGCAATTGCTGCTCGGCCTCTATACGCCGCAGTCCGGGAGCATTCGTTTTGGCGGCTTGTCCCAGGCCGAGATCGGCCTGGAGACTGTGCGCGAGAACGTGGCCGTGGTATTGCAGCACCCGGCGCTGTTCAATGACACAGTCCGCGCCAATCTCACCATGGGCCGCGACCGCAGTGATCAAGCCTGCTGGCGAGCTCTGGAAATCGCCCAGCTCGAAAGTACGATCAGCGTTTTGCCCCAGGGCCTGGACAGCATTGTCGGGCGTTCCGGTGTGCGCTTGTCCGGTGGTCAGCGGCAGCGCCTGGCAATTGCCCGGATGGTATTGGCCGAACCCAAGGTGGTCATTCTCGACGAGGCGACCTCGGCGCTGGATGCTGCCACCGAGTACAATCTGCATCAGGCCCTGAGCCAGTTTCTCCGTGGCCGCACTACATTGATCATCGCCCATCGCCTGTCGGCGGTAAAACAGGCCGATCGAATACTGGTGTTCGATGGCGGACGAATCGCCGAAGATGGCGACCATCAGCAACTGATTGCCGAGGATGGTCTGTACGCTAAGCTTTACGGGCACTTGCAGAAAATTTGAGGGTCTTGAGCTTTTTCAATTTCATGCGCTTAGTGGTTGAATTGATTGAAAGAAATCATTTTCTTCCTCTCGCGTGGGAGCGGTGCGTCAGCTTTGGTGATTTCGAGTGGATCAACGATCCATTCGAGATGCCGAAAAGTAGCCTAGTCTGTGCTATCAGAAATGGATCTCTCTCGGCAGTCCATCTGGCTGTGCTGATGCAAGGGAACTCATGAAGCGCAAGCAAACTCTCGGAACGCCTCGGTTGTTGGGTATCGTCTGGCCCTTTATCGCCGTCGTGCTGTTTCAGGCATTGCTGGGGTGTCTCAGCCTCTATGTGCTTTCAGCCGTGCGTGGCTACGTGGCTGGCGAAAGCCTTTGGTCAAAGGGCCAGAAGGACGCGATCTATTATCTCAACCTGTATGCCGACAGCCGCGACGAGGCCATTTTCCTCAAGTACCAGCAGGCGATTGCCGTGCCTCAGGGCGGTCATGAGCTGCGTATTGCGCTGGATGCGCCGACACCGGATCTGAAGGCGGCGCGTCGGGGTATCCTGAAAGGCGGCAATCACCCGGATGACGTCTCCAGCCTGATCTGGCTGTACCTCAATTTCCGCCATTTCAGTTATCTCGAACAGGCCATCGAAAAGTGGACGATGGGTGATGGTTATCTGGTGCTGTTAGATGAAGTTGCCCAGCAGATGCACCAGGCGATTTCCAGCAAAATGGCCACTACCTCCGATATCCAGCACTGGAAAAGCCAGATATTCGCCATCAACGATGGTGTGACACCGGGTGCGAAGGCTTTCAGCGATGCCCTCGGCGAAGGCTCACGAGTCATCCTGCGACTGTTGTTGATCACCAACCTCACCACAGCTTTGGGGCTGATCATCCTGGCCCTGCTACGCACGCACAAGCTGCTGGCCCAGCGCCATGCCTTTGCCGACGCCTTGCAACTGGAAAAGGAGCGGGCGCAGATCACCTTGGAGTCCATCGGCGACGGAGTCATCACCACTGATGTCGAGGGCGCCATTGCCTATATGAACCCTGCGGCGGAGCAGTTGACCCACTGGAAGGCCGGCCATGCTTATGGGCTGCCTCTGTCGGCACTATTTACCCTGCTGGACGAAAATGCCCAGGAGGAAGGCTTTACGCTGATCGAGCATATTCTCGGCGGGCAATTGGGCGGTGGTAGCGAGCACTCTAAGCTGATCCAGCGACTGGACGGCAGCACCGTGTCGGTGACGTTGGTGGGCGCGCCGATCCGCAATGCCGGCAAAGTCAGTGGTGCGGTGCTGGTATTGCATGACATGACTCAGGAGCGGCAATACATTGCCAATCTGTCCTGGCAGGCCACCCATGATGCCTTGACCGGCTTGGCCAACCGTCGCGAGTTCGAATACCGGCTGGAACAGGCGCTGCATAACCTGGGGCGCCAGCCGGCCCGTCACGCCTTGATGTTCCTCGACCTGGATCAGTTCAAGTTGGTCAATGACACCTGTGGGCATGCCGCCGGTGATGAGTTGCTCCGGCATATCTGTGCATTGTTGCAATCCGGTTTGCGCGAAGGCGATACGCTGGCGCGTCTGGGCGGTGATGAGTTCGGAATTTTGCTGGAGAATTGCCCTTCAGACGCTTCTGAAAAAATCGCGGAAGGATTACGCCAGACTGTGCAGAACCTGCACTTTGTCTGGAAAGGGCGACCCTTTGTCACGACGGTCAGTATTGGTTTGGTGCATATCCATCAGACTCCCGCGACGCTCGAGTCCTCCCTGCGCGCAGCGGATATGGCGTGCTACATGGCCAAGGAAAAAGGTCGTAATCGGGTTCAGGTGTATCACGCGGACGATTCGGAGTTGTCCTTGCGCTTCGGTGAAATGGCCTGGGTCCAGCGTCTGCACATGGCCTTGGAAGAGGATCGTTTTTGCCTGTACTCGCAGGAAATTTCCGCGCTGGGTCAGACCGATCACGCAGGGGGGCACGTAGAAATCCTGCTGAGATTACATGATGAGGCGGGGCGGATGATCCTGCCCGACAGCTTTATTCCGGCGGCCGAGCGCTACGGATTGATGAGCCAACTGGACCGCTGGGTGGTGCGAAACGTATTCAAGGTGGTCGCCCAATGCATTGCTCTGGCGGGTGAGGAGCCCATGGCGATGTGTGCGATCAATCTGTCAGGCACCACCATCGGCGACGAGAACTTTTTGGGCTTTCTTTATGAGCAATTTGCCCTGCACGGCATTCCGCCGCAGTTGATCTGTTTTGAAATCACCGAAACCAGTGCTATTTCCAATCTCGGGAGCGCCATTCGTTTTATCAATGAGCTCAAAGGATTAGGCTGTCACTTCTCCCTGGATGACTTTTGCGCGGGTATGTCCTCATTCGCTTATCTTAAACATTTGCCTGTAGACTTCCTGAAGATCGATGGAAGTTTCGTAAAGGATATGCTGGACGACCCGATTAACCGCGCCATGGTCGAAGTGATCAACCACATCGGCCATGTCATGGGGAAGCGAACCATTGCAGAGTTTGTTGAAACACCGCAGATCGAGCAGGCATTGCTGGAGATCGGTGTCGATTATGCTCAGGGCTATGTGATCGAACGCCCGCAGTTGTTCACGTGCGACACGCTGTTGTGTCGTCCCGCGCGACCTCGACCGTTGTTGTTCAGGGCGCCTGGCACGTTCCGCTGAAACCTTCGCAGGTCTGCACAATCACCACTCAAAAGGAGCTCGACAGTGATCGACACATTCAGCAGAACCGGCCCGCTTATGGAGGCCTCCAGCTACCCCGCATGGGCACAGCAGCTTATTCGGGATTGTAGCGAGAGCAAGCGCCGGGTTGTCGAACATGAACTTTACCAACGGATGCGCGACAACAGGTTGAGCGCGAAAACCATGCGTCAATACCTGATTGGCGGCTGGCCGGTAGTAGAACAGTTTGCGCTGTACATGGCCCAGAATCTCACCAAGACACGCTTTGCTCGCCACCCTGGCGAGGATATGGCGCGCCGTTGGCTGATGCGCAATATTCGCGTGGAGTTGAACCATGCCGATTACTGGGTGCACTGGAGCCGCGCCCATGGTGTCACGCTTGAAGAGCTGCAGGCGCAACAGGTTGCCCCTGAGCTACATGCGTTGAGCCATTGGTGCTGGCATACCAGCTCCGCGGATTCGCTGGTGGTAGCCATCGCCGCGACCAACTACGCGATCGAAGGGGCTACTGGCGAGTGGTCGGCGCTGGTCTGCTCCACCGGCGTCTATGCGGCGGCGTTCCCTGAAGAGGATCGCAAGCGGGCGATGAAATGGCTGAAGATGCATGCCCAGTATGACGATGCTCATCCGTGGGAGGCGTTGGAGATCGTCTGTACCCTGGCGGGCATGAACCCGAGCAAGGCACTCCAGGTCGAACTGCGCCAGGCTGTCTGTAAGAGCTACGACTACATGTACCTGTTCCTGGAGCGTTGCATGCAGTTGGAAAAGACCTCGCTTGTCCGTGAGCGCCAGCTAGAACTCGCTGAAGGTTAAGTAATGGGTTGCAACCTCTACGCTTGGCGACAGACAAGGCGCTTTGTGCGCGTCGTAGAAGGCATAATGTCGACTTCCTCGCCATAGCGAAACACCGGTCGATATTACGCAGACAGCTCTTGATCGAGACAGCGACGACCTTGAGCAGCTGGTCGCCAGCGATGCTCGCCGTGGCGGTATTGCGCCACGGCGCATTAAGGTGGGGGGTTACTGGGCGTTAAAGGCCTGGCCATTGATGCCGGTGCTGTCCGGGCCCATCAGGTACAGGTAGACCGGCATGATTTCTTCCGGCGTCGGGTTGTTCTCTGGATTTTCTCCCGGATAGGCCTGGGCGCGCATGCTGGTGCGGGTGGCGCCGGGGTTGATGCTGTTGGCGCGTACCGGCGCGACGGTTTCGAGTTCGTCGGCCAAGGTCTGCATCAGGCCCTCGGTGGCGAATTTGGACACTCCATAGGCGCCCCAGTAGGCACGGCCTTTGCGGCCGACACTGCTGGAGGTGAAAATCACCGAGGCGTCCTGGGACAGCTTGAGCAGTGGCACCAGCGTGCTGGTCAGCATGAACATAGCGTTGACGTTGACCTGCATGACCCGCATGAAATTTTCGCCCGAGAGCTGCTCGAGCGGCGTGCGTGGACCGATGATCGAGGCGTTGTGGAGCAGGCCGTCGAGGTGGCCGAACTCGGTTTCGATCATCGCCGCCAGCTCGTCGTACTGGTGCGGCAGGGCGGTTTCCAGATTGAACGGAATTACCACCGGTTGTGGATGGCCAGCAGCTTCGATTTGGTCATAGACCTGGGTCAGATTGGCTTCGGTCTTGCCCAGCAGCAGCACAGTGGCGCCGTGGGCGGCATAGGTCCTGGCAGCGGCTGCGCCGATGCCGCGACCGGCACCGGTGACCAGAATCAGCCGATCCTTGAGCAATTCGGGGCGAGCGGAATAATCAAACATGGCTAAACCTCAACAAATGTAAGACGGTACTGTGAATGAGCCGGGTGGCTCAGCAACTGCACAGTGCGTTATCCAGAAGGCGGCGTAGCTGCAACGGATGATCCACCACGATATCGGCGCCCCAGTGATCGGGGTTGTCGTGCGGGTGGATATAACCGTAGCGCACGGCGGCGGTCCGGGTTCCGGCGGCGCGCCCCGATTCGATATCGCGCAGATCATCGCCGACGAACAGGACGCTGGCAGGTTCCAGGTTGAGCATCTTGCAGGCCAGGATCAGCGGCTCCGGATCGGGTTTGCTGTTTTTCACATGGTCCGGGCAGATCAGCAGGGCCGAGCGCTCAGCCAGACCGAGTTGGCGCATGATCGGCTCGGCGAAGCGCAAGGGCTTGTTGGTGACCACGCCCCAGAGCAGATTGGCTTTCTCGATGTCGGCGAGCAATTGATCCATGCCGTCGAATAACTTGCTGTGGACGGCACAGGCCTTCAGGTAACGCCCCAGGAACTCCTGGCGCAGCTCCTCGAAACCCGGCGATTCGGGGTCCATCATAAAGGTCGCCGCGACCATCGCGCGGGCGCCACCGGAAATTTCGTCACGGATCAGCTTGTCGGCAATCGGCGCCAGCCCGCGATCAGCCAGCATGGTCTGGCAGATGGCGATAAAGTCCGGGGCGGTATCGAGCAGGGTACCGTCCATGTCGAAGAGAACCGCTCTCAAACGCATCGATCATTCCTCACGCAGGGTCTGGATCATGTAGTTCACCGCCACGTCGGAGGCCAGCTTGTAGTGCTTGGTCAATGGGTTGTAGGTCAGGCCGATGATGTCCTTGACCGACAGGCCGGCGTCGCGACTCCAGGCACCCAGCTCGGAAGGGCGGATGAATTTCTTGAAATCATGAGTGCCGCGTGGCAGCAGGCCCATGATGTATTCGGCGCCGACGATGGCGAATAGATAGGCCTTCGGATTGCGGTTGATGGTGGAGAAGAACACCTGGCCACCGGGCTTGACCATGCGATAGCAGGCACGAATCACCGACGAGGGGTCGGGCACGTGCTCAAGCATTTCCAGGCAGGTGACCACGTCGAACCGTTCGGGCATTTCCTCGGCCAAGGCCTCGGCGGTGATTTGCCGGTACTCGACGCTGACACCCGATTCCAGTTGATGCAACTGGGCCACGGCCAGGGGCGCTTCGCCCATGTCGATGCCCATGACCGTAGCGCCGCGCTGGGCCATGGCTTCGCTGAGAATGCCGCCGCCGCAACCGACATCGAGGACGTTCTTGCCGGCGAGCTTGACCCGCTCGTCGATCCAGTTGACCCGCAGCGGGTTGATGTCGTGCAGCGGTTTGAACTCGCTTTCACGGTCCCACCAGCGATGGGCGAGGGCTTCGAATTTGGCGATTTCGGCGTGGTCGACGTTGCTCATGGGGCTATCCTCTAAAAACTTGAAAACCAGGGTGGTCCGGGGCTTTTCTGGCCCAGGATGATCAAATCAGTGCACATGCCCGCCGATACGCCGACCCCAGGCCTGGGCCGTGGCGCTCAGTCGTTGTTCATCCAAGCGGGTCAGGCGCCGATCGTCGAGCAGTTGCTTGCCGCCCACCCACAGGTGTTGCACGCAATCGCGACCGCTGGCGTAGACCAGGGTGGAAACCGGATCATAGACCGGTTGTTGGGTCAGGCCCGAAAGGTCGAAGGCGACAATATCCGCAGCCTTGCCCACTTCCAGTGTGCCGATTTCACTCTCCTGGCCCAACGCGCGCGCGCCGTTGAGGGTGGCCATGCGCAGGGCGCGATGGGCATCCAGGGCGCTGGCGGAGCCGGCAACGGCCTTGGCCAGCAGGGCAGCGGTACGGGTTTCTCCCAGCAGGTCGAGGTCATTGTTGCTGGCCGCGCCATCGGTGCCTATTGCCACATTGACGCCGGCCTGCCACAGGCGTTCCACCGGGCAGAAACCGCTGGCCAGTTTAAGGTTCGATTCCGGGCAGTGGATCACGCTGGTGTTGCTTTCTACCAACAAGGCCAGGTCTTCATCGCTTATCTGAGTCATGTGCACGGCCTGGAAACGCGGTCCCAGCAAGCCTAGGCGAGCCAGGCGGGCCAGTGGCCGTTCGTCGTTCTGGTCCATCGCTTGCTGGACCTCAAAGGCCGTCTCATGCACATGCATATGGATAGCGATGTCGAGTTCTTCGGCAATGACGCGGATTTTTTCCAGATTATTGTCGCCAACGGTATAGGGTGCATGGGGTCCGAGGGCTATCTTGATACGGGGATGATGCTTGAGATCGCCGAACAGTTCGATGGCCTGGCGCAGGGACTCGTCGCTGCTGGTCGCGCCAGGGATCGGGAAGTCGAGGATCGGCACGGCGATCTGGGCGCGTATCCCGCTGCGATGTACACATTCACTGGCGACTTTCGGGAAGAAGTACATGTCCGAGAAACAACTGATACCGCCCTTGAGCTGTTCGGCAATGGCCAGGTCGGTGCCGTCGCGGACGAACGTTTCGTCGACCCATTTGCCCTCTGCGGGCCATATATGTTGTTCCAGCCAGGTCATCAACGGCAGGTCGTCGGCCAAGCCGCGAAACAGCGTCATGGCGGCGTGACCATGGGCATTTACCAAGCCTGGCGTGAGCAGCGCCCCCGGCAGCTCGCGAACTTCGCCAGCGGTGAGTTTCAAGGCCTCGGACCGGGGGCCGATAAAGACGATACGCCCATCGCGGATACCCAGGCCGTGCTCCTTGAGGACCACCCCGGCGGGTTCGACAGGCACCAACCAGGTGGGCAACAACAGCAAGTCGAGCGGCGCGGCGATGTTCGGCATCGAGGAGGGCTTCCAGGCTTTACATAAAAGGACAGCGAAGTATACCCGAGCGTCTTGGTGGGGGGCTCGCTATAATCGGCGGCTTTTGTTTTTCAATGCGGAGTGAGTTATGCGCGATCGGTTGTTGGCGGCGGAAAAGGTCAGGGCCATCGATTGGCGCCAGGGGGCCTTGTATCTGCTCGACCAGCGCATCCTGCCGTTCGAGGAACGCTGGCTGGCCTGTGACAGCGCGGCGGAGGTGGCCGAGGCGATTCGCTCGATGGTCGTGCGTGGTGCGCCGCTTATCGGTATCGCTGCCGCCTACGCACTGGTGCTGGCGGCGCGCGCGCGGTTTGCCGAGGGTCGGGGTTGGGCGGCGGCGCTGGAAGAGGATTTTGCCCTGCTGGTCGCTTCGCGACCCACCGCGATCAATCTTTCCTGGGCGCTCGGGCGGATGCGCGAAAGGCTGGCGCGTGCCCGTGACATCGCCGATCCGCTGGCGGCGCTGGAAGCCGAGGCCATTGCTATCCATGAAAGTGATCGTGAAGCCAACCTGACCATGGCGCAATTGGGAGTCGATCTGATTCGCAAGCACCAGGGCCATGCCCAGGCGATTCTCACTCACTGCAATACCGGAGCCTTGGCGACCGGCGGTTTCGGCACTGCGCTGGGCGTGATTCGCGGTGCGTTCCTCGAAGGCATGGTCGAGCGGGTCTATGTCGACGAAACCCGGCCCTGGCTGCAAGGTTCGCGCCTGACTGCCTGGGAGTTGGCCAATGAAAACATTCCGGTGACCGTGAACGCGGATTCCACCGCCGCCCACATCTTGAAGACCAAGGGAGTGACCTGGGTCATCGTCGGCGCCGACCGGATTAGCGCGAACGGTGACGTGGCGAGCAAGATCGGCACCTATCAACTGGCCGTTTGCGCCATGCACCACGGAGTGCGGTTCATGGTGGTGGCGGCGAGTTCGACCATCGACATGGGCCTGGCCAGCGGCGACGATATCGCGCTTGAAGAACGCGATGGCGACGAATTGTTGAGTATCGGTGGGCGGCAGCTCGGTGCGTCGGTCGAAGCGTTCAATCCGGTATTCGATGTGACGCCGGCTGACCTGATCGATGTCATCGTGACCGAAAAGGGGGCCGTTCAAAGGCCGGATGCCGCGAAGATGGCTCAATTGATGTGTCGAAAACGCCTGCACTAAGCTTTTTCTAGGCTAAGTGTTTTTTAGGGGGGGTAAATGCGGGCATTTTGCTTTTAAGCCCCTTTCAATGCGCTCTCGAAGGGTTTCATTGGTCGCCTGTCTACTTCCTTATGTATCCGGGGATAGGTGCGTGGCGGCGATTGTGATAACATTCGGCGGTTTCCAGGGCTGTCCGAACCGACTGCCCTTACTGCGCAGATCCATGGCATAACTCGTTGATTTGTCGTAAGTCGTTGCTAGGCATCAGGTCGGCGACGGCAAGCTTCGTTCGTCCCCTATGTGATGTGACGAAGTTTCACCAGAAAAAGGAATCAGGCTTCTCATGGGCGAACTGGCCAAAGAAATCCTCCCGGTCAATATCGAAGACGAGCTGAAACAGTCCTACCTCGACTACGCGATGAGCGTGATTGTCGGGCGGGCATTGCCCGATGCGCGCGATGGCTTGAAGCCCGTGCACCGGCGTGTCCTGTTTGCGATGAGTGAGCTGGGTAACGACTGGAACAAGCCTTACAAGAAATCTGCCCGTGTGGTCGGTGACGTGATCGGTAAGTATCACCCTCACGGCGATACTGCGGTGTACGACACCATTGTTCGGATGGCGCAGCCATTCTCCCTGCGTTATCTACTGGTCGACGGTCAGGGCAACTTTGGTTCGGTCGACGGCGACAATGCCGCGGCCATGCGTTACACCGAAGTGCGCATGACCAAGCTGGCGCACGAGCTGCTGGCCGACCTGCACAAGGAAACCGTGGACTGGGTGCCCAACTATGACGGCACCGAGCAAATCCCGGCGGTCATGCCAACCCGTATCCCCAACCTGTTGGTCAACGGTTCCAGCGGCATCGCGGTGGGCATGGCGACCAACATTCCACCGCACAACCTCGGCGAAGTGATCGACGGTTGTCTGGCGCTGATCGACAACCCCGAACTGACCGTCGATGAACTGATGCAGTACATTCCGGGGCCGGACTTCCCGACCGCCGCGATCATCAACGGTCGTGCCGGGATCATCGAGGCCTATCGCACCGGTCGCGGACGTATCTACATGCGTGCCCGCTCGACCGTCGAGGATATCGACAAGGTCGGCGGTCGCCAGCAGATCGTCATCACCGAACTGCCCTACCAACTGAACAAGGCTCGTCTGATCGAGAAGATCGCCGAACTGGTCAAAGAGAAAAAACTCGAAGGCATCACCGAGCTGCGCGATGAGTCCGACAAGGACGGTATGCGCGTAGTGATCGAGTTGCGTCGTGGCGAGGTGCCTGAGGTCATCCTCAACAATCTCTACGCCCAGACCCAGTTGCAGAGCGTGTTCGGTATCAACATCGTTGCGCTGATCGACGGTCGCCCGCGGATCCTCAATCTCAAGGATCTGCTGGAAGCGTTCGTCCGTCACCGTCGCGAAGTGGTGACCCGACGCACCGTGTTCGAACTGCGCAAGGCCCGCGAGCGTGGGCATATTCTCGAAGGCCAAGCAGTTGCGCTGTCGAACATCGATCCGGTCATTGCCCTGATCAAGGCTTCGCCAACCCCATCGGAAGCCAAGGAAGCGCTGATCAGCACGCCTTGGGAGTCCAGTGCGGTGATGACCATGGTCGAGCGTGCGGGAGCAGATTCGTGCCGTCCGGAAAACCTCGATCCGCAATACGGTCTGCGTGACGGCAAGTACTTCTTGTCGCCGGAGCAGGCGCAAGCCATTCTGGAACTGCGCTTGCACCGCCTGACCGGCCTGGAGCACGAGAAGTTGCTGGCCGAGTACCAGGAAATCCTCAACCAGATCGGCGAACTGATCCGCATCCTCAACAGTGCCACGCGCCTGATGGAAGTGATCCGCGAAGAACTGGAGGTCATTCGCGCCGAGTACGGCGATGCGCGTCGCACCGAAATCCTCGATGCGCGCCTCGACCTGACCCTGGGCGATATGATTCCCGAAGAAGAGCGTGTGGTGACCATTTCCCACAGCGGCTACGCCAAGACCCAGCCGTTGTCGGCCTATCAAGCCCAGCGTCGCGGTGGCAAAGGCAAGTCGGCGACCGGCGTCAAGGATGAGGATTACATCGCCCACCTGCTGGTTGCCAACAGCCATGCCACGCTCCTGCTGTTCTCCAGCAAAGGCAAGGTGTATTGGCTCAAGACCTATGAGATTCCCGAGGCTTCTCGCGCCGCTCGTGGCCGACCGCTGGTCAATCTGCTGCCGCTTGACGAAGGTGAGTACATCACCACCATGCTGCAGATCGACCTGGAAGCCCTGCAGCAGAGCGCCGGTGCCGATGATGAGCTGGACGATGCCGACGATGCGGTGATCGAGGGTGAGGTGATCGAAGCCGATGAGGCGGGAGAGGTAGCCGAAGAGGTGGATGGCGACACGGCGGAGTTGGTGGCCGAGCCGACCGGTGCCTACATCTTCATGGCCACGGCCTTCGGTACGGTCAAGAAAACCCCCTTGGCACAGTTCAGTCGTCCACGCTCCAGTGGCTTGATCGCCTTGAAACTGAAGGAAGGCGACACCCTGATTGCTGCCGCGATCACTGACGGTGCCAAGGAAGTCATGCTGTTCTCCAATGCCGGTAAGGTGATTCGTTTCGCTGAGAGCGTGGTTCGCGAGATGGGTCGTGGTGCACGCGGTATTCGTGGCATGCGCATCGGTAAGGGGCAGCAGTTGATTTCCATGCTGATCCCGGAATCGGGGGCGCAGATCCTGACGGCTTCCGAACGCGGTTTTGGTAAGCGCACGCCGTTGAGCAAGTTCCCACGACGCGGACGTGGCGGCCAAGGTGTGATCGCCATGGTCACCAAGGATCGCAACGGCCAACTGATTGGGGCGATCCAGGTGCAGGAAGGTGAGGAGATCATGCTGATTTCCGACCAGGGCACCCTGGTGCGTACCCGTGTCGATGAAGTCTCCAGCCTGGGGCGTAACACCCAGGGCGTGACCTTGATCAAGCTGGCCAACGACGAGACACTGGTCGGGCTTGAGCGGGTACAGGAACCGTCGGAAGTCGAAGGCGAGGAGCCGGAAAATGAAGAAGGCGTCGAGTTCGAGGGCGAAGTGTTGATCGATGGCATGGCCGACGACTCGTCGCTGGACGCGGCGGTAGATGAAGTTGAACCGCAGGATTAATCAAGCGCTCGCGCCTGACGTTGTAGCTACTGTAGGGCAACCGATCTGGATGTGACGGTTGTGATCGAACGCGGAGCGGTCGTTGTCGGACCGCTTTGTCGTGTCAGAAGTATCGAGATTCATCGACCCTGTGGGTCGGCGACTCTTTCCCGCGGGGCGCCGGACAGGTCGGGCGGCGTGTATATCTCCAAGCAAAGCGAGAGTGGATGTGAGCAAACGAGCCTATAACTTCTGCGCGGGTCCTGCTGCGCTGCCTGAAGCTGTCCTATTGCGTGCCCAGTCGGAATTGCTGGACTGGCATGGCAAAGGACTATCGGTCATGGAAATGAGCCATCGCAGCGATGAATTCATCTCCATCGCCACCAAGGCCGAGCAAGACCTGCGTGACCTGCTGGATATCCCCTCGAACTACAAGGTGCTGTTCCTGCAAGGCGGCGCCAGCCAGCAGTTTTCTCAGGTGGCGTTGAACCTGCTGCCTGAAAACGGCAAGGCCGATTATATCGATACCGGTATCTGGTCGCAGAAAGCTATCGAAGAAGCCTCGCGTTATGGCGTTGTCAATGTGGCGGCTACGGCCAAGCCCTATGACTATTTCGCCATACCGGGACAGAACGAATGGAACCTGTCCAAGGATGCCGCCTACGTCCACTATGCATCGAACGAAACCATCGGTGGCCTGGAATTCAGCTGGATTCCGCAAACCGGCGACGTACCGCTGGTCGCCGACATGTCCTCGGACATTCTCTCGCGTCCTATGGATATCTCGCGTTTCGGCATGATCTACGCGGGCGCGCAGAAGAACATCGGCCCGAGCGGACTGGTGGTGAACATCATTCGCGAGGACCTCTTGGGGCGCGCACGTTCGATCTGTCCGACCATGCTTAACTACAAGGTCGCAGCCGACAACGGTTCCATGTACAACACCCCGCCAGCCCTGGCCTGGTATCTCTCCGGGCTGGTATTCGAATGGCTGAAGGAGCAGGGTGGCGTGGCCGCCATTGGCAAGCTCAATGAAGTCAAGCAGCGCACCTTGTATGACTTCATCGATGCCAGCGGCCTGTACAGCAACCCGATCAACAAGGCCGACCGTTCGTGGATGAACGTGTCGTTCCGTCTGGCTGACGATCGCCTGGACAAAGCGTTCCTGGCCGGTGCCGAGGATCGCCGGCTGTTGAACCTCAAGGGGCACCGTGCGGTGGGCGGTATGCGTGCCTCCCTCTATAACGCCGTCGACATCAGTGCGGTCAACGCTTTGGTGGCGTACATGGCGGAGTTCGAGAAGGAACACGGCTAATGTCTGAACAAGAACTCAAGGCACTGCGCCTGCGCATCGACAGCCTCGACGAGAAGGTCCTGGAACTGATCAGCGAGCGCGCCCGCTGCGCCCAGGAAGTCGCGCGGGTAAAGATGGCTTCGCTGGCCGAAGGCGAAGTGCCGGTGTTCTATCGTCCAGAGCGTGAGGCCCAGGTGCTCAAGCGGGTCATGGAGCGCAACCAAGGACCGTTGGGCAACGAGGAAATGGCGCGGCTGTTCCGCGAGATCATGTCCTCCTGCCTCGCGCTGGAACAGCCGCTGAAAGTGGCTTATCTGGGGCCAGAGGGGACCTTTACCCAGGCGGCGGCGATGAAGCACTTCGGTCATGCGGTGATCAGCAAACCGATGGCGGCCATCGATGAAGTGTTCCGTGAAGTCGCCGCCGGTGCGGTGAACTTCGGTGTGGTACCGGTGGAAAACTCCACCGAGGGTGCGGTCAACCATACCCTCGACAGTTTTCTCGAGCACGACATGGTGATCTGTGGCGAGGTCGAGCTGCGTATCCACCATCATCTGCTGGTGGCTGAAAACACCAAGACCGACAGCATCAGCCGCATCTACTCCCATGCCCAGTCACTGGCCCAGTGCCGCAAGTGGTTGGACGCCCACTACCCGAATGTCGAGCGCGTGGCGGTGCCGAGCAACGCCGAGGCGGCCAAGCGGATCAAGGGTGAATGGAATTCGGCGGCGATTGCCGGCGATATGGCGGCCAGCCTGTATGGATTGACCCGTCTGGCCGAGAAAATCGAGGACCGCCCGGACAACGCTACGCGATTCCTGATGATTGGTAGCCAGGAAGTGCCGCCGACCGGCGACGACAAAACCTCGATCATTGTTTCTATGAGCAACAAACCGGGGGCGCTCCATGAGCTGCTGGTGCCGTTCCACGACAACGGAATTGACCTGACGCGAATCGAAACCCGACCGTCGCGCAGCGGTAAATGGACCTACGTGTTCTTTATCGACTTCGTCGGCCACCACCGTGATCCGCTGGTCAAGGGTGTGCTGGAGAAGATTAGTCAGGAAGCGGTGGCCCTCAAGGTGCTGGGTTCCTACCCGAAAGCAGTTCTATAAAGGCGTTGAACATGAGTGGCGACTTCCTCGCACTGGCGCAGCCGGGCGTGCAACAACTTTCGCCTTACGTTCCGGGTAAGCCCGTGGACGAATTGGCGCGCGAGCTGGATATCGATCCGGCACGCATCATCAAGCTGGCCAGCAATGAAAATCCGCTGGGCGCCAGTCCCCGGGCCTTGGCGGCGATTCGCGACGAGTTGGCCGAACTGACCCGCTACCCGGACGGCAACGGCTTCGAACTGAAGCAGCGCTTGTCCGAGTTGTGCGGCGTACAGGCCAACCAGGTGACCCTGGGCAACGGTTCCAACGATATTCTCGAACTGGTTGCCCGTGCCTACCTGGCACCGGGCCTGAATGCGGTCTTCAGCGAGCATGCCTTCGCGATCTATCCGATCGTGACCCAGGCCGTGGGGGCCGATGCCCGCGTGGCGCCCGCCAGGGATTTTGGTCATGACCCGCTGGCGATGCTGGCGGCGATAGACGAGAACACCCGTGTGGTGTTTATCGCCAACCCGAACAATCCAACCGGTACCTGGTTCGGCCCGCAGGCGTTGGAAGCTTTCCTCGCGGCGGTGCCCGGCAATGTGCTGGTGGTGCTGGACGAGGCGTATATCGAATATGCCCAGGGCGAAGGCCTGCCAAATGGCCTGAACTACCTGTCGACTTATCCGAACCTGCTGGTTTCCCGCACCTTCTCCAAGGCCTACGGTCTGGCGGCGCTGCGGGTCGGCTACGGGCTGTCGTCGCCAGCGGTGGCGGATATCCTCAATCGCGTGCGCCAACCCTTCAATGTGAACAGCCTCGCCCTGGTGGCGGCCCGTGCCGCGCTGGATGACGCCGAGTACGTGGCGCGCAGTCGCGAGCTGAACGAGGCAGGCATGCTGCAACTGGAGGACGGCTTCCGGCAGATGGGTTTGAGCTGGATTGCCTCCCGGGCCAACTTCATTGCCGTCGATGTCGGTCGCGATGCGGGGCCGGTGTATCAAGGATTGTTGCGCGAGGGCGTGATCGTGCGTCCGATTGCCGGCTATGGTCTGCCGCAGCACCTGCGGATCAGTATTGGCCTGGCCAGTGAAAACAGCCGCTTGCTTGAGGCTTTGGCCAAGGTTCTGGCTCGTGGTTGATGTCATGCCGATGCAATCGGTGACACCTATGATCGGTCGCCTGGTGGTGGTCGGCCTGGGGCTGATTGGCGGTTCCTTCGCCAAAGGGCTGCGGGAAAGCGGCCTTTGTCGAGAAGTGGTCGGTGTCGATCTCGATCCGCAATCACGCCAGCTGGCAGTGGAGTTGGGGGTGGTCGATCGCTGCGAGGAAGATCTGCTGAGCGCCTGCCGGGGCGCCGATGTGATTCAGCTCGCGGTGCCGATCCTGGCCATGGAGAAGCTGCTCGGCCTGTTAGCGGGCATGGACCTGGGTCAGGCGATCCTGACGGATGTCGGCAGCGCCAAAGGTAACGTAGTGCGTGCCGCCTGCTCAGCGTTCGGCGCCATGCCGCCACGGTTTGTGCCCGGGCATCCAATTGCCGGGTCTGAACAGAGTGGGGTGCAAGCCTCCAACGGCAGGCTATTTCGCCGGCATAAGGTGATCCTGACCCCGCTGGAGGAAACCGATCCGGCGGCGGTGGCCCTGGTCGACCGGCTGTGGCGTGCCCTGGGCGCGGATGTCGAACATATGCCGGTCGAGCGCCACGACGAAGTACTGGCGGCGACCAGTCATTTGCCGCACCTGTTGGCTTTCGGCCTGGTGGACTCCCTGGCCAAGCGCAATGAGAACCTGGAGATTTTTCGCTATGCCGCGGGCGGATTCCGTGATTTCACGCGAATTGCCGGCAGCGATCCGGTCATGTGGCATGACATCTTTCTGGCCAACCGCGAGGCGGTGTTGCGTGCACTGGATACCTTTCGTGGCGACCTGGATGTTTTGCGCGACGCCGTTGATGCGAGTGATGGACAGCAACTGCTGGCTGTGTTCGAGCGGGCCCAGGCCGCTCGCGAACATTTCGGCAGAATCTTGGCCCGAAGGGCCCGTAAGGACACAATGAACGCCAACGATGATCACAAAGAGGTTCAGTCGTGAATATTCAAGCTCCAGTCATCGCCATCGACGGACCCAGCGGATCGGGCAAGGGGACTATCGCCGGTTTGTTGGCCCAGCGTCTGGGTTGGTGCCTGCTGGATTCCGGTGCGCTCTATCGGTTGCTGGCCTTCGCCGCTCGCAATCACGGCGTCGACCTGACCAACGAAGAGTCCCTCAAGCTGCTAGCTGCTCACCTCGATGTGCAGTTCATCGGTGCGACCGACGGCCAGCCGCAGCGCATCATTCTTGAAGGCGACGATGTCACTCAGGACATCCGCAACGAATCGATCGGTGCGGGCGCCTCCCAAGTTGCGGCCCTGCCGGCGGTGCGCGACGCCCTGCTGCAACGCCAGCGCGCGTTCCAGGAGCCGCCGGGGTTGGTGGCCGATGGTCGCGATATGGGGACGGTGGTATTTCCTGATGCGCCGCTGAAGGTCTTCCTCACCGCCAGCGTCGAGGAACGAGCGCGCCGCCGGTACTTACAGTTGAAGGCCAAGGGTGATGATGTTAGTCTGTCGAGTCTGCTAGATGAGATACGTGTGCGTGATGAGCGCGACACCCAGCGAGCGGTAGCCCCGCTCAAGCCAGCGGTTGACGCCATACAGCTGGATTCCACGGAGTTGTCCATCGAGCAGGTGCTGGAACGCATCATGAGCGAAATCGCCATTCGCGATATTGCCGGGTGACCAAGAGGCGCGCAGGGGACCAGTCATAGTCCTGCACGGCTTCTTTCATATGAACGTAACCCTCACCGTCTGGGGTGTGGCAGATGGGCGTATTCTTCGCCCTTATCAACAGGAATTAAAATGAGCGAAAGCTTTGCGGAACTCTTTGAAGAGAGCTTGAAGACCCTCAATCTTCAGGCTGGTTCGATCATCACCGGTGTTATCGTTGATATCGATTACCAAGCTCGTTGGGTCACTGTCCACGCCGGTCTGAAGTCTGAAGCTCTGATCCCGCTGGAACAGTTCTACAACGATGCTGGCGAGCTGAACATCAACGTCGGTGATGAAGTTCACGTGGCGCTGGATTCGGTTGAAGACGGCTTCGGTGAAACCAAGCTGTCCCGTGAAAAAGCCAAGCGCGCTGAATGCTGGATCGTTCTGGAAGCAGCCTTCGCAGCCGAAGAAGTGGTCAAGGGCGTTATCAACGGTAAGGTTAAAGGCGGCTTCACTGTCGACGTTAACGGCATCCGTGCGTTCTTGCCAGGTTCTCTGGTTGACGTCCGTCCGGTGCGCGACACCACGCACCTGGAAGGCAAAGAGCTCGAGTTCAAAGTTATCAAGCTCGACCAGAAGCGCAACAACGTTGTTGTTTCCCGTCGTAGCGTCCTGGAAGCAGAGAACTCCGCCGAGCGCGAAGCTCTGTTGGAATCCCTGCAGGAAGGCCAGCAAGTCAAGGGTATCGTCAAGAACCTCACCGACTACGGCGCATTCGTCGATCTGGGTGGCGTCGATGGGCTGCTGCACATCACCGACATGGCCTGGAAGCGCATCAAGCATCCATCGGAAATCGTCAATGTTGGCGACGAGATCGATGTCAAGGTTCTGAAGTACGATCGCGAGCGCAATCGTGTTTCCCTGGGCCTGAAGCAACTGGGCGAAGATCCATGGGTTGCTATCAAAGCCCGTTACCCAGAAAGCACTCGTGTGACCGCGCGCGTCACCAACCTGACCGACTACGGCTGCTTCGCTGAGCTGGAAGAGGGCGTTGAAGGTCTGGTACACGTTTCGGAAATGGACTGGACCAACAAGAACATCCATCCTTCGAAAGTCGTACAAGTCGGCGACGAAGTGGAAGTCATGGTTCTGGACATCGACGAAGAGCGTCGTCGTATCTCCCTGGGCATCAAGCAGTGCAAGTCGAACCCATGGGAAGACTTCTCTGGCCAGTTCAACAAGGGCGACAAGATCTCCGGTACTATCAAGTCGATCACCGATTTCGGTATCTTCATTGGCCTGGACGGCGGCATCGACGGTCTGGTTCACCTGTCCGATATCTCCTGGAACGAAGTGGGCGAAGAAGCCGTGCGCCGTTTCAAGAAGGGCGACGAACTGGACACCGTTATCCTGTCGGTTGACCCGGAGCGCGAGCGCATCTCCCTGGGCATCAAGCAACTGGAAAGCGATCCGTTCTCCGAGTACGTCTCGGTTAACGACAAAGGCGCCATCGTTAAAGGCACTGTGAAGGAAGTTGACGCCAAAGGCGCCATCATCGTTCTGGCCGACGATATCGAAGCGACGCTGAAAGCCTCCGAAATCAGCCGTGACCGCGTTGAAGACGCGCGTAACGTCCTGAAAGAAGGCGAAGAAGTAGAAGCCAAGATCATCAGCGTTGACCGCAAGAGCCGCGTGATCCAACTGTCGATCAAGTCGAAAGACGTTGAAGACGAGAAAGAAGCCATCCAGAGCCTGAAAGCAGCTCCGGAAGGTGAAGCAGCCGACACCACCATGGCTGCCCTGCTGCGTCAAGCAATGGCCAAACAGAACTGAGTTCTGTCTAACTGTTGAAAAGGGCGACTTCGGTCGTCCTTTTTTATGGCCGGAATTTGGGTGTTTCAAAGGTGAAACCAAATCGGACTTGCTGCGGTCACATTGATAATGCGTAAAGATCTATATTCCGGATCAGCCATTGTCAGTTGTTGCAGCTTTTTCTTAAGGTATCGCTTTGATAAGGATGTGAATGAGCAAGTTCATAGCAGTAATCGCCCTGGTGCTGCTTGCCGGATGTACCACCCACGCCAGGACCCACGCCAGGCATGGTGTGAGCGGCATCGAAATCGACTGCTCGGGATTGGGTTCTGGCTGGGACAAGTGCTATAAGCGTGCAGCTCGCGAATGCAAGGTTCAGGGCTACAGGGTCGTCGCCAAGTCCAGTGATGCCAAGGATGAAGAAGGTGACTATCTCTTTGGCTGGAATCCGGCAGGCTATGTCACCCGAACGATGCTGGTGACCTGCAACTAGTCGATGTGCGCCTCTGGGTCTGGACGTATCTGATATGCAGATAAGTCAATCTATGGGCTGTTCAAAATCCTCCCGTCATGCTAAAACCTTCGAAGCGCTTTTCCTAGCTGCTTGAAAAAGAAGGGAAAAATATGACGAAGTCGGAGTTGATCGAACGAATTGTCACCCATCAGGGGCTGCTTTCATCCAAGGATGTCGAGCTGGCCATCAAGACCATGCTTGAGCAAATGTCCCAGTGCCTGGCGACTGGGGACCGGATCGAAATTCGTGGGTTCGGTAGCTTTTCGTTACATTATCGAGCGCCGCGGGTTGGGCGCAATCCCAAGACCGGGCAATCAGTGAGCCTGGATGGCAAGTTTGTGCCGCATTTCAAGCCGGGGAAGGAGTTAAGGGATCGGGTGAATGAGGAGGAAGAAATTTAGGTGGTGCGACTGTCTTTCTGATAGCTTATTGACTCAGTCGCGATTAGTAACTGGTATTCAAGCTGCTCTTGGACTAGTCCAAGGGAAGGTTTGTCGAAGGAGCCCCTCGCCTTTAGATTTTGCTGAGGGATACAAGGGAGCTTTTTGAAGGCTCGACTGCTTCTCCAGCTATTGGGCCTTGATGGCGTCTATTTCCTGAGATGCTGACGCTAGTACTCTTCCTTCCCTCGCCCTGATAGTGATCTCTTCTTTGAGCGAATGAGAGACCTCCACTAAGCCTCCAGTAGCGGCTCCTTAACAATCTTCTGACGATAAGTCGTATAATCAAAAGCTTAGATATTTTTATCTTAAATTTTTCACTCAGATTTCAAGCTATCAAAGAGTTGGGTTTTGAAATGTCATTTTTGGGAATGAGAATTGCTATTAAATTTACATATGGAAATGGAAAAATTTGGTGTTCGAGGCATCCAGAAACGACTAAATCTGACAGTTTGTGCTTCGCAGGATTTGTGGGGGAGGGGGACGAGAGCAGCTTCTCCTCCTCGAAAGAAGGGGGCTCCTTATCGAGAAGCAGCAGTATTTATGCGTTTCCGTTTGAGGTCACTTGAGCTCTACCCAGTGCGGCAGCGGATAATCAGGCGAAGCAGTAAGTGCACCATTTCACTATGTTGTTCTTGTGGTGGCGATAAAAATTTAGTGTAATAAGATAATTTTAATTTTTAACTTTCTCAAAATGATTGATTGGGCGCTGATTATGCAAAACTTGGAAGCTATCAAACTCGCCATTATAGGACTTGGATATGTGGGGCTGCCGCTGGCCGTCGAGTTCGGTAAGCAGCGCTCTGTGATCGGATTTGATATCAACCAGTCACGTATTGATGCCCTCAACACCGGATATGATTCGACGCTTGAGGTGAGTAGTGATGAGCTGAAACAGGCTATTTATCTATCTTATACCGCCGATCTAAAAAACATCGCAACATGCAATACTTTTGTTGTTACCGTACCAACGCCTATCGACGATTATAAACAACCTGACTTGACTCCCTTGATCAAGGCCTCGGAGTCCATTGGCCGACTGCTTAAAGAAGGAGATATAGTTATTTATGAGTCTACGGTTTACCCTGGAGCCACCGAGGAAATTTGTGTGCCTATACTGGAGAAGATTTCAGGGTTAAAATTCAATACTGATTTCTTTGCTGGGTATAGTCCTGAACGGATAAATCCAGGTGATAAGCTGCATCGTGTCACAACAATTAAAAAAGTAACTTCTGGTTCGACACCAGACATCGCAAATATCGTTGACGCTTTATATAACCAGATTGTTGTTGCAGGTACACACAAGGCTTCTAGTATCAAGGTTGCTGAGGCGGCGAAGGTCATTGAAAATACACAGCGTGATTTGAACATTGCATTGATCAATGAGTTGGCTATCATTTTTAATAAGATGGGTATCGATACTGAAGCTGTACTTAATGCCGCAGGTACCAAGTGGAACTTTCTTCCTTTTCGGCCCGGTTTGGTAGGTGGACATTGTATTGGCGTGGATCCTTATTATCTAACTCATAAGGCTCAGTCTATTGGTTATCATCCTGAAATAATCCTAGCGGGACGCCGTTTGAACGATAGTATGGGGGGGTATGTTGTATCTCAATTTGTCAAGGCAATGTTGAAAAGACGCATTCACGTCGAGGGTGCTCGGGTTCTATTAATGGGGTTTGCTTTTAAGGAAAACTGTCCAGACCTAAGAAATACACGAGTGATTGATATCGTTAGAGAGTTGGCCGAATATAATATTTCCGTTGATATTTACGACCCATGGGTAAGTAAATCTGAGTCTGAGGGTGAGTATGGGATTACTCCTATAACTAATCCAGATAGTAATACTTACGACGGTATCATTTTGGCTGTTGCCCATGATGAATTTAGAGAGCTCGGAGCTGCCAAGATTCGCCAATTTGGGAAGACTATCCATGTTTTGTATGATTTAAAGTATCTGTTGAGCGCTGATGAGTCTGATCTTCGTTTGTGAGACGTTAAATTGATAATTGATTTGACAAGTTAAGGTATTGTATGACTCGTTATAAGGAATTGCTTGAAAGTTTATCATTAAATCCCAAAACATGGTTAGTGACCGGAGTGGCAGGGTTTATCGGTTCTAATCTACTAGAAACATTATTACTAGCGGATCAATATGTAGTTGGTCTAGATAACTTTTCAACAGGATATCAGAGTAATCTGGACGAGGTTCAGAGTCTTGTTAGCCCTGAGCAATGGGCAAGATTACGTTTCTTTAAAGGCGATATTCGCGAGCAATCTGATTGTCACAAGGCATGCGTAGATATTGATTATGTCTTGCATCAAGCAGCACTAGGGTCTGTTCCTCGATCGCTTAATGATCCTGTGAGCACTAACGCTACCAATATTGATGGTTTTTTGAATTTGCTGATAGCTGCTAAAGATGCAAAAGTAAAAAGTTTTATCTATGCCGCCAGCAGCTCGACCTACGGTGACCATCCAGGATTACCTAAAATCGAAGATACTATCGGGAGACCTCTTTCCCCATATGCCGTTACCAAGTATGTTAATGAACTTTACGCTGAGGTTTTTGCTCGTTGTTATGGAGTTAATACGATTGGGCTTCGCTATTTTAATGTCTTTGGAAAGCGCCAGGACCCTGAAGGTGCCTATGCTGCGGTTATTCCAAAATGGACAGCAGCGATGATCAGCGAGGAAAGTATTTTTATTAACGGTGATGGGAAAACTAGCAGGGATTTTTGCTTTATCGAAAATACAGTACAAGCTAATTTGTTGGCCGCCACTGCGACGGACGATGGAGCACTAAATCAGGTTTATAATGTTGCTGTTAGTGGTCGAACGGATTTGAACCAACTGTTTTCTATATTGGTTAAAGAACTTTCTGAGAATGGCATTCTATATAAGAAAAGCCCTGTGTATAGGGATTTTCGAGCTGGTGATGTTAGGCATTCCCAAGCAGATATTAGTAAAGTAAAGTCGCTGCTGGGATATCACCCGACTTTTAATATTGAGCAAGGTATCGCTAAGGCAATGCCCTGGTACATAAATGTTTTGGGTAGGGGCATGTAATGAGTCTTCTAGAGTGGGCTGAGTTTCCTCCGTTAGGGGATGATCGTGGGTCGTTGGTTGCCCTTGAGGGAGGACGCACAGTCCCCTTTGATATCAAGAGGGTTTATTATATATTCGGTACACAGCTGGGTGTGTCTCGCGGTTTTCATGCACATCGGAAACTCAAGCAAGTTGCCGTCTGCGTAACTGGCAGATGTGAGATTGTTTTGGATAATGGTGTTTCTCGTGAAAAGGCAAATTTGGACTCTCCTACGAAAGGTCTAATTATCGGTGATTTGATCTGGAGGGAAATGCATAACTTTAGTGAGGATTGTGTATTGTTGGTTCTTGCTAGCGAACACTATAATGAAATGGATTATATTAGAAATTATTCTGAGTTTGTTAAAGAAGTGAGAAAAGTTATTGTCAGCTGATATATTTTAATTGGGTAAAATATATTGGTTAGGGATTTCTATAGATTTATAGGATTGAAGGTTGTTTCTCTGAGCTTTGAATATTAATAGTTTGAGTGATCATATAATGATTCCGTTTCTAGATCTAAAAAAAATAAATTCGTTGATTCGAGATGAACTTATTGAAGCTTGCACTCGAGTGATCGACTCCGGTTGGTATATTGGTGGTGGTGAACTGTCAAAGTTTGAGGCAGGTTTTGCCGAGTATTGTGGAGTTGAGCATTGCATTGGTGTAGCTAATGGGCTTGATGCGTTGATTCTAACGTTGCGCGCATGGAAAGAACTAGGGAAACTCCAAGATGGTGATGAAGTCATTGTTCCTGCCAATACATACATCGCTAGTATTCTAGCTATTACCGAAAATAATCTGAAACCTGTATTGGTTGAACCAGATAAGGATACTTTTAATTTGTGTCCTGTGAGTACGAGAGCAGCGTTAACCGATAAAACAAAGGCAATACTTGTAGTGCATCTTTATGGCCAGCTAGCCTGTATGCCAGAGTTATGTGATATCGCAAGAGTTCATGGCCTACTTATTCTTGAGGACGCCGCGCAGGCTCATGGGGCAAGCCTTGATGGGCGAAAAGCGGGCAGTTGGGGCGATGCTGCGGGTTTCAGTTTTTATCCAGGAAAAAATCTCGGTGCCCTAGGTGATGCGGGAGCAATTGTTACGAGTGATGGAGAGTTGGCGAAGACGCTCCAAGCGCTTCGCAATTATGGTTCTCATGAGCGTTATCATAACCTTTATAGAGGTTTGAATAGTCGCTTGGATGAGATTCAGGCAGCAATGTTACATGTTAAATTAAAATATCTGGATGAGCAGACAAATCATCGCCGCGAGATTGCTCAAATATATCTGGACAACATTAGCAATCCAGAAATTATCATGCCATTTTTCCAAAAAATCAAAATGGAAAAGTTGAAATCGCATGTTTGGCATCTTTTTGTTATCCGGTGTGAACGTCGGGAAGCCCTTCGAGCTCATCTCTTGGAGCATGGAGTCCAATCGTTGATTCATTACCCGATTCCGCCTCACCAGCAGAAGGCTTATGGTGAGTGGAAAGATCTTTCTTTTCCAGTCACGGAATTTATTCATCAAACTGTAATTAGCTTGCCAATAGGACCAACTATTTCTAGTGAGGAAGCGCTTACTATTTCACACATATGTAACGAGTTCTTCGGTGATAGAAAATAATGACCTTGCTCAGGACAAGTCTGCTTAACTCCATCGCAGTTATTATAAAGATGCTTACTTTGTTAGGCATCAATAAGATTCTAGCCTTGTATATCGGTCCGGCAGGTTATGCTGCGCTAGGGCAATTTCAAAATTTAGTACAGATGATAACTACCTTTGCGGGTGGCTCAATGAATATAGGTGTTACTAAATATACTGCTGAATTTTATGATGATGAAGATAAACAAAAAAAAATATGGACTACTGCAGGAACCATCTCTTTTGTCGGTTCTTGTTTTGTCGCGCTGGGTATATCTTTTTTTGCAAAATTTTTGGCAAAAAATCTCCTGCACAATGAGACATATTATCAGATTTTTTATTGGCTTTCTGGGGGATTGATTTTTTTTGTATTGAACGCACTAATGCTAGCTATTCTTAATGGGAAAAAGGAGATTCAACTATATGTCCTAGCGAATATTTTTGGGAGTGTCTTAAGTTTTTTAATTACAGTTATTCTATCGGTGAAGTTTGGTCTATATGGTGCACTGGTTTCATTATCTATTTACCAATCAGTGGCGTTTATAGTAACTGCTTATATTTGTTATAGAACGAGCTGGTTTAAATTTAATCATTTATTTGGGGTGATTGACCCACCTTCCTTATTGAAACTTTCTAAGTATTCATTGATGGTTGCAGTTTCTGCGTCCTGCGTACCTTTATCGGCGATGCTGGTAAGATGGTTTCTAATAAAAAATTATGGATCAGAGTTTGCCGGATATTGGGAGGCACTTACCAGAATGAGTGGCGCCTATCTGATGTTGGTTACAACTACGCTGAGTTTGTATTTTTTACCTCGTTATTCCGAGATTAAAGCTTCTAGTGAACTCCAGCAAGAGGTTTTGAAAGCCCTTTTCTTTGTTGTTCCCATAGCAACAATAGGAGGAGGCTGCGTTTTTGCTCTTAAGGAATGGCTGATTGTTTTGCTATTTTCAAAAGGGTTTTCTCCTGTAGAAGACCTTGTGGCATGGCAGATAGTAGGGGATACATTAAAAATTATAAGTTGGATTCTTGGCTTTCTTTTATGGGCCAGAGCATTAGTAATAACATTTATTTTTACTGAAATCGTTTTTTCCTTTGGATTCTATTTTTTGACTGTTGCTTTTTCTCTTCGATTTGGAGACAAAGGGGTTGTCATTGCATATGCGATAAATTATTTACTATATTTAATTACATTAATGGTGTATTTCTTTTTTTGGTTTAGGTCAAAAAATGCCGCTACTCTGAATGGTGATTCTTTATGAAAGTTAGTGTGGTCGTCCCATCTTATAATCATTCTGAATTTGTTTGTAAAACAATAGAATCGATTTTTTTGCAAGATATAGCTAAGGAAAATTTTGAACTGATTGTAGTAGATGATTGTTCTTCCGATGATAGCGTCTCGAAAATTATAAAGCTAAAAGAAAAATATAATTTTATTTTTATAGAGAAAGAAACTAATGGCGGGCTAAATCATTCTATTGATTGTGCGTTAAAATATTGTTCTGGAGAGTATATATCGATTATTGCATCAGATGATATCATGTTGCCGAATAAGCTACGAGAGCAAGTAGAATATTTGTCGGATAACGATTTTGATTGTGTTTACTCGAAGGGCGAAATTATAAATATAAAAGGAGATGTGATTGGTCAACAGAATCTATGTGAATTTGAAGCTGAGTTGAATGCAGGAACGGCTTATGAGTTTTCTGCAGTGGATGATACCTCTGGGCCGCTGTTACAGTCGGCTATGCTTAAACTAAAGATAATGCGGGAGGTATCTAGCTTAAGAAAAAAATTTAAATCCGATGATTGGGTTGTTCTCTTGTATCTATTAAAAAAATGTAAAGTGGGCTTCATTGATCGGACTACATTTCAGTATCGAGTTCATGAGGATAATACACACTCAAAGTATTGGGATACATTACCCATGCGTTTGGAAATCCCCTTTATATTTTTGAAGGAAGAAAGCCCAAAACTTCGAAGAAAATCAATATCTAATACGTTATCCTCACACGCCGCGGCTTTGTTCAGGGACGGAAAGTATGTCGATGCAGTTCGCTTTTTTTTGGCTAGTGTTTGTTTTGGTGTACCAACAAAAAAAATTTTTAGATTTGTGCTGAAGAGAGTTGGTTTATGAGTAGTATTGAAGTTTCTGTAATTGTTCTGACCTATAATCATGAGGATTTTATAGTTTCTGCTCTTGAGTCAGTTGAAGAGCAAGATTTTTTAAATATACAAGTTGTAATTGGTGATGATGCTTCTGATGATTCAACGTGTGCGTTGATTGAATTTTTTGAAAAAAAATCGAGACTTAAATTTGATAAGATTTTTTCAAATGAAAATCGCGGAATAACAAAAAACTTCAATGCTTGTCTATCTCGGTGTACAGGTGAAATCATTTTTTTGTTAGGTGGCGATGACATTTTTTTGCCCGGAAAAATTTCTGCTCAAGTTAAACATATGTTAAATGATCCGAGTATTTCAATTTCATATCATGATGTAGAAGTTTTTGATTCTGAATCGGATCGTACACTTTATTATTATAATAATGTCCATGGAAGGCAAGAGGGAGGAGCATCTGTTTTAGTTGAGCGTGGGGCATTTAATTGCGGTTGTTCGGTTGCTGTAAGAAATCGTAATTTACCAATGTGTGATGAACGCATAAAATTTGCTTCCGATTGGTTATGGTATATTGAGATATTAATGAGTGGAGGGGGGGGTATAAAATATCTTGATGGAGTATTTGCTCGATACCGTAGGCATGGAAATAACATAACGGGTAGCGCATATTTAAATCAACAATATCAAGAAGTTATGCTCAGTTTAAATATAATTAAAGAAAAATATCCGTCTTTGGCAACTGGTGTTACGCAAGCTGAGTCTGAAAGGATTTTTGCTTTTTTTATAAAATTTTTGGTACTGCATGATTATAAGAAAGCATTTTATTTGTTGAGACAGGCTCTTTCTGTTAATATTTTATCGCCTTTTGTATTTTTTAGAATAAGAGTTAGGCGTATCTTAAAAATTTTTCGTTGAGTTATAATGCGTGAGTAAACATAGCAGCCTAATAGGCAATAGATTAAAGTTGATCTGTTTTTGATTTGTAAGAATTAGTTTTTCCTAGAATCTATCCCGATTCTGTTTGGTTTCTTATTAAAGTGTATTGGCAGTTTTTTCATAAAAAATGGTGTTCGGATGAGTTTGGCTCTATTTTTCGAATGGTGTAGAAACCCTTATTATCGACAGATGTGCCAACGAGCGGTGCTGAGGGGGGATGTCAGAGGGACACAGGTGCTGACTGATAAGCTAAAGTGATAGAGTATGATTGGAGTAGTCTCTAGTAAAAAATTGGAAAAAGACCCAAAAGCACTCCACCAGAATCCAATTTCAGAAGCTGCTATGAGCGACTGTACAAAAGTAAGGATAATAGTTGATGTGTGGCCTAGTCGGTATTTTTTGTGCTCGCCCGGGGATGGAGCTGGGACCAATTATCACTCGTATGAACAACAAAATCGCTCATCGAGGTCCTGATGCAGCGGAAATATGGGTAGATACATCTGCCGGAGCAGCGCTTGGTCATCGGCGACTGGCAATCGTCGACCTTACACCCGCAGGTAAGCAGCCCATGCTTTCGGATTGCGAGCGGTTCGTTATCGTTTTTAATGGTGAAATTTATAACCATGAAGAACTTAGAAAAGAAATTGATGCCGATACATATCGAGTGGAATGGCGCGGTCATTCAGATACAGAGGTTTTGCTTGCTTGTTTAATACATTGGGGGGTTGAGCGAACGCTTAGAGCTGTTGTTGGTATGTTTGCTTTCGCTTTCTGGGATCGCCAGGAAAAATTGTTAACCCTGGCCCGTGATCGGATAGGCGAAAAACCACTATACTACGGTTGGCAAGATGAAACGCTACTATTTGCTTCCGAGCTCAAATCGATCAAAGCTTTTCCTGGGTTTAAGGCTGAAGTTAATAGAAATTCACTGGCTCTATTTTTACGACATAATTGCGTTCCTGCACCATATAGTATTTATAACGGTATTTATAAGCTACGCCCGGGGCACTACTTATCGTTGTCTCTAGAAAATGTTGTGACTGCTAAATCAGCCGAGCCAAGGGTCTATTGGTCGCTGAATGAAGCGGTCACTCGTGGTTTGGCTGAACCTTTCCACGGCACGCAACAGGAAGCGGTGGATATGCTTGAGGAACGATTATCGTCAAGCATAAAACAACAGATGGTCGCCGATGTTCCATTGGGGGCGTTTCTGAGTGGCGGAATTGATAGCAGTACAATTGTTGCTCTCATGCAAGCGCAGAGTAATGAACCTATACGGACATTTACAATTGGATTTAATGAAGCAGGTTATAACGAGGCCGAGCATGCTAAGGTAGTTGCTCAATATCTAGGTACTCATCACTCAGAATTATATGTTCGATCGGAAGATGCACTATCGATAGTTTCACTTCTTCCATCCATGTATTGTGAGCCTTTTGGTGATAGCTCGCAAATTCCTACGTACTTGGTTAGCCGCATGGCGGGGACCAAGGTAAAGGTCGCTCTCAGTGGTGACGGCGGAGATGAACTATTTGGCGGCTACAATCGCTATCTTGTCGCCAGAAAGGTGTGGAGTAAAATGCATGCAATGCCTAGGATTGTCCGCACTACATTCTCCAAACTACTTCTATGTTTGTCTCCAGCTCATTGGGATTCATTATTTGCTTTAGTAAAGCCGATATTACCTCGCCATCTGAAATTCTCCTCTGTAGGAGATAAAATGCATAAACTCGCTAATATATTAGAACTTTCATCTGAGTATGACTTTTTCCATCATCTTACTAGCCATTGGAAGAATCCTGCTCAAATTGTCATCGACGCTGTTGAGCCTGAGACATTGCTCACAAACTCAGATGCTTGGCCCAAAACCGATAGCTTCGAACAGTGGATGATGGCTATGGATGCGCAATCTTATATGGCTGACGATATTTTGGTGAAGGTTGATCGCGCAGCGATGTCAGTCGGCCTCGAGACACGGACACCGCTTATCGATCATCGCATTGTTGAGCTTGCTTGGCGGATGCCTCAGGATCTAAAAATACGCGATGGTCAAGGTAAGTGGTTACTTCGCCAAGTATTATATCGTCATGTTCCGAAAGAACTTATTGAGCGACCAAAGCAAGGGTTTTCTATCCCGTTAGACAGTTGGTTACGAGGCCCACTACGTGAATGGGCTGAAAGTCTATTAAATGAAACACGTCTGCGCGATGAGGGTTATTTTTATCCAGGGCCCATCCGCAGATTATGGAGTGAGCATCTCAGTGGGCAGCGAAACTGGCAGTACCATCTTTGGAGTATTCTGATGTTTCAGGCTTGGTTGGATGAACAAGCATAGGGTAGCTTATGCTTATAGGGGACAAGTAAGAGGCGGATATTTTAATGATTTTGGCGAGATAGCTTGAAATATGATTAAGGGATGAATATGAAAATCTTTAAAAAAAATAGACGTTATATTGTTTTTCTTATTTCATTGTTATTGATTGTTTGCTTGTTTGGCCATTTCGGTCCAGAAGAAATATATACTCAATTAAAGGAATTTCCTCTGCTGCTGAACGTAGGGGTGTTTTTAATGATTATGGCGAATGTGTTGGTAGTTATTTATCGCTATTGGCGTATTCTGTCGTGTGTCGGATTTCGCTTACCTTGGAGTCTTGTGTTTCGTGCAAGTACAGCCGCTAATATCGCGTCTTTATTGATAATCCCATTATTTGGCCAAGTAGCAGGTCGCCAAGCAGTTTTACAAAAAGCCGGAGTTAGTGCTGTCGAAAATGCTGTTATTGCTGCCTACGAACGTGTTTTGGTTGGTGGTATCAGCGCGGTGCTTGCGTTTATTGGAGGAGTTTATTTGCTGGGAAATATAGTCAGGGACTATGCTGTTCTAATTCCTTTCAGTGAAATACTTCCAATAATATTGATCGCTATTTTTTTTACATTATTTTTTTCAATTAGTCGTTTTGAGTTATCTCTTTATCAGGCTCTATTTTCACTGAAAAATCTTGTACGGTTTATAGAACTTATACTGATTACTCTTTTTAGTTCTCTATTAATGCTCAGTAGTTTTTCGGCGCTTTTCCATTTTATAGCACCCAACGCAGATTGGTTATCAATTTTTTCGGCGGCAGCTGTTGTTTCATTTGTTGCTGGGTTGCCAGTAAGTTTTGGTGGCTGGGGGTTGCGTGAAGCATCATCTATATACATTTTAGGCCATTTAGGTGTTAGCTCTGATAAGGCCTTAGCTGCATCTATCTTGTGTGGGATCCTATCTATCGGTGCGATTATTTTTGTCGCTCCATTTGCATTAATAGGTAGTCGAGTTGTTGCAGGTAGCAATGTGTGGTCAGAATCGATTAACTCCTATCGTACAACAGATAGCAATATCAACATTGAGTCCGCAGCCGCCTGGATTTTGTGCTTTTCAGTTTCGTTACTGATTCTTTTTCAAGTTCATGTAACCGTCGGTAGTTCAACAATAAACGTAAATCTCGCCGATCCTTTTGCGGTTTTGGCGTTATCAGTTGTGTTGTTAAATTCTTTTTTTAAACGAAGACTTCCTCTTTGGTATGTGCCTCATTTCAACGCTCTGTTATTGTTGATGTCGAGTATCTTGGTTGTGGCTTTTTTTCATGGATGGTTAAAGTTTTCAAGTAGTTCTTGGGCAGTCAGCAAGATTTTTGGTTGGCTGGTTTTACTCGGATTCTTAGCGTCGGGTTATCTTGCCGCTTCCTATCATGGTGCTCGAGGGAGCAGACGCATAATTGAAGTCATGGTGACAGTTCTTTGTCTTGTTTTGCTTTTTCAGATAATTTTTCGAGTTTTACATGTTATTAATATCATAGACTGGAAAGGTTTTACATACTCTTTCGAAGGTTATTCTGGGAATCGTAACGCACTCGCGTTTCAGATTTTAGCCGTTTTTGCCGCGTTCATTGGTTTGCTTCCGATGTACAAGAATAAAAATTTAAAGTTTTTTCCTCGTATTAGTTGTGAATTTCTCTTGACTTCGGTTCTGGGGTTGATGATCGTAGGTTTATACTATACATCATCGCGATCGGGTATCGCTGTTATGTTCCTGTTACTCGTATTTTCATGCCTTACTGGGATGGCAGATTTTAAAATTATTTTGAAGGCATTGATTATTAGTGTCTCGATATGGCTGATAGTTTTATGTTTTCCGAACTTGGCTGACTCAGATTATGCGGCTCTCCCTATTCAGGTTCAATCAGGATTTTCTGAGGCACCGAGTGATCTAGTTAGATGGTCGCTAATTAAGCAGTCTATCATGGAGTGGTTGGATTCCCCCATTTTTGGACAAGGATTGGGCTATTTTTTCATGAGGAGTCCTGAGCTGATTGGGTTTCCCATAATTATTCACAACACAATTTTTTGGTTGTTAACTGAAACGGGAATAGTTGGAGCCGTAGGTTTTTTACTTGCATTATTTTTGATCGTAAAACATTTAGTTGTCGATAGATCAAATAAACTTCGAAGTAACTCTGCAATTTTACTGATTTTTTGCTTTGTGTTGATGAGTCTATTTCATGAGGTGCTCTATCAACGGATTTTTTGGTTTGTCTTTGGAGCGTTAATATCTGTTCGGTATTCCGCTTATGTTCCGTTACAAAAAAATAAAAAAGCCAGTTTTTTGAATTTGTTATAATCGACTTTATCTTAGGTGTATAGATATGAGCAAAATTCTTTTGATTGTTGTAAATGATCCGAGATTTTTTCTATCTCATCGTCTTGAAATCGCACAGAGTGCGAGATCAAACGGTTACATAGTTAATATTGCCAGTATGGGAGGAGAGGGCGTTGATACTATTCGCGGCCTCGGTTTTTTACATCATGATCTCCCATTTTCGAGAAGTGGTAAAAGTCCAACGAGAGAACTTTTGACCTTGTATTTTGTCTGGCGGTTGTTGTGGAAGCTAAAGCCAGACTTGTTGCATCTTGTCACCATAAAACCTGTCCTATATGGTGGGATTGCTGCTCGTTTAGCCCCTGTAGGTGGTGTTGTTGCGGCAGTGTCTGGGCTTGGCTTTGTATTTTTATCTCGTGGTACTAAGTCCATGGTACTACGCAAGTTGGTAGTTTTTCTTTATAAAGTTGCATTCGGTAAACGGAATTTAAAAGTTATATTTCAGAACGCGGATGATCGCGATATGCTTATTTCACTAGGAGTGTTGAAGGAGGCTCGAACTGCTTTGATTCGAGGGTCGGGTGTCAATTTGTCTCATTATGAGAGCAGTTTTGAAAATCCCGGAACGCCGATCGTATGCATGGCCTCCAGGCTTTTGCACGATAAGGGTATCGTAGAGTACATTGATGCTGCTCGATTACTAAGAGCACGCGAGATCGATGCCACGTTCCAGTTGATTGGTGATGTTGATCCGGGCAATCCCGCAACAGTAAGTTTTGATGAACTGCAATTATGGAAAAAAGAAGGAGTCGTTCAAATTTTGGGTTTTCGTAAAGACATTGCAAATTTATTTGCTAACGCCCATATCGTGACGTTGCCATCGTATAGGGAGGGGCTGCCGAAGGTGCTCGTTGAGGCGGCAGCTTGTGGCCGAGCAGTTGTAACTACTGATGTGCCTGGTTGCAGAGATGCAATCGAACCGGGGGAGACAGGCTTATTGGTACCTGTCCGGGACGCCGAGGCTCTTGCCGAGGCTCTGGCGTTATTGATCACTGACTCTACTGTACGGCGGAAAATGGGTAACGCAGGGCGATTATTAGCCGAACGTGAATTTTCAATTGAAAAAATAGTTCAGCAGCACTTAGATATTTACCGTTACCTGGCGCTTAATGTATGACTGGGAAGGCAAAGGTACTGATTACTGGGGGATCTGGATTCGTCGGCAGCGCTTTGATAGACAGATTGTTGGCGTCTAATAAATTTGAGGTCCTAGCTCTAATTCGACGAAAGGATATTAGTTTTCCAAAAAAGGTTACGGTGATTTCATCATTGCCCGATACAGTTTTCGGTGTTGAGTTTTTTCCACGTGAATGCGATTGTGTGATTCATGCAGCTGCGCGCGTTCATGTTATGAGTGAGTCTTCGATCGATCCGCTTGCGGTGTTCCGGAAAATTAATGTCGACGGGACGTTAGAAATAGCCCGTCAGGCTGCCGCTGCTGGAGTTCGACGATTTATCTTTATCAGTTCGATCAAGGTAAATGGAGAAAGCACTTTTCCTGGTAGACCTTTTTTTGCGGATGATTTACCGAATCCAATTGACCCCTACGGAATTTCAAAAATGGAGGCTGAGACAGGTCTTCGAGATATAGCACTGAGAACGGGCATGGAGGTAGTAATTATTCGACCTGTATTAATATATGGGCCAGGTGTTAAGGCGAATTTTCATCGGATGATGAATTGGCTGAATAGGAGGCTGCCACTACCGTTGGGATGTATTAATAATAAGCGTAGTTTGGTGGCGCTAGATAATCTTGTTGATTTAATATTTACCTGTATTGTGCATCCTGCGGCTGCCAATGAGATATTTTTGGTTAGCGATGATGACGATATGTCTACGACGGAGCTGCTAAAGAGATTAGGTCTAGCGCTAGATTCCCCAGCACGATTATTGCCTATTCCTCAGTCGTTGTTTGTTTTAGGTGCAACATTGCTAGGACGGCGTGACGTTGCTCGTCGTCTTTGTTCATCTTTACAGGTTGATATTAAAAAAAATCTCGATATCCTTGGCTGGTCACCACCGAAGTCTGTAGATGAGTCTCTTGGAGAAGCCGCTTTGTCGTTCAAAAAAATTCGCTAGCAACACAATTGTTGTAGTCGTGGGATGAAATAAAAATTAATATTTTTTTATTTTTTAATTCACTTTTTTGATATCTTTTTTCTTACTGATTTTTCAGCACTATACGCAGAGAGGTGGTCTGATTGATATTCCCACTAATTGGAGTTCCCTCTATTAGCCGATTCGACGCGTTATTTTACTCTTGCTAAGCATTGCTGCCCTGGAGCTAGTCGCCAAAAAAGTGCCGTGCTCATGGAGTAAATGGGAACTACAACGCATATGCAAATCTCGTGCATCAACTCATACTTCTTCCGGATACTTGATTAGTCTCATTTAACTGTGCCTTTATCCGTTCGCTGTGATCAGTTCGCGGGAAGGTTTTATCCAAAAAATCGCGCCCGCATCGGGCGCAGAAAAAATATCTATCATTTTTTTAGCGTCTAACCAAAAAAAACAAATATTAATCTATATCTAATCTGTTTGAATCCGAAACTAATCGAATTTTCTTTGCAGGATTACCAAATACTAAGGTGTTATCAGGCACATTTTTAGTAACGACTGAGCCGGCGCCAACCATCGAATTTTTTCCGATGATAATTCCGGGCAAGATGGTGCAATTTGCACCAAGAGATGCCCCTTTTTTTACAGTTATGCGAAGAAATTTTTCGGGATAAATTTTGCTTCTTGGAAACATATCATTTGTAAAGGTTACATTGGGACCAATAAATACGTCATCCTCTATGGTTATACCGTCCCATATTTGAACGCCACACTTTATCGTAACTCTGTTTCCAATTAATACATCGTTTTCTATAAAAACATGGTCGCAAATGTTGCATTCGCTACCAATAACGGCATTTTTTAAAATATGCGAAAATGCCCATATGTTAGTGCCTCCTCCTATATTTTTTGACTCGCAAATTGCTCTCTCATGTACAAAATATTCTTTTTTAAACATAACTTAATCGTCTCCGCGATCAGCTTAAGGGGTTTATCAGCAATGTGACTGCATAGGGGTTAGATGAAATCTCCACCAATGTGGGGTACTACAAACCCGCTAACAACATGGGGAATTTTCGCTTACTATTGTATATCCGATAAACGGTTCTACGACAGTAGTACTTCGAAATCATTAAGCGCTGTCGTCGGCGACAGCTATTCCAGTACGTGACATTAGCACGTATCTGTCTTCTGAGCGTTGACACTCACAGTTTCGATCAGACCATAAATTTTTGCTCTGGTGATCGCCTTTTTGACGAACGAAGCTTTGCTCTAAACGGGTTCTGGGGGCGTATCTGATCAGTACCCTCCGTTAAACCTGTCTGTAGTGGTCAACTAATTCCGGACACCTCGATAGGTAATTTCGATGCCATCGCCCGCTCGTAAACGGTCGGTGGCAGATACCCCAGTTTCGAGTGCAGCCGTTCGTTGTTGTAAAATCCAACGATGTACTCGGTGATGTCACGTATGGCCTCGCCATGGTTGGCGTAGTCACGGCGCCATACACGTTCCATTTTCAGGCTCAGGAAGAAACGCTCCATCACGGAATTGTCCCAACAATTTCCTTTGCGACTCATGCTCTGCTGCATGCCATTTCGTTCCAGCAGCGCTCTGTAGCTCGTGCTTGCATACTGACTCCCCCTGTCCGAGTGGGCGATCAGTCCCGGTGCCGGCTGGCGCTGGGCAATAGCCAGTTGCATGGCGTTGCATACCAGCTCGGCAGGCATGTTTGGGGCCATGGACCAGCCCACGATCTTACGCGAGAACAAGTCCAGCACCACGGCCAGGTACAGCCAGCCACTGCGGGTCCGGATGTAGGTCACATCCGCCACCCACGCCTTGTTCGCCGCCTCGGGCTCGAACTGACGATTCAGTACATTCTCTGCAACCGGTAAATCATGATTGCTATGCGTGGTGTGCACAAATTTACGCTTCCAGGCCGAACGCAAGCCGTTGGCTCGCATCAAGCGGCGGATTTTATAAAGACCTATCTGCATCCCCTTGGCGTGCAGGGCTTTGCGCAACGGACGACTGCCGTAACAACCGCCACTTTCGCTAAACGAGGCCTTGAGCTGTACCGTGACGGGGCAAATCGATACGGGCGCCTCGGCACGTTTACGGGCTTCGTAAAAGCCAGATCGACTGACGCCCAGTACCCGACAGACGTGAGCCACCGAATAAGCCTTCTGTTGCAACTGCTGAACCAGGTGGTAGGTCACTTCAGCTCGCGGGCAAAGAAGGCTGTAGCTTCCTAAGAAACACCCTCCGTTGGCTGAAGAGTGAAACCAAATTCGGCAGCACGGCGATGTAGACCCTTTACGACCCGCTCCCGATATCTCTGTTCATACTGGTCTGCTCCGGGGTCTTGATAGCTCATACCGAAACGCATCGCGTTGTAGAACAGAATCGCAATTTTTCGGGCGGTCGCGGTGACTGCTTTGGCTTTTCCGATTCGAGCTGCAAGGCGTCTATAGAAGGCCCCAAGCGCAGTACTCGTTCTCCCTACTGTGACAGCAGCCAAGCGCAGGTGGGCAGTAACTCGATTCTTGGTTTTCCGAGTATGAGCGGAAAGCACCTTACCGCCGCTGATCCTACATCCCGGCGCAAGCGTCAACCACGAAGTAAAATGATGACAAGTGCGCCATCGGCTCAGATCTGTACCGCATTCGGCGACCAGCCGCAGTGCCAGAAAGGGGCCAATGCCATGTATTTGCGTGAGGTCTACGCCGACCAGTTGATAGAGCAACGTGCGAACATCGAAGTTAAGTGCATTCGGTTGCCGGGTTTTATGACGCGGTTTAGGCAATGGTTCTGACGGACGCAACTTTTCCTGTGAAAGCTTGATGAGCACTTGTGCAATTTGCTGATCGCAGATGAGGAGCTGCGCTTGGTACGCATCATACATTGTCAGTGCTTGTGACAGGGCAAATATGTGCTCCGGCTGATAATTACCGACTAGCGCAGCCTCAATGACATCGATACCCGCTTTGCAGCGGGTATCGCTCATGGCAGCCAATACTGACGGGCTTCGCTCACCGGCCACTATGGCCCGAATTATTCGCATGCCGGTCACTCCGGTGACATCCGCCACGACATGGTGCAGTTGCAGATTCATATGGGTGAGCGCTTTTTGCATGTGCTGAATATGTGCGGCCGCGTAGTCAAGGTGGCGCTCTCGTAATCTTAAATAGCTGCGTAAAGCCGAGATTTCGCGATCTGGACGGAAGCTAGCTCGAAGCAATCCGCAGGAATGGAGTCGTTGAATCCACTGCGCATCATTCACGTCGGTTTTACGCCCTGGCACTGCGCGAGCATCTCGGGCATTAGCAAGTACTACATGAAGTCCGTGCGTTTCGAGTATCTCGTAAACCGGAATCCAATAAACGCCGGTCGACTCCATGGCGACTGTCGAGATGCCGAGACTCACCAGCCAATTAGCCATCCGCTCAAGATCAGCGGTGAAGGTATTAAAGGTTTGAATCGGATCTCGCGCGCGATCAGCTGGAACGGCGACAACATGAAAGCGTGAGCCGATATCAATGCCGGCCGCTCGAGTATTAATTACCGGTAACCCTCTGCTTTTTAAGTCAGACTTTTTCATACGCACCTCCAGTCAAGGGCAGGACTGGACGGGGACTCGGATCAAATCACATTCCTAAACGGGGTCATGAAAGCGCCACCACTAACGGGTCCGCAGCTTCCCCTGGGTCAAGTTTTTTGACGGGGACTTAGCCTCCAAAAAGCCAGCGACCACTGTCCAGAAATGTAAGTGTAGTACGTAGTGTTTCTAGCCAAATGGGCCGCGGAGTGCCGGGGAGGCGGTTTTTTAGGACATCGTTGTCCATCTTGAGCTGCCGGTTCTCTTGCTCCAACTGCCGAATACGCTGCTGCTCAGGTGTCAACGGCTTACCGATCCCGGCTTGCCCCAACTGCTCCGATTCATACTGTTGGACCCAGCGTCGAACCGCCGAATCGACCAGATTGAGATCCCGGCAGACCTGTGAAACGGCCAACCCCTGGTCCGTGATCATTTTCACGACTTGCAGCTTGAAGCTGTCGTCGAATGTCCTGCGTTTGTCGGTCATGAAAAACTCCTCGATAGATATATTTTCCACCTATCGGGGTGTCCGGGGAAATTAAACCACTACAAACCACTGCAGATCTCATTGATTCTCTCAAGTCCGAGCTTGAGCGGCTGACCGCTGCGAATCTCAATGACAATTCGGTTTCCTACCTCGCCCCTTTAAGCTGAGCAATACAGACTTGCCTTGAGACTCAATTACGGCAAGGCTGGAGTCATCACCTAGCCGCAGAGATGAGGCCGACCGCGAGCTTCCAGCAGACAGATCCCGACGCACCATCGCAATGTTGCGTAGAATAGTGGATTGAGTTCGCAGGCTTCATTCTTTATCTTGGCTTGCTTGTGGCCAGCGTTTCAGGAATTTTGAACTAGATGATGATTTTGCTGTTGTGTGCGTTCGTACTGGTCTCCTCATTAATGTTGACCGGCATGTTACGCCGATATGCGCTAGCGCGTAGTTTGATAGATGTTCCCAATGGGCGTAGCTCTCATTCTGTTGCGACGCCTCGTGGTGGCGGTGTGGCGATTGTGCTTGGTTTCTTGATTGCGCTGTCGGTTTTAGCCTGGATAGGCATACTGCCATGGTCAGTGTTCTGGGCGCTTTTTGTGGCCGGCAGTGCTGTCGCAATAGTGGGTTTTCTCGATGATCATGGGCATATAGCCGCCCGTTGGCGTCTATTGGCTCATTTTCTCGCCTCTTTTTGGATGCTGTTTTGTTTGGGCGGTATGCCGGCTATCAATTTCTTCGGGGCAGAGGTGAGTTTGGGATGGCTGGGTCACATCCTGGCCGCCTTTTACTTGGTGTGGATGCTCAACCTCTATAATTTCATGGATGGAATTGACGGGATTGCCAGTGTTGAAGCTATTTTCGTCTGTTTCGGTGCCTGTCTAGTCTATAAAATTGCTGGATACGAAGGTTTGGTCTGGGCTCCGTTGTGTTTGGCACTGGCCGTTGCCGGTTTTCTTTATTGGAATTTTCCCCCTGCGCGAATTTTTATGGGGGATGTCGGTAGTGGTTTTCTAGGCATCATGATGGGAGGTCTTTCTCTCCACGCCGCTTGGCATGCGCCTCATCTGCTGTGGGTATGGTTGATTTTTCTGGGAGTGTTTATCGTGGATGCGACTTTTACGCTTGGACGGCGGTTGCTTCGTGGAGACAAGGTTTACGAGGCTCACCGCAGCCACGCCTATCAATTTGCCTCGCGTCAGGCCGGTCGTCATTTACCCGTCACGCTGGTGGTGCTCGGGATCAATGTCGTTTGGTTATTGCCTATCGGTTTGTGTGTCGGCCTGTCTGTATTGGATGGTTTTACTGGATTAGTGTTGGCTTACGCCCCTTTGGTGCCTCTCGCCGTCCGATTTCATGCCGGTGAGTTGGAGAAGGTTGTTTAAACTGTCATGGTCAGGGACGCGACTAAGTGATGGTTGATTCAGGGGGAGGTATTTTGCAGGCAAGCTACAGAGGGATTATGGATAAGATACGAGCCTATTTGGTAGGTCTTCCGCGTCGAAAAAAGCGCTTTTTGCAGGTGGTAACCGATACCGTCATGGTCTGGTTGGCGCTGTGGATGGCGTTTGTTGTTCGCCTGGGGATAGATGATTTGATCAATCCATTTACCCAGCATCGCTGGCTATTTATTGTAGCTCCGATTGTTGCGATTCCTCTTTTCATTCGATTTGGCCTTTATCGGGCCGTGATGCGTTATTTCGGCAATGATGCGCTGATTGCTATTATCAAGGCAGTAAGCCTGTCCTCGCTGATCCTGGGCGTGGTGGTCTATCTCTATAGTAATCACCAGACTGTCGTTCCTCGGTCCATCATGTTCAACTATTGGTGGTTGAGTTTGATCATGGTGGGCGGCCTGCGCTTGGCAATGCGTCAGTACTTTTTAGGGGATTGGTTCGAGGCCGCTCAGCATATGCCCTTTGCCAGCCGTGATAATGGCTTGCCCAAGGTTGCAGTGTATGGGGCCGGCGCTGCTGGCAATCAGCTAGTCGCTGCATTGCGCATGGGGCGTGCGATGCAGCCCGTTGCCTTTATTGACGATGACAGCAGCATTGCCGATCGCTGTATTTCAGGGTTACAGGTCTACAAGCCCAGGCATATCCAGCAGATGATCGATGCCACGGGAGCCCAGGAAATTCTACTGGCGATTCCTTCCTCTTCCCGGGGCCGGCGCCGTGAGATTCTCGGCCTGCTGGAGGGCTATCCTTTGCATGTGCGTAGCGTGCCCGGTTTCATGGATCTGGCAAGCGGGCGAGTCAAGGTTGATGATATTCAGGAAGTCGATATCGCCGACCTGCTCGGGCGCGATGCCGTGCCAGCACAGGCTGAATTGCTCGAGCATTGTATCAAGGGGCGGTCGGTGCTCGTAACCGGGGCCGGCGGCTCCATTGGTTCGGAGTTGTGCCGGCAGATTCTTGCCTTGCGCCCAACAACGCTTCTGCTCTTCGAGCACAGTGAGTTCAATCTCTACAGTATTTTGTCGGAGCTCGAACGACGCGTGGCCCTTGAATCGCTGTCCGTGCGCTTGCTGCCGATCCTTGGGTCGGTGCGTAATCCAGACAAATTGCTGGCAATCATGAAAACCTGGCGTGTGGAAACGGTCTATCATGCGGCGGCCTATAAGCATGTTCCCATGGTGGAGCACAATATTGCCGAGGGTGTGCTCAATAATGTGATCGGTACGCTGAACACCGCTCAAGCAGCATTGCGGGCGGGCGTGGTGAACTTCGTGCTTATTTCCACCGACAAGGCCGTGCGTCCGACCAATGTCATGGGCAGCACCAAGCGACTGGCCGAGATGATCCTCCAAGCCCTCAGTCGTGAGTTGGCGCCGGTGCTCTTTGGTGATTCGAGCAAAGTATCGTGCGTCAACAAGACCCGCTTTACCATGGTTCGATTTGGCAATGTGCTGGGTTCGTCGGGTTCGGTTATTCCGCTGTTCCACAAGCAGATCAAAGCGGGAGGGCCTCTGACGGTGACTCACCCGAAGATCACACGTTACTTCATGACTATCCCTGAAGCGGCCCAGTTGGTTATCCAGGCCGGCTCGATGGGGCAGGGTGGCGATGTGTTTGTCCTGGACATGGGGGAACCGGTCAGAATTGTCGAGCTGGCTGAAAAGATGATTCATCTTTCCGGCCTGAGTATTCGCTCCGACAGGAACCCTCATGGTGATATAGCTATCGAGTTTTCCGGCTTGCGGCCTGGAGAAAAGCTTTACGAAGAGCTACTGATCGGTGACAACGTGGCGATGACCCAGCATCCGATGATCATGACCGCCAGTGAAGATCTGCTTTCTTGGGAGACACTCAAGTTGCGTCTGTCCGAATTGCTTGTGGCTGTCGAGAGTGATGATTACGCGCGTGTACGTCAGTTATTGCGTGATACTGTCAGTGGGTATGCTCCGGACGGCGAGATAGTGGACTGGATCCATCAGCAACGACATATGGACTCCTGAAGCTACACACCCGGTAACGGCGCTACTTTTGACAAGGCTCCAGCAGCATCTACGTTTAAAAAGCAGCTTCGGAAAAGCTGCTTTTCTCTTACGATGCCATGGAGTGTCACCTATGCGTACAGGTTTTTTCCCCTCTCTATTGTTAACCGTTCTGCTCGGTGCCGCTGGCGCCATCAGCGCTGCGCCGGTTACGCAAGCCAGTCAACAAGCCACACCCACCAACCAGGCAACGCTTTCCACAAAGGCTGGCAAGGTCAACCTCAACACCGCCGATGCCGAAACCATCCAGCGCGAACTCTCGGGTATTGGCGAAGCCAAGGCCCAGGCCATCGTCGCCTATCGGGAGGCGAACGGACCTTTCTCCTCGGTGGACGAGCTGCTTGAGGTCAGGGGAATCGGTAAGGCAATTCTCGACAAGAACCGCGACCAGTTGGGGATCAACTGACAGCAGTGATCTAGTGTTCGAGACCGGTCCAGGGATCGGTCTCTTTTCCTTCGGCGGTTCTGCTTGGGCGGGTGCAAGCCTTACTCCACCTGATCCTTCAGATGCGCCTTGGTCACGTCCAGAATCTTTTGCGCCAACTCCGCATCTTCCACACTGCGCGACAGCACTAGTGCCCCGACCAGCGTCGCCAGCATCACGATACTTTGATCCTGTGCATCCGGTCCGCCGCCTAGCGCATCTTCGACTTGCTTGAGTCGAGACTCGATTACTGTATCGGTCGTCGAGCTCGGTGCTCCACGTTGTCCCAACTCCGAGCACATGGTCGGCAACGGGCATCCGTGTTCAGGCGTTGTCAGGTGCCACTCGGACAGGTAACTGTCGATAAATGCCTGCACCGGCCTGTCCTGGCTGAACAACATGTCACAGTGCACATCAAGTTCCGCCGCAGCTTCTTGCAGGGTCTTTTCGACCAGTTCGTCCTTGGATTTGAAGTGCGCGTAGAAGCCGCCATGGGTCAAGCCCAGGGCTTTCATCAAAGGTTGCAAGCCGCTGGTGCCGATACCATCGCGGCGAAAGCGGGCTGCCGCCTCCTTGATAATGCGCTCATGGGTCTGAGCTTTGTGATCTTGTGAATAGCGCACGGCCGAATCTCCAAATCTATAGCCAATGATAACTATGACTTGTCGAGGAATCGCCACTTTTTTTTCTGTCTATTTCAACATTATTCAACGTTAGATTGAAAGGTTTGGCATGAATAGTGGGCTTTCCTTGATTGATGATCGTTGAACAATCCCGGATGTCACGATGAACATACAACTTTCCCTTGCCGATCAGATCACTTAGGAACGACGGACAGATATTATCGGAGAGTGTCTGTTGCCAGGGATGTGGCTGGTTGAAAGCGATCTGGTCAGCAGCTGCAACGTTTCGCGCAATACTATTTGCGAGGCGCTTGCCCGTGTATACAAACTATCCCGCAGCCTAGTGGCCTGTGTGGTTAGTTCTATGAGTCAATTTCGGCGCCCTAAATCCCTGGCTTGCGTTGCTGTTACTCGCCATAGCCCGGCTATGACTCGTCACAGCGCCTTAGCCATGAACTTATGGCATCCGAACTTGAGCTAACGAACTCACCGTACAGGCCACTAGTCGGGTCAGCAAAGGTTCGGTCCTGCAGGTGGGTGACTTCAACGTCTGGAATGTCAACGATCCGCATGAGCGGCGGTGGGCCGCGAATTATCGGCTGGAAGCGGTGCTGCTCGAAGGTTGCGGCCAACCCGAGCGTGCAGGCTATATAAGGTCAGCCTGGCTTGCATATCGCCCGGGCGGCGTGGGAGTGAGCGTAGCGCGCGATTTCAGCGATCTTGCGCGTCCTTGGCATCAGCCTCCGCGTTGCGCTGCTGGACGCGTTTGCGCTGCTCGTCGGTGAGCTCCACTTTGGTGGCGGTGTCGCGCAGCATCATCAGGCCGCCGACGATGGAGCCGACGGCAATCACGATGATTAACCAGGCATACCAGGGCATAAGGTTCTCCTTGATGGGCCGACCCCGCACGAGCGGTTCGTGCGGGAGGCCGGTCCTTGCCATTTTGAGTCATGGGATTTCTCTGCGATTCAATTGTAAGCTTGTTCTACCCCGATAGCTCTTACAACCCGGTCAGCCGCGCAGGCACGGGTGTGGCGGACGTACCGGTGACCGGAGTGGGCGCTAGCTGGGGGGGGCTTTATGGCACAGGGTCGGCACATTTGCCGATCACCGGGTCCCGATCAGCCTCGGCTTGCGCTACAATCCGCGCCGATTTCGACTTGCCTGAGAGCCCATTCATGTCCGCCTGCCAGACGCCTATCATCGTCGCCTTGGATTACCCCACCCGTGACGCCGCCCTGAAGCTGGCCGATCAGTTGGACCCGAAACTGTGCCGGGTCAAAGTCGGCAAGGAACTGTTCACCAGTTGCGCTTCGGAAATTGTCGGAACCCTGCGCGACAAGGGTTTCGAAGTGTTCCTGGACCTCAAGTTCCACGACATTCCCAACACCACCGCGATGGCGGTCAAGGCGGCCGCGCAAATGGGCGTCTGGATGGTCAACGTCCATTGCTCCGGTGGCCTGCGCATGATGGCCGCCTGTCGTGATGTGCTCGACCAGTTCAGCGGCCCGAAACCGTTGCTGATCGGCGTGACCGTGCTGACCAGCATGGAGCGTGAAGACCTGGCGGGTATCGGCCTGGATGTCGAGCCACAGGTGCAGGTACTGCGCTTGGCGGCCCTGGCCGAGAAGGCCGGGCTCGATGGCCTGGTGTGTTCGGCGCTGGAAGCCACGGCCCTGAAGAGTGCGCATCCGGGCCTGCAACTGGTGACTCCGGGGATTCGTCCGGCAGGCAGCGCCCAGGATGATCAACGGCGGATTCTGACGCCACTCCAGGCGCTGGAAGCCGGTTCCGACTACTTGGTGATCGGTCGGCCAATCAGCCAGGCGGCGAACCCGGCCCAGGCCCTCGCGGCGGTGGTGGCCGAGCTGGCCTGATCTTGCAGGTGTGGGAGCGGGGCTGGTCGGGACGAGGAGCCTCGCTTAGAGAGGGAGAGCCGTCACTGAGATGCGGCTAAGCTTCGCTTCCACACCTCAGTGACGAGCGATCCGTTCAGACCTTCAATACCAGCTTGCCGAAGTTCTCGCCGCTGAACAATTTCATCAGCGTCTCGGGGAAGGTCTGCAGGCCTTCGACGATATCCTCTTTGCTCTTGAGCAGTCCTTTGGCCATCCAGCCGGCCATTTCCTGTCCGGCGGCAGCGAAACGTGGCGCATAATCCAGGACTACGAAACCTTCCATGCGTGCGCGATTAACCAGCAGCGCCAGGTAGTTGGCTGGGCCCTTGACGGCTTCCTTGTTGTTGTACTGGCTGATGGCGCCGCAGATCACTATGCGAGCCTTGAGGTTCAGACGGGTCAGCACCGCATCGAGGATATCGCCGCCGACATTGTCGAAATACACATCGACACCCTTAGGGCACTCGCGTTTCAGGCCGGCCTGAACGTCTTCGTTCTTGTAGTCGATGACGCCGTCGAAGCCCAGTTCCTCGATCAGGTAGCGGCACTTCTCGCCTCCCCCGGCAATCCCGACCACATGGCAGCCCTTGAGCTTGGCAATCTGTCCGGCAATGCTGCCCACGGCTCCGGCAGCTGCGGAAATCACCACGGTTTCACCGGCTTTCGGCGCACCGACATCGAGCAAGGCGAAGTAGGCGGTCATCCCGGTCATGCCCAGTGCCGACAAATAGCGTGGCAGTGGCGCCAGTTTCGGATCGACCTTGTAGAAACCTCGCGGCTCGCCGAGGAAATAATCCTGCACGCCCAGCGCACCGTTGACGTAGTCACCGACCGCAAATCCTGGGTTGTTCGAGGCAATCACCTCGCCGACCCCCAGCGCGCGCATCACCTCGCCCAGGCCCACCGGTGGGATATAGGACTTGCCTTCGTTCATCCAGCCGCGCATGGCGGGGTCCAGGGACAGGTATTGGTTGCGGACCAGGATCTGGTTCGTTCCCGGTTTGCCCACCGGGACTTCCTGGTAGGTGAAGGTGTCTCGGGTCGCCGCTCCGGCTGGGCGTTTGGCCAGCAGGAATTGACGATTGTTCTGGGCGGGCATGGCAGGCACTCGAAACGATCAATGAAGCCTAGTAGATAGACCCTGATCGGCACCCCGGCAAGTTTTGCCTGCCTGGCGAATACGTGGCGATCCATTTCGATGATGATGCTTACCATTGTTATCACCGCAGCTTATCAAGGCGGTGCATGAGGCGATAACCGGCCTTGCGATACTGCTGCTGCACGGAGTCGTACAGGCCACTAGACTCGGCCCAGGCGATCATTCAGGTATTCAGCGAGGAGATAACCATGAGTATGACGTTTTCCGGCCAGGTGGCCCTGGTGACCGGCGCAGCCGCAGGAATTGGTCGGGCAACCGCCGTGGCTTTCGCCGCCGAAGGCTTGAAAGTGGTGGTGGCCGACCTGGATGTGGTGGGGGGCGAGGGGACCGTCGAACTGATTCGTGCCGCCGGTGGCACTGCGATCTTCGTGCGCTGCAATGTGACCCAGGAAGCCGATGTGCAGAAGCTCCTTGAGCAGACTATCGACGTCTATGGCCGGGTCGACTACGCCTTTAACAATGCCGGGATCGAGATCGAAAAGGGCAGGCTGGCTGATGGCACTCTGGACGAATTCGACGCGATCATGGGGGTTAATGTCAAAGGGGTCTGGTTGTGCATGAAATACCAGTTGCCATTGATGCTGGCCCAGGGCGGCGGCGCGATCGTCAATACGGCATCGATTGCCGGTCTTGGTGCCGCGCCGAAAATGAGTATCTATGCCGCTTCCAAGCACGCGGTGATCGGTTTGACCAAATCGGCGGCGATTGAATACGCGAAGAAGAAAATCCGTGTCAACGCGGTATGCCCGGCGGTGATCGACACCGACATGTTTCGTCGCGCCTATGAGGCCGATCCGAAGAAAGGCGAGTTTGCCGCGGCGATGCACCCGGTCGGACGTATCGGCAAGGTCGAGGAGATTGCCAACGCGGTGCTCTACCTGTGCAGTGACGGTGAGGCGTTCACCACCGGCCACGCCCTGGCGGTCGACGGTGGCGCCACCGCCATTTGATCTGTCGTGCTGTTCGCCGCTGCCTGTAGTTCCCCGGTAAAAGAACCCGCCAGTGCGAGTTTTTTTATGTCCGGCAGTGTGGCGCATACCGTCGGTAGATTCGTTGGTGCCTGTCAGTCGAGCGCTGCAGGCCACGGTGTACGGGGCTTGAAGAGGCACGCGAGGAGGCTTTTTGTGCAAGCTGAGGTACGGGGCTTTTGTGTTTAACTGTTTAACTAGAAATAACCGTGCTTTGGAGCGTTACACACAATGGATCTGGAAATTGATCGGCAGGCACCGGTGCCCGTCGTGCAGCAAATCGTCACCGCGATTGTCGAATGGACCCGGCTGAATCGGGCCTGTCCAGGGACGCGTTTGCCGTCGGTGCGGCAGTTGGCCAAGGAAAACTCTCTCAGCCAGGCCAATGTGACACAGGCTTATGAGCGCCTGGTCATGCAGGGCGTGCTGGCCTCACGCAATGGTTCGGTATTTATTGTCGCCGACAGCGGCGCGGCATCCTGTCAGGGCGCCGAGCAAGAGTGGTACGAGGGGCTGGAAGCGCAGTGGGGAGCGTTCAGCGAGCATCCGCTGGGGGAATTGAAACTGGGTTGTGGCTGGATTCCCCAGGGTTGGCGCGAGAGCGACGATATCGGTTATGCAGTGCGTGAAATCAGTCGTACCCAGATGCAAGGCCTGTTCCACTACAGCACCCCATTGGGCTTGCCCGCCTTGCGCCAGCAATTGCACAAGTGCCTGACACAAAAAGGCATTCAATCCAGCGATGGCGAGGTCCTGACCACTCTGGGAATCACCCAGGGCCTCGACCTGCTGGTGCGCACGCTGCTCAAGCCGGGGGATTGTGTGGTAGTCGAGACCCCGGGTTATGGCAATCTCTACAAACTCCTGGGCTTGCAGGGCATCGAATTGCTCGAAGTGCCCAGAACGCGCACGGGGCCTGACATCGAGGTGCTGCGCACGCACTTGCATCAATATCGCCCGAAATGCCTGTTCGTCAACAGCCTCTATCACAATCCGACGGGCAGCAGCCTGACCCTTGCGGTCGCCATGCAGTTGTTGCAGTTGGCGCAGTCCGAGGATTTCCTGATTGTCGAGGATGGCGTCTTCAGCGATCTGCAGAGTGGCCCAGGGGTGCAGTTGGCGGCGCTGGACTCCCAGCAGCGGGTCATTTACCTCGGCGGTTTCTCGAAGACCCTGAGTAGTTCGTTGAAGGTCGGATTTATCCGCGCTCACGCCGGGCTTATCCGGCGCCTGGCCGAGGTGAAGATGATTACCAGCCTGGGGGCTTCGCGATTTGCCGAGTGCGTTGTGGCCACACTGCTGGCCAACGGTGCCTATCGCAAACTGGTGCAGCGCCTTCGCCAGCGGCTGGGCGCGGAAATGGCCATGACGCTGGACCTGCTCGAAGAGACCGGCTGGGAAGTCTTCAGCGAGCCCTCCGGCGGTATGTTCGTTTGGGCGCGCAGTCGGCGTTACAGTCCTACTCAGGTTCGGGCCGGTGCCCACAAACTCGGAGTATTGCTTGCACAGGATGCGGTTTTTACTCCTGAGGGAACTTCCTCGGGTTGGCTGCGGATCAACGTGGCTTATGTGGCGGATCAGCGAGCGCAGAAATTCTTCCGCTTGCTGGGCGATGCCGAATCGACCTCGACCATTCTGAAAGCGACGCGGATGTAGCTTTTGGCCATTATTGCGACGGCAAAGGCTTGTGCTGCACCGATGGTGGTTGCGAATCTGCACGATTCTTGAATGGCTTGTAAGCCTTCAGCATTCGAACGGGGATTAAACACCATGATTTCTGCCGTGCAAGGACGTTTTGCCAACCTGGGTATGGCGAAGAAGCTGGGTATCGGTTTTGCCCTGGTATTGCTGCTGACTGCATGGGTAGCGGCAATCGGCGTCTGGTCCTTGCAGGCCATCAGTCTGCGTTTCGACGGACTGAAACAGATGTCCTCGCTCAACAGCAGCCTACTCAAGGTGCGCCTGCTGGAGCAGGACTATGCTCTGCATTCGGACCCCAAGACGGTCGATGCGCTGCGTGAGGGCGCGGATGCTCTGGTGGCACAGGCGCAGGCCCTCAAGGCGCAATCAGTGGCCAACGTCCCGGTGATGACAGATGTCGAGCAGGCCTTGATGGCCTACCGCAAGGCGTTCGACGAGTTTGTCGAGCTGACCCAGGCCAAGGACCTGGCGTTGGAAATGGCCAGTTGGTCAGTGTCTAGCGTGGCCAACAACCTCGATGTGCTGCAGGCCGGCCTGGCCGATGACGGCAGCTATGGGCTCAAGCAAGCCCAGAGCAAGGAGGGCGGTGAACTCATCGAGCAGGCTGGCCAGGTCAGCCACGTTTCGAAGTTGATGTTGCAGGCGATGAACGAGGCGCGGGTGCGTCTTGATCAAAGCCGCAAGGGTGACGAGGAAAACCAGAACCAAGGCAAAATCGAACAGGCGGATCAGGCATTGGCCGAGGTCGAGCAGCTCAAGACTACGGTCAAGGACCCCGGCTACCAGACGGTACTCAATGAGGTCGGTGGCCATATCGCCAGCTTTAGCGAAAAGCTCAGCGAATACACCGCTCTGCTGGAGCGGGAAAAGCAGGTCTACCGGCAATTGAACGAGCGTGCGGCCCAAGTGGTCGAGCGGGTCAATCAGGCCTACGCGGCTGAAGATCAGTCGATGCAAGCCGAGTTGAAAAAGAACTCGATACTGATCATCGGTTCTTCCGCTCTGGCCTTGTTGGTCGGCCTGGTGGCGGCATGGTTAATCACTCGCCTGATTGTCGCACCGCTGCGCAGTGTGATCCGGGTCGCCCAGCAGATTGCCGCTGGAGACCTGACCGGCACGGTGGAGGTCAAGCGCCGCGACGAGATCGGCCAACTGATGCAAGCCATGCAGCAAATGGGGGCCGGCCTGAGCGGTATCGTCAGTGGCTTGCAAGCCGGCATCGAACAGTTGGCGACTTCCGCGCATTCCTTGTCGGCGGTAGCCGAACAGACCAACCTGGAGGTCAGCACCCAGAAGGAGGAAACCGAGCAAGTAGCGACGGCGATGAACCAGATGACCGCCACGGTCCACGATGTGGCGCGCAATGCCGAAGAGGCCGCGCTGGCGGCACAGACCGCCGACGACAAGGTCGACAACGGCCAGCAGGTGGTGCGCCAGAGCATGCAGCGCATCGAGCAACTGGCCGAATCGTCGAATTTGGCTAGTTTGAGTATCGAAAGCTTGAGTGCGGAAATCCAGAATATCGGCACTGTACTCGGTGTGATCAAGAGCGTGGCCGAGCAGACCAATCTGTTGGCGCTCAATGCGGCCATCGAGGCGGCCCGTGCCGGCGAGCAGGGGCGTGGTTTCGCGGTGGTGGCGGACGAAGTGCGGGCGCTGGCCAAGCGTACCCAGCAGTCCACCGAAGAGATCGAGCGGTTGGTTAGTGCCTTGCGCTCAGCCGCGCAGTCGTCGGTGCAGCAGATCCGCAGCAGCGACGAACTGGTCAAGCTGGCGGTCAGCGATGCGCTGCAGACTGAAGGCGCGCTGGGCAGCATCGCGACAGCGGTGTCGCTGATCCAGCAGATGAACCAGCAGATTGCCGCGGCCGCCGAAGAGCAAAGTTCGGTGGCGCAGGAGATCAATCGCAGCGTAACCAGCATTCGTGCCAGTGCCGATCAATCGGCGCTGGCGATGCAGGGCAACGCCGCCTCCAGTATCGAACTGGCGCAATTGGGAATGGAACTGAAGGGCATGGTCGGGCATTTCCGCATCTGATTGGTAGAGCGGCGAGCGTGCAGACCGCTCGCTTTCTTCAGGCCGAGCGCCAATTGAGGATCAGCAATGTCAGCACCCCCGCGATAATCCCCCAGAATGCCGAGCCCACCGAAAATAGAGTTAAACCCGACGCGGTGACCATGAAAGTGATCAGCGCCGCTTCGCGTTCCCTGGGTTCGCTCATCGCAATGCTCAGGCCGTTGATGATCGAGCCGAACAGTGCCAATGCCGCAATCGACAGCACCAGTTCCTTGGGCAGCGCGGCGAACAGCGCCGCCAACGTCGCACCGAATGTCCCGGCAATCCCGTAGAAGATCCCGCACCACACTGCTGCGGTATAGCGCTTGCTTTTGTCTTCATGGGCATGGTGCCCGGTGCAGATCGCCGCGCTGATGGCCGCCAGATTGATCCCGTGGGAACCGAACGGTGCCAGCAGCAGCGAAGCGATACCGGTCACACTGATCAGGGGCGAGGCCGGCACGTTGTAACCATCGGCTCGCAACACGGCGATGCCCGGCATGTTTTGCGAGGTCATGGCCACCACGAACAGCGGAAGCCCGATGCTGATGGTTGCCGCTAGCGAGAACGACGGCGTGGTCCAGACCGGTGTCGCCATCTCCAGGTGAAACCCACTGAAATCCAGCAAGCCCAGCCACCCGGAAAGAACGGTGCCGATCAGCAGTGCCGCGAGCACCGCGTAACGCGGCGACAGACGCTTGACCACCAGGTAGGTGACGAACATCCCCAGCACCAGGCTCGTGCGGTGCTGGGCGGCGACGAAGATTTCGCTGCCGATCTTGAACAAAATGCCGGCCAGTAGCGCCGCTGCCAGCGATGAGGGCAGGCGCTTGACCAGACGTTCGAAGCTACCGGTCAGGCCACAGATCGTCACCAGCACCGCGCAAGTGATATAGGCGCCGATCGCTTCGCCATAGGTGACGCCCGACAGGCTGGTGATCAGCAGTGCGGCGCCAGGGGTCGACCAGGCAACCGTCACGGGGGTGCGGTAGCGCAGGGACAGGCCGATACTGCAGATCGCCATGCCGATGGACAGCGCCCAGATCCAGGATGAAATCTGTCCGTTGCTCAGGCCGGCGGCTTGCCCGGCCTGGAACATTAATACCAGAGAACTGGTGTAGCCGGTCATCATCGCAATGAAGCCGGCGACCACGGCACTAGGCGAGGTGTCGGCCAGCGGGCGCAAGCGCGCTTGAGTGATGTCGGTCATGGCGGGGATCCTTGTTCTTGAAAAAGCTGCTTGAAAGCGGGCGTGGATAGCCCTTGCAGCCTAAACGCAAAAGCAGCGGTTGATTGCAATACAGCCGATGCCGCAAATGGCCGTACAGTCGTGTTGGCTACAAGGATTGTGTACAATGTGCGCTGATTTTTCGCGATATTTTCAGCGACCCACTGGGCGGTACAAAGTCCATTCGCCGCCGTTTTCCGACTCGAGTGCCCATGAACGAACAGTCGCATCCCCTCAAGAAGCAACCGCGAGCAGGCAAGGCAGGTCGCGGCGCAACCCAGGACGATATTGTCTACACGCATATTTTCGAGGCCATCCTCGAACAGCGCCTGGCGCCTGGTACCAAATTGAGCGAGGAGTCACTGGGAGAGATTTTCGGGGTCAGCCGGACCATTATTCGCCGTGCGTTATCGCGCCTGGCTCACGAGGGCGTGGTACTGTTGCGACCGAACCGTGGCGCGGTGGTGGCCTGCCCGAGCGTCGAGGAAGCTCGCCAGGTGTTCTTTGCCCGGCGCATGGTGGAGAAGGTAATCACCGAACTGGCGGTGCAATATGCGACGGCTGAGCAACTGGCGCAGTTGCGGCAGATGGTCCACGACGAGCGCGAAAGCTTTTCTCGTGGCGATCGCGGGGCCGGGATCCGCCTGTCCGGCGAATTTCACTTGAAGCTGGCGGAAGCGGCGAAAAATGCGCCGCTGATCAGTTTCCAGCGCAGCCTGGTCTCCCAGACCTCGCTCATTATTGCCCATTATGAAAGCGGTAACCGCTCGCACTGTTCCTACGACGAGCACAGCCAACTGATCGATGCCATCGAGGCACGGGACACGGCCCTGGCCGTGGACCTGATGAAGCACCACATGGACCATATCGACAGCAAGCTTAACCTGGCCGAAGAGAGTGCCTCGGACGATCTGCATGCGGTGTTCTCGCATCTGCTGCTGGCGAAAAAGTCGGGACGGCCAGTGGCAAAGCTATGATCGGCAGTCGCTCTTCGAGCCAAGGATGATCTTGAGTCGAGCAGGGGATTGCGACTAGCCCGCTCGTTACAGTTCAGTGGTGTTCTGTCTCTTATCGTTGGTGCACCAGGTTCCCTGCCGCATAGGTCTGCTTCACCGTCCGGTCATCCCCCAGCGTCATCAACACGAACAGCGTCTCGGCGAGGGTCTTGGCCGGCTTCAGGCGATAGCTGAGCAGCGGCGTGGCGTGGTAGTCCAGCACCAGGAAGTCGGCATCGCTGCCGGCCTGCAGGGTGCCGATCCGTTCCTCCAGGCGCAAGGCCCGGGCGCCGCCGAGGGTTGCCAGGTACAGTGACTTGAACGGACTCAGCCGCGCTCCCTGCAACTGCATGACTTTGTACGCCTCGTTCAGCGTCTGCAGGATCGAGAAGCTGGTGCCGCCGCCAACGTCTGTGCCGACCCCGACATTGAGCTTATGTTTCTCGGCCATTGGCAGATTGAACAGGCCGCTGCCAAGAAAGAGGTTGGAGGTCGGACAGAACGCCACCGCCGAGCCGGTTTGTGCCAGCCGTGCGCACTCGTGGTCGCACAGATGCACGCCATGGGCAAACACCGAGCGTTCTCCCAGCAAGCGATAATGGTCATAGACGTCCAGGTAGCCCGCACGCTCCGGGAACAGCTCCTTGACCCATTGCACTTCCTGCAGGTTTTCACTGATATGGGTTTGCAGGTACAGATCCGAGTATTCGCCCAGCAACTGGCCAGCAAGGGTCAGCTGTTGCGGGGTCGAGGTCGGGGCAAAGCGCGGTGTCACTGCATAGTGCAGGCGACCCTTGCCATGCCAGCGCTCGATCAGCACCTTGCTTTGCAGATAGCTCGATTCGGCGGTATCGGTCAGGTAGTCCGGAGCATTGCGGTCCATCATCACCTTGCCGGCGATCATTCGCAGGTCGAGTTTTTCCGCCGCCTCGAAAAAGGCATTGACCGACTGCGGGTGCACGCTGCCAAACACCAGCGCAGTGGTGGTGCCGTTGCGCAGCAGCTCCTTGATGAAGATGTCCGCGACTTCCTCGGCGTGGGCCGGATCGGCGAACTGGCTTTCGCAGGGGAAGGTGTAGGTGTTCAGCCAGTCGAGCAATTGTTCGCCATAGGCGCCGACCATACCGGTTTGCGGCAGGTGGATATGGGTGTCGATAAAGCCTGGGGTGATCAGCGCATCGGTGTAGTGGCTGATGTCGATATCGGTCGGCTGCGTGGGTAGCAGTTCGCTGGCGTGGCCGATAGCGCTGATCTTGCCGTTCTCGACCACCAGCAGGCCGTCCTCGAAATACTCGTAGGAGGCATCAATGCCGACTTCGGCAGGGTCGGCGATGCTGTGCAGGAGGGCGGCACGGTAGGCTTTGCGGGTCAGGGGCATGGTCTGTCTCAAGGCGTGGCTTTCAATTCATAGCTTTGCGGCCCGAGGCCGGCAGCAGCGTGGCAACGGCTTCGGCACTCGCGGTGTGTTGGCCGAAATTCGCGTTATAGGTGGCGATGACTTCGCCGGCGATGGAGATGGCGATTTCCATGGGTAACTTGCCCTTGATCTCGGCCAGCCCTATCGGGCAACGCATGCGTTGCAGCGCCGCGTCGTCGTAGCCGCGTTCGCGCAGGCGGTGTTCGAACTTCAGCCGCTTGGTCTTCGAACCGATCAGGCCGAAGTAGGCGAAGTCGTTGCGCTTGAGGATCGCGGCACTGAGTTCCAGGTCGAGCGGATGGTGATGGGTCATGACGATGCAATAGCTGCCGGCAGGCAGATGGGCGATTTCCTCCACCGGTTCGTCGCTGACGATCTTGCGCACGCCGCTGGGGATCTGTGGCGCAAACGCCTGCTCCCGCGAGTCAATCCAGCGCACCCGGCAGGGCAGGTTGGCGAGCAGGGGCACCAGGGCGCGACCGACATGGCCGGCACCGAACACCGCGATCTCAGCCTGGACCTGACCCAGCGGCTCGAACAACAGCACCGCGACCCCGCCGCAGCACTGACCGAGGCTGGCGCCCAGGCTGAAGCGCTGCAAGTGGGTAGTCTGCTGGCCGCTGGCGAGCAGGTCCCGGGCGATCTGCGTGGCCTTGTATTCCAGGTGGCCGCCGCCAATGGTATCGAAAGTGCCGCTGGCGCTGACGAGCATTTTCGAACCGGCGTTGCGCGGCGTCGAGCCGAGCTCCTCGATAAGGGTCACCAGCACGCAGGGTTCACCCTGGTAGCGCAGGTCGGCGAGCGCACTGATCCAGTCGTTCATAGGCACCTCATGGCGAGACCGGTTCGATGTCGCTGGTCACAGGTTGCCTTGCCTTGACCTGGCGCATCTGCTCGCAGCCCCACAACACCCGCTCCGGCGTCGCCGGAGCGTCAATCTTCGGTTGCACCCGATAATCGGCCAGGCTCGCCACCGCATCCTTGAGCGCGCACCACACGGCGATTCCGAGCATGAACGGCGGCTCGCCGACGGCCTTGGAGTGAAACACCGTGTCTTCGGGGTTCTGGCGGTTCTCCACCAGCTTCACCCGCAAGTCCAGTGGTGTGTCCGTCACCGCCGGGATCTTGTAGCTGGCCGGGCCGTTGGTCAGCAGCCTGCCCTTGGCGTCCCACACCAGCTCCTCCATGGTCAGCCAGCCCACGCCCTGGACAAAGCCGCCTTCGACTTGACCCATATCGATGGCCGGGTTCAGCGAAGCACCGACGTCATGCAGGATATCGGTGCGCAGCACCTTGTACTCGCCGGTCAGGGTGTCGACGATCACTTCGGCGCACGCTACGCCATAGGCAAAGTAGTAGAACGGCCGCCCCCGGGCCTGACTGCGGTCGTAGTAGACCTTCGGCGTCTTGTAGAAGCCGCTGCTGGACAGCGACACTTGGGCAAAATACGCCTGCTGGATCAACGCCTCGAAAGTCAGGATCTGCTCGCGAATCCGCACATGGCCGTTGCGGAACTCAACATCTTCCTCGCTGACCTGGTACTGCCGCGAGGCGAACTCCACCAGCCGTTGCTTGATGATCTGTGCGGCATTCTGCGCGGCCTTGCCGTTCAGGTCGGCGCCGCTGGAGGCGGCGGTGGGCGAGGTGTTCGGCACCTTGTCGGTACGGGTGGCGGTGATCTGCACCCGGTGGATTTCCACTTGGAATACCTCGGCTACCACTTGGGCTACCTTGATGTTCAGTCCCTGGCCCATTTCCGTGCCGCCATGGTTCAGGTGGATGCTGCCGTCGGTATAGACATGTACCAACGCGCCGGCCTGGTTGAGAAAGCTGGCGGTAAACGAAATGCCGAACTTCACCGGCGTCAGCGCCAAACCTTTTTTCAGGATCGGGCTGTGGGCGTTGTAGCGGCGAATGGTTTCCCGGCGCTCGGCGTACTGGCTGCTGGTTTCCAGTTCGGCGGTCAGCTCTTCGAGCAGGTTGTGCTCGACGGTTTGATAGTAGTGGGTGATGTTGCGCTCGGTCTTGCCGTAGTAATTGGCCTTGCGCACCGCCAGCGGATCAAGGCCCAGATGACGGGCAATGCTGTCCATTACCTCCTCGATGGCGACCATCCCTTGCGGGCCACCGAAGCCACGGTAGGCGGTGTTCGAGGCCGTGTGGGTCTTGCAGCGATGGCCGTTGACAGTGACGTCGCCCAGGTAATAGGCATTGTCGGCATGGAACATCGCCCGGTCGACAATCGACGCCGAAAGGTCCGGCGAGCAGCCGCAATTACCGGCCAGTTCCAGGTTGATCCCGTGCAAGCGTCCGCTGCTGTCGAAGCCGACGTCATACTCGATATAGAAAGGGTGGCGCTTGCCGGTCATCAGCATGTCCTCGACCCTGGGCAGGCGCATCTTGGTCGGTTGCCCGGTTAGCCGCGCTACCACCGCGCACAGGCACGCCGGGCTGGCGGCCTGGGTTTCCTTGCCGCCGAAGCCACCGCCCATGCGGCGTATGTCGACGACGATCTGGCTCATCGATACATCCAGCACCTCGGCCACCCGTTTCTGCACTTCGCTGGGGTTCTGGGTCGAGCAGTAGACGATCATGCCGCCGTCTTCGGTAGGCATCACCGAGGAGATCTGGGTCTCCAGGTAGAAGTGCTCCTGGCCGCCGATATGCAGGTTGCCCTGGATCCGGTGTTCGGCGCTGGCCAGCGCGCCGGCCGAGTCGCCGCGCTTGTGGCTGTGGCTGTCGAGGACGAAATGTCGCGCGCGCAGGGCTGCGACCACATCCAGCACCGGCTCCAGGTCCTCGTATTCGATGATCGCCGCCATGGCCGCCTTGCGTGCGGTTTCCAGGTCTTTGGCGGCGACGGCGAGCACCGGCTGGCCGACGAACTCGACCTTGTCGATTGCCAGCAGTGGGTCGCCAGGCAGTAGCGGGCCAATATCCTTGAGACCGGGAATGTCCTCGTGGGTAATGACGATACGCACGCCTTCAAAGGCATGACAAGGCGCGGTGTCGACGCGGATGATCCGCGCATGGGCGCGGTCGGACAGGCGCGCATAGACGTGCAACTGATTGGCGAACACCGGGCGGTCATCGATATATACGGCTTCGCCAGCCACATGTTTGTCGGCGCTATCGTGCTTGACGCCGCGTCCGACACCGGTGGTCAGGTCCAGGGCGAACAACTGGGCGAGCTCAGCCGGGTTTTTTTCCATAACGGGATGCTTAGGCATAAGCGGTCACCCGGCTCTCGATATGCGGCGTTTGCAGTTCGATGAAGTATTTGCGCAACAGGTTCTGGGCGCTGAGCAGGCGGTATTCCTTGCTGGCGCGCAGGTCCGACAGCGGTGTGAAATCCTCGGCCAGTGCCTGGCAGGCGTGCTCGATATTAGCAAGGGTCCAGGCAGCGCCCATCAGCGCGGCTTCACAAGCCCTGGCCCGTTTCGGGATCGCCGCCATGCCGCCGAAGGCGATCCGTGCATCGGCGACCACACCGTCTTCGATCCGCAGGTTGAACGCGGCACAGACCGTGGAAATATCGTCGTCCAGGCGCTTGGACACCTTGTAGGCGCGGAACTGCCACGCGGCGCTGGCCCTTGGCACGATAATCTTCTCGATGAACTCGCTTGTCTGGCGGACGGTCACCCGGTAGTCGATGAAATAGTCTTCCAGTGCCAGGGTGCGGCTGTCGGTGCCCTTGCGCAGGACCAGTTGCGCCTTCAGCGCGATCAGCAAGGGCGGCGAATCGCCGATGGGCGAGGCGTTGCCGATATTGCCACCGAGGGTACCCTGGTTGCGAATCTGCAGCGAGGCAAAGCGTTGCAGCAGTTCGCCGAAATCCGGGTACTCGGCCTTGAGGGAGGCATAGCAATCCGACAGCGGGGTGGCGGCGCCGATTTCCAGGCGATCGTCGAAGGTCTGGACACGCTTGAGCTCGGCGACATTACCGACATAGATCGTCAACGGCAGGTCGCGGTGGAACTGAGTGACTTCCAGGGCCAGATCGGTGCCGCCGGCCAGCAATCGAGCGTGTGGGTGCGAACCATAGAGCTCGGCCAGCTCGGCGACGGTCAATGGCACCAGGCAGCGTTTGTCGCCGTGGTTTAACTCGCCGGTTTCAGTCGGTGCGATGGCCTTCAGGCGGGCGATGGTCCGGGCCTCACGGGCGTCGAACTGATCGGCGGGCTTGTTGCGGCAGGCCTGTTCGGCAGCGGCGAGGATCGACCGGTAGCCGGTGCAGCGACAGAGGTTGCCGGCCAGGGCTTCGTGGGCCTGGTGGCGGTCGGGGGTTTCGCTGTTCTTCTGCAGGGCGAACAACGACATGACAAAGCCGGGCGTGCAGAAGCCGCACTGCGAGCCGTGGCACTCGACCATGGCCTTCTGCACGCTGTGTAACTGGCCTTGGTGCTTGAGGTCCTCGACACTGATCAGTTGCTTGCCGTGCAGCGAAGAAACGAAGGCCAGGCAAGAGTTGAGGCTGCGATAGCGAATCTGTTCGGCACCCGAATCGTCCGTGTGCAGCTCGCCGACCACCACGGTGCAGGCACCGCAATCGCCGCTGGCGCAGCCTTCCTTGGTACCGCACTTGCCCAGATGCTCGCGCAGGTAGTTGAGCACCGTCAGGTTCGGGTCCAGGGTGTGCTCGCTACGGAGTTCCTGGTTAAGTAAAAACTGGATCACGGAAGGCCTCGCAGACTCATTATTGTTATTGACCCTTGAGGCTGAATCTAGTAGTGCTTGACTTTTAGGTCAACAAGGATTTGACCTGTGGGTCAGGAAATTTCGCCCTCTAGGAAACCTCCCGTCAATTCACAGGCTGTTCCGGCCAACCGGGGGGATGAGTGGCAGGAGCCCTAGGTGTATTGCCTGTCAAATTTGCCCCATTGGGCACTGCGCTATCATGTACCAATTGCGTTACACTGCGCCGCTGGCTCTGATCAAAGATTTTGAAGGAAAACCATGACGTTCAAGGCGCCGGATAGCCTCGCCGAGCAAATTGCTCACCACCTCGCCGAACGTATCATTCGCGGCGAACTCAAACCCGGCGAGCGCATCCAGGAACAGAAAGTCACGCTGGCGCTCAATGTCAGTCGCGGCTCGGTACGCGAGGCTTTGTTGATTCTCGAGCGCCGCCATCTGATCGCCATTCTGCCGCGACGGGGTGCCCACGTCACCGAACTCACCGCCCACAAGGTGCAGAGCCTGTGTACCCTGATGAGCGAGCTATATATCCTGCTCGGCAATGCCGTTGCCCAGCGCTGGAAAGTGCAGAGCGACTTGGCGCCGTTTCTGCTATTGCAGCAGCGCCTGAGCGCCAGCTACGAACGCCAGGACATCCGCACCTTCGTCGAAGACAGCTTCAACGTGATGCGCGCGGCGTATCCGTTTGCCGACAACCCGTACCTGCAGGAAACCGTCGAGAACCTGCAACCAGCCATGAGCCGTGCCTATTACCTGGCGTTGGAGCAGCGCCAGGCGGAAATGAGCGAATACCTGGAGTTGTTCGCGCAACTGCTGGCTGCGGTGATCGCCCGTGACCTGCCGCTGATCCGCGAGGTCCTGGCCAGTTACTCCCAGCTCAGTTGTGACATCGTGCTGTCTGCCCTGGCGGTCGATTAAGCGTGCGGCTCAAGTGCATCAAGTTGGCGGGGTTCAAATCCTTCGTCGACCCGACCACGGTGAACTTCCCCAGTAACATGGCGGCGGTGGTCGGGCCCAACGGCTGCGGCAAGTCGAACATTATCGATGCCGTGCGCTGGGTGATGGGTGAGAGTTCGGCAAAGAACCTGCGGGGCGAGTCGATGACCGATGTCATCTTCAACGGCTCCATCAGTCGCAAGCCGGTCAGCCAGGCGAGCATCGAACTGGTGTTCGACAACTCCGACGGCACCCTGATCGGCGAATACGCCGCCTACGCGGAAATTTCCATTCGCCGCAAAGTGACCCGCGATAGCCAGAACAGCTACTTTCTCAACGGCACCAAGTGTCGGCGCCGGGACATTACCGATATCTTCCTCGGCACCGGTCTGGGGCCGCGCAGCTACTCGATCATCGAGCAAGGGATGATCTCCAAGCTGATCGAAGCCAAGCCGGAAGACCTGCGCAACTTTATCGAAGAAGCGGCGGGGATCTCCAAGTACAAGGAGCGCCGCCGCGAAACCGAAAACCGTATTCGTCGTACCCACGAGAATCTGGCGCGCCTGACCGACCTGCGCGAAGAGCTCGAGCGCCAGCTCGAACGCCTGCATCGCCAGGCCCAGGCCGCCGAGAAATACCAGGAATACAAGGGCGAGGAGCGTCAGCTCAAGGCCCAGTTGTCGGCCCTGCGTTGGCAAGCGCTGAACGAGCAGGTCGGACAGCGCGAGGCGATTATCGGCAACCAGGAAATCGGCTTCGAAGCCTTGGTGGCCGAACAGCGCAATGCCGATGCCAGCATCGAGCGCCTGCGCGATGGCCACCATGAGCTGTCGGAACGCTTCAACTTGGTGCAGGGGCGTTTTTATTCGGTGGGCGGCGACATCGCCCGGGTCGAACAGAGCATCCAACATGGTCAGCAACGTCTGCGCCAGTTGCAGGACGATTTGCGCGAGGCCGAGCGTGCTCGCCTGGAAACCGAGTCGCACCTGGGACACGACCGTACTTTGCTGTCCACTCTCGGCGAAGAGCTGGCGATGCTCGGACCCGAACAGGAACTGGCCAGCGCCGCCGCCGAAGAGGCCGCCGCCGCGTTGGAAGAGTCCGAGACCACCATGCACGGCTGGCAGGAACAGTGGGACGCCTTCAACCTGCGTTCGGCCGAACCCCGGCGGCAGTCGGAGGTCCAGCAGTCGCGGATCCAGCAACTGGAAGCCAGCATGGAGCGTCTGGCCGAACGCCAGCGCCGCCTGAGCGAAGAGCGTGGCTTGCTCGCCGCGGACCCGGAGGATGCGGCGATCCTCGAGCTCAACGAGCAACTGGCCGAAATCGAGCAAACGCTGGAAGATTTGCAGGCCAGCGAAGAAGGGCAGGTCGAACGCCTCGAACAACTGCGCCAGGATTTGCACCGGGCTACCCAGGACCAGCAGCAGGCCCAAGGCGATTTGCAACGGCTCAACGGCCGTCTCGCCTCCCTGGAAGCTTTGCAGCAGGCGGCACTCGATCCCGGCACCGGCACTTCCGAATGGCTGCGCGAGCAGCACTTGGCCGAGCGTCCACGCCTGGCGCAAGGTCTGAAGGTTGAGGCTGGCTGGGAACTGGCGGTGGAAACCGTGCTCGGTGCCGACTTGCAGGCGGTACTGGTGGACAACTTCGCCGGTCTTGACCTGAGCAGCTTCCAGCAAGGCGACCTACGCCTGCTCAGCCCGGCGGCGCAGGGTACGCGGGTGCCCGGCAGCCTGCTGGAGAAGGTCGAGGCGGATATTGATCTGTCACCGTGGTTGGGCGAAGTCAGGCCAGTCGAGAGTCTGGAACAGGCACTGGCCTTGCGCGGCCAGTTGACGGCGGGAGAAAGCCTGATCAGCCGCGACGGCTTCTGGGTCGGTCGGCATTTCTTGCGGGTGCGCCGCGCCAGCGAAGCGCACAGCGGTCTGTTGGCCCGCGACCAGGAAATCCAGCAATTGGGCTTGGAGCGCGAAGAGCGCGAAGAGGCTCTGGCGACCCTGGAAACCCACCTGCAAACCCTGCGGGCCACCCAGCGCCAGCAGGAAACCGGTCGTGAACACCTGCGCCGCTTGCTGCAGGACGAAGCTCGCCGCGAAGGCGAGTTGAAAGCCAGGTTATCCGCTGGCAAGGCCAAGGCCGAACAGTTGCAGTTGCGTCGTACCCGCCTCGACGAGGAGCTTGAGGAACTGGGCGAACAACGTGTCCAGGAACACGAAGAAGTCGGCGCGGCGCGCCTGCAACTGCAGGAGGCACTCGACGCCATGGCCATGGATACCGAGCAGCGCGAGCGACTGCTGGCTCAGCGCGACAGCCTGCGCGAACGCCTTGATCGGGTGCGCCAGGAAGCCCGTCAGCACAAGGATCATACTCACCAGTTGGCGGTGCGCCTCGGCTCGCTGAAGGCCCAGCATGACTCTACTCGCCAGGCCCTTGAGCGCCTGGAGTTGCAGTCCGAACGCCTGAGCGAAAAGCGCGAGCAGTTGAGCCTGAACCTGGAGGAGGGCGAGGCGCCGCTGGAAGAACTGCGCCTCAAGCTCGAAGAACTGCTCGACAAGCGTATGACCGTCGATGTCGAACTCAAGACCGCGCAGGTCGCCCTGGAGGATGCTGACCGTGAACTGCGCGAGGCCGAAAAGCGCCGCAGCCAGGCCGAACAGCAATCCCAACTGATTCGCGGCCAGCTCGAACAACAGCGCATGGAATGGCAGGCCCTGACCGTGCGTCGAAAGACCTTGCAGGACCAGTTGCTCGAAGACGGCTACGACCTCCACGGCGTGCTCGCCACGCTGACCGCCGATGCCAGCGAGAAGGCCGCCGAGGAGGAGCTGGAGCGAATTGCCGTGCGTATCCAGCGTCTGGGCGCGATCAACCTCGCGGCCATCGACGAATACCAGCAACAATCGGAACGTAAGCGTTACCTGGATGCGCAGGACGCCGATCTGGTCGAGGCTCTCGAAACTCTGGAAAACGTCATCCGCAAGATCGACAAGGAAACCCGCAACCGCTTCAAGGACACCTTCGATCAGATCAATGCCGGGCTACAAGCTTTGTTTCCAAAAGTGTTTGGCGGTGGCAGCGCTTATCTGGATCTTACCGGTGATGACCTGCTCGACACCGGGGTCACGATCATGGCGCGGCCCCCAGGAAAAAAGAACAGCACCATCCATTTGCTCTCTGGCGGTGAGAAGGCCCTCACGGCCCTGGCCCTGGTTTTCTCCATCTTCAAGTTGAATCCGGCCCCGTTTTGTATGCTCGACGAAGTTGACGCCCCGCTGGATGACGCTAACGTTGGACGTTATGCCCGGTTGGTCAAAGAGATGTCGGCATCGGTGCAATTCATCTATATCACCCACAATAAGATCGCCATGGAAATGGCCGATCAACTGATGGGGGTGACGATGCACGAGCCCGGTTGTTCTCGGTTGGTGGCGGTGGATGTCGAAGAGGCCATGGCGATGGTCGACGCTTGAGGCGGCTGAGGGCGCGAACAGATTCGAGACGCAACGGGTTTTCCTCGGATTGGCGGGAACTCGCACTGATCCTTGGGGACTTATTAATACGTACCCTGTACGACAGACGGTGCAAAGTTACCTTTGGTCGTGTTAATTTAATGTCCAATTTTCTTGTGCGTGGGAAAAACGCCTATCAGAACATAGAGTTGGCGCCACGCTTTAAAGGGTTTTCCGCCCTTTCTTCATAGAACCATTATTAGAGGCACGGGATTACATGGAAATCGGTCTGCGCGAGTGGCTGATCGTCATCGGCATCATTGTCATTGCCGGTATTCTTTTTGATGGCTGGCGGCGGATGCGCGGCGGCAAGGGCAAGCTCAAGTTTCGTCTGGATCGCAGCTTCTCGAATCTGCCGGACGACGACGCCAGCGCCGAATTGCTAGGGCCTCCCCGTGTGCTTGACACTCATAAGGAGCCGGAACTCGATGAGCATGACCTGCCATCGGTCAGCATGCCCGCGCGCGAGCCTCGGGAAAAGCCGTCCAAGCGCGGCAAACGTAACAGTGAGCCGAGCCAGGGCGACTTGAATCTGGACCTGGAGGAAGGCCCGAGCTTCAGCAGCCGCGCTGATGATTTCCCGGACGAACACAAGCCGGCCGCACGCCAGGACAAGGAGCAGCCAGCGGCTGAGGAAGTCTTGGTGATCAGCGTGATCAGCCGTGATGCCAACGGCTTCAAAGGCCCGGCACTGCTGCAGAACATTCTCGAAAGCGGCCTGCGTTTCGGCGAGATGGATATCTTCCACCGTCACGAAAGCATGGCCGGCAATGGCGAAGTCCTGTTCTCCATGGCCAACGCGGTCAAACCGGGTGTATTCGATCTCGACGATATCGACCACTTCACCACCCCGGCGGTGAGTTTCTTCCTCGGTTTGCCGGGCCCGCGCTATCCGAAACAGGCCTTCGACGTGATGGTCGCCGCCGCACGCAAACTGTCCCAGGAACTCAACGGCGAGTTGAAGGACGATCAGCGCAGCGTACTGACCGCCCAGACCATCGAGCATTACCGTCAGCGTATCGTCGAGTTCGAACGCCGCGCCCTGACCCAGAAGCGTTAATCGCGAAGACGCCAGACGCTTCACCGCAAAAAAAACGCTAACATATTGAGCAGCTTCGGCTGCTCTTTTGCTTTATGAGACCTTCCCATGACTGCTGCCCATACCCGCATTCTAGAGCTGCGCGCTGAGCTCAATCAGCACAACTACCGTTACCATGTGCTCGACGAGCCGAGCGTTCCGGACGCCGAATACGACCGGCTGTTCCGCGAACTCAAGGCCCTGGAAGCCGAACACCCGGAGCTGGTCAGCGCGGATTCGCCGACCCAGCGTGTTGGTAGCGAGGCATTGTCGGCCTTCACCCAAGTCCGGCATGAAATCCCGATGCTGAGCTTGGGCAACGCCTTCGAAGAAATCGATATGCGCGAGTTCGACCGCCGTGTCAGCGAGGGCCTGGACCTGCCCGGCGCCGCAGTCGAGTACAGCTGCGAACCGAAACTGGACGGCCTGGCGGTCAGCTTGTTGTATCAGGACGGTGCCCTGGTGCGCGGTGCGACCCGAGGTGACGGTACCACTGGCGAAGACATCAGCATTAACGTGCGCACCGTGCGCAATATCCCGCTCAGACTCCATGGCAGCGGCTGGCCAGCCACCCTCGAAGTGCGCGGTGAAGTGTTCATGTCCAAGGCCGGTTTCGAGCGCCTGAACGCCACGCAACTGGAAGCCGGCGGCAAGACTTTCGCCAATCCCCGCAATGCCGCGGCGGGCAGCCTGCGCCAGTTGGACTCGAAGATCACCGCCAGCCGTCCGCTGGAGTTTTGCTGCTACGGACTGGGCCAGGTCTCGGCGGACATCGCTGACACCCATATTGGCAACCTCCGGCAACTCAAGGCCTGGGGCGTGCCGGTCAGCCGTGAACTGAGGCTGGCCCAGGGCATCGGTGACTGCTTGGATTACTACAGTGATATCGGCGAGCGCCGCAACGCGCTGCCCTATGAAATCGACGGCGTGGTGTTCAAGGTCAACAGCCTGGCCGCCCAGCGTGAACTGGGCTTTCGCGCCCGCGAACCGCGTTGGGCGATTGCCCACAAATTCCCGGCCATGGAAGAACTCACCGAACTGCTCGATGTGGAATTCCAGGTCGGCCGTACCGGCGCGGTCACCCCGGTAGCGCGCCTGAAGCCGGTCAAGGTGGGCGGCGTCACAGTGGCCAACGCGACCTTGCACAACATGGATGAAGTCGCGCGCCTGGGGCTGATGATCGGTGATACGGTGATCATTCGCCGTGCCGGCGACGTGATCCCACAAGTGGTGCAGGTCGTCACCGAGCGCCGCCCGGAAAATGCCCGTGCCGTCGAAATCCCACTGACCTGCCCGGTCTGCGCTTCCCATGTCGAGCGCACGCAACTGATCAAACGCAGCAAGGGCCGTGAAACGATCAGCGAGGGCGCGGTATATCGCTGTGTCGGTCGTTTGGCCTGTGGTGCCCAACTCAAGCAGGCGATTATCCACTTCGTCTCGCGGCGGGCGATGGATATCGAAGGTCTGGGTGACAAGACCATCGAGCAACTGGTGGATGAAAAGCTGATCGCCTCGCCGGCCGATCTCTACACCCTGACGGACAAAGATATCGTCGACCTCGAAGGCTTTGCCGAACTGTCGACGCGTAATCTGCTGGAAGCCATCGCCAACAGCAAGCAGCCGAGCCTGGCGCGATTTATCTACGCCCTGGGTATTCCCGATGTGGGCGAAGAGACCGCCAAGGTCCTGGCGCGCTCGCTGGGCTCGCTGGAGCGGGTCATGCAGGCGTTGCCGCCGGTACTGACCTACCTGCCGGATGTCGGTATGGAGGTGGCCCATGAGATCCACAGCTTCTTTGAAGACGAACACAACCGCACGGTGATCGCGCAGCTATTGGAGCGTGGGTTGGTGTTGCAAGACCAGGGTGAACTGGGCGCCGAGTTCGCCGCCAGTACTACGCTGGCCGAGCTGATCGCCAAGCTGGACATCAGTTCGGTCGGACCGACGGCGGCGCAAAAACTGGCGACCCGGTTCGGCTCTGTCGAAGGTATCGTCAAGGCTGACTGGCTGGACCTGCGCCAGGCGTTGAATGAAAAACCGGCCAATGCCGTGCGCGAATTCTTCGAGCAGCCAGGAAATGCCGAGCAGGCCCTGGCGATCGAGGCACAATTGCGTGATTTCGGCATGCACTGGCAGAGCGAAAAAAAGGCTGTCGAGAATCTGCCGCTGACGGGCCAGACCTGGGTGTTGACCGGTTCGCTGGAATTGATGAGTCGCGATATCGCCAAGGACAAGCTGGAAAGCCTGGGGGCCAAGGTCGCCGGGTCCGTCTCGGCCAAGACCCATTGCGTGGTTGCGGGCCCTGGAGCGGGTTCCAAGCTGGTGAAAGCCAACGAGCTGGGACTCAAGGTGCTGGATGAAGAAGCGTTCGAGGTGTTCCTGAAAGGGCATGGCATCAAGGTCTGATCGTACCGGGCCTGGTGGCCTCTGGTGATGCCCGAGCGTGGGCGCGATCTTGTGACCTCGAAAGACAAATTTGCGGACAAAAAAAACCCGGATTCTTGGGGGGGCGAATCCGGGTTAAGACCATTAGGAGTAAAACAAAGGCGCACGGTCCCTTAGCACCTTTAATCAGCGCGTCACTTGGGGGAGATGTCGCGCCGACACCTCAAGTATTAGCCAGTATCGCGTCACGTCCAGTCAGTTCTGCTCATTTTTTAAACAGATTTGGAATACCGGCGCTTCGGTTGTGTTCTCATTACCTGCCACGGGCCCTCGAGTCTTGCTTGAGTGGGACGCTGCGTGCCCTGAATGAAAACTTTTTGACCGAGATGGGTTGATTCGTCGACAGTGAAAACCAAAAGCCTCGGATGATTCGTGCAATTTGACGCGGCTCAGGCATAATGCTTGGCTTCGATTTTGCCCCTACAGACCTTTTCTTATGCATAAAGAACCCCGTAAGGTCCGTGAGTTTCGTCGCCGCGAGCAAGAAATTCTCGATACCGCGCTACAGCTGTTCCTCGAACAGGGTGAAGACAGTGTCACCGTCGAGATGATCGCGGACGCCGTCGGTATCGGCAAAGGCACCATTTACAAACACTTCAAATCCAAGGCGGAGATCTACCTGCGCCTGATGCTCGACTACGAGCGCGACTTGAATCAATTGCTGCATTCGGCCGATGTCGACAAGGACAAGGAAGCACTGTCTCGCGCCTACTTCGAATTCCGCATGCGCGACCCGCAACGTTATCGGCTGTTCGATCGCCTGGAAGAAAAAGTGGTCAAGGGCCAGCAGGTGCCGGAGATGGTCGAGCAACTGCACAAGATCCGTGCCTCCAACTTCGAGCACCTGACCTTGTTGATCAAGGGCCGCATCAGTGAAGGCAAGCTTGAAGATGTGCCGCCATACTTCCACTATTGCGCCGCCTGGGCGCTGGTGCACGGCGCGGTGGCGCTGTACCACTCGCCGTTCTGGAGCAATGTGCTGGAGGATCAGGAAGGCTTCTTCCAATTCCTGATGGACATCGGCGTGCGCATGGGCAACAAGCGCAGGCGCGACACCGATACGCCGGTCACCTGACTATTGAGCCAGATGCTCGCGTCAGGTTTCGCTATATGGCGCGGCGCCCCAGGAATATACTCAGGGATAGGGTTTGCTAAAATTTGATGTTCAAGTCGGTTTTTAGCGGGTAGCAGAGTCTAGCGCTGGAGTGTTTCATGATCGTTGATCGTCAAGGCAGGCGCTTTCGCAACCTACGCATCAGCCTGACATCCGCTTGCAACTATGCCTGTACCTACTGCGTGCCCAATGGCAAGCGGCTGGTGGCTGCCCAGGATGAATTGTCGGCCGAGGCCATGGCGCGGGGGGTCGCCTACCTGATCGAGGCGGCTGGCATCGAGCGCTTGCGTATTACCGGCGGCGAACCGCTGGTCAGTCCTAAGCTGGAAGCGTTCATGGGCGCCGTGGGCAAGCTGGGCCTGAGTGATATCAGCCTGACCACCAACGGCCAACTGCTGGCGCGCAAACTGCCGTTGCTGGTGGAGGCCGGGATCCGGCGAATCAACGTTTCCCTCGATACCCTCGATCCGGCCGCTTTCCGTGGCATTGCCCGTGGCGGTGATCTGGCGAGCGTGCTTGACGGTATGGATCAGGCTCGGGCTGGCGGCCTGAAAATCAAGGTCAATATGGTGCCACTGCGTGGGCAAAACCTGGACCAGGTGATGCCGCTGCTCGACTACTGCCTGGAGCGGGGTTACGAGTTGCGTTTCATCGAGTTGATGCGCATGGGGCATCTGGCCAGCGACCACAACGCCTTCCTCCAACAGTTTGTCAGCCTCCAGCAACTGCTGGAGCTGATCGGCGAACGCTACGAATACCTGCAAGCCAATGCACCGGTCGACGCGACGGCGGTGCGCTATGAGATTCCGGGGCAAGGCTATTTTGGCGTGATTGCCAATGAAAGCGTACCGTTCTGCCGGACTTGCTCGCGCTTGCGCCTGTCCTCCACGGGATGGCTGCATGGTTGCCTGTCGTCGAGCAACCGGCATTACGTCGGCGACTTGCTGGACAAGCCGCGCCACGAAGCCTTGCCGGCGCTGCAGCGGTTACTGGTCAAGGCCCTGGGCGACAAGCAGGAAGTGGCTTTCTCCGGTGGCGCGACGGTGATGAAAATCATCGGCGGCTAGAAATTAAGCCACTCTCGCAGGCTTGGCACAAGACTCAATCCCTCTACCAGGCTTATCTGGCGCGGAAGCTGCATTAGGCGGCTATTCGCCGGTTTTCCGTCACCGGCCTCTGGAGGATAGGATGCGTAGCCTGGTTATGCTGCTGGCGTTTTTGGCGCTGGGCGGCTGCATGAAAGTCAGCGACCTGGGAGAAGGGGCTCGTTATCAGATGAGTGACGCCGGGTTGCTCGATCATAGCGACACGCGCCGGATCCACTCGTTCCGCATTCAGCCGGATTCCTTCATTTACATTGCCCAAGGCGCATTTGCCCCGCCGGGCAGCAGCTATCCACGGCCGAACGTGGTCGCCGAAGAGGCCTTCAACGGTTTTGTCGAATATTTCCCGATGGTCCGTCGCGCCCGTGCCCCGGTCGGCCTCAACGAGGCCATGGCCGAAGCCCGCTCCGCCGGCGCCCACTACCTCTTGTACAGCCGTTTCGCCAAGTCCGACGACCGGATCGGCAACTATGACGAATGGGCCGACCAAGAAGCCGTTGATCGCCTGGGAATCGACAGCGGCGTGATCCAGATCATGCTGATCGAGACCAGCACCCAATATCTGATCGATACTGCACGGATCAAGAGTCGTGGCGGTTTGCTGACGTTCCATGACAATAAACCGCAGGACCTGATTGCCAAACCACTGGCAGAATATGCGCGTAGTTTATTGGGCTTGAGCGATCAGTAAATCAGTTGGGAGCGAACATGAGTGAACCGAGCAAGGCCAACGACCTGTTGGCGCAAATTCCCCAGACAAAAAAGGGCTTGCCGCCGATTCACCTGTGGAATCCGGACTTCTGCGGCGATATCGACATGCGCATCGCCCGCGACGGCACTTGGTACTACCTGGGCACACCCATCGGGCGCAAGCCAATGGTCAAGCTGTTTTCTACCATCCTGCGGCGCGACGGCGACGATTATTTCCTGATTACCCCAGTGGAAAAGGTCGGCATCAAGGTCGACGACGCGCCTTTTGTCGCGGTGACTCTGGAGGTCGAAGGGCAAGGCGAGGAGCAGCAACTGCGCTTTACCACCTACGTCGATGAACAGATAACGGCGGGGGCCGAGCATCCGATCCGAGTGCTGATCGATCCCGCCAGCCAGGAGCCGTCGCCGTATGTACATATACGCGGCAATCTCCAGGCGTTGATCCATCGCAATGTGTTCTACCAGTTGGTGGAGCTGGCGGTGACACGGCGGATCGACGGCCAATCCTGGCTCGGCGTGTGGAGTGGCGGGGAGTTTTTCCCGATTGGCCTCGAACCCTGATTCGCCAATCACCTGACTGATCCTGCGCATCGAAAGAGGTCTTGTCGAAGACAACTATCTGCTGCCCGGCTCGCCACTCGCTTGCTTCACCCTTATCTGGAATGCGAAACCGGTAAAAATGTAAGAAAAGTCTGTAATAGATTACGTTTTTGTCTTCGGTTTAAGTAGGAAATACTGGAAAGCACGGCGGCGGCTGTTTTACCCTAGTGGGCTAGCTATTTTTCTCGATATCCAGCCTTCGCAGGCTCTGCTCCAAGGCTGGCTGTTGCGTGAAGTTAGCGTATTTCCGACTTCTGTGACGACGCCTGTGAAACTCATCATTATTGCTGTATACGTACTGTCCATCGCGTATGTACACCTGCGCGGTAAAGTCCGGCACAAGCTGGGCCGCCAACTGAGCGACCACTCCAGCTTCCTGGCACCGATCAACTGCTTCCTCTACCTGTTTTCGAAGATCCCCAGCCGTCCCTATCTACAAACTACTGATTTTCCCGAACTCAAGCCGTTGCAGGACAATTGGCAGGAAATTCGTGAGGAAGCCTTGGCCTTGTCGCGGGCGGGTAACATCAAGAAATCCGAGCGGCCCGAGGATGTCGGTTTCAACTCCTTCTTCAAGAGCGGCTGGAAACGCTTCTATCTGAAGTGGTATGGCGATAATCATCCATCTGCCCTGGAGCTCTGCCCGCGCACCACCGAACTGCTTAACCGCATCGGCACGGTCAAGGCGGCGATGTTCGCCGAATTGCCACCGGGTTCGAAACTGGTCCGTCACCGTGATCCGTATGCCGGTTCCCTGCGCTACCATCTGGGGTTGGAAACACCGAATGACCCGGGCTGCTACATCAACGTCGACGGCCAGAGCTACCATTGGCGTGACGGCGAATCGGTGCTGTTCGACGAGACCTTTATCCATTATGCGCAAAACACCACGGACAAGAACCGCGTGATCCTGTTTTGCGATATCGAGCGGCCAATGAAGTATCGCTGGGCGACGGCATTCAACCGTTGGTTCAGCCGCACCGTGATGGCGGCTGCCGCGGCGCCCAATGGCGATGGCGACAAGATCGGCGGGATCAACAAGGCGTTCGCCAGGCTGTATGGCATCCGCCAGCGCGGCAAGGCGCTGAAGAAGACCCACCGTACTCGCTATTACTTGGAGAAGTGGGCGATCTTCGCCGGGTTGCTGGGGTTGTTCCTGCTGATCTAGTGGCCTGTACGGTGAGTTGCAAGGCGGCGTTTTGCCTGTTTTGCGACATTGGCCATGGCCGTTTGCAAAAGCGTCCGCGGTGTTGCCGTGCGCGAATTTTTCGTTGAAATGATTCAAGCAGCGACGCAATCCGAATAGCATGGGCGACTTCATCAATTATGGAAGCGTCCATGTCCCTCGAAATACGCGAAGCCCGGCCCAGCGATGCGCCGCAGATCCTGGCCTTTATCACTGAGTTGGCAGACTACGAGCGAGCTCGCCATGAAGTGATCGCCAGTGTTGTCGACATCGAGCGCAGCCTGTTCGGCGAAGGCGCCACGGCCCATGGCCTGATCTGCTTGCGTGATGGCGAGCCGGTTGGCTTCGCGGTGTTTTTCTTTAGTTACTCCACCTGGCTCGGACGCAACGGCTTGTACTTGGAAGACCTCTATGTCTCGCCACAACAGCGAGGCGCGGGGGCAGGCAGGAAGCTGTTGCGGCATCTGGCGAAGATTGCCTGCGCCAATGATTGTGGACGCCTGGAATGGAGTGTGCTGGACTGGAATCAACCGGCTATACGCTTCTACGAGTCCATCGGTGCCCAACCACAGAGTGAATGGGTACGCTACCGGATGGATGGTGACGTGCTCAAGCACTTTGCCGAATCCGACGACTGATCTCAATCGTCGGTCAGCCCCATGGCCGTCACTGGATCCAGTGCCACAACGGTAGGGTGCCGACTCGTCCGACCGCCGAGCCGGTGCTGCTGCCGGTAGGGGAGTGCTGGGAATCGATAGGGCGCTGGGAGTGTCGTATGTTGCGGTACTTTCTGTGTGAAAAGTCTTATTGAATTGTGCGCCCAGTCTGAGAAGCGAAAGCTGCCATGAAAGGAGCTGACTCTCGGCATCCGTGCTCTGTACGATGACGGCTCTTGCGCCGATCAGGCAGGTTTAAAGACACTCTTGGAGTGCGATGACGGTGGTGCAACCGTGCCGGGTTTTCACCTGTGTGCTTCCTTGTAACAAAATGATATAGGTGCCTGCGCAGGGTCATTCTCGGCAAGGCATAACGGGAGAAACTTGCATATGGCGATTCGGCTCAGTGTTGTCTGCCATGCCCGCACCGAAGCCCAGCGCCTGGGGCGTTTTCCGCTGGACGAACCGGTGGAGTCCAAGGGCTTGGCCAAGGCCGCCGAGCTGGCGTGCTGCCTGAAAAAACCGGTGCGGGTTCTCAGCGCGCCGGAAACCCGTGCCTGGCAGACAGCCGAAGTACTGGGCAGCGAGATCGAGATAGTCCCGGAGCTGGGGGATTACGACTTTGGCGAATGGCAGGGTCTGGCCCTGGCGGATCTCCAGGACAGTGATCCCGAGGCGCTGGCGGCCTGGGTCAGTCAGCCGCAGGTGACAGCACCGGCGGGCGAATCGGTGTCGGCATTGTGCGCAAGGGTTGGGGCCTGGCTCGACGGTTTTCACGAGGACGGACACTTCGTCGTGGTGACTCACCCCTTTGTGATCCGCGCCGCGATTCTCCACGCGCTGCAGGCCGATCCGACTTCATTCAATGCAATCGATATTGAGCCTTTGTCGGTGATCGACCTGCGTCGCAACGGGCGCTGGCGCCTGCGCTTCTGATGAGATGCTGCGGCTGAGTCTTTGTTCCATGGCACGCACGGGGCTTGCCTGCTCGCCGCAGTCAGTGTGTCAGCGAGGGCTTTTCACCGGCGTCGGCAAGGTCAGCAGCGATACGTAGCCATCCCAGAATTTCTCCTGGTTCACCGCGAACACCACTTTGGCCTTTTGCGTTCCCACCGGCGCGCCTTTCTTGTAACCCAGCGCACGACCGTAGTCCGGGCCGAAATGCGTGTCGACATCGATCCACATATCGCGCGACTCGGTGACGATTTCAGGCTCGCTCAAAAACAGCGTCGGTAGAGTGTCCCAGGTAAAGCTGTGGTAGCCAGGGTCCTTGGCGAACTCTGGTCCGAACACACTCTTGTACAACTGCGCCACCGCGCCCTGGGCGGCAATCACCCGTTGGTAGATCGTAGCGTCGAAGATGAGTTTCTCGCAGACATCGTTCGGGAAGATCACATGTTCGATGGGGGAGCGCAGGACGATTTTTGCCGCTTCCGGGTCGAACCACCAATTAAACTCGGCGGCGGGGGTAGTATTGCCCGGAACCTCGATGGCGCCCCCCATGTACACGATACGCTTGATCAGCGGCACGATATCCGGGGCTTGACGGATGGCCAGGGCCAGATTGGTCAGCGGGCCGATGGCCAGTAAGGTGACTTCATGGGGATTCTTGCGCACGCTGTCGATAATGAATTGCGGGGCGGTTTCGCTGCGCAACCGGGTGTGGGTCGCCAGGCCATCGGGCGGCGCCACCCATTGCGCCGCGGAGGTCGGGCGCGGGCTCTGGAAGGCACCGGACCAGCCGGTGCCGTACAGCGCCTGTTCCTGTGGGTAAGTCGCAAAGTCATGCAGCAATGGATAGGCCGCACCGGAGTAGACGCCGACTTCCTTCTCCACGCCCATGCGCTCGACGGCCTTTAGCGCATCGACCTGTTCCTGGTCGACCCAGGCGTTGCCGCTGACCAGGGTCATCCCCAGCAGTTCGATCTTCTTCTGTGCATGCAATTGCGCCAGCATGATAAAGGCCTGGCCGTCGTCGTTGATGACGTTGAAATCGGTGTCGAGAATGACTTTTTCAGCCGCTTGCGGCGCACCGCTCGACAAGCCAACAGCCAACGCCAGTGCGCAGCCCTTGAGAAGGTGTTGCATGGTGATTTGCCCCAATGAGTGTTGTTGTAATGCCCTAACCCAGCATGCCTGCCGACGCCTGGAAACGCCATCAGCGACACGTTGGATCCGGCTGCGCGTCTGGGGCTTATTGGGCTCTGATGCCGATTTTCTTGCCCACATCGGGCATTCCTGCGACAGGGCGGGGTGGCGCGCCAATATACCATGCGTGCCGATCCGCCCATGATGCCCGTGGGAGCCGGTCTGCTGGCCGTGACGGCCGATCCCGCAAGACGCCGATGGTAGTGTTGGTGAAGTTATAGTTCCCATTATATGGGATTATTATTTACATGTTGAGATTTTCAGCGCGCCGGGTTTATAGTCCCTGGCACTCACTGCCGAAAAAAACAACACAGGTGAAGCGATGCAGGCGCAATTGATCGCGCTCGATTGGGGAACGACTTCCCTGCGTGCCTACAAGCTCGGTCCTCACGGCCTGGTGCTGGAACAGCGCATGTTGGCGTGCGGCATCATGCAATTGCCCAAGGTGCCGCGTCTGGTGGCCGGGCAGTGGTGCGACGATGGTTTCGAGCTGGCATTCGATCAAGCTTGCGGTGACTGGCTTGATACTTGTGCGCAATTGCCGGTGATCGCCTGTGGCATGGTTGGCAGTGCCCAAGGTTGGCGCGAGGCTGTGTATCGGGAAACCCCGGCCAGTCTTGGCGGCTTGAGCTCCAGCCTGCAAAGGGTGGGCACCTTGCGCGGTATCGACCTGCATATCGTCCCCGGTGTCATCCAGCGTTCGCGCCTGCCGAATGTGATGCGCGGCGAGGAAACCCAGGTGCTCGGCGCCCTCGATGTGCTGGGCGATGACAGTCGCGTGCTGATTGGCCTGCCCGGTAGTCATTCGAAATGGGTCCAGGTGATTGCCGGCAACCTCGTGCACTTCGATACCTTCATGACTGGCGAGCTCTTCGCTGCCTTGAGCGAGCACACCATCCTGGGTCGTACCCAGCAACGCAACGCGCCGTTCGATGCGCGAGCCTTTGACCTCGGTGTGCAGGTGGCCCTGTCCACCGAAGGCGAGGTCGGTCCTTTGTCCACGCTGTTCAGCGCCCGTACCCTGGGCCTGACCGGCGAGTTGAGCGCCGCCGAACAACCCAACTATCTGTCCGGCCTGTTGATCGGCCATGAACTGGCGGCACTGCGCACGCTGCTGCGCCAGCGCCATGCCGGGAGCGAGCTGCCGGCGATCCTGCTGATCGGCAACCCACAACTCTGCATCCGTTACCGGCGGGCCTTAGAGGCTTGCGGCTTCGCTTCGGTGAGCCTGGCCGAACAGGCCACCGAACGGGGTTTATGGCAACTGGCCCTGGCGGCCGGCTTGCTGGACTGAAGCGTTCGACAATTCCTTTCGGAGGTTTGAGATGTTCAAGCAAGCGCTGACAAGAAACGGTCTGATCGCCATCCTTCGCGGCCTGCGTCCCGAGGAAGCCGAGGCCATCGGCAGGGTGCTGTACGAGGCGGGGTTTCGCGTTCTGGAAGTGCCGCTCAACTCGCCGCAACCCTATGACAGTATTCGTATCCTGCGCGACAGCCTGCCCGCCGATTGCCTGGTGGGTGCAGGCACCGTGTTGACGCCGGCGCAGGTCGAACAGGTGAAGGCGGCGGGTGGCCAGGTGATCGTCATGCCCCACGCGGACCCCGTGGTCCTGCGCGCGGCCAAGGCCGCTGGCCTGTACCTGGCGCCGGGCGTCGCTACGCCCACCGAAGCCTTTGCCGCGCTGGCCGAGGGGGCTGACGCGTTGAAGATGTTCCCCGCCGAGCAGTTGGGGCCTGCGGTGGTCAAGGCCTGGCTCGCGGTGTTGCCGGCCGGCACCGCGTTGATCCCGGTGGGCGGCATCACGCCGGACACCATGCAGGCTTTTCTGGAGGCCGGTGTCAGTGGTTTCGGCCTCGGTTCGGGACTGTTCAAGCCAGGGCTGAGCGCATCGCAAGTGGCCGAGCGGGCTAAGACCTATGTAACTGCCTGGAACACCTTCCGTTAAGGTTAAGACTGCCGATGCGCGGCGTCCATCGACGAGCGCCATGACCAGAGAGAAAGGCGATGAAAATTACCCAATTGACCACCTATATCGTTCCACCGCGTTGGTGCTTCCTCAAGGTCGAGACCGACGAAGGGGTCACCGGCTGGGGCGAGCCGGTGGTGGAAGGCCGCGCCCATACCGTGGCGGCGGCAGTCGAGGAGTTATCCGATTATCTGATCGGCAAGGACCCGCGCAATATCGAGGATATCTGGACGGTGCTCTACCGGGGTGGATTCTACCGTGGTGGAGCGATCCACATGAGCGCCCTGGCCGGGATCGACCAGGCGCTCTGGGATATCAAGGGCAAGGCCCTGGGGGTGTCGGTCAGCGACCTGCTGGGCGGCCAGGTGCGGGACAAGATCCGCGTGTATTCATGGATCGGCGGCGACCGTCCGGCCGATACTGCGCGAGCGGCGAAGGAAGCGGTCAGCCGTGGCTTCACGGCGGTGAAGATGAACGGCACCGAGGAGCTGCAATTTCTCGACAGCCACGACAAGGTCGACCTGGCGCTGGCGAACGTTGCCGCGGTGCGCGAGGCGGTGGGACCGGATGTCGGCATCGGCGTGGACTTCCATGGCCGGGTACACAAGCCCATGGCCAAGGTGCTGATGAGGGAACTCGATCCCTACAAGCTGATGTTTATCGAGGAGCCGGTGCTCAGCGAGAACTACGAAGCCCTCAAGGAGCTGGCGCCGCTGACCAGTACGCCGATCGCCCTCGGCGAGCGCTTGTTCTCGCGCTGGGATTTCAAGCGGGTGCTCAGCGAGGGATATGTCGACATCATCCAGCCGGATGCCTCCCATGCCGGCGGCATCACCGAAACCCGCAAGATCGCCAATATGGCCGAGGCTTACGACGTCGCCCTGGCCCTGCATTGTCCGCTGGGGCCGATTGCCCTGGCGGCATGCCTGCAACTGGATGCGGTTTGCTACAACGCCTTTATCCAGGAGCAGAGTCTGGGCATCCATTACAACGAGAGCAACGACCTGCTGGACTACGTCAAGGATCCTGGGGTGTTCGACTACGAGAAAGGCTTCGTGAAGATCCCCAACGGTCCTGGCCTGGGGATCGAGATCAACGAGGAGTACGTGATCGAGCGGGCGGCCATCGGCCATCGCTGGCGCAACCCGATCTGGCGCCATGCCGATGGCAGTTTTGCCGAGTGGTGAAATGGTTTTATCCGGCGACGCTGAATGCGTAGCAAGAAGTAACCGATAAGCAGTCCTCAATAATCATAAGAAGAGGCACGCTCCATGCAACTCGAACAGCCCCTGGCGTCGGCGTCCCTGGTGACGCCCAGCCGCAAGCGCTTCTTCATTATGGTGCTGCTGTTTATCACCGTGGTGATCAATTACCTGGACCGCAGCAACCTGTCGATTGCCGCGCCGGCCCTGACCGGCGAACTGGGCATCGACCCGATTCATGTCGGCTTGATCTTCTCGGCCTTCGGCTGGACCTACGCCGCCATGCAGATTCCCGGCGGCTGGCTGGTGGACCGGGTGCCGCCACGGATTCTCTACAGCGTGGCCCTGTTGCTGTGGTCGGTGGCGACAGTGCTGCTCGGCTTCGCCGCCAGCTTCATTGCCCTGTTTGTCCTGCGCATGGCGGTCGGTGCCCTGGAAGCCCCGGCCTATCCGATCAACAGCCGGGTGGTCACCACCTGGTTCCCGGAACGCGAGCGGGCCACCGCCATCGGCTTCTATACCTCCGGGCAGTTTGTCGGCCTGGCGTTCCTCACCCCGGTCCTGGCCTGGCTACAGCACCAATACGGCTGGCATATGGTGTTTGTCAGCACCGGTGCGCTGGGCATTCTCTGGGCGGCGATCTGGTACGCGGTGTATCGTGAACCCCGCGACTTCAAGGGCGCCAATAGCGCCGAGATCGAGCTGATTCGCGAGGGTGGCGGGCTGGTGGATATCCAGGCGCAAACCTCTCGGCGCAAGACGCCATTCAGTTGGGCGGATCTGGGCATCGTGCTCAGCCAGCGCAAGCTGTGGGGCATCTATCTGGGACAATTTTGCCTGAACTCGACCCTATGGTTTTTCCTCACCTGGTTCCCGACCTACCTGGTGAAGTACCGTGGCATGGACTTTATCAAGTCCGGTTTCCTCGCCTCGTTGCCGTTTCTCGCAGCCTTTGTCGGCGTGCTCTGCTCCGGGCTGTTCTCCGACTGGCTGATCCGGCGCGGCGTCGGTATCGGTCTGGCGCGCAAGTTGCCGATCATCGGTGGGCTGCTGATTTCCACGTCGATCATTGGCGCCAACTTTGTCGACTCCACGGCCCTGGTGATTGCCTTCCTCGCCCTGGCGTTCTTCGGCAACGGTCTGGCCTCCATCACCTGGTCGCTGGTCTCGACCCTGGCCCCGGCGCGTCTGCTGGGATTGACCGGCGGGGTATTCAATTTCATCGGCAACCTGTCGGCGATCAGCACGCCGATCGTGATCGGCTTTCTCGCCAGCGGCGATTCCTTCGCCCCGGCTATTACCTATATCGCCGTGCTGGCGTTGATCGGCGCGCTGTCTTATGGGCTGCTGGTCGGCAAGGTCGAACGGATCGAGTTGTAGTGCGAGTTCCCGGTTCATTGGATTTCATTCAGGAGGAGTTGAAATGGCCAAACCGCTGTCGTTACCCGAAGTCCCCGAGCCGAAGCGGGGCGACCGCCTGAAAGACAAGGTGGTGGTGATCACCGGCGCGGCCCAGGGCATCGGCGAGGCAATCGTCGCCTGTTTCCAGGCACAACAGGCGAAACTGGTCATCGGCGATATCCAGGCCGAGAAGGTCGAGCAAGTCGCCGCCCGCTGGCGCGGGCAGGGCGCGCGGATTCACGCACAAGCCATCGACATCACTTCGCCGACCCAATGGCGCGCCCTGGTCGATGTGGCCATCGAACGCTTCGGTCGGGTCGATGTGCTGGTCAACTGCGCGGGCGTGAATGTGTTTCGCGACCCGCTGGAAATGACCGACGAGGATTGGCGGCGCTGTTTTGCTATCGATCTGGACGGCGCCTGGTTCGGCTGTCGGACGGTGTTGCCGCACATGATCGAGCAGGGCATCGGCAATATCATCAATATCGCCTCGACCCATTCCAGCCACATCATTCCCGGCTGTTTCCCTTATCCGGTGGCCAAGCATGGCCTGCTCGGCCTGACTCGGGCGCTGGGCATCGAGTACGCGCCCAAGGGTATTCGGGTCAACGCGATTGCTCCGGGGTATATCGAGACCCAGCTCAATGTCGATTACTGGAACGCTTTCGCCGACCCCGAGGCCGAGCGCCAGCGGGCCTTGGACCTGCATCCGCCACGGCGTATCGGCCAGCCGGTCGAGGTGGCGATGACGGCCTTGTTCCTGGCGACCGACGAGGCGCCGTTCATCAACGCCTCCTGCCTGATGATCGATGGCGGGCGTTCGGTGATGTATCACGACTGACCGGCGCGCAGGCCTTCGGGGCGGCGTTTGTCGCACGTAACGATTCAACCAGAACCAGCCAAACAAGAACAAGAGGGTTGCCCATGCTTATCAAACGCAAGCTCCGTTCCCTGACCTGCGCGGTGGCGGTAGTCGTCGCCAGCGGTTTTTCTCACCTCGTCGTGGCCGCAGAAGTGAAGATCGGCTTTCTCGTCAAGCAGGCCGAAGAGCCGTGGTTCCAGACCGAATGGGCCTTTGCCGAGAAGGCCGGCAAGGACAAAGGCTTCACCGTGATCAAGATCGCCGTCCCGGATGGCGAGAAGACCCTCGCCGCTATCGATACCTTGGCTGCTAATGGCGCCAAGGGTTTTGTCATCTGCTCGCCGGACACTTCGCTGGGCCCGGCGATCATGGCCAAGGCCAAGCTCAATGGGTTGAAGGTGTTGGCGGTGGACGACCGCTTTGTCGATGCCAAGGGCAATCCGATGGAGGATGTACCCTATGTCGGCCTGGCGGCGTTCAAGATCGGCCAGAAGCAGGGTGCGGCGATGGCCGAGGAAGCGAAACGGCGCGGCTGGGAGTGGCGCGACACCTACGCGGTGATCAACACCTTCGACGAACTGGATACCGGTAAAAAACGTACCGACGGTTCGGTGGAAGGGCTCAAGGCGGCGGGCTTGCCGGCCGATCATATTCTGTTCAGTCCGCTCAAGACCCTCGACGTACCGGGCAGCATGGACGCCACCAACTCGGCGCTGGTCAAACTGCCCGCGGCGGCAAAGAACCTGCTGATCGGCGGAATGAACGACAGCGCGGTACTGGGCGGCGTGCGCGCCACCGAGAGCGCCGGCTTCAAGGCTGCCAATGTGATTGGCGTCGGCATCAACGGCACCGATGCCATCGGCGAGTTGAAAAAGGCCGACAGCGGCTTCTTCGGCTCGATGTTGCTGAGCCCGGACACCTCCGGCTACGAAACCGCCAGCCAGATGTACACCTGGGTTACCACCGGCAAGGAGCCGGCCAAGTACACCGCGCTGGACAATGTCACCCTGATCACTCGGGCCAACTTCCAGGTGGAGCTGAGCAAGATCGGCCTGTGGAAATGAAACGGATTTTCGCTCACCACCAAAGGTGGTCTTTCCTTGGGTGATTCAGGCGGGAGAATGGCGATGGTGGATGAACAGAACACGGGCGCTAGCCTGCGCTTCAATGGCATCGGCAAGGAGTTTCCTGGGGTCCGCGCGCTGGCGCAGATCAGCTTCGAGGTCCGGCCCCACAGCGTACATGCGCTGATGGGCGAAAACGGTGCCGGTAAGTCGACGCTGTTGAAGATTCTTGGCGGCTTCTACGCGCCCAACAGCGGCCATCTACAGATCGGTGGACAGGCGCTGCACTTCAAGTCCTCCGCCGACAGCATTGCCAGCGGCATCGCGGTGATTCACCAGGAACTGCAACTGGTGCCGGAAATGAGCGTGGCCGAAAATCTCTTGCTGGGTCATATGCCGTCACGTTGGGGCATGGTCAATCGGCGGGCGATGGTCCGTCGCGCACGGGAACTGCTCAAGGACCTGGCCGATGAAATCGATCCCAATACCCGTCTCGGTAGCCTGTCCCTGGGCCAGCGGCAACTGGTGGAAATCGCCAAGGCGATGTCGCGCAACGCCCGAGTGATTGCTTTCGACGAACCCACCAGCAGTCTGTCGGCGCGGGAAATCGAGCGGCTAATGGTGATCATTGCACGCTTGCGGGACGAGGGCCGGGTGATCCTGTATGTCTCGCACCGGATGGACGAGGTGTTGCGCATCTGCGATACGGTGACGGTGTTCAAGGACGGGCGCTTTGTGCGCACCTTCGAGGACATGGCGCGGTTGAGTGTCGATCAACTGGTGAGCTGCATGGTCGGTCGCGATATCCAGGATATCTACAACTATCGGCCACGCGAACACTTCGGCGAAGCGTTGCGGGCCGAGGGGCTGCTGGGGCCGGGATTGCAGGAACCGGTTAGCTTCAGCGTGGCCAAGGGGGAGATTCTCGGCCTGTTTGGCTTGGTCGGCGCGGGGCGCACGGAGCTGTTGCGACTGCTGGCCGGACTCGCCCGTGGCGAGAGCGGACGGCTGTTGCTGGAGGGAGGCGCGGTACGCTTCAAATCGCCCCGCGACGCCATTGCGGCGGGGGTGCTGCTGTGCCCGGAGGATCGCAAGAAGGAAGGCATCGTGCCCCGCGCCAGCGTCGCGGAGAACATCAATATCAGTGCCCGTGCTCATCACGCCGGTTTCGGCTGCCTGATCCAGGGCGATTGGGAGCGGGACAACGCGCAGCGGCAGATCGCCGCCCTGAATATCCGCACGCCGTCGGCGGCGCAACCGATTCTCTACCTGTCCGGCGGCAACCAGCAGAAAGCCATTCTCGGCCGCTGGTTGTCGATGCCGATGAAGGTGCTATTGCTCGACGAACCGACTCGCGGCATCGATATCGGCGCTAAGGCGGAGATCTACCAGATTATCCACGACCTGGCCGCCAGGGGTATCGCGGTGATCGTGGTGTCCAGCGATCTTATGGAAGTCATGGGCATCGCCGACCGACTGCTGGTGATGAGCGAAGGGGCGATCACCGGCGAACTGGCGCGCAGCGAGGCCGATGAGGCCCGACTGTTGCAAATGGCACTCCCGCGACTGCGGGACTAAAGACTGACGAGGTGGCTATGTCACAGGTAAAAACGCCGGGCGCGTTCTGGCTGGGTCTGAATCAGCGCAAGTTTTTCGACGATTGGCTGATGCTGCTGGCGGCGTTGGCAATCTTCCTGTTCTGCACGCTGTTCATCGACAACTTTCTGTCGCCGCTGAACATGCGCGGCCTGGGCCTGGCGATTTCCACCACCGGGATTGCCGCCTGCACCATGTTGTTCTGCCTGGCCTCGGGTCACTTCGACCTATCGGTGGGCTCGGTGATCGCCTGTGCGGGGGTGGTGGCGGGGATTGTCATCCGTGATACCGACAGCGTCGTTCTCGGCGTCTCGGCGGCGTTGGCGATGGGACTTTGCGTGGGGCTGATCAACGGCATCGTGATCGCCAAGCTGCGCATCAATGCGTTGATCGCCACTCTGGCGACGATGCAGATCGTTCGCGGGCTGGCCTATATCTTTTCCAGCGGCAAGGCGGTCGGCGTAATGGACGAGGGCTTCTTTGTCTTCGGCAACGGCCAGTTGTTCGGTGTGCCGGTGCCCATCGTGATCACCGTGCTGTGTTTCCTGTTCTTCGGCTGGTTGCTCAACTACACCACCTACGGACGCAACACCCTGGCCATCGGCGGTAACCAGGAAGCAGCGTTGCTGGCTGGGGTCCAGGTGGATCGGACCAAGATCATCATCTTCGCGGTACACGGACTGATCGGTGCGCTGGCCGGGGTGATCCTGGCCTCGCGGATGACCTCCGGCCAGCCGATGATCGGCCAGGGCTTCGAGCTGACGGTCATCTCCGCTTGCGTGCTGGGCGGGGTGTCACTCAGTGGCGGGATCGGCCTGATCCGCCATGTGATCGCCGGCGTGCTGATCCTGGCGATCATCGAGAACGCAATGAACCTGAAGAATATCGACACCTTCTACCAGTATGTGATTCGCGGTTCGATCCTGCTGATGGCGGTGATTATCGACCGGCTGAAACAACGTTGATAAGGCGTGAGCACTGCGTGCCGCCGAGGTCGATTGGTGGTGCTGCACAGTCGGCAGGCGAAAGGCCATAATGGCGGCCGTTCTGGTACACCTCTTATAGGCTGGATATGCAGGAAGACCTCTCGATCTCCCCGACCAACGTTGCCAAAGAGCCCGCGCCCACCGGCACTCAGACCTTGTTGCGGGGGTTGGGGGTGGTACAGGCAGTGGCGGGCGGTGCCCGTGATCTCAAGGAGATTGCCCGGCGCATTGGCACCACCCGCAGCACCACCCATCGCCTGGCCAGTTGCCTGGTAGAAGCACGCTATCTGCGAGTGGTGCCGCAGGTCGGCTACCTGTTGGGGCCGAAGTTGATCGAGCTGGGCTTTCAGGCGCGTGAGGAGTTGCCGCTGGTGACTCTGGCCGTGCCATACCTCGATCAGTTGTCGAGCCTGACCGGCGACACCATCCACCTGGCGATTCGCGAAGACGACGATGTGCTGTACCTGCACAAGAATCCGGGACGCAATGGTCCGGAGATGCGTTCGCGAGTCGGTCATCGCATGCCGTTGGCGCGAACCGGGATCGGCAAGGCGCTGCTACTCGACGATACAGTGCGCGAATGGCAGCGCTTGTATGAAGTGAGCCTGCCGGCGGCAGGGAAAAGCGCCGTCTGGCCGCAACATCGGGAAGCCTCGTGGGAGCAGTTCCTGCAACGCATGCAAGACTATGCGGCAGGCGGTTATGCCTTCGACCTGGAAGACAACGAACCGTCGATCCGCTGCGTGGCGGCACCGATCCGCGATGCCGGTCGGCGCATCGTCGCCGGTATCAGCATCGCCAGTACCGTGCCCTATATGCCGCTGGAGAAGATGGCCGAACTGATCCCGCTGATCAAGAAAGCGGCAGCGAGTATTTCGGCGGAGCTGGGTGGCTGATCGATAACCCTGTATCTGATGGTTCCCCGGCGAATTGCCATGCTGCGGTGGATGACGGCTCGCTTGCCAAACGGCACAAAAGCAAACGCCCCGAACCGGTCGGGGCGTTTGGGGCTACCTTCAGTGCATGTTCACGCCATCCGCGAAGGAGCCATTCTGTAACAGGGACTGTTTACATATTCGGGTAGGTCGGCCCGCCAGCGCCTTCCGGTGCTACCCAGGTGATGTTTTGCGCCGGGTCCTTGATGTCGCAGGTCTTGCAGTGTACGCAGTTCTGGGCGTTGATCTGGAAGCGCTTTTCGCCGTCTTCCTGGGCGATCACTTCGTATACCCCGGCCGGGCAGTAGCGTTGCGCCGGTTCGTCGTACATTGGCAGGTTCTTGCTGATCGGAATGCTCGGGTCCTTCAGCTTCAGGTGGCACGGCTGCTCTTCTTCATGGTTGGTGCTGGAGAGGAACACCGAGCTCAGCTTGTCGAAGCTCAGCTTACCGTCCGGTTTCGGATAAGCGATCTTGGTCGAGTCCTTGGCCAGCTTCAGGCAGGCATAGTCTGGCTGGGTGTCGTGCAGGGTAAACGGCAGTTTGCCGCCCATGATGTTCTGGTCGAACCAGTTGAAACCCGCGCCGATGATCGGCCCGAACTTGTGCATGGCCGGGCCGAAGTTACGGCTGGCGAACAGTTCTTCATACAGCCAACTGGACTTGAACGACTCGACATAGCTGTTCAGCTCATCGCCACCTTCGGCGCCGGCCAGCAGCTTCTCGGCCACGGCTTCGGCGGCGAGCATACCGGACTTCATCGCAGTGTGGCTGCCCTTGATCTTGGCGAAATTCAGCGTGCCCAGGTCGCAGCCGATCAGCGCGCCGCCCTTGAAGACCATTTTGGGCAGCGAGTTCAAGCCGCCCTTGCAAATGGCGCGGGCGCCGTAGCTGATGCGCTTGCCCCCTTCCAGGTACTGTTTGAGCACCGGATGATGCTTGAGGCGCTGGAACTCGTCGAACGGCGACAGGAAGGTGTTGCGGTAGGACAGGTCGACGATCAGGCCGACTACTACCTGGTTGTTTTCCAGGTGGTAGAGGAACGAGCCGCCAGTGTTTTCGGCGCTCATGATGTCCAGTGGCCAACCGGCAGTGTGTACCACCAGGCCCGGTTCATGCTTAGCCGGATCGACTTCCCAGATTTCCTTCAGGCCGATGCCGTAGTGCTGGGCATCGGCGTCGCTGTCGAGCTTAAAGCGCGAAATCAGTTGCTTACCGATATGTCCGCGGCAGCCTTCGGCAAATAATGTGTACTTGCCGCGCAGTTCCATACCGGGGGTGTACAGGCCTTCCTTCGGGTTGCCTTCGCGGTCGACGCCCAGGTCACCGGTGATGATTCCGCAGACCACGCCGTTGTCGTCGAACAGCGCTTCTTGGGCGGCGAAGCCCGGATAGATCTCCACCCCCAGGTTCTCGGCCTGCTGGGCCAGCCAGCGGCACAGATTACCCAGGGAAATGATGTAGTTGCCTTCGTTGTGCATGGTCTTGGGCACAAAGAAGTCTGGAACCTTGGTCGAGGTCTCGCCGCTGCGCAGCACATAGATGTCGTCGCGCTTGACTGGGGTATTGAGCGGCGCGCCGAGCTCTTGCCAGTTCGGGAACAACTCGTTCAGCGCCCGTGGTTCGAATACGGCGCCGGAAAGGATGTGGGCACCCACTTCGGAACCTTTTTCCACCACGCAGACGCTGATTTCCTGACCTGCTTGGGCCGCTTTCTGTTTCAGCCGGCAAGCGGCGGACAGGCCTGCGGGGCCGGCACCGACGATGACCACGTCGAATTCCATGTATTCGCGTTCCACAGACTCTCTCCTACTCAAGGCTCAACTGCTTTTCTAATTTTAAGCGTTGCTAATTTGGAGCTTGGGTGTCCCAGCCAGTATTGCTAGCATCACGGACCGGACATCTTTCTCTTCTAGGTGGCGCATTATATCTACACTGCTATCAGCGTCCAATACAAACGTTTGTTTGAATTTGCCGGACACTCGATAAAATCAGAATGACGCAGCTTATGACGGCCATTTTGCCGTATTGACCGGAATAGGTGTTACGGTCAAGATACGGGCGGTTTTGCGCTCGCCGTAGGCTAAATGCGAGTCCCGGGAGCCCGTCTAAAGAAAACGCGAAAGCACCCGAACGTGAAGCGGCGCGCCGATTTGGCGTGAAGTTTACACGTCCCGACGATCCGTGACTGCACAGTCATGCCGGACGAACGGTAGTTATGGTGAAAAAAGACCTGCGTGGCCGCATGTCGACGTTTTTGGAGGTCCTCCTGGGCCAATGAGCATCAACCGCCAGGTTCGCCTAGGCGACTTTCTTTTTACCGGAGAGTGAGGAATCCATGAAGGTTCTTGTAGCTGTCAAACGCGTTGTCGATTACAACGTCAAGGTTCGCGTGAAGGCGGACAATTCCGGCGTCGACCTCGCCAACGTCAAGATGTCGATGAACCCTTTCTGCGAAATCGCAGTGGAAGAAGCGGTGCGCCTGAAAGAAAAAGGCGTGGCCAGTGAGATCGTCGTCGTCAGCGTCGGTCCGTCCACCGCTCAGGAGCAACTGCGCACCGCGCTGGCTCTGGGTGCCGACCGCGCCATCCTGGTCGAATCCGCTGAAGAGTTGACCTCCCTGGCCGTGGCCAAGCTGCTCAAGGCTGTCGTTGACCAGGAGCAGCCACAGTTGGTGATTCTCGGCAAGCAGGCCATCGACAGCGACAACAACCAGACCGGCCAGATGCTGGCGGCCCTGAGCGGCTACCCCCAAGGCACCTTCGCGTCGAAAGTCGAGGTGTCGGGCGACAAAGTGGCGGTAACCCGCGAAATCGATGGCGGCCTGCAGACCGTTTCGTTGAGCCTGCCTGCCATCGTCACCACCGACTTGCGTTTGAACGAGCCGCGTTATGCGTCCTTGCCAAACATCATGAAAGCCAAGAAGAAGCCGCTGGAAACGCTGACTCCGGATGCTTTGGGGGTTTCCACCGCCTCCACCAACAAGACCCTGAAAGTCGAAGCGCCCGCTGCTCGCGGCGCCGGTATCAAGGTCAAGTCGGTTGCGGAACTGGTCGAGAAACTGAAAAACGAAGCCAAGGTGCTTTGAATTGGAGAGCCTGATTATGACTATCCTGGTAATCGCCGAACACGACAACAAGGTCGTGGCCCCGGCCACCTTGAACACCGTTGCCGCCGCCGCCAAGATCGGTGGCGACATTCACGTGCTGGTCGCAGGCTCGGGCGTTGGCGCCGTGGCTGAAGCGGCCGCGAAAATCGCCGGTGTGTCGAAAGTCCTGCTGGCCGACCACGCCGCCTACGCGCATCAACTGCCGGAAAACGTTGCTCCTCTGGTAGCAACCCTGGTTGGCGAGGCGGGGGGCAACGGCTACAGCCACATCCTGGCTGGCGCCACCTCCAACGGCAAGAACATCCTGCCGCGCGTTGCCGCACAGTTGGACGTCGACCAGATTTCCGAGATCGTCTCGGTGGAAAGCGCCGATACCTTCAAGCGTCCGATCTACGCCGGTAACGCCATTGCCACCGTGCAATCGACTGCTGGCGTCAAGGTCATCACCGTGCGCGCCACCGGTTTCGACCCGGTTGCCGCCGAAGGGGGTTCGGCTGTGGTTGAAGCCGTTGCCGGCGCGCACGACGCGGGCACTTCGAGCTTCGTCGGCGAAGAGTTGGCCAAGTCCGACCGTCCTGAACTGACCGCCGCCAAGATCGTCGTATCGGGTGGTCGTGGCATGCAGAACGGCGATAACTTCAAGCACCTGTACGCCCTTGCCGATAAGCTGGGTGCCGCCGTCGGTGCTTCCCGCGCCGCTGTCGACGCCGGTTTCGTGCCCAACGACATGCAGGTCGGCCAGACCGGCAAGATCGTCGCGCCACAGTTGTACATCGCGGTCGGTATCTCCGGCGCGATCCAGCACCTGGCCGGGATGAAAGACTCCAAGGTGATCGTAGCGATCAACAAGGATGAAGAAGCGCCGATCTTCCAGGTGGCTGATTACGGTCTGGTGGCGGACCTGTTCGAAGCCATCCCTGAGTTCGAGAAGCTGGTCTAATCCAGCGGCTTTACCTATAAAAGAGCCCGGCCTTCTGGTCGGGTTTTTTGTTTTGCCTGGAGATTTTTGCCATGGATCTGCGTCATCTGGGGGCGTTGTCGTTGCTGTTGGGGTGGTTGGCGTTGCCCATTCCGGCGCTCGCGGCGGGCAAATGCGAACGCCTGATCGTCACCGGCAGCCCGGATGCGCCACCGTACCTGTGGCGCGACCCCGAGGACCCTATACACCTGGTCGGCGCCAGTGCCGACCTGTTACGCCAGGTCGGCGGCGAATTGGGGCTAAAGATCGAGGTGCTGTATGGCGGCGAGCGCTCCCAGGCTCAGGAGGAGGTGCGCAGCGGACGCATGGATCTGCTGGTGGATGCGCCCATCGCCCTCGACGCCCTGAATTCGCTGGATTACATCCATCCGCCGCTGGTGCGCAACGATTATCTGGTCTGGACCCGCAACGATTCGACACTGGTTTACCACACGGCCACCGACTTGCAGGGTCACATTGGCGCTGTCTCGCAAAAGGCCCGGATGACCCAGCCGTTCGTAGCCTTCACCCAGCAACACCTGACACTGCAATACCCCCCAGCCTTGGCTCAGGCGTTCCACAAGCTGTTGCTGGGCGAGGTGGAGTATGTGCTGGCCGGACGTTATGCCGGCATGGTTACCACCCAGAGCCTGGGTATGGCCAAGGACCTCGGTCCACGAGTGCAACCCGTCGATCAGCCCGGCCTGTTCCTGGCGGTCTCGCACAACTCGGCCTGCAATGACGCGTGGTTGCGCGGACAGTTGGCGAAAAAGATGACAGAATTGCCCGCTTCCGGCCTGGCCGAGATTGTGTTGCAACGCAATGTGGAGCGTTGGACGACTCAGCGCCAAGCGGTCAGCGTCTCAAAACAGTAGGAATTTCCTTTGAGTATTCGACCTTTATTCGCTGCCCTGGCCGTTGTGGCTCTGGCGGGCTGCGCGGCCGATCCGGCGCCGAATGAACAAATGCGTCTCACCGAACGTGCCCTCGAACAAGCACGGGCGGTAGGTGCCAAGGCGGAGGATGTCGCCGAGCTGAAACTGGCCGAAGGCAAGTTCGAACGTGCCCAATCCGACATGGCCGATCAGTCCTTCAAGAAAGCTCGCATGCGTGCCGAGCAGGCCGAGTTGGACGCCCGCCTGGCGGAAGCCCAGGTGCTGACCGAGAAGAGCCGGGAAGAACTAAAGGTGCTCAATGCCCGCATCGCGCGCTTGCGCAAGCAACTGGGGGGCGCGCAATGATCTATCCGAAGCGAATGGTCAGCGCTCTGCTGCTGATGGCTTTTGCCGGTCTGTATGGTTGTGCCGGCCAGCCATCGAGCGACACGGCCCTGCAGCAGGCCTCGGCCAGTTTCCAGAAGGTCAAGGAAGACACCGAGGTGCTGCGCATTGCGCCCAAGGACGTGATTCGTGCGGGTGAATCACTGGCCCGCGCCGATCGGCTGTCCAGCTATTGGGGCAGCAGCGCTGATGTGGTGCACTACGCTTACCTGAGCGAACGTTACTCGCAGATTGCCCTTGAGCACACCGAGCAGGCGCTCAATCAGGAGCGTGCCGCCAAGCTGGAACTGGAGCGCCAGCGCCTGCAACTGGCCCTGCGCGAGTCCAAGTTGCTCAGCGTGCAACAGCAGGGTAAGTGGGTGCAAGAGCAGATCAACAGCCTGACCAGCATCCAGGCCGATCGGGGTCTGGTCATGACCCTGGGAGATGTACTGTTCGATACCGGTGAGGCGCAACTGCAGAACTCGGCCAATCGCACGGTACTTAAGCTGGTGCAGTTCCTGCAGTTGAACCCAAGGCGAGTGGTACGGATCGAAGGTTATACGGATAACACCGGAGACCAGGCTTTCAACCTGCAGTTGTCCCGTGATCGTGCGCAATCGGTGGCCGATGTTCTGGTTGACCTGGGCATCGATGAGAAGCGTATCCAGGTCGAAGGTTATGGTGAGCAGTTCCCGATCGAGGTAAACGCCACCGAGCGGGGCAGGGCGCAGAACCGTCGGGTAGAGATTGTCTTCTCCGATGAGAAAGGCCGACTGGGTGCGGCCCGCTGAAGGCCGATCCTCTTCAAGACCAGACCCGGTATCCGCAAGGTACCGGGTTTTGTCTTTGCGGGCCTGTGGAATCATCGCGTGGTGGCGAGCGGGCTTGTTGTGTCTAAGCGTCTAAGTGTTCCCGTACAGTTTTGCTTCTCTTGTCACTGTATTGTCGACTATTGTAGGAAGCGTGCCAGTACACTTTGAAACTGTTCCGGTATGGTTGCGTCCAAGAATAAAAATGCCGTCGAATCCGAGTGCTGCTTCATGACCAATCTATTGCTCTATCAACGTATCGCGCAGCAGCTGGCCGAGGATATCCGGCGGGGTGTCTATCAGCCTGGCGAACGGGTGCCGTCGGTACGCAAGATGAGCTCGCAACTCAATGTCAGCCATGCGACGGTGTTGCAGGCTTACGCCAACCTGGAAGATCAGGGGCTGATCCGCGCCCGTCCGCAATCGGGTTACTACGTTCACCAGACCCCCGCGCTGACTGCCCCGACGCCGGATATCGCTCGGGTGGAGCGTCCGGGGCTGGTCACCCGCAGCAGCATTATCCAGCAGGTCCTGGTCGAGTCTCGTCGCGAAGGGGTGTTTCCCTTTGGCGCGGCGGTGCCGTCGGTGGATTACCTGCCGGTGCGGGCGCTGCACCAGCAACTGGCCAAGATCACGCGGTTTCATAGCCCACGGGCTTTCAGCTATATGTTCAGCCCCGGCTTCGAGCCATTGCGGCGCCAGGTGGCGATTCGCATGCGCGACGCCGGCGTGGTGGTCGACCCCTCCGAAGTGGTGATCACCCACGGTTGCGTGGACGCGCTGCAGATGTCGCTGCGAGTGCTGACCCGTCCCGGTGACTTGATCGCCGCCGAATCGCCGACCTACTACGGCTTGCTGCAACTGGCCGATCTGTTGGGCCTTAAGGTCATCGAGATTCCCAGTGATCCGGCCATTGGCATGAGCCTGGAGGCCCTGCAACTGGCGGCCAACCAGTGGTCGATCAAGGCCCTGGTGCTGACCACGCGCCTGAGCAATCCGCTGGGCGGGACAATGCCGGAGGAGCGCCAGAAACAATTGCTGCGTTTGGCTTCGGACTTCGATATCCAGATCGTCGAAGACGATATCTACGGCGAGCTGATGTTCGAGGTCGGGCGCACCAAAGCGCTCAAGGCTTATGATCGGCTGGACCGGGTGATCTACTGTTCGAGCTTCTCCAAGACGCTGTCGCCGGGCGTGCGGATCGGCTGGATGATCGCCGGCAAGTTCCAGCAGGAAATCCAGCGCTTGCAGACCTTCAGCACTCATTCGGCGTGCAGCGTCACACAGATGGGAGTGGCGGCCTACCTGGAAAACGGTGGGTATGACCGACATTTGCGCTACATTCGCCAGGAGTACCGCAAGAACCTCAGCGCCTTCCAATTAGCCGTGCAGCAGTATTTCCCCGAAGGGACGCAGATGACCCGGCCAACAGGTGGTTTCATTCTCTGGGTCAGCTTGCCGGGACGGGTCAATACCCAAGAGTTGCATGTGCGGGCGCTGCAACAGGGCATCAGCATTGCGCCGGGACTGATCTTCAGCAACACCGAGCAGTTCAATCACTGTATCCGGCTCAACTGCGGGATTCCATGGAATCGCGAGGCTGAACGGGCGCTGATGACTCTTGGCATGCTGGCTAACCAGCTCTGCCAGGAAACCGCTGCCGGACTGTTCTGACGCTGTATGCCTGGAAAACCGCCGACGGCTGTTCCTGAGTCGGGAGCGTGGTTGTTCGATCTCTTGACTTGTCATCAACTGCTCAACAAGCGAGCATATGAGCCCTCTGTTGTTTATGCCGTAGAGTTTATGAACGCCATTTTCCCAGCGCGCCTGCTGTTGATTGCCTTGCTGACCAGCCTGAGTGTCGGTGGTACGGCAATGGTTCAGGCCCAGGAAGCGTCGTCAGCCAAGAGTTCGGCGGCAACCAAGATTGCTACGGTGGCGCCGAAGCCGCCGAGCGCGGGCAAGAAGGCCGATATGTCGCCTAAGAAACCCGTAGAAAAAAAAGCCCCTGTGGCAAAGAAGCGCGCGCCTGTCGCCGCCAAGTCCAGGCCGGCCAGTGAGGTGGTCAGGACCCGCTTGCCACCGGCCAAGCTGGACCTGAGCCTGCCCCAGGACCTGGTCAACAAGATGCAGCCAGCGGGCACCGTGCCGCTCTCCAAGAGTCGACCGCTGTTGCCGCCCATGTTCGGTGAGAAGCCCCCGAGCCAAACGCCGTTTCAGCTCAACGGTCGATTGTTGAGCAACGAAATGGAGTTGCAATTGCGTAACGAGAGCCGCCGGGAAGTGGAAGGCGCGGCCCTGGATTTCGAGTTCAAACAGTAGATCCCTTCGTTTGGTCATGACACTTCGTCGGTGACTGATCAGTCATATACCCTGTTATTGAAAAACCATTGTGCGAGCAATTTTAAACAGCCGTTTTAGCGGTTACTCTGTCTTCCACACATCGGGCCGGTTGCCAGGAGCGTGTTGTCATGAACTGCCGTGAAGGTTGTGGCGCCTGTTGCATTGCTCCCTCCATCAGCTCGCCGCTGCCCGGCATGCCTAACGGTAAGCCGGCCGGAGAACGTTGCCCGCATCTCTCGGTCGAACACTTGTGTGAGTTGTTCGGCAAGCCTGAGCGGCCCGCCGTATGTGGTGGTTTCCAGGCTGATCCCGAGGTGTGTGGCGATAGCCGCGAAGAAGCCATTCGCCTGATCGGCTGGTGGGAGGAAATGACGGCGGCTTGAGGTGTGCTCACCTTCAACAATAAGGAATAAAACAATGGGTTCGCTGCATCGAATGGCTGTGGTTTGTGGTATGACTGTCCTGTTGACCGGTACTGCTTATGCGCAAACCTGGGAGACAGCCAAGGACGAAAACGGGATCAAGGTGTCGCTCAGCGAGGTGGCCGGCTCCAAATACAAGGCCTATCAGGGCGTGACGACGATCAAAGCGTCGGTCGCCAAGATCCGTGCGGTGCAGGAAGACGTGGCCGGTGCCTGCGCCTGGATTCACGAGTGCAAGTCGCAGAAACTGGTGGACCAGAAGGGAGACGAGAGCTGGACCTACACTCAATTCAAGGCACCGTTCCCGGTGTCCGATCGTGACTCCTATCTGCATATCACCACCACTCAGGCCGCCGATGGCACGTTGACCCGCCGGTTGGAAGGTGTACCGACCTACAAGCCGCAACAGAAGGGCTATGTGCGCGTTGCCCAGGTTGCGGGCTTCTGGAAACTGGTGCCCAAAGGCAACAACCTGACCGAAGTGACCTACCAGGTACACACCGAGCCAGGCGGCAGCGTCCCGTCGTGGCTGGCGAACAAGTTCGTGGTGGATGCACCGTACAACACCCTGCAAGCGCTCAAGGAACAGGCCGAGAAATGATCGGCTGAAGCCTGTGGCATCGTTTCAATTGCTCTGAACGATCGTCGTTGCTCCACGGTCCAGATGCGGTGAGCCCAGCATATGGGCTTTACCGAGGAGATACCGATGAAAATGTGGGCAATCACTTTCGTGGACGATCATGGCGTGCAGACCGTCGAGCATTTCGATTGTGAGCACAAACCCAGCCGAGAACAGGCCGCGCAGTGGATTCGTGCGCGATTGCTACCGGTTCCCGCCGAGCTGGATCTCAATGACCTCGACGGGCGCGCGCCTGAACCGACGGTCAAGAGCCTCAAGGATTAGAACAGTATTCAGATCCTGCGCATCGCGCCCGCTTCATGAAACGCTGTTTTTCTCTTTCTGGCCCTCTGGCAGAGCTGTTGGCATCGCGCTACTCTGCAGTCGAGATCAGCGAATGATTCGCTAAGGTGGTCTGATCTTGTCAGCTACATGCTTGTGTCCCGGCCGGCAGATACCTGTCGAGCTGCCAGCACGGTGTCGTGCCTGGTTCGGGAGTACGGAAAGTCTATCCAACGCTTGCTGAGGAGGACGTTTCATGAGCACAGCCTATCAAGAAGACATCAGCAGCCAGGTGCTGCGCCGCATGAAAGAAGGCGGTTTTGATTTTGCACGCATCCATCCCATCGAGTTCTATGCCATTTTCCCGGACGAGGAGCGGGCACGCAGGGCAGCAGGGCAATTTCGCGGTGAATCGTTGAATGCTCAGGTCAGTGCCAGGGACGACGGTGCCTGGTACCTGGAGTTGAGTAAGGTGATGTACGCCACCTATGGCGGCATCGATGACTTCGAGCACGACTTCGGGGCGGTGGTCGAGCCCTTGGGCGGTGTGATCGAAGGCTGGGGCGTCAAACATCCGATACGTGCGCGCAACTGAACGCACTGCTTTTCACACAGCAGCGGCTGACCTCGGGGTCGGCCGTTTTCGTTTGCGTGCGAAGGTCCGGGTGCCGCCGCCGATGTGGCCGGCACAGCAGTAGCAGGTGAATCCGTGGAAGGTCGAGTAACTCAGTGGGTCGCCACCTTGCGCTTAGCCATGTGCTGCAAATACTCAAGCAGCAGATCCAGTTCGCCATCCGGTAGCACCGCCGCAGAGAACGCCGGCATCTTCGCCTGCGGCCAGTGGCGCAGACTCTGCGGGTCGCGGATATACCGCTTGAGAAAACCTTCGGTAAAGTATTCCGTCGGGCTATACGGCACGTTCAGGTCCGGACCGACCTGTGCGTCCCCCGCGCCATTGAGCTTATGGCACACCAGGCAGTTCTTCTGAAACAACGCAAAACCCTTGTTCGGCGGATCGTTGGCCGCCAGCTTCGGATCGGGCCGCAGCGCAGGGAATCGTTCCGCCACCGGGGCCAGGCGCCGGATACTGGCGACCTGATAAGGCCATTGCTCGGGGCCGATATGCCCGGCTTGCGGATTAGTCCATACCAGATAGAACGGCCCGGCGCCGGGTTTGCCCAGCGCCAGCGGCGGCCAGGGTTTGGTAGGGTCTTCTACCGCCAGCCAGGCCCGTGCTCCGGTCTGGTCGAGTAGCGGTCCGGCGCTCAGTTCGGCGGCGAAGCCGTCCAGTGCCACCGCCTGCAGGTGATCATCGGTCTTGATGCCATCCAGCAGCACAGCCAGCGGTACCGCACGATAGGTCATCTGGCGTTTGTAGGATACATCGTCGTCGATGGTGATGGTTTGGGCCTCGGGATGGGCCAGCAATGCCTCGGTTTCCCAGGTACGATGGCCAGCACCGAGGTCGAGAGCCAGTTGTGCGGCGTGCAGAGGGGCACACAGCAGGGCAGTCGTCAGCAGGATCAGTCGTTTCATTCGTGGCTTTATTCGGTGGGAGCGGTGCAAGGGTTAGCTTGCCTGGCTATGTCGTTATCATTGTCGAAGGTCCCGGTGGGGGAGTCCTCGATAGGATCGGACGGCGCGTCGCGCCATTCGTCGTGCTCAAGATTGGCACACAAAATCGCACCTCGACAGGAAATCGGGATGAGAATTTGTGGTGATGTTGAAAAAAACCACAGCGTCTAGCCGACCACCTTGGTGAGGTTCGGCAGGATAAGAAGAAGCGTGGTGGCGAATACGATCAAACCGGCCTGGCGGACTTTCGAGTGCTTGAACATGGCTGACTGCCTTTTGTTGTTATTCCTGAAGACGACTGCTCAACAATTGTGTTGGATACCCCGGCAAAACCCCGGCGGCAACTCCTACAGGGATAACCTTAGAGCCCGCGTCACACTTTCCTTAGAACCATTTCATATGGAGGGTTACTAAATTATTTTTAAAAAAATATGAGGCATATTGCCATCTCGCTAGCAGGCCTTTTGCTAGACACGTGCGACCACTAAAACGGTTAAGCGCTTAGTACACTACCGTTCGTCCGAGCGTGCAGATCAAGGCCGCTGAGCGCTGCGGTCAATGAATCCGACGAGCCGGGCCCCGGCTGAATCGGGTTTGCCGGTAGTGCGTTGCGTGCTTGCCTTGCAAGGCTATTTCAAGGCAGGCTCAAGCCTCACTCTCTTGTCTTTTGTGTCAGGTACTTTTATGTCGTTACGCATCTGCATTCTGGAAACCGATGTGCTGCGCCCGGAACTGATCGATCAATATCAGGGCTATGGGAAGATGTTCGAGCGTCTGTTCTCCCGTCAGCCGATTGCCGCCCAGTTCAGTGTCTACAACGTGATGCAGGGTAACTACCCGAGTGACGAGCTGACCTTCGACGCCTACCTGGTGACCGGTAGCAAGGCCGACTCCTTCGGCAGCGACCCATGGATTCAAACTCTCAAGGCCTACCTGCTCAGTCGTTACGAGCGCGGCGACAAGCTGCTGGGGGTCTGTTTTGGCCACCAATTGCTGGCGTTGCTGCTGGGTGGCAAGAGCGAGCGTGCCAGCCAGGGTTGGGGCGTCGGTACCCACCAATACAAGATGGCTGCCAAGGCGCCCTGGATGAGCCCGGTGATGGAGGAACTGACGCTGCTGATCAGCCACCAGGATCAGGTCACCGAACTGCCGGAAAACGCCACAGTGATCGCCAGCAGCGATTTCTGCCCGTATGCGGCCTACCACATCAACGACCAGGTGCTGTGCTTCCAGGGGCACCCGGAGTTTATCCACGACTATTCGCGGGCCTTGCTGGACATTCGCCAGCAGACCCTCGGCGAGCCGATCTACGCCAAGGGCATCGCCAGCCTGGAGCACGAACACCACGGCACTACGGTGGCTGAGTGGATGATGCGCTTCGTCGGACACAAGCCACAGGCCACTAGTTGATGCCGAACATGGGAACCATCCGCACGTTGCGCGTCCGATCTATAGCCAGCCGGATTTCTTGAAGCTGGCCCACAAGCCCACGCAACCGACCGCGATACATCCCAGCACGGCAAAATAGCCGTAGTGCCAGTTCAGTTCGGGCATGTTCTGGAAGTTCATCCCATAGATCCCCGCCACTGCCGTCGGAAACGCCAGGATCGCTGCCCAGGCGGCGAACTTGCGTTGCACGATGCTCTGGCGGACGGACTCCAGCAACACGCCGATCTCGATGGTCTGGCTGGCGATATCGCGCAGGGTCGCCAGGTCCTCCATCTGTCGCGTCACATGGATCTGTACGTCGCGGAAGTACGGACGCATGTTCTTGTCGATAAACGGGAAGTCCAGGCGTGAGACTTCCTCGCTGATCTCCACCATCGGTGCTACATAGCGGCGCAGGCGTAACACATCCCGGCGCAGGTGGTGGATACGCTGGATATCACCCTCGTTCAGCGAGCTGTGCAGCACGTTTTTTTCCAGCTCGTCGATCTCGGCATGAATGACCTCACTGACTGGCTGGTAGCTTTCGGTCACGAAGTCGAGCAGGGCATACAGCACGAAATCCTCGCCATGTTCCAGCAGCAACGGTCGCGCTTCGCAGCGTTGACGGACGTGGGAATAGGACTTCGAGCGGCCGTTGCGGCAAGTAATGATATAGCCGTTACCGGCAAAGATCTGGGTCTCGATGAACTCCAGCTTGCCCTCGTGGTGAATCGGCGAATACGTGACGATAAACAGGGCATCGCCGAAGGTTTCCAGCTTCGGGCGGCTGTGTTTTTCCAGGGCATCCTCAATGGCCAGTTCATGCAGATTGAACTGTCTCTGCAAGTTGGCCAGCTCCTGGGCGTTGGGCTCTTCCAGCCCGATCCAGACAAAGTGACCGGGTTTCGCCGCCCAGGCGGCGCCCTCGTCGAGGGTGATATTGGTGACTTTTCTACCGGCACTGTAAACCGCAGCAGCAACGATTCTACCCATAATGCTGATCGCTTCTTCTTTAAAAAGGGAAAAGACAGGCTGCAGCTTAGCCTGCCCGGCTTCTTCAGAGTCGGCAAACTATCGGGAGTTCGTGGAAAAGCCGCAACGTTCATGTCGTGGCGTCTTTGCACAGCAACCGCGCCGGCCTGGGCGCGCGAAGATGCTTGATCAGCCGACTTGCAGCTGGCGGTCCATTGCGGCGATACAGTCACGCATCTGTTCCCGACACTGGTCGATCAGCATCGGCATATCGTCCAGCGTCAGTCCCGCGGTGGGGATCGCCGGCAGCGAGCGGATCAGCACCTTGGCGCCGTGCCAGCGGTTCAGGCGCATATGCCTGATATAGCTGCTGGCACACACCGGCATGATCGGTACGCCAGCAGTGATCGCCATCTGAAACGCCCCTTTCTTGAACGGCAAGAGGTCTTCGCCACGATTGCGTGTGCCTTCGGGGAAGACCCAAATCGAGGTGTCCTTGTGTTGCAGGGTCTCGGTGGTACTCAGCATCGATTGACGTGCCTTGCAGGCATTGCCGCGATCGATCAGCACATTGCCCGCCAGCCAGAACAACTGGCCGAACAACGGAATCCACTTCAAGCTCTTCTTGCCGATGCATACCGTGCGCCGTGGCACCACATTGCCGAACACGAACAGGTCGTAGTTGGACTGATGATTGGCAATGATCACGCAGCTTTGCGACTGGTCCATCAATGGCCCGACCTCGGCCTTCACCCGCAGGCGCAGAATACACATTGCCGGCCAGGCATACAGGCGGGCGCACAAGCGGTTGTTATCCGGATGGAACGGGCGACAGAGCCCGAGTATCACGCCGATGATACCTGCAACGATAAAATTAAGCCCCATCAATAACATACGTAATAGAAACAGCATCTAACGGGCCCGCCAGGACAAAAGGTGGCGCAGTGTACGGAGGTGCATTGTCCTCGGCAATTAGCCGGATAGAGGCAGGAGATAGGCGATGTTTTAGCGCATGTTTCCCCGGAGAGTGTCAGGCGCGGTCTAGAGCGGTTGCAGTGGGTACAAACACGTCTGTAGGAAAAGGCCCGACTAAATGTCGGGCCTTTTCCACGGGCAAAAGGTTCGAGGATCAGCCCATAGGGTCCTGATCGAGAATGATCGCGTGATCCAGGGTTTCCAGCAGCGCCTGACGCACTTTCAGCTTGGTGTTCTTGTGAGCAGTCATATTGATCTTCTTCAACTGCCGGGCCGCGTTCAGGGCGGCCTCCGGCAGGGCTTGCGGCGTGACCAGCTTGTCGAGGAAACCGGCGTCCACCGCGTCTTGCGGGTTGAACATCTCGCCATTGATCACGGCACGATGGAAGGCCGAGCGGCGCAACCGGTCGCGGGCGATCTCGATCCCGGCGTGATGCATGGTCATGCCGATCTGCACTTCATTCAGGCCGATGCTGAACGGCCCGTCGACACCGATGCGGTAGTCGGCCGACAGCAGCAGGAATGCGCCCTTGGCCACGGCATGGCCTGGGCAGGCGACAATCACTGGGAACGGATGGGACAACAGGCGGCGGGAGAGGGTGGAACCGGCGGTCACCAGACTGATGGCTTCCCTGGGGCCGGCGGTCATCACTTTCAGATCGTAGCCACCGGAGAGAATGCCGGGTTGGCCGGTGATGATCACCACCGCATGGTCGCGGGTGGCCTGGTCCAGGGCGGTATTGAAGGCGGCAATCACCTCCGGGGAAATGGCATTGACCTTGCCATTGCTCAAGGTCAGGGTCGCGATGCTGTCTTCGAGGTGGTAAGAGATCAACTCACTCATGAGGTCATTCCTTATAAAGAAGTGGCACAGACGTTACCCAGCCGCATGGGAGAGGTAAAGCGCCGTGACTGACTGGTGAGTCAGGTTTTTCCGTCCGAACCGCGCTCAGGAGGTTGCGCCAGATGCCCGCCCTGTCTTTATGGAAGGCGCTGAGTTGTGCCAGAGATTGGCAGGTTTGCCTTGACTGGCGGGTGGGCGACTGGGGCGACGTTGGTTATTTGACTTAAGCGCATGAAAATTCTGAAAAAAACCTTTGCCATTGGAAAAGCTTTCGACTACATTAGCGCGCCTCGACAGACTGAATCGGTTTGACGAGATACGGTGAAGTGTCCGAGTGGCTTAAGGAGCACGCCTGGAAAGTGTGTATACAGGAAACTGTATCGAGAGTTCGAATCTCTCCTTCACCGCCAAATTCTGAAAACGCAAACCCCTGATTTTCCTGGAGAAATTCGGGGGTTTGTGGTTTTTGGCGGCTGAAAAAGGGCGATAGGGGAACAATATGGGAATGCTTCTGTGGGGCAGTGATCTCGTAAGCGGACGCCTAAGGCTTGATTTCAGCTGCATTCGAGGGCTGTCTGTGTGGTTTAGTAATCGCTTTCTCGCGGGAAAGTGATTGGGTTGGCAGAGAAAACGCTTTGAGGCATCAGCCTTCATGGAGATAAGAATGCGGCGAGAAGCTAGATTATTGCACTACTGTGTAATGTTTTATTTGTTAAATATTAAGGTTTAACTTAAAGACTTGCTTCAGAAGTATGAATTCATAGCATCCGGTCCATCCTCATTGATCCAGGCTCCAAAGTGCTGGCGGATAATGATCAAGCGATTGCACATTTTTGAGTAAGTCAGGCATCCGCTTCCACTCTGAGAGGTTCCCTGGATCACCATTCTTCAGGTCGTTCTGTCCGGCGGTGCAGAATACGAAGGGTTTTCACTTCGTTATGACACAATCATAAGATGCGATGAATGATGTGTGGCATCCGAACTTGAGCTAACGAACTAACCGCACAGGCCATTAGCGAAGATGTTTGCTTGTCCTTGGGTATCCATGGGGCATCAGGACTTCGTCTCTTTGGTTCCAAGTACGTCACGAATGCTATCGACGACGTTACGGTCCTTAATCACGTCATTCAACCATCCCTCAAGCGGCATGTTGCCCCATTTGATCGCGCGTTCGATCAGGTAGGGCACCGGGCTTTGGGGTTCGGCGTGTTTGAAGAATTGGGCGACGCTCGCGAGCATGGTGAAGGCTTCGTCGCGAGTCATTGGGGTGGTACGTAATACGGCTGGGTTGGGGGCTTGCTGGGCGGCGGGCATGGCAGCACCTGCTGGTGGCGCTTGGTTGATTTCAGGCGCATTGGGAGCGAGCTGAGCTTGCGCGGGATGGAGTTCGATACCTCGATCCTTCAACAGTTTCTCGACCAGTTGTGCGGTCCTGGACAGGATTTCCTCAAGTGCGGCAAAACTCGGTGTATCGCGGTCGAACAAGTCGTCACAGGTAGCCTGGAGTTGTTGGCAGGCCTGCACGCATGCAGCGATTTCGGTGGCCTTGAGGCACAGATGATCGGATTCGGTAAGGACGACTGAACGCTGGAAGGTTTCCGCGTTGATTTTGCCTTCCTCGAGTGCGTTACGCATGGCTTGGGGGTTCTGCAAGGCCAGGTTTTCGACGTGCCGGGATTCGTCATAGCGTAACAGGCCGAAGTTGTCTCCCTGGGTGATTGGCAGTGCGCCCACCACATCTGTCAGCGAGGTTTTCAGCCAGGCAAGGCGCGCATTGCGCTCTTCCACACCGTCTTCGAGCGACGGATACAGGTTTTCCCAGAACGCCCGCAAAATTTGCTCGGCCAGGGTCAGTCCGAAGTGAATGCCAACAAAATGGTATTGGTGCGCCAGGCCCTCGGCAAGCCAGGCCACCAGCATCAAATCCTTGCTCTGTTGCGCAAGACCTTGCGCGGCCAGGGTGATGGTCAAGTCCCAATCGGAGGATTTGAGTTCGGTTTGCCAGTCGCCCTGGGTCAGGTAATTGGGGTCTGCTCGACGCGCTTCTTTGATTTGATCAAACAGGGTGGAGAAACTCAGGTCCGCACCACTTGCGCCGTCGATGGGGGCGAGCAGTTCGGCCAGGGAAAGACCGTTGAAAAATTCAGGCATAGATAACTCTGCTCAGAAAAAACACCGTGCTTGCACGCAGGCACGGTGTTGAGTTGGGGATGTACACTCGGCGCGAAATCGCCAGATACTTAAGCGAAAACCTTGTTCGCGGTGCGATCCCAACCGCCGGTGACGTTACCGCCACCCTGGCCATCGGAGCGACTCTGTTGGGTGTAGGTGGTCTTGATGCGCGCGAAGTTGAAGCTGATTTCTTCGATCGGCAGGTCGCTGACCGCTTTGTCTTCGCCGCCCTGGCTGCCGCCAGCGATAGCTTTGACGGAGGACACTACGACTTCTTCCAGATTGATGGTCAGGTAGGTCAGCTTGTCGCCGCCCGCACGGTTGACGTTCAGTTGGATCTTGGCGATGTGGGTACCTTTGCAGCAGGCTTCGAACAGCTTCGCCGATGCTTTATCCACGGTTTTGCGGATGCTGAAATCGCTGAGAGCTACGCGCTCGGACGATGCGCCGCCCGAAGAGCTGGCAGTGGCAGAGGTGGCCTGAGTAGCGCCATATTCGTAGCCCAATACTTCAATCCAGTCCTTGTGTTTATCGTCCAGTACTTCGCCTGGAATGCCGTCGATTTGGATATATGCATCAAATGCCATTTCTAACTTCTCCTTTCACTGTTTAAGAGTTGTACCGACCCGCTGTGGGGCTACAGCTCTTGCTTTAACTGTCCTGAAAACGATCAGGACAGGCTTCTTTTTCTGCCGCTCCGGCATAGGCTCAAGCAGCGGTATTTCGCTATAAGGCTCAGTTGAGCGCACGAACTTCGATCTCGACTCGTCGATTGGGCTCAAGACACTGAATCAACGTGGCGCGAGGCAATTGCATATCGCATTTGACCAACGGCTTTTCGCTGCCTTCGCCCACCGCGTCCACCAGTTCGACAGGTACGCCTTTGCCCACCAGATAGGTCTTGATGGTTTGCGCCCGCTGCCTCGAGACCACCAGGTTGCCCTGGCGATCCCCCAATGGGTCGGCATGCCCGGTAATGATGATTTTGCCAATGTCCGGTGTGCTCAATAGCTTGCCGGCGATAGCGCTCAACTGAGCCTGGCCTTCGCTTTTCAGGCTCTGGAAATCTGCGCGACCGAAGGCGAACAGCGTGTCGGATTCCAGGGTGATTGTCTCGATCGAACGCAGCGACTGGCTCAGCAGGCTATTGATGTAATTGCGTGAGCTGGAGATGAGGAAGGCGTTATCAAGGAGGCGCGGCACGTCCGGTTCGTGAATCTGATCACTGTAGAAATTGATCTGGCGGCTGGCGTACTCGTAATCCCCACCGACAGCCGTGGCGCTGTTTTGGGTGATGAGCTTGCCGGTCTGGCGAGCAATCGCCGGGTACCAGTAATCGGGCATTTTCGCTTTGAGAAGCGCCGGATCGGCCCTCTCTCGCTGGGCGCGCGACAACATGATGTAAGTGTCCAGGGTCGTGGTACCGAAGTTGGCGATAGATTGCGCACGATTGTCCGTCGGCAGGGCCTTGGGCTCCACGCTGTCGATACTCGTGACCGGGAACAGTTCCTTGGTGTTGCGCTGATAGACCTTGATGGTGGTCAGCAGGTACAACGAACGGGTGAGGTTGTCGGCGGTCGGTTTGAGCATCACGGTTTCCAGCCGCGAGAAATACTGACTCCGTAGCAACGGTTCGATGGCATGGCCCTGGTAAAGGCCCATGCGCATGCGCAGCGGTACGCCGTCTTCGCGGTGCTGGCGGTAGTAATGTGCGGTCCATGAACGCATGCTCTCCAGCGTATGCCAGGCCGTGTATTGGCCGGTGCTGGCGCGGTCATCGGTGGAGGATTGGGCCAGTTCGGCAGACAGGGTCTGGATCGTATTTTTGTTATTCCAATAGGACCAACCCCACACGCCACACAACAGCATTGCCAGGGCGCCGAAAGCGCCGATCAAGGCGGCCTTGCGTCGACGTTCGCGATCGTTGGTGGTGTACAGCGCCACCAGATGTTGGTCAGGAATGATCACTTTGCGAAACAGGCTATTGATAAACAGGGCATGCGGTTGCGCATGGCCGCCGGCGGGTTCCTGATCGCTCTCCAGCGAGAAACGTTCGGTGACCTGGCGGGCATGACCACCCATTTCCGGTCGATCGGCATCCAGTGCGCTGGTGAAGTAGAAGCCGCGCAGCAGTTCGGCGTTTTGATACGGGTTGGCCCGCAACAAGGCATCGACGAACAGTTGCAGACGCGGTTTCAAGGCCGCCAGTTCCAGCGGAAAGCGGTACACGGACGAGTTCTGGCGTGTGACCTGAATGTCCTGCAGCACCAGTTGCCGGTTGGCCACGGCCTGCCAGTAAGTAATCAGTTCATCCATCGCCACGCCAAAACGCTGGCCCCAGTCGGCCTGGTCAAAACCCTTGTGGGAGAAGGTCTTGCCCATCACTTCGCCGCGCGCCACGTCATCCAATTGGCTATAGAAGGGCGCAAATCCCGGCACCAGGTCGCACTTGGTGAACACCAGGTACACTGGCAGTCGCACTTCCAGCAGTGCATGGGTTTCCTGAATACGCTCGCGCAGGCGTTTGGCAATGCGCTCCTGATCTTCGCGCGAAGCTTGCAGGATGTCGTGGATGCTCACCGCCACAATCAAGCCATTCAGCGGACGTCGCTGGCGATGCTGACGCAGCAACTGCAAAAAAGCGCGCCATTTGCCGGCTTCTTCCTGGTCGTTCATGTAGCGGCCTGCGGTATCCAACAGCACCGCTTCGGCGCTGAAAAACCAGTCGCAGTGGCGAGTGCCGCCCAGGCCCGCCACCCGCGCACCCTCGCGTTCGGCATACGGAAAGTTCAGCCCCGACTGATACAACATAGTGCTCTTGCCCGCAGCCGGCTGGCCGATCACCAAGTACCAGGGCAGGGCATACAACGCATCCTTGGGTGGGGTGCCGCGTGGCTTGTTGCCGTTCAGGCGTTCGATACTTTGCAGCAGGCGTTCGCGCAACAGGCTGACTTCCTCACGGTCGGCCGGGCTCGCGTTCAGCACGGCCTGGTCGGCGTCTTCGCGCAGCAGCCCTTCGAGGTTGTGATGTCTGGAGACGCCGCGATACAGCAGCACCACATAGCCGGAGGAAAGCACCAAGAACACACCGATCCCGGTCAGCAGGCTATTGAGCGAATTGAAGTCGAACGCGTGGCCGATACCCCACACGATAAAAATCGTCAGGAAGAATAGGACCCCCAGAATGTAGGGTTGGTAGCACAAGAAATAATATTTAATTCTGTTCATACGGACTTCAAATCCAGGGCATCGACAAAACGGTCGATAACGTCATAAAGAGGGCGGTCTAGTTCAGGAAATGTCGATACACGGTGGTGCTCGTCGAAGACGTCGAACGGCGCCAACACATCGTAATTTTCCAGGCGCTCGCTGGTGCCGGTCAGTACCCGGTACAGGCCATTGCTGTTGCGCGAGGCAAAGCACAGTAGCTTCGGACGCATGAAGTCATCGGCCAACACACTGATTTGCGGCGCGGTATCGGCGCGCTTCATGCGCGTGAGCCAATCGATCCACAAGTCGGCGATGGGGTTCTTCAAACCCCGTTCGGCCGGCAGGGGGAGGGAGATCGCCATGCCGCTCTTGTGCTGCATCGGTTGTTGCAGGGCCCGCAGGCGGGTGAGCACCGCGTTGCTGACAAACTCAGGGTGCGAATCTTCCAGCGAGCGAGTGATGTCGCGCAGATTGAAATTCACCAGAAACTTGTCGTGCACGCGCCGGAACAGTTCAAAATCCTGGGCCTGCAACGGGCGCAAGGCTTTGATGCGTTCAAACAACACCGAGGTGCTTTCGCCCTGGACAGCCATGTGCAGCAACGGTTTGATCTGCCCGCAGAACAGTTCGCCCAGGGTAAACGGATTAACCAGGGTTTGGGCCTCGCTGGCCTTGAGCGTCTGGAAGATGAAAAACGGGTAGCGACGCGTGCTGAAATCCCGCGCACTGATCAGCCCGCCCAACAGCCAATTGCCGTTGCGCGCGCGATAGCTGAACAGGCACACCGGCAAACGATCGAACAGCTCTCGCCAGTCTTCGCGGTGTTGCATGGCCGACAGGGCCCCTTGCAACCAGGCGTCGAACTCGCGGACTTCTTGCGCCGCACCGTGCAGGCTGACGAAGTCCGCGCTGGCAGGCACTTTGCCGAAACACCCGATCACCGGCGGCACTCCCGATCCTTGGCTGGAGTGCTCACTTGGCGCGTCCGTCCGTGGTGTTTAGCGCGCTCAGCGCCTTGACGTTGCTCAGGTCGGTGAGCTTGACGCCACCATAGTTGCGCACAGTGAGGCTGACCGGACCACTGGCGGTGTTCCAGCGCATACGTTGCTGGATGCCATCGAGGTCGTCGACCCGCGCACTGTCGTTCATGCGCAACAAGCCCCAGCGTCCTGGATAGTCGAACACCGTGATGCGCTCGCCGCTGAGCGTCACGACATCAAGGCGTGCGCCTGGCGTCGTGGTGGTGCCCGGCCAGGAAAACCGGCTCCAGCTAGCCTTGCCGTTGCGGTAGTGCTGCACCTGCCTGTCCAGGGTGAAGATGATATCGGTGAAGTCAGCCGACGGCTCCAGCATGATTTCGAAGCCGTTGTCGCGGTCCGACAGGCTGGCGATCACTTCACCTAGCGAGCTGGCCTTGTCGATGCTGTTGACCATGCCCGGATCGACCAGCGGAGCCGACTTGGCGCCGCTGCTCATGCCCAAGCCTTCGCCGCCGGCCAAATTGCCGATTTCGTTGCGCTTGAAGTTTGGCAACAGGCCCGATTGCGGGTCGACGAAGCGTTGCAGATCCTTGATCGAAGCTTCGTTGCGACTGCCTGCGGCAATCGGGTAACGATGGGCCATGACCTGCTCCCACGGTTTGGCAATCTGCTGCGCCCAGGCCTTGGCAATTTGCTCGCCGGCCGGATCGCGCAGGGTTTCCCAGGTGTACTGGATCGGCAGGCTGAACAGACTTTGCAGCGAACTCGACAGGCCGCCCTGGCTGGTGTCGATCGTGGTTTCTACATAGTTGCGTACATGAGTGACTTCGCTTGGCTGGCCCTCCAACGTCTCGCTGATCAGTTGCTTGCTGCTTTTACCGATGTCTTGCGAGCGCTGGATATTGTTGACCCGCACTTTGAGTTTGCGCAGCGCGGCCAGGTAGCGATCCATGATCGTGCTGTCCGCACCTTCGGCGTTCTGTGTGGCAAACACCCGTGATACCGGCTCGAAGCGTTTCGCCAGGCTGCCGTCATTCACTGTCGGCAGTGGCGAAACCAGCGTGCTTGGGGACACGTCGGCGGTATCGAATATGCCAGTGACCTTGCTCCAGAAACTGTCCTCGCGCGGGGTGCCCGGCTGCTGGGACTCACGTGAGTCGGGCAGGTCCCATTGAGTGTTGTCGTTGACCGCCCAAAGTAGCCGTTTGACCGGCGAGTTCTGCACGTCGCTGAGCAGCGAGAGCTGTTGAGTGGCGTTGGTCATATCGGTGAAGTGACGCACGCCGACGCTGCCTACCAGGGTGTACCAGGCTTGGCTGTAGTCACGTTTATAGCGCGCCATGAACTCGCGGATGAAGTTGGCTTTCTGCACCACGCGGTCGCTGCCGTCGCCATCCAGCACCCAGTCGGTTTCATTGTGCAGGTTGCTTGAGACCAGCTTGATCAGCTCCGGCTTGACGAACTCGTCCCAGCCTTGGCGAGTGAAAATCGCCGGCACAACCTCAGTGCCGTACAGTTGCTGGCGGCCTGGTAACGGCACCAGGTCGTTCAGCCCGGTCGGCGGGAACTGACGGTTGGATTCGAGCTGCAGGCGCAGGTATTCACGGTCCACCAGGGAGCTGGAGATCATGAACGACTTGAGGCTCTTTTGCGTCTCGCTGATCAATTGCTCGTTGCGTGCCAGCGTCGGTGCTTGAGCGTTCTTGAGCAGTTGCACGTAGACCGCTACGTTTTCCCGAATCACCTTGTCGCTGAGCGGGCTTTGCTTGCCGAGGGTGCTTGCCCAGGCGACCGGCAATACCGCGCCGACAAACTCGGCTTCCGGGTGCGCGGCGGGTTGGGTGAGGATCAAGTACAGCTTCAGCGCGTTGTATGACTCGATGATCGAGGCGACCTGATGCTCATCCAAACGCCCCAGCATCTCCTCCGACAACGACAGCCCACCCGTGGTTGCGGACAGTTCGGCAACGTCACCGACGGTGGCCGGGTTGCGCAGGGCAGCAAGGGCGTTGTCACGCACTTGTCTGGCCGAAACCCGGGCCGCACCGGTCAGGCGCTGGTTGAGATCATTGGTGCCGCGGGCAATGTTGCCCAGACTCGGCGTTACCCCGACACGCGCAGCCAGTTGCTGCGTGCCTTGGGTGGCCGAAGGGCCTTTGCGCGCACCCTTGGCAGGCTGCGCCGCCGTAGCGTTTTGCAGGTCCATGGTTCTTGCGAACTCGTTGAACTGGCGCAGATGCTGTTGCAGTTTGAGGGTAACCGGCTCCAGCACCTGGGTACGCAGTTGCTGCAAGTACGCGCGCTGGGTTGCGAGGTAGATGTCATCGCCACGGTACAGGCCGCCGCTCAAGCGCAGCGGCACGCCGTGGTCGCGGTAGCGCTCGATGGTGGTCATCTGGTTGCGCAACCGCTCCAGGCCCTGGCCGGATGCAAGCAACTGCTCGCGCTCCGGCGATTGCTGCAGCTCGCTGAGTTGTTGGCGCATGGACGCCAGCCATTCCCGGTTGTTCTTGAACGACAGGCTTTCGCCGCCAATGAACAGCACCCCGGCAACCAGCGTCAGGCCAATCAACGCAGGGCTCAGTGACGACTTGCGGCCGAACCTCGATGGGTACAGCGACAGGTCACGGTCAGGAAAAATTACCCGGCGAAAGGTATCGGTAATGAAGTAGCTGCGATCAGCGGTTTTCTTTGTGCTGCCGTCGCCCGGAAGGGATTGGCTGGCGTGCGGATGCAAGGCGAACGACTCGGCAAGGTCATCCTCAAACACCGGGCTCAATTGCTCGTCGGTCTGCAACGCGCTAGTGAAATACAAGCCGCGCAGCAACAACGGGTTGGCCTGATGCGTGTGCTGTGCGAAGTGTTGGAGGAGCTGCTCAAGCACGCCCGCCAGTTCAGCGAAATAGTTGGGAAAATTCAGCAGCGCGCTGTTGGTGTCGGCGCCCAGAGTCATCATCTGTGCATCAACGTGGCGGCGAATCTGCCGGTGCAGATTGGTCAGCTTGGTATCCAGTACGCTACGCAAACCGTGGTTGCCAATCTCCGATAAACCGAAAGTCATGCCCAGTGGTTGCTGACGCTCGTTGAGGTCGAGGCCTTCGAATGCCTGGCTGAAACCGGGCAGTTGGTCGGTCTTGCTGAGCATCAGGTAGATCGGCGGATTCACCCCCAGGCAATCGATGTACTCCTCGATGCGCGACACCAACCGCCCAGCCAAGGCGTTGCGCTCATCCGTGGTGGAGGCCAGCAGCTCTGGCAGGCTGACCACCAGCACCAACCCGTTGACCGCAGCCTTGTTGCGTTGCTTTTTCAGCAGGCGCAAGAAGTCGGCAAAGTCGCTGGCGGATTGCTCGTCGCGCAAGTAGCGCCCGGCGGTATCGATCAGCACGGCGTCAGGGCTGAAGTACCAGTCGCAGTGTTGGGTGCCGCTTTCGCTGTCATTGGCGCTGCTGGCGATGCTCGCCGACAGGCCGGAGCGGCTGAGTAGCGAGGTCTTGCCGGCGGCAGACATCCCGATCACCAGGTACCATGGCAGGTCATACAATGCCGAAGAACCGCCGCCGCCCGCCGCACGGTCGGTACGCAGCATGGCGATGGCGTGCTTGAGCCGTTCGCGCAGCACTTGCTGGTCGCGGAACTCGCCAGCGGACTTCATCGAGCGGTCGACTTCACGCTGTACCAGGTTCTCCAGGTTGTGCTCGGCGCGAATACGCTGGTACTGGCGTAGCACAATGATCAGCACATAAAAAGCACTGATCACAATCAATGCTTCCGGCAAATGACCCTGCAGCCGCGGCACACGTGGCGCGGCAATCGAGTAGGCCAACAGGCTCAACACCCACAGCGTTGGGATGAGGAACCAAAAACTTTTTAACAAACGCAGTAATGTCTTCATGTCTTCCCGGCCTGGTTACCTGATCTGTGCTCAGGCACTGAACAGCTGGCTGATGTGTTCTGCCAAAGCGGCGACGTCCTTGCCCAACAACCAGTCCAGCGTCAGGTAAACACTTACGCAGACCAGCGCAATGAGCGCCAGATACAGCCACACCGGGACTTCGTGACGAAGCATTTGCGAAACCTGATCGGGCAATGCCCAGTTCGGTGACAGGGTTTTCGGGGGCTTGCGGTAGCGCGCGATGTCCTGGCCGAGGGTATTGGCCAGATAGCGCAACTGGTCTTTCTGGCCGAGACTGAATTTGCCTTCGAAACCCAGCGCCAGGCACAGGTGGTAAACCTCAAGTACATCCAGGTTGGCTTGCACGTCGCTGCGCAGCGATTCGATCTTTTCAAAAAATCCCTCCCCCGCCAGATGCACGCCGAAATAGCGGAACTGCAACGGCTGCAACTCGAAATGGTTGCGCAGAGCGTTATCGCCGGAACGCAGCACGCTTTCGTCGAGGAAAGCGCAGAGGGCGTACTGGGTGTCCTTGACCTGTTCAACGCTATAGTTGGCGCTGCGTGCGTCGCGCTCCAGGGTGTTGAAAAAGTTATCGACACTGGCTTCAAAGGCATTCAGCGAAGTCGCCTGCCGGCCCCGGCGCACAATCAGCGCCATGCTGATAAAGTCCTGTACCAGGTCTTTGAGGGTCGGTTTTTTGTGTGCCGTGGCTACGGCGCCTTGCATCACGGCTTCGGTCATTTGAGTACCGCCATCAGTTCAAGCTTGAGATTGGTAAAAGCGCTGGGCGCATAAAAGGAGATGGCCTGGGCATTCATCATCCGCTCATACACCCGGCCATGGGGTTCGATGGAGAAATAATGGTTGTCCAGGCGCACTGGAATCGCATTAGGCAAACGTGTCGAGTGATTCAACGTGACGCCCGGCATCGCACTGTTGACCACCACTTCGATGTCTTCCGGCGATCCCACCTTGATTGCCCGCGGCACCAGTTCCAGCAGGTTGGAGCCGGGCATGTCGGCATGCACCGAGAGGTAGAAGTCGGCTTCGGTCAGGCGCGGGTCGAGCAACTGACCCTGCCAATAAGACGGTTTGGTCTGGGTCAGGTTGATGACGATGCATTGGTTCGGAATCACGTTGTCGAGCAGCACCCGGATCATCTCGTCGAGCTTGACCAAAGAGGCCGCCGGATCATGGTGGTCGTACTCGGGAATATCATTGAGCTGGGTGTCCAGGGAAAACGTCAGCAAACCGCCGGCAAGCTCCGCGAGGAACAGATACAAGCGCTCGGGGTGCAGGCGAGGGTGGGCCAGCAAGTGCGCCAGATTCGGGCAGGCACGGTTGACCGTGTTCAACAGCCAGAACAAGGTGACGTCGCTGGAACCAAACTCGGCGATCTGGTCGGCGCGCTCACGACGTCGCCCTGACAACGCCTTGTTCTTGGACTGCAAGGCGCCGAGCAGACGCTTACCTAGACCGACCAACGTTTCATGGGTGCCGACATGCAGCGTCGGGTGGACAAAATGCGCATCCAGGTTGAAGCCGCCGATGTTATTGCGCGACAGCCGGGCAATCGGGCAGTAGCTGTAGCCGTCCAGGTTGTCACCGTCGATCAGCATCACTACGTTCAGGCGCAAGCTGGTGATTTCATTTTCCAGGTCGCCCTCATTGAGATCAGGCAGGGTATCGAACTGCTTGCGAAAACGCCGGGCGCTCTTTTGCTCTTGGCCGTCTTCGATGTAGTTCAGGCCGAATGGCTCCGGCAGCTTGAGCGCGGCATATACCTTGAGGTCATTGCCCTTGAGTAACTCCTTCAAGTCCCGTGCCGCCGGCAGCGGGTCGTGCTGGGGCGCGTCAAACAAGCTGCCATCGGGGAACACCAGTTTCAGCCGAATCAGGCGCAAGGTACCGGTGGCCAGAGCTTCTTCGTCAATCAGCAGCGTTTGCACGCCCCAGTGAAACGGCGTACTGCGTAGGGTCGACTCGGCCAACTGATGTTGATGAAACTCATCCTGATATTGGAAATGCTGCGGCAAGAGGAACATACCTTCCGACCACATCACACGGCTTTGCTTACTCATTTAGCGCCTTCTAATAGAGAATTCATTGGCGTATCGGCGGCCTTTTTCGCAGCGCTGGCAGCCATGTCCATCGCTTGCTTCTGCACCCTGTCGCTGACCGGCTTAGGTATCGCCAGGGCCGGTGGGGTGTCGGCAATTGGCGCCTGCGTCTTGGGGCGGTTCAGCACATCCATGCCGCGCACTGCCTGCACCGAGTAGAAGTCGGCCAACACCCGCACGCCATTGGAGGAGAACCAGATGCCGTCCTTGCGCAACGAGTTAGCGTCGAAGGCGACCTTCCACTGACTGTCTTCGTCGCTGCGGAAGAAGCCTGCGACGCCGACATAGCGCGTGGCTTTATTCAACGGCCAGGTATCGGTCTGGCCCATGCCGGGCAGCAGGACGATTTCACGCTCCTCGATCAGCGTGTTGCCCAGGGCTGGCTGCGGCGCGGCCGACAAATCGTCGGCGGATACTGCGGCAAAGCGCTCCAGCGAGCTCAATTGGTAGACGTGCAGCACCACCGATAGCGGTTTGCCGGAGGTGTCCAGGTTGAGCTGATTACCGGCGTAGGTGCTCAAGATCAGCTTTTCGTTGTCGCTGTAAAACAGGTCGCCCATCCAGGTGTCGTCGGTGCGTTTGCCGATGCGGTCAGTGACGCCACACCCGGTGAGTATCGCCGTCATTACCAGAGCTACCATGCCGGCTGCCAGGGCTGGCTTTTGTTTCGTGTCCATAACTGCTACTCGTAGTGATCGATCAGATCAGGCTGTAGGTGAAGTCACCGTCGCTGCCCAGCCCGATGGTCAAGCTCTCAATCGGTTTGTCCTGCGCCATCCGCTCCAGTACACGCTGAGCGAGCTCCGGCATCAGGGTTTTCGAAAGGATGTTGTCGATATTGCGGGCGCCGCTATCGACTTCGGTGCAGCGCGAGGCAATCGCCTTGACCAAGGCTTCGTCGTAGCCCAGCAATGCATGGTGATTGCGTTCGAAGCGCTGGCGAATGCGCGCCAGTTTTAGCGCGACGATGCGTTCGAGAATTATGTCTTTGACCGGGTAGTACGGCACTACCGTCAAACGGCCGAGGAAGGCTGGCTTGAACACCTGATTGAGCTCGTCACGCAGCCCCTCGACCAGCTCGTCCGGCGTCGGTTGCTCCTCGCTGTTCCAGCACCGCTGCATGATGCGGTCGGTGCCGGTGTTGGCGGTGAGCAGGATCACCGTATTGCGGAAGTTGATCTCGCGACCTTCGCCATCGTCTAGCACGCCTTTGTCGAAGACCTGGAAAAACAGCTCAAGCACATCCGGGTGAGCCTTTTCCACTTCGTCGAGCAGCACCACGCTGTAAGGCTTGCGTCGAACCGCTTCGGTCAACACGCCACCTTCACCATAACCGACGTAGCCCGGTGGCGAACCTTTGAGACTCGACACCGTGTGGGCTTCCTGATATTCGGACATATTGATTGTGATGAGGTTACGTTCGCCGCCGTACAGGGTATCGGCGAGGGCCAGCGCGGTTTCGGTCTTGCCGACGCCACTGGGGCCGAGCAGCAGGAATACGCCGATCGGCTTGTTTGGATCCTCCATGCGTGCGCGGGAAATTTTGATGCGCTTGCCGATTTCCACTAAAGCGTGGTCCTGACCCAACACACGTTCGCCCAACAGCTCGGGCAGGCGTTGTACGGTGTCGATTTCGTCGCGCAGCATCTTGCCCAGCGGGATGGCGGTCCAGCCGGAAATCACTTCGCCAATGGTGCCACCGTCGACCAGTGCGTGGACCAGTGGCTGCTCGCCCTGGACACTGGCCAACTCGGCGCGCACGGCGGCGAGTTGGTTGGCATCCGGTGGGCCCTGTTCCGGTGTGCTCAGTGCGCCAAGTTTTTCCACCAGCTCCCGCTCGCGCTTCCACTGCTGTTCCAATGTTTGGCGGAGGGTTTGTTCCGCACGCAGTTGTTCGATCAGGGCGCTCAAGCGGCGGGCATGATCGCTGCCTTTAGCGGCTTCCTGTTCCAGCACGGCGATTTCGGCCTGGAGGTTATCGATCTGGCGTTTGCAGTCCTCCAGCGGTCCAGGCTGTGCCGACTGGCCGAGGGCGACGCGGGCGCACGCGGTGTCGAGCACGCTGACCGCTTTGTCCGGCAACTGGCGGCCAGTGATGTAGCGGTGGGACAGGCGCACGGCCTGCACCAGCGCTTCGTCCATCACGGTGACCTGGTGGTGCTCTTGCATTTTTGCGAGCAGGCCACGCAGCATGTGGATGGCTTTGTCTTCGTCGGGCTCTTCAACCTTGACCACCTGGAAGCGGCGGGCGAGGGCGGCGTCTTTTTCGAAGTACTTTTTATATTCCGCCCAGGTGGTGGCAGCGATGGTGCGCAACTCACCGCGAGCCAGCGCCGGCTTGAGCAGGTTGGCGGCATCGTTTTGCCCGGCCTGGCCACCGGAACCGATCAGCGTATGGGCTTCATCGATAAACAGAATGATCGGGTGCAGGCTGCGCTTAGTTTCTTCGATCACCGATTTGAGGCGGTTTTCGAACTCGCCTTTCACTCCGGCGCCCGCTTGCAACAAGCCCAGGTCGAGGGTGTGCAGCGCGACGTCCTTGAGTACCGCCGGTACATCGCCCTGGACGATACGCAATGCCAGGCCTTCGACCACGGCGGTTTTACCCACGCCGGCCTCGCCGGTCAGGATGGGGTTGTTCTGGCGACGGCGGGTCAGGATGTCGACCATCTGGCGTACTTCGAACTCGCGACCGAGCACCGGGTCGATGCGGCCGTCGCGTGCGCTTTGGGTGAGGTTGATGGTGTATTGATCCAGCGCCGGAGTCTTGCCGTTGCCCTTCATCGGACTGGCGCTGCTGGCGCTTGTCAATGGTTTGGCAAGTTGGGACTCGACGCTGCCTTCAACCAGCGCACTGAAGTTCAGGCGCAGGTCATCCGCATTGATTTTTTCCAACTCAGGCGCGGAGCCGATGATCACCCGGCGCAGCTCGTCATCGTCGAGCAAGGCGTGCACCAGGTGACCGGTGCGAATCTGCGCCTCGCCGAACTCGATAGACGCTAGTACCCACGCCTGTTCGATCATTCGCGTGATATGCGGGGACAGTGCGGGCGTGCGTGTATTGCCTTTTTTGAACGTGCCCAAGGCTGTCATCAACTGCGTTTGCAGACGATCTGGCACTACATCGTAGTGGCGCAGGATGGCCGGCAAGTCGTTGTCGCTGGTATCCAACAACTGCAGCAGCAAGTGCTCGACTTCGACGTCGTAATGGTTTTCCGAGAGGCACAACGCCGCGGCACCTTCGGTGGCAGTGCGGCTGTTGTCGTTCAACTTGGCAAACAGGGACTTCAGGTTCACAGGCAGACCCCATCAAAAGGAATGTGAAAGAGGGCGCAACGGGAAGGCTCCACGTCGACACCGGGAGGTTTGAGCCAGCCAAGCCGCCCCAGGGAAACATTGCCCTGGCGCCCCAGGCGGGCGACCGGTACAGCTTCGCGCTTGAGCCTGGGGGCCAATTGAAAGTCCAGCTCGGCACCGACATAAAAGCGCACCAGCTCGACCAGCTTCTGGTAATCCACCGTACCCGGCAGGAAACGCTGGTAATCGGCCAGCTCCAGCGGTCCCAGTTCGATGCGCACGCACGATTGATAGTCCCAGACCCGGTTGCCGGCGACGGCGCTTTGTCCGAGCACGGCGTTCTTGCGACCCAGTCGGGTGCGCTGATCGGTGCCCAGGTGCAGCCAGCGACCGGCGAATGGCTTGACCTTGAACGGCAGCGAAAAATAGAAGCTCAGCATCACTTGCAGGTTCAGGGTGTTGCGCGGCTTTTGCGCGAACATCCCCGAGAAGTAGCTGAACAGTTCGCGACGCAGCGGCGAGGCGTCTTTGTCGAACTTTTGCTTCTGCGCTTGCGGCCCTAAACCCACGAGGTTGAGCAGGTAGCGATCAAACCCAGAGGTGCCGTGGCGCTCGTACTCGATGTAGAACTTGTACTTCTGCCAGGCTTCGTAAAACAGCGTGGTCATGCGGTGCGAGAAAATATCCAGGAACGCATGCGCCGCATCGTCACGGTATTGGATGTGGCGTTCCATCAACAGCTCGGTATATGGGCGTGGTAGTACCCCGGACGGTCCCACCAGGCCCATGAAAGTCACCTCCACCTCGGTCAGTGGCAGGCCCGCTGCCGACACGTTGTGGGCGTGCTCGAACTGCAAATCGCTGACTTCGCTGGCGGGGAAATTGAGCGACAGTTGTGAGCGAAAACGCAACGGGTCTTCATGCGGCCGGGTTTCCAAGTCCATGCGCCCGGTTCTGCTGTAGTGCAGGCGCAGCAAGCGCACCAATTGAAAGAACTCGAATCGATGCGGCTCGGCCCTGGCCTGGTCGATCAGACCAGGGGTTGATCGCCGGTTCGCGCAGGCCATTGGACCACTCTCTTTTCGCGTTGCAAGGTGCGAAGGGTTAATTGGGTAAAGCTGTTCATCGTGCAGTACTGACCGAAGAAATGGTCGAGCACCATGCCGAACAAAAACACACCACTGCCGGTGTATTGGCTTTCGTCGAATTTCAAGGTGATACCCACGCCACGCACAAAGTTCGGGCGCGGGTGGCCTATACGCGCAACCACCGGCTCGCTGGTGACCGAGACGATGCCGTTGATCTGTTTGCGGATCGCCGAAAGGTTGCGATAGTTGTAGAGGGAGAGCAGTTCCAGCAGCACTTCGCGCCCCTTGGACACCAACGACATGTGGTTGAGCGAAAGGTGCGAAATCAACCGCCAGATTACCCCGTTACCCAGCGGTACCCGCACGCTTGCGGTCGGCTTGCGCAGGCAGCGGATGTCCTTGATGACCGAATTGGCCGGGATATTGAAGTCGCCGCGTTCGCCGCCAAACGGCAGCATCAGCGGCAGGTCGCGGTTGCTGCAAGTCAGGCGGATGCTCAAGGTGTCGTTGTTCGAGTCGATCATCTCCAAGTTGCGGTCCACCACCCGGATAAACATGTTCGAGCCATCGCGTTGCTGGGTTTGCACGGCACGGCGGCGGGCAATCCAGAAGCTGCTGCCTGCGCCCTGCTCGCCACGCGGTTCAAAGAACGGATGGCAGGTGCCGACCTGGTCGGTGCCGCCGATTTTTTTCACGCGGAGCACGCGGTCAATCGAGACCACTTCCGAAGAGCTTCGCAGGCGCACATCTGGGGTTACCGCATACTCATGTTGGGCATGAGTCAGCTTGATCGGCTCGGCCTGCTGGCGGAACAGATTGATGATCGGCGTGCAGTTGAGCTTGAAGTTATTACGGTCAATATTTTGCGTCAGGCGAACCAGACGGTCCGTGAGGTCGTAATCGGAAAAGTAGAAATTGATCTCGACGTTCTCCACGGCCTTGCCCGCAAGGATGCGTGCAAAGCCGCAGAGGTCGAAAAACATGAATTTGTCGGGGAAGGTGAAGTATTCATGGAGCAACCGGTAGCCCAGGAACGAACGCTCGGAGTAATCCACCAGGCCTTCATCCAGCTGATAGCCGACCGCCTTCAAGGCGCCGATGGGTAGGGCCACTTCGCGGGTGCGGCCTTCATCCTCGAACACCAAGGTGGCCTTTGCCAGGTTGTTGAACAGCAGTTCGTACAATTGCAGCATCAGCGTGCTTTCGCCGTCGAGGAAAAACCGTAGGCTGTCCAGTTCCATCTTGCCAAACAGCACATCCGAGGTGGCGACCAGGCCAATGCGCAGACGCGCGACCAAGTCGGCGCTGTGGCCGTTGAACGCCGAGCGTTCCATCTCGATAAACGACGCCTCTTGCACTGCCACCGGCCACAACTCCACCGGGTAGCAGGTGCGGAACTTACAGACCACGCCGTCCACGGGATTGGCATGCAGCTCGGTGTGGCGGGCCACGCGGTAGGCTTCGGTGATCTTTTCCTGCTTACCGAGATTGAACTCGACAATCGACATTGACGGAGTAGGGCGCAGGTAATGCGGGTAAAGAACTTCAAGAAAAGCTTCGACGATTTCCGGGAATTCATCATCGAGTTTTTTGTGCACGCGCGCCGACAGGAACGAGAAGGCCTCGATCAACCGTTCGGTGTGCGGGTCTTCGCAGCTATCGCCCTCGATGAGCAACCGCGAAGCGATTTTCGGATACTGACTCGCAAACTCCTGGCCCAAAAAGCGCAAGTGCGAGAGTTCCTTTTCATAATAGGGCAGCAGATCGTCGAGCATCAGTTGAGATTTCGCACTTTGTATTCCTGGGTGTTGACCTGCAGCACCGCATCGAAGGAGACCTGACGCGAAATGTCTTGCAGACGCAAAACTGCATCCACACGAAATGTCAGCGCGCGTTGGCCGATTTGTTGTGCGAGCAGTTGTACTTTCACGCTGCGAAAGCGTCGGTCACCGACCGTGATGGCTCTTTCTAGCTGACGCTGGATCAGCAGACGATCCTGGGGATCGAGCACGCTCTTGCTAGTGAAATCGGGCATGCCGTAGTCGAGGATGGTTCCACCCAGATTGGCAAAACCCTCCAGTTCGCCCGCCACCAGGGACTGGCGGGTATTCACCAGGATCTCCAGGTCACGCACGATGCTGGCCTTGTAATCGGCCACCGAACACAAGCGCTGCGATGATGCTTCAATGGACTGATGCGCACGATCGTCCAGCAGTCGATCCAGCAATGAAGGCAACAACTTGTGTTGACTACTCATGGTTGCCTCCCTGGCAGCGTTCGATCAACTGCGAGTTGACGGTGGCAGCTCTGCGACCAGACGCAGCGATGCCGTCAGTTCGTCCAATTGGTAGTGGGGACGCAGGTATGTCACAGCCTTGTACACCCCAGGCTTGCCTGGTACTTCAAACACTTCGGCGCGGGCTTCGCGCAGCGGAAACTTGGCCTTGGCTTCCTGGCTGGCGGTGTCGTCCAGCAACACATAACCCGACAGCCACTTGTTGAGGAACAATTCGACGTCCTTGCGCGAGGCAAAGCTGCCGATCTTGTCGCGCATGATCGCTTTCATGTAGTGAGCGATACGCGAGGTGGCGAAGATGTACTGCAACTGCGCGGAAAGGCGCGCGTTGGCGTTGGCGATGTCGGTGTTGTATTGCTTTTGCTTCTGCGCCGACTGGGTGCCGAAAAACGCCGCATAGTCGGTACCCTTGCAGTGCACCAGGGGAATGAAACCCAGGTCCGACAACTCTTTTTCACGGCGGTCGGTGATAGCGATTTCAGTCGGGCATTTGAGCGCAATTTCGCCGTCGTCAGTCTTGAAAGTGTGGGTCGGCAGACCCTCCACCAGACCACCGCCTTCCACGCCACGAATCGCCACGCACCAGCCATAGCGCGAGAACGCATCGGTGACCCGCGTGCCCAACGCGTAAGCGGCGTTCATCCACAGGTATTTGTGGTGGTCGCGGCCATCGACGCTTTCGACGAAGTTGAACTCTTCCACCGGAGTGGTCTCTGGGCCGTAAGGCAGGCGACCGAGCACGTGGGGCAGGGTCAGGCCGATGTATCGCGAATCTTCCGAGGCGCGGAACGACTTCCACTTGGCGTACTCGACGGTGTCGAAGATCTTCGCCAGGTCACGTGGGCCGGACATGTCGGTGAAGGAGTCCCAGCCGAACAGCTCGGGCGAGGCCGCCGAGATAAACGGTGCGTGCGCGGCGGCCGCGACATGGGAGATCTCTTCGAGCAGGTACATGTCCTCCGGGCTGCGGTTGAACTCGTAGTCGCCCAGCAGCATGCCGAACGGCGCGCCGCCGAAGGTGCCGTATTCTTCCTCGTAGATCTTTTTGAACAGTGCGCTCTGGTCGAATTCGGACGAGGCCTTGAGGTCGCGCACCAGGTCTTTTTTCGAGGCGTTGAGCAGGTGGATTTTCAGCGTGGTGCTGGTCTCGGTCTGGTCGACCTGATACTTCAGGCCGCGCCACGAAGCCTCCAGCGACTGGAATTCACGGGCATGCATGATCTCGTTCATTTGCTCGGAGAGCATTGCGTCGATGTCGGCGATGCGCGCATCGAGCACGGCGATCAAGTCTTTGCTCGGCGTCATTTCGCCTTCCAGGACCTGCCCGACCAGTTCGCCGATCAAGTCGCGGGTCCGGGTGCGCTCGGTCTCGGAGCGCGCCACTCGGCTTTGCGAAATGATGCTATCGAGCAGCGAGGATGGCGGGGCGAAGTTTTCCACTGCAACCAGATCGTTGTCCTGGTGAGTCACGGTTTGCTTGTCGTTCATCGTCAGGCTCCTACTCTTTGCCATCGGTGGCTGGAACGGCGGCTTCGCGGCCGAATTCCTTGCCTAGCGTTTTCAACTTTTCAGTGTTCTGCAACACGTCCATGAGCAGCTCTTCGAGTTTGTCGTTGCCGCCCATCTTGTTGCGTAGATCAGCCAACTTGTTGCGTACTTCCAGCAGTTTGCGCAGCGGTTCGACCTGCTTGACCACGTTCTGCGGCTCGAAGTCTTCGAGGGCGTTGAAGTTGAGCTCGACGCCCAACTGGGTGCCGTTCCTGGCCAGCGTGTTGTCGACCCGGTAACTCAAGCGTGGTTTGATGCCTTTAAGCACGCCGTTGAAGTTATCGCGGTCGATGAAAATGAATTTGCGCTCCTTGAGTTTCGGCAGCGGCTCCAGCGGGTTGCCGGAGAAGTCGCCCAGCACACCGACGACAAAGGGCAGCTCCTTCTTTTCCTGCGCGTCGCCAATGTCCACGTCGTAGGTGATATGGACCCTGGGTGCGCGAACGCGGTCGAGCTTGTGCTGGGTACTTTCCTTCTTCGCCATCGTGATCTCCTGGTGCGAACAAATTCGCTGCAAGTCGTTTGCGTGTCGGCTCAACTGTTGGCCTGGCGCATTATATTCCTTCGATCGTCAGCAGCAGCCGCTGACGGATTTCATCGTTCATTTGCAAAATATTTTCGGGGCCTACCAGTTCCTCGAAATGGGTGTTGCCGGCGATCTGAGTGCTATTACGGATAACCGCCTCATCAGGCAATTGGGCGCGTACCGGTGAGCTGATGACGCAAAAAGGCAGGTCGCCAAAATCTTTGAGTCGCTCGAAACCGAGGGGGAATCGCAGGCCGCCAAACAGCCGGCTCAAGCCCGGAGACTGGCTCAGGCAGTAGAACAACACCAGGTAATGCACGAGGAAGCGGTACAGCTCGGCATTGCTGCGATTGGGGTCTTTGATGACGGTGCGAAACCGGGCCAGGTCGAACGAGCTGAAACCCACTACCCAGCGCACTGGGCTGGTGATGCGAATGACCTGGCCGCTTTGCGAGAGTACCTTGTCGTACTCCAGCGCAAACAATTCCGGTGTCGTATCGATCAGATTGAGCGGGACTTCCAGTTCGTTGACCAGTTGAAAGGGCACTGCCGACCCGATGCGATCATAGAGTTCCTTGAAGTCTTTGAAATGGTGCTGGGTCTCGCGACCGCTGCTACGTTGCGCGCCCTGTAGGTATTCACCGAAAAACGTCTGCGGACGGATCAGCATTGCGAGGGTCGACAGATAATCCGAGGCCTGCGCCTTGAGCGCATCGGAAATAGCCCGGGTTTGGCTGCGCAATCTGATCAGTGCTTCAACGTCAAACCTTTGAGACATCGCTATATCGTCCTTGAACGCTTCCCCACTGTTTCCCGAATATCCACGGGAGAAGGTGCAGAGCTACGAATTTTTCAATTGAGCACCTGTTCACAAAGTGCGACGGCCGACGTTTTTACATCGAAAGCCGCACACCGCCAGGATTTTGTAGGATGCGATGCTGGCATATGGATATCGGGTGGCCAGCAACGCCGTGTAAGGCAACATCTTGTATGGAAAAGTTCACTCAGGAATGGATTTTTTCTCGTTTCTGACACGTGCTGCAATGATGTCTAATTGGCATTATTTGTCGGTTCAGACCGACATAAATTTATAAAATTAAAGTAATTCAATGACTTAGATAGCGTCTTTGATCCAGCTTTTGATTGAAACTAAATTGAAAAAAAGTGAACCTGTTCACCTATTACAAATTGGTTGAACGCTAGGAAATAGGTACCTGGAGGAACGTGTCGATTTTTTTCGCGCAAGAAAATGATGGCAATACGGAGTATCTAAGGTTTATTTCGATGCTCCATGTGTAGGGGCGCTGTGAGGGGGACATATTGCTGCCATCGCGGTAGACGCGCTCTGTGCAAGGAGCCCCGCGACGTCAATCTGCTGTCGTCGGACATCCTGCTCAAAAGCCAGACCTTGCACGTGCCGCTGATGTACCTGAGCTTGCTCGACTCCGCAGAAACCAGTGCGGTGATTGGTCATGAACTGGCGCACCGAGTGCAGCGCCGACCAACGTCAAAATCTAAATCGGTTATCGATTTACTGGACATGACGGCTGCCGAGAAGAAGCTGATCAACTGGGCGGATAGCCGGGGCTCATCGACTTCGAGGTCGGCCAAGAAGCCATTCAAGGGCAAGATAAAGTTGGTGCGTGTAGAGGGACAGCTACATTTCGAAGTGCCGATTACGGCTCAAGTACAAAATTATAAAGTGCTCGGCCAGGCCGGACGGCAGGTTGCTCATGTCCTCGCTTACGAAACCAGGGCTGCACTTAATCAACCTGCAAGGCTGCTGCCGAAGGTGCGAGCTGCTGGTTCAACAGTACATGGGCAAGTCGGGCGCCGATAAAAAATTGGCGCTTACATTACAAAGTGAGTTAATGATGCTTTTTGATCCTACTGTTGAAACGGTAAAAAACGGGCCATGGATGTTTTTTTATGGTTGTTTTTTTGGTAGGTGCTTGTGAGCGATATGTGTTATTTGTGGTGCCGGTATTTTTTACTAGTATCGGCGTGATTGGCAGGCACCTCTGGCGCCGTAGCCTTAATCCTCTACTATCGCCATATAATCCGTGGCCTACGCACCCTCCATATTCAAGAGCGCAATATGTCCACGCCATACACCTTCATGCAAATCGACGAAATACGCGAAGCCCGCAGCCGCTGGTGGCTGGGTAGACTGTGTAAATGGCTGGCTTCCCTGCGTCAGTCCCCGAGTGCCTGATGACTGCTGTTAGCGGCATTATCAGACGGGCAGGTTACACGAACACTGATTCTGGGAGTTACACATGACAATGGACCTTTCATCCCTGTTTACGGCGCGGAACCGTCGTCTGTTCAAACTGACCATGACGCTGAAAGAGGGGCAGGAGCTTTTGCCTGGGTTCTTTTCGGGAGTCTTTCATTTGCTTGTCACGATACCGGTCAGATCAAAACCGGCTCCGCAAATGTGTTTACCAATGGCAAGCCGCACGCGACTTTGCAACCGGATCAAAGGAAATTCGCCGTAGGTACTCGCAAGTATTGGAAGTGGCGAGTAGATAACGGCGCGGAGTCAGCAATGACCGGCATTAAAAAACTGAAAGAAACCTACACATCCCTTTACGGGCTTGAAGGATGTAGCGATGTCGAGTTTGAGCGTATAGAGGCGGTGTTGGATATCAAGCGTCCAAAGGACTGCAAAGAAGTTGCAGGCCATCTATGATGGTGGTTTAATTGGGGAATACGTCATTATAAAATGACAGGATTCCGGTTACAGAAAATCTGCGACATCCTTCCGATTTTTGATGCCCATTCTAGATTTTCCGGTCACTCAGCCGATGCCTCTCACCCCTCGGTAACGCCCTTTATTGTCAAAACATACGCTGCTTTTCGCCCGATACCGTCTACATTTCAATAGGACATCCCTTTTCTTCAAGGAGCGGATAATGCTCAAGTTGCAGTCGTTTATTGCCGCGTTTGCTTGTGTCGCTCTGGTGACAGGCTCCATTACTGTGTTGGCTGATCCGGGGAACGGGAAGGACAAGGGAAACGGTAAGGGGTATTCGGAGAACTACCAGGGCTCCGGTAATCAGGGCGGCCAGGGTAAGCAAAAAAAATCAGCGGGCGGTAACCGGGCAGGCGGGCCAAGTGTTGATCACAGCTTCGTCCTCGGTGTGCTGGGCGGGTACCGGGATTACTGGCGTCCGGGGCCGGCGTTGCCGCCAGGTATCCAAAAGAACCTGGCGCGCGGAAAGCCTCTTCCCCCCGGCATTGCGAAAAAGCTCGATGGTCGACTGTTGGGGCGCCTGCCTCATTACGATGGCTATGAATGGCAGCAGGCGGGGACGGACTTGATCCTAGTAGCTATCGCCAGCGGAATCATCTATGAAGTTCTTAGCGGGGCATTGGACTAGTGGCCTGTGTGGTGAGTTCTGTGCGTCAATTTCGACGCCACAAGTCCCTGCCCGATGCTGATGGTGCTGTTCAACGATTACCGGTAGACCGCGAACCCTGGCGGCCCGGCGAGGCTCCGTTCGTCAGTCACGGTCTTTTTTTTAAACCTTTACCGCCCAGGCTATTCCCATTTCTGTAGTGGATAGATTTTTTTCCCGCAGGAGGACAGCCATGAGCCGCAAGGCCCCACGACTACGCCTGATGTTTTTCAGCCTGATTCTGGTCGCCAGCCTGGCGGCCCATGCCCTGGAGGGAACCTCCGCCGAATTTGTCGACAGTGTCTCGGTGGCGAGCGTCGCCGAGATTGAAACCAGCCGCCTGGCGATCCAGAAAACGACCGCCACGGACATCAACAGCTATGCCGTGGAAATGATCAAGGATTACACCGACGCCAATCGCGATCTGAAGGCGATCGCCACCCGCCACAACTTGCCCATGGCCCCCGATGCGCAAATCATGGACCGGGCCAGGAAGCTGATGTTACCGGCGGGGGAGGGAGAGTCGTTCGACGTGGCGTATGTGGCCCACCAGATCAAGTCCCATGAACGGCTCATCAAGCTGTTCAAGGACGAAGCCCAACAGGCGCAATCGCCCGAGCTGAAGGCGTTTGCCCAGCAGACCTTGTCTAAGCTCGAGATGCATCTGGACATGGCCAGGAAGCTTGAAATGACTCATCACGAGAGCGACTGACCGGGTTTCCCCGCCAGCGACTGTGCTCGGCTGGTCCGGCTGCCCTGGCGGGACAGCACCATCTCCTCAAGGATCTCCCGGGCCAGTCGAGACAAAGATTCACGGCCCTTGTAGTCGGCCCTGATGATGCCGGTCACGGCAAAGTGATCGGCATTCGGGCCACTGAGGATCGCCGACAACGTGCCATCGGAGTGCAGTGTGCATTCGACTTTGTAGCTGGGCAAACGGGAGGCCAGTTCCGCCTCGATTTCCGACTTGCTCAGTGTGTCCATTGCGGATGCTCCAGATCGAAGAGAGAGGGCTTATTCAGCAGAATAGAAGCTATCGCGCAGAGAGGCGCAGGAATATTTGTCGAATTTAGACACGCTGTTGGTGGCGCCGATACCGGGCAGAGTCGTTGATGGCGACTGTGGCCTGCTAGTGGCCGGTACGGTGAGTTCCTTAGCTCAAGTTCGAGACCAGGGCTGGTGGTGCCGAAATTGACTCACAGAGCTCACCACACAGGCCACCAGGCGCCTAGCTGAGGCCCGTAGCGGGTCATCCGGTTTTTTGCAGGGCCTCGATCAGCTCTTGCTTGCGCATCCTTGAGCGACCAGGAATGTTGCGGCTGCGGGCTTCCTGCAGCAGGCTGGCCTTGCTCTGGGTTTGCAACGAGGCCTGACTGTCGCGCGGATAACCCTTGCGGCTTGCCGCCGCGCGTTTGGACGAATCCGAGCGGGCTTTTGCCTTGGCCACGGGCGACTTGTGCCTGCCTGAGCCGCCAGCGCGCTCGCCACCTCCCGATTGTTTGTTGACAGTAGCCCACGCCCGCGCCTCGGCTTCTTCCTGGGACAGGCCCTTGGCCTCGTAGCTGGACTCGATATGCGCCGCCTGGCGTTTCTGCGCGGCAGTGTATTTGGCTTTGCTTGCCCGTGGCATTTGCAGACTCCTTCCGTTCGTGACAAGGATGACGACGCATCGTCGCGCTTTCGCCCCGAAAATCTATTTGATAGTGGAGCCGCTGTTGCCGCCAGAGCCTTTGCTCGAACCGGGAGCGGTATGGTTGCCTAGGGGGCCGTTGCCGTCGGTATTCATGCCGCCTTGGCGACCGCTGTCATTACCCTGGTTGCGCGGGTCGATACCCTGGCCTGGAGGCAGAGCGCCATTTTTGATCACGCGGTCGTTGTCGGGATGGATACCGCCTGGAAGCGCCGGCGGCTTCGGCTCTTGGACCGGATTGGTCGGGCCGGTTGTAGGTGGCGCGGCGACGCTCGTCAGCGACAGCGACGCCAGCAGGCCGGTCAGCGCGAGCATGGCAAGTTTTGATGAGATCATGGTGAGTCTCCTTGTTTGAGAGTCCCTACCTGATATTGGGCGTTATCTGCTTGGCATTGGTGCCGGGCAATCGACGAACGGCAGGTTGTCGTCGACCTGCAGACGCATTCGAAAATCGCCAAAGGCGCGAACGACCTGCCAGTGCCACTGTTCGAAGATAATCTGGCGAGCCGCGGTGCCTTGGGCGTGCACAGTTTGCCGGTGGGTATTGCCCTTGGGCTGGCTGGCTCAGTCTTCGGCAATATCGTTGAACGAGCAGTATTCGTCCCAGTCCATGCCCAGTGCCTCGGCCACTTCACGGTGGACTTCCAGGCGCATGACCTGCAATTCTTGCGGAGTCTCGGCCACCAGTTTCAGGGTCAATTCCCAGGGCTCAATGCCCTGGTCTTCGGCTTCTTCATCAAAGGCCCATTGGAATTGCTGCTGTTGTTCTTTCGGGCTCAAGCCTTGAGTTTCTTCGCGCAGATGAGGGTGAGCGTCGAGGAACTTGGCGAGGGCGACCTCGCTACGGAACTCTTTGGGAATCATGCTGGTGTCTCTATGCGATGCGAGGGTGTGGGTGAAGTTTTGCACATCGCCGCTGCGTGGCACAGGAGCGGCCATCATAGTGTGCCGGCTTGGAAATAACCGCTCAATCCAAGATTCGTGTCCGCGTGCCGAAACTGCGCGGGCTTGCCTGCCGAAGGGGCAGGCCCGCTGATCAAGCCGATACTGTTGCCCTGCCACGCCGCTGCACAATGGTCCAGATCCCCAGTGCCAGCGCGGAAATCAGGCCGCCGGCCACGACGATCCCGCTCCAGCCAAACGGCCCAAACAATTGTGCGCCCAACAGTGAGCCCAGTGCGCCGCCGATGAAATAGCAGGTGATATAGCCTGCATTGAGGCGGTTGCGCGCCGTTGGGCGAACCTTGAATACCGCGTTCTGATTACTCACATGCACCAGTTGCACGGCGAAATCGAGCACCAGCACGCCGATCAACAGCGCCACCAGCGAACTCCCGGCAAAGCCCAGTGGCACCCAGGACAGCAGCAACGCCAGCAGCCCGATGGTGGTGGCGAACTCGCCCTTGCCCGAGTCCGCCATGCGCCCGGCGAGGTTGGCCGCCATCGCGCCAACGGCACCGGCCAGGCCGAACAGACCGATCACCGCGTCGGAGTAGTTGTACGGCGGGTTGGCCAGCAAGAATGCCAGCGGGGTCCAGAACAAGGCGAACAGGCAGAAGGTCAGCAGGCCGAGCACCGCCCGCAGGCACAGCACCGGCTCCTCGATAAACAAGCGAAAGACCGAACCGAGCAGGGCCGGATAACTCAGTCCGGCACTCTGCCGATGCCGTGGCAAGGCGCGAAACAGGGCAAAGGCACAGATGAACATCAGGCCTGCCGCCAGCAGGTAGATCGCCCGCCAGTCGCCGAACGACGAGAGTGCCCCGGCCACCGTGCGCGCCAGAAGGATACCCAGCAGTAAGCCGCTCATCAGGGTCCCGACCACTCGCCCGCGTTGTTCCAGGGGCGTCAGGCTGGCGGCCATCGGCACCAGAATCTGGGCCACCACCGAGAACAGCCCGGTCAGCGCGGTGCCCAGCAGCAGCCAGGGTAAGCCGGGGGCGAAGGCGCTGATCAGCAGGCCGAAGGCACTGAGCAGAGTCATGACGACGATCAGCCGACGCTGCTCGAACAGGTCGCCCAATGGCACCAGCAGCAATAATCCGGCGCCGTAGCTCAATTGGGCGGTGATGACGATGGTCCCGGCGGTAGCCATGTTCAAGCCCAGTTGTTGGGCGATAGTGTGCAACAACGGCTGGGCGTAGTAGTTGCTGGCCACGGCAAGGCCGGTGGCAGTAGCCATCAGTAGGATCAAGGCCGTGCTTAAAGGTGGCGGGCTGATGTGCGCGTCGGACATCGTTTGTCTCGTTTTGAGAAGGCTGAGTGTGCGCAGTATTGAGAATGTTTCGACAGGATGCCAGTGCATTCGATGAGCGACGTTCACCAGCGGCGCCTGGTCGGAGCCGATGACCGCGCCCACAAGCGGCAAAAGCATTCAGCCTGAGAGGCTCGACGTCAAGACAGCGGACGCCGAGTGTGGGAACGATCATCGCAGATGATTGGGATCAGGCGCTGAACCCACCATCGATGGTCAGGCTGGCACCGGTGATGTAGCCCGCTTCCGGCCCTGCCAGGTAGGCGACAAAGCTGGCGATCTCTTCGACGCGGCCATAACGACCGCCGGCCATCAAGCCGATCAGGCTGTCGGCAAACTCGCCATCGGCCGGGTTCATATCGGTGTCCACCGGTCCCGGTTGCACGTTGTTGATGGTGATGCCACGCGGGCCAAGGTCGCGGGCCAGGCCCTTGGTCAACCCCACCAGCGCTGACTTGCTCATGGCGTAGGGACCGCCGCCGGCGAAGGGCATGCGCTCGGCGTTGGTGCTACCGATATTGATGATCCGGCCACCGTCGCCCATATGTCGTGCAGCTTCCTGGGTGGCGACAAACACACTGCGCACGTTGATTGCCAGGGTCCGATCGAAATCTTCCAGGCTGAAATCCTCCAGAGGCCCCATGGCCAGCACCCCGGCATTGTTGACCAGGATGTCCAGGCGGCCAAAGGCCCCGACAGTGTTATTTACGGCTTGACGGATCGCTGCGGCGTCGGCGCTGTCGGCCTGGATGGCCAGGGCCTTGCCACCATCGGCGATAATGCTGTCCTGTAGTGCTTGGGCCTTGGCCGCCGAACTCACATAGGTGAAGGCCACCGCAGCGCCGTGTGCCGCCAGACGCCTGACGATGGCGGCGCCGATGCCACGAGAACCACCCTGGATCAAAGCTACTTTGCCGGTGAGATTACCGTTGAGAGCGTGTTCGGTCATGTCGTTCTCCTAAGTTCAAGGCCGCAAGAGGGAAGGAGGTAAGAGCCTTGTTGGCGCAGAGTATCGATTGCGAATTGATTCCTGAGTAGACGGTAATTGTTCTAGTCTGTGTAAACCAAAAGTTGTGAATGGCAATCATGGAAACTTTCAGTAGCATCGAATGTTTTGTCCGTAGCGCTGAAGTCGGCAGCTTTGCCGAGGCAGCGCGACGCCTGAGTCTGACCCCGGCGGTGGTCGGCAAGAGTGTCGCCAAGCTCGAAGCGCGCCTAGGCGTGCGTTTGTTCCAGCGTAGTACCCGCAGCCTGACCCTGACCGAGGCCGGCCAGTTGTTTCTCGGCGAAGTCGGCGCCAGCCTGCATACCATCCAGAAGGCTGTGGCCAATCTGGCCAGCGCCAAGGGGCGGCCGGCGGGCACGCTCAAGGTCAGCATGGGCACGGTCTTCGGTCGGCTGTATATCGTTCCCTTGCTGGGGGAGTTCATGCGCCGCTTCCCGGATATCCGTCCGGACTGGAATTTCGACAATCGCCAGGTGGACTTGATCGGCCAGGGTTTCGATGCGGCGATTGGCGGCGGCTTCGAACTGCCCCAAGGCGTGGTGGCGCGCAAGCTGACGGTGGCCCATCGGGTACTGGTGGCATCCGGCGATTATCTGGCGCAACAGCCGCCGATCGTCACGCCGGACGATCTGCGCCGTTGCACCGGCATCCTGATTCGCTCGCCCCAGACCGGCCGCGTGCGTACCTGGCAACTGAGCGGTCGCGAGGGCGAACACCAACCGTTGAACCTCACCGCTTGCATGACCATGAGCGATTCGGAAGCGGCCTGTGCCGTGGCTGCCCAGAGCTTGGGCATCGCCCTGGTGAGCATGCCGTTCGCCCTGGCCTGGCTGCGGGTCGGAACCTTACAGCGGGTGCTGCCGGATTGGTATGTGGACGATGGCAATATCTCGATCTACTACGCCGAACACAAATTGTTGCCGGGCAAGACCCGGGCGTTTGTCGATTTCATCATCGAGCAGTTCGCCGAGCGGCAATGGGCGAATCATTTCGATGCCCGGCATTGACAGGCATTCACCACAGTCTTGTAGATGCCGGGCTGGCTCGCGAACCGCCGAAGGCGGCCATCCCGTTCCTTGCCTTCCCGGAGATTTGACAGTTGCCCGATGGTCACCCGATAGTGCCAGCATCTGCCCAGGTAGTGCCTTTCTCTTGTTCTTCCAATAACACTCAGCGGAATCGGAGTTTCGGATGTCTGCACCTCGCGATACGACTACCCAACACATTGCCTATGGTGACCTGATTGCGCTTTTGCAGCAGGTTTTCCAGCGTCATGGCACTTCTCTGGAAGTGGCGCGGGTGCTGGCCGAGAACTGCGCCAGTGCCGAGCGCGATGGTGCCCATAGCCATGGTATCTTTCGTATGCCGGGGTATGTCTCGACACTGGCCAGTGGTTGGGTCGATGGTCGGGCGGTGCCGGTGGTCGAGGATGTAGCGTTGGGATTCGTGCGGGTCGATGCGGTCAACGGTTTTGCCCAGCCGGCTTTGGCCGCAGCCCGCCCCATGTTGCTGGAGAAGGTCCGTAGTGCGGGTATTGCAGTCCTGGCGATCCGCAACTCCCACCACTTTGCGGCGCTCTGGCCGGATGTCGAGCCATTTGCCTATGAAGGACTGGTGGCGTTGAGCATGGTCAATTCGATGACTTGCGTGGTTCCCCATGGCGCCGAGCGGCCGCTGTTCGGGACCAACCCGATTGCGTTCGCCGCGCCACGGGCCGGCAGCGATCCGATTGTCTTCGATCTCGCGACCAGCGCCATGGCCCATGGCGATGTGCAGATCGCGGCGCGCCAGGGCGAGCGTTTGCCAGACGGCATCGGTGTGAATCGTGACGGTCAACCGACCTGTGATCCCAACGCGATCCTCGACGGCGGCGCGCTGCTGCCGTTTGGCGGTCACAAGGGCTCGGCACTGTCGATGATGGTTGAGTTGCTGGCAGCGGCCCTCACCGGTGGCAATTTCTCCTTCGAGTTCGATTGGTCGCGGCACCCCGGCGCCAAGACCCCCTGGACCGGGCAGTTGATCATTGTCATCGATCCCGCAAAGTCGGCCGGGCACGATTTCGCCGAGCGCAGCCAGACGCTGGTCAACCAGATGCGCGGCGCCGGCCTGCAACGCCTGCCGGGTGAGCGGCGCCACCGCCGACGTGCCGAATCGCTGCGCGATGGTATCGCCCTGGCCGAGAGCGACCTGCGACAGCTACGTGCGCTTGCCGCGCAATCGACCTAATGCAAGGGATTAAACTCGGCTGGCCTGCCCAGGTGGGCGATCAGTAGGGTAAGGGAGTCCGCGTTGCTCAGGATCACGTCGACTCGCTTGTTCTCATCGGAATAAAACACCCGGCGGGCGTCGTCCAGATCCCGGGTTCCGGTCATTTGCAGTATTCGCTGCAAGGGCTTTCCGACGAAGTCGTGCCAGTTCAGGTCGTAATCGTCGATCCTCCTGAACAGTTCATTGGCAGGGGTGGTGCTCGATAATGCATTTTTCTGGAGTTGCTCGAGTCCCCGGTAGCGATACTTGCCTCCCGGTGTGACGGTCTCCAGTAGGTCCAGGAAGGGGTGGCTCGCATTCAGGTAGGCGAGATCGAGTGTATCGAGCACGAGATGGCTGATTTCATGCAGCAGGACGCTCGCCATATTGTGTCCCAGCATGTCGAAGGTCCTGGGCCGGATCGGCAGATACTTATTGAAGCCGGGATCGAAGAAAGCCTCGGTCAGATAGATTCTCCTGACCGGCTCATTGAGCACTATAAAGGCCTGAATACCGTGCTGCGGGTGGACGGCCGAGCCCACGACGTAGCGCGGCGAGGTTTCGGGGTCGAGCGAGGGGTCGAGCAGTTCTTCGAGCAGTTGGCGCGTCAGGACCCGAATTTTTTCCAGGGTGACGGCACTCACCGGAGAGGTGTCGAAGAACTGCTCGACAAAAAGACGACGCCTGCTATCAAGGCGCGAGTCTGAAAAGAGCCGATCCAAGTTTAAGAGGGTTGCGGTGGTGTAGCTTCGCGCCAGATCGTGACCACGCCGAATCTGACGGGCCTTGATGGGGCTGACCCGGCGGATACTAGGCATTCCGCTCGCCTGGACGCGGATTTCGTTCTTGAAGACGTTGGGATTAAAGCAATAGTCGAACAGTTTCATTGAAAGGGTCCTTCGATGCAGCGTTCTTTCAGGTCGAACGACCAGCGTTTGTCCACGTCTTGTTTCAGCCATGGCCCCAGGGCCTGGTCCTTGACGATGCGCCAGCCTCGCTGGTCTTGCTGTACCTGGAACACTCTTCCACCGACAGCGACGAATACCCGCTGCGTCGTCGCATCGCGGTACAGCCCGGTGACCTGATCCAGAGTCATATCCTGCAACGAAACCTCATGGGCTTCGTGATCCAGGATCTTGCGCTTTTGTCCAGGCGTCAGTCCGCTGTCTTGCCAGGGCGACTCGGGAAAGGGGGACTCGACGACCTGTGCGGTGTTCGCCGGGGTGAGGCTGGCGATGTCCGGCCCACCCCATCCCTTGCGCGCCACGGCCAGTTGCGCCAGGCTGACGACGAACTCTTCGATCGCCTCGCTCCAGCGGCCCTGCCAGAGCTTGTCCGCGGCATCCTTGAGCTGTGGCAGCGTTTGCCAGATGACCAGTGGCAAGCGCAACCTGCCCAGCAGGTAGCTTTCTCCCTGGTAAAGACCGCTCTCAAGCCAAGACAGCGCGTTGCGCCAGGTCAGGTGTTGGTCCTGCACGCCCTGTTGATCGAGCATGCCCTTCGGGAGCGCGACGGCGTCCTGGTAGAGTCGATGCAAGAGATTGCCCCGCAAGGGGTGGTTGCTGATCGCCACGATAGCCCGCTGCGCCGCGAACACCTGCTGCGCATAATGTGCGCGCTTGTGGTGGGCGAGCCTTTCGAGTACCCGTTGTTGCAGGTCGCTGGAGGTATTGAGGTCGAGGATAAAGGCAGCCTGATCGGCATATTCCTTGAAAACCGGCGAGCTGCCTTGAGGGATGAAGAGGATTTGTGGACCCGGCTCGTCGGGGCTCGGTCCGATCAGATAGAAGCCCGCCACAGGGTCGACGCTCGCGTCCGCGTTCGCACTACTGATCAGTTCCAGCGGACGAAGCTCGATCTTGCGTCCGTTCAAGGGCTCCCTGGCCATACCATCCGGCATTGCCAGCAGATGCTTGATAAAACCGTGGGCGACGGCGGATAGGGTATTGCCAATCACCTGGGTGAAGGCGTGCATCAGTCCCTGCCAGTAGAAGTGCCTGCCAAAAGCCGGTCGGCGCTGGGTCATGGCGTCTTTGCCGCCGGTCAGGAACGAATCGAGTATTTTGGCGAAGTGATTGCCAATAGCGGTCTCTTTTACCAGGGTCTTCAGGCGATCGACTGTCAGTCCACTAGGCAGTACGCCCTCCAGCGAGCGAATCATCAACGAACTGCTGTCGATATCGTCAAAGTGTCGCAGGGCGAAGTCGGTCAGTGACTCCAGGGTGGTGACATTACGCAATCTCAGCGAGATGCTAATGGTGTCGGGATCGAGTCGGGCTGTCGGAAAATCCCGCGAGAGCAGGCTCATGACCTTGGTCCTGGCGTTGTCGCGGATATCGGGAAGGCCCTGGTGATAGTCATCTGTCGTGGCGGCGTGTTGGCGGTAGCGGTCGAGCAGGCTCGCCAGGGCGAACTGGCGACGGCCCGTGGTGCCAGCCAACCAGGGCGGCAGAGCCAGATGCAGGGCGGCGTTTTCCGCGGCCAGGATGGCTCTCTCAAGAGGGGCTATCGTCGAGTGGGCCTCCAGACAGGACTGCAGGTAGCGATGGAGATTTTTTCCCGAGTATGGGGACGCTAGCGCATGGCTCAGATCACCTAATGCCTTGTCGATCAGTGAGTGTTGACGGTCACCCCGAAAACCGCTCTGAATGAGCTCAAACTCCACGGTCGGGTAGGGGCGATGATTCTCGTTCTGATTTTGCGCGGGTAAATTCGAGGGTCGTTCGCTGCGAGCGATATTATCCAGCAGCGCCAGGCGCTCCACGGGGCTGTGCAAACGCCGATGGAGTTCAACTTTGGCGTCATGAAACGAGGGGAAGGTTTCCGCGCCCTGAAACGGCGTCCATAGCAACGTGGCCCCGGAGTGCTCGGCGCTCAGGCCACCTCGCTCGGTCAGCAGGAAGCAGTTGTGCAGCCTGATCGGAACTGCCGTCGCATCAGTCTTGAGGGTCAGCGCAAAAGCATCTGGAATGAAGCCGCGCAAGCCGTTGCGCAGATTTCTTTGATGGCTGTCGAGAACGCAATTGAGCACTTCCAGATCGGTTTTGCCCAAGCTGCCTTGCAGCGCTTTGAGCTGCGCTTCGCGCCGCAGTCCGAACGTCACGGCCTCGTCCAGGGGAGCGGACAGCTCGCCATACACAGAGCGTTGCTGGCGCAGGTAGTGCCCGTGGAAGTCTGGCAATACTTTCTCGATGATCCTATTCAACCCGGCGATGTCCAGGCTAGCGATGCGTGCCCAGCTACCCTCGTCGGTCTTGCTGAACAGGCCGAGGTTTGTGGCTGGGGCGAGTGCCTGCGCACGCTTCGCCAGGCGCTCGAGGAAATGCTCCACGACGCTCAGCGAACTTTCAGGTGTCAACGGTGTATCCCCGAGGTTGGGAAGCGCGGACGCATAGCGGTTGATGTAGAGGTTGGCGCAGGACACGAGGGGCAGGTGGGCTCGGTTCAATTCCCAGGACAGTTCGTTCTGCACGAAGGCGCTGAGTGTCAGGCGTTTTTTTAAACCACGGGCAAGGGTGGATTTGAGCTCGTTGAGGCTTCGTAACTGGTATTTCACGGTGTCCAGTGTGGGCGAGAGGCCCTGATGCAGGTCGGGAAACGCCGGTGCTTCGCGGACAACCAGGTCCAGTCGATGGCTCCATCGGCCCTGGTCGTCGAGTGAGAGCAAGCCCGGATCGATCAAGGCGCGAATATCGAGTGCATTCTCGAACGCCGCGCCGAGCGCCAACGCGCCGTTGCTCGCGCGATAGCGTGCCAGCACGTACTCGACGTTATCGCGTTGCTTGACGAGTATGTCATCGAACAGCTTCTCGAAGACTGATGAGGGACCCGGTATCAACGTGATGCGGGTGATCTGCGAGGACTTCAACGTGGCGCGCTCGTGCAGCGACAGGCTGTGCCACAGCTCATCGTCCCGGTCCGAGCTGTGAAGTTGTGTCTTGGCCCAATCGAGCAGCGAGGCCTCGCTTTCGAATGTCCGCAGTCGCGTGGCGCAGTAGAGGAAGAACGAGGTGTCATGCTCGTTGCGCATGACCAAGGCGCTGGGGTGTACCGTCGCGCCTCGACTCGTTTCGACGGCCAGGCTATGGAGTACGGTTTGATGCAGCTTCGAGTCATCCCGTGGGTAGAGGCTGCACAGCCATTCGAATTGCTGCGGGGTAATGACGTTCCAGTCCAGTTCCTGCTTGAGCAACTCAGCCCTGAAGCGCGTGCCCAGTACCTCGATGAAAAACTCCCGACGTGTCTGTCCGTTGTCGACGGCGTCGTTCCAGAAGGCTTGCAGCGTGCTGCTCAGGTGATTGTTCAAGTCATTGGAAGCATGCTCGATGGCATTTTCCCAGATCAGCTTGTCCTCGGCCGAGGACGCATAGCCGGGGGCGATGAACTCTCTCGACTGCCCGGCTACCCAGCCGCCCCGGTTGTAGTGTTCCAGCAGGGCGTCACTCAACAACAGGGTCGAGACCGGATTGAGCGGGAGTGGCGCGCCCGTCTCGTGCAGTGAAGAGGGCACATGATTGATCACCGTAAGGGCATTGAGGTTGACGTGGCTCATCTGCGTGCCCAATTGGTTCCTGAGCAGTTGGCCGAGCAGCGGAGTGAGGCTGGGTAGCTTGAGCAACTCGTCATTGAGGCTCGCCAGGTTGTGATCCAGGCTTCTTTCGATCGACTGGCGACGATCATCCAGCACTGCGCCCTGTAGGGGGTCCGAGGACAAGAGCGGCGATTGGGCCTGCTGGATGAGCGACTTGATCTTGAGTGCGACGAAGAACAGCAGTTCATCGCGTTGCGCGGCAACGCCCAAACGTTTGAGCAACAGGGCGGCCGCCTGCCCGGGTGTATCGAATCGCTCCAGGCCTGAAGCGGGGGTATACAGAAAGGCCGGGTGACGGCGATTGCCGCTGACCAGAAAGGCTCCGGCCAGGTCGACCGGGGGGATGTCTGGCACCAGCAGCCAGAGCCTGTCGACGGACATTGACGGGTCGAGTGCCTGGCGGGCCTCCTGGTTGGAAAGAAACAGATTTCTCAGCCAGTTGCGATCAGTGGTCTCGATGCCCAGTTTTTTTTCCAGCTCGCTGGGCGTGTCACGCAGTTCCAAAGCCTGGGACAAATAATAGATGGAAGAGGTATCGGACATGTTCTGTGCCTTCATTCGTGAAAACGATGGGCGAGTCTCGCCGGAGCGAGACAGCGCCCGTGAAGAACACAGAGGTTAGGGGCCGGGTAGGCTGTGCGGTGTTAGATAGTGCTGGGCGCGTGCACGCCGTGGATGGCGAGGGCCAAACCGCACCAGCGGATCAAGAGCGTCGCCCCAGCAGCAGGCCGATCACCAGACCGAAGCCGGCGCTAATCGCCACGGTCTGCCACGGATGGCCGCCGATATAGGTTTCGGTCGCTTCGACCACGGGCCGGGTGTTCTCGCGCACATGACTCACCGAGCCCAGGGCCTGCTTGAGTTTCTGGCTGACCTGGGCGCGCAGGCTCTCGCCTTCCTCGCCAACCAGGGATGCGCTGTCCTTCAACAGTTTTTCCGAGTCCTGGATCAGTGCCTGCAACTCGCTGAAGGCTTGGTCCTTGATCTGGTCTTCGGCGGTTTGTGTGGCGGATTTACGGGCCATGGCGATATTCCTTGCAAGTGAATGATGCTCTGCATGATGGGAGTCGGTCGGATCGGGGAAAGTTGCAAAATTCTCGCGCCGGGCATCTCGGTGATCCGAAATTGACTGACAGAATTAACCACACAGGCCACTGGGTGTAAGATAGAGCCCTATTCGTACCGCAGGATTTTTCAATGAGCTTCAATCTGGCTAATAAGCCCATGGTCGAACGTGCCGCCATCGAGGATGAGAAATCCCGCTTGTTCGACCTCTGGCAAAGCAATCTGGGCAAGGCCAAGGGCGAGGCCGCACGCCTGTTTGGCGAGCGCGCCAAGCGCAAGGGTAAGTGGGCGGAGTGGGTACGCGCGGAACTCGACACCCTGTCGCCGCCGGAATACACCAGCATGGTGCGCAGCGAGGTCAACCGGTTGATGGCGACTACCAAGTAAGGCGTTAGCTGGCTTCGGTCACGGTGTAGGTCTGGAGGACCGCACCGACGCTGATCGATACCTCGTCACCGTTGAACTTGCCCAGCAGGGCCTGGCCCAGCGGTGAGCGCGGGCTGATCACGGTGATCGTGCGCCCCTCCCAGTCGATCCTCAGGCCAGCGGCATCCGGGGCCAGGAACAACAGTTGCTCACTGCCGCTCTCGGCCGCGAGGCTCAGCAGGGCGCCAAGCTGGATACCTGCCTTTTCGTCGTAGGGGCGCAGCGTCAGCTCTTGGCACTGCTTGAGGGCCTGGCGGATCTCCTTGACACGCCGGGCCTGGCCGGTCGCCAGGTACGAGGCTTCCAAACCCCGTGTGTCGTACTTGTTTTCGGCGATGTTTTCTTTGTCGGTCGCGGCTTCGTAAGCGGTTTGCGCCGCCCGTTGCAGGACATCGAGATCGACCGTCAGGGTGCTGATGATCCGCTGGTGCAGCGCCCGCTTGTCCAGGTTATGCAGGCGGCTCAATTGCACAACTGCAGCACGTTGGCCCGGCTCTTGTCGCTGGGCGCGGTCTGGTCTTGCTGCAACCAGAACTGACACTTCGGATTGGACAAGTTGCGATAGCTGTTGCGAGCCTGGTCCAGACGCTGTTGTTCTTCGTTCTTGCGCAGGTTTTCGGTGTATTGCTCGAACATCTGTGTCGAGTCGCCAGGGGCTTGTGGCGCGACAAGCGGGGAGGGCTGGCTGATTTGCCGGACGCCCTCGGCGACGGATGCCAGCGGCTGGGCCACGAAGAACCTGGCGACCAGCCAGGCGCTGAGGGCCAGTGCGAGGACGCCGAGCCAGATGCCCAGCGCGATGCTGGCAGTCAACTGCAGCGGATTGAGCGTGACAGGCAAGCGGCGATGCGGTTGTGGGCGATCAGGCATGGCAGCCTCCGGCGGGCGATTCTTTGCGGGATGCCATTGTCGCATGAAGATTAATCGACGTCGGCTCTTCTGCGCAGGGGGATTTATGCGGACAATCGACAGCTTTGCCAAACGGAGCCCGTGCATGGCGGCCAACTGGGATATTTTCTGCACCGTCGTCGACAACTATGGCGATATCGGCGTGACCTGGCGCCTGGCCCGGCAACTGGTAGCCGAACATGGGTTGACCGTGCGCCTGTGGGTAGACGATCTGCGGGCCTTCGAGCGGCTTTGTCCGGAGGTCGACACCGCGCGCGCGCAGCAGGTCCTTGAGGGCGTCGAGGTGCGTCGCTGGTCGAACCCATGGCCGCCAGCGAAGGCGGCGGATGTGGTGATCGGAGCTTTTGCCTGCCAGTTGCCTCACGACTATATGGAAGCGATGGCCCGGCGCGAGACCCCGCCGTTGTGGCTCAACCTGGATTACCTGAGCGCCGAGGACTGGATTGTCGGCTGCCACGGCCTGCCATCGGTCAAGTACCAACAAGTGCAGAAGTTTTTCTTCTTCCCGGGATTTCAGCCAGGGACCGGCGGATTGCTTCGTGAGGCGGGGTTGTTGGAGCAACGCCGGATTTTCCAGGCCGATCCCACGGTACGCCGGGAGTTCCTGCGCGGTTTGGGGGTCGATCCGACGGACGGTGAACGGTTGATCTCCCTGTTCGCCTACGAGAACGCGAGCGTGGCCAGTTGGCTCCAAGCCCTGGCGGCCGATAGCCGCCCGACTCGACTATTAGTACCCGAAGGTCGGGTGCTGGCGGATGTCCAGCGTTGGCTGGGATGCGCGCAACTGCGGGTCGGAGCGGTCGAGACCCGCGCAGCCTTGACGGTGCAGGTACTGCCGTTTGTCCCCCAACAGGCTTATGACCGCCTGCTCTGGAGCTGCGATTTCAACGCAGTGCGTGGCGAAGATTCGTTTATCCGTGCGCAATGGGCCGGTCGGCCACTACTCTGGCATATCTACCGGCAGGAGGGCGATATCCATCTGGACAAGTTGGAAGCGTTTCTGGCGTTGTACACTCGAGGTCTATCCGAGCCGGCCCTGGCTGCTTTCAGCGATTGGTGGCAGGCGTGGAACAGTGGAAACGACCTGAGCCAAAGCTGGTCGGCGGTGCTGCGCAACGAGCGTGAACTGACGGAGCACGCCGAACACTGGTGTTTGGAACAGGCTTCTCAAGCTGATCTTGCCACGGCACTGGTAGAGTTTAATAGAAAATGGATATGATACGCGGCCTAGATTTTTGTACATCCCATCCAAATTCGGATATTCGCAATGAAAACTGGTAAAGAACTGAAACCCGGTACCGTGATCCGTATCGATAACGATCCTTGGCTGGTTCAGAAAGCTGAGTTCACCAAGTCCGGTCGTAACAGCGCGATCATGAAGACCAAGCTGAAAAACCTGCTGACCGGTTATAAGACCGAAACCGTTTACGGTGCGGACGACAAACTGGACGACGTGATCCTGGATCGCAAAGAAGCCACCCTGTCCTTTATCAGCGGTGACTCCTATACGTTCATGGACACCACCGATTACACCATGTACGAGTTGAACGCCGAAGACATCGAGTCGGTTCTGCCGTTCGTGGAAGAAGGCATGACCGACGTCTGCGAAGCCGTCTTCTTCGAGGGTCGTCTGGTTTCCGTGGAACTGCCGACCACCATCGTGCGTCAAATTGACTACACCGAAGGTTCCGCTCGCGGTGACACTTCCGGCAAGGTGATGAAGCCGGCCAAACTGAAGAACGGCACTGAGCTGTCGGTAGCTGACTTTATCGAAATCGGCGACATGATCGAGATCGATACCCGTGAAGGCGGCTCCTACAAAGGCCGTGCTAAATAAGCACGGTTGTTGCCGCACGAACAAGAGGCCCGGATATTCCCTGCAATGCTGTTCACCTAAGTGGATCAGCCTGGGGACTCACCTGATACCGGGCCTTTGAAATCTTCACCGCCCTGGTGACCTGGCTCAAGTTCGGATGCTACCAGTTCATCGTCATAGCCCACTATGGCGAGGAACGGCTACGCAGGCCGAGGGCTTGTAGAGCCGAGATTGATTAGCCAGGTTGTGTTGCAAATTATTACAAAATCTGCAAAGCACTTTTATCAAATCCTGATTTGTCTTGTTCCGAAGCCTCGACTTAAGCTCTGTCAAGCTTCGAAAGTCAACCTTGAGCGCCTGCGTCGATGGTTTGAACAATGGCCTCGCTGTCCACTTCAGTGCAAGCAAGAAGTAAGGATTCAGGATGCAGTCAAAGTGTGAAGATTCATTAGCCAACCCTTCCTCCAGTACATCCAGTGTCTCCACCGAGAATACCTCTCACAGTAGCTCCCACCGGCTGGCCGAGAAGCTGTTGGGCAAAGCGGGCCTGTACCTAAATGGCAACGCGCCATGGGACATGCAGCTGAACAGGCCTGGAGTTCCCGAGCGAGCGTTGTCCGAAGGCAGTCTGGGCCTTGGCGAGGCCTACATGGACGGCGACTGGGACGCCGAGCAGCTAGACGAATTCTTTGCCCGCCTGATGCGTTCGGGCCTGGCCGACGGGATCAACCCTATGGCCATGCTGTTTCACGCCGCGCGGGCCAGGTTGCTCAATCTACAGAACCGCAAGCGTGCCTGGCAGGTCGGCGAGCAACATTATGACTTGGGCAGCGATTTCTACGCGAGCATGCTCGATCCGCGCATGACCTACACCTGCGGCTATTGGCGCGAGGCCAATGACCTGCTCGAAGCACAGAACGCCAAGCTCGATCTGGTCTGCCGCAAGTTGCGCCTGGAGCCGGGCATGCGGGTCCTGGATATCGGTTGTGGCTGGGGCAGCTTCATGTCCTATGCCGCGCAGAACTATGGTGTCGAATGTGTCGGAGTGACCATCTCCCGCGACCAGGCCGAGTGGGCACGTCAGCGTTATGTCGGACTGCCCCTGGAGTTCCGTCTGCAGGACTATCGTGATGTCGACGAGCAGTTCGATCACATCGTCAGTATTGGCATGTTCGAACATGTCGGGCGCAAGAATCATCGCATCTACATGGAAACCGCCGAGCGCTGCCTGAAGGATGAGGGACTGTTCCTGCTGCACACCATCGGCAAGAACCGCCGCCACTCCACTACCGATCGGTGGATTGACAAGTACATTTTCCCCAATGGCGACCTGCCTTCCATTGGCCAGATCGGCGATGCCGTCGACGGTCTGTTCGTGGTCGAGGACTTGCATAACTTCGGCGCCGACTACGACAAGACCCTGATGGCCTGGTGGGAGAATTTCGAAGCGGCCTGGCCGCGCTTCGCCGGGCAGATGGGTGAGCGTTTCTATCGCATGTGGCGCTATTACCTGCTGTCCTGCGCGGGGGCGTTCAGGGCTCGGGATATCCAGTTGTGGCAGTGGGTACTGTCAAAAAAGGGCGTGATGGGCGGCTACGAGCGGGTATCCTGAGGCGTTCGATGCCAAGTTCGCCGCGCGTGCCGTCAGCGGCTCCGGGCAGTCAATACGCTCTCAACCGCTCGACTCTCTGATCAGCGCAGGGAAAAGACGTTGCGGGTCGCCTTCTGCCATGGACTCCGTGGGGCAGACATCAGCGTCTGTCGGCGCCGCTTCGACGCGATTGCGGCCAGAGCGCTTGGCCCGGTACAACGCGGCATCCGCCCGACCATAGGCACTGTCGAAACGGGTGCCGATGGGGCTGGCGCTGACGCCGAAACTCGCGGTGATCCGCCGATTTACCGGCTGGCCAAAGACGTGTGAGGCAATCGTGTCACGCAGGCTCTCGGCGAGGTCCAGGCCCTCCTCGAGCGTTCCGGAGGGCAGCAACACGGTAAATTCCTCTCCGCCCACGCGACCAATGAATCCGCCGGTGCCGACAATCCGCCGCAGGCAACCGACGATGCCCTGAATCACCGCGTCGCCCGCGGGATGGCCGAACTCGTCGTTGACCTGCTTGAAGTGGTCGATATCCAGCACCACCATTACCGCTCCGGTTTTCTGCAAGGCCTGTACGGTTTGGTCGATAACCGCGCCACGGTTCAACACTCCGGTCAGTGCATCGTGGGTGGCGCGGTACTCGAGTTGCCGGGCGAGGGTCTGCAACTGGGTATTGAGCGTGTTCATTTCACGCTCGGCGCGATCGCTTCGTCGTATCAGGCGGCGAGTCTCGCGCATGAGCCGCTCGAAATGACCGGTCAGCTCGTCGAGTGCCTGGCGGTACATCGGTGCGTCAGCTTCAGTCAGGAACAGAGTGGAACGGGCGTGTTCAAGGGCGTCGGTTTCATCCTTGAACAGGTCCGGCACATGCTCATCCTGTGCGCCAGCGCAAGTGGCTGAAGCGGTCATGCTGATCATCCTTCTCGCAAAGTCATTGGAGAGTGGTTGCGTGGTCGTTGAAAATGATGGAGGTAAAGTCGGCCTTCAGCTCCTCGCCGAACTCGAAAATCGTTTCGTCTTCTTCGTCGTGATACCAGTTTACTTGCATCTCGTTACCCAATTGGGCGGCCTTGTCCAGTGCATCGAAGATACTGAACAGCATCTTGGTACTGGAGCTGTTGAAGTAGGCGAGCGCAATGTGGACGACGATAGTGGTGCCCTCGCGGGACCCGAGGTAGGTCCGCAGTTGCTGCAAGACCGGGGCGTAGAAGGCCGCGGCATTTTCCGGGTAGGACTCGCCTTTTATGGTCAGTAGGTTCTGATCGAAACGAAAGTGGATTTCCGGCGATGTGGCGGTTGCTGCGATGTAGACGTTATCCATGGTGATTGCAGCCCTCTGAATTAGATGGTGGCTTTAAGGCAGAACAAGGTAGTTTCCGGCTCGCCCGCCCTGGGCTGAAAATCGAACTCCAGTGGTGCGCAGGCGTCGCGTGCCATCGTCAGAAAACCCAGGCCTGCTCCCTTGCTCTGCACGGGAGTTTCCGCGCGCAGAGTGACTTTGTAAGCCTGTTTGATTTCTTCAAGCGACATGTTACGCAGCGGTTCCAGCTTTTCACGCAGACGGCCGACGTCCTGGGTGGCGATGGGGTTGGCACAGAGCATCAGGTGTCGATCACCTTCTGTACTGATGCATACCGCGCCCTGGCGTAGCGACGACTCTTCGCTACGCTCCATGGGCAGCGAGTCGGAGGAGTAGTGAATGATGTTTTGCGACAGCTCGACGAAGGAGGAAAACAATTTGCGTCGTGTCGGTCCGTTTACCCCCGAGATTTCCAACTGCAGCCGAACCACCTCGGCCATGGCCGTAATGATGGTGTGTGAGAAATAACCCATGTGATAGAAAATGACATTGCGCTGTTGGGCCAAATCGAAGAAATGGCAGTCGGGTTGGGCAACATTCGAATTGATCATGATTCGTTTCCAAGACGCGCACAGAAGAGGGTGAGATCATCACGCCGGGTTTGTTCGCCCTGCCAACTGGCCAGCGTGCTTTGCAGGGCTTCGCAGATGACGCTTGTCGCCTGATGGCGGTGTTGCAGTATCGTTTCGAATGTTTTGCTCTTGCCGAAGGCGATGTTACGCGGGCCGCCAATCTGGTCGGTCAGGCCATCGGTCGCGATGAACACCAGGCTCGCGGGTGTCAACACGACACGGCTCACCGGCCATTGATAGTCGATGGCGCTGTCCACATAACCGACGCCGACGCGCTGCCCCGCCAGGGTTTGCATCTGCTGGGCGTCGGGTGGCAGGACATGCAGCGACATACGCGCGCCAGCAAAGCTCAACGTCTGGCTGGCACTGTCGAACCAAAGGAAAGCGGCATCCAGGCCATCGTCGGACTCGGGTGTTTCGTTGCCGCTCTGGACCTGGCCCAGCAGTTCCTTGACTCTTCGGTTCACCGCCGACAGCAGCGCTCCGGGATCGCAGGGTCCAAGTTGAACCAGAGCCTGGGTCAGCGATGAGGAGGCAATCAGGGTCATGAAGGCACCGGGAACACCGTGACCGGTACAGTCGGCAATCGCCCCGAACCAGCCATTGGGGTAGGCGCAGAAATGATAGAAGTCGCCACCGACCACATCTCGCGGCTCCCACAACAGGACCGCGTCCTCCAAGGTCGACTTCAACATATCGCGCGAGGCCCGCAGCATCGAGCGCTGGATAACGCTCGCGTACTCGATACTCAGCATGATCTGGCGGTTTTTCTCGGCCTGCATGGCGGCGACCACGGCCATCAATTGCAAGCCATTGCCCAGCCCGGCGAACTGGCCGTCGCGGGTAATGATGAAACCGTCCGCGAGGGTCTTTTCACCAGACTCCACGGTCTTGAAGGTCAATTCCTCAATGCTCATACCGGCATCGACGATCAACGGTTCCTTATCCATGAAGGCAATGCAGCTTTTCTTGTCGTAGAGCTCACGGTGAAACGGCTTGCTCATCATCGACAGGAAAATGTTGCGGTTGATCAGGCCGATAGGCCGCTCATCTTCCAGCACCGCCAAGCAGACCATCTCCTTCTGTGAGCTGAAGGTTTCCATGACCAGGGCGTTGGTACTGCTCCAGTCGATAGCTGGCACTGGCGTGCAGAGATCGCCAGCGCAGCGGTGATCCTTGGGCGGTTGTGGACGCATGAAGGAGAAGGTTTCTGCGCGCATGCTGAGGCCGTCGGATAAAGTGAAGGCACAATGCTATCGTTGCTGTATGAACTTTATGTTACCGATCTTCGCTGGATGGCGCTGACGCCGGCAATTGGAGCAGGCGATCATGAAAGCCGTTAATCGACGCGCCAAGGGCTTGGCTCGTCCCGAGGCGCGGTTGTTACAGGAATCGCTGCCACCGTATCCTTTCAGAGGTCGATATGACGGGCTGGATCGTCAGTAACCGCGCCAACAGTGGCGACTCGCGTTATATCTTGGGCCACGCCACTTGCTGACTGGCCGGGCCCGGCAGATCCCGGAGGCTCCTGGACAGTCTGCTTGAGAGTATTGACTTCTCTTTTTATATCAGTAACATACGTCTTATTCCGCAATAGCTCAGTTGGTAGAGCAAATGACTGTTAATCATTGGGTCCCTGGTTCGAGTCCAGGTTGTGGAGCCAGATTAGATTTCAGAGAGCGTTTCAAAAATCTCTGGCCCCTCGAGAAACCCGCCTTTTCAGACTGTGTGAAAACACACTAATGGTGGTTCCAGCAAACGCCCCGACTTGTTCGGGGCGTTTGCTTTTGTGCTCACAGCAGACGAAAAAAGGCTTTTCAGCCCATCAACGCCATCAACTGACGTGCGCCAAGCACGTTAATCGCTCTTTTCAGGTTGTAGGCGTTCACCGCCAGGGCCATTTCAGCCCTCGTGCCCTCAAGCTGTCGCAGTAAGAAGCGAGCGTTGCCAAATAACCACTGTTTAAGGTTGCCGAAGGGATGCTCGACGATGGATCTTCGGCTGACCATCATTTCGGGGTGCGCCTGCATTCGCTGTTCCATCCGCTCGAAAGCCTTTTCGTGCAGG
>NZ_FOAR01000040.1 GCF_900109755.1 Pseudomonas agarici | reverse complement strand
TGCTGCTCTGTGATCGGCATGCGTTTCTCCAGACTAAAAAACCGCACTCGGCGGCCATTTGCTTTCAGGGAATTGGGGCTGGATCTGGTGGAGATGGCCAATCAATAGAAGCTGGAAAACCAGGCTGTTGTGTAACTCGCCCGAGGTAAATCACATATTTCTCCCACGACACCAGTTGGTCTTCCCGCACGGGAAGCTCTGCAACTTCTGCGGCCTCCGCAATGTCCAGGCGAATGGCGCTTTTGATGGTTGCTACGCGATTTGTCAGCGCCGTTCGCTGTGCGATAGCTTCGCCGGTGAGATTGGAAAGCAGTTTGGAGTTGTGTTCCAAAAGTTCGGCGTTCGTTAGCACTACAGGCAGCCACGCCTCATTTACAAAGTCCCACTTTTGACGAGAGTCTGGTGGCGTGGACGGAGCGATAATCCAATCTACGGCAGGATCGCCGCCGCAAAACATGCCCAGGTACGATCCGTCTGGTGTCATGCAAAGCTTGCAGAACGGCGTTTCTTGGTTTTCATTAATTTCGGTCATTTTTTAACCCTCAGACGAATTTGGAAGTTTGCTCCCGCTCCTGTGACGACAGATACTCCGCTGGTTGGATTGGCGATAATCATCGGGCTGGCCGCGCCCATCCGCGCAGTGACCTGCGTAGTCGTCCAATAGACGCCAGTCGGTGAGCTTGTAGAGCTAGATCCGCCATCAGCGCTGCCATGCATAGAAACTGGAAACTCCTGGCCCACGGCGTACCCGTTGCTCGCCACAATGCACTTCATTTCCAAGGTCGCCAGCTGCGGGATAACCCCCCATGGGTGATTGACCACAATCTGTCCGCCAATGCTTATATTCGTCCAGTCGGAAACCACCGTTTCATACGCATCCTTCTGCGCAAGCTTAAGCGAGGTGACAGCATCCATGTCGTTCAGTCCTGCGTTGACTAGGACCTGGGTTGCGATTTTAACGCTGCCGAGCACAGTCTCAGTAGCCTGTGAGTTTCCCGGTAACGCATCAAGCATGACGAAATCAGTTCCGTCATATACAACATCCGTCAACTGCCCCTGAATCACTGCCGAGATTTTGTTGCCACTGGAATCGTACTGCTTGAGATTCTTCGCCCCCAAGCCGGAAACGTTGATCGTGTCAGACCCTGCGCCATCTGCATGAAACTTCACCTGGAACCGCTGGTTGACTGCATACGCAGTGATAGCGGGAGAAGGTGTTAGTGTGAATGATGGGGCGGTGCCGGTGGTGGTGAATGCGGTGAGAGACTGAGCTTGAATCTGCCCGGCGCTGACTGCTTGCTGGCTCTTTGTAGCGGGCGCGACCTGATTTGCTCCGCCTGTACTGTCGATCAATATCCACGAGCCAGCGCCGATGGAGCTGTTCCACTGCACCCAAACATCGCCGCTCGGGATTATCTCGCCGCCCTGAAGCGCGGCATGAGCCCCACCCAAAACTGGCGCCGCTGCCAGCCCGTTGGGACTGAAGGTGCTGGCTCCGGTATTTGCGTTCAAGGCCTTGAACTTGAGAGTCTGCCCGTCCCTCACCGAAACAATCGCTGGTGAATACGTCACGGCATAGGCGTTCGCCGTGCCGGAGTCAATGCCGTAATCTGCGCCCTGAAACGAAATTGAAGCCCAGTTGGCGCCGCCTGTATCGGGATTGCTCGTGTTGTTATCTATCTGGTTGAGCCAAACCCCGTCGAAGCCAGCCCGAGCCAGTAGCGCTCCTTTTGGATATCCGCCGACCGCAGTTGAGAATCCAGAATCGTATGGATATTGGCCGCCAGCATTGTTCCACTGAACTGCAACGGTGATCGCGTTCAAGATTCCGTTGAAGTCCTGACCGGTTGGCGGAATACCCCCCGAGACGATTGGTGTCATCGTCAGCGCCGGAAATCCGGTGGTGTACGATGCGAGTCCGGGGGTTGGACTTGCGGTCACAGGGATTACGTTCTTTGCGCCGCCAGTGGCAAAAGGCACGGATACGCGAGTGGGAAGGCCGCTAATTTGCATTTTGAATTCCCGAACTGGAAAAGAAGACGCCCTGGCCGAATGGCTGCAGGGATGCTTCGGCAAAGCCGAAAGTGGTGGCGGGGTCAAGTTGCATAACAGAAACGAGAACGCCGGCTGAACGCGGTATGGCGCCAGAATTGAGCATGATTGCCAGATCGACTGGAGAGAGCGTGAACTCGAAGACGTAACGCATTTGCATGCCGCCCGTGTCGACGACGTAACACCGCCCCTCTCCAGCGAACAAGTACCGCAACAGCGCATTCAGAGAAGGCGATGTGCAGTCAGTGATATTAGCCAGCGCCTTGACCATAATCAGCTTGCGGTAAGCGTCATCGGCCAGCGTGTAAGTAGTAGTCGCCAGCGGCCCGTTGTACATGGGCGCCTGCCCGAATGGCTGGGCGCCCGTAGCTGCCGTTGGCACCGTAAATGCCTCGTCGAACCCTAGATAGGCCGGCGTGTTGCTGATCTGCAATTCGCGGGAAACGTTGACGATCTTCCCCCAGATATCCAGGCCAAAACCCACGGCGGTGTTGACGTTCCACACCACGCTGTAGAAGTTGTCGATATCGGCTGAGGGGTCGATCCACTGGTTGAAGGCATCAATCATCGCCGTAATCGTCGGCGAGTTTGCATACTGACTGAGAATCGTGTCTTTGTAGTTTTCCATGACTTACACCAAAGTCACGTTGATGTTGGCCGGGTCCAGGGTCGGACGCTGGTCAATACCCATCAGCACTGAAGTAGCTGTGCCAGGCGACGTTGTTCCGAGCAAAATCGCGAGGATTTGCACGTTTGAGTTGGCCGCCGATACTCCGGCGTAGAAGCGACCGGCGTAGATAGACGAGGCAATGCGCGCGCGCTGGCCGCCATCGGCGCCGTTGAAAGCTGCGACAATGGCATCCCTAACCATCTGGATGATGTTCGAAGGAAGCGCGGCGTTGTTGGCGATCTCGACGGTGAAGAATATCGGCGCCGCAGTTGGAGTTACCCATGTAACCGTATAGGCGGGGCGCGGCGGCGAGTAGTTCATATCGTTGATTACTGCGCTAGTCGTGCCGTTGTAGTCGCATCCGTTTGGCTTTTTGCTCCAGATCGCCATGGCTATGTCTGTCGCATTTCCGCCAGCAACCGCAACGTAGATTGAGTGGGCAACAACCGGGTAGTTAGTCGATCCGGTGTTGACCGTGACGCCTTTGGGGTTGTCAAACACATATGCATCGAGCACGCCATCAACCGCCAGCACGGCCGCATAGACCGACTGCGTGGAGTTGACTGCGTTGCCCGCTACTGAATTCTTGCGGCGAAACTCGAAGTCGGCCCGGCTCTCAACCAGCACCCCTTCGGTGCCCACAGAAACGTTGGTGATCGTGTCCCAGCCAGTGACCTGCTGGTAGACGCGGGACAGCGCGCCAGGAGGACATGCGATCGGCCCGACAGTGACGCACTGAAAGTCGATGAGCGCGGTACCGGTCGCAGAGATCGTGCCATCGGCCACGCTGGCGTACAGATAGCCATTGACGTCCTGCGCTAGCGATCCTGCAGGAATTACAGTTCCTACCAGGCCGGTGCAGGTTCCGGTGACTACTGTGCCCGCTGCCGGATTGCGGTCAATAAAATAAATGCGCGCAATAGCGTCTTGCCAGCGTCCCGAAGACTTATCCGGGTCGACCAAATTCACAACTTCTGCGATTCGGTCGTTCTTCTCGCCAACAATGGCGGTAAGGCTTTGCGCGAGCTGGCCCTGCGGCGTGCTCAGCCCCGGATTGACGCCGCCGCCGAAAGCCGTATTGATATCGGCTTGTACGCCAGCCAGGATCGCCGACTCTTCAGGCAGTGTGATCCCGGTGCCGTCAATGATGACGCTTGGCACGCTAGTTGTGATCGTCATTAGAAAGTCACTCCAGACTCGATGCCGGTTGTGTCGATGATCTTGATTTGCCCGGAAAGCTTGCGATCCTCAAACGTCACAAACACCACCTCGACGCTGACTACGCTGGGAACGGTCATGGCGGCGTCGGTGATCTTCTTGCGCAGGAACGATGGCGGCGGTAGCTGGCCAAGGACATTTTGGAAGTACGGCAGGCCTTGCGATACGTCGTACCAACATTCACCGACAAAGGTGCGCACGGCGCTGGCCACGTCTTGGGCAATCGAATACGGCTCGCCAGCGAGCGCGATATTTCCCGACGCATCGAGGATCAAGTCCCAGGCTGTCTGGTCGAGCAGCAGTGTGTTCGGCATGGCTTGGCCTTTTTCCGGGCATTAAAAAACCGGCTCATGGCCGGATACTTGAATTGCTTGCCGCTACGGATCAGGCGTAAGCGTATGCGCGGGGCCGGTAAGCACGCCGCCGTGGGTGTGCGTCGATCCGATGTTTACCCCGTTGTGTTTCAGGGTCGCACCAGTGATTTCCATATCATTGATGTTGAATGCGCCAGACGGAGCTTCGATAGTCACCTTTGTGGGCGATACCAGCTTTATCCCTGCGTCAGTGAATTGGATGTACTGAGCTGGTGCGCCATTGAGGACGCCGCCTATATAGAGCGCATCTGCCATGTCGTGGCGCCGAACCGATCCCGGAGCCGCCGCCGTCTTACTGGCCTTGATTGCCGAAATGTCTCGGTCCGAGATGCAGGCCAAACCAATGTCGCCAGGCTGCGGATCCATGATGATCGCGTTCGTGCCGCCCTGAACCCTGAAGTACGGGACGTTGTGGACAGTGCCTGCATCGATCACATTGCCCGCGCCGTCCATCCGCTGGACGAGGACCTTAACGTCAACGAGCCCGACAGGAGAAACGCCGCCGTCGTTGGTGCAACTGATGACTTGGACTAGGGTGGTTGTTCTGACCCTGGCAAGCATTTGCCCAATGAGGAAATATTGGTCTTCATAATCCGACGCGCCAGCTACTAGGTTCAGTAACCCCGAGGCGCCATCATTAGGCTGCACCTGTGATGACATGAACACCTTCTCCTGCAAGCTGCGCATAGGTGAACCAAGGACCGTTCGGCACCTGGGATGAGATTTCATGCCTTGCTACTTGGCAGTACCAGTCTTTTTTACAGGCTTGCGGTATGGAGCTTTGAACCTCGATGCGCCGACCAATCAAAATATCAGGGTTGAATTCTGTCTGTATGGCTATCCCGGTTTTGGAGAATATAGGGTAGCCGACTAACCCTTTTCCCGGCGCAACCAGGAATGAAACTGAATCTCGGCTGCCACCGCTTGGCCATATCTGCACCGAACCATTACTAATGTCATAAGAAATACCGGCATGCCTTGCGCAGTCCTTCATTTGGCTTATTGCTGACCCAGCGAAATACGGGCTCTCAAGCTTCTCTGTAACACCGTTGTCAGTGAACGCAAAGCCCATAGATTTTGCGAGTGATCCGATAATAGTCGCTACGTCGGTTGGTCCTTTGAAGCTGTTCACGGCAATTGCTTTGATTTGTTCGTAGTATCCGGCTAGCGCCACTACATTGAATGAAATCTCGGGAGCGCCTCGGTAATCTATCCATGCGTCTGAAATTGTTCCCTGAAATACCTGATACTTTCCTCCAGAATCATTGCTAGCAGCTACTGTTATTATATTTTTTCGTGTAGTCGTTATTTTCATTCCTAGCGTGGATAGCTCATTCATAACGTTTTGAGACATCCCGAAAACCCTAAATTGCAAAGAGTTCAGCGATGCTCCGGCGATATTATTGATGGACGCCTCACACCTAAGCCCCGAGTAGCTGAAGGTTTTGTCTTCGCCATCCCCGTTTTCGTTTTTTGGGATCTGGAATGAGACATCAATCTCTCGGGACTTAAACGACATTGGACTACCTCGTTAATCGCCAGCAGATCCTCTCGGGAGTCTGACGATTATGGTGTTTAGGTTCTTATTCTGCGAGCATTCAACTTGATATTGGCGATACGCCTCGCCAGTGTCGACATGAGCGCTTAGCCTGTCTGCATAAATGGCCTCGACCACTTTCGACACCCATAATCTGGCGGTGTCAGTTGTTTGCATTTCGCTAAGCGCGCCTGCCGTTTGTGACTCGGGGAATCCTGCTCGATATGCCTCATAAGCAGACATGATGACCGTCCCTTGCTTTCTGCATATTTCTGCAGAACTAGCTTGTAGTAGCGTTGGGCCGGGGCCTGAACCGTCAGTCGCTTTAGCATTTATAGCGCCACATTCCGCATCGCTTGGCGGGTGGCCGAGTGGCTGAGGGTCCTCGTAAACCTTGACCCCCATGCACTCCACAACCTTAACTTTATCGGGATCTTTTAGAGCCTGCTGAATTTGATCTTTGAGGCGAGAATATGATTCTTGATCAATATTCAATTTTTTATCAGTATCTCCATCTTCGTTCACTAACTTAGAATCAGAGTCACCAACAACAGAAAGTAATGCAATTTTTCTTCGAAAAAACCAGTTTTCTAAGCATTCTTGATCGATGCACGTTTTTTCTCTTTCTGTCCAAGCAGATCTAGACTCTTTTTTGAATTGGTCCTTGTCTGGAGATACCAGAAAGGCTTTTTTGTACAGGATATAAAGTTCATCATCAGCCTTAGATAGCTCTGGTACTCCGCAGATTAAAATCTCTGATTTTGACTTGGCTAACTTACAGTCGAAGCTCGCAGAAAAAGCTAAACCCGACAAAGCCAGGCCGATCACCAAGATCGCAGCGTTCTTTTTCATGTCTATCCCTGATGCTTAAAGGTCTGAAGACTCAAGATACATCAACACCCAGCGATTTCCGAGGCCCGCAAACTGCGGATCGTCGAAACCCTGGATGTCCATAAAGAACAGGCCGCCGACAAACCCCAGATATTCCTGCTGGACGATGTTGACCAGATTTAGGCACAGCACCCCCGTGAGGATTTTCGTCTGATCGATGGACAGATCCAGAAACATGCCTGTGGATTTTTGGTAGATCCTGAATGTGCAGTTCTGACCGCCAAGCACCGCCGCAAAAGTCTGCGATGGCGTTGCCGAAAGAGGAACAACTTTCATAAGCCACCAGGCGGCGTAGTAGTGAATGTTGCATTGGGAAATGCAGCTTTGAGTTGATCAATTCTGGCTTGAGAGCTGTAAGCGCCGGTAACTGCCGGAGCAGGATTGGCCGGGCTCACCGTTCCGGTGCTTGCTGTATCTGCGCCTGACGGCTGAGCTGCCGGACCGAACACAACGCTGGCGGTTTCCCTGACCTCTTTGAACATCAGGTCTGCTGTGATCAGCGTTACACCATTGGTGGCCGTGCGCCGGTAGTCGAAGTCCTCAAGGTTTACGCTCTGGTAGGAGAGATCTGGCGTAACGATGGTGCACAGATCGAGTGAGGCTTTCAGATACTCAAGTGTCGCCAGGAACGCGGAGCGATCCATTTTCCCATTGCCGCCACAGGTAACCCGCATCCTTGCATCGAACGGCATCTGTACCTTGTTGTAGGTTGAGAACGAGCCCTTCTCCATCGGATATCCAGCCAGCCGCGATTCGCCTTTGTACTCAAACGCTACTACCGAATCTGGAGTGATAATCGGTTTTCCGTTCTCGTCGATAATCATCCATACCGGGTTGAGCAGGCCGTCCAGCAGGCCGAAATAATCCAGCCCCTGCAGCTTTCCCAGCAGGCCGGACTGTGAGGCTATACCGAACCCGCTGCGGCGAAGATCCGGCACGCCAGTGAGTGGAGGAACGTTTGGAAAGTCGATCAGCGACATCAGCTATCCCCCGTTGCTGCTTGATTAGCGAGACTATTTCCGAGTGCTGGCGCGATATCCCTGGCAATGCCTTGGGCGTCTGTTGCCTGCGTGTGAATCTCGATCTTGCCGATAGTGGTTTCCGAGGTGCTGGTGCTTGCTGTGTTGTTAGTAGTTGAGGCGCGAGCCCGTGCCCCCAACCGCACCCCGGCACTGATCTGGCTGTCACTGACGTAGCCTGAGCCGTTTTCGTGGTTGATGATGCCTTTGACGAGAGCCATCAACTGCTTTGTGTCGTTTTGGTCCAGTTTTTGGTCATACCCAACACCGAGTTGCTTGGACAGGGTACTCATGTACGCCCCGGTGTTGTTCTCGCTTGACGGTGCGTATTTGTTGATGATCGCGCGCAATGTATCGTCGCCGCGATCCTCGTAGCGCCTGAGCTGCTTGACCAGCGCGCCCACGCCCTCTTCCATGGTTGAGAACTTGGCGAAGCGTCCGTTCGGTCCTTCTTCCTTAGTGGCGCCGTTCTGGCCGGCGAAGTTTAGGTTGCCGGGATTATTGTTGCGCACGCCGCGCGGCAGGGTCTTGTCGCCCGCTCGATAAACTGTGCCGGTAGATACAGAGCTTTCGCCGGGAACGGCCAAGCCCTCATTGATCTTAATCGCATCCTGCGCTTCCTTGACACCAAGGAGCGCTGCGATGTGAGCGACCAGAGAGCCGATGGTGTCTTTCGTGCCTGCGCTAAGGCGCTCGTTGATTTGCTCGCCAGCCCTCCATCCTGCATACCCGGCACCGGTCAGGGCCAATGTCGAGCCGAAGCTTGCGCCGAGCCCAATAATCCCTTTCATGCCGGCGCCGACCGCGCCCAGGGCAGAGCTGAGCAGCCACAGCGCCGATGTCGCGGCAATGATTTTTGTGCTGTTGCCGTCGGTGGCTGTGTCCAGCTCTCGAAAGACCTTCGCAAGCTTCTCGACAGCAGTAACCAGGCCAGTAAAAAAGCCCTGAATCTCCTCCCGGTGCTCGGAAACCCACGTAGAGAACTTGCCGAGATCGCCCGAAAGCATCTCCAGGGCAGGGCCGAGCGATTCGTAAATAGATTGGCCGACGCCCTCGAACTGCTGGCGCACCAGGGCCAGTTCTCGCTGAACGCGCTGCGAGGCCTCGACGCTCTGCTGTGTGACGCCAGATGCCTTGGTCGTCTGCGCAACGACGTCCTCGACCGCCTGCCTCCCTTTACGCAGCAGCGTGATGGTGCCGTCGTCCAGGCCGAGCATCTTGCCAAAGCTCAGCGCCTCCTGACCCGACATGCCTTTGAACTTGTCGGCGACGTCGAGCATGATCTCGCGGTAATCGCGGACCTTTCCCGAACTGTCGGATACAGCGACGCCCAACGAACGGAAGATAGGAATCAGTTCCGATTCACCGGTCAGGGCGAACTGCTGGATACCACCCGCAATATTCTGTAGCGACCCGCGCACACCCTCGGCGGTGCCACCGAACAACTCAGCAGCCTTGCCCCAGCCGTCCAAGTCGCGCGCTGACATATTCAGGTTCGCCGCGAACCGACCGAGAGCTGCGGTGCCAGAGATCGAATCAGAGATGAAGCTGGTCAGCCCCTTGCCGGCTGTAACCAGGGCGAACAAGCCGATCAGTTCGGTCTTGATCGCGCTGACGAACACGGCAGCCTGCTTGCCGCGCAGTTCCATTTCCTTGGCGGTAGAGCCTGCGTTCTCCTTGAGCTTGTCAAGGCCCTCGTCGACTTCCTTTTGGCCTTTCTGGTAATTGCTCGAATCAAGGCCAAGGGTGACGACCAGCGCATCAATAATGTTGGCCACGGCTATTCCTTGGGCTTGTTCGCGATATTGGCGTTATGAGTGTCCACCGTGTTCACCTCAAGCAGTCGCCACATGTCCTCAAGGCCGTAAACGGTGTCAAGTTCGTGCAGCGTTGCCAGACGGGAAGACACGCAAGTCGCGATAGTGCGGGGGACGTTCAGGTACTCAACTAAACCGTAGGGACGATTGCCGCCTACGCTTGGGCCGAGGTCGAGGGCGCGACGGCTTTTGAAAAATCCACGTGAAGTTTCCAGATGGCCAGGCGCAACTTGACGCGCGTGGCCACTTCCTCGATGTCGTCGGCGATCAGGTTGCGGACAACGCTCTTGTCATTCGGGTTCGGCATGATCTGCACGCACTGAAACATCTCATCGAGCAGCAGCTTTGCCGTGTCGAATGGCAGTTTCCCGACGAATGTGAAGCCCATGCGGGCCAATCCGGCCATCCCGGCACCCATGAAGTCGTCAGGCAGTTCGATGCCCTCCTTGATCATTGCCAGAAACGCGCGCAAGGCCCACTCCTCAGCCTGGCCGCTGGGCATCTCGGTAATTTGGAAGGTTTTGCCGAGGTCGCGGCCTTCATTTTGCACCGTGTATTGCGAAACTTTACGAGCCATTGTTGGGCGCCTTATCCGTTGTAGTCTTCGCTAGTTACCCGTTCCCAGGTGATTTTGTACTCGACCGGCTGCAGGGTTTTCTTCGCATCCGGCATGGATTTGCCGCTGGTCAGTACCCCATTTTTCAGCGTGTACTTCTTGCCGATGGAGGGGAGGATGATTGTTCCGTTCGCCCGGTAGACATCGCGAGCCGTCTGCATGGTGCTGTGCCAGGTCGAGAACACCGCCAGTGATGGGGAGTCCGGCATGATCGATACCGTCTGTTTCGAAGAGTTAAAGATGAAGCCCGCCGATAGCTTGCCGTCCACACCCATAACAGTTTCAGCGATGTCCAGGGCGTCCATGGCAAACATGGAGTCAGATGCGTAGCCCTGAATGCTCTGCGGGAACGGGAAAAGGTTGGTGACTGCTAGGGCGAATACGGAGTTCGCTGAAGTAATAGTCGACATTGCGAATCCCCTTATTGAATTTCAATCGACGCGAGGGTCAATTTCTGGATGCTGCCGCCGTCGGCGTAGTACAGCGTCATCGACGGGCTGGTGCGTGCCGAGCGGATCGCGGCAGTGGCTGGAACGATCTGCAGGTAATAGCCCTTTGCGATTATCGTGCCACTGACATCTGAGCCGACAGCATTCTGGATCTCTGCAATCTGAGCAGCCGAGAGCGTCGTGCCGATGCGGATCGCGCCGAAGTTCACGGCGGCATTAAGCGGATCGGCGCAAGCAGCCTCAACTAATGCATAGCCGTCAGCGCTGTACGGGATCGAGCCGATTGCCTGCAGAAGCGAGATCATGGCCTTTTGTAGATTGGCGTTGAGCCAGATTTCGTTGGCATACGAATCCGCCCACAACCACTTGCCCGACACCGAGCCAGGATACATGAACACGTAGCCATCCTTCGCGGTGGCGTAGGCGCCGTAGAAGTTGTAACCGTTAGTGATCAGGCTCGAAGAGTCTGTAGCGTTGGTGACGGATGCAGACAGGCCGGACTGAGAGCGGAATGCAAGGGTTGCACGACCATTAAGACGGTCGAAGTCAAGGCAGGCCATGTACGACAGCGCAAATACCGCATGCGTGGCATCACCGAAGATCGGAATACTGCCGCTCGATTTTGTCGATTGCAGGTAGTAGCCCCAGGTCGTTGTGTTGCCGGCAGCCTTGGCATTGATATCACTGTCCCAGCCAGCATACACGTAGCGGTCGCCCTTGCTGTTGGTCCAGGCCGAGAACAAGATTTTGTCGGCGGTAACTGGCTCCCAGGCAGTAGTGAAGCCAGCCCAGTTCTGCGTCACTTGGATCAGCGCGTCCATGAACTGACCCTGAACGCTGGCAATGGCGCCCTGAGATGTTACGGCTCCGGTAGCGCTGGTCAGCAGCAAGCCGGCTGCAATAGTGCCGGATGCGAACGAGATAGTCGACGCTGCGCCCGAGGTGCTCGAGGTGATCACGAACGCCGATTTGATCGCATCGTAGGTGACGGGAAGCGCCAGCGCGGTTGCGATTATGGCGGCTGCCGAGCTGAAGCTTGTGGCGGTCGACAGGTCGATGCTCGCAGCAGTCTTCACCACGCCATCGGCGGTCACGTTGAGCGAACCGGTCAGGGCTTTGAGTTGCTCCAGGCTCATCGAGGCTAGCGATCCGCTTCGCAGATATGCGGCGACTGGGGCTACTGGATACTGGGCGAAGTACAAAAGGCCTGGGTTTTTGGTGCTGTTTTCATAGCCGCTGAAGTAGATATCAGCCAGGGCCTTCTCTACCGAAGCGCCGCCGAAGTAGGCGGCAACATCATCAGGCAGTGCGAAGCCGGGCACAGTCCCGACTGGCGCATAGGTGCTCTGCGTCAGAATCAGGCCATTTAGATCTACAGCGGCGCCAGCGGCAGCCAGCACGCCAGGATTGACCTGGACAATCTGTGAAACGGGGATGGTCATTGAGTCAATCCTCGGGTGGAAAGGTGGCGGCCACTTCGGCCATTCCGATGTGAAGCTCTTCGGCGTACTGCATGGGAGTCGTGATGACCGGGTTGAACTGGGCGGCGAAGTCGAACGTCCAGCGCTGCTCGTACTGCTGCTCGCCGTTGATCATCGTTGTCTGGTGCGGCTCACCTGCATACAGCGGCTGGATCTCGATGGAGGCGGCGGCAAACTGCATGCAGGCGTAATCGGTGCGGGCCAGCGCGGCGGCGGTGTTGGCTCGGTCCATGGCGCCATCGCCATAAACGTCGATCTGGACCGTCCACTGGCTGGATCGGGTGTTCTTGATGGCGCTGGTGGCTGAATCGCCCGTGTCGGCCCAGATCTCTTTGTTCGTGGACAGGCCTTCGAGGCGAATCGTGGTCATGGTCGTGAACGGGCCAGCGGGCATTGGCACGCCGTTGTCCTGCGATTGGATGACCTCACCCCCAACGACAGGCAATAAAAAACCGCGCAAGGCGGCCAGTAGGTCTTCTTCGGTGACGCTGGTCGTGATCATGTCTTGGGCACCTGCAGGTTCACGACGAACTTGCACCAGTCCGACCACTCTTCCAGTGGCTGGACGATGAGCCAGGTTTCGGTGCCAATGATCAGCATGTCGCCGCCCTGCTGTTTGGGTCGGTTCACGCCGTTGAAATTACCTTTCACGTAGACGGCCTTCAGTACGCCTTGCAGGTTCAGTCCGTCGATCTGCTGCAAGTCCTTGTAACCCATGGCTTGCATCTGCACGCTGACCTCCAAGGTGCTATAGGTCGGCGTGCGCGTGCCTGATGGCGAAGTCGTGTAACCGGTGCTGATTTTCATCGTGCCAGCGATGAAGGGGTTGATTGCGCCGATAGCTCCACTGACAATCCCGTGCAGATTCATTCTTCACCCACTTCGTAATCGACTGAATTCAGCATGTGGCCGGTGTCGACCAATGGGTTTGAGCCAGCTTTCTGCCTAAGCGTCGAAGCCTTGTTTGGCGGGTCTTTAAGGTCGACTATCGACTGCTGAAGCTGGCCCTTGATCCGCTCCCCCATCTGAGCAAGAGTCACTCCCGCGTCGTATTCATTGGCCCTCATCAGCCTGGACATTTCAGAACCCCATGCGGGAGACTTCGCCGTAATCATGTTGCGGAAGTACGGTCTGGGCGGAACAGTGATCTTGTGCGCCGGTATAGTCACCGTCTGCACGAAATTCGACTTGTCCTTGCGAGCAAAGCGATGACTGATCTCGTCAGTTCGGTCGTTGTATTTGAAATGCAGGTCCTGCGTGCGCTCGGGAATTTCAATCGTGCCGCCGAACTCGTTCACTGCGGCGACCATGGCAACCGGTGTGCCGTCCGGGTACGTGGCGTTTTCCAGAAAGCCGACCTTGAGCGCATCGCCCTTGGTCAGATTCTTGGCGATGTTGTCCAGGTACTTCTGAAGCGCCTCGCCGCCGTGAAATGAGCCATCAGCCATTTCAATACCCTCGCGCTGGATAAGAGCGACCAGGAATGTAACGGAACGACCGCAGGTTGACTGTGGCTTGCCAGTATGCCGCGCCGTATTTGGTCTGCATGAACCACGCGGCAGAGCCTGAGACGGCGCCCATGTCAGTGGTCACCGAGACTGATCCCTCGGTCGCACTGTTGATTCTGCCTACCAGAGGCGAGGATTCCGCGCCATTGACGCCGCTATTCATCGCGGCGATATGGGCAACCAGCATATTCAGCAGCAATGCGCGCTTCGCAAGGTCTCGCGCAGGACTGCATTCGGTGTTGTTGAGGTAGATCGTCGCCTCATCAAAGTAGGCCTGAAGCAGCTCGTCTGATACAGAAGAAAACTCCGGATAGCGAGCGCGAAAGCCCGCCACGTTGAAGACGACGATACCCATGGTTTACGCCTTCTGTTTTTGGTCAGGATCAGGCTCGATGCCGGGCGCTGGCTTGTTCGGGTCAAGACCTTCAAGACCGGTCTTTTCCTTCGCGTTGTTTTCAGCCTGCTTTGTGGCCTCCTTGACGCTTGCCTGGGAGAAGATCAGCTCATTCTTGACGAATCGCGCGTCCGCGTAGGTGATGAGCCATTCCTCGAAGCCAGCCTTGTCGACACCCTCGGTCAGGCCGTAGCCGCCTATGATGGTCGCCGAGTTGGCGCCATTGAGCAGAACAGTCTTGCCGCCGATGGTCGTTTCCAGGCCATGCGGCAGTTTGCAGCCGACAACTACTGTCTCAGCCATGATTTAGACCCCCAACATTTGAGCGATAGCCAGAGGCTGCTTGATGATCGCACCCCAGGTGCCACCTGATTTCTTCTGCTTCCAGGCCGACAGGTCGGTGATGACTGGGTGGGCGCGCATCTTCTCGGTGAACGAGCAGTAGCCGGTGTCCTGACCATCGAGCTTCTCGATAATCAGTTGCACCAGTTCGCCCGATGCGGTGGTGTACTCAACCGCAGTTTCAACAGTCAGGTTCGGGAAGTTCTTCTTCAACTGGTCCGAAACGTTAACGTTGAACTGGTTGGTCTTGGTCAGGTTGACCTCGGACGACGGGGACATGCACAGTTTCATGGGCGTGTCGCGCTCGACCAAGCCCTTGGTCTGTGCGATCAATTTGGCGTACAGCAAGCCGGAAATGTCGGCGTAGATTGCTGCGCCATCCTTGGTCGACCACAGTGTGCCGCTGCCAGTGCCGGTCGCCCCCGGAGTGACTGGGGCGCTCAGGCTTGGATCGTTCAGCAGGCCGTAGTTCTGCAAGCCGGCGATGCCGAAGAAGTACGACTTGTTCTGAAACTTGTTCAGGATCAGCGCGCTCGCGGTGCTCAGTTCGGCTGCGTAGCCGATCTTCGCCAAGCCGTACATTTCCAGCTCTTTTTCACCCCAGCGGGTGACAGTCTGGTAGCCGTAGCTCTGACGAGGAACCCAGTTGACGTTGGCGTTGATCGAACCGTTGTTGCTGTAGTCATCGTAAGAGCTGACTTCGCCTGTCGATTCAACGATAGGGAACTGCGCGGTCAGCGTGGTCCAGTCGCCTTTCTTGCTCTCGCCGAAGATCTGCGCGGCCTTCATCGGAGTGACGACGATGCGAATCAGCTCGGGGTCGACGTAGTTGGCCAGATAAGCCGGAATGCCGGCGTTGCTGACGGTGACCATGGTCGGCTGGGCGTCCATCGCCAAGTCGAAGTTATTGGCGTATTCCGGCTTCAGGTAAGCCGCTGTAGCCGGGAGGTGCACGCCGTACTCGGACGCCACCTTGACGAAGTCTTTTTCCATGATCAGCTCCAAGTGCCGAATTTGATGAGTTCGCCAACGGCGGCAGGCGCCTGGACGGTGAATTTGGTTTCGATGAATCCGGCGATGGTTGCGCCAGCAGCACCGGTAGCGATTGTGCCGTCAGTGATCGAAGCGAACACCTTCTGGCCAATAGTGGCCACGGTGGTGCTACGACCCCAGAAGTCACCGGCAGCCATCAGCGCCATGTTGACGCCAGCCGGGATGAGCATCGAGCTTGCACCCAGCCAGGCAGTAATGAACGCCTGTTGGTGGCGATGCACGAAGCCTGTAGGCGCGCCGGAGGTCTGCACGTTCGAAACGACACCGGCAGCGGTAGCCCAGGCAAAACGACCGACAGTCACGCCAGCGGCGCCCGAGATCAGCGCTGTATCACCGGCAACGACCGATGCATACGGGTTGGCACTGGCGAAATCGCCTTCAACTGCCGGCGCCGGCTGTTGATTGATTGTGTTTTGGAAGCCCATGGCTTAACCCCTTTTCAGTTTGCCAGCAGTAGGAAACCGCTCGGCAAAGGATTTTTCAGACGCCGCGTCGAGTGCGATGCGCGGAACCGGCTTGCTGGTCAGGCCCTTCTTGTGCAGGTTAACCAGGGCTCGATATGCAGATGGATGAACGCCTTTCACATCGATGCTTGCGTGATCCAGTGCAAGCTTGTAGACGGCCTCAGCAGAGTCCTGCGCAACGACGGCGCCGATCAGTGGGCGGACATCATCTTCAGCGGCACGAATCGCGTTCATGCGCTTGATAGTGTTCTGCTCGACGGCTTTGAGGGCGGAGTCCATGGCTTTCTTATCCACCTTGTCGTCATCCTCTTCATCTTCGTCGCTGGCTTTCTTGTCGTCCTCGTCCTCGTCGTCTTCGTCGTCCTCGTCTTCAGCCTTTTTGTCCTTTTTGTCTTTCTCGTCCTCGTCGTCTTCATCCTCGGCAGGCTTGTCCTTAGGATCTTCAGCCTCATCGAGGGCGAATTGCAGCGCCTTGGTCAGGACCGCAACGTCGAGCTTGGCATCTGGAAATGCTTTCGCGGCATCCTCAGCCAGAGCCTTGACGGTAGTGGGCTTGGCGAACAGCGCCCGGAACGTAGGAAGCGCGCCGTCCTGAGCGAGCTGCGGCTGCAGGTGGGCACCGAGTGCCGCGCGTGCGGCGGCGGCTTGGCTCTTCTTCATGGGGATTAATTCCTCAGGTAATGAATCACTGACAAGAACGTCAGCACCGGCGCGCCCGACTGGGACTAACGCCACATGGTTGCCCACTATCTCGGTCATGCGACCGTCGTATGGCACGCCCTCATACACGCCGGGCGTCATGTCTGCGACGTAGCGATACGCCGAGGACAATTCTCTTTGCTCGTTGGTCTGGATGCCGGCGATGGCCGAGGCGTCCCAGATAACAAGGCTGTTGTCGAGGTAGGGATCAACGAAGACGGCATCGGTGCCGGTCGAGCCCACGATTGATTCTTTCTGCGGCTCGGTAGCACTGACAGCTATGTGCTTGTTCAGCAGAGGGATGTTGTTGAACGTGCCGACTGCCTTGGCCAGCTCTCCCGGGTCGCGCAGGAGCTGGTAGGCCCGGTCAGGCTCAAGGCCCAGCGCCTCACTGTTCGGAATTTCCCGCCCGAGGTATGGATTAACCGCTGCCTTGCTGATGTGACTGACCTTGACGTGCAAGCGACCGTCGACATCGACTAGGCGCATGGTGGCCCTGTCGAATGCCAGTTTTTCGAAATTCATGGGTGTGTTCTCAGTCGAGGCCAGGGATTACCGGGGACCACCCGCAACGGCAGTTGATCTTCTCGCCTGGCATGATCCATTCGCCATCGATGAACATGCCCTTGGCCAGGTCGAACGCTTTGCCACTCGCCTGCACATGGGAGTGGCGCGGCACCTTTCCTCCTCCGCTGTGCCGCCAGATGCCTTCCTTGATGCCGATGGCACGCTGCCTGGCGCTCTGCATGGCCGAGGTGGCCTTGTTGTTTTGGTCGCGGGCAATGAGAGCGGCGCGGCGCTTTGTGATGCCGTAGCGCTTCTGTAGTTCTTCGCTCAGCTCGCCAAGATCTCGGCCGCGCTGCACAGAGCGCATCACCAGGCCCTGAACCTCGCTCAGATGCTCAGAGGCGATGGACTTAATTAGCCCCACCTGCTCGCCGATGCAGCCCTGATAAACATCGTTCATCTCGGCGGTCATGGTGAACTTCACCGTAGCGCCGGCTGCCTCCATGGCGTTGCGCAGCGACACGTCGGAGTTCGACAGGGCGCGATCAGCGAAAGACTTGCTCAAGGTGTCGGCGAGGTCGCTGAACTTCCCCTGCCAGCGCTGGGACAGCTTGCGCATGGCTTTTCGCATCATCATTGCCGGGCTCTCGTCCTCGGCAATACCGTCAGCGAGACCAGCGGCCCGGTAGTTCGCTTTGAGCCAATACACTATCGAGTCCTGCATCTCTTTGACGGCGTTGTCGAGGCGCTTGCGATACCAGGCCTGCACACCCGCGTTAGGCCGAACCGGGCGAAGGACTGTCGGTTGGATCATCATCGTCATCCTCCAGCTCGTTATCGATCTCTTCGTTCAAGTCGAGGGACTGATAAGGGCTATCCGGGTCGGCAGCCAGACGCTCACGCACCTCGTCGGTACTGATGGCGCTGATACCCACCAGCACCGCGTCCGTATCGGCATCGGACTTGCGGATCTGCGCCTGTTCAAGCTCGGACATCTGATATAGCGGCTCGAAGTGGAAGTCGATGTCGGGGTCGATATCGCCGAACAGGGATAGCTGGGCCAGGTCGATGACCTTCTTCAGTGGCGCCTTGAACAGGTTTTCCTGCAATGCATGGATGCTGTCGTAGAAGACCCTGATCTCGCCGTCGCTGGACGCGTTCAGACCGGAAGGCGTGACACCCAGCAGCTTGACCAGCGGAATGCTGCTGATCGACGCCATTTGCTCTTGGGCCTGTGCCTGGAGGGCATCTAATCCCGAGAGCGGGGTGTTGAACTGGAAGAACTCCTCATTCGCCTTGTCCAGGGCCAGAACGCCCTTGTTGTCCCTTAGCTGGCTGAACAGGCCCAATCTGTCAAGAAGCCCTTGGCCACTATCGCCAGCGAGTACCGCGCTCATGTCGGTGAGGATCCCCGAGGTCGAGAACATGTGAACCATGTCGCCCACGCTATCCCGCGTGCGCAGCCAGTTGTTCACATAGGGCTCAGCAATCTGGATCAGCGAAAGGCCGCCGAAGTTATATGCCGCTTTGAGCATATCCGGCACCGGGCGCGAGATGAGCGTCAGAAGGCGCGACTTATCGACCGACTTAGCCATGACATACCAGCCGTCGGGCTTGTAGAACGTCGGCGACAGCGGGTTATCGGCGTTGTATGTCTTCGGGTATGTCCATACCGGCTCGATTGATCGCAAGCTGACGAGAGAGCCCTTTGTCACCTTCGCGGGATCGAGGAACAGCGGCGCTTCAAGCTCCATCGGATTCTCCGAGGCGAGGCCGCCGCTTGGCATCTTCATTTCAACGTATATCTGCCCGCGACCGAAGTAGCCATCGTTCTCGGCAGCTAGGCGGAACACCTTGCGGACGTTCAGCCGCTTTAGCTCAGCATCCAGTTGATCGAGTCGATCAGTCTTGTCGTCATCACCGATGCAGCGAAGGCTGATCCACTTGCGGGTCATCTCTTCAGCGATGGTGGCGACCATCTTGCGGTATTCAGGCAGCAGGGCCAGTTGAGCAAGGCGCGGATATCCGGGAAATGCCTGATAGCCAAGGCCTACACCAAAGCTGTTCAGGAACGCATAGGGCGTCTCGTCCATAGCCATCAGGCTTGCTTTCTCGCCTTCAGGCACTACGCCATGTGGTGGCTCGTAGCTCACGAACTCAGCCTCGGCAGGCTTTGCGCTCGCCTGCGCCAGCAGTTCGGCATTGATCTTCATCGCCTTGCGCTCAGGCTCAGCGATGACAGGCTCGATCTTGGGCGCAGCCTCTTTCTTGCTCCAGAACATCAGGCGCGCCTCAATAGGTCTTCGGAAATGCGCATAGGCGCCTTGTGTGTTGGGCTGAAGCACATGACGAAAGCGTCTGCCAAGTTGGGCGAAGGAACTGCACCACCGGGACGCTTGGGATTCGCCAGATCCTTCTTGCTCTCCACCTTCACGCGACCGTTATTGTCGAAATCGCGCTTGGGCGTGGACAGTTCGTCGATGATCTTTTCCAGGTGCGGGCAGTCGCTCGCAATACTGATCAACTCGTCATCCTTGAATTTCTCGCCCTTTTTCACAGCGTTGTAGGTGTTACGGAAGCGATCAGCCACCATCCACCACGCCTGGGCCTTGATGTTCGAGAACATGTCGCCGTTGGTGATGTCAGGTTTCTGATACAGCTTGTCAGGCAGATGCACCGCGCCGCCCGCATTGAATTTCTCGTAGCGGACAGGGTTGGGCTTGCCGTCATTCAGTTCTTTGAACTTGGCGCCTGACCCAGCACCAACCCCAATCGAGTCGTACAGGACCGATGCGCCGCGCTCACGGGCTGCGTTATAGGTCCGGGTGCAGGACTTGAGTAGTTCGTCTTCCTGGCCTTTCCACTCATCAGCCCAGGTAACGACAGAACCGTGTGCCGCTACGTTGGCGCAGAGGTCATTACCGCTGTCCGCCACGTCGAAGCCGACACGCTTAAAGCCTGACGCAGTGAAGCCAAGAACCTTGTGAGCATCAATAGCGGCCTGGATCCACGACCGCTTGATGATCACGCCGTCATCGTCTTCACGCGGCTCGCCTAGGTAGATATGCGCGTACTCGTCTTCGTCCTCAGCCTTGGCCGCCTCGATCACGTCGAGGATGGTCCGGCTCAGGAACGGGTTTTCGGTGTAGTTGATCTTGCGTACCACGGTCTGCGGCGGCGGATTAACCACAAAGCGCTTGTAGGTGAAGTCGGTGGACAGTTTCGGGTTGAAGATCACCCAAACCTGCGAGTGCTCTTTCCGAATGGTCGGCTCAAGGATCACCCATTGATCGGCGGTTAGGTTGTGCGCCTCTTCGATCCAGAGGACATCAACGCCTTCCAGCGACTTGATCTCGTCGATGTGGCGCCACAGTCCATAGAAGATGAACTCACTACCTGTACGGCGGTGGACGATCTTAGTGTCGAGAATCTTGAACTGCTTGGTCAGGCCGAATCGTTCTATCTGCGCCTTGATCAGCGTGTAGACCGATTCCTCGATCTTGTTCTGGAACTGGCGAGTGCAGAGAAAGCGAACTTTGTAGTTGCTGGCAAGGAACACAGCGAACCCAGCAGCGTCCCAAGACTTTGAAGATGACCTTCCGCCGTACAGAACCCGGTTACGCGCTGGCGTTTGCCAGAAGTCGCGCAGGGCCGGGTTAAGCGTTGCTGGCGAAGTCTCCATAGAAATGCCCGAGCCCCGCTGGTGCTTTGGTGTCTTCTTCAGGGTTGGCGTCGATGCTGTAGGCCTGGCGCTCAAGGAGGATCAGGTTCTTCAGCGTCTCGCCCAACTCCTTCATGGTCTTGGTCCGGGATGGGAGCGATGACATCTTGCTGGCCAGGGCGAGAACGTCGGACATATCCGCGCCGTCGTCGGAGTCTTTCAATTGCTCGATCAACTCTTTCAGCGTGCCTTGCTCTTCGGTCAAACCTTCCAGTTCACCAAACAACAGATTGGCAAGGCGGCGCGCCCTGCCGATGTCAGCCCGGTGTGCCATCCGTATGTCAGCGATGACCTTGGCGTTTGCATCAACGATCCCGCGCTCGGTTGCCAGTGTTTCCGTGGCAACTGATGTGGCAACCTCGGCTTTGGCAACCAGTGAATCGGCCTTGGCCTTGATCTTTGCCCGAAGGTCTCGCTCCCAGGACCCGGCCTTGGCCTTCTTCTGGATCGCGGTATGGGACACACCACAGGTAGCGCCGATCTCACGCACCGAAAGCAGGCCAGCCCGATAGAGCTGCTCGATGCGCTCCCAGTCGGGTAGTTGCTTATCGGTCATGGCTACTCTTCTTCAAATACTGGCGTCACGGTAAATGCATTAACCACATCACGATTGAAGGAAATGGTTTTCACACCCTCACCTTCCAGCATGTAGATGCACACGAAACCGTCTTTGATTCGCACCGGATCGACAAGAGTACTTTTGTACTCCATTGGCTCTTCACCCTTCGCGTGCGTCAGATGGATAGTGATCTTTGCGGCTACAGGCTTTGTCTTGGCAACCATGACGCCTCACTTATTCAAGTCGCCAGCCACATAGTCGCCGGTCATGTCAGCGCTGTTAGACGCCTTAGTGTGCAAATGGAGTAATGTGCCGATCTCGCGAGCGATGGCCTTCACGTCTTCTTCGGCAGTTGCCAGCAAAGAGGCGAACATCTCTTTCGCCGTGGCGTGAGCCGTGTGACTGATCGCAATGCCATCTACCTTGTCGGTGTTGACAGTTTGCGGGGCGATCACAGCGCCCTCTGCGGTGACCGGTGAATCTTTCTGATCAGACTTGGCCATTTCCATCTACCTCATGATTGTTTGCTTCTTCACGCAGCTTCGGCTGCTGGATCACTCGAAACACCGCAACCCCGATGCCGAGAGTCATGTTCACGGATGCAAAGACCAGAGGGTCTACCGCACCCTGGAACGCCGACCAGCCGGCGGCAGCCGCATTCAGGGCAACGCCGATGATCGCTAATTGAACGCTGGTCATGCGCCAGAACTTTCGCCACTCAGGGATTAGTGTCATGAGCTTTCTTCGCTGCGGGTAGTTGCTCGAGGCTTTCGGCGTATCGCTTCCATTCATCGCGACTCTTCAGTGCAGCCTTGAGTTGTTCATTCGGCTTGGCTGGCTCGCAAGCCTGACTGGTGTAGCGGTAAACCGTTGTGTGCGTGTCTGCCGGTCGAGCTGGCTCTGTCTGCGCGCAACCCGTGAGCAGCATGAAGATCAGTAGGCGATTCATCTCGGCCGTCCGTTCTTCACGAATTCTTTCAGGCTCTCGCCCATGTTGCCTATCTGATATTCCTGACGCTGATCTGATGTGCGAAGGGAATCGACTAACTTGTCTGTCGACTCCCTCGAGCGCTCCAAAGAGTCAACCCTCTGCCCGATCAGGGCTTGGTTAGTCTGGTAGGCGGCGAGCTGCATCTGGAGCGATCCAAGCGATCCAACCACGTACACAAACGCACCGATTGCGCCCGCCGACAGGATCGTTTGCAGTATCGGAACGACGACTTTGAACGCCGTGCTATCTGCAATGCGAGATACTTCTGTCATGGGGGCACCGGGGAATTAAAAGGGCCTCATTAGGGTGAGGCCAAGATGCAGCGAGGAGCATCGGAATAGAGGCAATAAAAAACCCCGCACGATGGCGAGGCTTAAAATGGGTGCAGATGGCCGGTGCTGATATCCGGCATTTCCAGTTCTTCAAGAGGCGGGATTCGAACCCGCAGGGTGACAATTGTCGCGCCAACTGGAGGGCAGCATGCGTCAATTCGCATACGGCACCGGACACAAGGCCGGTCGGGTATACCAGTTCCCCCACTCATGCGCATCAGCCTGCGCATTCATCTGCATAACAACAGCAACATAAAACCCGGCGCAGTTGCCGGGTTCAGGGTTTCGTGTGCGTTTCGCGTTACTTGTGCACTATGAGAAAAGTACGCGCAAAACCCCGTCATGTCAATATGATTATGCCGCTTCTTGATCTTTTTCCGAGTGGATCACCTGCCATAGTGGTTGTTGAGCCTGAATATCCACCTCCTTGATCACTTCTTTCAGGGATTCCCACAGGTCGAGCCAGTCACGCGTCCAGTTCTTCGGGTCGATGGTGACGCCGAAGAATGTCAGCATCTCAGCGGCAACACGGGCAGGCCCCCACTCTGCCGATCCGGCGACCTCACCCTTGTACGATTGCAGGGCCAGGGTAACCAGGTACTGCGCCTTCACGCGCTTGGCCGAAGTCAGGTCCGGCAGCGCCGCTTTGGCGGTTATCAGCAGCACCGCGTTCAACAGGTGCTTCATGTTCATCGCCGGGTGGTACAGGTAGTGCCCGAACTGTTGCATCTGGAATGGTAAGGTGTCGATGGCGCGCAGTACCTTGCCGATGGTGGCCAGGTGCGCGGCGCGAGCGGTGGAGCGGCCGGCGGGCGTACTGCGGGTCTCGCTGATGCTGATCTTTTGGCGCACAACCTGAATGCGCTCTTCCTTGTCATCCCCCAGCGCAGCGAACACGGCCTCGGCGCGGCGCATACGCTGCCCCTTCTTGATCGGTGCCGACTGCGCCTTGTCAATCGCAACAGCGCTGATAGACGCGTTCGATTCGTGCTGAGCTTCAGTCCATACCTGCCTTGCGTTGATCAGTTTCATGCCACCTCCCCCTTTTTCAATTCTCTTGTCTTCGCCCGGTAATGCGCTGTAAGTGCTTTCAAATCTTCCGCTGTGTACTTCTTCACCGACTGATCCGCCTCCAGCGCCTCGACCGCTTCAAGTCCGATCCGAGCTATCAAACCGACCCGGTAGTCGACGGCATTTCCAGAGAGAAACCGGTTATCCGCCTTGCTTTGTGCGTGACAGTTGCGCTCATCGAATCTGAGGTGCGGTGCTGCCCCTGTTGACCGATAGTGACCTGCATCTGTCTGGTTGCCGGACCAGTCCAATGGCCGACCGCTGGAGATGCACGGATGCCCCGCAACTTGATCGCGCCACCGAATGAACTCGTTAAATGCCTGTTGGGTGTCCTTCAAGTGATCCGACCGACTCTTCAGCTTCTCCTTTCGAACTTTGATCTCAGCTCGACCAACTTGGGCAAGCGCCTTTTTGGCCTTGGGCGCGTGCCGTGGGGCATCGATGATCGCGCAGGCCGGGCTGCACACCGCCTGGCCCATGCGCGAGGGCACGAATAAGGCCCCGCACTCTGCAACTCTGCATTTCTTCGGCTTGGTCGGCTTCCTTTCGATAGTCATACAGCCTCCTTGGCTTTCTGCCGATCATTGGCGAAGTTACCGCGCAAAGGCATCAGGCTCGTTTCTGCGAATGGCAGGCGATCTCCAATTACGCTATGAGCACACCACCAGCCCTTGCGCATTGCGGGAACTGGATGGCGCTTGGTGCTAAGGTTGTCGCCCGGGTTTATTGCCTTGTAGAGCTCAACAACACTCCCCGCAGGGAGGATGCTCAAGCCGATCATCGTCAGCGCCAGGTCGCCCGGCTTGAAGTTATGATTCATGCGTAGCTCCCAATCTGGTCGGCAGCAGCCAATGCCACTTCTTCGGTTTCAAAGTGAGCAGACAGGACCAGCCGCCAGCAAGCGTTGAACACGTCTCGATAAAGTGGCTCGAAAGCGGTGTCATCCATCGCAGACCAACTAATCGACTTGGCCTCCTTGCGCACGCCGTCGGGAGTGCGCACCAGGTGGAAGTGCCCAGCCTCGATAGTCACCCACTCGCGAAATGCCTCGCGGGACTTGTCTACCGCAGGAAATCGCTCGGCTCGAGCCGACTCAAGACCTTCGATGTATGCAGCAACGGCGTTCGAGAGCTGTCCCGGCTTTCCGCTCTGCGCCTCGAAGAACTTAGCTAGGCCTTGAATGCCGCGCATTTCCTGGCGCGGCACCAACCCGCCGACCGGCTCCCAGTACTCCCAGGCCAGATCCAACATGGAAAAGA
>NZ_FOAR01000027.1 GCF_900109755.1 Pseudomonas agarici | reverse complement strand
TGGACCGTGGGCGGAAACAGCGCATTGCTTAGCCAGTCGCAGAACTGCTTCACCTCCTCGTCGGTGCCGGTCTGGTTCATGCCGACGCCGACCGCAATGCCCACCGCACTCCCGAGTACGAGGCAGCCCAGCCCACCGGTGGCGACGGTAAGGCCCGTTGCCGCGACAACCGCCGTGGTGGCCAGTGTGCCGACCGCGACAGAGGCGGCGATTTCCAGCACGCCGCCCAGGAGGTCGGCCATCGGCGCGGTGTGCAGCAAGGCATCGCCTTCGCGGGCGGCCCAGTAGGTGTCGGTCATGCCGGTGCGTTCCGTGCGAACAGGGACGCCCATCGGAACATGAACGAAGACCGGGGATTAAGAGGACGGCCTGACTACACGGCGTAGGAATGGTCTCTATAAGAGATTGAAATGGCTGACTGATGCACCGATCAAGGCTTGGCCGACAGGGAGGACTATTACCTCGGCGCCGAAGTCCTTGAACGCGCTCACAAGGGGCAGGAAGCCGTGCATTCGGCGGCGCACATGAGGAACAACCTTATCTTGGACGATTGAGTACACCGATATCGCAACGAATCCGTTGTGCAAAGTCGACAAGCAGCCCGCAACCGAAAAGAAGTTTATCGCTGATCTGACACCCTCCAAGTCCGGCGATTTTCGGCCAGGGTTCGAGCAATGGTCTATCGTGAGTATTCACTGAACTGTCATCTCCCTGTCAGATTTTTTACAAGGAAGTCAGTATGAATCCGCTCAGAGTCCTGCTTACAGGCGCCTGTGGCCGCATTGGCAAGACCTTCTTCCTAGCGGCGCAGCATCGTTATGACTTTGTCCTCGCCGACCGCCACCAACCGGACTTTGCCATCGGCGCGCATCGTTTTGTCCGGCTGGACCTGGACCACAAGGATGAGGTGAATGCACTCGTCGACGGCATCGATGTGGTGGTACACCTGGCGGGAATTCCCTATCCGGACTCGTCCTTCGAAGAACTGCTGCCGAACAATATCACGGCTACCACCTACCTTCTGGAAGCCGCCGCCAGGGCCAAGTGCAGGCGCGTGGTGTTCGCCAGCAGCGCGCAGACCATCGAAGGGTATGCGCAGGATCGCCAGGTGACCTCGGGTATGCCAGTGATGCCCGCCAACCTGTATGGCGTGAGCAAATGTTATGGCGAGGCCTTGTGCGCGTTCTATGCCGCACGCCGTGGTCTGTCGACTATTGCCCTGCGCATCGGTGCCTTCGAGTTTCCCGACAGCCAGGACCTGCACCACGTCGATCTGAACACCTGGCTCAGTCCGCGCGATGCCGTGCAGTTACTGCAACGGGCCATTGAAGTAGAGGACGTCCAGCACCTGGTGGCCCATGGGATTTCCAACAATCGCTTTAAACGCCTGGACTTGAGCGAGACCATCCGGGTGCTGGGATATCAACCGCTGGACGACAGCTTCCAGACCTTCAATATCCCCGTACCCGTGCAGGCACTCCATCGCTAAGGACAAGGTCAGCCATCAGGGAAGCTGCTTTTCGTGCATGGTTCAGTCGGCCTTGAAGACAATCTGCTGCACGTTGATGGCCTTGGGGATCAGGCCATTGGCAAAGAACAGATCGGCGGTGCGTTGTTGCGTATCGAGGGTGTCCGGGTCGATGGCCCGCAGCGGCGCCCGCGAGCGATGCTCGAAATAGCGCTCGATCACCGCCCGTTGCAGGCCAAGGGCCTGGGTCATCAGGTCGATGCTCGCCGGCGCCTGGTCGAAGGACTGTTGCTGGGCCTGGCCGAACGCCTTGAGCAGCGGGGCGATACTCTGCGGATGCTGGCGGGCAAAGGCACCCGCGGCAACATACAGCGAGCCGCCGAAGCTGAGCCCCTGGCCATCACTGAGCAGGCGGGCGCTACCGTCCAGCAAGGCCGCCGAATAGTACGGGTCCCAGATCACCCAGGCATCCAGCTTGCCCTGTTCAAAAGCAGCTCGGGCATCGGCCGGTGATAGATAGGCCAGGTTTACATCGCTAAGCTGCAGACCAGCCTTGATCAGGCTCTTGAGGAACAGGTTGTGGGCGCTGGAGCCCTTGACCAGGGCCACGCGCTTGCCTTTGAGGTCCGCCACGCGCCGAACGTCGCTGGCCTTGGGCACGACAATGGCCTCGGCTCTGCCGTCGGCGGGCTCGACGCCGATATACACCAGATCGATACCGGCGGCTTGGGCAAAGATCGGCGGGATATCGCCGATATTGCCGATATCCAGGCTCCCGCCGTTCAGGGCTTCGATCAGTTGTGGACCACTGGGAAACTCGACCCACTGCACCTGGGTCCCGGGTAGGGCCTGATCGAGCAGTTTGTGCTCGCGGGCCAGCACCATGCTCACCGAGCTTTTCTGGTAGCCGATACGCAAGGTCGCGGGTTCGGCGGCCAGAGCCGTGCCCGCCACCAGTCCGATCCCTAACCCCAGGGCCAATAGAACACTGCCAAGCAGGGTCTTGATGGATGTCATAGTTACCTCATGATGGTTTGGCGTTATGTTGAATGAAGCAAAAAACCGTCTTGATTGATCGATCCCAGGTAGCGCCCAGGTTCAGAAGTCGTAACTCAACCGGGTGTAATAGAAGGCCCCCTCCGGTGCCGTGGGCGACAGGAAGCTGTATCGCTGGCCCGGCGTCTGACGCAGTTGCTTGTTGAAGTCGTCCGGGGTGCTGCTGAACAGGTTGTTGGCCCCGACCGACAGGCGCAGTTGCTTGTTGAACGCGTAATTCACATCCAGATCGGTGGTCCACTGGGCGGAAAAGGTCTGATCGTATTGGGCATTGGTTTCGGCGGCCGCGTATTTGCGATACTGGCCATACCGGGTCTCGTTCAGGGCCACGGTCCATGGGCCGTAACGGTGAATCGCACCGAACACCAGCTTGTCTTCCGGGTAGCCGTGTTCGAGGAAGCCGCGTGCCTCGCGGGTCAGCACGTCGAAGCCGTAAGGGTTGGCGTTGATACGCTCGATGATAGTCTTGGCCTTGGTGTAGCCCGCGCTCAGGGTCACGCCGCCGTACTGTTGCAGATCGAGGTTGTATTTGCCGACGATGTCCACGCCACGGGTGCGGGTGTCGGCGGCGTTGGTCATGAACTGCGCCCAGGTGTACTGGCCATAGCCGGCAGCCTGGAGAATCTGCTCGGCCCGTGGACCGGAAATGCCACCGCTGTAGAGCAGGCGATCGCGAATGCTGATCTGGTACGCATCGACGGTCAGCGAGGCCTGGTCGCTCGGACGTAGCACCAGACCAAGGGAGAAGTTAGTGGATTTTTCCGGTTTCAATGACTGCGCGCCCAAGGCTCGGGCAGCCGGGTTGTCGGCCGGTAGCATACGGGTCAGCACTGGGCTGCCATTGATATCGACGTTGGTCGTGGTGGTCCAGGAGGTGCCGATCTGCCCCAAGGTCGGAGCACGGTAGGCGTTGTTGACGGTGGCGCGCAGGCCTACCTGCGGCGTGAAGTCATACCGTGCCGAGACCTTGCCGGTGGTCGCGGAACCGAAGTCCGAGTAATGCTCGGTACGCCCGGCCAGACCGAACTGGAACTTGTCGGTCAACTGGTTTTCCAGGCCGAAATACACCCCGCCGACATTCCGTGTATAGGTCCCGGCATCGTCCGGGGTCAACCCCGAAGCCTGTACCGCGCCCACCTGGACCCCGTTGATCCCGCCGAACGAATAGGATTGGGTATCCCCTGCTTCGAGCCGGTAACGTTCATTGCGGTAGGCGACGCCAGCAGAGACCGTCAGCGGATGCTTCGACCAGTCGACATCCAGGTCCTTGGCGTAATCCAGGCTGAGGTTGGTCTGTTCGTTGACCAGCGTCGCCACGTCGAACTTGGTGGGACTGTTCGCACCGAAGCTCGGGTTGAGCGTGTTGAAGGCCAGTTCGTCGTGGGTATCGCGACCGTAGGTGGCGCTCAGATCGAAGCGTCCCAGACTCGCATCCTCGTAACGACTGCCGACAGTCAGCGCGCCGTCTTCATAGCGGTAGCGGTATTTGGGAATCGTCCCGTTGGGGTAGATGGCCGCCACATTGTCCGAGCTACCCGCCAGCAGCGGTGGCGTGTTGTTGACCGAGGTGTCCTGACCAAAGGTGGCGAAGCTGTAGAGGCGCCACTGATCGCTCAAGCCCACCTCGGCATTCGCCACCAAGTTGTATTTGTTGCGCCCGGCGGCGCCCCAACGCGGGTCCTGCTCGCGGCCATCGGCAAGGTACTTGTCGCCGATATCATCGGGACGGTTGTTCAGGCTGTTGAAGCTCAAGGTCAAGAAGCCGTCCCCTGGCAAGCCGATGCCGTACCAGCCATCGGCGGTCTTGCTGAAACCATCGCCCTGGGCGTACTTGCCCAACTGGCTGTTGAGCTGGCCGCCACTGTCGCGCTCCTTGAGCACGATATTCACCACGCCCGCTACCGCGTCGGAACCGTACTGCGCCGAAGCACCGTCGCGCAGCACCTCGACATGGTCGATGGCGCTCAGGGGAATCATGTCCAGGTCCACCGGCTGGGCGCCAACGAACGGCACGCCGCCGGAGATGTTCACCACCGCCGAGGCATGCCGACGCTTGCCGTTGATCAGCACCAGCGTCTGGTCCGGAGCCAGGCCGCGCAGTGAGGCACCCTTGGGGTTTTGCCCACGGGTCGCGCTCTGGTTCTGCGGATAGCTGAACGACGGCAGCAACTGGAACAGCGCTTGGTTGAGGCTGGTGGCGCCGGTCTGTTTCAGCTCTTCGCTGGTGAGTACATCCACCGGCGCGGCGCTGGTCAGTGCCGTGGCATCGTTACGGCGGGTGCCGAGGGCGACGATCCGGTCGAGGGTCGGCGCCGCCGCCTCGCTGGCAGGTACCGTGGCATCGGCTTGGGCGTTCTGCACGGTATCTTCCACCGCGTAGGCGCCGGTGGCGCACAGCAGACTGGCCAGTGGAGCGATGACCAGCGCTTGAAGTGAGTGACGCAGGCATGTCGTGATGTTGAACGAAAGCAAAATGACTCCTCCATGGAATCGAACAACGCTGCTCTCTCGGCAGCGCCTACAAGAGTGATGTGCCGTAACCGGCGAAAAACTTGCAGACCCTTTGGTTAGGGTCTTAGAACCAAGCCGCTATGCCGGACTCAAGGTCCGCCCCACGTCTGAGTGCGCCCGTCGGCGTCGAGGGCCTGGCCGGAACGTAACTCGACGATCCAGCACGCAGCCTCTTCGATCAGCGGCTCCCGGTCCTGGTCGCGACTCATCCGAGTTGAGCGGCGCACGCAGGCAACGGTTGGTTGCCCGAGTCATATAGTCGCTGACCGAGCGCTGAGATATGCCCAGCTCGAGCGCGATTTCGGGATAGGTCAGGCCATTGGCCTGGGACAACAGGAAGGTGGCCTTGACCTTGTCCGGCAGACCGTTGAGCAGGCGGTCGACGGTCTCCAGTGCTTCGAGCAACTGAGCCAAGTCTTCCGGCGAGGGCACCTGCGCGTCGTCCTCCTGTTGCCGGGCGTCGAGGTAGGCGCGCTCCCGGTCACGGCGGCGCCAGAGCTGATACATCAGTCGTTGCGCGATGGTGGTCAGCAACGCTCGGGGTTGGCGAATCGGCAAGCTATCCGCAGCCATCAGCAGTTGCGCGAAGGTATCGGCAGCGATGTCTTCGGCGCTGGCGCTGGAATCGAGATGGCGGCGCAAACGGGCGCAAAGCCAATCGTAATGAGCGTGGAATAAACCGCCCACGTAATCGCGGTGAGGTGTGTCGGCGCCGGACATAATGGCTCCAGGTCAAGAGAGTTGCTCTGCATGTCCGGTGTTCCGGTGGCAGGATGCTACCAACACGGCTTATTCTTTAATAATATTTAAAATGCATTTTTATATTCCATTTTTGAATTTTTAGTGACCTGCTCCCTCGGTGGAAATCGATAAGCAATACGGCTGTCCTGGGCTGCAGCCCGGGAGGTCTTAACGCAGTTGCGCAAACCCAAGCGCAGCCGCTTCATCCCGGTAATCGAGGAGTAGCTGGTAATCCGCTTCGCTAGCGGCCAGCACTTCCTCCAAGCCCAGCACGTCGGCCACGTGGGCCAATTCGCACAAGGCCTGGTTCATCACCTCACGCAACCGCTCGAGCTGTTCTTCGTCCAGGCCAGCCGGCCCGATATAAGGCAGACAGGGGCTCGGCGCACTGCGTGCCACCACTCGCAGCCCCGCCACCTCCTGCGGGGCGAACCGCGCCAGGTAGGCGAATGTCACGCTGTCTACCGCCGCCAGGTCGGCCAGATTCTCGCGCAGCCAGCGCAAGCTTTCGCGGTGACTGCCACTGCTATCGACACTGGCGAAGAACCGACCGTCGCGCTGCAACGGTGCCAGGCGCTGACGCAACAGATTCATGCCGCTGTTGGAGCCTTCGTCGTTGAGCACTGCGCGACTGCCGCGAAAGTCCTCCAGGGTCGTGCGCGAGTTACCCTGCGAGGTCAGCAGCAGGCTGCAATGATTGCCACCGCTGGCGTCGGGTAGTTCGTAGCGCGGCCGTCCGATAATCGTCACCCGACCACGCAGTAACGTCATTAACGGATAGCCACAGGTCTGAGTCAGTAACAGCTGCGGGGACAGCCAGAGCTGCATCAGGTCCAGGCCTTGGGCCGAGCGGCGGTGGACGGCAAGCGTGTCGAGAATCCGCCCAAGCCATTGTTCGTTAGCCCGCTGCACAGGTGGCGGGGCTACGTACATGGGCAATTCGGCGTAGCACGCGGTCATCGCGGCTCCTCAAGAAAATGGGTGTTGGGGACTGTCGATGGCGCTCACGGCATGGCGGCGCCACAGTTCGCCATAGCCTTTTACGAGAAAGCCGCCACTGCGCGCCAGCCACTGTTCACGACGTGCGCGGTAGACCCTGGGCAGGAAGTACCAGGGCAATTTCGGCAGGTCGTGGTGGGTCAGGTGCAGGTTATTGTTGAGAAACAGCCAGCTCAAGGGCCAGCCGGCCTCGTTAATCACCGTGCGCTGCTCGGGTTCGGCGTGGGGGCGATGCTCGTAGTAGGAACGCAACATCGCCACCGACAGCGCGGGAATGCTAACCAGCAGCAGGTAGTGCCAGACCGGGACAATGCTGTGGCGGGCAACAAACACCAGCATCAGCACAGTCAACGCGCCATGGCTCAGCCACATCAGCCAGACCCTGCGCTCGCCGCGCCGCAAGCGCTGGCCTTGCTCTTGCACCAAGCTGAGCAAGGCCAACGGCGCGCCCACCAACAAACGGCCGAAGACCGTCTTGTTCAATCGGTACAGGCCCTTTTTGAACAGCGAACAGCGCTGCCAGTCCTGCTGTCGCAGATAACGGCTCTCCGGATCGATGCCAGGCAAGGTCAAGTCTTCGTCGTGGTGATGGAGCAGGTGGCTGTCACGATAAAGGGTGTAGGGATACCAGACGGCAAACGGCGCGTAGCCCAACAGCTTGTTCAACCCAACAAATCGCGTCGGGTGACCGTGAAGCAGTTCGTGCTGCACCGACAGCCACCAGGCGACCAGCACAATCAGTAACATCGTGCTCGGCCACAGCCCCAAGTGGTGACTGCCGAGCAAAGTGGCGAACCAACCGCCATAGACAGCGACCAGCAACAACCAGGTCGGCCACTCGGTACGACCGGTAAAGGTGCGGGACAGAGAAAGGATTTCTTCACGGTGAACAGGGTCGAAGTAATGGGGCATCGATCGGCTTCGCACAGGACGGGCCGAGGGACAAACCTCGGCTTTATCCTCTGGTGTGCATTACCGAGGCAAAATCTTGCAGATCGATGGGTTATCAGCTTAGAACGAGGCGCTCAATGGCCGAACACGTTGGCCTTCTTGACCTTCTTTTGCGCCCGTTTCTCGTCGGCGGTCTTGGCCGGTTTCTTCTTCGCGGCTTTCTTTGAATCCATACCTTTGCTCATGATGCGCACTCCGTCGGGATTTAGATTCAGGTATACACCTATCCGCAGGCGTCGGTTCTTTTATAATCGACCTCCATCTCGCCGTTGCCCGAGCCCCATGCCAAACACTGACTACGCCCTGCTCCCGGAGCCGCTGCGACCGCTGCTGAACAAGTTCTATCGCGCCCACAATTCGTCGATGCGTTCAGCCGGCAACGGGCAACTGTGGGTCGCGCGGCACCAGGAGATCATCGCCGGGCTGTGCCTCACGCCAGTCGCTGAAGGTTGCTGGCTGACCGGCCTGTTGGTCGATCCGCGCTGGAGAGGTCAAGGCATCGCCAGCGCGTTGATCGCCCGGGCGCGACGCGAGGCTAAAGGTCCGGTCTGGTTGCTCTGTCATCCGCACTTGCAAGGCTTCTATGCACGCCTGGGCTTCAGCCCCGCGCAGGCACTCCCGCAAGCCCTGGAGGACCGTCTGGCCCGCTACTCGCGCAGCAAGCCGTTGGTTGCCCTGGGCGTAGAACCGTCGATTGGACCGACCGAGAAATAATCTGATCGGCCGCTTGGCGTCGCGTGATAGCCTCTTCGGCGTCTTTCTCAGTCGGCGGCAGGATCGAGGTCGGGGAACAGCACGTCGGTAAAACCGAATTTGCGAAAATCGCTGATCCGCGACGGGTACAAACGACCGATCAAGTGGTCGCATTCGTGCTGCACGACACGTGCGTGAAAACCCTCGGCGACCCGCACCAGCGGCTGGCCCTTGGGCGTGAAACCTTCGTAGCGGATGTGCGTGTAACGATCCACCGCGCCGCGCAGCCCTGGTACCGACAGGCAACCTTCCCAGCCCTCCTCCAACTCCGGCCCCAGAGGCGTAATCAGCGGATTGATCAAGATCGTCTGGGGCACTGCTTCGGCGTCCGGATAACGTTCGCTGTGTTCAAAACCGAAGATCACCAGTTGCAGGTCGACACCGATCTGTGGCGCGGCCAGGCCGACCCCGCCGACATGCTCCATGGTCTGAAACATGTCGTCGATCAATTGCCAGAGCTCAGGGGTGTCGAACATCTCCGAGGGAACCGGCGGGGCAACACGCAGCAGGCGCTCATCGCCCATTTTCAGGATTTCACGGATCATGATCGGGCTTCGTCAGTAGTCGGTTTCAGGGAGTGGTCGCGCCCCAGTCCGCAGACGGGCAGCTTGTCATCGTGTGCGTGGAAGTCCTTCTCGCCGGGGTTCTTGCCTTCGGACGACATGTGTTCGATCACCGCATTCATTTCCGCGCCCAACAGCAGCACCGCCGCCGAAATATAGAAGTACAGCAGGAGCACGATGATCGCACCGATACTGCCATACATCGCGTTGTAATCGGCGAAGGTTTTCACGTAATAACCAAAGCCCAGCGAAGCCACGATCCACACCACCACCGCCAGTACGGAGCCTGGGGTAATAAACACGAATTTTTGCTTCACGTCCGGCATCACGTAGTACATCAGGGCCACTGCAAACATCAACAACAGCACGATCACCGGCCAGCGCAGGATGGTCCAGAGGGTGACGACGAAGTCTTCCATGCCGATCTGTCCGGCCAGCCAGCTCATCACCTGCGGTCCAAGGACCATCAGCGCAGCCGCAGCCAGCAACATGCCGGCGATGCCCACAGTGTAGAAGATCGACAACGGAAAACGCTTCCAGATCGGCCGAGCCTCAACCACGTCGTAGGCGGCGTTCATCGCGCTCATCATCAGCCGCACGCCAGCCGAGGCAGTCCACAGGGCGATGACGATACCCACCGAAAGCAAGCCGCCCTTGGATTGCTGCAACTGGTCGATCACCGGGTTGACCTGGTCCAGCGCCTGGGGCGGCAGTACCAGCTCCGACTGCAGCCGCAGCCAGGTGAAGAAGTCCGGCAGATGCAGGAAACCGATCAGGGCAATCAGGAACAACAGGAAGGGGAACAACGAAAATAGCATCTGGTAGGCCAGTGCCGAGGCATAGGTCGACATTTCGTCGACGACGAACTCCTGAACCGTGCGTATCAACACACGGTGCAAGGGAAGACCACGCAGGTCCGGAAAAATCATAGCGTCTCCTTTCGCCGCATTCATCGGGGACAGTCGACAGGCGACTCAAAGGTGAGTTTTTCGCTCACGGTAACGTAGTTGGCAAGTGCTAAACAATTTCTCTGTTTTGCTCGTGTGTCCGCGACACAAGAACGACCATCCTGGGATGGCCGTTCTTGTGTCGCGGAACGCGGCCTATTGATCGACGGCCTTCTTGATCGCCTCCTTGGTCTTGCCCACCGCTTTCTGCGCGTCGCCCTTTATTTCCTGGGCCTGGCCTTCGGCGCGCAAACTGTTGTCGTCGACGGCTTTGCCGACGGCTTGCTTGACCTTACCAATCGCTTGATTTGCTGTGCCTTTGATCTTATCACCAGTATCGCTCATGGTCGTTCTCCATCAGTAAATGCGGGTCGTCAGTGTCCCGACATCAGGATTGACCCGAGGGTTTTGCGTGGAGTTTCAATTATTTTCGACCGGTTGTTCATCACAGACAACAGGTTTGCCTTTATGTTTGCCCGCAGAGCCACGAGAATACCCGCCAGATTCAGGCTAGTGGCCTGTACGGTGAGTTCGTTAGCTCAAGTTCGGATGCCACGCGTCCATGGCCAAGGCGCTGTGACGAGTCATAGCCGGGCTATGGCAAGAAACAGCAACGCCGGCCAGGGGCCGGTGGCGCCGAAATTGACTCATAGAACTCACCACACAGGCCACTAGGGCGCTGAAGGTCGATAACGGTAGGAAAGTGATGAAACTCGATAAAAAACAGGCCATTGCTCGTAGAAACCAGGAGCTGGGCAGTGCGGTGCTTGGCGTGAACAACTGCCACTTCACGGAGTTGAGCCGTAACCGAAATATCTGGTGGTTCGATATTCCCCTGGCGCGCCTGGCGATCGGCCAATACGAATGGGTGCACCTACTGTTACACACCCCGAGCACCGACGAACTGCTGCACCTGAAGGTGCCGACAGCGTTCTTGCGTGAGCGAATGGAAGGCCTGGTGGTGCGCAACGCCGGCAAGCGCAAGCCGCAGCTAAGTCTGGAACTGAGCGCCGACAAGGACTCGTTCCTCAAGGACGTGCGACCTGCCGGTGCTGGCGTGGGGTTCGCACAGTTCCAGCAGTGATCTGCTGGCAGGCGATACGGCTCACTGAGGACGAGTAGAGCGCTCCTGACACCATTAATCGCGGCGCCTCGGGTAGAGCGCGATGATCGAACTTTACCACCGCTTCGCAACCGAGCGCGGCGGTGCGGCGTTCCGCCAAGCCCGCTCGCCACAGGTTCTGCGCCAGTCAACCGGCCATAAACGACCAAGCCCCGCGTCGCGGGGCTTGGTCGTTTATGCAGCGTCAGGCAGTTTTCTTCATCGCCAGTTTCTTCAGCACTTCATCGCGCAACTCGCGGCGCAAGATCTTGCCGACGTTGGTGGTCGGCAATGCATCGCGGAACTCAACGAATTTGGGTATTTTGTAGGCCGTCACACTGGCCCGCATATGCGCCATCACCTGTTCTTTGGTCAGAGTCACACCTGGCTTGGCAACGACGAAAATCTTGATCACCTCACCCGACTTCTCGTCCGGCACGCCGATAGCCGCGCATTGCAACACACCCGGCAAGGTCGCCAGTACGTCTTCCAGCTCGTTCGGATAAACGTTGAAACCGGACACCAGGATCATGTCCTTCTTGCGATCGACAATGCGGATGTAGCCGTCCGGCGCAATAACGGCGATATCGCCGGTCTTCAGCCAGCCCTCGCTGTCGAGAACCTCATCGGTGGCGCCCTGGCACTGCCAGTAGCCTTTCATCACCTGCGGGCCCTTGATGCACAGCTCGCCGATTTCACCGAAGGCTTGCTCGACGCCCTCCTCGTTGATCACCTTGCACAGGGTCGATGGCACCGGGATGCCAATGGTTCCGGCCTGGTTCTTCTGGCTCGGGTTCACCGTGGCTACCGGGCTGGTTTCGGTCATGCCGTAACCTTCACAGATCGCGCAGCCAGTGGCTTCCCGCCAGCACTCGCCCGCTGCCAGTTGCAGCGCCATGCCACCTGACAGGGTGAGCTTGAGCGCGGAAAAGTCCAGCTTGCGGAACGCCTCGTTGTTGCACAGGGCGACGAACAAGGTGTTGAGGCCGACGAAAGCGCTGAACTTCCACTTGGACAGTTCCTTGACCATTGCCGACAGGTCGCGCGGGTTACTGATCAGAATGTTGTGATTGCCGATCAGCATCATTGCCATGCAATGAAAGGTGAAGGCATAGATGTGATACAGCGGCAACGGAGTGATGACGATCTCGCAACCTTCGTTGAGGTTCGAGCCCATCAGCGCCTTGCACTGCAACATATTCGCCACCAGGTTACGATGGGTCAACATCGCGCCCTTGGCCACGCCTGTGGTACCACCGGTGTATTGCAGCACCGCGACATCGCTGCCGACCGGATTGGCTTCGTTAACCGCCAGGCTCCGCCCCTTGCTCAGCACGTCGTTGAACTTGACGGCCTTGGGTAACTGATAGGCTGGCACCAGTTTCTTCACATATTTAACCACGCTGTTGATCAGCAGACGCTTGAGCGGTGGCAACAGGTCGGCAACTTCAGTGACAATGATGTGCTTGACCGATGTCTTGGGCACTACCGCTTCGGCCAGGTGCGCCATGTTCGCCAGACACACCAATGCCTTGGCGCCGGAGTCGTTGAACTGGTGCTCCATTTCCCGCGCGGTATACAACGGGTTGGTGTTGACCACAATCAGCCCAGCGCGAATGGCACCGAATACGGCGATTGGGTATTGCAGCAGGTTCGGTAACTGCAAGGCAATCCGATCACCTGGCTGCAGGTCCGTATGCTGTTGCAGGTAGGCAGCGAACGCACCGGACAACTCATACAACTCACCATAGGTGAGGGTCTTGCCGAGGTTGCTAAAGGCTGGCTTGCTGGCGAATCGTTGGCAAGACTGTTTCAGTACCGTCTGAACATTCGGGTACTCATCCGGATTGATATTGGCAGCAATCCCAGCTGGATACTTGTCCTTCCAAAAGTCTTCGATCATGGAAACCCACCCCTCAGCAACGCGAATTCAGCACCGCATTTGATGCGATTGTTATTTATCTGTGTTTTTTATGAAGTGAATCTGGCTTTAACTTACGCCGAGAAGTCACAAAGCGCGCCGAGAGTAGCAGCTTTGCCCAGGGTCGCCTAGAGCCAAAGAAGGGTCCTACGGTCATAAACGCGACCAAATGATAGAAAACGGTCACTTTTAGAGCGAAAATTCAATTTCGTTAATTTGCGCTCTTATCCAGGTATTTCGGGCCTTTTAAAGCTTCGCGGGCAAGCCCCGCCCCGTCGTTCGTAGCCGTATCGTTATTTCGAATGTCGCAACCGGGTTGACCCGCGAAGAAGCCTCGATATCCCGTCTATCCCCTACTCAGACGCTATCGCGCAGCTCCCGCCGCAGAATCTTGCCCACCGGTGTCATCGGCAGCGAATCACGCAGCACGATATGCTTGGGTATTTTGTAGCCCGTGAAGTTTTCCTTGCAGTAAGCCCGCAGTTCTTCAACGCTGATCCCCGCTTCCCGCGCGACCACGAACAACTTCACCGCCTCACCCGAACGTTCGTCCGCAACGCCAATCACCGCGCAGTTGGCGACTTTCGGGTGAGCCATTATCACGTCTTCGATTTCATTCGGGTATACATTGAAGCCGGAGATGATGATCATGTCCTTCTTGCGATCGACAATACGGACAAAACCATCCGGGTCGATCACGGCGATATCGCCACTTTTAAACCAGCCCTCGGCATCCAGCACCTCGGCCGTCGCTTGCGGTTGCCGCCAGTAGCCTTTCATCACCTGGGGCCCCTTGATGCACAACTCACCGGGCTGGCCCAACGGCTGTTCGATCCCCTGGTCATCGGTGATCCGCAGGGCGGTACCCGGCACCGGGATACCGACCGAGCCCAACCGCCCCCCGTTGCCATAGGGATTGGCGCAGACAATCGGTGAAGTCTCGGTCAGCCCGTAACCTTCGGTGATGCGACAGCCCGTGACTTTCTCCCAGCGCTCGGCGGTGGCCTTGACCAGTGCGGTGCCGCCGGAGTTGGTAAGTTTCAGGCAGGAGAAGTCCAGGGTCTTGAAGTCCGGGTGCTCCATCAAGGCCACAAACAGGGTATTGAGTCCCAGCAACGCGGAAAAGCGCCACTTCTTCAGTTCCTTGATAAAACCGCCGATATCCCGTGGGTTGCTGATCAGCACGTTATGATTGCCGGTGACCATCATGCACATGCAATTGGCGGTGAACGCATAGATGTGATAAAGCGGCAACGGCGCGATCATCACTTCCTGGCCTTCCTTGAGTAGCGGATGGCCGTCGGGGCCCGGCTGGGACAGGCAGGCCCGCGCCTGCTGCATGTTCGCCACCAGATTGCCGTGGCTGAGCATAGCGCCCTTGGCCAAGCCGGTGGTGCCACCGGTGTATTGCAACACCGCAATGTCATCGAGGCTGACCTTGAGTGGCTGGATGCTCTGACCACGGCCCAGGTGCAAGGCGCTCTTGAAGGAGATCGCCTGGGGCAACTGGTAAGGCGCTACCAGCTTCTTCACCTTGTCGACCACCAGATTGGTCAGCCAGCCCTTGGCCGGCGACATCAGGTCGCCCATCTTCGCTTCGATCAGGAACTCGATCCGGGTATCGGGCAATACTTCCTCGACCCGCGCACCGAAGAGGTTCAGGTACACCAGTGCCCGGGCGCCGGAGTCCTCGAACTGATGGCGCATCTCGCGCACGGTGTACAGCGGATTGGTGTTGACCACCACCAGCCCGGCACGCATGGCACCGAACACCGCAATGGGATAATGCAGGACATTAGGCAACTGCACGGCGATCCGGTCGCCCGGTTGCAGGTCTGTATTGGCTTGCAGGTAACCGGCAAAGGCCGCGCTGTAGCGTTCGAGTTCGGCGTAGGTCAGGGTCACGCCCATGTTGCTGAAGGCCGGACGGTCGGAGAATTTCTTGCATGAGCGCTCGAAGACCTCGATCACCGATTTGTAAGCCCCTGTGTCGATATCCAGAGGCACACCGACTGGGCGCTTGTCATTCCAGAAATCAGCTTGCATTGTTCTTATCCTCTTACCTGAGCCTCTGCGGGGCTGCGTTCGCGCAAAACGAAAAAAGCGGCGCTTAGCGGACGTTAACAGCAATGTAGAGTCAGGCAAATATGCCGGACACAGTCAGCAACATCATCAATCTTGCAGCCAATACGCAGCATGACCTGCATGCTCAATGAGGATGCGCTATACAATGGATCGACTGCGCATGCTTCCCGGGCCCGTCTCTTCTTGAGCAAAGGAATCGCCATGATCCATGACACTTTCTGGCTGACTGTGAGTGATCAGAGCCGCCTTTACGTCAATCGCTGGTTGCCGGAGGGCGAGCCCAGAGCACTGGTCCTGCTGTCCCACGGCATGGCCGAGCACAGTGGGCGATATGCCCGTCTGGCGGGGGCGCTGTGCGAGGCGGGCTACGGACTCTACGCCCATGATCAGCGCGGGCACGGCAAGACCGCCGAACACGGCGTGCTCGGGTATTTCGCCGACCGGGATGGCTGGTGCGCCGTGGTCAGCGACCTGGCGAGCGTCAATCAGCGTATCGGCGAACAGCATCCGGGCCTGCCGGTCATCCTGCTCGGCCACAGCATGGGTAGCTACATCGCCCAGGCCTATCTGCTGCATCACAGCGCCAGCCTGCAAGGGGCAATCCTCAGCGGCTCGAACTGCCAGCCCGTGACGCTCTACCGCGCCGCCGCCACGATTGCCCGCTGCGAACGCTGGCGCCAGGGCGCCGGGGGCCGTAGCGCGCTGCTCGACTGGCTGTCGTTCGGTTCGTTCAATAAGGCCTTCAAACCCACCCGCACGGCATTTGACTGGTTGAGCCGCGACCCCGAGGAAGTCGACAAATACCTCAACGACCCGCTCTGCGGTTTCCGTTGCACCAATCAGTTGTGGATCGATCTGCTGGGCGGCCTGCAACAGATCAGCAAGGCCCGGAATCTGACGCAGATCGACCCGGGTCTGCCGCTACTGGTGATGGGCGGTGAGCGCGACCCCGTCAGTAACGGCAAGCGCCTCCAGAATCTCGCCGATGCCTTGCGCCAAGCCGGTAGCCAAAACCTGCAATTGAGCGTCTACCCACAGGCGCGGCATGAACTTTTCAATGAAACCAATCGCGACGAAGTGACCGCCGATGTGCTGCAATGGCTGCAGCAGACCCTGGCACACCGTCGACCCGCACGATCAGAATAGCTATTCTTGTTTAAAATCAATGAGTTGATTTTAACTAAATCTTCACAGGACAAGTATCAGATGACCCAGGTGACCAATACGCCTTACGAGGCCCTCGAAGTCGGCCAGACCGCCAGCTACAGCAAGACCGTGGAAGAACGCGATATCCAGCTGTTCGCCGCCATGTCCGGTGATCACAACCCGGTGCACTTGGATGCCGAATTCGCTGCCGCCAGCATGTTCAAAGAACGCATTGCCCATGGCATGTTCAGCGGAGCGCTGATCAGCGCGGCGGTGGCTTGCGAGCTGCCTGGACCGGGCACCATCTACCTGGGCCAGCAAATGAACTTCCAGAAGCCGGTGAAGATTGGCGACACCCTGACCGTGCGCTTGGAGGTCCTCGAGAAGCTACCGAAGTTTCGTGTGCGTATCGCCACCCGCGTGTTCAACCAGCGCGATGAGCTGGTGGTCGACGGCGAGGCGCAAATCCTCGCCCCGCGTAAGCAGCAGACCGTGACCCTGACCAGTCCGCCGCCCATCACCATTGGCTGAATGGTCGATCGCGCATAGAAAACGCCGGATAAACCGGCGTTTTCCAACAGCTTCAGGTCTTAGCTGGCGCGAGCGATATTACGCAGCACCTTGACCTGGTCATGGTTACGCAGCACGCTCTGGTATTGACGATTCACCAGATCATGCAGGCCCAACAGGTTGTGCTTGGCGAGCTTTTCCAGCGCCTCCTGATAAGCCTTCTTGGCATGGTCCTCGCCGCGTTCGGCCTCGTTGAGCACCGCTTCTTCGCCCTTGCCGGTAAACAACGACTTCACGTCCACCCAACGACGGTGCAGGCTACCGGCGACGCTGGTGGAGGTTTGCGGATCGCCGCCGAGCTTGCGCACCTCGGTCTGCAATTCCACGGCCGCCGCCTCGCACTCGCCCGAAAGCTGCACGAACAGCGCCTTGAGCTCGGGGCTCTTGATATCTTCGGCGCATGTCTTGAAGCCTTCCTGGCCATCCTTGCTGACTTCAATCAGATGATTGAGCACCGAAATGGCTTCTTTGTTCGAGTTGGTCATGACTCAATTCCTTCTGGTGGTGGAAGTTAATCAGACCGTTGCAGTCACCATGCCAGCCTTCAACTCATGATTTTCATGTGTATTTTTAGTCACTTATAAATAATCGAAAAATCTGTACCCCTGTTATTTGCATGATCTGTCAATTGGCCTGCGTGCAGAATGCCTGTATTTTTCCAGTGGTTTGAACACCTGAGGCCCCAATGAATCTCGAAAAGCTCGAACTACTGATCACCCGCGAAATGCCCTTTGGCAAGTACAAGGGGCTGATCATCGCCGACCTGCCCGGCCCGTACCTGAACTGGTTCGCCCGCGAAGGCTTTCCCCACGGTGAACTCGGCGGCCTGCTGGCGTTGATGCAGGAGATCGACCACAACGGCCTCAGCGACCTGCTCGATCCCCTGCGCGCCCAGCACGGCAAACCCAAACCCCGCCCCTGACCCGACGAGCCCCACCATGCCAAGGAACGAAGATAACGCCCGCAACGACAACTTCTGGCAAGCCGTGGCCCAGCGCTACGACGTCGAACCCGGACCGCTCAATCTGGAAAACGGTTACTTCGGTCGCATGAGCCGCCGGGTGATCGAGGACTACCAGCACAATATCGAGTTCATCAACCGCAGCAATTCAGTGTATGTCCGCCAGCATTTCGAGAAAGTCGTCAGCGTGGCGATTCGCACCGAGTTGGCCGAACTGATAGGTGTCAGCGACGAGGCGGTCGCCTTCACCCGCTGCGCCACCGACGCCTTACAATCGCTGATCCGCAACTATAACCGCCTGCAACCGGGCGACCAGGTGCTGTACAGCGACTTGGAATACGACACGGTAAAGGGCGCGCTGAACTGGCTCGAACGCCATCGCGGCGTGCAGTTGATTCGCCTGGAACACGTCCACCCGGCGAGCTTCGAATCGTTGCTGGCGACCTACCGCGAGGCGTTCGCACGCTATCCGCGCCTAAAACTGATGGCGCTGACCCATGTCACCCACCGTACCGGCCTGGTGATGCCGGTGCGGGAGATTACCGAGGCGAGCCAGGAGTACGGGATCGATGTGATCCTTGATGGAGCCCATGCACTGGGGCAGATCGAGTTCGACCTGGCGCAGATGGGCGTGGCCTTTGCAGGCTTCAACCTGCAGAAGTGGATCGGCGCACCGTTGAGCCTAGGGGTGATCTATATCGATCCCGAGCGTTTGGCCGATATTGATCCGGACATGGGCGAAATGCATTACCCGGTCACGGATATCCGCTCGCGCACCCCCAACAGTACACCGAACGTTCCGGCGTTGATGACCCTGCCCACGGTGTTCGCCGAACATCGGGAAATCGGCGGCGCGGCTGCCAAGGGCGCACGCCTGAGTTACCTGCGCGATTTGTGGGTCGGCGAAGCGCGCAAGATGCCAGGTGTCGAGGTGATGACATCGGATGACCCACGCCTGTACAGCGCAATCACCTCGATGCGCTTTACTCGCCAGGCAGATCAGCAGGTGATGGTCGATCAACTGTTGAAGGACTACAACCTGTTCACGGTGGTGCGTAGCGGCTCGGCCTGCGGACCGTGCATCCGCATCACCCCGGGATTTACCACCTCGGCGCAGGATATGGGTTTGCTGGTGCGGGCATTGGCCGAGTTGACCGGCTGATCCAGGCTTTTCGCCAGGCATAAAAAAACGGTGCAGCCATTAGGCGCACCGTAAAGCCGTAGAACACACAACGAATTCAGTAATGATCAATCCAGCAAGGCTAGTGCCTCGGCGGTGCACTCCTGGATGCGGGCCCAGTCGCCGTTCTTGATCCATTGCGGATCCAGCATCCAACTACCGCCCACGCACATGACGTTTTTTAGCGCCATGTAGCTCCTGATATTAGCTGGGCCGACGCCGCCGGTCGGGCAAAACTTCACTTCGCCGAACGGGCCGCCGAGCGCCTTGATCGCCGCCACGCCACCGCAGACTTCCGCCGGAAACAGCTTGAAGCGGCGATAGCCCAGACCATAGGCCTCCATGATCCCCGAGGCGTTGCTGATGCCCGGCAACAAGGGGATCGGGCTCTCGACGCTGGCTTGCAGCAGCTCGCGGGTAATTCCCGGGGTGACGATGAACTGCGAGCCCGCCGCCTGCGCCGCCTCCAGCATCTGGCAATCGAGGACGGTACCGGCACCGGTCACCAGCTCCGGACGCTGTTCACGCAGGATCCGGATGGCCTTGAGACCGAACTGCGAACGCAAGGTCACTTCCAGGGCGGTCAGGCCACCGGCGGCCAGGGCATCGGCCAGCGGCAGGACATCCTGCTCGCGAGCGATGGTGATAACCGGCAGGATTCGCGCCTGGGTACACAGTTCGTCGATCAGAGCGACCTTGTCTGCCATGGAGACGGTCGAGTCATTGTTTTTCATAGCAGCTGATCCTTGGCTCATGGGCACCAGTAAATCTCTAATGTAGGTTTCAGAAACGCGCGAATCGGCATCACAGCCAGCTCATCGCCCGCTAACGCGGCGTTCAGGGTGGTCAATTTCGACTGGCCGGAAATCGCCAGCACGGTAAAGATCGCCGAGGACAACAGGGACCGACTCATGGTCAGACGCTGGCGGGGCACGGTCGGTGCCAACATCGGCCAGACCCGCCGGCTGCCATCCACCTGCAAGGCGGCCTGCAGGTTCGGGCTGTTGGGGAACAATGAAGCGGTGTGACCGTCATCGCCCATGCCCAGTACCAGCACGTCGATATCCGGCAGCTCGGCGAGGAACTGATCGGCCTGCTGCGCGGCTTCATCCAAATTGGCCGCGAGGCTGTACAGACCGATAAATCGGGCCTGGGCCACCGGGCCTTGCAGCAGGTAACGTTTGAGCAGACCGGCATTGCTGTCGGCGTGCTCGACCGGCACCCAGCGCTCGTCGGCGAGGCTGATCACCACCTTGCTCCAATCCAGCTCCTGCTTGGCCAGGTTCTGGAAAAATGCCACCGGGCTGCGTCCGCCGGAAACCACCAAGCTCGCCACGCCACGGGCGGCAATCGCCGCACGCAGCCGTTGCGCCACTTCCTTGGCCTGGCCTTCGGCCAACAACGCCGGGGTACTGAATTCGCGTCCCGTCACACCCTGAGGTAGTTTCAATTCAGATATCGCCATACCACGACCTCCCATCCCGCGTAATCAGAGCAATGGAACTCATCGGTCCCCAGGACCCGGCTGCATACGGTTTGGGCGCATCACCGGACTTTTTCCAGCCGGCGATCAACTGATCGCACCACTTCCACGCGGCTTCGATTTCGTCTTTACGGACAAACAGGTTCTGGTTGCCGCGCATCACTTCCAGCAACAGCCGTTCGTAGGCATCCGGGATCCGCGCACTGCGATAGGTATCGGAGAAATTCAGTTGCAGCGGCCCGCTACGCAATTGCATGCCCTTGTCCAGACCCTGCTCTTTGGTCATTACCCGCAAGGAAATGCCTTCGTCCGGTTGCAGGCGGATGATCAGCTTGTTACTGATCTGCAGGCGCTGCTCGGGCGCGAAGATATAGTGCGACGGCTCCTTGAAGTGGATGACGATCTGCGACAGCTTCTGCGGCATGCGCTTGCCGGTACGCAGATAGAACGGCACGCCGGCCCAGCGCCAGTTGCGAATGTCAGCACGCAAGGCGACGAAGGTCTCGGTGTCGCTCTGGGTGTTGGAGTTCTCTTCTTCCAGGTAGCCGGGCACGGACTTGCCTTCGCTGTGGCCGGCAATGTACTGACCGCGTACCACTTGGGTCGTCAGGCCTTCCGGGCTGATCGGCGCCAGGGCCTTGAGCACCTTGACCTTTTCGTCACGGATGCTGTCGGCTGAAAGGTCGGCCGGCGGGTCCATGGCAATCAGGCAGAGCAACTGCAGCAGGTGATTCTGGATCATATCCCGCAGTTGGCCGGCTTTGTCGAAATAACCCCAGCGACCTTCGATACCGACCTTCTCGGCCACGGTGATTTCCACATGGGAAATGTAGTTCTGGTTCCATTGGGTTTCGAACAGACTGTTGGCGAAACGCAGGGCAATCAGGTTCTGCACCGTCTCCTTGCCCAGGTAGTGATCGATGCGGTAAGTACGGTTTTCCGGAAAAAACCGCGCCACCGCGTCGTTGACCTTGCGTGACGATTCCAGATCCGAGCCGATGGGTTTTTCCAGCACCACCCGCGTGTTCTCGGCCAGGCCGACTTTCGCCAGGTTCTCGCAGATCGCGCCATACACAGCGGCCGGCGTGGCGAAATAGGCAATCAGTGGCTCGGCCGTTCCGGCCGCTTCCATCAGGGCTACGTAGTCGTCGGCCTTGAGGAAATCCACATGCAAGTAGCTCAGGCGAGCGAGGAATCGCTCGACGACCACCTCGTCGATTTCCTTGGCCTGGACGAATTCGCGCAAGTCGGCGGCGATGCTCGACAGGTGCTCTTCGACACTGCCTGGCTCGCGGGCCAGGGCCAGGATCCGCGTATCCGCGTGCAGCAGGTCAGCACTATCGAGGTGGTACAAGGCAGGAAAGAGCTTGCGAAGCGCCAGGTCGCCCAGGGCGCCGAACAAGGCGAAAGTGCAAGGTTCAACCGTTATCGAAGACATGATGTTTGTTCTTTTATCAAGTTAAACGATAAATACCTTTTTTTGAGGCATCATTCAAGGAAAAATGTAGTAATAATCACAACATTTTATCAAACTGACGATTGCGAGTGGTGGTCCACAGACGCCATCAGTAGGATAGGCCACCGCCGAGAGCCGCCAAAGCGTGTTCTTATAGGCATTGCAGAACCAAGGAACATCAACATGGACCGCGTGCGAAATCTGCTGGAACAGATCCAGAACCGTCTCGAAGACCTGAACAAGGCCGAGCGTAAAGTCGCCGAAGTCATCCTGCTCAACCCACAGCAGGCGACCCGCTACAGTATCGCCGCCCTCGCCCAGGCGGCTTCGGTGAGCGAACCGACGGTCAACCGCTTCTGTCGTTCGTTCGATGTCAGCGGCTACCCGGAACTCAAGCTGCAATTGGCCCAAAGCCTGGCCAGCGGTGCGGCCTATGTCAGCCGGGCAGTGGAAGCCGACGACGACGCCGAAGCCTATACCCGGAAGATTTTCGGCAGCGCGATCGCCTCGTTGGACAGCGTCTGCCAGGTACTGGATCCAGCCCTGATCAACCGCGCCGTCGATCTGCTGACCCAGGCCAGGCAGATCCACTTCTTCGGTCTGGGCGCCTCGGCGCCAGTGGCCATGGACGCCCTGCACAAGTTCTTCCGCTTCAACATGGCGGTCACGGCCCACGTCGACGTGCTGATGCAGCGCATGATCGCCTCGGTCGCCCATACCGGCGAACTGTTCGTGATCATTTCCTACACTGGACGCACGCGGGAACTGGTGGAGGTGGCGCGCATCGCCCGAGCGAATGGCGCCTCGGTCCTCGGCCTGACGGCCGCCGGTTCGCCACTGGCCAAGGCCAGCACCCTGAGCCTGAACATTCCGTTGCCCGAAGACACCGACATCTACATGCCGATGACCTCACGGATTGTCCAGTTGACGGTGCTCGATGTACTGGCCACCGGCATGACCCTACGCCGAGGCGTGGACTTCCAGCCGCACCTGCGCAAGATCAAGGAAAGCCTCAATGCCAGCCGTTACCCCGTGGGTGACGAGTTCGACTGACCCCTGACCCGAAAAAAAAGCGGATGGCCAGGAGAGCCATCCGCAAGACGCGCATAAAGAGAGAGCTTATCAGTCGAGGCTTAGAAGACCGATTGAATTTTCAGGCCAGCGACCACGGCGTCATCCACTTTGTTCACGCCCCCTGGGTGAGTGATGTATTGCAGGTTGGGACGTACCGTCAGCCAATTGGTAACGTGGATACCGTAGTTCAGCTCATAGTTGTGCTCGGTGTCGCGCAGTGGCGAGTACAACGGGTTGTTGTAATCGCTGACACCTATGGCGGCGTTGGCCAGCTCGGCGTTTTTCTTCACGTCATCGTTGATATGGATGCGGGCGACGCCAATACCGATATCATCCTTCGGGCGCGCATCGAATGGGCCTTTGTACACGAACATCAGCGATTGGTAGTTGTCGATGACGTTGGTGTCCTTGTCGTGGAACGTAGCGTTGGCCGCAACGTTCAGACCTCGGGAAGCATCGCCGTTGTGGGTGGTGAGTTGCTGCTGGCCAACGAACCAGTAGCCGTGCTTGCTGTTGTGAACGCGAAAACCGTTACCGCTGGTGGCGGCGTCCTGGCCGTTGTCGTCCTCGCGCACGTCGGCGGCGTCGGAGGTGCTTTTGTAGTAACCCACGCGGTATTCGCCGGGCAGGCTGTTGACCTTCGGCGACCAAACCAGTTCGACTGGCAAGACGGTGCCCTTGGTTCCACTGCCGCTGAGCTTGAAGCCGTTACCGTGCTCCAGTTGCGATGGGTTCTGGTTGTACGCACCGATCTGCGCATAGAGTTCGGGGGTGATGTGGTACTTCACACGCAATGCCGCCTGGCTGACCGGCCAGTTGTACCAGATGCCAGTCGCCCAGTTACCCACTTGGGAGCCGCAGAAGGCCAGGTTCTGGAAGTCGCAAAGGAACGTGTTGAAGTCTTCACCTTCACCGAAGTAACCGGCTTTGACGTCCAGTTTGCCGTCGAGGAACTGGTGCTGGATCCACAATTGAGTCAGCCGGACCATATGCCCACGACCGTAGACTTCCTGCGAGGAGCTCAGGGTGCCGGCACGCGGGTCGCCGACACGGTCATTGGAGATGCTCTCGCCGTTGCGGTTGGTGAGCTGAATCTTGGCCTGAGTGTTATCCCAACCCCACAGCTTTTGCAGGTCCAGTTTGACGCCCAGGCCGAACTGGTCGCTGTAACGCGCCGTCTTGTCGTTGTTGTAGCCGCCGCCGAGATTGCCGGCGACTTCACCCACGTAGTCAGACTGAATATCGATACCCCGTTCGATCAATTGGGTCCGCTCACCCCCCCAATCACCGGTCATCCACTTCGAACTTGAGCTGAAAGCATCGGCCGCATGCGCACTCCCAGCCAGGGTTAACGCCGCCACCGCAGACAACCGGCAGATCAATGGAGTATTGGTGTTCTTCTTTTTCATCCCTGCATCCTCGTCTTATTTTTATTAACAGATTTTATTGAACGTGGTTCACATCAATCGCGACGGGTGGCGAACCACCCGCCGCTAACTCAGCGGCCCTTGAACTGCGCCACGTTGTCGCTATGCGCCTGGGCTTCGGGCTTGCCCACCCGGCCCAGGCGTTCACCGGTCTTGGCATCGAACAGCAACACCTTGGCCGGATCGAATTGCAGTGTCAGAGTTTCACCTACCTGCGGCGCCACATCCGGCGCCAGGCGGCAGCAGACCTTACTGTCATTGAGGGTAACGAAGACCAGCGTGTCAGGGCCGGTCGGCTCGGTGACCTGCACCTCGGCACGGATGCTCGGCATGCCCGCAGCCTCGCCGGACGCCAGCAAGATCTGCTCTGGGCGAACGCCCAGAATCACCTCGCGGCCTTCGAGGCTGGCGTCGCTCATGTTCATCGACAACGCGCAACGTGCCTGACCGCTATCAAGCAGCGCGTGCAGACGACCGTCCTTGCGTTGCAGGCGCAGCGGGATAAAGTTCATCGGCGGTGAGCCGATGAAGCTGGCGACGAACAGGTTGGCCGGATCGTTATAGATCTGTTTCGGGGTACCGAACTGCTGGATGATGCCATCCTTCATGACTGCCACTTTGTCGCCCAAGGTCATCGCCTCGATCTGGTCATGGGTGACGTAGACGGTGGTGGTCTTCAAACGCTGGTGCATCAGCTTTATTTCGGTACGCATCTCGACCCGCAGCTTGGCGTCGAGGTTGGACAGCGGCTCGTCGAACAGATAGATCTTCGGTCGGCGAGCCAGCGCCCGGCCCATGGCCACGCGCTGTTGCTGACCACCGGACAGTTGGCCCGGCTTGCGATTGAGCAAGTGCTCGATCTGCAACAGCTTGGCGACCCGGGCGACTTCCTCGTCGATGGCCGACCGGCTCATCTTGCGAATTTTCAGACCGAACTCGATATTCTCGCGCACGCTCATGGTCGGGTACAGCGCATAGGACTGGAACACCATGGCGATGTCACGATCCTTCGGGCTCATACCGCTGACGTCCTGGTCGTCGATCATGATCGCGCCGGCGGTGATGTTTTCCAGACCCGCGATGCAGTTCATCAGCGTCGACTTGCCACACCCCGAAGGCCCTACCAGAATCAGGAACTCACCGTCCTTGATCGACAGTTCGATGTTCTTCAAGGTGTCCGGCAGGCCGACGCCGTAGGTCTTGTTTACATTGCGAAGTTCGAGCGTTGCCATGATTACCCCTTGACCGCGCCGGCTGTCAGCCCACGCACGAAATACTTGCCTGCGACCACATAGACCAGCAGGGTCGGCAGCCCGGCGATCATCGCCGCGGCCATATCCACGTTGTATTCCTTGACCCCGGTACTGGTGTTGACCAGGTTGTTCAGCGCCACCGTGATAGGCTGCGAATCGCCGCTGGAGAACACCACACCGAATAGGAAGTCGTTCCAGATCTGGGTGAACTGCCAGATCAGGCAGACCATGATGATGGGGGTCGACATCGGCAGGATGATCCGCCGGAAGATGGTGAAGAAACCCGCACCATCGAGGCGCGCCGCTTTCACCAATGCATCGGGAATGCTCACGTAATAATTACGGAAGAACAGCGTGGTAAACGCCAGGCCGTAGACCACGTGGACCAACACCAGGCCGCTAGTGCTGCTGGCCAGCCCCATCTTGCCGAGGGTGAAGGAGGCCGGCAGCAGCACGGTCTGGAACGGCAGGAAGCAACCGAACAGCAACAGTCCGAAGAACAGCTGTGAGCCGCGAAAACGCCACATCGACAACACATAGCCGTTCAACGCACCAATGGCGGTGGAGATCAGCACCGCCGGAACGGTGATCTTGATCGAATTCCAGAAGTAACCGTTGACCGTGGCCCAGGCTTTGATCCAGCCGATGTCGGTGATCACTGTCGGCCAGCTCAGCAAGTTGCCAGTACTGATGTCTTCCGGTGACTTGAAGCTGGTCAGTAGCATGACCACCAGCGGCACCAGGTACAGCACCACGGCGAGAATCAACACCGCGTAGATCGCGATGCGACTCAGGCTGATGACAGGTTTGGCGGCGAAACTAGTCATGACGCTGGGTCCTCAGCTCGGAGTACAGGTAAGGCACGATGATCGCGAGAATCGCGCCGAGCATCAGAATCGCACTGGCCGAGCCCATGCCCATCTGGCCGCGACTGAAGGTGAAGGAGTACATGAACATGGCCGGCAGGTCGGAGGAGTAACCCGGACCGCCGGCGGTCATCGCCGCCACCAGGTCGAAGCTCTTGATCGCGATGTGCGCCAGGATCATCACCGCACTGAAGAACACCGGACGCAAGCTGGGCAGCACCACCTTCCAGTAGATCCTGGGCAGGCTCGCGCCATCGATCTGGGCGGCACGGATAATCGATTGGTCGACACCGCGCAGGCCGGCGAGGAACATCGCCATGATAAAACCCGAGGCTTGCCACACCGCGGCAATCACCAGGCAATACACCACGCGATCGGGATCGATCAGCCAGTCCAGGCGAAAGCCTTCCCAGCCCCAATCACGCAGCAATTTGTCCAGGCCCATGCCAGGGTTGAGCAGCCATTTCCAGGCGGTACCGGTGACAATCATCGAGAGCGCCATCGGATATAGGTAAATAGTGCGGATAAAACCTTCGCGGCGGATGCGCTGGTCGAGGAACACGGCCAGCAACACCCCGATCGCCAAGGTGATGCCAATGAACAAGCCACCGAAGAGCGCCAGGTTCTTGCTCGCCACCCACCAGCGGTCGTTGTCGAACAACCGTGCGTATTGCGCCAGGCCCACCCATTTGTAGCTCGGCAGGAAAGTCGAGTTAGTGAACGACAGGACGAACGTCCACAGGATGTAGCCGTAGAAGCCTACCAAGACGATGAACATGCTGGGCGCCAGCACCAGTTTGGGTAGCCAGCGCTGCAGTGCATCGAACGGCGAGGCTTTGCTGAACACAGCAACAGAACTCATGGGAAAATCCAGTACAGGGAAAAGGAGCGCATGCAGATATTGTGCAGGGGCTGGCTTGCTGGCGATTGCGCTGTCAGTGGGCCTCGGCTACTGATATTTCGCTATCACCGGCAGACCAGCTCCTACCGAGCGGTCGGTGCTGAAGGCTACTTGGCAGACTTGATCGCCGCGCCGAGTTTCTTCGCGGCGTCGGCAGGATCGGCTTTCGGGTCGTTGATGTAGTTGGTCACTACGTCAAAGAACGCCCCTTGTACCGCCAGCGTGGTCGCCATGTTGTGCGCCATGCTCGGTTGCAGGCCGCCGGTCTTGGCATCCGCCAGGAAATCCTTGGCGGCGGTCTGGGCACAGGAGTCGAAACCGTATTTGCCCATATCGCTTAGCATGTCGTTGCGCACCGGAATCGAGCCCTTGTTGATGCTGAAGACTTTCTGGAAGTTTTCACCCAGGACGACCTTGGCAATGTCTTGCTGACCGGCTGCGGTGCCCTTGTCTTTCTGCTTGAACACCGCGAGGGAGTCGATGTTGTAGGTGAAGGCTTTGTCGGTGCCTGGAAAGGCTACGCATTGGTAGTCCTTGCCAGCGATTTTCTTCGCCGCGGTCCACTCGCTCTTGGCCCAGTCGCCCATGATCTGCATGCCGGCCTTGCCGTTGATGACCTTGGCCGCTTCCAGGTTCCAGTCCTGGCCTTTGCCGTCGACGTCCATGTAGGTCGCGACTTTCTTCAGCTCGGTCAGTGCCTTGACCATTTCAGGACCGGTCAGGGTGGCATTGTCCAGATCGACCAGGGCTTTTTTGTAGCCATCGACCCCCATGACCGAGAGCACCACGGCCTCGAAAACAGTGCTGTCCTGCCAAGGCTGACCGCCGTGGGCGAGCGGGATGAAGCCCGCAGCCTTGAGCTGGTCACCGGCAGCGTAGAATTCCTGGAGGGTGGTCGGCGGTTTTTCGATTCCGGCTTTCTTGAAGACTTCAGGGTTGATCCAGAGCCAGTTGACGCGGTGAATGTTCACCGGCACGGCCACGTAGTCACCGTCGTATTTCACGGTATCGGAGATTTTCTTGTCGAGCAGGCTGTCCCACTTCTCGTCTTTGGCAACGCCCTTCAGGACATCAGTGTCGAGCAGACCGGTAGACGCCCACTCCTGGATGTCCGGCCCCTTGATCTGCGCAACGCCTGGCGGGTTGCCGGCAACCGCGCGACTTTTCAGCACGGTCATGGCCGTGGCACCGCCGCCGCCAGCGACAGCGCCGTCCTTCCAGGTGAAGCCATCTTTTTCAATCTGAGCCTTGAGAACATCGACAGCCGCTTTTTCACCACCGGAGGTCCACCAGTGAACCACTTCTACGGTCCCTTTCGAGTCCGCGGCCTGTGCGCCGAGGGGGAACAACGAAGCGAAAGAAATCACTGCGGCGAGGCGAGAAATCGAATTCATCTGAGTACCTTTCTTGTTGTTATGCATACAAGTCTTGTGCTTGCGCTGCATCGGATTCTAGTCAAGGCGCAAGCCTTCGCAGGTAACGAAGGGACGCGCGAATGTCACTGCCTGGTTACACGTATTTATAACCCGCGTTTCGGCCAGCAAGCCTGTGCCAGAGCGCTCGCGAGACTGGGTGCCAGCGGCAGGCAAGGTAACAGTACCGCCTGATAGGCATGATAGAGATCGGGCTTGCCAGCCCAGATGCGCGCACTCGGCCGGTTGTGTTCATCCAGTTCGTGATGCCAACTACCGTGCAGCCGATCGATAAAGTACAGTTCGTTGAAATCCCAGAAGCGCCGATACCAGGTTTCGTACTGCGCCTCTCCTGTACGCCGGAGCAAAGCCGCCGCTGCCGCGCTCGCCTCGCAATGCACCCAGTGCAGGCGTTCGCGAACTACGGGACGATGATCCCAATCCAGCGTGTAGACCACGCCGGGGGCGCCATCCGCCGCCCAGCCATGGCGCCAGGCACTGGCGAACAGCCCACGGGCATCCTCCAGTAGCCAATCTGGAGCCAGCAGCCCAGCCGCACGGCGGGCTGCCTCAAGGTGCAGCAACAGTCGCGACCATTCAAAACCGTGACCAGGCGTCGTGCCGTAGGGGCGGAAACCGTCAGCCGGGTTGTCTTGGTTGTAGTCCGGCAAAGGCTGCCACTGACGGTCGAAATGCTCAATGACCATGAAATCATTGGTGGCCGCCCGCTGGTGGATCAGTCGTTCGACGATGCGCAGGGCACGATCGAGCCAGCGACTGTCGCCGGTGACATCGGCCAGGGCAAGGAAGGCCTCGGTGCCGTGCATGTTGCTGTTGGCACCGCGATAGCTTTCCTCGTTGCCCCAGTCACGGGCGAAGGACTCGCGCAAGGTGCCTTCTTCCTCGCTCCAGAAATGCGTATCGAGCACCCGGATCGCCTCGGCGAGCAGGCCGGGGGCCTCCGGGTTGCCGGCGACCGCCGCCGAACTGGCGGCGAGCGCCACGAAGGCATGCAGATAAGCGGCCTTGGCGCTGTTGCCATCGCGATGTTCGGCCACCGCATACCAGCCACCAAAGGTCGCATCGCGCAGCGGTCCCCAGAGCGCGGCGACGCCATGGTCGACCAACTCGCGGCAACCGGGAATCCCCTGGATATGGGCCATGGCGAAACCGTGGGTCATGCGGGCCGTGTTCATGGTCTCGGCCACGGCCTGGGCTGGCAGGCGACCACGCCCATCCAGATTGCCGAAACCTTCAGCTAGCCTGGAAGCCTTAGCGAAGGACAGCAGGCGCTGTCCTTCCATGATCAACCAGGTTTGGTGAGCAGGAGCATCCAGCCAACTGCCGAATGGAGATTCAACGCTGTCGCCAGCCATGAGCGTCGCCTTTTCTTGTTATTCAGGGGCAGGTCGAACGCCTGTCATCATGCGGATTCTAACCAGCATCTTGCTGACAACAGGTAACGAAGGCCGATGAAAATGTCACCTTGCGGTGACAATTGTTGTCCTGATAATCCGCCGCATCGGCACTTTTGCCATCAAGTAGGAAAAACGCCGATTAGGCCGATTCCGTTTTCGGTGTAGGAGTGCTCCCTAAGCAGTTTTCCCACATTGAAGGACAACGTTGCCTGGGCGAATCTTCCAGACTTCATCCATGACATGACCCATAGAAGCCCACGCCCGTAAGGAGGCATGCACCATGGTTAACGATAACTCGCACCTGGCCCGTCGATGCTGCATTTTGCCCTTGTATCGGGGAGGGATACAGTACGCCTGGAAAGTGCAAGGTCAGCGCCACGGCCAGTCCCTGAGCGAGACCTTCACGTTCGACCAATACGGTGGCGAACAGGGCGCACGCCTGGCCGCCGAGTCGTGTCGCAATGCGCCGCTGCCGAAGCGGTCGCAAACGCTCACCGCCGAATTCCGCCAACGCCTGTTGCCGCACAACACCAGCGGTCATCCGGGCGTGCGCCGGATCGAGTCCAACAACACCGCTTATTGGCGGGCCTGTACGCGGATTCATGGCTACAGCCTGAACCGGAATTTCAGTGTCGAGCGTTATGGCGAGCAGCAGGCCAAGCGCCTCGCCCTGGCCGAGCGCCAACGACAGTTGGCGTTGTGTGACGAACCCTATGAGCAAGCCATGGAAACCTTGCAGCGACACTTCAGCCAGACCAATTCGCGTCTGCGCGAGCATCGTATCCAGGCCGCCATCATCCAGGCCCAGCAGATTTCCGCCTCAGCCGCCAGCCAACTGCCCAAACCCCAGGACGCAGCCCTGACGATCAGCGCGGAGCAAGCGCTGCTCTCGATCAGTCGGCATTTCGCGGCAAGTACAAAGTGACCCGCAGACCACCTTCACGCAGGTTCTGCAGGCTCACTTCACCGCCATGGCTGTGGGCGATATTGCGCGCAATTCCCAACCCCAGGCCATAACCCTGCAGTTGGCCGGACAACCGGAAATGCGGCTCGAACACTTGTTCCAGGCGCTGCTCGGGGACCCCAGGACCTTCGTCATCGACGTGCAGGACAAAAGCCTCGTCGTCGTCTTCGATGTGCAGATGAGCCTTGTCACCGTACTTGAGGGCGTTGTCGATCAGATTGCCCATGCACCGGCGTAGGGCCAGCGGTTTGCCGGGAAAGGCCGCCAGTGCGCGACCATCGAGCGTGACCCGACCGTTGCCGTTGGGCGGCAGGTAGGGCTCGATCAGGCAATCGAGTACATGGTTGAGGTCCACCGGTTCGATATTCTCGTGGATATCGGTGTCCTTCACACACTGCAACGCCCCTTTGACCAACATCTCCAGTTCGTCGAGATCACGGCCGAACTTCAACTGCAGCTTTTCGTCTTCGAGCAATTCGACCCGCAGCCGCAAGCGCGTGATGGGCGTGCGCAGGTCATGGGAAATGGCGCTGAACAACTGGCTACGCTCGGTCAGATAGCGACCGATGCGCTCGCGCATGGTATTGAGGGCGCGGCCGACTTCCATCACCTCGCTGCCGCCACCCTCCAGCACCGGCGGCACTTGCTCCGCGCCCAGCGACATATCCCGGGCCGAGCGGGCCAGGCGCTTGAGCGGGCGACTCTGCCAGTGCACCAGCAGACCGATGAACAGCAATAGGAAACCGCTGGTGAGCAGGATAAACCAGACCTGCTGGGAGGGCAGCCCCTCCTCCTCCAGGCTGGTGTAAGGCTCGGGAAGCAACGAGGCAATATACAGCCACTCGCCCGGCGCCATCTGGATCTGTGTCACCAGCACCGGCGGATTGACCGGCTCCAGGGTCAGTGCGTAGTGGGCCCAGGAGCGCGGTAACTCGTCGAGCTTCAGACCGCCGTTGAAAATCCGCAGGTCGCTGGGGCTGACAAAACTCACCGAGATATCGACATCGTTGCCCAGCGATTGGTGTAGCACCTCGTGGACCGCATCGAGCACCGCGGTCTTGCGCGGGGTCGGCCCCAGCAACTTCATGTCCAGCGGTTTGTCGTTGAGGGTCACGACAAAGCGCGTACCGCCCATGCTACGCAGTTGGTCGAGCACCAGCGGCCGATAGGCCAGGGGCAACGAGCGCAGGTAGCTGACGCTGGCGGTCATCGAGCGCGCCAGGCTGCGGGCACTGGTCACCAGACCTTCGAGCTGGGTCGCACGCAATTGCGAGAGCCAGATGAGGCTGGACAAAGTCTGGGCCAGCAGCACCGCGAACAGCGTCAGCAGCAGCATCCGCCCCAGCAGAGAGCGCGGGACCGGCAAGCGCCGACTCAGATCAGAGAGCATTGGCGGTGGTGACGCAGGCGGCCAGTTGGTAACCGCTGCCACGCACCGTGCGAATCAGTCGGGGGGGCTTCTCGGTATCCCGCAAGCGTTGGCGCAACCGACTGACGGCCATGTCGACGATCCGGTCCAAGGGCATCAGGTCACGCCCACGGGTGGCATTGCCGATGGTATCGCGATCGAGGATCTCTTGAGGATAGTCAAGAAACAGCTTGAGCAGGGCGAAGTCGGCACCGGAGAGAATCACTTCCTCGCCATCGACATGAAACAGCCGGTGACTGACCGTGTCCAGACGCCACTCGTCGAAGGCCAGCACTTCACTGCTGCTACGGTCCTGAGCGAACTGGGCGCGGCGCAACAGTGCCTTGATCCGGGCCTGCAGTTCACGAGGACTGAAGGGTTTGCCCAGGTAATCGTCGGCACCCAGCTCCAGGCCGATGACGCGGTCGGCTTCGTCGGAACTGGCGGTCAGCATGATGATCGGCACCTGGGCCTGGCGCGGGTGCTGGCGAACCCAACGGCAGAGGCTGAAGCCGTCTTCGTCGGGGAGCATCACATCAAGGATGACCAAGTCGCTGTGGGCCTCGTTAAGCGCCTGGCGAAAACCGGCGCCATCACCGACTGTGCGCACCTGGAAACCGGCACGACTGAGGTAGGTGTCCAGCAGCTCACGGATTTCCTGGTCATCGTCGACCAGAAGAATGGACTTACTGACTGCGCTCACGGTAGGCGTCCTTGTTGTTGTGAGTAGGACCGAAACGCGGATTATGCCTTAATCGATTAAGCTGTGAAGCTGTGTTGCGTGAACCGATGCTTTCGCAAACCGGCCTTGGATGTCGGTCGATCTCAAGTCAGGCCAAGAGCGGGCTTGTCGGGACGCTGTGAGAACCGGATCGGTGCGCAACAGCCTGCCGTAGCGCCACCCCCGCACCGATCAGCCCGGAATACGGCGCTGTCACCAGCCACACCGGGATGCCCTTGAAGTAGTCGCTCATGCAGCCCTTGTCGGCAAAGCTTCTGGCAAAGCCACTCTTGACAAAAAAATCGGCAAATCGCGGAATCACGCCACCGACGATATACACGCCTCCCCTGCCGCCCGTGGTCAGCACATTGTTACCCGCGACCCGCCCCAGCCAACAGCTGAACTGCTCCAGCACTTCCAGGGCAATCGGGTCGCCCGCCAGTCCCGCAGCGGTGATCGCTTCCGGCGTCTCCAGCAGCGGCGTGTGTCCATCCACCGCGCAGATGGCCCGATAGACTCGCGGCAGCCCACCGCCACTCAACGCAGCCTCGGCGCTGACATGCCCAATCTCATCATAAATGTGCCGCCAGAGCTGGATTTCGCGTGGGCTGTTCAATGGCAGGTCGACATGCCCACCCTCGCCGGGCAGCGCCATGAAGCGCTCGTCGCCCAGGTGCAGCAAAGTCCCGACTCCCAGGCCGGTTCCCGGGCCGATCACCACGGCGGGCCGCAGCGGCTCCGGGGTGCCTTCGCAAACCACGCGAAAGTCACCGGGCTCAAGACGGGTCATGCCCAGGGCCATCGCCGAGAAATCGTTGACCAGCAACAACTCATCGACTTGCAACGTAGCGCAAAAGGCCTTGCGGCTCAGGCGCCAGTGATTGTTGGTAAAGCGAAACTCGTCGCCGCCCACGGGACCGGCCACCGACAGGCACACCGCGCCGATTGCCCCCAATGCCAGTCCCAGCTCGCTCAGGTAGACCTTGATGGCGTCTTCTGGACAAGCATGATCGGCGGTCGCCAGCACCTTGACCGACTCCAGGCCGTTGTCTTTCCACACGGCGAAGCGGGCGTTGGTACCGCCGATATCGCCAACCAAGGCCAATTTCATTTGAGGGTCTCCAAGGCCGAAGTGAACGCACTGGCGCCCTGCTCCGCCGAGCTGAAGGCCATGCGCATGAAGCCGAACAGTTCGCGGCCACAACCGGTATTATTACCCAGTAGACCGATTGTCGGCTCGCGCGCTTCGAATTCGGCGTCATCGATCAGCACCTGCAGCGTCCCGTTGACCCCGTCGACGCGGATCACGTCACCGTCCCGTACCCGCGCCAACGCGCCGCCCACATGGGCTTCGGGACAAACATGAATCGCCGCCGGAATCTTGCCCGAGGCGCCGGACATACGCCCGTCGGTCACCAGCGCGACCTTGAAGCCGCGATCTTGCAGCACGCCGAGAAACGGGGTCATCTTGTGCAGCTCCGGCATGCCGTTGGAACGTGGGCCCTGAAAACGCATCACTGCCACGAAGTCCTTTTCCAGCAGGCCGGCCTTGAACGCGTCCGCCAGATCCTGCTGGTCCTGGAACACCACCGCCGGCGCTTCGACGACCTGGTGCTCCAGGGCCACCGCAGAGACTTTCATCACACCACGACCAAGATTGCCTTCCATCACCCGCAGGCCACCTTCAGGGGAAAACGCGCGAACCACCGGACGCAGAATGTTTTCGTCGAGGCTTTCAATCGGGCCTTCGCGCCAGACCAATTGGCCGTCCTGCAAGAACGGCTCCTGGGTATAGCGACTCAGGCCATGGCCGGCCACGGTGTTGACGTTTTCGTGGAGCAGGCCGGCCTCCAGCAGTTCGCGGATCAGGAACGACATCCCGCCCGCCGCCTGGAAGTGGTTGATATCGGCCTTGCCATTCGGGTACACGTGGGACAGGGTCGGCACCACCTCGGAGAGGTCGGCCATGTCCTGCCAGGTCAATTGGATGCCCGCCGCCTGGGCAATAGCCGGCATGTGCAGGGTATGGTTGGTCGAACCGCCGGTGGCATGCAACGCGACGATGGAGTTGACCAGCGACCGCTCGTCGACGATTTCCCCGATCGGCATGAAGTTGCCGCTCTGCTTGGTCATGCGCGTGATCTGGAACGCCGCCTCGCGGGTCAGGGCATCGCGCAACGGGGTATTCGGGTTGACGAAGGACGAGCCCGGCAAGTGCAGGCCCATGACTTCCATCAACAACTGATTGGTGTTGGCAGTGCCGTAGAACGTGCAGGTGCCAGGGCTGTGGTAGGACTTCATTTCCGACTCCAACAGCTCTTCGCGACTGGCCTTGCCTTCGGCGTAACGCTGGCGGACGTCGGCTTTTTCCTTGTTGGAAATGCCCGAGATCATCGGTCCACCTGGGACGAAAATGGTCGGCAGATGACCGAAGCGTAGCGCGCCCATCATCAGGCCCGGCACGATTTTGTCGCAGATGCCGAGCATCAGCGCCGCGTCGAACATGTTATGGGACAGCGCCACGGCGGTCGACAGCGCGATCACTTCGCGGCTGGCGATCCCCAGTTCCATGCCCGGTTCGCCCTGGGTGACGCCATCGCACATGGCGGGCACGCCACCGGCGAACTGGCCAACCGAGCCAATCTCACGCAACGCCTGCTTGATCTGCTCCGGATAAGTTTCATAAGGCTGGTGTGCGGAGAGCATGTCGTTATATGACGAAACAATTGCCACATTGGCGGCATTCATCATGCGCAGGCTTTGCTTGTCTTCGCTGCCGCACCCAGCCACCCCATGGGCGAAGTTCGCGCATTGCAGTTTGCCGCGCATCGGACCGTCGCTGGCGGCGCTGCGAATCAGTGCCAGGTACGCCTCGCGGGTGGCGCGGCTGCGGGCGATAAGCCGTTCGGTGACCTCAAGAACGCGGGGATGCATGTGTAGAACTCCAGGCTAACGGATATGACGACCTGTACTTCCAAGCTGATCGAAAGCCTCGCAGGGAAGGGCTTCTCAATCATCTGGACCTGTTGATTCAGGTCACTCGTTGTAGATAAAACAAAATATTGCCACTAAAAAGGCTTGTTTTCTATTTTTATGCGAATAATCTTGTAATTCCAACAACAAAGCTACGACAGGCGCTTTCCTCATGACGCTACGAATCGCAATCAACGGTTTTGGCCGCATTGGCCGCAATGTCCTGCGCGCACTCTATACCCAAGGTTACCGCCAGGACTTGCAGGTCGTCGCCATCAACGATCTGGGCGATAGCTCCATCAATGCCCACCTGCTCAAGTACGACACTGTCCACGGCACCTTCGATGCTAGCGTGGAGCATGACAATGAAAGCCTGACCGTCAACGACGACCGCATCTCGGTCAGCGCGATCCGCAATCCAGCCGAATTGCCCTGGGCCGCCGAGAAAATCGACGTGGTGTTCGAATGCACCGGTCTGTTCACCGACCGTGCCAAGGCTGCCGCGCATATTAGCGCCGGCGCTCGCAAAGTGATTATTTCCGCACCGGCCAAGGGCGCGGATGCCACCGTGGTGTACGGGGTCAACCATGACATCCTGCGCCCGTCGCACCAGATCATCTCCAACGCGTCGTGCACCACCAACTGCCTAGCCCCGGTGGCTCAAGTGCTGCACCGTGAGCTGGGTATCGAAAGCGGCCTGATGACCACCATCCATGCCTATACCAACGACCAGAACCTGACCGACGTTTACCACACCGACCCGTACCGCGCTCGCTCGGCGACTCAGAACATGATCCCCAGCAAGACCGGCGCTGCCGAAGCCGTGGGCCTGGTGCTGCCGGAACTGGCGGGCAAGCTCACCGGCATGGCCGTGCGCGTGCCGGTGATCAACGTGTCGCTGGTGGATCTGACCGTGCAGCTCAAGCGCGAAGCCAGCGCTGACGAGGTTAACGCGCTGCTCAAGGAAGCCAGCCAGCACTCGAAGATCCTCGGCTATAACACCCTGCCGCTGGTTTCCGGCGACTTCAACCACAACCCACTGTCGTCGATCTTCGACGCCAATCACACCAAGGCCAGCGGCAAGCTGCTCAAGGTCCTGGCCTGGTACGACAACGAGTGGGGCTTCTCCAATCGCATGCTGGATAACTGCCTGGCCCTTTGCAACGCTAAATAGGAAGCAACGCGGAGTAAGTGCGCGCAGTGACAGCGGGCATCGAGCAGCAACCGACGATAGGCCTCAGTCTGACCCGTAATACCCTGACGGAGCGTAAGCGCCTCGCCAGGGTGGCCCATCATCGCCGTGAGCGATGCCCGCAGGCCACAACGCGTGTCTTTCGGCAAGGCACTAGCGGGACATAAAGAAAAAGCCTCGTGAATCACGAGGCCTTCGAGGACGGCAATGGTTCTTCAACTTTGCGGCTTCGCTCCCTGGGAAAGGCCAAACATAAACAACAGCAAATCATGATCAGGCCTGACCTCGACGCCGGCTTTGGCCACCCGCGGCAAGGGACAATGCCCTGTGCCATCAGCCTTGCTGAGTATCTGGGTTCCCGGTTGCTCCCAAACCACCAGCGCCAATGACGCAATGGCCAGTGCACTGAGTAAAAACAAACCTCGAGCTATTTCTAACTTCATCGCTGTAAACCTTTGATGGTGCTGCCGAACGCCATATCGTAAAAGTAGCTCAGCTTGTTCCAGTCCGTTTCATTCCACGACGAATGGCGCCGCAGTTGTCTCATGTCATGGTCCGCCGCCAGCCGACGACTCAATCGCTGACGAGCCTTCTCCAGATCCAACAGGGCGACCTCGACGGTTGCCGACTCACCTTCGCCACTGACCCGGACAAACACGTGCTTGAAATACAGGCAGCCGTGCTGCCAGCGACCGCGATGCATCCGCGCCAAGGTGCTGGCCAATTCCTGCAGCACACGATCATGCAAAACTTCGCCATGGCGCTCACGACCGCCCTCGGCATACCAGTTCTCGATCTCGAGAAAACCGTCCAGCGCCGCCGTGACCAGCAGCGCCTGCCATGCCCCCTCACCTTCGCGCCGGGCACCACAGAACACCAGTTCAGGCACCGCCACATCCAGCATGCGCAAGCTCTTCAGCGCAGCCAGTTCGCGCAGGACCGTTGGACGACCAAAGGGATGCAACAGGCTTCGGTAGGTATGCCCCACCTGGCGTTTCACATACAACAGTCGACCGCTCGCACCTACCACCCGCTGGACACCACTTTCCCCGCCTCGACGCTGATTGGGCTCTTCCACCCATTCGCCTTTCTGTTGCCAGAAATACTCGAAGCGATCCTCGGTGACATCTTTTGCGTGCAATACGTACTCAACGGCCATCCTGCTACCTCTTGCGCAATATATAAACCCGCCACATGGCGTAGAGCGGGAAAAAATCCAGATGCTCCTGGATACGAAAGCCCGCTTGCCTGAATTCTTCTTCTACTTTAGCGGTAGGCAGCACATAACGGTTCTGATAACCGTCCCGCGCCTCGTCGGCCTGGCGCTCACGCTCCAATCGCCGACGCCGCCAGGCCTTGAAGTTGCCGTCGACCCAAAGTGAAACGATTACGCTATCGCGGGTGACCCGCTGAAACTCTTCCAACAACGCCATCCGGTGCGCCGCCTCGCCGACGTGGTGGAGCAGACGCATGCAAAAAATGCTGTCGACGGCATTATCGGGCAGCTCGATATCAAATGCCGACGTTTGCAGCGGTCGTATCCTCTTGACCACTTCGACCGGCTGCGCGTTGAGCGCGGTTTCCAGCATAGACGCCGAGTTATCGGCCCCAATAATCACCCGGTTGGGTTTCTCCGCCAACAGTGGCCAGAACCGTCCGGCACCACACGGCAAGTCAAGCACCAGGCCCGGCTCGCCAGCCAGGGCTAACGCGGCACGCACCAGTTGCTCATCACGCTTATGGGACAATCGACGAGCCAAACTGTTCTTGTGCTTGAGCAGATACTGCTCCGCATGTTTGTCGTCGTATTTATCGGAAAATTCAAGTTTTATCGGGGAATTCATCACCATCTCCTGTAGCCAACATAGCCACAGTAGGTAGGCGCGTGTCAGTGACAGGTCGTCCCCTCGTGAAAATTTTGTTCTGTCTCGAACAAAGCATTACAAAACTTTACAAGCCGAAAATAATGGCTCAGGGCCATATCTGTAAACATCGACGAGGTCGCCGCCCTGAAGAAACCGGGCGCTCCGAGAGTCAAGCAGTAGGTCGTGCCAGGTCTACATGGAAGCGACAACCATTAGGCTGCATGGTCGTCAGACTGACATACCAGCCCTGGTTCTCGCAGATCCGCTGCACCAGCGAAAGCCCGAGCCCCAAGCCTTCACCGCGTCTCTCATCGCCACGCACAAAAGGCTGGAACATCGCCTCGCGCTTTTCTTCCGGAATCCCGACACCGCTGTCCTCGACAACAAATCCCGTCGACTCAAGTGTCAGGCGGATAAAGCCCTGCTCCGTGTAATGAAGGGCGTTGCGCAACAGATTGCCCATCACCGCGTGCAGGAACGTGGCGTTGTAACGTGCATCCAGGGGATCGCCTGGATTGAAGATCAGCTTCAGGCCTTTCTCCTCGACAGGCGCACGCCACAGGCCGACCAGGTCCTCGGCCACCAGCTTGAGCGAAACCTGTGGCGACATGCTGGCGTCCTCACGTTGGGCACGAGCCAGCATCAGGAAGGTCTGCACCAACTCGCGCATCTCCTCGCAGGCCCGAGCGATACGTTCGACCTGATTACGACCGCGCTGATCGATCGCGGGGTTTTCCAGCAACAGCTCGCAGGAACTGGCCAGCACCATCAGCGGCGTGCGCAGCTCATGGCTGACGTCGCTGGTAAACAGCCGCTCGCGGGTCAAGGCCCGGCGCAGGCGTCCCAGCGTCGCATCGAATGCTACCGCCAGCTCACCCACTTCGTCCGCCGCGTAGTCAGGCGCAAGAGGCGGCGCAAGTCCAAGCAATTGGTCGCGATGCCGAACCTGGCGGGCCAACCGCACTACCGGGGCCATCACTCGTCGGGCCAGAACCCAGCCGAGGAACACCGCCAGGACCAGGGCCAGGATAAATCCCACGAGCACCACCGCGAACAGCACCCGCTCGCGTTCCTCGAAGTCACTCTGGTCCTGCAGCAGTACATAGCGCCGACCGTCAACCACCTCAACCATCGCATGATAGGACGATTGCTCGCGAAAGACCTCATGAAACCCCGGATCGAGATGGCGCAAATCCTTGGGCAGCTCGAAATCGCCTTTGCCGTCACTGTAGTAGAACAACTGGTCGGGTTCGGGTCGATGGCTCCAGTCCCCCACGCTGTCCATCAGCAGCAGGCGCTGTAGATCGCCGCCCAGGCCGGCGGAGATCAGTTTTTCCTCGACCAGGTGAACCGTGGCCACGATGCCCAGGGCAAAGGCACCCGCCACCAACGCGCTCATCAAGGCAAAGGCAATGATGATGCGCTGGGCAAGACTCTGCTTAAACTCCATCACGGCCCTCAGCCAGGCGGTAGCCGACACCATGCACGGTCTGCAACAATGGCTTGTCGAACGGTTTGTCGATCACTTGGCGCAACTGGTGCACATGGCTGCGCAGGCTGTCGCTGTCCGGGCAGTCGTCCCCCCAGAGCGCCTCTTCAAGAATCTCCCGACGCAATACGTGCGGGCTTTTCTGCATCAGCACCGCCAGCAGCTTCAAACCGACCGGATTGAGCTTGAGCAGACGCCCCTGGCGGGTGACTTCCAGGGTATCCAGGTCGTAGCTCAGGTCACCCACCTGCAAGGCGCGCCGACCGCCACCTTGGGCACGACGCAACACCGCTTCGATACGCGCCGCCAACTCCGACAGGGCGAAGGGTTTGAGCAGGTAGTCATCGGCGCCGGACTTAAAGCCCTGCAGGCGATCATCGAGCTGGTCACGGGCCGTCAGCATGATCACCGGCGTGTCGCGCCGGGCATCCTCGCGCAAACGTTTACACAGGGTGTAGCCGTCGATCCCAGGCAGCATGATATCGAGCACGATCAGATCGTAATGCTCGGTTGCGGCCAGGTGCAGACCCGACAAGCCGTCCTGCGCACAGTCCACGGTATAGCCTTTGAGACCCAGGTAATCCGCCAGGTTGGCCAGGATATCGCGGTTGTCTTCAACCAATAAAATTCGCATGGGCACTGTCTCCGTACGCGGTAACGGCCATGATGGCTCGCGCAGCTTAAGGCCAAGTGTGGCTCAGGGATAGGCCTGAGAGCCCCATCGATAAGGGTTTTCAACCGATTTCGAGGCTGAACGAGTTTTTCACTATAGCTTCACAAACTAACGACAGCGTCAGAGCCAATATCGCGCTTTCTTTGATATAAGAAACATCGACATGGGTCTCTCCAAAACAGCGCCAATGCGCTATTTGCTATTGATAACCGGTGCCTGGTTATCCGTTTTCCTGCTCACTCGTAGTGTATTGCTGATCACCCATCTGGGCGAAGTCGGCGGCAACCTGCTGCCGGTATTTGGGGTGGGTCTGCTCTATGACCTGACCTTCCTGGTCTATGCCGCCCTCCCCTTGGGACTGTACTTGCTGCTGTGCCCACCCGCGCTCTGGCGTCGGCGTGGCCACCGTTGGTTCCTGCAGGTGGTACTCACCGTCAGCCTGTTCACCATGCTGTTCACCTCGGTGGCGGAATGGCTGTTTTGGGATGAATTCGGTGTGCGCTTCAACTTCATTGCCGTCGACTACCTCGTGTACTCCGATGAGGTGTTGAATAACCTGCTGGAGTCCTACCCAATCGGCAAACTGCTGAGCCTGTTGGCGGTGCTGGCCGTGGTCTTGAGCTGGACCCTGCGCCAACCCTTTAACCGCGCGATGGATTCGCCATTGCCGACAACACGTGGTCGCTTGCTCAATGCCTTGAGCTTGTTGGCGGTCGCCGGCCTCTGCCTGCAACTGATCAGCCAGGACAGCCCGCGCGCCCAAGGCGGTAACGCCTACAAGAATGAACTGGCAAGCAACGGTCCTTATCAATTTTTTGCCGCGTTTCGTAACAACGAACTGGATTACTCGCAGTTCTACAAAAGCCTGCCGACCGACGTGGTAGCCAAGCAATTGCACGCCGAGCTCAGCGAAGCCAATGCCCGTTTTATCGGCAACGATCCCCTGGACATCCGTCGCGCCATCACCAACCCCGGCACGCTGCGCACGCCCAATATCATACTGGTGACCATCGAGAGTCTCAGCGCCAAGTATATGGGCAGCAACGGCGATAGGCGCGACCTCACGCCCAATCTTGATGCACTGCGCCAGCAAAGCCTATATTTCAATAATTTCTACGCCACCGGTACTCGCACCGACCGCGGCCTGGAAGCCATCACCCTGGCCGTCCCACCGACACCGGGGCGCTCGATCGTCAAGCGCATTGGCCGCGAAAGCGGCTTCGCCAGCCTGGGCCAGCAACTCAGTGCCATCGGTTATGACAGCGTGTTTGTCTACGGAGGGCGCGGCTACTTCGACAACATGAACGCGTTCTTCAGCGGTAACGGTTATCGGGTCGTGGATCAGAGCAGCGTGCCTGAATCGGAGATTTCCTTCAAAAATGCCTGGGGCATGGCCGATGAAAATCTCTACCAACAGACGCTGAAGCTGGCCGATGCTGACTACGCCAAGCAGCAGCCGTTCTTGTTACAACTGATGACCACCTCCAACCATCGCCCCTATACTTATCCTGATGATCGTATCGACATCAAGTCCGGCCACGGTCGCGATGGAGCGGTGAAATACACCGACTATGCCATCGGTGAGTTCCTTGAGGCCGCACGCCAGAAGCCCTGGTTCGATAACACCATCTTTGTCTTTGTCGCCGACCATACCGCCGGCAGCGCGGGCAAGGAAGACCTGCCCATCAGCAACTATCAGATTCCCCTGTTCATCTATGCGCCGAAGCTGGTCGAGGCTCGGGAAACAGCGCAATTAGCCAGCCAGATCGATCTTGCGCCAACCTTGCTGGGGCTGATCAATCTGAGCTACGAATCGACGTTTTTTGGCCGGAACCTGTTGCAAGACAATCCGTTGCCCGCTCGGGTTTTGGTCGGCAACTATCAACATCTGGGGTTGTTTGATGGCAAGGACTTGGCAATTCTCAGCCCGCGCCTGGGCCTGCGTCGTCACGACCAAGCCCTGGGTGAGAGTCAGGAGTTGCGTGTAGATAGCGACGACCGTTTGATCCAGCGCGCAATCACCTACTATCAGGCCGCCAGCTATGACTTCAAACAGCAATTGCTGAGCTGGAAGACTCCCAAAGAGACGGCTCCACAGTTAAGTGAGCGCTGAGTCAGGCGTAAATCGCTCTCATCGCACGAGCGATCTTGCTCGCGAGGAGGGTTAACCGTTACACGTGCATCCCAATATAAAGCCTGCACCCTCGGTTTTTCAGCAGTTGGCTCGCGCCTACAGGGCAGCGAGAACGCATGAAAAAAACCCCGCCTGCATCACTGCAGGCGGGGTTTTGTGTACGGGAGCGGTGGCTTACATCATGCCGCCCATACCACCCATACCGCCCATGTCTGGCATGCCGCCGCCAGCAGGAGCATCTTTCTTCGGCGCATCAGCTACCGCCGCTTCGGTGGTCAGCATCAGACCGCTGATCGACGCCGCAGCCTGCAGGGCCGAACGAGTCACCTTGGTGGGGTCCAGGATGCCCATTTCGATCATGTCGCCGTATTCGCCAGTCGCAGCGTTGTAGCCGAAGCTGCCACGACCGTTCTTGACTTTATCCACAACCACGCTTGGCTCGTCGCCGGAGTTGGCAACGATCTGACGCAGTGGCGCTTCAACAGCGCGACGCAGTACAGCAATACCGACGTTCTGATCAGCGTTGTCGCCCTTGAGCTCGGTCAGTGCCTCCAGAGCACGGATCAGCGCCACGCCACCGCCAGGCACCACGCCTTCTTCGACAGCTGCGCGGGTTGCGTGCAGAGCGTCTTCAACGCGGGCTTTCTTCTCTTTCATTTCAACTTCGGAACCGGCACCGACCTTGATCACAGCAACACCGCCGGACAGCTTGGCCAGGCGCTCTTGCAGTTTTTCACGGTCGTAGTCCGAAGAAGTCTCGGCAACCTGGGCACGGATCTGGGCGATACGCGCTTCGATATCGCTCTGTACGCCAGCACCGTCGACGATGATGGTGTTTTCCTTGGACAGAGTCACGCGCTTGGCGCTACCCAGGTGCTCCAGAGTGGTGCTCTCCAGGCTCAGACCGATCTCTTCGGAGATAACGGTGCCGCCAGTCAGGACAGCGATGTCCTGCAGCATGGCTTTACGACGATCGCCGAAACCCGGTGCCTTGACGGCAGCGACCTTGACGATACCACGCATGTTGTTCACAACCAGAGTCGCCAGGGCCTCGCCTTCGACGTCTTCAGCTACGATCAGCAATGGGCGACCGGCCTTGGCAACCGATTCCAGCACTGGCAGCATTTCGCGGATGTTGGAGATCTTCTTGTCCACCAGCAGGATCAGCGGGCTATCCAGCTCGGCAACCATGGTGTCTGGCTTGTTGACGAAGTACGGGGACAGGTAGCCACGGTCGAACTGCATGCCTTCCACAACCGACAGTTCGTTTTCCAGGCCCGAGCCTTCTTCAACGGTGATCACACCTTCTTTACCGACTTTTTCCATGGCTTCGGCAATGATGTCGCCGATGGAGCTGTCGGAGTTGGCGGAGATGGTACCTACCTGAGCGATAGCCTTGGTGTCGGCGCAAGGCTTGGACAGCGACTTCAGCTCCTTGACAATGGCGATGGTTGCCTTGTCGATGCCGCGCTTGAGGTCCATCGGGTTCATGCCGGCAGCAACAGCCTTCAGGCCTTCGTTGACGATCGACTGGGCCAAGACAGTGGCGGTGGTGGTACCGTCGCCAGCGTCATCGTTGGCACGGGAAGCAACGTCCTTGACCAACTGCGCGCCCATGTTCTCGAAACGGTCTTCCAGCTCGATTTCCTTGGCAACGGAAACGCCGTCCTTGGTGATGGTCGGAGCGCCGAAGCTCTTCTCGATGATCACGTTACGGCCTTTCGGGCCCAGGGTGGCTTTTACGGCGTCAGCCAGGACGTTGACGCCTTTGAGCATTTTCTTACGGGCGGAGTCGCCAAACAGAACTTCTTTAGCAGCCATGATCGTAATTCCTTGAATACTTTGTGGTAACGGGAAAAATGAGCGGGAATCAGCCTTCGATAACAGCGAGAATTTCGCTCTCAGCCATTACCAGCAGGTCTTCGCCGTCTACTTTCACAGTGTTGCTGCCGGAGTAAGGGCCAAACACAACCTTGTCACCCACTTTCACGGCCAGCGCACGCACTTCACCGTTGTCCAGAACGCGACCAGTGCCTACAGCGAGAACTTCACCGCTGTTGGCTTTCTCGGCAGCCGAACCTGGCAGGACGATGCCGCCAGCGGTTTTCTTTTCTTCTTCGCTGCGACGGATGACGACGCGGTCATGCAGAGGACGAAGCTTCATTGTCGATCTCTCCTAGTTATTTATGGTTTTCCACAGCCAGTATCAATACCGGCCTGCTAGCACATCCGGCGTTGCCGGTTGCGGCTCGACGAGCGAACCGCAAAAGACTGTTTGGCGATTTACGCCAAAAACCTTGCGGTGACCGTTACATAGGGGCGCCAAAGATAATTACAAGGGCAGGAAGAGGTTTTTTTGCAGGTAACGGTCCCTGTAGAAACGAACACGACACCCGAAGGTGTCGCGTGGCGAAGTGGCGATCGGTTAGGAGTCGCGGTGTTCGAACTCACCTTCGATCACGTTCGGCAGGCGGCCATTGGCCGGTGCCGCGCTAGGCTGGCCGCGAGTCTGCAGGTCATCGGCAAAGGCTCGCTGGCGCATCGCTTGCTCCTCGGCCCGTCGCCGCATCTTGCCGACCGCCAGTCGACGGGTGATCGGCAACAGCAACAGCAGGCCGAACACATCGCTGATAAAGCCCGGCAGCAACATCAGGCCACCGCCCAGGGCCAGCATCAGGCCCTCAAGCACGGTCTGGGCCGGCAGTTCACCACGACTCAGGCTTTCGCGCGCCCGAAACGCGGTAGCCAGGCCAGCGACCCGCAGGACCAGTACACCGAGTGCCGAGCCAAGAATGATCAGGGCCAGCGCCGGGAAAAAACCGATAGCCGTGCTGACCTGAAAAAACACATACAGCTCTAGCACCGGAAACAGCAGAAAGAGCAATAGAAAAGCGCGCATCAAATGGTTCCTCTACGGAAGAATGCCTTCCAGTAGACATCAGATGACGTCAACCCTCCGTGAATTCAAGCCTCGGCCGCTTGCTTTTTCGGCCAAAACTGCGCATGGGCCAAGGAAACCAAGGCCTGGCGAACCTCCATCGGCGTGTTGCAAGGTGTTTCAAAGGCCAGCCAATACACCCCCTGACCGACCCTTAAGTGCATCCCTTCCGTGTCGATTCCCGCCAGTTGGGCCGGCGCGATACGTGGCAATCCCGCCAAGTCGACATAGTGAGCGATCGCTTTGGCATGATCGCTGTTCATATGCTCGACCATACTCACCTCCGCCTTGCCGGCAAACGGATTAGCCAAGGTCACCTGGTCAAGCCAGTGGATCTCGCCGAAGCCACCGATATAACGGTGACGTACCGGCTTGAGCACCCAAAAATCGAAATCGTGGGCTTTGTGGTAGTTCTCCGAGTCCGGAAAGTAGCGGTAGTAGCGCTCGGCGGCGGCTTCGATAGCCGCGGATTCAACGAGTTTCTCCGCCTCGGCCAGGTAGGTCAGGCGACCGGCCGCCTGGACATCCTCGGCTTCTCGATCACTCACCAGCAATGAGCATTTCGGGTCTTTGCGCAGGTTGTGGGTGTGCTGGGCGATCCGGCTAATCAAGATCAGCGGGCGGCCCTGATCGTCCAGGCAGTAAGGCACCACGGAGCCGAACGGAAAACCAGGCATGGCCTTGGAATGCGTTGACAACACGCCCCGGTACTCCTTGAGCAACAATGCTCGCGCATTTTTGGCAACGTCCACACTCACCTTATGACTCCTCATGCAAAATCCACCGCTTGCCTTATAGCATTCCTGCCCCTTACCAGGCCACGCCGAACCCGACGGTGTAGCGGGTTCGGTTTAATCGGGTGTCGTCGTCGCCATTCACAATGTCGCGTTCAGCCTTGAGGTTCAACGACGCCCATTCGGTGACTCTGTAGCGCAGGCCCATGTCGGCATCCAGAGCGTATTTAGAAGGCCCGTTCAACGGCCAGCCTACCTCGCCGCTGGTGAAGAACTCTACGGTCTTGCCGACCAAGTAACGGTTATAGTCCCACTTCATGCCCAACGAGTAGAAGGTCTTACTCTCGCCATCGTCATATTCATAATGGGTGTTGTTGACCAACGAACCCAGGGAGAACGCGCCTAACTCATTATCCCAGAATTGATAACCCGGACCGGTACCGACAGTGCGCTGGCGCGACAAGTCCTCGATCCGGTCGCGTTTGTAGCTCAGGCGCCCCTGCCAGAACCATTGCTCGGTGATGAAACGGTCAAGGGCATACTCGATACCCCAGTTATCCGTGATGACTAGATTGTCTTGGAACTCGCGGTTGTATTCTCCTTGCGCATGATGCCTCCAGGCACCATGGCGGGCCGTGGTCTTGAAGTCGATGTCGTAGTCATCGGTATCTTTTTCCGCACGCTTGTAATCCAAGGCCACATCGACATTGCCTTTCCAGACCAGGTCTGCGATCACCGGCTTGGGTTTGACGATCTGCTGGATGCTGTCCAGATCCACTGTTTTCGAGGCTCGGCCATTGGCCAGGATCACCTTGCCGGTGTCGGCGGCCAGCAACGACTGGGCCCTCTCACCGCTGTAGGCGTCCTGCTTGACCAGCAGCTCCTGATCGCTCTCCAGGGTCTTGATCTGAGCCCAGTCAACTGCAACGACTCCGGCATAATCGGTCTGGACCAACAGTTTGCCGCCGTCGAACAGCTTGATCTTGCCACTCAGGCGATCACCGTTGTTCAACCAGACAGTATCGGCCAGCAAAGGCGTAGAGGCGCTGAAAACAGCGAGGCACAATAGGATTCTGGACAACATAGACAACACAAGACTCAGGTTGGCGAAAAAAAACCGGCATTATCCCGGCGGATAACGCACGAGCAAGGACCGACCGAGCAAACAGGAGTCAAGTTCAACAATTACTCTCAATAAGCGGAAATCTCTGACTTGATAGAGGCAAAAACCACTCAAAGGAATGGCCCCGTGAACGAAGAAACCGTCAGTGAAAGCCCCGCCCAGATGCGGCGTACGGCCCTCTACCTGACCCTGGCCCAAGTGCCTGAAGGCAAGGTGGTCACCTATGGTCAGCTGGCCGAACTCGCCGGACTCGGTCGGGCGGCCCGCTGGGTGGGGCGGACCTTGAGTCAGTTGCCGGCCGACACCCGCCTGCCCTGGCACCGCGTACTGGGTGCCGGTGGTCGGATCAGTCTACCGGTCGGCAGCCCATCCGGCGACGAACAACGGGCCCGGCTGCGCACCGAAGGCCTCAGCGTCCTGAACAATCGTGTCGATATCAAGCGTCATGGCTGGCGTCCGATAGAGCACAGCGGTTAGAGTGCGCGCTTTGTTTCCGTCAACCCTGAGGCAGATTCCAGCCCATGCCCCGTAAAACCTGGCGCGCCGCGCTCGCCGCCTATGCCAGCCCCTCGACATTAGTGCTGTTGCTGCTCGGTTTCGCCGCCGGCCTGCCTTATATGTTGGTATTTTCAACGCTTTCGGTCTGGTTGCGCGAGGCCGGTGTAGCCCGCGAAACCATTGGTTATGCCAGCCTGATCGGCCTGGCATACGCTTTCAAATGGGTCTGGTCGCCCTTGCTCGATCAATGGCGCCTGCCACTGCTCGGCAAGCTGGGTCGGCGTCGCTCCTGGCTGGTTCTGGCACAAAGCCTGATTGTTCTAGGGCTGATCGGCATGGGCTTTTGCGATCCGCAGAAACACTTGTCCTGGCTGATCGCAATCGCCGTGCTCGTCGCCTTTGCCTCCGCCACCCAGGACATCGCGGTCGACGCCTATCGCCTGGAAATCGCCCATGACACCCAGCAGGCCGCTCTGGCTGCCAGCTATATGTCCGGTTACCGGGTCGCCGCCCTGCTGGCCACCGCCGGCGCCCTGTTTTTCGCCGAAGGCTTCGGCTCCACCGGTTTCAGTTACAAGCACTCGGCCTGGACCGGCACCTATGTGCTGTTTGGCGTCTTGATGATCCCTGCGCTACTCACCACTTTCTTCATGCGCGAACCGCCGGTGCCGTTGCGTACCCAACTGTCCGCGGGGCGCTACAGCTTCATGCATCAACTGACCTCGGTATTCGTGCTGATCATTCTGTTGGTCTCGGTGCCGGCGATGTTCACCCAGCTCTACAACACCGACTTCGCCGGTGTGCTGTTCCATGACGTCAGCTTGCTCGACCTGCTCCTCGAAGATCGCGCCTTTCTGCGCGCTATCCTCTACACCACCCTGACGGTGCTGTGCCTATCGAACCTGGGGCGACGCGGGTTGGCGCCGGTGCTCACGCCAGTCAACGACTTTATCCTCCGTTATCGCTGGCAAGCCCTGCTGCTGCTCGGGCTGATTGCCACTTACCGGATGTCGGATACGGTGATGGGGGTGATGGCCAACGTCTTCTACATCGACCAGGGCTTTACCAAGGACCAGATCGCCGGAGTGAGCAAGATCTTCGGTCTGATCATGACCCTGCTGGGCGCTGGCATGGGCGGCTTGCTGATCGTGCGCTTCGGCATCCTGCCGATCCTGTTTATCGGCGGCGTCACCTCGGCTGGCACTAACCTGCTGTTCATGTTGCTGGCCGACATGGGACCGAACCTGAAGATGCTGATCGCCACCATTTCGTTGGACAACTTCAGCTCGGGCCTGGCGACTTCGGCATTCGTCGCCTACCTGTCGAGCCTGACCAACCTGAAGTTCTCCGCCACTCAGTACGCCCTGCTCAGCTCGATCATGCTGCTACTGCCACGGCTGATCGGCGGCTATTCGGGGGTGATGGTCGAGAAGTTCGGTTACCATCAGTTCTTTATTGCCACGGCGATAATGGGCGTTCCCACCCTGGTGCTGATTGCCCTGCATTGGTATCAGGAAGTTCGTCGCGGCGGTGCAACACCTTCAACCACCGAAGACACGCAGCAAGCCCCATAAACACGAGGGGAGCTATGCTCTCCCCGCCTCAGAGCCGCCACACGTCTGTACGTCGCCGGATCCCGCCCGTACAATGCTCCGTTACTTCTAGCCACTAGCAACGACAACGGCCAACCATGCGCACCAGTCAATATTTGCTCGCCACACAGAAAGAAACACCTTCCGATGCGGTCGTGATCAGCCATCAGTTGATGCTGCGCGCCGGAATGATCCGCAAGCTTGCTTCTGGCCTGTACACCTGGCTGCCCATGGGCCTGCGCGTGATGCGCAAGGTCGAGGCTATCGTGCGCGAAGAAATGAACGCAGCCGGTGCGCTGGAAGTGCTGATGCCGGGTATCCAGCCAGCTGAGCTGTGGCAGGAATCCGGTCGCTGGGAACAGTACGGCCCCGAGCTACTGCGCCTGAAGGACCGCCATGACCGCGACTTCTGCGCCGGCCCGACCCACGAAGAAGTGATCACCGACCTGTGCCGTAACGAGTTGAGCAGCTACAAGCAATTGCCGATCAACCTGTACCAGATCCAGACCAAATTCCGCGACGAGATCCGTCCACGCTTCGGTCTGATGCGCGGTCGCGAATTTATCATGAAGGACGCCTATTCCTTCCACGCCGACCAGGCGTCGCTGCAGGCCACCTACGACCGTATGCACCAGGCCTATTGCAACATCTTCACCCGCCTGGGGCTGCGTTTCCGTCCGGTCGAAGCGGATAACGGCTCCATCGGCGGTGCCGGCTCCCACGAATTCCATGTGCTGGCCGAGTCCGGCGAAGATGATATCGCCTTCAGCAACGGCTCCGATTACGCGGCGAACATCGAGAAGGCCGAAGCCGTGCCGCAGGAAACCTCGCGCCCCGCGCCGAGTGAAGCACTGCGCCTGGTCGACACGCCCGATGCAAAAACCATCGTACAACTGGTCGAAGGCTACCACCTGCCGATCGAAAAGACCGTCAAGACCCTGATCGTCCACGCCGAAGAAGAGGGCAAGCTGATTGCGCTGATCATCCGTGGTGATCACGAGCTGAACGAAATCAAGGCCGCCAACCAGCCTGGCGTCGCCAACCCGCTGATCATGGCCTCCGACGCCGAACTGCGTGACGCCATCGGCGCCGGCGCAGGTTCCCTCGGCCCGCTGAACCTGCCACTGCCGATCATCATCGACCGCTCGGTCGAGCTGATGAGCGATTTCGGGGCCGGTGCGAACATCGACGACAAGCATTACTTCGGCCTGAACTGGGAACGCGACCTGCCGGTCCCGACCGTTGCCGACCTGCGCAACGTCGTTGCTGGCGACCCAAGTCCGGATGGCAAGGGCACCTTGGAAATCAAGCGCGGTATCGAAGTCGGACACATCTTCCAGCTGGGCACCAAGTACAGCGAAGCGATGAAGTGCCAGGTCCTGGGCGAAAACGGTAAGCCGGTCACCCTGACCATGGGTTGCTACGGCATCGGTGTTTCTCGCGTGGTGGCCGCGGCCATCGAGCAGAACAACGATGACAACGGCATCATCTGGAGCGACAGCCTCGCACCGTTCCAGATCGCCCTGGTGCCGCTGCGCTACGAAACCGAACAGGTTCGTGAAGCCACCGACAAGCTCTATGCCGAACTGACGGCCGCCGGCTTCGAAGTGCTGCTGGACGATCGCGACAAGAAGACCAGCCCGGGCATCAAGTTCGCGGACATGGAACTGATCGGTATTCCTCACCGGATCGTGGTCAGCGACCGCGGCCTGGCCGAAGGCAACCTGGAATACAAGAGCCGTACCGAAGCCGAGGCGCAAGCGCTGCCGGTTGCCGATGTACTGGCTTTCCTGCAGGCCCGTATCCGTCGCTAAGCCCAGATAGAGACCTCATGTTCAATCGAAGTACCTTAGCCCTCGGGGGCGCCGCCTTGTGCGGCGCCCTGCTGCTTGGCGGCTGTGCCAACCCGATGTCGCAGCGCAGCGAGCACGAGGAACGTGTCGAACGCAAACTGCTTGAGCACAGCCTGCAGATCGATGTCGGCGACCCCAAGATCCTCGAACTAGCGCAACGTCGTGTGCGAATCAACGAACAGAAGACCTTCGAGGTCACCGAGTTCGACGTCACCCGTCGCTACGATCGCTACACGCCTTATCAGCCCTGGCGCAAAGCCTATGAAATACCGCTGGGCGCGGTGGCGCTGGTGGGTGGCATCGGCGCTAACGTGGTGAACGTGTTCGCCCTCGGCTCCCTGCCTACCAGCATGACCCGCGACTGGATCAGCTATGGCATCGACGGGCTCAATCCGTTAATGAACATGCAATCCCACGGACGCGCGCAGCAAAACCTGGCAGCCATCGAAGAAGTCCAGCGCGACAAGCGCATGGAATATTCGAGCCTACCGTGGGCCGAACGGCCAGTGGAGGTGGTGGCGGGTCGACAGACCTATGAGCTGACCACCGATCGCCACGGTGTGTTACGCCTGAACCTGCTGGACAGCCCGTTTGCCGAGCGGGGCCTGAATCACATTGGCAACCTGACGATTCGCGTCGAGGATGCCAAGGATGAAGTCCACTCGGATTCGAACCTGTCCATCAGCAGCCAGCTCCAAGGCAAGTTGTTGGAGGCCCACGCCTTGATCTATGACGACCTGGAGGGCGACGATGTCGACCAATGGGTTCATCGGGTCAAGCGCCTGTCCGAATTGGGCCTGGAAGAAGAAGCAAGCGAACTGGAACAGAGCCTGATCGAACTGACGCGCAACGATCCCGAGTTGCAACACGAGTTTCTCAAGTCGCTGAGCAAGAATGCCGGACGTCTGGTGGCGGATCCCGGAGCAAGCTGAACACCTCCCCTGTGTGAGCGAGCCCGCCAGCTCACACGACTTACCGGCTGAACAGCTCCAACTGCTCATGGCCGCCGCGCAAATCCTGCAAGCGCACCCCGATACCCAACAGGCGCACGGGCTTATCTCCACGGGCAAATGCTTGGCTGAGTAACTGTCGATAACTCTCCAGATCCCGGGCGGCCCCGGCCTGCTCCAGGGTGGTCTGGGTAAAATCATGAAACTTCACCTTGACGAACGGCTTGCCCGGTCGATAACCATCGTCCAGCCGCGCCATGCGTCCGGCCAGGGTTTCCATCAGCTGCGGAAGCTTTTGCAGGCAACTTTCGAGATCGGGCAAATCGACGTCGTAGGTATTTTCGACACTGACCGATTGCCGCCGACTGTCATTGTGCACCACTCGCTCATCAATCCCCCGCGCCAGCCCCCACAAGCGTTCGCCGAAACTACCGAACTCACGCACCAGGGCCAGCTTGCTCCACTCGCGCAACTGCAGGCAGTCGACGATACCCAATCGCCCCAGCTTGTCCGCCGTGACCTTGCCGACACCATGCAGTTTGCTGACCGCCAGCCCGGCGACAAAAGCCTCCACCTGGTCTGGAGTGATCACAAACAAGCCATTGGGCTTTTTCCAGTCACTGGCAATCTTCGCCAGGAACTTGTTCGGCGCGACACCCGCCGAGACGGTAATATGCAACTGGCGCGACACTCGACGCCGGATATCTTGGGCGATCCGCGTGGCACTGCCGGCAAAGTGGGGGCTGTCAGACACATCCAGGTAAGCCTCGTCCAGCGACAGCGGCTCGATCAGGTCGGTGTAGTCCCGAAAGATTGCCTGGATTTCCTTTGACGCCTCCTTATAGACAGGCATGCGCGGCTCGACAATCACCAGATCCGGGCACAGGTTCAAAGCCTGCCACGATGACATTGCTGACCGCACTCCAAATGCCCGCGCTTCGTAATTGCAGGTCGCGATCACTCCCCGCCGATCTACCGCTCCGCCCACCGCCAGCGGCTTGCTGGCCAGGCTCGGGTCGTCGCGCATCTCGATGGCAGCGTAGAAGCAATCACAGTCGACATGGATGATTTTGCGTTGCGTCATGGCGGACAGTGTTTATTCAAAAGACAGAAACGGCACGGATCGTCAGTATCTCACTGATACCTGTATATAGCACCAGTGGTTTAAATATTCCGACAAGGCAGTGAGAAATAGCCGATATAAATTTAGTTTTTCAATCGAAAAGCCAACCACGATAGAGCCAAAAGCCTTGCAGGGCATGGCCTCGAGACGCCTCAAGCACCCTGTTTAAGAGGCTAAGCAATTGAACAATAAAGAGGTTTTCCGAAATTAAGGTTTGACAGGCCGGTGTTTCTCTGTAGAATGCCGCCACACAGACGCGGGATGGAGCAGTCTGGTAGCTCGTCGGGCTCATAACCCGAAGGTCGTCGGTTCAAATCCGGCTCCCGCAACCAAACATCAGAACAGGCTGCTCGAAAGAGTGGCCTTTTTTGTGTTCGCTTGTTTCTTCCAGCCCTTCCTCACTCGATCAAAAAAACCTTGATTGTCTGACACTTATCCAATCCAAAAGGACGTGCTGGGGTTTTTTGCATTATTTTGACCCTCTGGGCTATTAACAGTTGACACCCCGGTGTTTGGCTGTAGAATGCCGCCACACAGACGCGGGATGGAGCAGTCTGGTAGCTCGTCGGGCTCATAACCCGAAGGTCGTCGGTTCAAATCCGGCTCCCGCAACCAAACATCGGAAAAGGCTGCTCGAAAGAGTGGCCTTTTTTGTATTCGCTGAAAAAGCATGGTGCTCAAGCACAATCCATCCCCGACGGAAGCCAGAACCAATGCCTGTACAGGCTATGCTCAATTAGCAACAAACCCCTCTACAACAGCCCCGGGACGTAGGTCGCCGCAAGACGGCGAGACGCGTTATATTTGTAATTATTTTGTCCGTAGGGATTGGTAACTTGGCTGGATACCCCCATCCTGTCGCGCACAATCCTAGAGGTGATTGATGCGCGCCAACTCGTCTGAACCACAAGACACCGTCACAGCGACACAACCGATTGCGGCCACCCGCTTGCGCTGGCTGGATCTGCTGAGCAAGTACCGTCAATCCGTTGGGCTGATTGTCACCCTGTTGTTGTTCGCCATTGCCCTGGTCGCCTGTCATCATCTGTTGATCGAACTCGACCTGGATGCGCTTCACGATTCGATTCTGGGCGTGCCCAAGCCGGCCCTGGCGGGAGCCGTCGCGGCAACCGCCATCGGCTTTATCATCTTGTTGGGGTATGAGTGGTCCGCCAGTCGTTATACCAATGTCCACCTGCCGGCCAAGACCCTGGCTCTAGGCGGCTTTACCGCCTTCGCCATCGGCAATGCCATCGGCCTGTCGCTGCTTTCCGGCGGCTCGGTACGCTATCGTCTCTACGCCCGCAACGGCCTCGGTGCCGCTGAAGTCGCACGCATGACGTTGTTCGCCAGCCTGTCGCTGGGTTGCGCGCTGCCACCGCTCGCTGCTCTGGCTACTCTGAGCAACCTGCCGGCTGCCGCTGAAGCCTTGCACCTGCCCGCCTATCTGCTGGGCGCGGTTGCCGTGACCCTCCTTGCCCTGTTCGCGCTGCTGGCAGTGGGTATTTATCGTCGACGCCTGCCAGAGCAACCCATCCCGAACAACCTGCTGGTCAAGGTCGGTCGCCGTACCCTGCGCTTGCCCGGCGCCCGCCTGACCTTGCTGCAATTGGTCATCACCGCCCTGGACGTGGCCGCCGCCGCAACAGTGCTGTATCTGCTGCTGCCGCAGGCGCCGCCGTTCGGTGCCTTTCTGTTGGTGTACCTCTTGGCCCTGGCCGCGGGCGTACTCAGCCACGTGCCCGGTGGCGTCGGGGTGTTCGAAGCGATCCTGCTGGCCGCTTTCGCCAATGAGCTGGGGGCAGCCCCACTGGCGGCAGCTTTGCTGCTGTACCGGCTGATCTATGTGTTATTGCCGTTGCTGCTGGCTTGCCTGGCACTGCTGAGCACCGAGGCCCAGCGTCTGATCGCGTCGCGCCAGAGCATGCGCGTGGCGTCCGGCCTGGCCGCTCCGGTCCTCGCGGTGCTGGTATTCCTTTCCGGCGTGGTGCTGCTGTTCTCCGGTGCCACCCCGGAAATCGATACCCGCCTGGAAGGCATCGACTTCCTCGTGCCGGATCGCCTGATCGACGCCTCGCACTTCGGCGCCAGCCTGGTAGGCGTGTTGTGCCTGCTGTTGGCCCAGGGCCTGCGTCGGCGCCTCTCGGCGGCCTGGATGCTGACCATGATCCTGCTGCTGGTGGGCGCCCTGCTCTCGCTGCTCAAGGGCTTCGACTGGGAAGAAGCCAGCATGCTGACGGCCACGGCCTGCCTGCTGGGAGCTTTCCGGCGTTCCTTCTACCGACCCAGCCGCTTGACCGAGCTACCGTTCTCGCCACTGTATCTGGTAGCCAGCCTGTGCGTGCTGGGGGCTTCGGTCTGGTTACTGCTGTTCGCCTACCAGGACGTGCCCTACAGCCATGAACTCTGGTGGCAATTCGCACTGGATGGCGATGCTCCACGGGGACTGCGCTCATTGCTGGGTGCCGCGGTACTGCTGGTGGCGGTATCCCTGACCTGGCTGCTGCGCACCGAACGCCCGGTCATCCATCAGCCCAGTGCCGAAGAACTGGAACGTGCCCACAAGATCCTGATGGCCTCCGACCAGCCCGATGGCGGCCTGGCCCTGACGGGTGACAAAGCCTTCCTGTTCCATCCGACCGATACCGCCTTCCTCATGTATGCCCGTCGCGGCCGCAGCCTGGTATCGCTGTATGACCCAATTGGCCCAGCACGCCAGCGCGCCGAGCTGATCTGGCAGTTCCGCGACCTGTGCGATACCCACCATGCGCGTCCAGTGTTCTATCAGGTCCGTGCCGAGAACTTACCGTACTACATGGACATCGGCCTGACCGCTATCAAACTCGGCGAAGAGGCCCGGGTCGACTTGCACCGCTTTGATCTTGAATCCAAAGGCAAGGAGATGAAGGACCTGCGCTACACCTGGAATCGTGGCAGTCGCGACGGCCTGTCTCTGGAGATCTACGAGCCGGGACAAGCACCTCTGGATGAACTCAAGGTGATTTCCGATGCCTGGCTGACCGGCAAGAACGTCCGCGAGAAAGGCTTCTCCCTGGGCCGCTTCAGCTCGGAATACATCAACCACTTCCGCGTCGCGATCATTCATTTCGAAGGTCGACCGGTGGCGTTCGCCAACCTGCTCGAGACCCATAGCCATGAACTGGCCAGCCTCGACTTGATGCGCTCGCACCCCGACGCACCGAAACTGACCATGGAGTTCCTGATGGTCGGTTTGATTCAACATTATAAAAATCACGGATATGCACGCTTCAGCCTCGGCATGGTACCGCTCTCTGGTCTGCAACCCCGGCGCGGCGCTCCCCTGACCCAGCGCCTGGGGTCGATGGTGTTTCAGCGCGGTGAGCAACTCTATAACTTCCAGGGCCTGCGCCGCTTCAAAGACAAGTTCCAGCCTGACTGGGAACCTCGTTACATGGCCGTGCCAGCCGGACTCGATCCGCTGGTTGCCCTGGCCGATACTGCCGCCCTGATCGCGGGCGGCTTGACTGGATTGGTGAAACGCTGATGATTCGACGCTCCTGGCGGGTTTTACTGGTAATCGTGTTGGTCTTGGCCGCGCTCGCGGGTGGCGGCTACTGGTTCTGGAATCGCCCCACGCCGCAACCCACTCTTGAACACCTGGATCAGGCCGATGGCTCGACCCTGACCCGTTTGATCCCCGGCACCACACCCAAGGCCCAGGTCATCGTGGCAACCCTCGCCGAAGACGCCCTCAGCGACAAACAACTATCAGCGCTGAGTCGTAGCGGCGCCGCGCAGATCGTCCAAGTGATCCTGCCCAAGGATGATTGCAAGCTGCAGCAACAGGCCCTGGACAACGCCCTGCAACACTTGAAAGGGCCGGCGACGCTGGTCGGCGGTATCGGCCCAGGCGCCACCCTGGCCTGGAACTGGCTGGCGACACAGACCGATGACAAGGCCCAGGCCATCTCGGTCGGTTTTACCCTTGAGCAACCAGGCTGCGGCACACCGGTTGCCAAGTCGGCGGCCCATGGTCACTGGCTCGTCGCCTGGAACGACGGCCCGGATGATCCGAGCGCGGCGTTCGTGCGCGACCAGGCCAATGCCGAGACCAGCATCAGCGACTACGATGTGCACCTGCCACAGGTGCTGAACAACGAACTGCGCAAGATGCTGGTCGGTTCCGAGAACGGTGGCTTGGCCATTCCAGTGGTGGAAGTACCGGCCGGCCAGACCACCGACACTGTGACCCTGTTCCTTTCCGGCGACGGTGGTTGGCGCGACCTCGACCGCGATGTCGCCGGTGAAATGGCCAAGCTCGGCTACCCAGTGATCGGTATCGACACCCTGCGCTACTACTGGCAACACAAGAGCCCGGAACAGAGCGCTGTCGACTTGACCGAACTGATGCAGCACTATCGCCAGAAATGGGGGATCAAGCGCTTTGTGCTGACCGGTTACTCATTCGGTGCCGACGTGCTGCCAGCGATCTACAACCGCCTGCCAGAAGCCGAACAACAGCGCGTGGACGCTATCATCCTACTGGCCTTCGCCCGCAGCGGCAGCTTCGAGATTCATGTCGATGGCTGGCTGGGCAAGGCCGGCATGGAGCTGGACACCGGCCCCGACATGGCCAAGCTGCCGGCCGCCAAGGTGCTGTGCATCTACGGCAAGGAAGAGATTGATGAAAGTGGCTGTACCACCAAGACCGCTGTCGGCGAGCCGATGGAATTACCGGGCGGGCATCACTTCGACGAAAACTACCCGGCGCTGGCCAAGCGCCTGATCGACGCCATCGACAAGCGCCAGAGCAGGGCCGAATAAGTCGCGACAAACACCGGCAAAAGCCCCTACAGCCACAAGGTAACGGGGGCTTTCTTGCATTCAGATCCGGCGTTCGGCAGTATCATAGACTTCCCTGTCCCGCCTGGCTCCGACTGCCACGATCAACACCTCGATGGCCTTGCCGTCGACACGATAGACAATACGCGTATCGCCGGTTCTGATCCTGCGACACCCCGCAAGACTGCCGCGCAATGGCTTGCCGCTCTTGTCCGGCTCGCCATGGACAATGCGCTCCTCGATCACATCGAGGATTCGATTCGCTGCGGCACTGCCCAATTGATCCAGATCATCCATGACCTGCGGATGATAGATAACGCTCCAAGCCATCCCCTTCTCCCAATCAATCCTTTGCGGCGTAGCGTGCCCGCAGGTCTTTATGAGAGAGGGCGTTACCCGCATCGAAGCCCATCAGCCGTTCATGCGCGGTTGCTTCGACACGAAGATTCTCCAACTCGTCGAGCATTTCCTGAAAGGCTTCGACATTGATAATCACCGCCGCAGGTTCGTTATCCTTGAAAATCACCAGACGCTCGGTAGTCCGGCTGGCAATGTCCTTGAGCTTGGCACTGAAGCCACGAACCATGGCTGTCACCGAGACAGCCTGATCGGCACGTTCCAGCAATGCAGTCATATCACTCTCTCCCGCACAGGTTAGAACAGAAAAATCATAAAATAGAACGCAAAATACTACATCAAATTAAACGTAACCTAATATAGCTGATCGTTCCACGCCTCAGCAAAAAGCCCCTGCCGCCACAAGGCAACGGGGGCTTTTTTGTGATCGCAGGATTACATCTCGACCTGGGTGCCCAGCTCAATCACCCGGTTCACCGGCAGCTTGAAGAACCGCAGGTTGCCGTTGGCGTTTTTGAGCATGAAGGCGAACAGCGACTCCCGCCAGCGCGCCATGCCGACGATCTTCGACGCGATCACGGTTTCACGGCTGAGGAAGTAGGTAGTGCCCATCGGGCTGAAATCCAACTCGTCGAGGTGGCACAGCTTCAGCGCCTCCGGCACGTCCGGTTCGTCGGTGAAACCAAAATGCAGGATCACCCGGAAGAAACCTTCGCCGTAGGAATCGACCTCGAACCGTCGCTGGCTCGGCACCCGCGGAATGTCTTCGTAGACCACCGTCAGTAGCACCACCTGTTCATGCAGCACTTGATTGTGCAGCAGATTATGCAACAAGGCATGAGGCACCGCGTCCGCGCGGGCGGTGAGGAACACCGCCGTGCCCTGCACGCGATGCGGAGGCTGCACGCGGATACTGCCGATAAAGATCGGCAGCGGCAGGCCACCCTCATCCAGGCGATCCACCAACAGCTCCTTGCCGCGCTTCCAGGTGGTCATCAGGATAAATAACGCAATCCCCGCCAGCACCGGGAAAGCACCGCCCTGGACGATCTTCGGCACGTTGGCGGCGAAGAACAATCCATCCACCACCAAGAAACCGACCAGGATGGGTACCGTGAGAATCGGCGGCCACTTCCACAGCAGCAACATCACCGCCGACACCAGAATGCTGGTGATCAGCATGGTCCCGGTCACCGCCACGCCGTAGGCCGAGGCCAGCGCGTTGGAGGACTCGAAGCCCAGTACCAGCAGAATCACGCCGACCATCAAGCTCCAGTTCACCGCCCCGATGTAGATCTGCCCCTGTTCGGCACTGGAGGTGTGCTGGATATACATGCGCGGAATGTAGCCGAGCTGGATTGCCTGACGGGTCAGGGAGAAGGCTCCGGAAATCACCGCCTGCGAAGCAATCACGGTTGCCAGGGTCGACAATCCCACCAACGGCACCAGCGCCCAGGACGGCGCCAGCAGGTAGAACGGGTTGCGCGCCGCTTCCGGGTTTTCCAGCAACAGGGCACCCTGGCCGAAGTAATTCAGCACCAGCCCCGGCAGTACCAGCGCGAACCAGGCACGGGCGATCGGCTTGCGGCCAAAGTGGCCCATGTCGGCATATAGCGCTTCGGCACCGGTCAATGCCAGCACCACCGCGCCGAGAATCGCCACGCCCATGCCGGGATGCACCACGAAGAAACGCACGCCCCACATCGGATTCAGCGCGCTGAGCACTTGCGGATGCTGGAGAATGCCATGCACGCCTAGAACTCCGAGTACCAGGAACCAGGCGACCATCACCGGCCCGAACAACTTGCCGATGCTCGCCGTCCCGTGTTTCTGGATCAGGAACAACCCCACCAGCACCACCAGCGACAGCGGCACCACCCAGCGCTCCAGGCCGTCAAAGGCCAACTCCAGCCCTTCCACCGCCGACAATACCGAGATGGCCGGAGTGATCATGCTGTCGCCATAGAACAGTGCCGCGCCGATCAACCCGAGGATCACCAACACCGCCCGCAACCGCGGATACGGCGACGCCGCCCGCCGCGCCAGGGCGGTCAAGGCCATGATTCCACCCTCGCCCTGGTTGTCCGCCCGCAGGATGAACAACACGTACTTGATCGAGACCACCCAGATCAACGACCAGAAAATCAGTGCGAGAATCCCGAATACGCCATCATGGTTGACCTGAACCCCATACCCACCGGAGAACACCTCCTTGAGGGTGTACAACGGACTGGTGCCGATATCGCCGTACACCACCCCCACCGCAGCCACCAGCATGCCCAACGGCTTTGTCGCCGAATGCCCAACCGGCGCCTGACTCACTGCCTGCCCCATCAATTACTCCCCTACTACAACGTGGACCGGTCTTCGTCTAAGAAGCACTACTCTTTTTTGGTGCGGCTCTATCGGTACAGCTGTTTGAGTACAGCATGCGCTGATTTTCTTACAGTTGCCGACGATTAATCTTTTACTGCAATCTGAAACAAAAAATGACACCGAGGCGCGACGCGGCGAAGCATAGCGCAGCACTCGTCGCATTTCCCTCCATAAAGCTGGTCAAGTGCCTCGCCCATCGCTAGAATTGCGCACTTTTTGATCAGAGGCGCATCAAGCGCCCATCCGTCGTGAGCGAGTTTATCCAAACCGCCAAACACAGCGATCCCCAGACCGAGGTTAGACATGTCCACCCCCACCGCGCCGGCCAACCCCAAGGTCGGTTTCGTATCCCTGGGTTGCCCCAAAGCCCTGATCGACTCCGAGCGCATCCTCACGCAACTGCGCATGGAAGGCTATGACGTCGTCTCCACCTACCAGGACGCCGATGTCGTGGTGGTCAACACCTGCGGTTTCATCGACAGCGCCAAGGCCGAGTCCCTGGAAGTGATCGGTGAAGCGATCAAGGAGAACGGCAAGGTCATCGTCACCGGCTGCATGGGTGTGGAAGAAGGCAATATCCGCAACGTGCATCCCAGCGTATTGTCCGTGACCGGACCGCAGCAGTACGAGCAGGTGGTCAACGCCGTACACGAAGTGGTGCCGCCACGCCAGGATCACAATCCGCTGATCGACCTGGTGCCGCCACAAGGCATCAAGCTGACCCCACGTCACTACGCTTATCTGAAGATTTCCGAAGGCTGCAACCACAGCTGCAGTTTCTGCATCATCCCCTCGATGCGCGGCAAGCTGGTCAGCCGCCCGGTCGGCGATGTGCTCGACGAGGCCCAGCGTCTGGTCAAGTCCGGGGTCAAGGAACTGCTGGTGATCTCCCAGGACACCAGCGCCTATGGCGTGGACGTCAAGTACCGCACTGGCTTCTGGAACGGCGCCCCGGTCAAGACGCGCATGACCGAGCTCTGCGCGGCCCTCGCCAGCCTGGGCGTGTGGGTTCGCCTGCACTATGTCTACCCCTACCCGCACGTCGACGAATTGATCCCGTTGATGGCCGCCGGCAAAATCCTGCCGTACCTGGACATCCCGTTCCAGCATGCCAGCCCGAAAGTTCTCAAGGCGATGAAACGCCCGGCGTTCGAAGACAAGACCCTGGCGCGGATCAAGAACTGGCGCGAAATCTGCCCCGAGCTGATCATCCGTTCGACCTTTATCGTTGGCTTTCCGGGCGAGACCGAAGAAGACTTCCAGTACCTGCTCGACTGGCTGACCGAAGCCCAGCTCGACCGCGTCGGCTGCTTCCAGTACTCGCCGGTCGAAGGCGCCCCGGCCAATGACCTGGGCCTGACAGTCGTACCGGACGACATCAAGCAGGACCGTTGGGAGCGTTTCATGGCACATCAGCAGGCCATTAGCTCGGCGCGCCTGCAACTACGCATCGGCAAGGAAATCGAAGTACTGATCGACGAAGTCGACGAGAACGGCGCCGTCGGTCGCTGCTTCTTCGACGCGCCGGAAATCGATGGCAACGTTTTCATCGACGGGGCCGGTGATCTCAAGCCGGGCGACAAGGTCTGGTGCCGGGTGACCGACGCCGATGAGTACGACCTCTGGGCGCAAACCCTGTAAGTTGTAACAAAATCGAAAAGCCCTGCTCTTTCCACGAGATGCGGGGCTTTTTTACAGCTATTGTTTGCCTCAATAACAAAGCCTGCGCCAGAAGAGGAACGGCGACATGCACCAGCCCTCCGTCATCCATACCCCAAAAACCAGCGACTACCCCGAGCTGACCGCTGTCTGGGAGGCTTCCGTTCGCGCCACCCATGACTTCCTGCCGGATAGCTACATCGAACTGCTGAAGAACCTGGTGCTGACCCGCTACCTGGATGCGGTCATGCTGATCTGTACTCGCGACTCCCACCAGCGCATCACCGGTTTCGCCGGCGTGGCGGCAGGCAGGGTCGAGATGCTGTTCATTGCGCCGCAGAACCGCGGTCAAGGCCTGGGCAAGCTGTTGCTAGGGTATGCGATCGAACATCTGAATGCCGACGAACTGGACGTCAACGAACAGAACCCACAGGCCATCGGTTTCTATTTCAAGCAAGGCTTCGAGGTGATCGACCGTTCGGCGCGCGACGGCATGGGGCAGCCGTATCCACTGCTGCATCTACGCCTGAAACGCTGACCATCGATGGCCGCCCACCTTGCGCAGGTGGGCGGCAGGTCACTGCGACAAATGTTGCCGGGCTTAACCGGCGCCAGGCGGGTACAATGGCAGTCCTCCTTTGCCACGGCCGCAGTCATGTCTGAACCCATTCGCCTTTCCAAACGCCTTATCGAGCTGGTCGGCTGCTCCCGCCGGGAGGCCGAGCTGTTTATCGAGGGCGGCTGGGTCACGGTCGACGGTGAGGTCATCGACGAGCCTCAGTTCAAGGTCGATAGCCAGAAGGTCGAACTGGACCCCGACGCCAAGGCCACCGCGCCGGAGCCGGTGACACTGTTGCTGCACCAGCCGGCCGGCATCAGCGCCGATAGCGCCTTGCAGCTGCTCGAAGCCGCCAATCTGTCCGAAGAGCACCGCTATGGCAAGCGCCCGCTCAAAGGGCATTTCCTGCGCCTGACGGCCGCCGCCGACCTGCAGGCCAATGCCAGCGGCCTGCTGGTGTTTACCCAGGACTGGAAGATCCTGCGCAAACTGACCGCCGATGCCGACAAGATCGAGCAGGAATATGTAGTCGAGGTCGCCGGCGATATGCTCGCCCATGGCCTCAACCGGCTGAACCACGGCCTGACCTACAAAGGCAAGGAGCTGCCGGCGGTCAAAGTGAGTTGGCAAAACGAAAACCGCCTGCGTTTTGCCCTGAAAAACCCGCAACCGGGCGTGATCGCGCGACTCTGCGAAGCCGTCGGTCTCAGCGTCGTGGCCATCCGCCGCATCCGTATCGGCGGCGTCTCCATCGGCAAGGTGCCGGTGGGCCAATGGCGCTACCTGTCGGCCAAGGAAAAGTTTTGAACTCAATACTCCAACACCGCGCCAGATGCGCGGCGTTGATCAGCCAGGACTCCCCCCATGATTCATAACGATGTACTGCGCAGCGTGCGCTACATGCTCGATATCAGCGACGCCAAGGTGGTCGAGATCATCAAGCTGACCGGCTTCGAAGCCGCCAAGGCCGATATCGTCACCTACTTGAAAAAGGACGAGGAGGAGGGTTTTGTGCACTGCCCCGACGAAGTTATGGCGCACTTCCTCGACGGCCTGGTGGTTTTCAAGCGCGGCAAGGATGATAGCCGTCAGCCACTACCGGTGGAGCTGCCAGTGACCAACAACATCATCCTGAAGAAACTGCGGGTTGCCTTCGAGCTGAAGGAAGATGACATGCACGCAATCCTCAAGGCTGCCGAGTTCCCGGTGTCCAAACCGGAACTGAGTGCGCTGTTTCGCAAGTTTGGCCACACCAACTATCGTCCGTGCGGCGACCAGTTACTGCGCAACTTCCTCAAGGGCTTGACCCTGCGCCTTCGCGGCTGATCCCAAGGCCTGCGGCGGTCGGACAGCCCCGCAGGCCTGACCACTCGCCACCAGAAACCTCAATATTCGGATCAGATCCCAGCCCGCAGCACGTCCTCGGGCAACGCCTCGCCACGCTCGACACAAGCCGCGACGCGCTCGATCAGCTCGTCCAACTGATACCCCTGAGCCTGCAGCCAGGACTCATCGTAGTAGGTAGTGGCATAACGTTCACCACCATCACAGAGGATCGCCACGATCGAGCCGCTCTCCCTCGCGTCGACCATATGCCGCGCCGCCACCAGCGCGCCGATCAGGTTGGTCCCGCTGGAGCCGCCGACTCGCCGCCCCAGGCGTCGTGCCAGGTAATGCATGGCCGCCAGGGACAAGGCATCCGGCACCTTGATCATGGCATCGATAACCTTGGGCAAGAACGAAGCCTCGACCCGTGGCCGGCCAATCCCCTCGATACGCGAACCGCACTCCAGACGCAGGCTGGCGTCGCCCGTCTGGTAATACTCGAAGAACACCGAACGCTCGGCGTCGGCGCACAACACCTGGGTGCACTGTTGGCGGTAGCGCACATAACGCCCCAGTGTCGCGGTGGTGCCACCGGTGCCTGGACTGGAAATCAGCCAGCTCGGCTCCGGATGCCGCTCGAAGCGCAACTGCTGGAAAATCGACTCGGCGATATTATTGTTTGCTCGCCAGTCGGTGGCCCGTTCGGCATAGGTGAACTGGTCCATGAAGTGTCCGCCGCTTTCCCGTGCCAGGCGCTCGGACTCGGCATAGATCTGCGTCGGGTCTTGCACCAGGTGGCTCAGGCCGCCATAGAAGGCGATCTGCGCGATCTTTTCCCGGGAAGTGCTGGCCGGCATCACGGCAATGAACGGTAACCCCAGCAAGCGCGCGAAGTAAGCCTCGGAAATTGCCGTCGAACCGCTGGACGCCTCGATCACCGGCGCCCCTGGTTTCAACCAGCCATTACACAGGGCATAGAGGAACAGCGAGCGCGCCAGGCGATGCTTGAGGCTGCCGGTGGGGTGACTGGACTCATCCTTGAAGTACAACTCGACACCCGGCAGGCCCGGCAGCGGCAAGGGAATCAAGTGGGTATCGGCACTGCGCTGGAAGTCGGCCTCGATGATCCGGATGGCTTCCCGGGCCCATTGTCGATTGTCGCTCATGATCGGTTACTCGTTGGAACGGCCCCCCGCGAAGGCGCTGACGAATGGCTACGTCATTGGCTCTAGGCCAAACCGCTGAAGGACAAAAAGCGGATGGTTCCGCCAAGACTCAACATTAACTATAGGAAGTTTCCTACATGTCGCACAGATACAGTGAAGACGCATTTGGACATACAACTGCTAAGCTCCTCTGCTCAATGTCCCTATCTTCCGATTATAGCAAAAAAGAATATAGTTTTTGTTTTAACAACCAACAGTGCGGGTTAGGGTGTCCCACCTTTTGACTTTATCAATGGAGAGCCGCCTTGCCTCTGCGTAGCACTTTCACACGTTTCTTTCAGTTGGAAGCTGCCAGCGGTCTGTTATTGATTGCCGCAGCAGCGCTGGCGTTGATCATCAATAACTCACCGCTGTCGTACCTGTACAACGGCTTGCTGGACGTCCCGGTAGTGGCCCAGGTGGGCGCCTTGAAAATCGCCAAGCCGCTGTTGCTGTGGATCAACGACGGCCTGATGGCGCTGTTCTTCCTACTGATCGGCCTGGAGGTCAAGCGCGAAGTCCTCGAAGGTCATCTGTCCAAGCCTTCGCAAATTGTCCTGCCCGGGGCGGCGGCGATTGGCGGCATGGTGGTGCCGGCGCTGATCTACTGGTTCCTGAACAAAGACCATCCGGACGCATTGGGTGGCTGGGCGATCCCCATGGCCACCGATATCGCCTTCGCCCTCGGCGTGCTGGCCTTGCTGGGCAAGCGCGTCCCCGTGTCACTGAAGCTGTTCCTGATGACCCTGGCGATCATCGACGACCTCGGCGCAATCATCGTCATCGCGGTGTTCTACTCCAGCGAGCTCTCGACCCTATCACTGCTGCTGGCCGGCGCCTGCCTGGTGGCCCTGATCGCGATGAATCGCCTGGGCGTGATCAAGCTCGGGCCCTATATGATCATCGGCCTGATCCTCTGGATCTGCGTGCTCAAAAGTGGCGTGCATGCGACGCTGGCCGGCGTTACCCTGGCCTTCTGCATCCCCTTGCGCACCAAGAACTCCGAGACCTCGCCGCTGCTGAGCCTGGAACATGCGCTGCATCCCTGGGTGGCTTTCGGTATCCTGCCGTTGTTCGCCTTTGCCAACGCCGGCGTCTCGCTGACGGGCGTCAATCTCGACAGCTTCACCCACCATGTGCCGCTGGGCATTGCCGCCGGCCTGCTGATCGGCAAGACCGTCGGGGTGTTCGGCCTGGCCTGGCTCGCGGTCAAGGCAGGCATGGCCGCACTGCCCAACGGGGCCAACTGGGGCCAGGTGCTCGGTGTGGCGATCCTCTGCGGCATCGGCTTCACCATGAGCCTGTTTGTCGGCTCCCTCGCCTTTGTACCGGGCAGTGGCGACTACGCCGGCATGGACCGCATGGGTATCCTCACCGGCTCGATCCTTGCCGCGTTGATCGGTTATGCCGTGACGGCGATGGCCAGTCGCAAGGCCGGCACCGTGATCACCTGATCGCCTAAAGCAAAAGACCCCCCGGCCAGGGTACTGGCCGGGGGGTCTTTTGCTGGTTGATCGTCAGATCAATGGGAAACGCGGCTGGTACCACCCACAGTGGAAATACGTACACGCTCGCCAACCCGGAAGATTTCGTTCGGTGCCACTTCCTGCACATAGGCACGCAGGCTACCGTCATCTTCACGCACGGTGATTTCCACACCCTGAGTCTTGGTCAGGCCTTTCTCGGCCATATTGCCGAGCACGCCACCGGCCACCGCGCCGATCACCGCCGTGACGATACTGCCACGACCGCCGCCGATGGCGCTGCCGCCGACACCACCCACGATCGCACCGGCACCGGCACCGATGGGCGAGTTGTTGCCCTCGATCTGTACCGGACGCAGGGATTCGATGGTGCCCAGACGGATAGTCTGCACGCGACGGGCTTCATCGCGCGAATAGCTATCGCCAGTCAGGCTGTTGGTGCAGCCAGCGAGCAGCATCGCCATTGTGGAGAATGAAGCAATCAACAAAACAGACTTACGCATAAGGGGAACTCCAAAAGGACATGACTCAATTAAACTCCGCAACTTGATCCGTGTCACGGCGGCCAACGGATAAAGTGTTTTTCATTCAGCACCGGTACAGCCGGGGCGCAACAAAGCCGAGGATAGGGTAGCGTGCTTTCAACTCGCCCACACCGCGTGCCGCAAGGACCGTCAGGCTGACATCACCATTGTCGTCACGACTGCCGCTGGCTGGTATTTCCACGATTGACTGTATGTGAGCATCAGATGCTGGATGGATCGCGACTGCGTATTGTCGCTAGCGGGAGACAGTGAAGTACAGCAAAAGTTCACGCAGTGATGTCTCGACACTGCCAGAAAGCAGAAGGTCAAGCACAAGAACCCGCGGCACTGGCTGAAGGCCACCGCCGCAGAATGTCCCGATCAGGGCGCCAGGCGCGAACGGTGCCAGCCGTCATTGATCAAACGATAGTCGAGGCGGTCATGCAGGCGACTGGCGCGACCTTGCCAGAACTCGATGCGTTCCGGCAGCAGGCGATAGCCACCCCAGTGTTTCGGACAATCCGGCTGGGTATCGCTGAACCGGGCCTGGGTAGCCTTGAGCAGCTCCTCCAGCTCGACCCGATCGGCAATCACCCGGCTTTGCGGTGACGCCCAGGCGCCCAAGCGGCTGCCCAGTGGGCGGACCTGGAAGTAGGCGGCCGATTCCTGCGGCGTGACCTTGATCACCCGCCCCTCGATCCGCACCTGACGTTCCAGGCTCGGCCAGAAGAAAGTCATGGCCGCGAATGGCCGTGCCGCCAGTTGCCGGCCCTTGTCGCTTTCGTAGTTGGTGAAGAAGGTAAAGCCCTGTTCGTCCAGGCCCTTCAACAACAAGATGCGACAATGGGGCCGACCGTCTTCATCGACGGTCGCCAAGGTCATGGCGTTGGCCTCCACCGGCGGTTGCTCGGTCTTCACTGCGTCGGCAAACCACTGGTGGAACAGCGCGAACGGCTCGGCCGGGGCCTGGGCCTCGGTGAGGCCGTCGCGGGTGTAGTCGCGGCGCATATCGGCCAGGGACTGGGTCATGGTGTTTTCCCTTCTAATCCCGAATCAATCGCCAATCAGTTCTTGGCCGCACTGTCAGCCACCGGATCTTTCTTCGCGACCGCCGCCTTGGCTGGCGCTGCTTTCTTGACCGGGGCTTTCTTTGCTGGGGCTTTGGCCGGCGCCTTCTTGGCCGCTACCTTGGCCTTGGAGGTGGTGGGCGCTTTCTTCGCAACCGGTGCCTGAGCCTCCGCTGGCTTGACATTCTGTGCCGCCACCAGAGTCGCGGGCGCCGAAGGTGGAATGCTGTACTTGCTCAGCAACGCCACCATGGTGTTCTGCGGAGTCAGGAGAATTTCCATACGACGGTTCAGGGCGCGACCTTCGCTGCTGTCATTGGCCGCACGCGGCATCACCGAACCCATGCCGCGCAGGATCAAGCGATCGCGTTGCAAGCCACTGAGGCGGAAAATTGCCGCGACCGACTGGGCTCGTTGTTGGCTCAGGGCCTGGGCCGCATCAACGCTGGCGCTGTTGTCGCCGTGGCCCAGAATCAGCACCGCAGTCTTTGGATCACCTTCAACGACCTTGGCAACACGCGCGAAAGGTCCGAGGGTCACTGGCAACAGCATTTCCGGGCGTTTGGCATTGTAGAAACCATCCACCGGCGCAATGACCACCAGGACGTTTTCGCGACGTTCCAGCTTCAGCGAAGAACCCTCGATCGCCGTGCGCAAGCGCGGCTCATAGTTGTCGAGCCAGGCCTGGGTGATTTTCGGGTCGGGCATCGGCACGGCCTTGACCAGCGGCTGAGCAGTGTCCTTAGCCTTGTCCGAGCTGCCGAACGGCCACCACCAATGGGTCGCCGGGTCGGCCTGGGGGGCCGGGTTAGTCGCGGCGGCTACCGCCGTCGCCAGGGGCACGGGCTTGTCCTGTGGCTTGGCAGCGGCCAAATCCTTTGCCGTGTCCTTCTTGTTGGCAGAGCCGAACGGCCACCAGCTACTACCGCTGCTCGCCTCTGCCGCCGGGGCGGGAGCTGCCGCGACAACTGCCGGAGCCGGCACGACCTTGGCAACTACAGGTGCACCAGCCTTGGCGTCCTTGGTTGCGGCTGGAGCTGTAGATATCTGGGCTGGAGCCTTCTCCGCGACCTTGTCGGGCGAACCGAACGACCACCAGTGGCTTCCATCTGCATTCTGTGGAGTTTGTGCACAACCGGTAACGGTCAGGCAGATGGCCAGGGCGAGAGACTTATTCGATGACATTGGAAATCCGCAAAATGAGATAGAAAAACAGAGGCACTAAAGCCATATAAACAGACGTTTTGAAAACAAAAAAGCCACAGGGTTCCGACCTACGGCACGGTGCGAGCATTCTACAGACAGTCAGCCAGAATCCGTACAAGCTTCTGAGCCCGTGGGTCCATAAGAACGTAGGGGCCGAGGGTATTTGTCACGAAACCGAAGGCGACATCGTGCTCGGGATCAGCAAAGCCGATCGAGCCTCCCGCTCCCGGATGGCCGAAGGCTCTGGCACCGAGGCCGAACGTGGCATTGGCGACGTCCGGCTGATCGAGCATGCAACCCAGGCCGAAACGGGTTTGGGTCAGCAGGGTTTTGTCCATGCCCACGCTGTGTTCACGGGTCAACTCGTCAAGCATTTCACCTTCCAGCAGGCTGCCATCGAGCAACCCGCTGTAGAAGCCCGCCAGGCTGCGTGCATTACCGTGGCCGTTGGCCGCCGGTTGCTGCATGCGCCGCCACTCCGGTTTGTTGGTACTGGTCATGATGGACGGCGGGTTGGTGAACGCACGGGTGGACATCGCCGTGGGCTCGCGCAAGGTCACCTGCAACAAGCGCTGGGCCGCCGCATCACCGACATTGCCTTTGCCACGGGCAATATGCGCCACCCGATAGAACTCCTCGTCCACCAGACCGACATGAAAGTCCAGTCCCAACGGCCGGGCAATGCGCGCGACGATGGACTCGCCCGGCCCCCGACCGTCGGCCCGGCGCAACAATTCGCCGACCAGCCAGCCATAGGTGATGGCGGCGTAACCATGCCCCTCACCGGGCGTCCACCAGGGCGCCTCGGCGGCCAGGGCAGCAACCATCACCTGCCAGTCATAAAGGGCTTCAGGGGCCAACAACTCGCGCAACGCCGGCAACCCGGCCTGATGGCAGAGCAACTGGCGCAACGTGATGGTTGCCTTGCCGGCAGCGGCGAACTCTGGCCAATAGCGTGCAACCGGAGCATCCAGTTGCAACTTGCCCTCGGCCACCAGTTGCAAGGCGGCGACGGCGGTAAATGTCTTGGTGCAGGAGAACAGGTTGGCGATAGTGCCACTGTGCCACGCCTCGGCGCCGTCCTTGTCGGCGGTACCGGCCCAGAGATCGACCACGGTTTCGCCGCCAACCTGAATGCAGAGCGCCGCGCCGCGCTCCTGGGGATCGTCGAAGAGGGCCGCGAACGCCTCGCGCACCGCCTCGAATTGAAGCTCGTAATGACCCTGAATCTGCACCCTTGAATTCTCCCGACAATCACCTGACAACATGGCAGGCATTGTTCCAGCGATTGCCCGGTTTGGGAACAGACACAGGTCGGATGATGCTCGCTACCGGAGTGCCCAAGCCCGGTGAATGCGCTCAGTGACCGTTGCCGGAGTGCCCGCCGACGTGGCCCACGCCCGTCCCACCGGCACTGCCCGAACGGCCCTTGCCGCCATCGCTGTCGTGGAAACCCTTTGCCGCCTTCTGCTGGGCATCGATCTTGGCTTTCTCGGCGGCCTTGCCCAGCAGCTCAATGGCCTGCAGGTTGCTCTTGCGCACGCTCTCGACAAAGCCCTGGAACGGCACGTCGGTGATGCCAACCAGACCGAAGTGGCCATTTTCGCCATCCAGCAGACGACCGGTAACGGGCTGGTCGAGGTACTGGAACCAGTGCACACCAACGATAGAAGGTTCACTGACCGCCTGTTTGAGGAAGTTGGCGTAGGCCGGGCCACGGTCTTCTTCTTTCGACAGCTCGGTCACGCCCCCCCAGAACGGACCACGGTCCCGCGAACCGAAATTGAACTCAGTGATCAGCACCGGCTTGTCCAGCGCGTCCAATTGCCTGAAATCGTAACCGTCCTGGGGCTCAAGGGTGTAGAAGTTGAAACTCAGCACATCGCAATACTGTACACAGGACGCCACCGCTTCGGGCGTGCTGACGGCAAACCGACCACCCAGCAACAGGTGGTTCGGGGCGTGCCATTTCAACGAATCGGATATGGTCTTGAAATAGGCGTCGGCGAATACTTTCTGAAAATACCGGAGGTCAGCCTCGATTTGCGGGTGTTCCGGGTTCGGCAAGGGTGCTTCGAACCCTGGGTCTTCCATCTGCTCCCAGGTCGGGATCTCCACACCCCAGGCTTTCGACAAGCCTTGCTGGTTACGGTACTTATCGCGTAACTGCTTGAGGAATGCGCGCTTGGCCGGAACGTCGGTAGTCATGCGCAGGGTGCCATAGGCCAGCGCATAACGGGACTTCGGATCATCGCCGGGGCCAGCCCAGGCCAGTTCGTTGTCAGCAAAATAGCCTATCAACCATGGGTCGTCGCGGTGATCCCGGGCGGCGATGGCGACCGCACGCTCGGTGGCCATGGCAAAGCGTGGATCGAACGGGTCGGGCATGCCGCCCCACCAATCGTTACCGGTGCTGATGCTCGCGTAATCGCCGACAATCGACAGCGGCAAGGTGTACGGTACGCGATCGTTCTGGCCCAAGGCCGGATCGCTCCAGTTGCCGAGGGTGTTGAAACCCCATGCCAGCAAGCGGTCAAGGGTGTGGGTTTGCCAGCGCTGGCTGTCCAAGCCTTCGGCACACGGTGTCTGCGGCTCGCCTTCCTTGGCTTGGGCGCAAGGTTGCGCATAGGTGCGTTGCAGGTTGGCGCCATAGAAGTCGAACCACTTTCCACGGTTGAATCCGCGCCCGGCATTGGAAGCCAGGGCGACACTGTTATCGCCCTGACCGTAATAGCGGGCGAGCGATTGGCCTTCCTCGGGCAACTCGCCGAACATCCATTCGCGACCTTCGACGTAGGTCTGCTGGTCGCTGGCACTCACAGTATTCACCCCAAGCGAGTAGAACGGGTGACCTTGCGGCGTCACCAGGTACCAGCGACCGTCATGCTTTTCGGTGCGAAAGAAGCCCGTGGCGGCGAAGCTCGGGCCATGGCTCCAGCCGCCGAACGGGTCCAGGCCACCCCGCTCACGCTCGGCCAGCCAGCCCTGCAACTGTTGCGACTCCTTGGTCGAGGCGGCCTTAAGCTGCTCGTCGGAACCGACCTTTTCCGGCCATCGGGCGCGACTGGACTGGCCATAGCGGTCCACCAGCGTGCTGTAGGCGGCCTTGATCACATCATCACCGTTTTGCACGCCAAAACGCTCCAAGAGGATGTTCTGTGCGACTTTCGGCTTGTCCATCGACAAGGTCACCGACACCACTTGCGCGAGATCCAGCTCTCCGACGCTGCTGGCCAGCAACACCCGCTGGCCATCCACGCTCATCGGCATCGGCGGGCCGGCGCGCATGCCCTGGCTCAGGGGCGAGAAGACCTGCAGCGGCACCAGCAGGGTCTGCGCCGGACCGGCTGGCAGGTCGATGCGACTGGTGAGGGTCTTGCCGTCATTACTCTGGATGGTCACGTTGAGCGTCAAGGCCCAATCCATCGCACTCTGTATCCGCAGGCTCATCATCCGCGCCTGCGACCAGTCCCAGACACCGCTCTGCGGCGTCAGGCGCAGGCTCGGCTGGGCACTCGGGGTGAAGGTGACACGCCGCAACACTTCGCCTTCGGCGGTCTGTTCGGCATTGGATTGCGGCAGGTCAGTGCCGTTGGTCACTACCTGCACCACGTCGGCTGGGCGAACGAAATTGAACAGCGTCTGCTGGCCGGCGGGCGCGGCCAACAGCGGCGCAGCGAACAACAGAGCAAGAGCGGCGGGCAGCATACGGTCAATCATATGAATCATTTTCTCCCTAATAGCCGGTCAAGGGCCTGCGTGGCGCTGGTAACGCGCCTCCCATAGACCACAAAATAGGCGATTTAACCTACATCACACTAAGAAATTTCACGACGAAATGGCGGCAAGGCATTGAGGATGGCTTTACCGTAACGCTGGGTGACCAGCCGCCGGTCGAGCAAGGTGATGATGCCCCGGTCCGCTTCCGTGCGCAGCAGCCGGCCACAGGCCTGGACCAGCTTGAGCGAGGCGTCGGGTACGGAGATTTCCATGAACGGGTTGCCGCCACGGGCTTCGATCCATTCGGCGAGCGCGGCTTCCACCGGATCGTCCGGCACGGAGAACGGAATCTTGGCGATCACCACGTGTTCGCAGTAAGCGCCCGGCAAGTCCACGCCTTCGGCGAAGCTCGCCAGACCGAACAGCACGCTGGAATCACCACCGTCGACCCGCGCCTTGTGCTTGTTGAGGGTTTCCTGCTTGGACAGGTTGCCCTGGATAAACACCTGCTTGCGCCAGTCGCGATCCAGACCGTCGAACACGTCCTGCATCTGCTTGCGCGAGGAAAACAGCACCAGCGTGCCCTTGGAGCCTTCGACCAGCTCCGGCAGGTCACGGATGATCGCCGCCGTGTGGGCCATGGCATCCCTCGGGTCGGCCTTGAGATCCGGTACCCGCAACACACCGGCATCGGCGTGATGGAAGGGGCTGGGCACCACTGCCGTTACGGCTGTCTTCGGCAAACCGGCGCGCATGCGGAAGCGGTCGAAAGTGCCAAGGGCCGTCAGAGTCGCCGAGGTCACCAATGCGCCATAGGCTACGTTCCACAAGTTGCGCCGGAGCATTTCCGCCGCCAGGATCGGACTGGCATTAACCTCGATATCGAACAGCACCCCGCTTTCCGCCAGGCTCAGCCAACGCGCCATGGGTGGGTTGTCCTGCGGGTCCTCAACGGTGAACGCGGTCCACAATTCCCAGTTGCCCTGGGCCCGGGACAGCAGGCTGCCGAACAGCGGGTACCACTCCTCGGCCTGGTTGCTGGTGATGCCGATATTGACTTCACCGTCCATGCCTTCCTTCAGCAGTTCGGTCAAGCGAGTAAATAAGTCATTGAGACGGGCAAAGCCCTTCTTCAGCTCGATACCCATTTCCCGCAGGTGATCGGGGATCAATCCGCCGACAAAGCGATGGCGTGGGCGCTCGCGGCCTTCCGTGTCTTCACCGGTCTTGAAGTCGGCCAGTTGCTCGCACGCGGTGAACATGAACTGCTGGTGGGTCTTGATCTCCCTGGCCAGTTCCGGGACCTGCTCGAGCAGCTTGCCCAGGTCACCCGGCAGCGGGTGCTGGGCGAGCAGCTTGGTCAGGTTCTTGGCGGTCTGTTCCAGCCAGTCGGCGGTGGAGCGCAGGCGCGTGTAATGGGCGAAGTGGCCGATGGCTTTGTCCGGCAGGTGATGGCCTTCGTCGAACACATACAACGTGTCACGCGGGTCCGGCAACACCGCGCCACCGCCCAAGGCCAAGTCGGCCAGGACCATATCGTGGTTGGTCACGATCACGTCGACCTTGCCCATTCCCTCGCGTGCCTTGTAGAAAGCGCACTGGCCGAAGTTCGGGCAATGGCGGTTGGTACACTGGCTGTGATCGGTGGTCAGGCGCGCCCAGTCGGCGTCTTCCAGCGCATTGGGCCAACTGTCGCGATCGCCATCCCATTTATTGCCGGCCAGTTTCTCGATCATGCTGGTGAACAGCTTCTGGCTGGCCTCATCGATCTCGATCTTGAAGCCTTCCTCCTCGAACAACTGGGCCGTGGCGGTCTGCGCGTGGCCTTCCTGCAACAGCATGTCGAGCTTGGACAGGCACATATAGCGCCCGCGCCCCTTGGCCAGGGCGAAGCTGAAATTCAGTCCGCTATTGCGCATCAGATCGGGCAGATCCTTGTAGACGATCTGCTCCTGCAGGGCGACGGTGGCCGTGGCGATCACCAGGCGTTTGCCCGCAGCCTTGGCGGTGGGAATCGCCGCCAGGCTGTAGGCCACGGTCTTGCCGGTGCCGGTGCCGGCTTCGACGGCAACCACGGCAGGTTCGCCGTCGCGGCGACCTTCATCGTCGGTGCTGATATCGCCGAGGACCTTCGCCACTTCAGCAATCATCAGGCGCTGACCGTAGCGTGGTTTCAGGCTCTTGGCTTCGAGGAAACGCGAATAGGCGCCCTGGATCGTGGTTTTGAGTTCGGTGCTGATCATGAGTCTTCGGGCGCGAAAAACGCTGGATAAATTTTCAGTGGTTCGAATGGCCGCTATCATACCCCGCGAATTCATCTCGCGCCGAACGGAGTACCCGAATGACCGCTTTTGCACTCGCCTATACCTTGCACTTGCTGGCCGCCCTGATCTGGGTCGGCGGCATGTTCTTCGCCTGGATAATCCTGCGCCCGGCGGCCATGACCGCCCTCGAAGGGCCGGCCCGCCTGAAATTGTGGGTCCAGGTGTTTCAACGCTTTTTTGTCTGGGTCTGGGTCGCGGTGGTGATCCTGCCGATCAGCGGCGTGGGCCTGATCCACCTGCGTTTCAGCGGGTTCGAGACAGCGCCGCGCTATGTGCAGGTCATGATGGGGCTATATATCGTGATGCTGGCACTGTTTCTTCGTATCCAGTCGTTGCAATTACCGCCATTGCGCCAGGCGGTGGAGGCGCAACAATGGGGTGAAGGTGCTGCCATGTTGGGGCGAATTCGCCGCCTGGTGGGCATCAATCTGCTGATCGGCCTGGCGCTGGTGGCGGTGGCCGCGGCGCGCCCGAGCTTCTGAGGAAACGTCTTTGCAATCAATACCGGGTAGTCTCCGACTATCAGTTGTAGCCGGCGACCACGTGAGTGTCATAGCTGCTGCCGAGGGCGATGGTTTCTCCGGCTGTCCAGTGCAGTGATTGACCGACGATCTTGGCGAGGCTGTCGCGGGCGCTGAATTTTAGCCGTGCATCACCTCTGGCGCGTGCTTCAGCCAGTATCCGATGCATAAAAAATCATGCTGATCCTCTCAACCTCATAGCCTCCCTATCCATCTCGTGCTGGGTCATAAAAATCACCGTAGCGGCGGCATGCCTTTGGGCAGTGAATCGCGCAGAGCGTCCCGTGCGCGTCGGCGGGCGACTTCGGCGGCTCGGGCCGGCAGCTCGCTGATGCTATCGGTCAGCCGGTCCTTCACGGCACCGACGCTCTCGGTGGCTTGTCGGGTGCGCTCCTGAATCTCGTCGAACAGATGCCCCAAGTGCCGCCCCGCTTCATCGATTAGCGACAGCGCTTCATGGTCATGATCGAAGATGCGCCGGTACTGCCCGCAGCCATTGGCCTCGCGGCGGGTGCCGCTGCCCATGCCGTATTCCACCACCAGCCCGGCAATTCCCAGGTTGTCGCGCAGGTCAGCGGCATCGGCGTCGCTCATCAGCGGAATCACCTGTGTCGCGTCGGCGCCCGCTTTCGGGCGGTTGGCGTCGTAGACACGTTGTTCGAAGTGGTTAAGCGCATAGCGGTTGGCCGCGAACGCGTAGTGATGGGCATTGACGTTTACGCTGCGGGACAAGGCCATCAGTTGCTCGTAGGCGTTTTTCTTGTTGCGGATTTCGTTGACGAAGATTTTTTTATCCCACAGGGTCAG
>NZ_FOAR01000002.1 GCF_900109755.1 Pseudomonas agarici | reverse complement strand
ATCGTCAAGGTCTGGGTGGGAGGGGCTTGCCTGGGGTTCAAGGAGGTTGGGCGCTTTCAGGCCGAGATCGAGCCGCAAGGGCCCTATCTGAACGGCAACGGTATTTATTATCGGGCGCCGAATCCTAAGGCTCAGACCTATATCGACCAGCACGGTATTCCCTATGGCACCTGGTAAACACGCGCAGCGTCTAGTGGCCTATGCTCTATTAGTCGATTTCGGCACCGCCCGCCCCTGGCCGGCGTTGCTCCTCCTCGCTATAGGCTGGCTATGATTCGTCACAGCGTCTTGGCCATGAACTTCTGGCATCCGAACTTTAACTAACTAACCATACAGACCACTAGTGCATCAATTGCACTTTTAAGTGCTACGCGATAGTTTGCCAGAGGCGTTTACATCATGATCAAAAACCAGAGCCTCCTAAACTTCTATTAGAGGAAGTAATATAATCAAGAAATGACCGCGAGATAATAACCAATTATTTAACTCAAGGTGTCTTCTCGCCGCTTTATAGAGCCACTAACACTACCGAACAGTGGCACCGCGACTCGATCAATTGAAAAGAAATTAGGCAAGCGTGGTAGCCATAGCCGGTGATGCCCTATGGCTACCCATGTGAAACGTCAACAGACTCAGCGCACCTGCGACTCAGCGTCGGCCAGTTGTGTCCAGAGCGCGGGCGCTCCGGCGGACTTGGCGATGACCTCCAGGCGAGCCAGGTGTTCGGCCAGCTCGCTTTCGCTGGCGCGGATGATCCGGCTCGGCGCACGGTTCGCCGGCAGACGGCGAATTTCAGTGGCCTGGTTACCCGAACCTTCGCCGGAGCCATTGCCGTCGGTAGCGTTGCCGGCCAAGGACAGGCTGGTCTGGCCACCGGTCATGGTCAGGTAGACGTCGGCGAGAATTTCCGAGTCGAGCAAGGCGCCGTGCAGTTCACGGCCGGAGTTGTCGACGCCATAACGCTTGCACAGGGCGTCGAGGTTGTTGCGCTGCCCAGGGTGGCGTTCCCTGGCCATCATCAACGTATCAAGGATGCCGCAGTGCTGGCTGATATCGGCACGGTCGTGCTGCCCCAGCAAGGCGAATTCGTTGTTGATAAAGCCAACGTCGAACGCCGCGTTGTGGATGATCAGTTGTGCGCCCTGGATGAACTCGAAGAACTCATCGGCCACTTCGCCGAAACGTGGCTTGCCCACCAGGAACTGATCGGTGATGCCGTGGACGCCGATGGCACCCTCGTCGCTCTCGCGGTCCGGTTGCAGGTAGACGTGGAAATGCCGGCCCGTCAGGCGGCGGCCCATCAGTTCGACACAACCGATCTCGATGATCCGGTGACCATCGGTGACCGGCATACCGGTGGTTTCGGTATCGAGTACCACACTACGCATGTTTGACTCCTCGCACTTCATCCACGCCACGATTAGCCAACTGGTCGGCGCGCTCGTTGCCATGATGACCGATGTGCCCGCGCACCCACTTCCATTTCACGCTATGACGGTTGACCTGCTCGTCGAGCAGTTGCCACAGATCGGCATTTTTCACCGGTTCCTTGGCCGCAGTCTTCCAGCCACGCTTCTTCCAGTTGACCATCCACTCGGTGATGCCTTTCATCACGTATTGGGAGTCGGTCACCAGCAATACCTCGCACGGCCGTTTGAGCTCCTCCAGGCCACGGATCGCACCCATCAGTTCCATGCGGTTATTGGTGGTGTTGAGCTCGCCGCCCCAGAGTTCTTTCTCGATACCCTTGCACACCAGCAGCGCGCCCCAGCCACCGGGACCGGGATTGCCCTTGCAGGCACCATCAGTGAAGAGTTCAACGCTATCGCTCATTACAACCTTTCCATCGAAAATTGCCCTGTGGCCCGCTGGCAGTTGGCCGACGACACTCGGATCGGAAGGCTCGATCCCTTGGAAAAAAACATGATCTGGTGGCCTGTGCGGTGAGTTCGTTAGCTCAAATTCGGCGGCCACACGTCAGACCACTAGGGTTCGCTGTGGCGTCGGTTGACCTTGGCCATCGGCAGCGGCACCAGCTTGCCGATCGATTCGCGCCGCACTTGCCGCACAGGCCGCAGGCCGACCACGATCTTGCGCGCCACCAACAGGTAGAAGCCACCGCCCAGCAACTGCCAGCCGCCGGCAACCCGCTCCCAACCCGCCAGTCGTGCCTGCCAGGCCGGTGAGGCCAGCGGCGGACGATAACATCCGAAGCGGCGTTTCTCCAGCGCAAAGCCCAGCAGGTTCAGCCAATCAACGACCCGTGATGGTGAAATGCATCGGGCCTGGCGCAGCGCATCGTGGGCAAACACGTGTCGCAGCCCCCAGGCACTCCAGGGGTTGATCCCGATGATCAACAGGTGCCCGCCAGGACGCACGCTGGCGGCGGCTTCGCGCAGCAAGCCGTGGGGCGACAGGCAGAAATCCAGGCCGTGTTGCAGCACCACGACATCGGCCGCGTGTTCGCTCAACGGCCAGGCCCGCTCTTCGCAGACGATCTCCACCCCCGGCAGCGGTGCGCCCAGACGCACCGTGCGACGGACCTGCTGCGCTTGGGGCGGGGTTTCGGCGGACGGGCCGTAATGCACCAGGTAGCCGCCAAAATAACGCCCGAGTTCATCCTCAAGCATACGCCGCTCTTGCGCGAGTAGCAGCTGCCCCAGCGGTCCGGACAACCACTCACGGGCCGCGCTGATCAGTGCCAGCCAGTCCGGATCAGCCTGAGCGAACGCTTTATCGGTCATTGCTTACTCCTACTCGCCATGAGTCCTTCCCAGGCTCTAAGATGCGCCATTGTTTTCCGTTTGGCGACTTTCACATGATACAGATCGATGCACTGCCCGCCTTCACCGACAACTATATCTGGTTGCTGCAGGACAACGCCCGGCATCGCTGCGCGGTGGTCGATCCGGGCGATGCGACGCCGGTATTGGCCTGGCTGGAACAGCATCCAGGCTGGCGACTGGAGGATATCCTGGTCACTCATCATCATCATGATCACGTCGGCGGTGTCGAACGTCTGAAACAGCTGACCGGTGCCCGCGTGCTCGGTCCCGCCACCGAAAACGTCCCGGCCCGCGACGTGGCGCTGGACGACAACGACCAGGTCAATGTACTCGGCCTGGAGTTCCAGGTGTTTGCCGTGCCCGGCCATACCCTGGGTCATATTGCCTTCTATCATGAGACTGCCGACACACCGCTATTGTTCTGCGGCGACACTCTGTTCGCCGCCGGTTGCGGGCGCCTGTTCGAGGGGACACCTGAACAGATGCATGCGTCCTTGAGCCGACTGGCGGCCCTGCCGGCCAGCACCAAGGTCTACTGCACCCACGAATACACCCTGAGCAACCTGCGTTTTGCCCAGGCTGTCGAGCCGCACAATCCGGACATCGCCGCGCGCCTGACACAAGTCAGCCAGTGGCGGGCAGAGAGTCGGATCAGCCTGCCTTCGAACATTGCCCTGGAACGGCTGACCAACCCGTTCCTTCGGGTCGGAGAAACATCTGTTAAAGAAAAAGCAGACGAACGGAACGACCTCGATAATCAGTCGCCGAGCGAGGTGTTTGCTGCCCTGCGAGGCTGGAAAGATAAGTTCTAATCTGTGGTGCGGTTGGCACAAAAATTCTGAATGGTTGACCGCACCCTGAGCGCTTTCTAGAATCCCCCGACATTTTCGCCCGGAACTACCTTCCAGCCAATGTCGTCACTTAACCGAAAATCCATCAATAAAGACGCGTTGACGCGATTGGCTCAAGCTATCGCGGTGGCTGTGTCCGCCACCCTGGCGGGCTGCCAAAGCTTTCATCATCCGGCAGATAACAGCACCGAACCGGCCCCGAACCTCAGCGCCAGGATCAAGCAAAAACCCATCTGGCTCGGCGAAAAAGCCAACCCAACGCCACCTCAGGATGTCTGGGAGCGCATGCGCCAGGGCTTCAAGCTGCAAGATGGCCTGGGGGTGAACCCGCGTATCGAACAGCAGCGCTTGTGGTTCGCCAGCAACCCTTCGTTCCTGGAAAATGCCGGCGAGCGCGGCACCCTCTACATTCACTACATCGTCGAGCGCCTCGAAGAGCGCAATATGCCGCTGGAACTGGCGCTGTTGCCGGTCATCGAAAGTGCCTACAACCCGATGGCCTATTCACGTGCCGATGCAGTGGGCCTGTGGCAATTCATCCCATCCACCGGGCGCTATTTCAACCTGCGCCAGGATCGCTTCTACGACGGTCGTCGCGACATCACCGCCTCGACCCTCGCGGCGATGAACTATCTGACCCGCCTGCACGATATGTTCAACGGCGACTGGCTGCTGGCCCTGGCGGCCTACAATGCCGGTGAAGGCACTGTCAGCCGGGCGATCGAGCGTAACGAAAAGCTCGGCCTGCCCACCGACTACTGGAACCTGCCGCTGCCCCAGGAAACCCGTGACTACGTGCCCAAGCTGCTGGCCCTGTCCCAGGTGGTCATGGCGCCCGAAGCCTACGGCGTGAACCTCAATCCAATTGCCAACGAGCCTTATTTCGCTACCGTCGAAGTCAATCAACCGATGGACCTTTCTCGCGTCGCGGCCCTGGCCGAGATCGACGAAGACGAGATGATCCAATTGAATCCGGCCTACAAACAGAAGGCGACCCTTGATGGTCCGCAACACCTGTTGGTGCCGAGCTCCAAGGCACAATTGCTGACCGCCAGCCTGTCGAACCTCAAACCCGAGGAACTGGTCAGCTTGCGGCCAAAAAAGCCGGTATTCGAAAACGTCGCCAGCAATGACCCGGTACGCCTGAACCGCCGCTACAAGGTCAAGAACGGCGACAACCTGACCTCGATCGCCAAGGCCAACAAAGTTGATGTCAAGGACTTGCAGCACTGGAACAAGTTATCCGGCCAGAAGCTGAAGATCGGCCAGACCCTGGTCATGCAGGACAATGTCCGGGCTGAGGCCAGCCAACAGGCCACGACTTACAAAGTCCAGAAAGGCGACTCGTTGTACATCGTCGCCAAGCGCTTCAACCTTGAGATGCAACACCTCAAGCGCCTCAACCCGCGCACCGGCCAGGCCTTGAAACCAGGCCAGATCCTGACGGTTTCCCAGTCGCGCTGAGCCCCGCCGGTAGCGAGCGGGTTGGCCGCTCGCTACCGGATCAACGTCTTGATCCGTGCCTTTTTCCTGTCGATACAAGCTGTTAAGGTACGATCCACATAGCCCAAGCTGCCTGGATCGGATCTCTGACTTGATGCGTCCTCTCCTTCTGCTCTTCATCAGCCTGGCCTTGAGCTCTCCCGCAAGCGCGACGATCAGCGAAAGCCATGGTTATGCGCAATTCGGCACGCTCAAGTACCCCGCCAGGTTCACCCATTTCGATTGGGTCAATGCGCACGCGCCCAAGGGCGGCACCTTGCGGCTCATGGCGCTCGGCACCTTCGACACGCTCAACCCCTATACCCTCAAGGGCACCAGCCCGGTCTCGACCGCGAACTTCTTGCAATACGGCATCAACGAGCTGAATGAAACCCTGATGGTCGGCACCGGCCAGTATGCCCCCTCTGGCGACGAACCGACCTCCAGCTACGGATTGATCGCACAATCGGTGGAATACAGCGAGGATCGCAGTTGGGTGGTGTTCAATCTGCGTCCCGAAGCGCGCTTTCACGATGGCACGCCAATCACCGCCGATGACGTCGCCTTTTCCTACCGCCTGCTGCTCAAGGAGGGTCATCCTCAATACCGGACCAACCTGCAGGAGGTTTCACGGGTCGATGTACTCGGACCGCGACGGATCCGTTTTGTCTTCAAGCGCTCGGGCAATCCATTGTTGATCCTGCGCCTGGGCGAATTACCAGTAATGGCGCAGCACTACTGGCAGAGTCGCAACTTCCAGGCGACGACCTTCGAGCCACCACTGGGGAGCGGCCCCTACCGCATTACTCAAGTCCGGCCCGGCCGGCAACTGATATTCGAGCGCGTGAAGAACTGGTGGGGCGAGAACCTGCCAGTCAATCGCGGCAAATACAATTTCGACCGCGTCGAAGTCGAGTTCTATCGTGATAGCAACGTTGCCTTCGAAGCCTTCAAAGCGGGTGAGTTCGATATCTACATCGAACACCAGGCGAAGAATTGGAACACCGGCTACCACTTTCCCGCAGTCGCTCGCGGCGAGGTGATCAAGGCACAGATTGCCCACCAGATTCCGACCCAAACCCAAGGCCTGTTCATGAACAGCCGTCGCGGAGCCTTTGCCAAGGACAAAGTGCGCGAAGCCATGGGGTTGATGTTCGACTTTGAGTGGGCCAACCGGACTCTGTTCGGCGGCGCCTACCAACGCGCCCTGAGCTATTACCCCAACAGCGAATTTGCCGCCAGTGGCCTGCCGCTTGGGCAGGAATGGCTGCTGCTCTCGCCATACCGGAATCAGTTACCCAGCGGTCTGTTCAGCCAGACATTCAGCCTACCCCGGACCGACGGTCGCGGCATTCCTCGCGAAACCCTGCGCCAGGCCTTGGACCTGTTGAAGGAGGCAGGCTGGAAACTCGAAGGCCAGCATCTGCTCAATAGCGCCGGGCAGCCGCTGCGCTTCGAGATCCTATTGGTCAACCCGAACCTGGAGCGGATTCTGCAACCCTATATCGAGAACCTCGCCGGCATCGGTATAGACGCCCACCTGAGAACAGTGGATCGTGCCCAGTACAAGCAGCGTCTCGATCAGTTCGATTTCGACATGATCCTGATGACCCTTGACCAGACCCTCAGCCCAGGCCTTGAACAATGGCAGTACTTTCACTCCACGCAAGCGGCCATCAAGGGCAGCAAGAATTACGCGGGCGTTGCCAACCCGGTGGTCGACCATTTGCTCGACGTCCTGCTGGCGGCCCACTCAAGGGACGAACAATTGGCCGCGGGACGTGCCCTTGATCGGGTACTGTTATGGCACCACTACATGATTCCTAATTGGTACCTCAATTATCATCGCCTGGCCTACCGCAACCGGTTCGCTTTCATCACCACCCCGCCGTACACCCTGGGCCTGAGTGCCTGGTGGATAAAAGCTTCGGAGAAAGCCCCATGATGCCCTTGCGTACCCTGTTGCTGTCCGCCAGCGGCCTGTTGTTGACCGGGATGATCGGTTTCGCCAGTGCCGCCCCGCAACATGCCCTGACGCTCTATGATGAGCCACCGAAATACCCCGCCGATTTCAAGCATGTCGACTTCGTCAATCCCGAGGCGCCCAAGGGCGGCACTTTTCGGCAATCGGCCTCCGGCGGTTTCGACAGTCTCAACCCCTTTATCAGCAAGGGCGTGCCGGCCGAGGATATTGGCCTGATCTACGACACTTTGGCTCGCCAGGGCCTGGACGAGCCCTTCACCGAGTACGGGCTGGTGGCTGCCAGGATCGAAAAAGCCCCGGACAACGGCTGGGTGCGCTTCTATCTGCGCCCCGAAGCCCGCTTCCATGACGGCCATCCGATGCGCGCCGACGACGTCGTATTCAGCTTCCAGACCCTGATCAAGCAGGGCGCCCCGCTCTATCGCGCCTACTACGCGGATGTCGCCGAGGTGATCGAGGAAGATCCGTTACGAGTGTTGTTCAAGTTCAAACATACCAACAACCGGGAGCTGCCACTGATCCTTGGCCAGTTGCCAGTACTGCCCAAGCACTGGTGGGCCTCGCGCGATTTCACCAAGGGCAACCTGGAGTTCCCCCTTGGCAGCGGCCCGTACAAGGTGGCCGAGGTCAAAGCCGGACGCTCGATACGTTATGAACGGGTGAAGGACTATTGGGCCAGGGACCTGCCGATCAATCGTGGGTTCTACAACTTCGATGTGCTGACCACCGATTACTATCGCGACAACAGCGTCGCCCTCGAAGCCCTGAAGGCCGGGCAGTTCGATTACTGGCTGGAGATGAGCGCGAAGAACTGGGCGAACGCCTACAACACGCCCGCCGTGACTCAGGGGCGCCTGATCAAGGAACAGATCGCCAACGGCAATCCGACCGGCATGCAGGGGTTCGTCTACAATCTGCGCAAACCGATGTTCCAGGATATCCGCGTGCGCGAGGCCCTGAGCCTGCTGTTCGACTTCGAATGGAGCAACAAGCAACTGTTCAACGGCGCCTATACCCGTACCCGCAGCTACTTCGAAAACTCGGAAATGGCCGCCACGGACTTGCCGGACGAGGCCCAACTGGCCATTCTCGAACCTTTGCGCGGCCAAGTCCCCGAACCGGTATTCGACCAGCCCTTCCAACCACCGCTTTGTGACGGCAGCGGAATGATCCGCAACCAGCAACGCCGTGCCTATCAACTGTTGCTCGAAGCCGGCTGGCATATTGTCGACGACAAAATGGTCGATACCCACGGCAAGCCAGTGAGCATTGAATTCCTGTTGGCCCAGACCGAGTTCGAGCGGGTGCTGCTACCGTTCAAACGCAACCTCAGCGACCTGGGCATCAATCTGGTGATTCGTCGGGTCGATGTTTCCCAGTACATCAACCGCCTGCGTTCGCGCGATTTCGACATGGTCGTCGGCAGCTTCCCACAATCCAGCTCGCCCGGTAACGAGCAGCGCGAGTTCTGGATGTCGGCCAGTGCCGACAAGCCCGGCAGCCGCAATATCATGGGCCTCAAGGACCCGGCGGTGGATACCCTGGTGGAGCAACTGATCAACGCCGACTCCCGACAGAGCCTGGTGAGCCATGCCAGGGCGCTGGACCGCGTACTGCAATGGGGGTTCTACGTCATCCCGAACTGGCACATCAAGACGTGGCGCGTTGCCTACTGGGACCATATCGGCCATCCGAAAATCTCGCCAACCTATGAGATCGGCACGTCCACCTGGTGGATCAATCCGGACGCCAAACCGGCGGTATCACTGGAAAAAACCAACAGCACAAGCGCGGAGCAATAATAAGATGCTGGCTTATATTTTTCGGCGGCTGCTGCTGATCATCCCGACCCTGTTCGGTATTCTGCTGATCAACTTCGTGATCATTCAGGCCGCCCCTGGCGGCCCGGTGGAACAGATGATCGCCAAGCTCGAGGGCTTCGAGGGCGCCACCAGCCGGATCGCCGGGGGTGGTTCGGAAGTCTCGGTAGCCGGTTCCAACTATCGCGGCGCCCAAGGTCTGGACCCGGCGCTGGTGAAGGAAATCGAGCACCTGTACGGCTTCGACAAGTCGGCGCCGGAACGTTTGTGGATCATGCTCAAGAACTACGCAACCCTGGACTTCGGCGACAGCTTCTTCCGCGACGCCAAGGTCATCGACCTGATCCGGGAAAAGATGCCGGTGTCGATCTCGCTCGGGTTGTGGAGCACCCTGATCATGTACCTGGTTTCAATCCCGCTGGGGATCGCCAAGGCCACCCGCCATGGTAGCCATTTCGATGTCTGGACCAGTTCGGCGATCATCGTCGGTTACGCCATCCCGGCGTTCCTATTCGCAATCCTGCTGATCGTGGTATTTGCCGGCGGCAGTTATCTGAACTGGTTTCCCCTGCGCGGATTGACCTCGAACGACTTCGACCAGTTGAGCCTGGGCGGCAAGATCCTCGACTACTTCTGGCACTTGGCCCTGCCCGTCACCGCACTGGTCATCGGCAACTTCGCCACCTTGACCCTGCTGACCAAGAACAGCTTTCTCGATGAAATCAACAAACAATACGTGGTCACCGCAAAGGCCAAGGGCCTGACGCAACGGCGCATCCTCTACGGCCATGTGTTCCGCAACGCCATGCTGCTGGTGATTGCCGGTTTTCCGTCGGCCTTCATCGGCATCTTTTTTACCGGCTCGTTGTTGGTGGAGGTGATCTTCTCCCTCGACGGCCTCGGCCTGATGAGCTTCGAGGCGGCGATCAATCGTGATTATCCGGTGGTATTCGGTACTCTGTTCATCTTCACCCTGCTGGGCCTGGTGGTAAAACTGATCGGCGACCTGACCTATACCCTGGTCGACCCGCGTATCGACTTTGAACACCGGGAGCATTGAGATGAAATTATCTCCCATCAATCGCCGACGATTCGAACGCTTCAAGGCCAACAAGCGCGGGTGGTGGTCATTGTGGTTGTTCCTGATCCTGTTCGGCCTGAGCCTAGGCGCCGAGTTGATCGCCAATGACAAGCCGTTGCTGGTGCATTACGACGGTGATTGGTATTTCCCGGCCCTCAAGCGCTACCCGGAAACCACTTTCGGCGGTGAGTTCCCACTGGAGGCCAACTACAAGAGCCCGTATATCCGCGAGCTGATGAAGGCCAAGGAGGCCTGGGTGATCTGGGCACCGATCCCATTCAGCTATCAGACCATCAACTATGACCTGAAAGTCCCGGCGCCCGCTCCGCCCTCGGCGGACAACCTGCTGGGGACCGACGACCAGGGCCGTGACGTGCTCGCCCGAGTGATCTACGGTTTTCGCATCTCGGTGCTGTTCGCCCTGACACTGACGGTCCTCAGCTCGATTATCGGGGTGATTGCCGGTGCCTTGCAGGGTTTCTATGGCGGTTGGGTCGATTTGACCGGCCAGCGCTTCCTGGAGATCTGGTCGGGCCTGCCGGTGCTCTACCTGCTGATCATCCTCGCCAGCTTCGTCCAGCCGAACTTCTGGTGGCTGCTGGGGATCATGCTGCTGTTCTCCTGGATGAGCCTGGTGGATGTGGTCCGCGCCGAATTCCTCCGTGGCCGCAACCTGGAATATGTCCGCGCGGCCCGGGCGCTGGGCATGCAGAACGGCGCGATCATGTTCCGGCACATCCTACCCAATGCGATGGTCTCGACCATGACCTTCATGCCGTTCATTCTCACCGGCGCCATCGGTACGCTGACCGCGCTGGACTTCCTCGGTTTTGGCCTGCCGCCAGGGGCACCGTCGCTCGGCGAACTGGTAGCCCAGGGCAAGTCCAATCTGCAAGCGCCGTGGCTGGGCATGAGTGCCTTCGCCGTACTGGCAATCATGCTGAGCTTGCTGGTCTTTATCGGCGAGTCCGCTCGCGATGCCTTCGATCCGAGGAAATAACATGGATAACGACAATCTGATCGAAGTGCGCGACCTCACGGTGGAATTTGTCGTCGGCCAATACCGCCAGCGCGTGGTCGAGAACGTCAGCTTCGATATCCGTCGCGGGGAAACCCTGGCACTGGTCGGCGAAAGCGGTTCGGGCAAGTCCGTAACGGCGCACTCAATCCTGCGTCTGCTGCCCTACCCACTGGCGCACCACCCCAGTGGTACCATCCAGTACTCCGGACAGGACCTACTGGCCCTCAAGGAGAAAACCCTGCGACATATTCGCGGCAACCGCATCGCGATGATCTTCCAGGAGCCGATGACCTCGTTGAACCCACTGCACTCCATCGAGAAGCAGATCAATGAAGTGCTCTGTATCCACAAGGGATTGACCGGCAAGGTGGCCACACGACGCACCCTGGAACTATTGGAACTGGTGGGCATACCCGAGCCGCACAAACGCCTCAAGGCACTGCCGCACGAGCTCTCCGGCGGTCAGCGCCAACGCGTGATGATCGCCATGGCGCTGGCCAACGAACCCGAGCTGCTGATCGCCGACGAGCCGACCACGGCACTGGATGTCACCGTACAACTGAAAATCCTCGATTTGCTCAAGGAGCTTCAGGCGCGCCTGGGCATGGCACTGCTGCTGATCAGTCATGACCTCAACCTCGTGCGACGGATCGCCCATCGGGTCTGTGTGATGCAGAGCGGGCGCATCGTTGAGCAGGCAGACGGCGAGGTGCTGTTCCGCCAGCCACAACATCCCTACACCTGCGAGTTGCTAAGCGCCGAACCGCGCGGCGAGCCGGCGGCGAACCAGGCCGGCGCACCCTTGCTGGAAGTGGAGGACCTGAAGGTCTGGTTCCCGATCAAGAAAGGCCTGCTGCGCAGAACCGTGGACCATGTCAAGGCGGTGGACGGCATCAACTTCAGCCTGCCCCAGGGCCAGACTCTGGGAATCGTCGGTGAAAGCGGCTCGGGCAAGTCGACCCTGGGCTTGGCGATCCTGCGGTTGATCGCCAGCAAAGGCGATATCCGCTTCGACGGCCAGTCGTTGAGCTGCTTGTCCCAGCAACGGGTGCGACCATTGCGGCGGGAAATGCAGGTAGTGTTCCAGGACCCGTTCGGCAGCCTCAGTCCGCGCATGTGTGTCAGCGAGATTGTTGGAGAGGGCCTGCGTATCCATAAGATCGGCACACCGCCCGAGCAGGAACAGGCAATCATTGCCGCGCTGAAAGAAGTCGGCCTCGACCCGCAAACCCGACATCGATATCCCCACGAGTTCTCCGGTGGACAGCGCCAACGGATCGCTATCGCCCGGGCCCTGGTCCTCAAACCGGCGTTGATCCTCCTGGACGAACCGACTTCGGCCCTCGACCGGACCGTGCAGCGACAAGTGGTCGAGTTGCTGCGCTCGCTACAGATCAAGTACAACCTGACCTACCTGTTTATCAGCCACGATCTGGCGGTGGTCAAAGCGCTGAGCCATCAGTTGATGGTGATCAAGCATGGCCAGGTGGTCGAACAAGGGGCGGCGCAGGCAATCTTTGCCGCGCCACAGCACCGCTATACGAAAAGGCTGCTGGAAGCGGCGTTCATCACCCCCGAACCGATCGCCCCCTGATCGCCCGTGCTTCGAAGCACACCTACAAGAAGGCCGCTCGATTGAGCGGCCTTCTTGTAGGTGGTTAAGCAATATCAGCGGCTTCAGAAGCGCTTGATATCTGCCTGGCTTTCGAGTTGCTTACGATACGCGGCGAAGTCCTGTTGACCAAGACGCGACGCGAGGAAGCGACGGTAGGAGGCTTTCTCTTCATCGTTCGGCGCGGCACCTTCATTGACACCACTCAGGCGCAAGATCACCAGGCTGCCATCAGCCAAGGTCACGGTATTGAAGGTCGGCTGGTCCTTGGCTACAGGCTTGGGCATGCGGAACAGCGCCTGCAGCACGGTAGGATCGACACCTTCCTGACCACGGGTCACAGCTTCTTGTACCTTCCAGGACGACCCGGAAGGCAGCGCCTTGCCATCACGCAGGCTGGCGATCAGTCCGTCAGCCTTGACCTTGGCATCCGCTGTGGCATGTTCCTGGGTCAGTTGCTTGCGAATACTGGCGTCCACGCTCTCCAGCGGCAGTTGCTCGGGCCTGCGATGCTCCTTGGCACGCAAGACGATGACCGTATCCGGATCCAGCTCGATGGCGCTGCTGTTGGCCCCCTCGTCGAGGACTTCCGGGCTGAACGCCGCCGTCACCACAGCGCGATTCGCCGCCACACCTGGGCCACCTTCACGACCGAATGGCGCGGAGGTCTGCAGCTTCAGGTTCAGATCCTGCGCCGGCTGGGCCAGATCGGAAGCTTCGAACGAAGAGTCCTCCAGTTGTTTGGTCGCCTCGACGAAACGCTGCTCTACCTGCTGCGCTTTCAATTCGCGGGTCAGCTTGTCTTTCAGGCTGGCAAAGGTCGGCACTTCAGGCGCTTCGACACCCAGCAGCTTGATCAGGTGATAACCGAACTCACTGCGCACCGGACCTGAAACCTGATCCTTGTTCAACGCGTACAGCGCTTTCTCAAAGGCCGGGTCGTAGACGCCAGGACCAGCGAAACCGAGATCACCGCCATTGCTGGCCGAACCTGGATCCTGGGAGAACTCCTTGGCCAGGGCGGCGAAGTTCTCGCCCTTGGCCTGACGCTGCTGGATCTCTTCGATCTTGGCCTTGGCCTGGGCGTCAGTGACCTTGTCGTTTACTTCGATCAGGATATGTGCCGCCCGACGTTGTTCCGACAGGTTGGCCGTCTCTTTCCGATACGACGCTTGCAGGTCTTCGTCCTTGACGCTGACCTGATCGAAGAAGGAAGACTTCTTCAGCTCCAGGTAATCCACCACCACTTGATCCGGGGTCATGAACTCTTTGGCGTGCTTGTCGTAGTACGCTTTGACCTCATCATCGCTGAGCTTCACGATCGAGGGGTCGGACTTGATGCTCAAAGAGGAGAAATCGCGGGTCTGCTTCTCCAGGCGGGCAAAGGCCAGCACCTGGGCATCGGTCACGAAACCGCTTCCCGCCAGACCGGCGCGCACCTGGCCAATCAGCATTTCCTGGGTCAGCATCTCGCGAAACTGCAGGCGGCTGTAACCCAACTGACGAGTTACCTGATCGAAACGGTCGGCACTGAACTGGCCGTCCACCTGGAATTCAGGCGTCATCAGAATGACCTGGTCCAACGCCGCCTCGGAGAAAGCGAATTTCGATTTCTCGGCGCCTTGCAGCAACAGCTTGCGATCGATCAATCCCTTGAGAGCGGATTCGCGTAGCATCTTTTCATCCAGCAGCGAGGCATCGAAATCCTTGCCCAGCTGTTGCATCAGCTGGCGGCGCTGCATGTCGACCGCCTGGCTCAGTTCGTTCTGGGTAATTTCCTCACCATTGACCTTGGCCGCGTCCTGACGGGTGGAGGTGGCCTGGAAAATGGCATCGAAACCGGTCAGCGCCATCAATGCGACGATGACCCCGATAATAGTCTTGGCAATCCAGCCTTGTGAATTGTCCCTGATATTTTGCAGCATGCGTCCCCCAGAAACGGTTGAACTTCAAAATAGGCAACCGTGGAGCGTGGGTAGAAACCGAATAGAAGAAAGGCGCATCCGAGGATGCGCCTTCTCGTAACGGGCAGAGCGGACGAAGATCGAATTCGACCCTCGGCAGACGGCTCGGCGCTACCCTGAAGGTCTGCCCGAACGCTCTACCGCTCCGCTGCCAAGCCGGGAGTGAACCCGGCCCAGATAGCCAAAGGCTTGAAAGAAACTTAGTTGACCGCTTCTTTAAGTGCTTTACCAGCTTTGAATCCTGGTTTTTTAGCCGCAGCGATTTCCAGTGTCTTACCGGTCTGTGGGTTACGACCAATACGAGCAGGACGATCGGTAACAGAGAAAGTACCGAAACCAACCAGTACAACGGAGTCGCCAGCCTTCAGAGCACCAGTGACGGATTCGATTACTGCGTCCAGTGCACGACCAGCAGCGGCTTTCGGGATATCAGCAGATGCAGCGATGGCATCAATCAGTTCCGACTTGTTCACTCTAAGTCCCCTTATATCTATTGAGTATATTTCTAAGTTTTTTGGTAAAAAGCTAAAACGGGTGCTGATTGGCCTACAGACACTTAAGAGCCGCTTTATAACAAGGGCTCTAAAAAGCTGTCAAGGAAGCTCACCCAGGCCGGATCTCTATGGATGATCTCTATTAATGGGTACTGATTCTTTCCTTGGAGTCCGAATCGCGCTTCTCATCCTTCGCGACGATCTCCGGAACCACATCTGGCAAGGGCTCCGGCGCGTATTGCAGCGCAATTTGCAGGACTTCGTCAATCCATTTAACTGGCTTGATCTGAAGATCCTGTTTGATATTGTCAGGAATTTCCTTCAGATCGCGCACATTTTCTTCTGGAATAATCACAATCTTAATCCCACCACGGTGAGCGGCGAGCAATTTTTCCTTCAAACCACCAATCGCCAACACTTGGCCTCGCAGCGTGATTTCGCCGGTCATCGCAACATCTGCGCGCACAGGGATACCCGTCAAGGCCGACACCAACGCCGTGCACATGCCTACACCGGCGCTAGGACCGTCTTTGGGCGTGGCCCCTTCTGGCATGTGTATATGAGTGTCGCGCTTCTCATGGAAATCCAGCGGGATGCCCAGGCTCTTGGCCCGGCTGCGTACAACGGTGAGGGCCGCGGTGATCGATTCGACCATGACATCACCCAGCGAACCGGTCTTGATCAACTGCCCCTTGCCCGGTACCACCGCTGCTTCGATGGTCAGCAGTTCGCCTCCCACCTGCGTCCAGGCCAGGCCGGTCACCTGACCGATCTGGTCCTGCTGTTCGGCCAGGCCATAGCGGAATTTGCGCACGCCCAGGAAGTGTTCCAGCAGGTCGGCAGTCACCGTCACCGTGAAGCGTTTTTCCAGTGCGTGCTCCTTGACCGCCTTGCGACAGACCTTGGCAATCTGCCGTTCCAGCCCGCGTACACCGGCTTCGCGGGTGTAGTAACGGATGATGTCACGGATCGCCTCGACCTCGAATTCCAACTCACCTTTCTTCAGGCCATTGGCCTGAATCTGCTTGGGAGACAGGTACTTAGTGGCGATATTGATCTTCTCGTCCTCGGTGTAACCCGGCAGGCGGATCACTTCCATCCGATCCAGTAGCGCTGGCGGAATGTTCATCGAGTTGGAGGTGCAGAGGAACATTACATCAGACAGATCGTAGTCGACTTCCAGGTAATGATCGTTGAAATTGTGGTTCTGCTCGGGGTCCAGGACCTCCAACAGAGCCGAGGCCGGATCGCCACGCATATCGCTGCCCATCTTGTCAATTTCATCGAGCAGGAACAGTGGGTTGCGCACCCCCACCTTTGTCATCTTTTGTATCAATCTTCCTGGCATCGAACCGATATAAGTTCGCCGATGACCACGAATTTCCGCCTCGTCACGCACTCCACCAAGGGCCATACGCACGAACTTACGGTTGGTCGCATGGGCAATCGACTCAGCCAGGGAGGTTTTACCCACTCCCGGAGGGCCGACCAGGCACAATACCGGGCCACGAATCTTCTTCACGCGCTTCTGCACGGCGAGGTATTCGAGAATCCGTTCCTTGACTTCATCCAGACCATAATGATCGGCATCGAGAATATCCTCGGCCCGCTTAAGGTCCAGGCGCACTTTGCTTTGGGCCTTCCAGGGCACCTGCACCAGCCAGTCGAGGTAGGAACGCACGACCGTGGCCTCAGCCGACATCGGCGACATCTGCTTGAGCTTGTTCAGCTCGGCCTGGGCCTTGGTCAGGGCATCTTTGGGCAGGCCGGCGGCATCGATCCGCTTTCTCAGCTCTTCGATTTCATTATGGCCTTCGTCGCCATCGCCCAGCTCTTTCTGAATGGCCTTCATCTGCTCATTCAGGTAGTACTCGCGCTGGCTACGCTCCATTTGCTTCTTGACGCGGCCACGGATGCGTTTTTCAACCTGCAGCAGGTCGATTTCAGCATCTAACAATGCCAGGACGTGTTCGACACGGGCCGGCAGTTCGACGATTTCAAGAATTTCCTGTTTCTGCTCGATCTTCAGCGCCATGTGAGCGGCCATGGTATCGACCAGGCGGCTTGGCTCATCGATACTGTTCAACGAGGACAAAACCTCGGCCGGCACCTTTTTGCCCAGTTGCACATACTGCTCGAACTGCGACAACAGGCTGCGCACGAAGACTTCGGACTCTCGGTCCGGTGCATCGGTCTCTTCGATCAGCGCCACTTGCGCACGGCAGTGGCCATCGACTTCGCTAAAAAGCTCGACGGTGCCGCGCTGCTCGCCTTCCACAAGCACCTTGACGGTACCATCGGGTAGCTTGAGCAGTTGCAGGACGGTAGCCACGGTACCGACTCGATACAATGCCTCTTCGCCCGGGTCATCATCGGCGGGATTACGTTGGGCCAACAGCAGGATCTGCTTGTCGCCCATCATCGCGGCTTCGAGAGCTTCGATAGACTTCTCGCGCCCCACGAACAGCGGGATAACCATGTGCGGATACACCACGACATCACGCAATGGCAGGAGAGGCAATTCGATGGTTGTCTTCATGATTTCGCCTCTACGGCGGCCATAAGGCCGTAAACGGATGAAAGTAAGCTTGGACCCAAGATGGGGGCTGCTTGGAAAAAAAACAAGCACCCTATCAGGAAAAGCAAAGGGGCAGGAAAAGCAAAAGGGGCCAGAAGGCCCCCTTTTAGGTCACACGCTGTAACACTTACGCGTCAGGTGCGGCCTTGGCGGTCGGTTCGTTGTTTTCATAGATATACAACGGCTTGGACTTGCCTTCTATAACGCTTTCGTCAATCACCACCTTACTCACCTCGGACTGCGAGGGAATTTCGTACATGGTATCGAGCAAGACGCCTTCGAGGATCGAACGCAGGCCACGAGCTCCCGTCTTGCGCTCCAGGGCACGCTTGGCCACGGATTTCAGCGCATCGGTACGAAACTCGAGGTCAACTCCTTCCATTTCGAACAACTTGGCGTATTGCTTGGTCAACGCGTTCTTCGGTTCGGTGAGGATCTGCATCAGTGCCGCCTCATCCAGTTCGTCCAGCGTGGCCAGGACCGGCAGGCGGCCGACGAATTCCGGGATCAGACCAAACTTGACCAGATCGTCAGGTTCGACTTCACGCAGGGACTCCCCCACCTTCTTGCCTTCTTCCTTGCTACGCACTTCGGCGCTGAAGCCGATGCCACCCTTGGTCGAGCGGTTCTGGATGACCTTTTCCAGGCCCGAGAACGCTCCACCGCAGATAAACAGGATGTTGCGGGTATCGACCTGCAAGAACTCCTGTTGTGGGTGCTTACGCCCGCCCTGAGGCGGAACGGAGGCCACTGTGCCTTCGATCAGCTTCAGCAAGGCTTGTTGCACGCCTTCACCGGAAACGTCGCGAGTGATCGACGGGTTATCGGACTTGCGGGAAATCTTGTCGATTTCATCGATGTAGACAATACCCATCTGGGCTTTTTCCACATCGTAGTCGCACTTCTGCAACAGTTTCTGAATAATGTTTTCCACGTCCTCGCCCACATAACCCGCCTCGGTGAGGGTGGTTGCATCGGCGATGGTGAATGGCACATTCAGCAGACGAGCCAGGGTTTCGGCCAGCAGGGTCTTACCCGAGCCGGTCGGGCCGATCAGCAGGATATTGCTTTTGCCGAGTTCGACGTCGTCATTTTTCTTGTCACGCTGGTTCAAACGCTTGTAGTGGTTGTAGACCGCTACTGCCAGAACCTTTTTTGCACGCTCCTGACCAATCACATACTGATCAAGGATGCCGCTGATTTCTTTAGGCGAAGGCAATTTATGCGCGCTGCTTTCCGCCTGTGCTTCCTGCACCTCCTCACGGATGATGTCATTGCACAGGTCGACGCACTCGTCGCAGATAAAGACCGAGGGGCCGGCAATCAATTTGCGTACTTCATGCTGGCTTTTGCCACAGAAGGAGCAATAGAGCAGCTTGCCGTTGTCCTCGCCGTTGCGGGTGTCAGTCATTCGTTCGATCCAAATCCGATAGGCTTGCAGCACAAGATGAAGGCTATTGCGGGCTTTTTCAAGCCCGCTGGTGATCGGAGCAGCCGACCACCCCTATTTTGAGCTGCTTATTTTACGCGGGGCGCTGGGTGATCACTTCATCGATCAGGCCGTATGCCTTCGCAGCTTCCGCACTCATGAAGTTGTCGCGATTGGTATCGCGCTCGATTTCTTCAAGGGTGCGCCCGCTATGCTTGGCCATCAACGTGTTGAGCCGCTCACGAATGAAGAGGATTTCCTTGGCATGAATTTCGATATCCGACGCCTGGCCCTGGAAACCACCCAGTGGCTGGTGAATCATCACACGCGAGTTGGGCAGGCAGAAGCGCTTGCCGTGGGCACCTGCCGTTAGCAGGAACGCCCCCATGCTGCACGCCTGACCGATACAGGTGGTCGACACGTTTGGCTTGATGAACTGCATGGTGTCATAGATCGACATGCCCGCCGTCACCGAACCGCCCGGGGAGTTGATATAGAGATGAATATCCTTGTCCGGGTTTTCCGCTTCAAGGAACAGCAATTGCGCACAAATCAGGTTGGCCATGTAGTCCTCAACCGGGCCCACCAGGAAAATCACCCGCTCCTTGAGAAGCCGCGAGTAGATATCATAGGCGCGCTCGCCACGAGCGGACTGCTCGACAACCATCGGGACCAGGCCACCGGCGGCCTGAATATCAGAGTTCTGCTGAATATAGGAATTACGGAACATGCTCTGCAGTCACTCCCAAATAGTCATGTCTTGAATACGCATAAGCCAGCGCGAGGCTGGCTTATGGTGGGTATTTTCCAACGAGTCAGAAAATCAGTCGGCTTGTGGAGCTTCCACCGGCTTGACTGCTTCTTCGTAGGAGACCGATTTATCGGTCACATTCGCCTTCTGCAGAACAGTATCCACAACTTGTTCTTCCAGCACAACCGAACGAACTTCGTTCAACTGCTGGTCGTTCTTGTAGTACCAGGACACAACTTGCTCTGGCTCCTGGTAGGCCGAGGCCATTTCCTGAATCAGTTCGCGAACGCGGGTTTCGTCTGGCTTGAGGTCGAATTGCTTGACCACTTCGGCCACGATCAGGCCCAGTACCACACGGCGCTTGGCTTGCTCTTCGAATAGCTCGGCCGGCAGTTGGTCAGGCTTGATGTTGCCGCCGAACTGCTGAACGGCCTGCACGCGCAGGCGGTTCACTTCGTTGTCCAGCAGCGCCTTCGGCACTTCGATCGGGTTGGCGGCCAGCAGACCGTCCATCACCTGGTTCTTGACCTTGGACTTGATCGCCTGACGCAGCTCACGCTCCATGTTCTTGCGAACTTCGGCGCGGAAGCCTTCCAGACCGCTTTCCTTGATACCGAACTGGGCGAAGAACGCCTCGTTCAGCTCAGGCAGAGTCGGAGCGGAAACGCTGTTCACGGTCACGCTGAACTCGGCGACTTTGCCCGCCAGGTCCAGATTCTGATAATCCGCTGGGAAGGTCAGGTTCAGAACGCGTTCTTCACCGGCCTTGGCGCCCACCAGGCCATCTTCGAAGCCTGGGATCATGCGATTGGAACCCAGGACCAGTTGGGTGCCCTTGGCGGAACCGCCAGCGAACTCTTCGCCGTCGACCTTGCCAACGAAATCGATGTTCAACTGGTCTTCGTTCTGGGCGGCACGCTCGGCCACTTCGAAACGGGTGTTCTGCTTGCGCAGGACTTCCAGCATCTTGTCCAGGTCGGCATCAGCCACTTCAGCGCTCAGGCGCTCTACCGCAATGGACTCGAAACCGGCAACGGTAAATTCAGGGAACACCTCGAAAGTCGCGATGTATTCCAGGTCCTTGCCTTTTTCCAGCACTTTGGGCTCGACCGAAGGCTGGCCAGCAGGGTTGAGCTTCTGCTCGACCACGGCCTCGTAGAAGGAGGCCTGGATCACCTCGCCCACCGCTTCTTGACGGGCATCAGTTTCATAACGCTGACGGATCACGCTCATTGGCACCTTGCCAGGACGGAAGCCAGCGATCTTGGCCTTTTGGGCAGTCTGCTGCAGACGCTTGTTGACCTGGGTCTCGATGCGCTCAGCTGGCACGGTAATGCTCATGCGGCGCTCAAGAGCCGATGTACTTTCAACAGAAACTTGCATGGATATTCCTCGTTGCACAGACGTTAGCCGGCCGTTTCCGACCTCAGAAGCAAGGGCATGCATTCTAGTGGGTCATACTCAAGAAGTCACCCTACTGAAAACGGGTAAAAAACAGCAGGCAATTATTTGCCGGAACAGACTGTTGGCGGCCCGCCCGGCAACACGCATTCACTCACGTCGCAGCCTCGGCCAGCCTATATATATAGAAGGACTGCTCAGCCGGTGCCCCGACGATCGGTCTGCCAGACAGACCGAAGGTTGAACCGGTATCATCCAGCAACAATAAGGCCATGCCGATGCATGCCACCCTATCCGCCCCAAACCGGCGACATCACTGGAGCTGCCGGGACATCCGAAACAAAAACGGCGCAGCCCCTTTTCAGGTACTGCACCGTTCTTAATTTCAAGCTAATTGGTGCGGACGGAGAGACTCGAACTCTCACGCCTTGCGGCGCTGGAACCTAAATCCAGTGTGTCTACCAATTCCACCACGTCCGCGGGTCAAACTCTTAAAGCAAAGACGCCAGATCATTAATCTGGCGTCTTTATCCGAATATGGGGTGGACGATGGGGATCGAACCCACGACAACAGGAGTCACAATCCTGTGCTCTACCAACTGAGCTACGCCCACCATATTGCGTTACTTGTGCCAAAGCTGCCTAATGGCGCACCCGGCAGGACTCGAACCTGCGACCATCCGCTTAGAAGGCGGATGCTCTATCCAGCTGAGCTACGGGCGCCTTATTAATCTGCATTCTATTACGACTACAAACTAAGTGCTTCAATCTTGCACAGCTGAACATCAACTCTGCTCGACCTTCTCAACCAGTGCTAGGCTGTGCCCGACAAGTGCGACGAATGTTATAGGTGAGCCTGAAGGCCGTCAACTATTTTCTAAAAAAAATTCAGAAATATAAAGGAGTTAGGGGAATAACCAGACCAAGCGCCTTTGCCCTGGGGTCATGGCGTGCGAGAATGCGCACTCTTTTTCAACCCCTTTCGATGGTTAATCACGCGTCATGACTGCACAACTAATCGACGGCAAAGCGATCGCCGCCCGTCTGCGCCAGCAGATCGCCAAGCGTGTCGCCGAGCGTCGCCAGCAGGGCCTGCGTATGCCAGGCCTCGCAGTGATTCTGGTCGGCAGCGATCCCGCCTCTCAGGTTTATGTCTCGCACAAGCGCAAGGACTGTGAAGAAGTCGGCTTTATTTCCCAAGCCTATGACTTGCCTGGCGAAACCACACAACAGGCGCTGACCGATCTGATCGATCGCCTGAATGACGATCCGAGCATCGACGGCGTGCTATTGCAATTGCCGCTGCCGGCACACCTGGACGCCTCCAGGTTGCTGGAGCGCATTCGTCCGGATAAAGACGTGGATGGCTTTCATCCTTATAACGTCGGTCGCCTGGCCCAACGCATCCCGCTGCTGCGTCCCTGTACCCCGAAAGGCATCATGGCCTTGCTGGAAAGCACGGGGGCCGATCTTTACGGGATGGATGCGGTTATTGTCGGTGCATCGAATATCGTGGGCCGGCCAATGGCCATGGAACTGTTGCTGGCCGGTTGCACCGTGACCGTAACCCACCGTTTCACCCAGGACCTCGCCGGCCACGTTGGCCGTGCCGATCTGGTAGTGGTAGCCGCCGGCAAACCGGGACTGGTCAAGGGCGAGTGGATCAAGGAAGGGGCCATCGTGATCGACGTGGGCATCAACCGCCAGGAAGACGGCAAGCTGGTCGGCGATGTGGTGTATGAGACGGCCCTGCCCCGCGCCGGGTGGATCACTCCGGTGCCAGGCGGCGTAGGCCCGATGACCCGCGCCTGCCTGCTGGAAAATACCCTGTATGCGGCCGAGTCGCTGCATGTCTGACCACCATTAGTGACCATCGACGACAAAGGCCCCCTGGGTGCCTTTGTCGTTTTACAGCCGCAGTTGATTACTGGCGGGCGTCCGCCCAGCTTTTCAGCAGTTCGTTGTAATTAATGGTCTCGCCCTTGGGCTTCTCGTTGGCCAGTTTGCGCTGCGGCGCACCGCCGACGGCCTCACCCTTCCTGTACCACTCCTCAGCGGTGGTTGGCGGGTTCATCTTCGGCGCACAACCGCTCTTTTCCTGCGCCTTGGAACGCTCAAGCCGCGTCAGGATCGCGTCCTGATCCTTGGCCAGGCCATCCAGCGCCTGCTGCGCGGTCTTCTCACCCGTGACGGCCTCGGCCACATGGCTCCACCACAACTGCGCCAGCTTCGGATAATCCGGTACGTTGGTGCCTGTCGGCGTCCATTGCACCCGCGCCGGGCTGCGGTAGAACTCCACCAGGCCACCCAGCTTCGGTGCCAGCTCGGTCATGGCCGGGGAATTGATGTCCGACTCGCGAATGGGGGTCAAGCCAACAATGGTTTTCTTCAGGGATACGGTTTTCGAGGTCACGAACTGCGCATAGAGCCAGGCCGCCATGCGCTGTTTCTCGGGTGTCGAATAAAGGAAGGTCCAGGAACCGACATCCTGATACCCAAGCTTCATACCTTCTTTCCAGTAAGGCCCCTTGGGCGACGGCGCCATCCGCCATTTTGGCGTGCCGTCGGCATTCATCACCGCCAGCCCCGGCTTGGTCATATCGGCGGTGAACGCGGTATACCAGAAGATCTGCTGGGCGATATTGCCTTGCGACGGCACCGGCCCGGACTCGGAGAAGGTCATGCCCGCCGCCTCGGGTGGCGCATACGCCTTGAGCCAGTCGATGTATTTCTGCGTGGCGAAGACCGCCGCCGGACCGTTGGTGTCGCCGCCGCGGGTAATGCTCGACCCCACCGGATGGCAATCCTCTACCCGGATCCCCCATTCATCCACCGGCAAGCCGTTGGGCAGACCCTTGTCGCCGCCGCCAGCCATGGAAAACCAGGCATCGGTGAAACGCCAACCCAGGGACGGATCCTTCTTGCCATAGTCCATGTGGCCATACACGCGTTTGCCATCGATCTCCCTGACGTCCTCGCTGAAGAATTTGGCAATGTCCTCATAGGCCGACCAGTTGACCGGCACTCCTAGTTCATAACCGTACTTCGCCTTGAACCTGGCCTTTAGATCCGCCCGCTCGAACCAGTCGGCACGAAACCAGTAGAGGTTAGCGAACTGCTGGTCCGGCAGTTGGTAGACCTTGCCGTCCGGTGCGGTGGTAAAGGACAGGCCGATGAAGTCCTTGATATCCAGGGTGGGCGAAGTGACTTGCTTGCCGGCATCGCTGGCCATCAGTTCGTCCAGCGATTGTGCCTTGCCATAACGGAAATGCGTACCGATCAGGTCAGAGTCGTTGACCCAGCCATCATAGATATTCTTGTCCGACTGCATCTGGGTCTGGATCTTCTCGATCACGTCGCCTTCCTGCAGCAAGTCATGGGTCACTTTGATCCCGGTGATTTCAGTAAAAGCCTTGGCCAGGGTCTTGGATTCATACTCGTGGGTGGTCAGGGTTTCCGAGACCACCTTGATATCCATTCCGCGAAAGGGTTCGGCAGCCTTGATAAACCACGTCAACTCCGCGAGCTGCTGCTCGGGGGTCAGGGTCGAGGGCTTGAATTCCGCGCCTATCCATTTTTTTGCCGCGTCTTCGTAGGCATCCGCCCAGGCTGTCGCGCTCAAGCCACCGAGCGCCAGCATCGAAGCCAACGTCACGCTATGTCGAAGCTTATTGTTTTTATAGAACATAGACACCTCCAGATGATTTCCACGTAGCCCACTTGCCAAGAGATCCGAAACCAGTCGCCGTGCTTGCCGGCTAACCCCAACGCATCACCACCCACAGCCATGCCAAGGCCAGCAACGACCCGATCCACAGGCTCCAGTCGGTGACACCGATGACCAGCAAATGCAGGAAGGCGCTGAGCAGGAGCCCGATAAACAAACGATCGCCACGACCGGTGGTGATCGGCAGAAAACCTCGCCGCTCGATACACGGTGAACGCAGTTCCCAGACCGTCATGCCGATCAGCAGCAACGCGATAGCGCCGAAGAAGGTAGCGGTCAGTGGGGTCCAGGCCATCCAATCCATCATGCGACTCCTCAGACCCGACCGAGGGCGAAGCCCTTGACCACATGGTTGCGAACAAACCAGATCACCAGCACGCCGGGCAGGATAGTCAGCACGCCCGCCGCCGCCAGCACCCCCCAATCAATTCCCGAGGCCGACACCGTGCGGGTCATCACCGCCGCAATGGGCTTGGCATTGACCGACGTCAGGGTGCGCGCCAGCAACAATTCGACCCAAGAAAACATGAAGCAGAAAAAAGCCGTCACACCGATCCCCGAGCCAATCAGCGGGACAAAGATTTTTACGAAGAATTTGGCAAAGCTGTAGCCGTCGATATAGGCGGTTTCGTCGATTTCCTTCGGCACACCGGACATGAAGCCCTCCAATATCCACACCGCCAGGGGCACATTGAACAGGCAATGCGCCAGGGCCACGGCAATCGGCGTATCGAACAGGCCGATGGACGAATACAACTGGAAGAACGGCAACAGGAACACCGCCGGCGGCGCCATACGGTTGGTCAACAACCAGAAGAACAGATGCTTGTCGCCGAGAAACCGATAGCGTGAGAACGCATAGGCCGCTGGCAGCGCCACGGTCAGGGAAATCACTGTGTTGAGGCTGACGTAGTACAACGAGTTGATATAGCCGCTGTACCAGCTTGGGTCAGTGAAAATCACCCGATAGTTCGCCAAGGTGAAATCGCGCGGAAACAGAGTCAGCCCGCCGAGGATCTCGGTATTGCTCTTGAACGACATGTTCAGCAGCCAGTAAATGGGTACCAGCAGGAACAGGATGTAGATCAGCAAGGGAACCAGCTTGCGTGCGTTCATGACAAACCTCAGCGCTTGGCATCGGCGTGGGTCATGGCGGTATAGAACAACCAGGACACCAACAGGATGATCAGGAAGTACACCAGCGAAAACGCCGCCGCCGGTCCCAGGTCGAATTGGCCGATAGCCATCTGAGTCAGGGTCTGGCTGAGGAAGGTGGTGGCATTGCCCGGCCCGCCGCCTGTCAGCACGAAGGGTTCGGTGTAGATCATGAAACTGTCCATGAAGCGCAGCATCACCGCGATCAACAACACGCTCTTCATCTTCGGCAGTTGGATATATCGGAACACCGCCCAGGCCGAGGCCCGGTCGATGCGCGCCGCCTGGTAATAGACATCCGGAATCGCCCGCAGCCCCGAGTAGCAGAGCAATGCCACCAGCGACGTCCAGTGCCAGACATCCATCACCAGGACCGTGACCCAGGCGTCCATGGTGTTGGCCGCATAGTTGTAGTTCAAACCCAGGGCATTGAGGGTCCAGCCCAGCAGCCCGATATCCGCCCTGCCAAAGATCTGCCAGATGGTCCCCACCACGTTCCACGGGATCAGCAGCGGAATCGCCAGCACGATCAGCACCAGCGAGGACCAGCGCCCCTTGGTCGGCATGGTCAGGGCGATGGCGATACCCAGCGGAATCTCGATCGCCAGCACACAGGCTGAATAGATGAACTGGCGCAGCAGCGAATCGTGCAGGCGTGGGTCCCGTAGCACCTGCCGATACCAGTCGGCACCGACAAAGTAGCGACTGGACTGGTCGAAGATGTCCTGTACCGAATAGTTGACCACCGTCATCATCGGCACCACCGCACTGAACGCCACCAGCAGGAAAACCGGCAATACCAGCCACCAGGCCTTGTTGTTGCGCACCTTGTTCATGGGTTGACCTCCAACAGCCGATCATCGGCATAGACCATCAACCATTGCGCCGGGAAACTGATCCAGGCCTTGCCTTGCGGCACCGGTTTGTCTTCCTGCAGGCGGACCTTGAGCATCTGGCCATCCAGGTCGAGGGTCATGATCTTGTAGGTTCCAAGATCCTCGATATGTCGGACTTGGGCACACAACGCTTCCTCGTAAGCCTCATCCCAGACACGCACGAACTCGGGGCGAATGCCGACTTGCAGGCGGCGCCAACCACCGGCGGCAATCCGCTGCCGCAAGGCTTCGGACAACTCCAGATGGGTATTGGCAAAACCGACGCCACCGAGCCTGGGCTGCACGTCGATCAGGTTCATCCCAGGGCTGCCGATGAAATAGCCGACAAAGGTATGGCTGGGCCGCTCGAACAACTCCCGTGGCGTGCCGAACTGGACGATCTGCCCGCCATACATCACGGCGATCTTGTCGGCAAAGGTCGAAGCCTCCAATTGGTCGTGGGTCACGTAGACCATGGTGATATTGAATTGCTCGTGGATCTGCTTGAGCTTGCGTCGCAGCTTCCACTTCAAGTGCGGGTCGATCACCGTCAGCGGTTCGTCGAAGAGAATCGCCGAGACATCGTCGCGTACCAGCCCACGCCCCATCGAAACCTTCTGCTTTTCATCGGCACTCAGGTTGCTGGCCTTGCGTTGCAACAGCGGTTGCAGGTCGAGCACCTCGGCAATTTCCTGAACCTTGCTCAACACCCGCGACTCGGCCATGCCCTGGTTGCGCAGGGGAAAGGCCAGGTTGTCGAACACCGTCATGGTGTCGTAGACCACCGGGAACTGGAACACCTGGGCAATGTTGCGTTTTTCCGGGCTCAGTGCATTGACCACCGTGCTGTCGAACAGCACCTGCCCCTGTGAAGGGCTGAGCAGCCCGGAAATGATATTGAGCAGGGTCGACTTGCCACACCCCGATGGCCCCAGCAGCGCATAGGCGCCGCCCTGCTCCCAGATATGGTTCATCTCATGAATGGCATAATCCTCAGCACCGGCCGGGCTCTGGCTGTAACTGTGGGCCAGGTTGCGCAACTGAATTCGCGCCATCAGGCAACCCTCGCCACACGTCGACCCGGCGCCTGGAGCAGTTGACCCTGCCCGTCGAACACAAAGAGTTTGTGGGTCGGGATGTAGATACGGATCGACGCATCGACATCGTAGGCATGTACCCCAGGCAAATGCAGCACCAGTTGGAACTGTTCGTTGCGCACGTGGAGAAAGGTCTCCGAACCACTGATTTCCGCGAGCTCCACGGTCACCGCCAGCTCCAGGTCGTCATCGTTGCTCGGCACCAGGCGGATATGGCTTGGCCGTACACCGAAACGGAATTCACCTTCGCCAACCGGACGCAGGTCGACGTTCAGCGGAAAATGCACGAAGTTGGCGAAACTGACCTCATTGCCGAGAATCCGCCCCGGCATCAGGTTGATCGGCGGCTCGGAAAACAGTTGCGCCGCTAGCACCGTCCGCGGCTGGTGATAGACCGCAGGCGTGCTATCGCTCTGGATGATCCGTCCCTCATGGACGATGGTGGTGGTGCCGCCCAGGGCCAGGGCCTCGTTGGGCTCGGTGGTGGCATACACGGCGATAGTGTGGCGTGCCTTGAACAGCTCACGCATTTCCTGGCGCAACTCTTCGCGCAGCTTGTAGTCGAGGTTGACCAGCGGCTCGTCGAACAAGATCAACTCGGCATCCTTGACCAGTGCCCTGGCCATCGCCGTGCGTTGTTGCTGACCGCCGGAAAGCTCCAGCGGATGACGTTGCAGGAACTTCTCGATACGCAGCATTTGCGCGGTTTCCAGCACCTTGGCCTGGATCTGCTGCGCCGGCATCCGCGCCTGGCGCAGCGGCGAGGCAATGTTCTCGAACACCGTCATGGTCGGGTAGTTGATGAACTGCTGGTACACCATCGATACGTTGCGCAAACGTACCGCGCGCCCGGTGACATCCACGCCATTCATCAGCACCCGCCCGCCGTCTGGCTTGTCCAGGCCGGCCATCAGGCGCATAAGACTGGTCTTGCCGGACAGCGTGCGCCCCAACAGGACATTGAAGGACCCAGGTTCGAAACTCAGGCTCGCCTCGTCGATCCAGACCTGGCCCTCGACTACACGGCTGACGCGCTCCAGCGTTAAAGACATGGCTCGACCTTTTATTATTGAAATCAAATGCCACACATCGCTCAACCGACAGAGCGACATCCGTGCCAGAAACGCAAAACACTGCGCAACCCCTCGGACCAGAGCCTCGGACAGTGAAGAACGAAGGCTATAGCGGGCTCACGACTGAACAGAAATGAACAACCCTGAGTGAACAGATGAACACTTCGAGCGTTGACAATGAACACAAGTGAACAACACTAAACGAATGCTTGTTTGGCTCGATTGCGCCCGCCCACAACAAAAACAATAAAGCACCCAGGAGATCGACAGCCATGGCCGTTGCCCCTCTCAGTCACGACACCATCATCCAGGACTCCTGGAGCCGCTGCCGCCGCTTCGGGCTGAGCCACCAGTGTGCGCCGGCGTTCGATCAGTTGCCGGCCCACGAGGTCGCGCAACTGATCGACAGCCAACAGGCACTGGTGCAGACCACCCATCAGGAAGTGCTGCCGTACTACGAGAACATCCTCAGTAATTCCAACTGCCTGATCATGCTCGCTGACAATCAGGGCCAGATCCTCACTTCCTGGGGCACCCAGCGGTTTATCGAGCCCAAGCTACAACGTGGCTTCAGCGCCGGGGCAAGCTGGATGGAGCGCTGCACCGGCACCAACGCCATCGGCACCGCCCTGGCCTGCGGGCAGGCGGTGCATATCGAGCACGATGAACACTTCCTCAAGGCCAACCGCTTCATGACCGGCTCCGCGGCGCCGATCTTCGATGCCAGCCGGCAGGTCATTGCCGTGCTGGATGTGTCCAGCGACAGCTACCTGCCACCCTCCCACACCCTGGGCATCGTCAAGATGATGAGCCAGACGGTGGAGAACCGACTGATCCTCAATCTGTTCGAGGGCAAACAGTTCCAACTGGTGTTCAATACCGGCCTGAACAACCTCGACAGCCAGTGGGCCGGGCTGCTGATCTTCGATGACAGCGGCCAGGTGCTCTCGGCCAATCGCCGCGCGGACAACCTGCTGGGCATCCGCCTGGCACGGGTCGGCATCGATAGCCTGTTCAATGTCTCGTTGCTGGAGCTGCTCAACCAACCCGAAGGCCTGCCCTTTGCCTTGCAAGCCTCGGGGCGCAACCGCTTTCATTGCCTGCTCAAGCGGCCACAGTGCCGTCCGATCAAGCCGCGGGTATTTGCCGAAGCCAAGCCGCGAACCGAGACCACGACGGACAGATCAAGCCTCAAGGGCCTGCATTGGGGTGAAAAGCGGGTGGAGAAAGCCATACGTCAGGCGCAACGCCTGCAGGAAAAAGGCATTGCGTTGCTGATCCACGGCGAGACCGGGGTCGGTAAGGAAGTTTTCGTCAAGGCCTTGCACCAGGCTGGCTCACGCGCCATACAGCCCTTGATCGCGGTGAACTGTGCGGCCATTCCGGCGGAGTTGGTGGAGTCGGAACTGTTCGGCTACGAGAAAGGCGCCTTTACCGGGGCCAACCAGAAAGGCCATATCGGGCTGATCCGCCAAGCTGACAAGGGCACGCTGTTTCTCGATGAAATCGGCGACATGCCGCTGCCGACCCAGGCTCGCTTGCTGCGAGTATTGCAGGAACGCTGTGTGCAACCGGTGGGCGGCAGCGAGGCTTATCCGGTGGATATTCGCCTGGTTTCGGCGACCAACCGTTCGTTGCGCCAGCAGATCCAAAACGGTCTGTTTCGCGAAGACTTGTACTACCGCATCGGCGGCCTGACCCTGGAGTTGCCGCCCTTGCGCGAGCGCACCGACAAACAGGCGCTGTTTCAGCAGATTTGGGAGCGGCATCGGGAAAGCCCGCAATGGGCCGGGTTGAGCCGGGAGGTACTGGAGCTGTTCGACCGACACCCCTGGCCCGGTAACATCCGCCAGCTCGATAGCGTGATTCAGGTGGCATTGGCGATGGCCGAGGATCAGCCGATTCGCGCCGAACATCTACCGGATGATTTTTTCGTCGATCTCGGCCTGACCGGCAGGGAGTCGATCCCGTTGCAGAGCAAACCCGCGTTGGAACACGTCGATGATCTGAACCAGTTGCTCAAGGCCTCCGGCGGGAATATTTCCCATCTGGCCCGACAACTCGGGGTCAGTCGCAATACCTTGTACAAACGCCTGCGGCAACTCGAGACCTGAAGGCCCACCAGCGCCGCAAAACAGCAGCCCGCGCCCGGCGGGCTTCTGTCAATTCAAGCTAGCGCTCAGTCAGCCAGACGCCAGGTGGTACCACCCTTACCGTCTTCCAGCACCACGCCCATCGCGCTGATCTGGTCGCGAATGCGGTCGGATTCGGCCCAGTCCTTGTTGGCCCGCGCCGCCAGGCGAGCCTGGATCAGTGCTTGGACTTCAGCCGCGTCGACCCGCCCCTGGGCGCCTGCCCGCAGGAAGTCATCGGCGTCCAACTGCAAGACACCGAGCACGTTGGCCAGCTCCTTCAAGCGCGCCGCCAGAGCCGCCGCCGCATTGACATCGCTCTCGCGCAGGCGATTGATCTCGCGCACCATCTCGAACAATACCGCACAGGCTTCCGGCGTCCCGAAGTCGTCGTTCATCACCTGGGTGAAACGCTCGACAAAGGCTTCGCCGCCGGCAGCCGGCACGCTCGGCAGGCCTTTCAACGCGTGGTAGAAACGCTCCAGGGCGGCCTTGGCGTCCTTGAGGTTGTCTTGCGAATAGTTGATCGCGCTGCGGTAGTGGCTCGACACCAGCAGATAACGCACGACCTCCGGGTGATACTTGTCCAGCACATCGCGAATGGTGAAGAAGTTGTTCAACGACTTGGACATCTTCTCGCCGTTGATGCGAATCATGCCGCAATGCATCCAGGCATTAGCGTAGGTCTTGCCAGTGGCGGCCTCGCTCTGGGCGATTTCGTTTTCATGGTGCGGGAACTCAAGGTCACTGCCACCGCCATGAATGTCGAACGTCTCGCCCAGGCAGCAGGTGGACATCACCGAGCATTCGATATGCCAGCCCGGACGCCCGGCGCCCCACGGCGACTCCCAGCTCGGTTCACCCGCTTTGGCGGCTTTCCACAGGACGAAATCCAGCGGGTCTTGCTTCGCTTCGTCGACCTCGATCCGCGCACCGATGCGCAGGTCTTCGATCTTCTTGCGCGACAGCTTGCCGTAGCCCAGGAACTTGCCAACGCGGTAATACACGTCACCGTTGCCCGGCGCGTAGGCGTAGCCCTTGTCGATCAGAGTCTGGATCATGGCGTGCATGCCCGGAATGTGATCGGTGGCGCGCGGTTCCATGTCCGGCTTGAGGATGTTCAGGCGCGCCTCATCCTCGTGCATCGCGGCGATCATGCGCTCGGTCAGCGCTTGGAACGATTCGCCATTCTCCCTGGCCCGATTGATGATCTTGTCGTCGATGTCGGTGATGTTACGCACATAGGTCAGGTCATAACCGCAAAAACGCAGCCAGCGGGTCACCAGGTCGAAAGCGATCATGCTGCGACCGTGGCCCAGGTGGCAATAGTCATACACCGTCATCCCGCAGACATACAGGCGTACCTTGTTGCCATCCAGCGGCTTGAAGACTTCTTTACTCTTGGTGAGCGTGTTGTAGATGCTTAGCACAAAAGGTTCCTTAACTATCACTGACCCCAGGAGTCGCGCAGGGTCACCGTGCGGTTGAATACGAGGGCGCCAGGTTTCGAGTCCTTGATATCCGCGCAGAAGTAGCCTTCGCGCTCGAACTGGAAACGATCTTCCGGTTGTGCGTTACCCAACGAAGGTTCGGCACGACAGCCCGTGAGGATGCGCAGGGAGTCAGGGTTGATGTTGTCGAGGAAACTGGCACCGTCTTCGGCCTTCTCCGGATTCGGCGAACGAAACAGGCGGTCGTACAGACGCACTTCGCACTCGACGCTGGCCGCCGCCGGCACCCAGTGGATCACGCCCTTGACCTTGCGGCCCTCGGGGTTCTTGCCCAGGGTTTCTGGATCGTAGGAGCAACGCAGCTCGACGATATTGCCCTCGGCGTCCTTGACCGCCTCATCGGCACGGATCACATAGCTGCCGCGCAGGCGCACCTCACCGGCCGGCTCCAGGCGCTTGTAGCCCTTTGGCGGCTCCTCCATGAAATCGTCACGGTCGATATAGATCTCGCGGGCGAATGGCAACTGACGCACGCCCATGTCTTCCTTCGGGTGGCGCGGCAGTTCAAGGTTCTCGACCTGGCCTTGCGGATAGTTGGTGATGACCACTTTCAACGGGCGCAGCACGCACATGGCACGCGGCGCGCTGTGATCGAGGTCGTCACGGATGCTGAACTCCAGCATGGCGAAGTCGACCACGCCATCGGAGCGATTGGTGCCGACCATCTCGCAGAAATTGCGAATGGATTTGGGCGTGTAGCCGCGCCGGCGAAAGCCTGACAGAGTCGACATGCGCGGGTCGTCCCAACCGTTGACGTGCTTCTCGTCCACCAACTGCTTGAGCTTGCGCTTGCTGGTGATGGTGTAGTTCAGGTTCAGCCGCGAAAACTCATACTGGCGCGGCTTGCACGGCACCGACAGGTTGTCGAGGAACCACTCATAGAGTGGACGATGGCTTTCAAATTCCAGGGTGCAGACGGAATGAGTGATGCCTTCTATAGCATCCGACTGACCGTGGGTGAAGTCGTAGATCGGATAGATGCACCACTTGTCGCCGGTCTGGTGGTGGTGGGCATGACGGATGCGATAGAGGATCGGATCGCGCAGGTTCATGTTCGGCGAGGCCATGTCGATCTTCGCCCGCAGTACGCGCTCGCCATCCTTGAATTCGCCGGCTTTCATGCGGGCGAACCAGTCGAGGTTTTCTTCCACCGAACGCTCGCGGAACGGGCTGTTCTTGCCCGGTTCGGTCAGGCTGCCACGGTATTCCCTGGCTTGCTCGGGGGTCAGGTCGTCGACATAGGCCTTGCCGGCCTTGATCAACTCGACCGCCCAGTCATGCAACTGGTCGAAATACTGCGAGGCGTAGCGCACTTCACCGGCCCACTGAAAGCCCAGCCACTTGACGTCGCTTTCGATGGCATCGATGTATTCCTGGTCTTCCTTGGCCGGATTGGTGTCGTCGAAACGCAGGTGCGTGATGCCACCGAACTCCTGGGCCAGGCCGAAGTTCACACAGATCGACTTGGCGTGACCGATGTGCAAGTAGCCGTTGGGCTCGGGCGGGAAACGGGTGACGATCTGGGTGTGCTTGCCCGAATCCAGGTCGGCCTGAATAATCGGGCGCAGGAAGTTGACCGGGACAGCCGGGCCGGTCTTGGCGTTCGAAGCAGGGTCGACAGTGGGCTTGCTCATAAGATCCTTGGACGTGACAAGTGCGTGGCCCGGATAGGCCGAGTCAATCAAAGCTCCTATCATAGCCGAACCTGTCAAGCCCCTGACAGGGCCACCCGGAAAACCGCCGCTTTTAATACCGTCGATATAAAAACCCCTCGAAATGCCCGAGGAGCACGTTAAACTCCCAGGCCAGGTTGTGGCGTGAACTGTTATCGGGTTCGGCCACAGTTCCACGAATTCCCTGAATAGAGCGATAGCTACCATGACTCAAGTCAAACTGACCACCAACCACGGCGAGATCGTTCTCGAGTTGAACAAAGAGAAAGCCCCGATCACCGTAAAGAACTTCGTTGAGTACGTCAGCGCGGGCCACTACGAAAACACCGTGTTCCATCGCGTCATCGGCAACTTCATGATCCAGGGCGGCGGTTTCGAGCCGGGCATGAAGGAAAAGAAAGACAAGCGCCCAAGCATTCAGAACGAAGCCGACAACGGTCTGCCAAACGACAAGTACACCGTGGCCATGGCGCGTACCATGGAGCCGCACTCGGCCTCCGCGCAGTTCTTCATCAACGTGGCTGACAACAGCTTCCTGAACCACAGTGCCAAGACCACTCAGGGCTGGGGTTACGCGGTATTCGGCAAAGTAGTGGCCGGCAATGAGGTGGTCGACAAGATCAAGGGCGTTGCCACCACGAACAAAGCCGGCCACCAGGATGTTCCGGCAGAGGATGTGATTATCGAGAAAGCCGAGATCATTGAGTGATACTGCTGATTTCAGATTTACATCTGGAAGAGGGGCGCCCGGACATCACCCGGGCGTTTCTGGATTTCCTCGCCGGGCGCGTCCGTTCGGCACAAGCGTTGTACATCCTCGGCGACTTCTTCGAAGCCTGGATCGGCGACGATGCCATGACCCCGTTCCAACGTTCGATCTGCGCCGCGCTGCGCACGGCCAGCGAGGCTGGCACGGCGATTTTCCTGATGCACGGCAATCGCGATTTCCTGCTCGGCACGGCCTTTTGCAAGGCCGCCGGCGCCACCCTGCTCAAAGACCCGAGCGTGGTGCAGATTAATGGCGAACCGGTGCTGCTGATGCACGGTGACAGCCTGTGTACCCGTGACGAGGCCTACATGCGCCTGCGGCGCTACCTGCGCAATCCCGTTACGTTGTTTATCCTGCGACACCTGCCATTGCGCACCCGCCACAAGCTGGCGCGCAAGCTGCGCAGCGAAAGTCGCGCCCAGACCCGCATGAAGGCCAACGACATCGTTGACGTGACTCCCGAGGAAATTCCACGGATCATGCAGCAATATGGCGTGCACACGCTGATCCATGGTCATACCCACCGCCCCGCCATCCACAAACTGCAACTCGGCGCGCAAGCGGCGAAGCGCATTGTCCTGGGGGATTGGGATCGCCAGGGTTGGGCCTTGCAGGTAGATGAGCAAGGATTCCAGTTGGCGCCCTTCGATTTTACGCCACCAGCGATCTGACAACTGAATCCCGGGTGGCGAGCAGGCTTGCCCCCTTGTCACATCAGTGTCTTACCACTAATGCCCCGCCGCTGCCGGCCCGGCCTTGGCCGTGAACGGCGGCTTGGCCAGCCACACCAGCAGCATCAATCCCATGAAGCCCCAACCCAGCAGCGTGAAATAATCCACGGTCGAGAGCATGTACGCCTGGCTGGTGAGAATCTGATCCAGCCGGCCATAAGCCTGGCTGCCCGCCCCGCCAAGACTATCCAGAGCGCTGCGCGTCGCCGGATCGAACGGGCTCATGCTTTCACTCAGGTAGGCGTGGTGCTGGTCCGCCCGGCGAATCCAGATCCAGGTGGTCAGCGACGCCGCGAAACTCCCGCCGAGCGTGCGCAGGAACGTGGCCAGGCCGGCGCCGTCGGCAATCTGGTGCGGCGGTAGGTCCGACATCAGGATGCTCAAGGTCGGCATGAAGAACAGCGCCACGCCGATCCCCATGAACAACTGCACCAGAGCGATATGTTGGAAATCCACCTCGTTGGTGAAGCCCGCCCGCATAAAGCAACTCAAGCCGATGGTCAGGAACGCCAAGCCCGCCAGCAGGCGCAGGTCGACCTTGTGGGCGTACTGGCCAACAAAGGGTGACATCAGCACCGGCAGGATGCCCAGCGGCGCCACCGCCAATCCCGCCCAGGTCGCGGTGTAGCCCATCTGGGTCTGTAACCACTGGGGCTGGATCAGATTGATGCCGAAGAACCCCGCATAACCCAGGATCAGCACCAGGGTGCCGATACGGAAATTGCGGTAGGCAAACAGGCGCAAGTTGACCACCGGGTGCTGATCGGTCATTTCCCAGATCACAAAGGCCGCCAGGGCGATCAGCGAGATCACCGCACCGATAATAATGAAGTTCGACTCGAACCAATCCAGGTCGTTGCCTTTGTCGAGGATCACCTGCAATGCGCCAACACCGATGATCAGGGTTAGCAAGCCGACATAGTCCATCGGTTGGCGCTGGGTTACTACCGGTCGCGCCTTGAGCTGCTGGCGCACGACCAGGGTGGCAAAGATGCCGATCGGCACATTTATGAAGAAAATCCACGGCCAACTGTAGCTGTCGGTGATCCAGCCACCGAGAATCGGCCCGGCAATCGGCGCCACCACCGTGACCATCGCCAGCAACGCCAGGGCCATGCCGCGCCGCGCCGCGCCGGTGGATACACGGCGATCAACAGCGTCTGAGTCATCGGGTACAACGGCCCGGCCACCAGACCCTGGACGACGCGGAAGCCCACCAACTCGGGCATCGATGTGGAAATGCCACAGAGAAACGAAGCCAACACAAACAACAGCGTGGCCCAGATAAACAGTTTCACCTCGCCAAAGCGCCGGCTCAGCCAGCCGGTCAGCGGCAGGGCAATGGCGTTGCTCACGGCAAACGAGGTGATGACCCAGGTCCCCTGCTCCGAACTCACTCCCAGGTTGCCGGAAATGGTGGGCAGCGCCACATTGGCGATGGTGGTGTCGAGTACCTGCATAAAGGTCGCCAGCGACAAGCCGATGGTGCTGAGCAGCAAGCTGGGCGGAGTAAAAGAGGCGTTCGAGTTCATCGCGAATCCTTTGGAGCAAGGCTGGCACCGCGACCAACAGGCTCGCGAGCGGGGATCGGCGACTCAGCGTTGCGAGGTTTTGCTCGCCGCCGCGCTGTTTTCATTGATCAGCCGGGTAATCACTGCATCGGCGTCAGCCAGTTGCCACTGATAGACATGTGTGGTGAACGAGGCTTTTTGCGGCGGTTGCTGGGCGAGCACCGGACCGCTTTGGTCCCGTAAGTTGACTTCAACTTGGGTCGACAGCCCGACCCGCAGCGGATGCCGGACCAGCTCTTGGGCGTTGATATAAATCCGCACCGGCACACGCTGGACGATCTTGATCCAGTTACCGGTGGCGTTCTGCGCCGGCAACAGGGCGAAGGCACTGCCGGTGCCAGCACCGAGGCTGTCGACGGTGCCGCTGTATTTCACCTCGCTGCCGTACAGATCGGCCTCGATATCCACCGGCTGGCCGATACGCATCTGCCGTAGCTGGGTTTCCTTGAAGTTGGCATCGATCCACAACTGATCCAGCGGGATCACCGCCATCAGCGCGGTGCCCGGCTGCACACGCTGGCCGAGCTGCACGGTCCGCTTGGCGACATAGCCGGTCACGGGCGCGATCAAGGTGGTCCGGGCATTCGCCAGGTAGGCCTGGCGCAAACGGGCGGCGGCGGCCTTGACCTCGGGGTGATTGGACACCACCGTATCGTCCACCAGCGCATTGAGGGTGTTGAGTTGCTGCTGGGTGTTGCCCAAAGCACTCTGAGCCATGGTCAGATCATCGCGGGCATGGGACAGCTCTTCCTGGGAGATTGCCCCGCCAGCGGCCAGGTTCTTGCGGCGGGAGAAGTTGTCCTGGGCTTTGCGCACCGCAACCTGCTGCACCGCGAGCTGGGCCTTCATGCCATCGACGTTGCTATACAGACCACGGACCTCGCGCACGGTCTTGGCCAGGCTGGCCTCGGCACTTTGCAGGTCAATCTGGGCATCGCTCGGATCGAAGTTCAGTAGCACCTGGCCTGCATGGACCAGATCGCCGTCGTCGGCGCCAATGCTCACCACCGTCCCGGTGATCAGCGGGGTGATTTCCACCACGTTACCGTTAACGTAGGCATCGTCGGTGCTTTCGCTCCAGCGACCGTAGAATTCATACCAACCCCACACCGCTAGACCACCCACGAGCACCGCCAGGGCGAGTGCCGAGAACATGACCTTGCGTTTGCCGGAATTGCCGGTATTCGGGACCTTTTCAACCGCATCTGTTTCGGCAGCGATAGCCATGGCCAGTACCTTCAGTTAATGAGGTTGTGCGGCGGGGTCTGCTGTACTCAAAGCACCACGCAAGGTCCTACTGTTCATTTTCTCCACCCAGGCGCAGCTCGATAAGCGAATCGCCGGCCGCCAGCAAAATCTTCTTGAGAACATTTTCCAGGGTCCGCAATTCCTCGTGGGTAATCGCTCCCGCCAACTCGTTCATGGCATCGGCACCGATCTGCGGCAAGCGGTCCGCGAGGGCCTGCCCCTGCGCCGTCAACACCAACCGGACTTGGCGCCGATCCCCTGCCGAGCGCTGCCGGGCCAGCAACGCCTTCTGTTCCAGGCGATCGAGCATGCGCGTCATCGAACCGCTGTCCAGAGATAAATGGCGACACAGCTCGGCCGGCGAGTCGACGCCGAATTGGGCCATGATGATCAGCACCTTGAACTGCGCCGCGGTAATGCCGTAAGGGACCATATGGGTGTCGATGATCCGGTCCTTGAGCAAGGCAGCGCGCCCCAGAAGCAGACCCAGATGGCAGTTGTGGAAGTCGTCCGGCAAGAAGTGTTTCATACGCGTTACCTGGAAAGCTGCCTAGACAGATAGTCGCTTGGATATTACTGCTTAGGCAGCCTGTGTCAACGCAATTGTTAGCAAGCTTTTTATTTACTCGATAAAAGGCCCCCTCCCGCAAGAGCCATCGGTGCGTGTGTATGCCTGTCACTTCAATGCCGGTATGATCGTCGCGCCCAGGTCAGGGAGTGTCGGTTGCTATCTGTTGGTGAGCGTTACAGAGGGTGCTTGGAGCACTCGCAAAGCTTGCTTGAGGAGAGGTTCATCGATCATGCGCCCATTAAGGCTGACCACTGCGCCGGCGGTGGATTGCATCGCCGCAACCACTTGCGTGGCCCACAGGCGTTGTTCTTCGCTGGGGCTGAAGGCGTTACGAATAACGTTGACATGGGAAGGATGGATGCATGCCTTGGCCGTAAAGCCCACATCAACCGCTTGCTTGGATTCACGGGCCAATCCGTCCACATCGGCTATATCAATATGCACGGCATCAATGGCTGGCTTAGCGCACTGACCGGCGGCGAGGAGGATCGTGGTTCGCGCGTGCTCGACCACAGGGTAATAGTTCCCGGAGGAGTCCCGACTACTGCGCCCTCCCAGGTCGGCGATGAGATCTTCGCCGCCCCAGAACAGCGCCATACAGTTTTGAGCCTGCGCTAACTGATAAGCGTTGATCACTCCTTTCGCGGTTTCACACAGGACGATTACCTGGAAGTCATCCAAAGCCAGCAGTTGTTGTATTTCTTCTGCCTTTGGAAGAAGAATCAAAGGATCAATACCGCTGCGTTCACGCAGGTCTCGCAAAGCTTGCACATCCTCTTTATACCAAGGGGACATCGACGCGTTGATCCGCACAATAATGTCCTTACCTGCTGCCGGTAAGGCATCAATGACGCAACGACGAGCCACGTCCTTGCGGTGCGCAGCGACACTGTCTTCCAAGTCAAAAATAACCCGGTCGGCTCGCTGCAATGCCTTGTCAAAACGTTCGGGACGATCGCCAGGACAAAATAAGATGGCCTCTCCAAGACGGATTTGTTTCATACCACCTCCGGCTTGCGCAACATGAGCGCGTGACGCCGGGCAACAGCCACTAAGACACCTTCCTGATTATATCCACGATGCTCCAGCAGAACTATTCCAGCGTCCGGGCGGGACTTTGACAGGCGCTTTTCTATGACTTCTGTCTTTGCATAAAGGGTATCGCCGGAAAACACCGGTGCCGGAAATTTTATGTCAGCAAAACCCAGGTTTGCTACAAGCGTCTTTTGTGTCAAATGACCTACGCTCAAGCCGACCAGCGTTGAAACTGTCAGCATGCTATTAACCAAACGCCCGCCAAATTCGTTGCCAGCACTGTCATGTGCATCGAAATGAATGCTCGCGGGATTCATGGTCAACAAAGAAAATAACGTGCTGTCCCCGTCATCCAGCGTTCGCCCAGGTGCGTGGCTGTAAAGCACGCCCATTTCGAGTTCTTCGTAATACAAGCCTCGTTGTTGGACAACCAAAGCATTTGCATTCATTTACACACTCCCGCACTTCTAATGATTAATCAGTTCGTAACGGCCAGGAAGCGTTCCACGGCAATCGCGAGCCGCTCAACCACCGCCCTGGGAACTCGCCTATCTGCGTTATATGTCAATCAAAATGGGAACACCCCAAATGCCGCTGCCGCGATAGTCATAATCACGCTCGCCACAAACAGATAAGGAATGGTGAATTTCTGATGGTCGGCCAGATCTATTTTGGTCAGCCCCACAATCAAGAAAGTGGCCGGCGTTAGCGGACTGACCGGAAACCCCGTGGTCATTTGCCCAAGGAGCGCGGCCTGGCCCATCTGAATGGGCGCAACCCCAAGCAGTTGCGCGCTGTGGGCCAATACAGGCATTACGCCGAAGTAGAAGGAGTCCGGATCAAACAAAAGGCTCAATGGCATGGAAAGCAGGCCAAGGATAAACGGCATATGCTCCGCGTGCTCGCGGGGCACATGCTGCACCAGCATTTCGGCCATGGCCCTGAGCATGCCCGATTCCCCCATGATTCCGGTAAATACACCGGCAGCCAGCAATACACTTGCCATCATCAATGCTGCCTTGGCGTGAGCATCCACTCGGGCACGTTGCTCGTGTACATTGGGATAGTTGACCAACAAAGCCGCGACAGTGCCGAGCATGAACATCAGGACCGGTGGAACCCAGCCAGCCACGAGAACGATCAAGACCGTCGATGTGATCACGCAATTAACGCCGAAACGCTTGGGGCGACGTATCCCTTGTTGTTCAATCGACATTTCCGGTACGTGTGCCGATACGTCGATACCCATGGCCGTGATACCCAAACGCCGCTCTTCACGAAGTCCGAGCCAGTAACACACGGCAAACACAAAAGTCAGCCCTATTATCTGCACGGGAATAAGTGGATAAAACATTTCCGTGGTCGGTATGCCCAATGCCGCCGAGGCACGCAGCATCGGGCCTACCCAAGGCAGAAAATTCACGCCGGCCGCCAGCGACACCGCGCAGGCCAGCACTCGCTTATCCATTCCCAAACGTTCATAAAGCGGAAGCATTGCCGGAATAGTCACCAGAAAAGTTACCGCGCCTGATCCATCCAAGTGAATAAGCAGCGCTAGCATTGCGGTGCCCATGACGATATAACGCGGTCGCCCGCCAACGACCCTCAATACGCGCTTAATGATCGGATCGAGCAACCCCGCATCGCTCATCACACCAAAGAAGATAATGGCGAAAATAAACATGCCGGCCACGGGAGCGATATTTTTAATGCCATTGAGCACGAAGCCAGAAGTCTGCAAGCCGAACCCAGCTAACAGCGATGCAACCACCGGCACTATGATTAACGCCACGAGTGGCGAAAGGCGTTTCGTCAGAATAAGCAAGAACAGGCTGGCAATGGCCAGCAAACCGATACTCGCGAGCATTTTTCTTTCCTCATCGAACGATCCAAGGGGCTACCCGTGTATGAAGGCAGCTCCTGACTCCCGGCTTATGTCAGAGCGGTCCGTCACTGCGGGCCTGGTCAGGTCGTCAATCTGCGGTCGTACCGAAGATTTCAGCGGCGTGCTCATTCAGTAATGGCGGACGGCACCGGTAACTGGCAGGTGTACGACTGAGGCGAATCGGCGAGGCGATGCCGCTGTAGTCCTCGCCGATCCTCACCAGCATGTTGCGTGCGGCGACTTGAGGCAACGCCAGCGCCTGCGGGATATCCAGCACAGGCCCGCAAGGCACGCCTTGATGGATCAGTTGCTCGCACAATGCCTCGCCAGAAAGCTTCAATAGTTTTGTCGCCAATGATTGGCGTAGCGCCTGGCGGTGCTCATTACGCAGTTGGTTGCTGAAGAAGCGTGGGTCATCAATCAGCTCCGGCAAAGCGAGCCGCTGGCACAGCGTGGCAAATTGTGCGTCGTTGCCAACAGCGAGGAAAATGTCGCCGGTAGCCGTGGCGAATTTGTCATAAGGCGTGATGTTGGGATGGGCATTGCCACTGCGCTGGGGTGTTTGCGCCGCGTAGAGATAGTTGGCCGAATGCGGATGCAGGATCGACAACGCGCAATCGAACAGCGCCGCTTCGACGAACTGCCCCTCACCGCTACGCTCGCGCTCGTAAAGCGCCATGAGGATACCGAGCGTGGCATTCATACCCGTGACCATGTCGACTATGGGCACGCCAACCCGAAGTGAATCGCCGCCTTGTTCACCATTTACGCTCATGAGCCCACTCATGGCTTGGATGGCCGCATCGTAGCCCGGCATGCCCGCGTAGGGGCCTTGATCGCCATAGCCAGAAATGCGGCAATGGATCAGTCTGGGGAAGCGTAACTTCAACGACTCATAGTTCAAGCCCCACCTTTCCAGGGTGCCTGGCTTGTAGTTTTCCACCAATACATCGGCGTCTTCGAGAAGATCGAACAGGCGTTGCCGATCGACAGCGTCGCCGAGGTTTAAACTGACTCCACGTTTGTTTCTATTGACCCCCATAAAATACGCGGAGGTGCGTTCGCGCACTGGGGCACCCCAGCCACGGGTTTCGTCGCCCGAAGGGGGCTCGACCTTGATCACTTGCGCACCGTGATCAGCGAGGATCTGGGTGCAATAAGGACCACCCAGAACTTTCGATAGATCTACTATTTTGAGTCCCGAAAGCGCGCTCAAGTTTGCTTGTAGGTTCATCAGCGTTACCTTCTTGTTATTTTTTTATAGAAACCGCCCAGGCTAGGTCGCAGACTTGTTTAGTAGGATTTGGGGAGACCGAGAACCTTTTCGGCGATATGGCACATGATCAGTTGCGGGCTCACCGGTGCCAGACGCGGAATCCAGCTCTCACGAAGATAACGCTCGACGTGATACTCCTTCGCAAACCCCATACCGCCAAGCGTCGCCACTGCGGTTTGACACGCCTGACTGCAAGCTTCTGCTGCCAGGTATTTGGCGGTGTTTGCTTCGGCGCCACAGGGTTGTCCCGCGTCATACAGACTGGCGGCCTTGTAAACCATTAACTGGGCTGCCTCCAAGGCCATCCAGGCTTGGGCTAAAGGATGCTGTATGCCCTGGTTTTGCCCAATCGGTCGGCCAAATACCACTCGATCCCGCGCATACTCAACCGCGCGCCACAGTGCCACTTGGCCGAGTCCAACGGCTTCCACCGCAATCAGGATGCGTTCGGGATTGAGCCCGTGCAGCAGGTACTCGAACCCCTTCCCTTCTTCGCCGATAAGATCTTCTTCGGGCACTTCAAGACCGTCGATGAAGAGCATGTTGGAGTCCACGGACTTGCGGCCCATTTTTTCTATCTCGCGCACTTCAACTTTTTCGCGATCCAGGCGGGTGTAGAACAAGGAGAGACCCTGAGTCGACTTGCTGACCTGATCGCGAGGCGTGGTCCTGGCAATGATCAGCATTCGGTCGGCTATCTGCGCGGTGGAAATCCAGATTTTGCGGCCATCTACCACATACCCGCCGGGGACCTTGCGTGCGAAGGTCTTAAGGTTCGTGGTGTCCAAGCCCGTATTAGGCTCGGTAACCGCGAAACAGGCCTTTTCCTTGCCCTGAATCAACGCGGGTAAAAAACGCTGCTTTTGCTCTTCGCTGCCAAAGACCTGCACCGGGTTCAACCCGAAAATATTCATGTGCACGGCTGATGCACCGGAAAGACCTGCGCCCGAGCCGCTGATGGTTTGCATCATCACCGCCGCTTCAAAAATACCCAGACCGGCGCCGCCATATTTCGCATCCATGGCGATACCCAACCATCCCTGATCCGCTAAAGCACGGTACAGCTCATGGGGAAATCGACCGTCGGCGTCGCGCTCAAGCCAGTACTCATCACCAAATGCCTTGCAAATTCGCTGAATGGAATCGCGGATGGCCAACTGGTCTTCATTGAGCTGAAAATTCATCGCTTTCTCCGTTGTTTTTATTCGAGGGCCACGGGTTACACGCGCAGTTAATTCACCAGAGTGAAAATTAATTTACCTTCAAGAATTACTTCGCGCAATCATTTTCGTGATCGCACTTTGTTCGAAGAATCCAATGAGCGGGGAACAGCGCAATGCCCAGGAGTCGAGGGTGTACGAGCTCAGCAGGCTATTTCGGTGGGAGTGGCGGTAAAATCCGATGAACATCGGGAAAAGGAAGGACGGTTGTTTTCATCGCCGCTAGCACAAGCGCGATCATCAATGGGGGGCCCGGCTTTAATTGCGTGGCCGGATGCAGTGCCCTGCATCCCGGTGATTGAGCCTGATGGCAAACGTGTGTTTTCAACCGAGGTCTATGTCGGCGACGATCGACGCGATGCACGCCAGCAGCGGTGCCGAAAGGCTTTGCCAATGTTCGCGCATACGTGGCAGCGGCCCTGCGATTGAAACCGCATACCATTCCCCGGCGAAATTGAAGGCACAGGAGAGCGCTGCCAGATCATTGGAGCTTTCACCCATATTCTCACTCCAGCCACGCTGGCGCACTTCTGCCAGTGCGGCGAGATAATCGTCTTCGCAGGTGAGTGTGTGATCAGTGAAGCGCGGCATGGCCAAACCTTGCAGTCGCTGTCGTACCTGCGTCTCGGGTAATTGCGCCAATATCGCCTTGCCGATGGAGTTGGCGTGTAAAGGTCGAAGTTCGCCAGCGTCAGGGGAGTAGCGGATTGGCCGGGAGGAATCCAGCACATGCAGATAGAGCACCTGCGAACCTTCCAATTTACCCAGGACTACCGTCTCATCGACCTCTCGCTGAAGCGCCTGCAGATGCTCATCGATGATATTGACCAGTGAGTCACCGCTATCGATCTGCATGGCTATCGACAACAAGCGCTTTGTCGGGTAATAGCCCCCTCGCTTGCGCACTTCATAAAGATACCCTCGTGCCGATAATGTACGAATGAGTCCAAGGCAACTCGACATTGGCACATCCAGCAGCCGGGCCAACTCGGTCAGCGACATGGCGCGACGCTCGCGGGCAAAGACCTCTAGAAGGTCAAGTGTGCGGGCAACCAGTTTTACTTCCATAAGGTACTACCAAGCTCGAACCAAAGGCAGAGGGTAGCTTCAAGGCCATACACCCCACAAGCTTGCACACCTGATCCGGCGTTGGACTGGGCTACGCCTCAAGCTACATCCCCACGGGTACAATCCACGTCACGCCGCTGTCGGCACACCGCTGTGGAAACGGAACTCCACGTCCGGGGACTCGATCAGTTCCTGCTCGGCGGCACGAACCTTATCGATCACCTGGGCGATGTCACTCGCATCGCCGTACTGGTAGGCCAGTTTCAGATAACCCTGGAAATGCCGGGCTTCGCTTTTCAGCAAACCAAAATAGAACGTGCCCAGCTCTTCGTCCAGATGCGGCACCAGCGCCTCGAAACGCTCACAGCTCCGGGCTTCGATGAACGCGCCGACCACCAGCGTATCGACCAGTTTGACCGGCTCGTGGTTGCGCACCACTTTGCGCAGGCCCGATGCGTATCGCCCGGCGGAGAGTTGACGCAGCTCGATCTTGCGCTTTTTCAGCAGGCGCATGACCTGCTCGTGGTGAACCAGCTCTTCCCGGGCCAGACGCGACATCATGTTGATCAAGTCGACATGGGAGTGATATTTGGCAATCAGGCTCAGGGCCGTGCTAGCGGCCTTGAATTCGCAATTTTTGTGATCCAAAAGCATCACATCCTGCTGGCCAAGGGCAGCTTCCACCCAGGCATCGGGTGTGCGACATCCTAGAAAATCATGGATTTCAGGCAGCATGGAAAACTCTCACAATGGGTCGGCGCATTGCCGCCTTCTTCTCAGGGTTCTTGTGGTCGATCAGCCGTGCCGCTTGATCGGCCAGCGCCGCTTACCCCCCAAACGCGCCCCTTTTTCCGGCAGGTTCACAGCAAGGCTCTGGCGGTGCGGGCAAGCAGGGTCGGCGATTATACGGATCCTGGGGTCTGTACGAAATGTTTTCGAGCAAAGCCCAGACCAGGCGAAAGCAGCCGAGCCAGCGCCGTTGGCGGGGGGACAATGAGCATGGCGAGCCGGCTCTCGCGGCATGGGCAAGCGTAGATACATTTCGTACAGAGCCTGGGCCGGGCCACTAACCGCCGCCCTGGATGGGCAGCAACTCCAGAGTCGGCGCAGTCCAACTATAGTGATGTATAAGCCGACTTCAGCCTCAGGGAGAAACCTGACCATGCAAGCCATCCGCAGCATTCTGGTGATACTCGACCCTGAACACGCGCATAGCCTGGCGCTCAATCGCGCCAAACTGATTGCCAAGGTCACGGACGCGCACCTGCACCTACTGATGTGCGACCCAAGACATGATCACAGCGCCCTGCTCGCGCTGCTCAAGAGTCAGTTGCATGACGACGGCTACAGCGCCACCGCGGAACAGGCCTGGGAAAAAACCCCGCACGACACCATCATCGGCGTGCAACAGGCCGAAGGCTGCGCACTGGTGATCAAACAACACCGCCCCGACAGCTCGCTGAAAAAAGCCCTGTTGACCCCCTCGGACTGGCAGCTGCTGCGTTTCTGCCCTTGCGCCGTGCTGATGGTCAAGACCGAAGTGCCATGGGCCGGTGGGGTGATCCTGGCGGCTGTGGATGTCGGCAACGCGGACGAAGAACATCGGCACCTGCATGCCAGTATCATTGATCATGGCTATGACATCGCCAGCCTCGCCAAAGGGCGACTGCACGTGATGACCGCCCACCCCTCGCCCATGCTCTCGGCAGCCGACCCGGTGTATCAGTTGAAGGAAACCATCGAGGCGCGTTATCGCGAGCAATGCCGTGCCTTCCAGACAGAGTTCGATATCGACGACGACCACCTGCACATCGCCGAAGGCCCGGCGGATGTGCTGATCCCGCACATGGCCCATAAGCTCGACGCGGCGGTCACGGTGATCGGTACGGTGGCGCGCACCGGGATCTCGGGAGCGCTGATCGGCAATACCGCCGAGGCGGTCCTGGACTCACTGGAAAGCGACATCCTGGTGCTCAAGCCCCAGGAGATCATCGATCATCTGGAAGAACTGGCCAGAGGTTGAAGTCGGCGCTGAATCCGGCATCGCTGCCCCGCGCCGGATTTCTCAGGCGCCGAACGCGTCCTTGAGAAAGCCCGGCGCGATATAACGCTGGTAGTGCGCTTCGGACAGCAGGAAAAACTCCCGATCAATGGCATCGCGCAGCTCCGGCAGGTTCCAATCGCGGAACTCCGGCAGCAGTACCATACCGTAGGCATCCAACTGACTGATCACCCGTGCGCCGCGGGCAATCAACTGATAAGCCCAGCAATATTCCGACTGATGCGGCACGAAGCGAATCTTGCGGGCCTCCAGTTGCTCACGCAGCCTGACCGGATCGAACACTTCCAGCTTGGCCACCATGACCTGCACCAGCAACTGCTCCAAACGCAGCCAGACCGCACGCTTGGCCTCCTCGTCGTAACCGTTCCAGTGGATCACTTCATGGTGGAAGCGCTTGCAGCCACGACACACCAAGTCACCGTAAACAGTGGAGCAGAGGCCGACGCAGGGAGTCTTGATGGTCTGATGGGACATGGGCAGGGAACACGCGGCAAAGCAAAACAGGTCCGCATGTTAGCCTTTTGTCTAAAAAGGATCACCCCCGAACCTGTAGGGCTTAACTTACCTTTCTCCGGAATATGCCGTAGAATCGGCCTGCCTTTTTAGGCGCCAATGTCCGTTGGAAGCTGTTTTCAAAGCGTCACGAGCACAGTGTGGGGTGAAATACGTCCAAAGACGCTTCACCCTCCGGGCGAAATCGCCCTCATTCTGAAGAACGGCGTTGGCGTGGGAGTTTCCGCCCGGAAATCCTCATGCCGACCCTCATCTGCATCAGCTCCGTTCCGAAGACGTAAAACTTTGAAAACAGCTTCTGTTGGAAATCTCCGAACCTCTGGCTAAACGGCTCAAAAAGCCCTGTTGCGCATGGAGTCGAGCATTTCTGGATGAGCGTCCCGGACACCCATTTGGGACCACTGATGAGGGTAATACTGTGCTTGAAGCCTACCGCAAACATATCGAAGAGCGTGCAGCCCTGGGTATCGTGCCCCAGCCGCTTAACGCCGAACAAACTGCAGGCCTCGTCGAGCTGCTGAAGAACCCCCCGGCTGGCGAAGAAACGTTCCTTGTTGACTTGATCACCCATCGCGTTCCGCCTGGAGTGGACGAAGCCGCCTACGTCAAGGCCGGTTTCCTCTCCGCCCTGGCCAAGAGCGAAGTCAGTTCCCCCCTGATCGACAAGAAGCGTGCCGTTGAGCTGCTCGGCACCATGCAGGGCGGCTACAACATCGTCACCCTGGTCGAGCTGCTGGACGACGCCGAGCTGGCCCCGGTTGCCGCCGCGCAACTCAAGCATACCCTGCTGATGTTCGATGCCTTCCACGACGTCGCGGAAAAAGCCAGGAACGGCAATGCCCACGCCAAGGCCGTGATCCAGTCCTGGGCCGACGGCGAGTGGTTCAAGAACCGCCCGACCTTGGCCGACAAGATCAGCCTGCGCGTGTTCAAGGTCACTGGCGAAACCAACACCGACGACCTGTCCCCGGCTCCGGATGCCTGGTCGCGCCCTGACATTCCGCTGCACGCTCTGGCCATGCTGAAAATGGCCCGTGGCGGTATTGTTCCGGACCAGCAAGGCGCCATCGGCCCGATGAAACAGATCGAGCAGATGCGCAATGACGGCTTCCCGATTGCCTACGTCGGTGACGTGGTCGGTACCGGTTCGTCGCGTAAATCGGCGACCAACTCGGTCCTGTGGTTCTTCGGTGACGACGTTCCTTATGTGCCGAACAAGCGCGCAGGCGGCTTCTGCTTCGGCAGCAAGATTGCCCCGATCTTCTACAACACCATGGAAGACGCTGGCGCACTGCCAATCGAGTTCGATGTCACCAACATGCACATGGGCGACGTGATCGACCTGTACCCGCATGCCGGCAAAGTAACCAAGCACAACAGCGATGAAGTCCTGGCCACCTTCGAAATGAAGACCCCGGTACTGCTCGACGAAGTTCGTGCCGGCGGTCGTATCCCACTGATCATCGGCCGTGGCCTGACCGAGAAGGCGCGTGCCGAACTGGGCCTGCCCGCTTCGACCCTGTTCAAGCTGCCGGAAGCTCCGGCCCAAAGCACCAAGGGCTATACCCTGGCGCAGAAAATGGTCGGCAAGGCCTGCGGCGTGACAGGCGTTCGTCCTGGCACCTACTGCGAGCCGAAGATGACCACCGTCGGTTCCCAGGACACCACGGGGCCGATGACCCGTGACGAACTCAAAGACCTGGCTTGCCTGGGCTTCTCCACCGACCTGGTCATGCAGTCGTTCTGCCACACCGCGGCCTATCCGAAGCCAATCGATGTCACCACGCATCACACCCTACCCGACTTCATCATGACCCGTGGCGGTGTGTCCCTGCGTCCGGGCGACGGCATCATCCACAGTTGGCTGAACCGCATGCTGCTGCCGGACACCGTCGGCACCGGTGGTGACTCGCACACCCGCTTCCCGATCGGCATCTCGTTCCCAGCCGGTTCCGGCCTGGTGGCTTTCGCCGCCGCCACTGGCGTGATGCCACTGGACATGCCGGAATCCATTCTGGTGCGTTTCAAGGGCAAACTGCAACCGGGCGTCACCCTGCGTGACCTGGTACATGCCATCCCTTACTACGCGATCCAGAAAGGTCTGCTGACTGTCGAGAAGAAAGGCAAGAAGAACGCCTTCTCTGGTCGCATCCTGGAAATCGAAGGTCTGGAAACCCTGACCGTCGAGCAGGCTTTCGAACTGTCCGACGCCTCGGCCGAACGTTCCGCCGCCGGTTGCACCATCAAGCTGTCCAAAGAGTCGATCACTGAGTACCTGAAGTCGAACATCACCCTGCTGCGCTGGATGATCGGCGAAGGCTACGGCGATGCCCGCACTCTGGAACGTCGAGCACAGGCGATGGAAGCCTGGGTCGCCAATCCTGAGCTGCTGGAAGCCGACAAGGATGCCGAGTACGCCGAAATCATCGAAATCGACCTGGCCGACGTCAAGGAACCCGTGCTCTGCGCGCCGAACGACCCGGACGACGCCCGCCTGCTGTCCAGCGTTGCCGGCGAGAAGATCGACGAAGTGTTCATCGGTTCCTGCATGACCAACATCGGCCACTTCCGCGCCGCGGGCAAGTTGCTGGATCAGGTCAAGGGCCAACTGCCGACTCGCCTGTGGCTGTCGCCGCCAACCAAGATGGACGCTCACCAACTGACCGAGGAAGGCTACTACGGCATCTACGGCAAGGCCGGTGCGCGCATGGAAATGCCGGGCTGCTCGCTGTGCATGGGTAACCAGGCACGGGTAGAACCGAACTCCACCGTGGTGTCGACCTCGACCCGTAACTTCCCGAACCGTCTGGGCGACGGCGCGAACGTCTACCTGGCTTCGGCCGAGCTGGCGTCCGTGGCATCGATCCTGGGTCGCCTGCCGACCGTCGAGGAGTACATGGAGTACGCGGGCAAGATCGACAGCATGGCTGCCGATGTTTACCGCTATCTCAGCTTCGACCAGATCGCCGAGTTCCGTGAAGCCGCGGCAAACGCCAAGATCCCGGTTGTGCAAGCCTAAGCAACAAGTGATCGAATGGGAGGCGGCTTCAGAACCGCCTCCCATTCATCATACATACAACCCCGTATACAGCGGCTCAGGTTACATTGCTGAGCCGATTTATCGTATCCTGTATTGAGATTAGACGATGGCGTCATTGATAATTTTCACTTTATACTCAAAAAAATCATAGAAAAACTGAAACGTGAAAAATTAAAGCTGAATCATAAAAATGTACTCAACAGCGTGCTTTCTTTATTTAGGATTGCTCATACCGAGTCTCTCCAAAATTCAATAACGAACAACTACAAACTAATCTTACGATACGATTAAGTTAGATTTATGTAGATGAACTTGGCACGCTTCGCTTAGATAGGCATCGGGCATGCCACACGCGCAACGATAAGCAGGAAGGTGTTTTGAGCAAAACGAAGATAATAAAGCGACCCTATTACCAGATGGCTCCATCTGGTCTTCCGTTTACTACTTCAACGTGGAAGTGCTATGTGGGATCGGCTGGGTGTGTCCCAATCAACACCCCACAGACGATCTCCTATGAGCGGCTTGCGCCTGGTGAAGCTCCACCCCCAAGGCCCACGGCATCCACACTCATCGCTGAACAAATCAAGCCCCAACAAGTAGAAGCAGCACCTCAGAAGCAGCTTGCTGCACAAACCGCAAAACAACAGCAGAAAGAATCTAAGCCCCCACCTGCCCTCAAGCCACAAGAGCTTGAAGCTGAAGATCATGAGAGGCTCCCTGAATTTGATCTTCAAGACATTCCCGGTGCAATGGAAAAGATTGGTTGGCCAATATCCGCCAAGGTCGCTAGAGAATGGTTTGCCAGCCCCAAACACATCTATAACGATCAACCTAACGCGGTTCACCCCATTGACCACAATACGGTAACACTCAAATGGGCATTAAATTTTGGCAGCGTGCGAAGGCGTTTCGATGAACTACTAAGTGAGAAAATATATTCACCTAAAGCTATTGAGGGTGCCAAGAAAAAAATTACAGAGCAGATCAGAAAGATATTCATCGATCAAAAATCAATGAACCTTTCATTTGGCACTGCACAATATATCGGCGACATTCGCCAATTTCACATCGATTGGCAATTTCAATTTCAGGACATCCCAACAAGTGCGACACTGGATGGATTGCTTCTAACCGACCTTACCGGAACATTAGGAAATTTCAATATCTATACCGCTATTGGCCACGTCAAAATCAGCACAGAGAAATATTTCAAATATGACGGACAGAACAGAACCAAGTCATATTGCATTGACTCCACTGCCACCATCACTCACATTTATGCATATCTGAAAGACAATTATTCATTCAATGACAAAAATAATAGCAACAGTCAATATCTTGGACATTGGAATAAGAAAGACATGATTCTTTCTTACTTTGCAGTAATCAGTGACTTGGTTGATGGCAATAAAATTAATACCAAGATGGGAAGCTCAAAAATTACCGAGATGGGTATCAATTGGGATTACCTACCAGGCAACCCTATTGACAAACCTATAGATAAGAGAACCGGCTTCTTCAGTAAGCTTTTGGTGAAAAACGTTTACTATCCCGTTTACAACAAAAGCTATAATGAGTGGCGCGAGAAGCACAATAGAGGTGGCGATTTCATGATCTACAGCAAACCACAACTTTTCAAGCTGAAGAAGCCGATTCAAATGAAATTGGAACAAATATGCCGCCCATCGGAGCCGATGTGAAGAGGCCTTTCAAGTCTGCCCTTTTTATAGCTATCGGTATTATAGTCCTTGGTTATGGTGCATCTTTTCTCGAAAATTCATTTAATAACACTGATTGTCAAAGATACAACTATAATGACAAATTGAATGGTGGAGTCAAAGAGTTCGATGACAAGAAGTACACTATCAACATTTGTGGTAGCGGAGTAAATACCAGCCACCTCTTTGGCGATAGCATGGATCAAGTTCAACTCACCATCACAGATGAACAAGGATCGCTTCTAGTCAAGAGACACTACAAAATCTTCTGGGATGGTCAGCCAGGTCATGAGCCTATCACTATCGAAAAGGGTAAGATCATTTATCAAGATGATGAAAAACAGGTGGATCACACCATCGTCATGCCTCCAACCTTTCTTGAATCGCTACGAGCAAGATTACCTTTTTCTGGTTAGATGATCACACTGCAGAAAATCGAGTAAGATGACGAGGTAATTCGTGCGACCTTCTTGCTTATGGCTGTCGGATCCACAGCCAAGCAGGCTGCGTTTGCGCAACCTGTCGTTCCTGGAGCACCCAATAGAAAAAGCCTCGACTCGTCGAGGCTTTTTTGTGCCTGAATGGTTATCGCCAACACGCGTTGGCGATAACCGTTACTGACGCACCAACCGCAGGTTCTGGAATTCGGCCGCCTCGGTACTGCGATACGGATTGATATCCAAGCCACCGCGCCGTACATAACGCGCATACACCGTCAGTTTCTCCGGCTTCAGCAAGCGTTGCAGGTCGAGGAAGATCCGCTCCACGCACTGCTCATGAAAATCCGAGTGTTGGCGGAAGCTCACCAGATACGCCAACAGACTCGCGTGATCCAGCGCCGCACCACGATACTCGACGACCACGCTGCCCCAGTCCGGTTGGCTGGTGACCGGGCAATTGGACTTGAGCAGATGACTGTACACGCTCTCCTCGATCACCCGCGACTTATCGCAACGCAGCAGCTCGGGACGCGGATGGGCGTAGTCGTTGACAGTGACCTCCAGGTCGTCGATGCACACACCCGGTAACGCCACCACGCCCTCGGCCTGCACCTCATTCAAGGAACGGACCCGCACGCCCACCGCTTTCCCGGCGGCTGCCGACAAATCGGCGCGCAGCACTGCCTCCAGGCTCGCGGTATCGGCGAACGGCGTCTGGTTCAAGGAGTTAAGGTACAGTTTGAAGGACTTGGATTCGATGATATTCGGTGAATCCGCGGGAATGCTGAACTCGCCGATCGCCACCACAGGCTTGCCCGACGGCAACAGCCAGGACAGCTCGAAGCAGTTCCAGAAATCCACGCCCCGATAAGGCAAGGTAGCGGCGCTCAGGCCCAATTCGGCCCATTTTGCCGCACGCGGGATCGAGAACAGTAAGGACGGGGTGTAAGTGGCGATGTACTCGCTGGACTTGCCCAGCGGCGAGTGTTCGGCTGCGGGATGCATAACGGAAACCTGAAAGAATAAACCCGACCAGTCTATCGGGTTTACCTGCGGCTTTCAGCGTGGCGATGCAACCGACCCCGCTCAACCGTCGATTTTTAGCTCGCCGACCATGCCTGCCTGGTAATGGCCAGGGATATTGCAGGCAAACTGCAGGTTGCCGGCCTGATTGAAGGTCCAGGTCAGTTCGGCGGTCTTGCCCGGCGCCACCAGCACACTGTTGGGATCGTCATGCTTCATCCCATGATCCATGCCCGCCATGGCGGAATGATCCATTGCGCCTTCCTGTATGCCGGTCGGGGTTAACAGGCCGGCCTGTTGCATCTTGAGCATTTCCTGCTGGTGCTCGGCATGCATCGAGGCATGGCCGAGGTTGAACTCATGCAGCAGATGGCCGTTATTGACCAGTACGAAACGCACGGTTTCACCGGCCTTGACCTCCAGCTCCTTGGCGCTGAAGGCGATATCGGTCATGTCTACTTCGATCGTGCGGGTGGCCTTCGCGGCGGGCGCGGGCTGGCCGAAGTCATAGTGGACCGGCGATGCCCAGGCCGGAAAACCCGCCACCAGCAGGCTGGCCAGTGCCAGGCTATTGCGCGCAATGCTATTAAAAACAAACATACTCACCCTCCAACGGAATGGGATTGACCCTGTGCAAGTACCGCGTTCCATCTGACACAACGCTTCGCGCCCAGCGGCGGTGCGGCGTTCCGACCAGCCCACCCGCCACAGAGGCCATCACCGACTACGAATATCTTAGCGCATGCGCCGGCTCGATCTTCGCCGCCCGATATGCCGGGTACAGGGTCGCCAGGAAACTGAGGATAAACCCGGCCGAACAGATCAACACTACATCCCCCGCCTGCAACTGTGACGGCAGGTTGCTGACGAAGTACACATCGGAACTGAAGATGTGCTGCCCACTGATGCGCTCGATCCAACCCACCAGTTCGCTGACATTGAGCGCCGCGATCACGCCGAGCACACCACCGATCAAGGTCCCGACAATCCCGATTACCGTGCCCTGGACCATGAAGATCGTCATGATTTGCCGGGGCGTGGCGCCAAGGGTGCGCAAGATGGCGATATCCGCCCCCTTGTCGTTCACCACCATGATCAGCGTCGCGATGATATTGAACGCCGCCACCGCCACGATCATCATCAGCAGCAGGCCGATCATGGTCTTTTCCATCTTCATCGCGCTGAACAGGCTGCCCTGGGTATGGGTCCAGTTATCCGCCGTGAACTCGGCGCCCAGCCCGCTGGCAATGTGAGCCGAGACTCGGGGCGCGGCATACAGGTCCTTCACCGCCAGGCGCACACTCTGCACCTGGTTCGGTTGCCAGTGCTGGATATCCGCCGCATCCGCCATATGGATCAGGGCCATGGAACCATCCAGCTCGGCACCGACCTTGAATACCCCAACCACGTTCAGGCGTTGCATACGCGGGGTGATGCCACCCGGCGCGGAGCTGAGCTCGGGGACGATCAACGTCAACTTGTCACCGATATTCAGGCGAAAGCGCCGCGCGGTGATATCGCCGATCACCACGCCGAACTCGCCCGGCTTTAGGTCATCCAACTGGCCCTGGACAATATGTTGGGCAACGATCGAGACCTTGCCTTCCTGGGCCGGATCGACGCCGCTGATCTGGATCGGTTGCATCGAGCCCTTGTACGACAGCATCCCGTCCATTTCAGTGAACGGCACCGCCGCGATCACTTCGGGATTCTTCATTGCCGCCTCAGCCACCGGCAGCCAGTCATCGATGGGCTTTACGCCGACGATGGTCGCATGAGGCACCATGCCAAGGATGCGCGACTGCATTTCCTTCTGGAAACCGTTCATCACCGACAGCACCACGATCATTGCCAGCACGCCCAGGGCCAGGCCGATCATTGAGGTCATCGAGATAAACGAGACAAAGCGATTGCGGCGCTTGGCGCGGGTATAGCGCGTGCCGATGAAAATCGATAACGGTCGGAACATTCGCAAGCCACCGTAGAAAAATAACAGTTACTTCAATATGAAGAACAGACATCCAAATCGCCCGAAAGCGCAGCGAGCGACGGCGAGCCTGTATTTAACGCCGTATCGTCGAGCGCCGTAGCTTTCACGGGATTTGGACCAGCTTGCCATCTTCCAGATGGAGCACGCGGTCCATCTGGCGGGCCAGGCTCATGTCGTGGGTCACCACCAGGAACGCCGTGCGCATCGAGGTGCTGAGTTCCAGCATCAGGTCCTGGATACCCTGAGCAGTGTGGTGGTCGAGGTTACCGGTCGGCTCGTCGAGCATCACCAGGCCCGGTTTGTTCACCAGCGCCCGAGCAATCGCCACGCGCTGGCGCTCACCGCCGGACAGCTCGGCCGGTTTGTGCTCCAGGCGGTGCCCCAGGCCGACCCGCGCCAGCAATGCAGTAGCGCGCTGGCGGGCCTCGGGAATCGCCGTGCGACCGATCAGCAACGGCATGCAGACGTTCTCCAGTGCAGTGAATTCCGCCAGCAGATGATGGAACTGGTAAACGAAACCCAGGGAACGATTGCGCAACAACCCACGGGCCTTTTCCCCCAACGCCGACAACTCTTCGCCGGCCAGCCAGACACTGCCCTGGGACGGCGTATCCAGCCCGCCCAGCAGGTTGAGTAAGGTGCTCTTGCCGGAGCCGGAACTGCCAACGATCGCCACCCGCTCGCCCGCGTGGAGCTCAAGCTGCAAGCCGGACAACACCACCACCGACTCCGGGCCCTCCTCGTAGGACTTGCCCAGGTTGCGGCAACTCAGCACTGCTTTATCACTCATGCCTAACTCACTCATAACGTAGCGCCTCCGCAGGCTGGGTGCGCGCCGCACGCCAGGCCGGATACAAGGTGGCGAGGAAACTCAGGACCAACGCCGCGCCACAGACCGCCAAGACATCCTGGGCCATCAGTTGGGACGGCAGGTAGTCGATGAAATACACATCGGCATTGAGGAATTTGTGCCCGATCAGACCTTCGAGGGCAGAAATCGCCGCGCTGACATTGAGCGCGGCGAACATTCCCACCGCCGCACCAATCAGCGTGCCCACCACGCCGATCACGGTGCCCTGGACCATGAAGATCCTCATGATCTGCCCCGGCGTGGCCCCCAGGGTACGTAGGATGGCGATATCGCCTTTCTTGTCGTTCACCACCATCACCAGGGTCGAGATGATGTTAAACGCCGCCACCGCCACGATCAGCAGCAGCAGCAGGCCGATGATGGCTTTTTCCATCTTGATTGCCTGGTACAGGTTGCCGTGGGTACGGGTCCAGTCGCGGGCGTAGTAGTGGTTGTCGCCCAACTGCTGGGCGATTTCCCAGGCCGTGCGCGGTGCCTGGAACAGGTCGTTGAACTTCAGGCGCAGGCCCTGGACCTGATCCGGTTTCCAACGATGCAGGCGCGCGAGGTCATCGAGATTGGTCAGGCCGAGATAGCCATCCAGTTCGCCAGCGCCGACATGGAAGATCCCGACCACGGTAAAGCGCTTCATCCGCGGGAACATTCCCGCCGGCGTCACCGTGACTTCCGGAGCGACGAAAGTCAGCTTGTCGCCGAGACCGACACCGAGCTTGGTCGCCGCCTTGTCGCCAATGACGATGCCGAAGCTGCCAGGCGACAACGCATCAAGCTGGCCCTGGAGCATGAACCGGTCAATGATCGAGACCTTACGCTCCTGCGCCGGATCGATGGCATTGAGCAGCACCTTCTGCACCTGACCGTTGTTGGTCAGCAACCCCTGCATCTGAGTGAACGGGGCCACGGCGGCGACTTTCGGGTTGTGCCGGACCTTGTCCGCCAGGCTCGGCCAGTCACTGATCGGCTGGCCCGACTCGAGGGTGGCGTGGGGCACCATGCCCAGCACGCGGTCGCGCATTTCACGGTCGAAGCCGTTCATCACCGACAGCACCACGATCATCACTACCACGCCCAAGGCAAGGCCAATCATGGATGTCAGGGAAATGAACGAAACAAAGTGACTGCGGCGCTTTGCACGGGTGTAACGCGTACCGATAAATACGAAAAGTGGTCTGAACATGTCGGAGGCTAGTTCGAAGGCAAAGAAGTTCGGAGGAAAAGAAGACGTCCAATGTGGCGAGGCGGGGTCAGCAGCTTTACACTCAGACCATCACCTCTACCTTGGGTTCGCCATGTCGACATTAGATGAAGAAGATCGCCGCGAATACTACCGTATCGAGGACACGATCGCACTGGAAATCCACCCTCTGTCTGCCGCCGATGCCGCTCACCGGGAAGTATTGCAGGATGCTTCGCCGCTCTTCAATCTGCTCAGCGAACTGCACCTGAGCGAATTCGAATCGCAGCATCTGCTGCGCCAGGTCAGCGAGCGCGACCGGACGCTGTCGGCCTACCTGAAATCGCAGAACAAGCGCATCGACCTGCTCAGCCAGGTCATGGCCTTGACCGTGCTCGGCGAGTTCGGCGAACCGCAATCGGTGATCATCTCCGAAGGCGGCATTGAGTTCAGCCATCACCAGGCCTACCTGGCGGGCACCCACCTGGCGGTCAAGCTGGTGCTGATGCCGCAGGCCCTCGGGCTGCTGTTGCGGGCCAAGGTGGTCCACTGCAAACCACAGAGCTTCGGCACTTTCGAAATCGGCACCGAATTCCAAGCATTGACCGATGCCCAGCGCCAACTGCTGGCACGCTATATCCTCCAGAAACAGGCGCAGCAACGACGCCTGGCTCGCGAGCAAAACGATCCCGAGGCGAGTTAAGCCCTGGATTTATCGTGCGACCCGATTATTTGCAGGATCATTTTTTCCTTGAAGGAGCAGTCGTGACTCTGATTTATGGCCATCGTGGTGCCAAAGGCGAGGCACCGGAAAACACCCTGACCAGCTTCCAGGAGTGCCTCAAACACGGCGTGCGCCGCTGCGAACTGGATTTGCATCTGTCCATGGATGGCGAATTGATGGTGATCCATGACCCGACCCTCAAGCGCACCACCGACCGACGCGGCAAGGTGGTCGAGCATTCGGCCGCCGACCTTGTGACCTACGACGCACGCAAGGGCGGTCCGGGTTGGATCACCCCGTGTCCGATTCCGCGCCTGGAGGAATTGTTCGAGCAGTGCGAGTTCGAACACTGGCAACTGGAAGTCAAGAGCGCTTCACGTACCCGCGCCGCAACCACCGTACTGGCGATCCGCGAAATGGCCCAGCGCTTCGGCCTGCTGGACAGGGTCACCGTCACCTCCAGCTCTCGCGAGGTGCTCAAGGCCGCCTTGGAGCTGACCCCTGATCTGTCACGTGGACTGGTAGCCGAATACGCCTGGCTCGACCCGCTGAAGATTGCGCAGAGTTATGGCTGCCAGATTCTGGCGTTGAACTGGACGCTCTGCACCCCGGAACGCCTGATCAAGGCTCAGCGCCAGGGTCTGCATGTGTCGGTATGGACAGTCAACGAGCCGGCGCTGATGCGCAGGCTCGCCGACTTCGGCGTCGACAGCCTGATTACAGACTTTCCCGGTTTGGCCACGGCCACACTTGGGAAAGGCTGAAATCGGTCTCCCCGGCCGGCTCAGGCCACCGGCCGGAGCCGCTCAAAAAAGCCGGTTGAGACCATCATAAGCCGCTACCCGATAGGCTTCGGCCATGGTCGGGTAGTTGAAGGTGGTGTTGACGAAGTACTTCAGGGTGTTGTTCTCGCCCGGCTGGTTCATGATCGCCTGGCCAATGTGCACGATCTCCGAGGCCTGGTAACCGAAGCAATGAACGCCGAGGACCTCCAGGGTCTCGCGGTGGAACAGGATCTTCAACATGCCTTGTGGCTCGCCGGCGATCTGCGCCCGGGCCATGCTCTTGAAGAATGCCTTGCCCACTTCGTAAGGCACCTTGGCCTTGGTCAGTTCATGCTCGTTCTTGCCGATCGAGCTGATCTCCGGAATGGTGTAGATCCCGGTCGGCACGTCGTTGACATAGCGCCAGCTACCGTTGTCGACAATGCTGCCCGCCGCCGAACGGCCCTGGTCGTGGGCGGCACTGGCCAGGCTCGGCCAGCCGATCACATCGCCAGCACCATAGATGTTGGGCACGCAGGTACGATAGTTCTCGTCGACCTCGATCTGGCCACGGCCGTTGACCTTGACCCCGATGTTCTCCATGCCCAGCTTATCGGTGTTGCCGGTACGGCCGTTACACCAAAGCAAGGCATCGGCCTTGATTTTCTTGCCCGACTTCAGGTGCAGGATCACCCCATTGTCCAGGCCCTCGACGCGCTCGTACTCTTCGTTGTGGCGCACGGTGATGTTGTTGTTGCTGAAGTGGTAGCTCAGCGCCTGGGAAATCTCCGAGTCGAGGAAGCTGAGCAACTGGTCGCGGTTATCCACCAGTTCCACCAGCACCCCCAGACCACTGAAGATCGAGGCGTATTCGCAACCGATCACCCCGGCCCCGTAGATAATCAGCTTGCGCGGGGTATGGCCCAGGCTGAGGATCGTGTCGCTGTCGTAGATACGCGGGTGATGGAAATCGATATCGGCTGGGCGATAAGGCCGCGAACCGGTAGCGATGATGATGTGCCTGGCCACCAGCGTCTCGACCACGCCGTTGGAGCAAACCACTTCGATGGTCTGCTCGTCGGCGAAGCTGCCAGTGCCGAAAAACAGGTCCACGCGGTTACGGGCATAGTAACCAGTGCGCGAGGCAACCTGCTTGGAGATCACCTTTTCCGCACTCTTGAGCACATCCGGGAAGGAGAACCAGCGTGGCTCACCGATGGCCCGGAACATCGGGTTAGTGTTGAACTGCATGATCTGTCGTACAGAGTGACGCAGGGCCTTGGACGGGATGGTCCCCAGGTGGGTGCTGTTGCCGCCAACCTGCCGACGGCTGTCGACCATCGCCACCTTGCGCCCTGCTTTGGCGGCGTTCATCGCCGCACCTTCTCCAGCGGGCCCAGAACCCAGTACCACCACGTCGTAGTTGTAGACAGCCATGCGTACTCCTCAGAACAGGCCGAGGCACCCCTCTGGCACCTGCGGCTAAACCATGTCGCAACCGACGACATGAAGGATCAAATCTCGGTGTGCAGTCTATAGAAACGTTAACGCCGCGCACACTAACCCTTGGCCGCGTCGCGGGCTAGGCCCAGGCACTCAAGTTAATGTGCCTTGTCGCTGAACAATCGGTCAAACGCCAAATTCGTTCGCGTGACGAAACCGGTATCGGCACGCACCACAAAAAATGCAGCGATATCGTGCTCCTGCGCGTAGTCCCAACCGCGCTCGGGGCCCAGGATCAACAGCATCGTCGATAACCCATCGGCCATCAGGGTCGAGGGATCGATCACCGTGACCGCCGCCAGCCCGTGGGTAATCGGCGCGCCGGTGAGCGCATCGAAGGTGTGGGAGTACCGCCTGCCATCCTGCTCGAAATAATTGCGATAGTCACCGGAAGTGGACACCCCGTAGCCATCGATATCGATGACGCGTTGCGCGACCTGCCGGTCGTCGCGCGGTTCTTCCAGCGCAACGCGCCAGGGGCTGCCGTCGGGTTTGCGGCCCACTGCCTTGAGTTCGCCCGTGACCTCGGCTAGAAAGCTCTCAATGCCCATCGCCGTCAGCCGCTCGGCAATCCGGTCCACCGTGTAGCCTGCGGCGATGCTATCGAAGTCGACCCGCACGGCCGCGTCCTTGCACAACCGTTCGGCCTCGACACGCAGATGCAGGTGCCCGACGCGTTGGCGGGCCTCGGCCAGTTGCGCGGCCTGCGGCACTTGTTCCTTGCGCCCTTGCGGACCAAAGCCCCAGAGATTCATCAGCGGCTCGACCGTCAGGTCGTAGGCTCCCTGGCTGGCCCGCGCCAACTCCTCGCCCACGCGCACCAATCGCAGAATCGAGGCAGGCATGGGACGACAGCGATGGGCCGGCAGATCGTTGAACTGTTCAATATCGGAGTCGCTGCGATAGGTCGACATCTGCTGGTCGACCTCAGCCAAAATCGCCTCGACTTCGGCCTTGACCTCACGGGCCACTGGCCCATCCGCACGCCGCACGTATTGGATGGAATAGGTACTGCCCATGGTAGGCCCACCAAACCGCTCCAGGGAGTCTTGCGAACCGCAGCCGCAGATCAGCAGGAACGCGGTGGCGAGCCATGGCATACCTGTTCGTAAGAAAATCCTGGGGCCTGGAAATAACATGATCGCTAAGAAGGCATCGTTGGAGGTTGCGTAGTATGCGTTAGATCGTTGCAGGCCGCCGGCCTTCGGAACTCACCTGGGTGCCCTTCAGTGTTGGGTTAGTCTCGGACACCTTTTCAGCCCCGCGGCACGCGACCTTGCTCACCCCAAAAACCAACTGAGACGCTCTAGTGGCCAGATTATGGCATTTTGCTCAGAGGCTGGGGTTTTTGTTGCCTGACCTCGGCAATACACATATTGTTACAAACTGTTCTTCCAGCTTGCGGATACCTGAAAGGATCAGTCACGAGGAACAACGACGAAAGATTGCTTCGAAAGCCAACGTGGTGGATAAAAATGGCCTTGAGTACAGGCAAGGGCAAGGCGATTTTTCGCGTTGTCAGCGGTAACTTTCTTGAGATGTTCGACTTCATGGTCTATGGCTTCTATGCCACGGCCATCGCTAAAACCTTCTTTCCGGCCGACAGTGCATTTGCCTCCCTGATGCTTTCTCTGGCTACCTTCGGTGCCGGTTTCCTGATGCGTCCGCTGGGTGCGATCTTTCTCGGTGCCTACATCGACCGCCATGGTCGTCGTCAGGGGCTGATCATCACCTTGGCGATGATGGCTGCAGGCACGGTGTTGATTGCCGGTGTGCCGGGTTACGCAACCCTCGGCGTGGCGGCACCGCTGCTGGTCCTGTTGGGCCGTCTGTTGCAGGGTTTCTCTGCTGGGGTAGAGCTGGGCGGTGTTTCGGTCTACCTGGCCGAGATCTCGACGCCGGGCCGCAAAGGCTTTTTCGTCAGTTGGCAGTCTGCCAGTCAACAGGCCGCAGTGGTCTTCGCCGGCTTGCTGGGGGTGGCTTTGAACCACTGGCTGAGCCCCGAGCAAATGGGTGAATGGGGTTGGCGCGTGCCGTTCCTGATCGGCTGCATGATCGTCCCGACGATCTTCATCATCCGCCGCTCGCTGGAAGAGACACCTGAATTCCAGGCACGCAAACATCGCCCCACCTTACAGGAAGTCATGCGTTCGATCAGCCAGAACTTCGGCCTGGTGCTGGCGGGCATGGCGCTGGTGGTCATGACCACGGTATCGTTCTATCTGATCACCGCCTACACCCCGACCTTCGGCAAGAACGAACTGCACCTGTCGGACTTCGACGCGTTGCTGGTGACCGTGTGCATCGGCCTGTCGAACTTCTTCTGGCTGCCGGTGATGGGCGCCGTTTCCGATAAGATCGGCCGCAAGCCGTTACTGTTGGGGGCGACCATCCTGGCGATCCTTACGGCCTATCCAGTGCTGTCCTGGCTGGTGGTAAACCCGAGTTTCAGCCATCTGCTGATTGCCGAGTTGTGGTTGTCGTTCCTCTACGGTTCGTACAACGGCGCAATGGTGGTAGCCCTGACCGAGATCATGCCAGTGGAAGTCCGCACCACGGGCTTCTCCCTGGCCTACAGCCTGGCGACGGCGACCTTCGGCGGCTTCACGCCGGCGGCCTGCACCTACCTGATCCACGTACTGGACAATAAGGCGGCTCCGGGCATCTGGCTCAGTGGTGCGGCCGTACTGGGGCTGATCGCTACCCTGGTGCTGTTCCATGGTAACAGGCATGAACTGCGCACCGCACAAGTGACGGCCCCCAGCCAGGTTTGATCGCCAACAAAAACGCCCCGACTAGTCGGGGCGTTTTTGTTGGCGGCTGTTGCTTAGTGTGGAAGCGCTGGCGGGTTGACCCCAGCCATATCTTCCATCACACGCACCACCTGGCAGCTGTAACCGAACTCGTTGTCGTACCAGACGTACAGGACAACACGGTTATCGTTGCAGATCGTCGCCTCGGCATCGACCACACCAGCGTGGCGCGAACCGACGAAGTCGGTGGACACCACTTCCTGCGAGTTGACGAAGTCGATCTGCTTGTGCAGATCCGAGTGCAGCGCCACATAGCGCAGGTACTCGTTCATCTCCTCGCGGCTGGTGGCAGTCTCCAGGTTGAGGTTCAGAATCGCCATCGACACGTTCGGAGTCGGTACGCGAATCGCATTGCCGGTCAGTTTGCCGGCCAGCTCAGGCAAGGCCTTGGCGGCAGCAGTGGCGGCACCGGTCTCGGTGATCACCATATTCAGCGCCGCGCTGCGGCCACGGCGATCGCCCTTGTGGAAGTTGTCGATCAGGTTCTGGTCGTTGGTGTACGAGTGAACGGTTTCGACGTGGCCGTTGATGATGCCGAACTTGTCGTTGACGGCCTTGAGCACCGGCACGATGGCGTTGGTGGTGCAGGACGCCGCGGAAACGATCTTATCGTCAGCGGTGATTTCACCGTGGTTGATGCCATGCACGATGTTCTTCAGCTTGCCTTTGCCCGGCGCGGTCAAGACCACGCGGTCGATACCCGGACAGGCCAGGTGCTGACCCAGGCCGTCGGCGTCACGCCATACGCCGGTGTTGTCCACCAGCAGGGCGTTCTTGATGCCGTACCGGGTGTAGTCCACCTCGCTCGGACTCTTCGCGTAGATCACCTGGATCAGGTTACCGTTGGCGGTGATGGTGTTGTTTTCTTCGTCGATGGTGATGGTGCCGTTGAACGAACCATGCACCGAGTCGCGGCGCAGCAGGCTGGCGCGCTTGGTCAGGTCGTTCTCGGCGCCTTTGCGCACGACGATGGCGCGCAGGCGCAATCCGTCGCCGCCACCGGTTTTCTCGATCAGGATACGCGCCAGCAGACGACCGATACGACCAAAGCCGTACAGCACCACGTCAGTGCCCTTGCGTGCGCAAACATTCTGCTGACCGACGACATCGGCCAGCTCTTCGCGGACGAACTGCTCGGCGCTGCGACCATTGCCCTGAGTCTTGAACTTCACGGCCAACTTGCCGAGATCCACCGAAGCGGCGCCCAGCTTGAGCTCGCTCATGGCCTTGAGCAGCGGGAAAGTCTCGTGGACGGACAGTTCGACATCATCGGTCTGACGATGGCGAGCAAAGCGGTGAGCCTTGAGAATCGCGATGACAGACTGGTTGATCAGGCTGCGGCCATAGATCGAACTCACCACATTGTTATTGCGGTAGAGCTGACCGATAAGCGGAATCATCGCTTCTGCAAGCGCTTCACGATCAATCCACTCACCAAGACACTGGTCGGGCTTCTGAGTCACGGGAACCTTCCACATGTAGGGGCTGAAAAAAGGGGCTACATTATGCAGTCCAGTCGCCCGACGAGCAATGCGCGGCTGTCGCGCAATTGCCCATAAAACTCCACACAGAAACTTCTCACCCCGCGCAAGGCCAGTAAATACGCGGCCTTCGGAGCGCACCATTTTGGAGCGCTCACCATAACTTGTCTGTAACCCTCCGAACTACCCGTGCAATATGGCACCACCTATTCAGCATAAAAGCGCTATTTCTTATCATAGCCACTACATTTTCCCCCAACCTGTAATAGACACAGTCTACAACTGACAGGCGGCACCCTAGGCCGCTACAATTACCGACTTTGTCGCAACGCTTGGAGCTCAACCTTCCGTGCCCGTTCTGCGTCTACCGCTACTCCCTGCTGCGGCAGGTAAACAGCACTGGGGCAATCTCCCCGGTGCCGCCCTGAGCCTGGCCATTGCCGAGGCCGCCAGCGCCGCCAGGCGCTTCACCCTGCTGCTCACCGCCGACAGCCAGAGCGCTGAACGACTGGAACAGGAGCTGAGTTTCTTCGCCCCCGATTTGCCGGTACTGCATTTTCCCGACTGGGAAACCCTGCCTTACGATCTGTTTTCACCGCATCAGGACATCATTTCTCAGCGCATCGCCAGCCTTTACCGGCTGCCGGAGCTGGAACATGGCGTATTGGTAGTGCCGATCACCACCGCGCTGCACCGTCTGGCCCCGACCCGGTTCCTGCTGGGTAGCAGCCTGGTGCTGGATATCGGCCAAAAACTCGACGTCGAACAGATGCGCAGCCGCCTGGAAGCCTCCGGCTACCGCTGTGTCGACACGGTCTATGAGCATGGTGAATTTGCCGTGCGTGGGGCCCTGATCGATCTGTTCCCGATGGGCAGTAAACTGCCTTACCGCGTGGATCTGTTCGATGACGAGATCGAGACGCTGCGCACCTTCGACCCGGAAAACCAGCGCTCCATCGACAAGGTTGATTCGGTGCGCCTGCTGCCGGCCAAGGAATTCCCGCTACAAAAGGAAGCGGTCACCCGCTTCAAGGCGCGCTTTCGCGAACGCTTCGACGTCGACTTTCGCCGCTGCCCGATCTTCCAGGACCTCAACAGCGGGATCACCCCTGCCGGCATCGAGTACTACCTGCCGCTGTTCTTCGAGGAAACCTCGACCTTGTTCGACTACTTGCCTCAGGACACCCAAGTGTTCTCCCTGCCAGGCATCGAGCAGGCCGCGGAAAACTTTTGGAACGATGTGCGCAACCGCTACGAAGAGCGCCGCGTCGATCCAACCCGCCCACTACTGCCGCCGGCTGAACTGTTCCTGCCGGTGGAGGACTGCTTCGCCCGCTTGAAACGCTGGCCACGGGTCATCGCCAGCCAGCAAGATGTGGAAACCGGTATAGGCCGCGAACGTTTCCCCACCCGCGAACTGCCGAACCTGGCGATCGAGGCCAAAGCCAACCAGCCCTTGGCGGCGCTCTCCGCGTTCCTCGACCAGTTTCCCGGGCGGGTGCTGTTCACCGCCGAATCCGCCGGTCGTCGTGAAGTCTTATTGGAGCTGCTCGAACGCCTCAAGTTGCGCCCGAAGACCGTCGACAGTTGGCCCGACTTCGTCGCCGCGAAGGAGCGCCTGGCGATCACCATCGCGCCGCTGGACGAAGGCCTGGTCCTTGACGATCCAGCCCTGGCACTGATTGCCGAAAGCCCGCTGTTCGGCCAACGCGTGATGCAGCGCCGACGTCGGGAAAAACGCGCCGACGCTAACAACGACGCCGTCATCAAGAACCTCACCGAGTTGCGCGAAGGCGCGCCGGTGGTACATATCGACCATGGCGTCGGTCGCTACCTCGGCCTGGCTACTCTGGAAATCGACAATCAAGCCGCTGAATTCCTCACCATGGAATACGCCGAGGGCGCCAAGCTCTACGTGCCCGTGGCCAACCTGCACCTGATCGCCCGCTACACCGGCAGCGACGACGCCCTCGCACCGCTGCACCGCCTGGGCTCGGAAGCCTGGCAAAAAGCCAAGCGCAAGGCCGCCGAGCAGGTCCGCGACGTCGCCGCCGAACTGCTCGACATCTACGCCCGTCGAGCCGCCCGTGAAGGTTATGCATTCGCCGATCCGAAAGCCGACTATGCGACTTTCAGCGCCGGCTTCCCGTTCGAGGAAACCCCGGACCAGCAGACCACCATCGAGGCGGTGCGCGCCGACATGCTCTCGGCCAAGCCGATGGACCGCCTGGTCTGTGGCGACGTGGGCTTCGGCAAAACCGAAGTGGCGATGCGCGCTGCCTTTATCGCAGTCCACGGCGGCAGGCAGGTGGCGATCCTGGTGCCGACCACGCTACTCGCCCAACAGCACTACAACAGCTTCCGCGATCGCTTCGCCGACTGGCCGGTGACCGTCGAAGTGATGAGCCGCTTCAAGTCCGCCAAAGAGGTGAACGCCGCCGTGGCGGAGCTGGCCGAAGGCAAGATCGATATCGTCATTGGCACCCACAAGTTGCTGCAGGATGATGTGAAGATCAAGAATCTGGGCTTGGTGATCATCGACGAAGAACACCGTTTTGGCGTGCGCCAGAAAGAACAGCTCAAGGCCCTGCGCAGCGAAGTCGACATCCTCACCCTGACCGCCACGCCGATTCCGCGCACGCTGAACATGGCGGTGTCGGGTATGCGCGACCTGTCGATCATCGCCACCCCGCCAGCCCGACGCCTGTCGGTGCGCACCTTCGTCATGGAGCAGAACAAAAGCACGATCAAGGAAGCCCTGCTGCGCGAGCTGTTGCGCGGAGGCCAAGTCTACTACCTGCACAACGATGTGAAGACCATCGAGAAGTGCGCCGCCGACCTCGCCGAACTGGTGCCGGAAGCTCGCATCGGCATCGGCCACGGGCAGATGCGCGAGCGCGAACTCGAACAGGTGATGAGCGATTTCTACCACAAGCGCTTCAACGTGCTGATCGCCTCGACCATCATCGAGACCGGCATCGATGTGCCGAGCGCCAACACCATCATCATTGAGCGCGCCGACAAGTTCGGCCTGGCCCAATTGCACCAGTTGCGTGGCCGGGTCGGGCGCAGTCACCACCAGGCCTACGCCTACCTGCTGACGCCCGCTCGCCAGCAGATCACCGCCGACGCGGAGAAACGCCTGGAGGCCATCGCCAATACCCAGGACCTCGGCGCCGGCTTTGTACTCGCCACCAACGACCTGGAGATCCGCGGTGCCGGCGAACTGCTGGGCGACGGCCAAAGCGGGCAGATCCAGGCGGTGGGCTTCACCCTGTACATGGAAATGCTCGAGCGCGCAGTCAAATCCATTCGCAAAGGCGAGCAACCCAACCTCGACCAGCCCCTGGGCGGCGGCCCGGAGATCAACCTACGCCTGCCGGCGCTGATCCCCGAAGATTACCTGCCGGACGTCCATGCGCGCCTGATCCTCTACAAGCGCATCGCCTCGGCGACCGACGAAGACGGTCTCAAGGACCTGCAAGTGGAAATGATCGACCGCTTCGGCCTGCTGCCGGAACCGACCAAGAACCTGGTGCGCCTGACCTTGCTGAAACTGCAGGCCGAGCAACTGGGCATCAAGAAAATCGACGGTGGTCCGCAAGGCGGGCGTATCGAGTTCGCCGCGGACACGCCGGTCGATCCCCTGGCATTGATCAAGCTGATCCAGGGGCAACCCAATCGCTATAAATTCGAAGGTGCCACACTGTTCAAGTTCATGGTGCCGATGGAGCATGCGCAAGAACGCTTTAGTACACTAGAGGCGCTGTTCGAGCGCCTCACCCCGAAATCTGCTTGATAAGGACGCCGTATGCGCCTGATCTCTTCGCTGGCCGTGTTGTTGGCCCTGCTTACCCCGCCAGCCTTTGCCGACGAGCAGTATCAGGTCGAAATGATCCTGATCCGACAAAACCTCGAACAACCGTTCCTCAGCCAACCGGCTCCCGAAGACTGGGCCAAGGGCGCCAGACCTGTTACCACTGGCGACGAGCGCACGCCGGCGCTGAACGACATGGTCGCCAAGCTCGGCGCCAGCGGCAACTATGAAGTATTGCTGCACAAGAGCTGGCAGCAGTCACTCAGCGACCAACCGAGCAAGGTCTCGATCACTGCCGGCCAGGAACAGTTCGGCCAGTTTCCCGTGGAGGGCACGTTGAGCCTCACGCTCAAGCGTTTCACCGACGTGGAAGCTCTGTTCTGGGTCAACCGCTTCGACAGCAACGGCGTGGTCAGTGCCAGTGAACGCCTGAACCAGATCAGCCAGATCAAGAACGGTCAACTCAACTTCCTCGACAGCGGGCACCTCGCCCTGCTGCTCAAGGTGACCTCGCTGTCAGCCTCCAAACGCGAAGCGCCGCCACAGAACCTGGACCAGTGACCAGCCGATGCCCTCATCCCTGACGCCCTCCATGACCAAGCCACTCGCGCCGTCATGGGTCAGCCGCTTCAAGGAACAGAGCCTGGAACGTGGCAGGCGCTACGCCGTGGAAAACCGGGTGAGAATTGTCCAGGTCGGTGATAGCACCATCACCGCCAGTTGCGAAGGCTCCGGTGGCAATGTCTACCGCCAAACCGTTCACCTTCGCGAGTCAGCCAAGGGCACCTTGCTGATTGTCGATGCCAACTGCACCTGTCCGGTTCGCAGCTACTGCAAGCACACCGCGGCGGTCTTGTTGAAAGTCCAGGAAACCCTGGCCTACCCAGCAGCGGAACAAGACGCCGAACTGCTGGAAAAGCTGCAGGCGGTGTTGGATGCCCGCCCTCCCGCGCTGCCCCAGCAGCTCGTCGAAGACGTCATGCCCGTGCCGCGCCTGTGGTTGGCCAGCGTCGCGTTCAGCGCCTTCGAACCGCGCAACGGACGCATGCAGCGCTACATCCAGCACCGTGCGGCACTGTCGTTTAACTACCTGGGCGAGTACGTCAGCGGACAGAAAAACGCCGATATTATCCTGCGCCAGGAGCACCAGAGCCTGCGTATCAAGCGCCAGCCCGAAGCAGAAAAGACTGGCCGCGAGCAGTTGCGCCTGCTCGGCTTCAAGATCGCCACGCGACAAAGCAAGGCCCTGCCGGAAAGCGCCGGCGATCTGTACGAGATGGTCAACGACAGCGCCTGGCTGAACTTCACCCTCAACGAGCTGCCAGGTTTGCGCAGTCAGGGCTGGGAGTTGCAGATCGACGAGGATTTCGGTTTCGACCTGAGCACCATCGACGACTGGTACGCCACTGTCGACGAAGCACCGGGGCGCGACTGGTTCGACCTCGAATTGGGGATCATCGTCAATGGCGAACGCCTGAGCCTGCTGCCGATTCTGCTCAATCTGATGCGCTCCCACACCGAACTACTCAACCCCGAGCGTCTGGCCCGGCGCCGAGACGACGAGCTGATCCTGGTGAATATCCCCGCCTCGCCCAACGGCAGCCACGGGCCGCTGCAAGTAGCGCTGCCCTACGGGCGCCTCAAGCCGGTGCTGATCACCCTCGGCGAGTTCTACCTGGAAGAACCCGGCGCCACCGCCCTACGTCTGAGCCGCGCCGATGCCACGCGCCTCAACCCTCTCGACGGCTTGCCGCTGCTCTGGGAAGGCGGCGAACAGATTCGTAACTTCGCCGAGCGCCTGCGCGATATCCGCGAGTATCAGGCCTGCATTCCCAAGGGGCTCAACGCCACCTTGCGCCCCTACCAACACGAAGGCCTGAGCTGGATGCAATCGCTACGGCAATTGCAAGTCGGCGGGATCCTCGCCGACGACATGGGCCTGGGCAAGACCTTGCAGACCCTGGCGCATATGCTCAGCGAAAAGCATGCCGGACGCCTCGACTGCCCCTGCATGGTAGTGATGCCCACCAGCCTGATACCCAATTGGGTCGACGAAGCCGCACATTTCACTCCCCAGCTCAAGGTCCTGGCACTGTACGGCGCCGCCCGCAAAAAACATTTCGCACAACTGCAAAATTACGACCTGATCCTCACCACCTATGCCCTACTGCCCAAGGACATCGAGAAACTCAAGCTGCAACCGTTGCATGTGTTGGTGCTCGATGAGGCGCAGTACATCAAAAACCCCGGCAGCAAGGCCGCCCACGCCGCCCGCGAGCTGAATGCACGCCAGCGCCTGTGCCTGAGCGGCACGCCGCTGGAAAACCACCTCGGCGAACTCTGGTCGTTGTTCCACTTCCTCCTGCCGGGCTGGTTGGGAGATATCAAGCGCTTCAACCGCGACTACCGCGTGCCCATCGAAAACCGCGCCAGCGAAGTCCGCCTGCAACACCTCAACGGTCGGATCAAACCTTTTCTGCTGCGTCGGACCAAGGAACAGGTGGCCACCGAACTGCCGCCCAAGACCGAAATTATTCACTGGGTTGAACTCAACGAGGCCCAGCGCGACGTCTACGAGACCATGCGCCTGGCGATGGACCGGAAAGTCCGCGACGAAATCACTCGCAAAGGCGTGGCCCGCAGCCAGATCATCATTCTCGAAGCCCTGCTCAAGCTGCGCCAGGTCTGCTGCGACCTGCGCCTGGTCAACGGCGCCACCCTGCCGGCGCGTGGCAGCGCTTCCGGCAAGCTCGACAGCCTGATGGAAATGCTCGATGAGTTGTTTGCCGAGGGCCGACGGATCCTGCTGTTCTCCCAGTTCACCTCGATGCTGGCGTTAATCGAGGTGGAGCTACAAAAGCGCAATGTGGCCTATGCGCAGCTGACCGGACAGACCCGGGATCGAAGGACTCCGGTCAAGGACTTCCAGAGCGGGAAATTGCAGATTTTCCTGATCAGCCTCAAGGCCGGTGGCGTCGGCCTGAACCTCACCGAGGCCGACACCGTGATCCACTACGACCCGTGGTGGAATCCGGCGGCGGAAAACCAGGCAACCGACCGCGCGTACCGGATTGGCCAGGAAAAACCGGTGTTCGTCTACAAAATGATCGCTCGCGGCACGGTGGAGGAGAAGATCCAACATCTGCAACAGGAAAAATCCGCCCTCGCCGCGGGCGTGCTCGACGGGCGCCAGGCCGGCGACTGGCAGTTACAGAACGACGATATCGAGGCGCTGTTTGCGCCGTTGCCCACCCAATCAACTTAGCGAAGCATGAGTTCCAAACGGCTCGACCGACAGCTATCAGCCGGCACCGAGACCGCTTGCCAGAGGGGCTCAATCAATCAATTGGGCGTCCCTGAGGGCTTCGATAGCCGTCAGCCAACGCGGCTCCTGACGGTAATCGGTGCGAGCAAACCCCTGCCCGCGCATCCTCGCGATACGGGGCGACGGCGTCACCCGCAGGCGCTGGACCGCGCCAAGCGCCAACTCCGCCGCCGCCCGGTCGTTGCACACCAGGCCCATATCGCAACCGGCTGACAACGCCGCTTCGATGCGACTGGCGGCATCGCCAACCACATGGGCACCGGCCATCGACAAGTCATCGCTGAAGATGACCCCGTCGAATTGCAACTCACCACGCAGGATCTCCTGCAACCAACGCCGGGAAAACCCGGCAGGCTGCGCATCGACCTGTGGGTAAATCACATGGGCCGGCATCACCGCCGCCAACTGCTGGCTCAACCGTGCGAAAGGCACCAGGTCATGGCTACGGATAACCTCCAGGCTGCGCTCATCGACGGGGATCGCCACATGGGAATCCGCCTCGGCCCAACCATGCCCCGGAAAATGCTTGCCGGTGGCCGCCATGCCAGCGTCCTTCATCCCACGGATAAAGGCACCGGCCAGCAACGCCGCACGCTCGGGGTCGCCCTCGAAGGCGCGGCTACCCACCACCGCGCTACGCTGGTGATCCAGGTCGAGTACTGGCGCAAAGCTCAGGTCAAGCCCTACGGCCAGGACTTCCGTTGCCATCAGCCAGCCGCATTGCTCGGCCAGGTATTCGGCGTTCGGATTGTCAGCAATGGCGCGCATCGCCGGCAAGCGCACAAAGCCCTGGCGCAAGCGCTGCACGCGGCCACCCTCCTGGTCGACCGCCAGCAACAGGTCGGGGCGAATCGCACGGATCGACGCACTCAGTTCGCGCACCTGGCGCGGATGCTCGATATTGCGTGCGAAGATGATCAGCCCACCCACTTGCGGCTGGCGCAGCAACTGACGATCTTCAGCCGTCAGCCACGTACCGGCGATGTCGACCATCAGGGAGCCTTGCAGGGCAGTACTCATAGAAAATCCTTGTGAAAAAAATACATCAGGCCTTGGCGGCGACCGGCACGCTCGACTTGCTACGCGGCCGTAACTGGGCGCCAGCCATGGCTTCATCCGTCACGCCACTGTCCGCACGCATGCCGGCCGCGAGGAACGGCACCATCAGGCGCATTACGGTCTCGATCGAGGTGTTGACGCCGAAATCGGTCTCGGCAATCGCTCGCAACGCCTTGATCCCGGACATGCTGAACGCCGCCGCCCCCAACATGAAGTGGACGCGCCAGAACAATTCGATCGGCGGAATACGCGGGGCCGCCTCATTGACCAGGAGCATGTAGCGACGGAACACCCTGCCGTACATGTCTTCCAGATAGCGCCGCAAGTGACCCTGGCTCTGGCTGAACGCCAACCCCAGCAAGCGCATGAAGATCGACAGGTCGTTGCCGCTGCGCGGCTGCACCACCAACGCCTGCTCGACAAGGATTTCCAGCAGATCCTCCAGGCTCGACTTGACCTCGGGCCTGGCCAGGCGCTGCTCCAGCTCGCGGTCAAGGCTGATGCAGAATGGTCCGAGGAAGCGCGAAAACACCGCCTGGATAAGGGCTTTCTTTGAGCCGAAGTGGTAATTCACCGCCGCCAGATTGACGCCCGCCTTGCTGGTGATCAATCGCAATGAGGTCTCGGCGAAACCTTTTTCCGCGAACAATTGCTCGGCGGCATCGAGAATGCGTTCAACGGTTTCCGATTGGGCCACGATTATTCCGCCTGACAAACACTTGTTTGAAACATACGTTTCAATTCAAAAAATGTCAAGTCTGACAGTCCATTCGTGGCCGGCCGGTCAGGTATTAAATCATAGAAATCGGGACCTGTAGCACAGTGCTCGACTCAGTTGTCGGCAACCTTCCCGACAACCGTCCGGCGGACGCTTTGAAAAGGAGGATTGCCAAGTGCCTTCCACTGTATATAATCCCAGTCACTGTATAAAAAAACAGAGCGATCGAGATGCTAAAACTGACGCCACGCCAAGCTGAGATTCTGGTTTTTATCAAACGCTGCCTGGAGGATAACGGTTATCCGCCGACCCGCGCGGAGATTGCCCTGGAACTGGGTTTCAAGTCACCGAACGCGGCCGAGGAGCACCTCAAGGCCCTGGCGCGCAAGGGTGCCATCGAAATGACCCCTGGCGCCTCGCGCGGCATTCGTATTCCTGGCTTCGAGGCCAAGGCCGACGAGTCCACCTTGCCGATCATCGGCCGGGTCGCCGCAGGCGCGCCGATTCTCGCCCAACAGCATGTCGAGGAATCCTGCAACATCAATCCGACCTTCTTCCATCCCCGAGCCGACTACCTGTTGCGCGTTCACGGCATGAGCATGAAGGACGTCGGCATTTTCGACGGTGACCTGCTGGCCGTGCATACGTGCCGCGAAGCCCGCAACGGCCAGATCGTGGTGGCGCGGATCGGCGAGGAAGTCACCGTCAAGCGCTTCAAGCGCGAAGGCAGCAAGGTCTGGCTGCTGGCTGAAAACCCCGAGTTCGCCCCCATCGAAGTCAACCTGAAAGATCAGGACTTCGTCATCGAAGGTTTGAGTGTCGGCGTCATTCGCCGCTGAAGGAGGCATCATGCAATTTCCGCAAACTCCACAACACGCACAGTTGCCCTTGTTCGAAGCTTTCATGGCGCAGCCGCTGGCTCCGCTTCTCACGGAAGTGGTTGAAACGCCCTGGAGCACCGAGTCCGAGGTCTTCAGCGAATTGTCGTTACGTGGCGGGAATTGCCTGAGCCTGCTGGCGCCCATCCTGCGTGAACTGAGCCAGGACCAGGATGCCCGCTGGTTGACCCTGATCGCCCCGCCGTCGAGCCTGACCCAGGCCTGGCTGCGGGAAGCAGGATTGAATCGCGAGCGAATCCTGCTGCTGCAACCCAGTAGCGCCCAGAATGCCCAGCAGCTGACTTGCGAAGCCTTGCGCCTGGGACGCAGCCATACCGTGGTCAGTTGGCTCAATCCGCTGAGCAACAGCGCTCGCCAACAATTGATCAGCGCAGCCCGCAAGGGTGATGCGCAAAGCCTGAATATTCGTTTGGGCTAGACAGAGGCGCCGCAGGCACTCTTAGCGCGTATGCTGAACAGGGAAGTCGATCAGAATCGATGATCTACGCTAGAAAACGGTTGGCAGCTTCAATGAAGAACGCGCGGACCGTCTTCTTTCTCAAGCTCGCCTTCTACCAATCGCCCCGCCATCTGCACACCGACGCTCAACATGGCTTTGGCTACTTCGACATGCTGGCCCTGCAGGAACACTTTGGCATCTTCAGAGAAGTTCAAGGTAACCAGAGAACCTTCGTCCTCGGCCCGGCGCAGCTCGATACGGCCGTCCGGCAGTTCGACGATTTCTAGAAAGGACGTAGGCATAAAAATCTGTTCTCCACGAAAGGCCAGGATTATATCAGTCATCCGTGGCAACTCGCTCAAGATCTCAACAGCTTTCTTTACTGCTTGATGAACAACTGACAGACGGAGCCTACAGCCCCACCCAACGAATTAGCACTCGTTCAGTCCATCGCGAAAGCGGATCGCCAAACCCTTGAGGTTCTGTCGCCAGCCCTCCAGCTCCTCGCGCCCCAGCTGCGGAGTTTCCTCCTCGTCCAGGCCGACCGCCACGATCAACGGTTGCAACACGTCTCCCTTGGCTTTCCTGGGCATCTGGGGCGGCAAGTACAAGGCCGTGTGCGCGGCGATCAGCCGGGCCAGCCAGGTTTGCGGGCTGTGGGCCAACTCGACCAGCTCGGCCATTTCCGGAATAGCAATGGATGCCAGCGCTTCCCGGGTCAGCAATAGCTCGGCACGCGGCGCATTGGCCTGGGGCAGCCGGTAGAAACCGGCAATTTCATGGCACAGCCCGAGCAAGGCGCCATACAGGTGGAATACCGCCGCTTCACGCTCGGCCTGGATCAGCGCCAGCGCGTTTAGAGCCCGGCTTTCCTCGGCCTTGCCCAAGGCCTCAAGCGCCAGGCCCGCGTAAAAAATCTTCTGGTTGGTGCGAGTGTAGAGTTCATTGGCCATGACGGCGCACTCCAGACAAAAAGCCACAGGCGAGTCGGACAGTTTCAGGGATCGACCCGGCTTGCGGCAAGCCAAAAAGACCAAGGCCGCGTGAAACCCCAGGTCTTCACACGGCCTTGCCACTACGAGATAGCGGACATCAGGCGCCCTGACGCTTGTCCTCGACCTTCCACTTGCCACCGTCGTAGAACGCCTTCCAACCGGTCGGCTTGCCATCGACTTCGCTCTGCACGTACTGCTCCTTGGTCTTGCGGCTGTAGCGAATGACTGCCGGACGCCCGTCCGGGTCCTTCTTCGGCGCTTCACAGAGGAAGTGGTACTTGGGATCGATCTCGTCCTTGTGAGGAACGATCTCGATCACCAGCGGCGCACGGGTCTCACGGTTTTTCGGGAACTGGCTGGCCGCCAGGAACAGGCCGGACGCACCGTCACGCAAGATGTAGGTATCGTTGACCTTTTCGCACTTGAGCTCCGGCATCTTCACCGGATCCATCTTCGGCGGTGCCGCGTCACCGCTCTTGAGCAGCTTGCGGGTATTCTTGCAGGTCGGATTGGTGCAACCGAAGAACTTGCCGAAGCGACCGGTCTTGAGCTGCATTTCGCTGCCGCACTTGTCGCATTCCAGGCTCGGGCCTTCATAGCCCTTGATCCGGTAGCTGCCCTCTTCGATCTCGTAGCCGGCGCAATCCGGGTTGTTGCCACAGATATGCAACTTGCGTTTCTCGTCCAGCAGGTAGGCATCCATTGCCGTGCTGCAAATCGGGCAGCGATGCTTGCCACGCAGCACCAGCGATTCCGACTCGCCCTCATCGTCAGCGGCGATCTCGTCGCCGGGAACCAGATTGACGGTCGCCTTGCAGCGTTCTTTGGGCGGCAGACTGTAACCCGAGCAGCCGAGGAACACTCCCGTGGATGCGGTACGAATCTGCATCGGTCGGCCACAGGTCAGGCACGGGATGTCGGTCATGACCGGCTGGTTGGCACGCATGCCGTTTTCCGCGCCTTCGGCCACTTCGAGCTTCTTCTTGAAGTCGCCGTAGAACTCGTCGAGCACGTTTTTCCAGTCACGCTCGCCCTGGGCCACGTCATCGAGGTTCTCTTCCATGCCGGCGGTGAAACCGTAGTCCATCAGGTTCGAGAAGCTCTCCGCGAGGCGCTCGGTGACAATGTCGCCCATCTTCTCGGAGTAAAAGCGACGGTTGTGCAGCGCCACATAGCCACGGTCCTGGATGGTGGAAATGATCGCCGCATAAGTCGAAGGACGACCAATGCCACGCTTTTCCATTTCCTTGACCAGGCTGGCTTCGGAGTAACGCGCCGGCGGTTTGGTGAAGTGCTGGCTCGGGTCGAGCTGGATCAGCTTGAGCACATCGCCCTGGCTCATCTCCGGCAGCACATCATCATCGCCCGGCTTGGCGATCTGTGGCATCACGCGGGTATAGCCGTCGAACTTCAGGATGCGCCCCTTGGCACGCAACTCGAAGTCACCGGCCCCCACCGTCACGGTGGTCGACAAGTACTGCGCCGGCAGCATCTGGCAGGCGAGAAACTGGCGCCAGATCAGTTCGTAAAGGCGCTCGGCATCACGCTCCATACCCGACAACTTGCTCGGCTCGGTATTGGCATCGGAAGGACGGATCGCTTCGTGAGCCTCCTGGGCGCCTTCCTTGCTGCTGTAGACGTTTGGCGAGTCCGGCAGGTACTTCTTGCCGAACTCGCTCTCGATGTAGCTGCGTGCCATCGCCACGGCATCGACCGAGAGGTTGGTCGAGTCGGTACGCATATAGGTGATGTAGCCGGCCTCATATAGACGCTGGGCCATCATCATGGTCTTCTTCACCCCGAAGCCCAGGCGGTTGCTTGCGGCTTGCTGCAGGGTGGAGGTGATGAACGGGGCCGAGGGCTTGCTGCTGGTCGGTTTGTCTTCGCGCTTGGCGATGGTATAGGCCGATGCCCGGAGCTTCTCCAGTGCCGCCATGGCCTGGGCTTCGTTGAGTGGCTTGAAGGCCTCGCCTTTTTCCCGGGCCACTTCGAAGCGCACCTTGGCGCCCTTAGTGGTGCCCAGGTCGGCGTGGATTTCCCAGTATTCTTCCGGGTTGAATGCGCGAATTTCGCGCTCGCGCTCGACCACCAATTTCACCGCCACCGACTGCACACGACCGGCGGACAGGCCACGGGCGATCTTGGCCCACAGCAGCGGCGAAACCATGTAACCCACCACGCGATCGAGGAAACGTCGCGCCTGCTGGGCATTGACGCGATCCAGGTCCAGCTCGCCCGGCTTGGAGAAGGCTTCCTGGATTGCCTTCTTGGTAATTTCGTTGAACACCACGCGCTTGTAGCGGCTGTCGTCACCGCCGATGGCTTCGCGCAGGTGCCAGGCAATGGCCTCCCCTTCGCGGTCCAAGTCGGTTGCGAGGTAGATGGTGTCAGCATCCTTGGCGAGCCGGCGCAGCTCCTCGATCACCTTCTCCTTGCCAGGAAGGATTTCGTAACGGGCTTTCCAGCCATGATCCGGATCGACGCCCATGCGCGAGACAAGCTGCTTGCGCGCCTTCTCTTTTGCCGAGAGCACCGGCGCTTCGCCAGCGCCAGCCTTGCCACGCTTGGCGGCAGGTTCTTTGGCGGCACTCGCCGAACCGCTGGTGGGCAGGTCTCGGATATGGCCGATACTCGACTTCACCACGTACTGGGTACCCAAGTACTTGTTGATGGTCTTGGCCTTAGCCGGGGATTCCACAATGACCAGCGATTTGCCCATGGATCGGAAAATTCCTGAATGCTTGAAGTGAGAGCGCAGCCCGCGTCGGGCGCGGCATCGCTATATATAGTGGCAACAACGTGAGGTCAAGCGCGGGGTTCCGTGCAACCCGCACTCATGGCCTGGAAAAAAGGCTCGGTTCGGCTTGCACCAAAGCAAAGCGCGGGACCCGTTCGCCGTCAACCTCGACCGACTCCAGGAACATGCTCAAAGGACGTACCCAGAAGCCGCAATCGCCATACAACGCTTGGTAAAACACCACTTCCTCCTCAGTCTCGGAATGCCGTGCCACGCTGAAAACACGGTACTGCGGCCCCTTATAATGCTGATAGAGCCCAGGCTGCAATTTCATGTCTCGACCTCTTACAAAATAAAAATAAAAAAATTTTAAAAAACAAAAACCGGGGCACTAGGCCCCGGATTCCATCGACGAGACACTTAGACGCGTTCGAAGACGGTGGCAATGCCCTGGCCGAGACCGATGCACATGGTGGAGACCCCAAAGGTCCCGCCATTCTGCTTCATCACGTTGAGCAAGGTGCCGGAGATTCGCGCACCGGAACAACCGAACGGGTGGCCCAGAGCAATGGCACCGCCGTGCAGGTTAATCTTGTCGTTCATCTTGTCGAGCACTTTCAGATCCTTCAGCACCGGCAAGGCCTGTGCGGCGAAGGCTTCGTTGAGCTCCAAGAAGTCGATATCGGAGATCGCCAGGCCCGCGCGCTTCAGCGCTTTCTGGGTCGCCGGTACCGGACCATAGCCCATGATCGCTGGATCTACACCCGCCACCGCCATCGAGCGGATCACCGCCAGAGGCTGGATCCCGAGGTCCTGGGCACGCTGCGCCGACATCACAATCATGCACGAAGCACCATCGGTGATCTGCGACGAAGTGCCTGCCGTCACGGTGCCGCCCTTGGGGTTGAACGCCGGCTTCAACGCCGCCAGGCTTTCCAGGGTCGTTTCCGGACGAATGGTTTCGTCGTAGTCGAACACTTTCAGGAAACCATTTTCGTCATAACCCTGCATCGGGATGATTTCGTCCTTGAACTTACCTTCCACCGTGGCCTTGTGAGCCAACTGATGGGAGCGCACGCCAAAGGCATCCTGCTGCTCGCGGGTAATGCCGTGCATCTTGCCAAGCATCTCGGCGGTCAGGCCCATCATGCCCGAGGCCTTCGCCGCGTACAGCGACATGTGCGGGTTAGGATCGACACCGTGCATCATTCCGACATGGCCCATATGCTCGACGCCGCCGACGAGGAAGACGTCACCATTGCCGGTCATGATTGCCTGGGCGGCGGTGTGCAGCGCGCTCATCGACGAGCCGCACAGGCGACTGACGGTCTGACCGGCAGCGGTGTGCGGGATCTGGGTCATCAGCGATGCCATGCGCGCGATGTTCCAGCCCTGCTCCAGGGTCTGGTTCACACAGCCCCAGATCACGTCCTCGACTTCGTTCGGGTCGACCTTGACGTTGCGTTCCAGCAGCTTGCTGATCAGGTGCGCCGACATGTCCTCGGCGCGGGTGTTGCGGTGCATGCCGCCCTTGGAGCGGCCCATCGGAGTACGACCGAAGTCGACAATCACGACGTCTCTAGGATTCAAGCTCATATCGTTCACTCTCGCTCTGGTGTGGGCGCTTAACCGAAAAACCGCTGGCCGTTCTTGGCCATTTCGCGCAGCTTCGCGGTCGGGTGGTACAGCGCGCCCAGGTCGGCGTACTGATCGGCCAGGGCAACGAATTCGGCCACACCGATGGAATCGATGTAGCGCAACGCACCGCCACGGAAGGGCGGGAAACCAATACCATAGACCAACCCCATGTCGGCTTCGGCGGCAGTCTCGACGATACCGTCTTCCAGGCAGCGCACGGTTTCCAGGCACAACGGGATCATCATCCAGTTGATGATGTCCTCGTCGCTCACTTCACGCTGCTCGTAGATGATCGGCTTGAGCACTTCCAACACCGAAGAGTCGGTGACTTTGTTCTGTTTGCCGCGCTTGTCGGTCTCGTAGGCGTAGAAGCCCTTGCCGTTCTTCTGACCCAGGCGCTTGGCCTCATACAAGGCATCGACAGCCGAACGACGGTCGTCCTTCATGCGGTCCGGGAAACCTTCGGCCATCACATCGCGGCCATGATGACCGGTATCGATGCCGACCACGTCCATCAGATAGGCCGGGCCCATCGGCCAGCCGAACTTCTCCATGACCTTGTCGATACGGACGAAGTCCACGCCAGCGCTGACCAGCTTGGCGAAACCGCCGAAGTACGGGAACAGGATACGGTTGACCAAAAAGCCTGGACAGTCGTTGACCACGATCGGGTTCTTGCCCATCTTCTTGGCATAGGCCACGGTAGTGGCAATCGCTTGTTCGCTGGACTTCTCGCCACGGATCACTTCCACCAGCGGCATCATATGCACCGGGTTAAAGAAGTGCATGCCGACGAAATTTTCCGGACGTTTGAGGGCCTTGGCCAGCAGGCTGATGGAAATGGTCGAGGTGTTGGACGCAAGGATCGCATTTTCCCTGACCTGGGCTTCCACTTCCGCCAGTACTGCCTGCTTGACCTTTGGGTTCTCGACTACCGCTTCGACCACCAGATCGACATGACCGAAGTCGCCGTAGGACAGGGTCGGACGAATGCCGTTGAGCACTTCGGCCATCTTCGCCGCGCTCATGCGGCCCTTGTCGACGCGACCGACCAGCAGCTTGGCGGCTTCCGCCAGCCCCTGCTCGATGCCGTGCTCGTTGATGTCCTTCATCAGGATCGGCGTTCCCTTGGACGCCGACTGATAAGCGATGCCACCGCCCATGATACCGGCGCCCAACACGGCGGCCTGTTTCACCTCCTTGGCGATTTCGTCATAGACCCTGGCCTTTTTCTTCAACTCCTGGTCATTCAGGAACAGCCCGATCAGGCTCTGTGCAGCCGAGGTCTTGGCCAGTTTCACGAAACCGGCGGCCTCAATTTCCAGCGCCTTGTCGCGACCGAAGTTGGCGGCTTTCTGGATTGCCTTGATCGCTTCGACCGGAGCCGGGTAGTTCGGACCGGCCTGACCGGCGACAAACCCCTTGGCGGTTTCGAACGCCATCATCTGCTCGATGGCATTGAGCTTGAGCTTGTCCAGCTTGGGCTGGCGCCTGGCTTTATGATCGATCTCGCCGCCAATGGCGCGCTTGACCAGTTCCAGGGCGGCTGCCCGCAGCTTTTCCGGAGCGACCACGGCATCGACGGCACCGACCTTCAGAGCGTCTTCGGCACTGTTTTCCTTACCGGCGGCAATCCACTCGATGGCATTGTCCGCACCGATCAGGCGCGGCAAGCGCACGGTGCCACCAAAGCCCGGATAGATTCCCAGCTTGACTTCCGGCAGACCAATCTTCGCACGGGTGGACATCACGCGAAAATCCGCGGCCAGGCACATTTCCAGGCCGCCACCCAGGGCGATGCCATTGATTGCGGCAACGGTCGGTACGGCCAGGTCCTCGAAATCGCTGAAAATCCTGCTGGCTTCGAGGGTACCCGCCAGGAGCTCGGCATCGGGCAGCTTGAAGTTGTCGACAAATTCGGTGATGTCGGCGCCGACGATAAACACGTCCTTGCCGCTGCTGACAATGACACCCTTGATCGAGGCATCGGCCTTGATGGCGCCTACCGCCTGACGCAACTCGTTCAGGGTTAGACGGTTGAACTTGTTGACGGACTCACCCTTGAGGTCGAACGTCAGTTCGACGATACCACTTTCAAGAGCCTTAACCGTGATGGCTTTACCTTCGTAAATCATCAACTGATCTCCACGATATGGAAGCTGAACAGTACGCGTCGGACGCTAACTTCTGACCCGGCATTGACCTCATCATCGCTGCTACGCCAAGCTGCCAGGCGAACCCGCCGACGCGATAGTCGGGATTCTGTAAGAGTTGTCTGATCAGACAAACGCTCAATTCATACGCCCGTTTGATTTGGGTGTAAACACGATCACGGAATTCGAGACAATTGTCAATTGTCGAAAACACTCCCTAAAAATGCGATTTTCCAGTCACTTTCAAGGCCGACGAGTACGCCAGCAGCGGGCCTGATGACGTCTCATTCACGGAAACAATACCCCACCAAGCGACCAGATCAGGCAACGATAAGGGAATAAACCTACCAGATCCCAAGAAACAGCTTGGTAGAAAATAGGGCATTTTTTATGAAGCCGAAGCATAAGCCTCGCCACACTGCTTGGTCAGCCTGCTTGACCTACCCAGACTCATATAGCCTGTCGGGTCGTAATTTGACTGTTTTCCCGTCGCGATGCCAGCGCCATTGCGGCTCGCTTACTTGCCTCAGGCCAGCGCCTTGAGTACAGCTGCGATGTCCTGTAATACCAGCACCTCACCGCGCTCACCCCAGTACAACGCGATCATCTGCTTGTCTGCCTCGACCTTGAACACATTGGCCGGCAATGTCCTGAAATGAACCAGCAAGGCATCATCTACCAGCACCTCGCGCCATCGGTTGACCCAAACCCCAGGCTCAGTCTGCCAGTAGCTCCAACACGCCGGGTCCTGACCACGGCGGGGCCGGTGGTATTGGGCACACGGACTGGGTGGTTCCTGTGTCAGCCAGTGCGGCCACTCCTGGGGCGCCAGTTGCATGCCCAGGCCGATGCGGCGTGCCTCCATACGCAGGGCCATCTGGCCGCTCTGGCGGCGCGAAGGACGCAACCAGGCCAGAGGGCTGAGAACTACCGCCAGGATTGACACCACTATCCAGACCGTCATATTTCTACTCCCCGAACATTATTCATGAGCCATTGGGTCGCCGCTGAACCAATCCGCATGAAACGAGCCATACTTAAAGCAATTGCGATCCTCAGGAGGTGCCTTCCATGCCCTACCACCACATTCTCGTTGCCGTCGACTTGACGGAAGAATGCGACCCGGTCATTCATCGCGCACGCGAACTGTCGGTCAGCAACAGCGCCAAATTGTCCCTGGTGCATATCGTCGAGCCCATGGCCATGGCCTTCGGCGGCGATGTGCCGATGGACCTGTCCCAATTGCAGCAGCAACAGTTCGATCAGGCCAAGGAGCGCCTGGAGCGGCTGATCCTCAAGTATCCCGAGCTGTCGCAAGATACCAGTCACCTGACCTACGGCCAGCCCCGCCAGGAAATTCATCACCTGGCCAAGGAACAGGCCTGCGACCTGATCGTGGTCGGCAGTCACGGCCGCCACGGGCTGGCCTTGCTGCTCGGATCTACCGCCAATGACGTGCTACACGGCGCTCCGTGTGACGTTCTCGCGGTCCGCCTGCAGAGCAAGAGCTGATCATCAAAAAAGCCCGGCATGAAGCCGGGCTTTTGCTTGCCAGTCGATCAATCAGGCATCCAACTCTGCCCAACGCTCCACCATCAGGTCCAGTTCAGCCTGGAGTTTTTCCAGCCGGGCAATCACTGCTGCCGTTTCAGTCGCAGGGCGCTGATAGAAACCCGTCTCGGCCATTTCGGCCTCGACAGCGGCAATCTCCTGCTCCTTGGCGTCGATCTCGCTCGGCAGGGCTTCCAGCTCGCGCTGCAGCTTGTAACTGAGCTTCTTTTTCGCTGCCGGAGCTTCGGCCACGGCCGCCACCGGCGCCGCGGGTGCGCTCACCACCGCCGAATTCAGCTCGGCCTTGCCCGACTTGTTCTCGGTCACGCCCAACAGCCGGGGCGAGCCGCCCTGGCGCAACCAGTCCTGATAACCACCGACGTATTCACGAACCTTGCCTTCGCCTTCGAAGACCAAGGTGCTGGTCACTACGTTATCGAGGAATACCCGGTCGTGGCTGACCATCAACACGGTGCCCTGGAAGGTCAACAGCACCTCCTCCAGCAGCTCGAGGGTTTCCACATCGAGGTCATTGGTCGGTTCATCGAGCACCAGCAGATTCGCCGGTTTGCTGAACAGCTTGGCCAGCAGCAAACGCGCACGCTCGCCACCGGACAAAGCCTTGACCGGCGTTCGCGCACGCTGCGGACTGAACAGGAAGTCACCGAGGTAGCTGAGCACATGACGGCTCTGGCCATCGATATCGATAAAGTCGCGACCTTCGGCGACGTTATCGATCACGGTCTTTTCCAGGTCCAGTTGATGACGCAACTGATCGAAGTAGGCCACGTCGATACGGGTGCCCTCTTCCACTTTGCCGCTAGTCGGCACCAGCCCGCTGAGCATTAGCTTCAACAGCGTCGTCTTGCCGGTACCGTTGGCCCCCAGCAGGCCAATCCGGTCGCCGCGCTGCAGGACCATGGAGAAATCCTTGATCAAGAACGGGCCGCCTGGGTGGGCAAAGCTGACGTTGTCGAGGACCATGACCTGTTTGCCGGATTTGTCGGCGGTTTCCAGTTGGATATTCGCCTTACCGGTGCGCTCGCGACGCTCACTGCGCTCTACGCGCAGGGCCTTCAACGCCCGCACGCGGCCTTCGTTACGGGTACGCCGGGCCTTGATGCCCTGGCGAATCCAGACTTCTTCCTGGGCCAGGCGCTTGTCGAACAATGCGTTGGCAGTTTCTTCAGCGGCCAGGGACGCTTCCTTGTGCACGAGGAAGCTGGCGTAGTCGCCATTCCAGTCGATCAGGCCGCCACGATCCAGCTCAAGGATGCGGGTCGCCAGGTTTTGCAGGAAAGAACGGTCGTGGGTAATAAACAGCACAGCGCCCTGGAAATCCTTCAGGGCCTCTTCCAACCAGGCAATCGCACCGATGTCCAAGTGGTTGGTCGGCTCATCGAGCAGCAGCAAGTCCGGCTCGGACACCAGCGCCTGGGCCAGCAGCACGCGACGACGCCAGCCGCCGGACAACTCAGCGAGGGTCTTGTCGGCGGGCAACTGCAGGCGACTCAGGGTGCTGTCGACCAGTTGCTGCAAACGCCAGCCGTCACGAGCCTCAAGGTCGTGCTGGACATGCATCAGTTTGTCCAGATCGGCATCGGTGACAATGTTCTGGCTCAGATGGTGATATTGCGCGAGCAACTCACCGACGCCATCCAGGCCCTCGGCCACGACATCGAACACGGTTCGCCCGTCGGCCACCGGCAGCTCTTGCGGCAATTCGCCGATCTTGAGTCCGGGCGCACGCCAGACGGAGCCGTCATCGGGCTTCTGATCGCCCTTGACCAGCTTCAGCATGCTGGATTTGCCTGTGCCATTGCGACCGATGATGCACACCCGCTCACCACGGGCGATCTGCCAGGACACCTTGTCCAACAACGGCATGGCGCCGAAAGCAAGGGACACATCGCTGAATTTGAGCAGGGTCATGAGCTTCTCCAAAAACCGGGCGCGTATTCTACCTGAGTTGGGCTATGAGGCGGCCGCGATTTTTGCCAATGAGCCGAGCAAGATGACAATTAGTATCAAGTTGCGTACAGCGCCCGGCAAAACTTTCGCCCGTCGCCGGCAAAAGGCTAAGCTACCCGACAATCCGTGTCGGCCTTGTCGCCACTTACCCGTTTTTTTGCTCGGAAGTCTCATGCGCAGCCGTCTTTTCAACTTTTTATCGTGCCTGCTTCTTTCCACCTGCGCCGTTCAAGCAGCCCAGGCTGTCGATCTCGCTCAGCAACGCCAACTCTACGACGAGGCCAAGCGCGCCCTGGCCAAGGGCGACTCAGGCCCTTACTTGCGCTATCAGGACACCCTGCGCAGCTACCCGCTTGAACCGTACCTAGCCTACGACGAACTGACCGCCCGGCTGAAAACCGCCAGCAACGCCGAGATCGAGAAATTTCTCGCCGAACACGGCGATCTGCCCCAGGCCAACTGGATGAAACTGCGTTGGTTGCGCTGGCTCGCCGAGCGTGGCGACTGGGGGCCCTTCGCCAAATATTACGACCCGAAACTGAATTTCACCGAACTGGACTGCCTCAATGGCCAATACCAGCTCATTCACAACCTGCGCGCCGAAGGCTACGCCACGGCACAAAAGCTCTGGTTGACCGGCAAGACCCAGCCAACCGCCTGTGATGCGCTGTTCGACCGCTGGGCGACGGAAGGCCAGTTGACCGAACAAAAACGCTGGCAGCGCCTCAAGCTGGCCGCCGAAGCCCGCAACTACACGCTGGCCACCGCCCTGATGAAGGGCCTGGGCACCCTCGGCGCGCAGGGTCAATTGATGATCGAGGTGGCGCAAAAACCCGACCTGCTCAGCCAACCCTCGCGCTTCCTGCCAGCCGATGACGCCATGTCCGACGTGGTCGGCCTCGGCCTGCGCCGCCTCGCCCGCCAGGATCCGGACAAGGCCATGGCGCTGCTCGACGGTTATGCCGCCAGCATGCACTTCTCCCGTGACGAAAAGGTTTCGATCGCCCGCGAGATCGGCCTGACCCTGGCGCGCCGCTATGACAGTCGCGCCCTCGATATCATGACCCAGTACGACCCGGAGCGGCGCGACAATACCGTCACCGAATGGCGCTTGCGCCTGCTGTTGCGCCTGGGCCGCTGGGAAGATGTCTACCAGTTGACCCGCAAGCTGCCTCAGGACCTGGCCGAGACCAATCGCTGGCGTTACTGGCAGGCCCGTAGCCTGGAGCTGGCGCAACCGCAGAATCCGCAGGCGCTGGTGCTGCTCAAAAATGTCGCCCGTGAGCGTGACTTCTACGGCTTCCTCGCCGCCGATCGCGCGCAGACGCCCTACCAGTTGACCAATCGCCCGCTAGTGCTCAGCCCGCAATTAATCAATAAAGTCCGCAATACACCGGGCGTGCGGCGGGCATTGGAGCTGCATGATCGCGGCCAGATTGTCGACGGTCGACGCGAGTGGTATCACGTCAGCCGGATGTTCAACCGTGACGAAATGGTTGCCCAGGCCAAATTGGCCTACGATCTGAAGTGGTACTTTCCCGCGATTCGCACTATCAGCCAGGCCCAGTATTGGGATGATCTGGATATCCGCTTCCCGATGGCTCACCGCGATACGCTAGTGCGCGAAGCCAAGCTACGCGGCCTGCATTCGAGCTGGGTGTTTGCTATTACCCGCCAGGAAAGTGCCTTCATGGATGACGCCCGCTCCAGCGCCGGCGCCACTGGCCTGATGCAACTGATGCCCGGCACCGCCAAGGAAACCGCGCGCAAGTTCAGCATCCCGCTGGCGTCCCCCCAGCAGGTGCTGGATCCGGACAAGAACGTCCAACTGGGTGCGGCCTATTTGAGCCAGGTCCACGGCCAGTTCAACGGTAACCGCGTGCTCGCCACCGCCGCCTACAACGCCGGCCCGGGCCGGGTCAGGCAATGGCTCAGGGGTGCCAACCACCTGAGTTTCGACGTCTGGGTGGAAAGCATTCCGTTCGATGAAACCCGCCAATACGTGCAGAACGTGCTGTCGTACTCGGTGATCTACGGCCAGAAACTCAACGCACCGCAGCCGCTGGTCGATTGGAACGAGCGTTATTTCGACGATCAATAAGGTTACTCATGCGCGCCGGCTGGCCGGCGCCTACCCTTTTGCGTCATGACTCAAGAACGGTAACCGGCATACCCACCTCAAGCCGCCCCTGGCCGTCATTGACCAGGTTTTGCCCGAACATCACATCCCCACCTTGTTCTCGATAGGTCTTGAGAGTCGTCAACGGTTCCCGGTCAACGCTACGCACCCCGGATTGCGGGTCGATCGTGGTCAGGATGCAGCGTGAGCAAGGCTTGATCACACGAAAATCGATGTCGCCGATACGAATACGCTTCCACTGGTCCTCGATAAACGCCGAGCCGCCCTCGATCACCAGGTTGGGACGAAAACGCAGCATCTCCAGAGGTCGTCCGACTTTGCGGGAAAGATCCTCCAGCGAGGCCTGGCCAATCAGCAACAACGGGAAACCATCGGCAAACGCCACACGGTCATCCTCCTTGCCATAACCCGCCTGGGTGGTCCGCGCCCGTTCCGGCGGCATATGGACCAGGCGCACCGGCCTGCCGATAAACTCGCTGAGCCAAGCCGCGGCTTCATCACCGGCATCGGGCACCCGCAAGGTATCGCTCCAGAGGGTCACCCCGCGTAACGACTGGTCTGCCGAGGGTAATGCCACCTCCAGCGCCAAACGCCCCGGTGCACTCAAGGTCAGGCCGCCCGCGGCATTCCACAAGGCGGACAACTGGCTCATGCCGGCCACGGCTCGTTGAGTCAGGAAGCGTCCGCTGGCTTCATCCACCACCATCCAGCGCCGATCCCCGCTCAACCCCAACTCGTCGAGCGAGCTGTGCTGCAGGCGTTCGCCCCTGCCGGACTTCAGCGGGTAACGGTACAGCGCGCTCAAACGCAACATGTCCAACTCCTGGAGAGGTAAAACAGTGATTCTACAGGAGGGTGAATCACCGTCACACAAACGTGCCCTGAGGTTCGGCTGGCCGGCACGCCTTGCAGACGCAGGGGATCAGCTCTTATCCAGCAACAAACGCTGGCGCACTACATCCACCAGCTTGTCCGGCTGGAACTTGGAAAGGAAGTTGTCGCAACCGACCTTCTTCACCATGGCATCGTTGAAGCTGCCGGACAGCGAGGTATGCAACACCACATAAAGACCGCGCAAGCGTGGGTCGTTGCGAATTTCGGTGGTCAGGCGATAACCGTCCATCTCTGGCATTTCCGCATCGGTGAAGACCATCAGCAACTTGTCGGTCATCACCGTCCCGGAATCGGCCCAGCCCTTGAGCATGTTCAACGCCTTCAATCCATCGCCGGCGATATGCATCTTCACCCCCAGTTGGCCCAGGGTATCGCGTAACTGCGACAAGGCCACGTTGGAGTCATCGACCAGCAACACCTCCCGCCCGCGCGCGCGCTCCATCAACGGATCGTCGAGTTTTTCACGGGACACCTTGGCGTTGTAGGGGACGATTTCAGCCAGGACTTTCTCGACATCGATGATTTCCACCAACTGATCGTCGACCTTGCTGATGGCAGTCAGGTAGTGCTGGCGACCCGCGCTGGTCGGCGGCGGTAGGATTGCCTCCCAGTTCATGTTGACGATGCGATCCACACCACCGACCAGGAATGCCTGCACCGAACGGTTGTATTCGGTCACGATAATGGTGCTGTTGGGACCTGGCACCAGAGGACGCATGCCAATCGCCTGGGACAGGTCGATCACCGGCAGGGTCTGGCCCCGCAAGTTGACCACACCGCAGACAAACGGATGGCGCTGGGGCATCAAGGTCAGCTTGGGCAGTTGCAGTACCTCCTGAACCTTGAACACGTTGATCGCGAACAACTGCCGACCGGCCAGGCGAAACATGAGAATCTCCAGACGATTCTCACCCACCAGTTGCGTGCGTTGGTCTACCGTGTCGAGAATGCCGGCCATCAATCACTCCTGGGGCGCTGATAAAAAAAGCTACATTGCGCGAGTTATCGGCTGGAGCTGTCAAAGCTTGACCGCCCACCCCAATGCCATGCAAAGCAGTTGATACCATATTGATATCATGCTTCACTGAATTCACCGCCAGAATTCGACACCCGCCCCAGGCGCGCGACCATCAATTATGCTTTTTGTTCCCCTCTATAGGGGAATCCCCTAGCAACAATCAGGCATGACCTGATATTCGCAATATTCAATAGCTATTAATGTGACGCTATTCTCATTGCATGAATGGAGTCAGGCTTTTGCTTTCGATCGCGAGACGATGGCCGGAAAGCCGGGAAAAAGCCTCATAGATTTTGCTGAGGCGCTCTGCAATGGCTATTTCGAAGGATCTTTGCAACCGCAGGGGATCATCTTCTTAAAAATGAGCGCACGGCCCAAAAATGTCGCGCAATGCACCAAGGCCGAAACAATCGGAAACAGACTACAGACATCCTCTGTTGGCGACATTAACTTAACACCGTTCGCCAAGCGCGACGTTCTATCGCCTGCCGATATTTTCATGGAGATAAAGCATGCTGAACGGTAAAGAGTGGCAGATAAGCCTGCCTGAATTCCTCGTCGAGGCCGAGACTTTGCAAGCGAAAATGCAAGAGTGCTGCCTGCATCTGGGCCTGATCCGCAACGACCGGGATGCAATCGATTGCCTACTCGCTACGCTGCACAAGCTGGCCGGACGCGCCGATGTGCTCGGCGTGCGTTGTATGGCCGAGTTTTCCCGGCATATCCACAGTGTGCTAAGCCACGCTCCCGAGCAACTCAACCTGCACAGCGCTGCCTTGCAGGCCCTACAGGACTGCTTGACCTTGTTAGCGTGGCAGCTCGAATTGATCGATCCCTATAGTGGTCAGTTGAGCCTCGACGACAGCGAGCAGGCTGCACTGGTCGCGACCCTGGCGTCACAGACCAACATGTCCGAAACCGTGTTTAACGAGCCAAAAACCTTCACACTGATCACTTTTCCCGGACAATCCGCTTGAATAGCAGCATCTTCGCCCATGCATTTACATGCGCTGTTTTCAATAGTTAAGCGCGCCTTACCCCTGCCTCATAGTCAAAACCGACACAACCAACTAATTAACCAATTTCCGGGTTTCAGACCGGGCTTTTTATTAGCCAAAAAACAACTAGTAAAGTGCCGCAAGTTCACAATTAACCAGACTGCGGTCAGCGGCTTCCCGAGCCTTGCAGAACCATTGCGCAAAAAATGCTGACCATCCGGACATATATCCTTGAGGAGGACCAATCTTAAACAAAGTGCTATTATGCTGTCCGTTCACTTATGTGCTTGACTACAAAATGATTTCACCTCGATTGGTCATGACACCAGCATTGTCTTGACGAGCTAACCTATACATCGCAGAGCTTTATGTATAGGTATTGAACCGTAACCGTTTTTCAAACAGAGTCCCGCCGGTGACAGCGTGGGGCTCTCCGTAGCGAACATTCATTGGCTCCACACGCTATGTACGCCAGCCTCAAGTCATTAAAGCCTTGGCTTTCCTCTCGCAAAAATGCCCGCCGGCTGACCGTATTGCTATGCCTTGCCTCGACCGTGACGAGCTTGTCGGTCTATCTGAGCTGTTCGAGCCTACCGCGAAGCCTGTTGCTGCCAATGCTCAATCTGGCCGCGCTGATCAGCGTCTGGATACAGCATCGGGGGTCGCGGGCATCGATCAATTTTCAACCCCAGGAACTCGCCGATCGCCTGCTGGAAGTGCAAGAAAACGAGCGCCACCGCCTCAGCCGCGAACTGCACGACGATATCGGCCAACTACTGACGGCCGCCAAGCTGCAAACCCAATGGCTGCTGGGGCACTTGCCGGAGACGTTGCGTAACCATTGTGCCGATCTGAGCAACATCCTGGATGAAACCCTGACCAAGGTGCGGGACGTTTCGGCGATTCTCAATCCACGCCAGTTGGCCAGCCTCGGACTCGAAGCCAGTCTGCGTGCCCACCTGCTCAAGACCCTGGGCAATACCACGGTGAACTGGAGCCTGGAATGCCAGCAACGGCTGACCGGGTTGTCAGAGGAAATGGCCGTGACTGCCTTTCGCCTGGCCCAGGAAGCCGTTACCAATATGTTGCGCCATGCTCAGGCCGACAATCTGCTGATACGCCTCAAGCGCCTGCCCGAAGGTCTGTCGATACACATCGCCGACGATGGTCTGGGTTTTTCGCCGGTGGCCAATCCGAGCGAGCAAGGGCAGCGCGGCATGGCCGGTATGGCGGAGCGTGTCGAACAGCTAGGCGGTACATTGACAATCACCAGCGGACCCGGCAAGGGCACGCAAATCGACGCCCTACTTCCTTGGGCTCCACGAGCCCTCGAACGAGCCAGTACGAATAAAGTTTTATGACCTGCAACTTACTTCTTGTGGATGATCACTCACTGATCAGGGCCGGTGTGCGTGCCCTGGTGCTGGACATTCCGGGCTACGCCGTCATCGGCGAAGCCAGTGACGGCGCCCAGTTGCTCGAAGCCGTCGAGCGCCTGAACCCGGATATCATCCTGCTCGACCTGTCCATGCGCGATACCGGCGGCCTGGACGCCTTGCGCCAGCTCCAGGCGGCCCGCCCTCACAGCAAGGTGCTGATTCTATCGATGCACACCGACCCGCAATTGATCATGCAGGCTCTGGAGATCGGCGCCCGTGGCTACCTGCTCAAGGACACCACCGCCACCGAACTGGCCCAGGCCCTGGAAGCCTTGCGCAACGACGAGCGCTACCTCAGCCCGGCGGTCGCCCACACGGTGATCAATCGGGCCCTGACCCAGGTCCAGCGTCACTCGCCGATGGAGGCCGCCACCTACAACCTGACCGGGCGCCAGCTGGAAATCCTCCGACTGATCGTGCGCGGCAAATCGACTCGGGAAATCGCCAACGGCCTGGGCCTGAGCATCAAGACCGTGGAGGCCCATCGTTCGCAGATCATGAAACGCCTGCAGATTTTCGACATCGCCGGGCTGGTACTGTTCGCCGTCCGCGAGCGAATCATCAGCCTCGACGACTGAGCAGCGGCGAATCCGTCGGCAAGTGCAGCCGCAGTGCCCCGGCACGCGCCTCGAAACGCAGGCACTCGCTCTCCAGGGGTTCACCGTCGAGGTTCAGGTACAAGCCTTCGGCGACCTTGATCTCGACCCAGGGGAGGCGGGCTCGGACAAACAGGTTGTCGAGCCCCCACCCATCGCTCATCAATTGGCGCAAGGTGCCCACCAACTCCTGGGGCGCCGGCAGGATACTGATATCGAGCAAGCCATCGTCGGCCAGCGCCTCGGGGCACAACAGGTGCCCGCCCCCCGCCTGACGTCCATTGCCGATCCCCAATGCCAATAATTCCCCTCGCCAATGGAAATCCGGCCCCTGCAACTCGCCGTAGGCGGCATGCAGCTCGCTGAAGCGTGACAGACCGGTAAACAGGTAGGCCGCACCACCAACGATTTTCTTCAGTTCCTCCGAGGTATTGGCCGTCACCTGGCTACCGAAACCGCCGGTGGCCATGTTCAGGAACAACTGCCCGCCAACCGCCCCCAGGTCGATCGCCGCGGCAGGCACCTCCAACAATTGCAAGGCCAGGGCTGGCTCCAGCGGCACTCCGGCGGCACGGGCAAAGTCATTGGCGGTGCCCAACGGCATCAGCACCAAACTCGCCTCGCTGTGCGCCAATGCCATGGCCTCGGCGACCTCACGACAAGTGCCGTCGCCACCGCCGGCGATCAACTGCCGATAACCCATGTCCAACGCTTCAGCCACCAGGCGCCGGGCATCCCCGGCCTCCCAGGTGACGCGCACGGCCAATTCCCAACCGTCTCGTCGCTTGCCCTCAACCGCCGACCGCACTTCTTCGTTGAAGGCCTGCTTGCCATGCAGAATCAGCAATGCCTTGCGCTCGTTCATCAGCGGTTTCTCCTGTGTCGATGAGCCTGAAGAATGTGGACCACGGCCAGCCGCAAAGGAGCTGGCGCCCCAGGATTTATTTCACCGTCCTCCCCCAAAAAAATAAATCCAACCGCAGCGGCCGTTCAACCGACTGACTGCCGGCACTGGGCTCACCCTGACCCTGGTAGATAGCTTGTATAGACGCTACGCCGACAGCCCGAGCCTGATTCAGCGGGCATGTCGGGCGCCGGCGACTTTTCCCATAAACATCAGCGAATCGCCTTAATTGACCGGAAAGCGAAATGGCGCGATTTTCCACGGTGTCTTTTATCAGGGCGATGGTGCCCGGAACATCAACCAGCGAGGATGTAAACCACATGGAAGTTGAGCTACAACACTGCGTGACACCCTGCCTGAATCCTGCCTCCCGATGGTCGGGCAATCATGAGGCGATGCAGCAATCTCCGTCACCCAGTGGTCCCACCAAGACCGGCGACCCGTCTCGAGGCGACACCATGGAACCACGAATCACCGAACTGGAAACCCACCTGGAGTACATCCACCGCGACCTCGGCGAAGTCCGCGGCGATGTGAAGTCGATCAAGGCCCGACTTGCCTATATCGCTGGCGGTACAACGGTCCTGGGTATGCTGCTGAGCTGGCTCGCCAACCACCGACTGGATCAGATACTGCGTTTGCTGGCTCCCTGAAGAGCTTGTCCGATCGCCCCTTCCTGCCTTCAAAGCGTGATAGGTTTGCGTCCCGCGAACGAATGCGCCAGCGTACCGCCGTCGACCAGTTCCAACTCGCCGCCCAGGGGAACACCATGAGCGATACGCGAGGTGATCAACCCCTTGTTGGAGAGCAACTGTGCGATGTAGTGCGCCGTAGCTTCGCCTTCGACCGTCGGGTTGGTGGCAAGGATGATCTCGGTGAAGCTGCCTTGTTCTTCGATACGCACCAACAACTGCGGAATACCGATGGCTTCCGGCCCAAGGCCATCGAGCGGCGACAGATGTCCCTTGAGCACGAAGTAACGACCGCGATAACCGGTCTGCTCCACCGCGTAAACATCCATCGGTCCTTCGACCACACACAGTAAGGTGTCGTCGCGCCGGGGATCGGCACACTGTGGGCACAGGTCGTCTTCGGTCAAGGTCCGGCACCGGCGGCAATGCCCGACTCCGTCCATGGCCTGGCCCAATGCCTGTGCCAGGCGCGCGCCACCGCTACGGTCGCGCTCGAGCAGCTGCAAAGCCATGCGCTGGGCAGTTTTCTGACCGACACCGGGCAAAACCCGAAAGGCATCGATCAACTGGCGAATCAGGGGGCTGAAACTCATGGGAGAAGGTCCGACAAAACTGCGAGAGGCGGTTTATACCCGTGGCTCCGGCCAGCGTCAAATGCTCAGACCCAAGCCTGGGAAACAACAATGCCAGGCACCGAGCCTAGTGGCCTGTACGGTGAGTTCGTTAACTCAAATTCGGATGCCAGAAGTTCATGGCCAAGGCGCTGTGACGAGTCATAGCCGGGCTATGGCGAGGAACAGCAGCGCCGGTCAGGGACTTCCGGCGCCGAAATTGACTCATAGAACTCACCACACCGGCACTAGCATTGCGTGAGCACAAAATACCTCAGAACGGCATCTTGAAGCCCGGCGGCAGTTGCATACCGGCGGTCATGCCGGACATCTTATCCGAGCTGTTGGCTTCAATCTTGCGCACGGCGTCGTTGACGGCGGCGGCAAACAGATCTTCCAGCACTTCGCGATCGTCGTCGCTGACACCTTCCAGCAAGCTCGGGTCGATGCTCACACGCTTGATATCGTGACGCCCGGTCATGACCACGGTGACCATGTCGCCGCCGGCCTTGCCGGTGATCTCGGCATTGGCCAGCTCCTCCTGCATCTTGGCCATTTTTTCCTGCATCTGCTGCGCCTGCTTCATCAGGCCGGCCATGCCACCCTTCATCATGGGAATCACCTCAAAAGTTTGCTGGGACAATCGGCGCGAGGCACCCGCCTCGCGTCATTCAGTTACTCACCCTGGGCCACCAGGGCTTCGACAGGTTCAATAGTATCGTCACGGATCACCGCGCCGAACTGTTGCATCATTTGCTGGATGAACGGATCGGCATGAATCGACGCCACGGCCTCGTTCTGGCGCTCATGGCGGCGACGGGAAGCCGCCTGGGCCGGGGTTTCCTGTTCGGGCTTGATCAGCTCGATGGTCACCCTCAAGGTTCGTTCATGGTACTGGTTCAGCGCATCGTTGAGACGGCGCTGCTGCGTGGCGTTGAACAACGCACTGTGGGCCGGGTCCAGGTGCAGCAGCCAGTCGTCGCCATTGACCGCGATCAACGTGCAGTTGGCTGCGATGCTACCGGTCATGCCGGAGATCGGCAGTTTCGGGAACAATTGCAACCATTCCAGCGCCAGTCCGGTGGCCGGCTGCGCGGCAGGCAACGGCTCGGGTTCCGGTGCCGGCTCGGCGGCGTGTTCACTGGCGAGATCGTCAAGGTAGCTGTAGGACGAATCCATATCCGGCTCGATATAATCTTCATCCAGCGGCGGCTCGTCGTCACGCTCCAGGCCCGCGGTCGCGGCATCCGCCTGGGCCGGAGTCGGCTCGGGAATGCCTGCTGCCACCCATCCCGGCGCGTCCGGCACCACGTTGTCGGGCGGCGGCGCCAGTTCCGGCGGCTCGGCCTCGGCAGCGGTTTCCAGTACCGGCTCCATGGCTGGCTCGTGCATCAGCGGCTCAGCGGGCGCGTTCCAGGGTAGATCGGCGGCTTCGACCGCCGCTGCCACGGGCTCGGCCACGGGTGCTGCCTCGACCGCCGAGACTCGCTCAGGCACGGTGTCGACCACCGGCGCAGGAATTGGCTCGACCCCGGGCGCGGGTGCTATTGCATCAGTCGTCACGGCGTTTTGCACCGCGCAAACCTTGACCTGCGCAGCCATAGCCGCGACCACCGGCGCAGCCGCCGCTGGACCCGCCACGTTGCGCGCGGAATCAACTGTGGCCTGGCTGATCCCCACTGGCTTTAGCGGCTGCCTCGGTGCCGTGGTGCTGTCAGCCGGTCGGAAGGCGAGCATTCGCAACAGCACCATCTCGAAGCCACCACGCGGATCCGGTGCCAGCGGCAGGTCGCGCCGGCCAATCAGGCCCATCTGGTAATAAAATTGCACGTCTTCGGCTGGCAGCGCCTGGGCCAGGGCCAGCACGCGGTCACGGTCACCGTGACCGTTATCGACACCTTCAGGCAGCGCCTGGGCAATCGCCACGCGGTGCAGCACATTGAGGATTTCCGAGAGCACGCCGTTCCAGTCGGGGCCTTGCTCGGCCAAATGCCGCACCGCTTCGAGCAACGCCTTGGCATCGCCTTCGATCAACGCATGCAGCACGTCGTAGACCTGACCGTGATCCAGCGTACCGAGCATCGCCCGCACATCACTGGCCATGACCTTGCCTTCACCGAAGGCAATGGCCTGGTCGGTCAGGCTCATGGCGTCGCGCATCGAACCGTCCGCCGCACGGCCGAGCAACCAGAGGGCGTCGTCTTCGAACGGTACGTTCTCGACCCCCAGTACGTGGGTCAGGTGCTCGACCACTCGCTCCGGGGTCATGTTCTTCAGAGAGAATTGCAAGCAGCGCGACAAAATCGTTGCAGGAAGTTTCTGTGGGTCGGTGGTCGCCAGGATGAACTTGACGTAGGGTGGCGGCTCTTCCAGGGTTTTCAACAAGGCGTTGAACGAGTGGCTGGAAAGCATGTGCACTTCGTCGATCAGGTAGACCTTGAAGCGCCCTCGGCTCGGCGCGTACTGCACGTTGTCCAGCAACTCGCGGGTGTCCTCGACCTTGGTCCGGCTCGCGGCGTCGATCTCGATCAGATCGACAAAACGCCCCTCGTCGATCTCGCGGCACACCGAACAAGTACCGCACGGTGACGAGGTAATACCGGTTTCGCAGTTCAGGCACTTGGCGATGATTCGCGCAATGGTGGTCTTACCGACCCCGCGGGTGCCGGTGAACAGATAGGCGTGGTGCAGTCGCTGGCTGTCCAGAGCATTGATCAGCGCCTTGAGCACATGGGTCTGGCCGACCATTTCGCGGAACGAGCGCGGACGCCATTTACGTGCAAGAACCTGATAACTCATCGATAACCGTCGCATCTGGAAAGCGGAAGACCGCTAATGCTAGCGGAGCAGGGGCAAAATTGCATCCGGCGCTCGGCCCTAATCTGACTAAGCTGAACTTTATGGGAAAATTCACAGCCTGAAGCGTCGTACTCCAGCCGGAGAGTTGAATGCGTATAGCGTGGGGCGCCTTTGTGTTGATGATCGCCAACTGTTCTGCTGCGCCTGCGCCATTGCGCTTTGCCGTGGCCGACAGCTGGGCCATGCCGCTGGTCCAGATCGAGAACGACCAACCGACCCAGGGTATTCTCTATGATCTGATGACCAGCCTTGCCCAGCAGGTTGGGGTGCCCGCCGAGTTTCATGTCCTGGCCCGAGCCCGCGTGCAGAGTGCCATGGAGCACGGCGACATCGACGTGCGTTGCTATGCCGCACAATCCTGGCTGGCGAACCGATCAGGCGACTATATATGGAGCATTCCACTGCTGGTGCATCGCGATGTGCTGATCAGCAATGCCAACCACCCGCAACAGATCAATCTTCGGAACCTGCCCAGACAACCTGTCGGCACCGTATTGAGCTACACCTACCCAACCCTGCAACCACTGTTCGATACGGGCAAGTTGATCCGCGACGATGCTCGTAACCAGGAACAGGTGCTGAAAAAGCTATCGGCGGGTCGCTATCAGTATGCGGTCAGCAACCAGTGGAGCCTGGACTGGTTCAACCAGAAGCTCATGCCACAGCACCAACTGAGAGTCGTAGCGATGCTGCAAGAGCAGTCGGTGGGCTGTTTAGTGCGCAATGATCCGGCGCTGCCGGTGCAGCGGATCTTGCGGACCCTGCTGAGAATGAAGATATCCGGGGAAATCGACGGGATTATCGGGCTCTACACCGGCAACGGCGAACAACTGGACAAGCCGGTTACACAACCTCCTGTATTACTCCCTGAAGCCCCATGAGCCTGGCCGGCCAGTGAAGCTTTGCCTGTCCTGCCATCTGTGCACCCCTACTCCGTTGAAAAACGCCTCACAAACGCACGAAAAATCAATTACGTCAGCCACTTAACCAAGAATGAGGCTATGCCCTAAGACGGGCTTTTTTTTCAAAGACCGTTTGTCGTTTTCCCAAGCAGAAGTGCTCTTCATTTAATGTAAGAACTGCCCTACAAAAAAACACATAACTATTTTTAAAAAACCATAAAAAACAATACAAAACTATTTTTAAAAATTTCAACTACTTCTGAAACACTCAAAAAAACTACGAAACTTCCTACAAATAGCATCATTTGCATTTGACGTGACTTTAGCACAAGAGCTATAGCTAGCATTACTGCTACTCAGCAGTAGTAGTTGATGAAAGCGGCTACTTAATACATAAACAGTACACAGGAGAAAGCCATGAGTATCGAAAATTTTGGAGATTCGATCTTCAACTTTAAAAAAGATCCTAGCTTCGACAGAAGCCCTCAGGCAAATATTGGTGGTTCAGGTAGCCAAGGTGGATGCGGCGGGAGTGGTGGCTGTGGTGGTGGTGGTGGGTGTAACGGCGGTAGCGGAGGAAGTGGAGGTTCAAGGGGCAACGCGATTACCAGCAATGACAGACATCAACTAACCGCTGCTTCGCGTGAGGATTAGAGAACTAAATACCCAAACCATGTGAAGGTTACTCTGCAGTGAGCTAAGTAACCTTTGCTGCAGGATATTAAGGAGGCCCCCAATGAACATAAACATACATAACTATGAAATACTTAACTTCCCTAATGAAGATCTCGTAGTATCAGAAATTGGAATTTCAAGAATCAACTCAAAATCATTACTAAATGCATTGAAAACCATAAAAATTCGAGATCAATGCAATATATCCAAAGAAGAAATAAATGACATCTTGATAGAAAATGGTCTCGATTCTTCAGCAGCATTTTCTTTCCTGGAGAAAATTTTATACATAAAAAAACCAATCAGTGACTATTTTTTTAAAAAAACAGTCATCATCCATGACTTTTACAATGCTGACTTGAAAGAAATATTGACCACCGAGTTAAGTCTACCTGTAGATTATCAAAATTTTCCTAAAAATAAACTTCACTTAAAAATAACAGATCGATATTTCTTTTTTATTTTATGTAAAAACTACGATTACACTCAACTAAAGAAATTATATTTTGAAATAGCATCTGGCGCGCCCCAAAGCTCAATTTCAGTTGGGACAATGATCGGAAACTTCTTTTCTATCAGCCCACCTTACATTCCCGAAATAGGCAATCCATGTCATTTCTGTAATGTAGATCGACTAGAGATCAACACTCAATCAAACCAAAGAGATAACAACTGGGTAAGATTATTTAATTTTTTCAAAGATCGAAGCTCACCAATTCCATCTTGCAAACATTCGCTACTTCAAAAAAATATAATTTTCGGAGCTATTGCTGACCACATCAATTTCTATACCACACCGGGACACGAAATACGTCACCAAGATAGTATGTTTCTCACATCATACATAGATATACAAAAAGGATTGATTACCGAAGAAAACATACCTCATTGGTTCATGTGCGACTGTTTGAGATCAAATGTATGAAAACCATCCCTCACGATTATTACTTGAAATTTATAGATCCAAAAGTATTCGAGGAAGTACAAAATTTTCACAACAAGGAAAAATATACAATTCATGAAGCATTCGAAAACACCACCTACCTCCATCAACTAAATGAAGAGCAACTTGATACTCTATGTTCCAATGAGCTCAGCCTTTACCCAGATCTTGGCTTAACACATAACTTACCTGACAACATAAAAGAAATAAATACATTCAATAGAAACGAATCTTGCGATTTTTTTGAAAAAACAAAATTAAATCTCCCAATTATTCAACGATTGATAGCTCCACTTTTAACAAAAAATTCAAACCCAAAAAAAAGAAACTATCCTAGCGGGGGCGCGCTCTATCCAATAGAAATATTTATATGTTCATTGAATGACGAAAATGAAGGCTGGCCTCACCCTCAAAAAATATTGCACTTGCTCCCCGCCTCAAAATCCTTTGAAATCATGCAAACCAGTTGCAATACACATCATTTAAAAAAAACGATATTATCCAACATACAAAGCATCGGCAGCCCAAGCATAGCAATTGTCTATGTGGCTTACTTTCCAAAAATTTTATTCAAATATAGATATCGTGGATACCGCATGGCCTTAATGGAGGCAGGCTCAATCTATATGCTAATAGAGCTCCAGGCGGCAGATATTGGATTGAATTGCAGGTTATGGGCTGACTATACAGACCACATGTTATCAAAAGCATTGGGATTAAACCCTGTACTATTTTCGCCAATTTGCGTTCATTTAATTGGAGCAAAAAAATGAATATCATAAACAACAATTTTGGAACCATGTTCCCCAATAGAGTTTGTTATCAACCTTCTGCCACACTAGACATGCCGTCAGTGACCGAAGTATTTGATTTCCACTTAAACACCGGATCTGGTATAGGAATAGGTTCAAACGCAATCAAATCTGCCATAGGGGAATATTTTGAAAGGCGGCATTTTTACATCGAGGTTTTTCCGGACTTAGAAAACACTCTCTCCAGTAGCCTCTCCGCCAAAGAAGTAAAATCTTTTATTAAAGCATTCTACCAGACAAACTCCGAAAACTTCAAAACCTCCGACTTGGAGCTACATAGATATAAATTAACGAAAGCTTCAAGGCTTTCCAACTTCACCCCTTGCTATATTCCAACAGCGTGTATCTCTCTAAACTCACTAGAATTAGGCAGCGACAGCGAAATTTACCCATCGCGAGATACCTGCGGTTGCAGTTTCCACTGGAGTGCCGAAGAGTCAATGTTCGGCGCATTAAAAGAAAGTTTAGAACGACAATTTTTATCACGTTTTTGGCTTACAAAAAAATGCACTGCCGTCTTAGGGTCAACCGAATTAATAAAATCATTGAGGTATCACGTTACCACAAAATTACACCAAATACTATGTAAATCTGGAGAGCTCATAGCCTTTGACATATCAGACAACAGATTCCCCGGAAAATGTTTATTGGTAGTATACGGACAAAAAGACACAACTCGCAACGTATTATATTGTGCAGGATTATCTTATGCTGAAACCAAAATAGCTGCCTTAGACAAGGCCATTAACGAACTCTGGCAAACCTTTCGCTTTATTAATCTATTCTCCAGTATCAACGGAAAATTGCACAGCCTTCACGATCCATACATAAAATATTTCTTAAGCTGCACAACTATCAAACATTCCAAAACATAAGTACTCATATCATAACCCACGACGAGAACAAACATACATCTCATCCTTTTAACTTCAACGGTATCAGACAAGCTATCATAGATCAAAATATACTTGGCTATCTTTATACAAAAACTCGATTACTAGATGGAGAAACTTGCACAGTAAGCAAATTTATCTCACCGGACATGTTTACTCACATGGATAATTCAAAAAATATAAACACACATAACAAATACTCATTTCACTTCAAGAAAGACATAATCACTGAACGAAAATCAATGATGGTTCCATTTCCATAGAGGATAAATCAATGCAAAGCCATTTTTCTTATCGCTCAAGCCGTCTAGCCTGGCTCTTTATAAAAGAGCAGCTCAAGGAGCCCATTGCCTTATTCTGGATCATTATTTCGCCATGTGCGGCTTTCTATCTCCTGGAGCTATCCAGAGGCGGGACAGCGGTATTTTCAGGGACTTACGCTGAACATACAGCTTGGTTCTATGCCTACATCTCGTCCAGTGTCGCCCTGTTCGGCTTTTCTTTTTATATCATTGGTCGTCGAGAAAGCGGCTATATTCGGTCTTTTATTTATAATCACGAGGCAAAGCTTGTCTTTGTCCTGGCCCAGACCTTGGCCTACTCAGTCATCGCAATTATCTACTGCACGGTATTTTACCTTGCCACACGCCTACCATTTGGTGCTTATTCACTTTCGGAGTTGCTGAGTATAATTTTAAAATTCTATACTTGCTATCTACTATTTTGCTCAATCGGCATTCACTTTAGCTTACTCCCCATAAATTTCCAAAACGCCAATACTCTTTTCTCGATTTTTTCATTTTGCATTTTGATCCTCGGCTTATCGAATTCACTCTTGGAAAACTCCCTGCTTAACAGCATTAATCTGGGTAACCCACTCATACACGCAGTCGGACTTGTTGAGCAAGGCTTCGAGGCCAATGTAGAACTCACCCTATTAATATTTATCATATTCATCTCAAGCTTGTTGATAACCATCAAATTCTTGCGCATCAACCCTGTCTGGAGCCGTTACTGATGAAAGGTCTCGAAATAAACTCATTATCATTCCGATACAGCGACAGGATGATTTTCCAAGACGCGACGCTTAGCGTGCAGCCGGGTGCTATTATCGGTGTGCTTGGTCCAAACGGATCAGGAAAAACTACGCTCTTTGATATCATCTGTAAATTGAAGACACCTTGTGCGGGGACTATACAGAACGATTTCGCAAAAGAGCTTTATCTGTCTCAGACGCTAATGACGCCACCTGCCCTGCGCATGTTCGATATCTTCGAAATGACCAATCTGCTTTGCTCTTCGACTCGCCACGCACAGACACAAGTACTGGACAAGCTTTCGCAATGGAGCCCCAACATCATCAATCGCTACAAAGAGATATGGGGGAAAAAGTCCGCGTTGTGCAGTTATGGAGAAAAACGTTGGTTTTTTACCCTTTCCCTTCTGTCGTTGGACGCTGACTTCATCATCCTTGACGAGCCCACGGCAGGTGTCGATCCAGAATTTCGTCATTATATCTGGCAGTGCCTGCACGGCGCAGCGAACAGTGGCACCGCCATTCTGGCTTCCTCGCATAACGTTGATGAGATCGTTGACCACTGCAACTATTTCTATATGTTGAGCCAAAAGCAGTTCAAGCGATTTGACAACCGCCAGTTTTTTATGGATGCCTATGATGCAAAATCGCTTGATGCGGCGTTTATCCAAGCTGCGGCCTCCTGAAATAACAGGAGTAGGTCAGCTTTGCATCGGCACTAACATGAACGGTTCAACGCGTCGGTACTTGTGGTCGTAAGAATGCACATAATCGACCACGGCCGATGTGAGGTCTGCTGTAGACATCTGACCGATATTAACACTTATGGAACCCACGCCGTCTAACGGACACCTAGCAAGCGGTTAATGATCACGCCGACACTTTCTGGTCAGCCCTCCCCCCGAAAATGCAATGACATCGGATCCGAAACCAGGGATTAGGTCGTCTTCGGCAGGTTCAATCGCCACAGATCCGCATTCCCGGCCAATGGCACTTTTTACCAGTGCAATCGATGCACCGGATGGTTCGTGCTCTGCTCAGAAAACCTATCTTTCGTTCATGACGTCAAAAAATCAGGAAATATAAAGTATATGAGAATAGAGTTTCCGGGCTCTCGCTCAATCCATGTCCCGGTATCTGAACACACGGAAAACGTCGAAAATGGAGACCCCAGCCAAGCCAGCACACCATTGGCAAAACAGCTGATAGGAAACTATTCATCATCGAAAGAATTCGGTGTCCCCCAAGACATCAAAACCTCAGATCGCCCTCGACGCAGCTCTTCGTTGTCAGATACTGATCGCCGGCTGGCGGCTTATGTGTTTGCACGCACGGTCGATAATCGTCTGCCCAACGACATTGAGTTAGGGATGTTAAGAGAGGCTAATGTATCAATAAAAGAGACTCAAAAATTGCTGTCAGAAGGGAGAGGCAATGTCCGGTCGGACTTGGACCGAACACAAAACGATTCGTTTTTCAGATCATTCGCCATGCGATCTACGCTGCAAAAGGTAAGACTATCATCCGCTCAGCGGGCCGCATTGGCCGTACATGCAAGAGCTGGAAATTGCGGTGAACACTCAGATGTCTTAATGCATGTTCATGCCGAAAAGCTCAGCGCCGGTGATCGACTGCATGATGTATACAACTTCATTGAGGATCACGAAGCTGTCATTCTAGAGGGCGCAGGAGAGCGCCCAGACATTCTTCTCGATGTATGGGGCAGTCGTCATCGCACGAGCGCGATGAATGTAATAGACAGCAAATACCATAACGATGCTCGGGATCTCGAAACAATTGGTACGCTTACGCAAAAGACCGGATTAGAGGCATCGTCTGAATTTAAAGGCAGCCTTTCAAACGGGATAAACGAAGCGAAAGGGGTATTCGATGCGGAGCTTAAGCGTGCCCGTGAGCGCGGCACCAAATCAGTCGGTGCACGCGACTCAAACGTTTTCAATGAAGCTTTTGCTGCGCGAGTTAAAGCTAAAGTTGCAGAGAATGACCCCGCGAAAAATTTACATTTTGCATTAAATGCTGCCATCTCCATAGGGGCGAGTTCTAGCTCGGCTAGCAGAGCGGCCCCTGAAATAATTCAAATCGCTTCAGATCTGATTAGGAGTGATTGACCTGAAACAAACTTACTCCCAGTGCCCAATACGTTCACTAGTAGTGGCATGAATTTTTGGCTTGGTGCGAAATGCATCAAGCCGAAGCTGGTGCGATGCCACGCGGCGGAGAGATTGACGTCGATTATGGCGTACCGCCCTGGCACACCTAAAGGTCGCTATACTTCGAGGAGTTTTTTGGAAAATCCTTGTAAAATCAAGGATTAATAAAATGGAGGCAACCCCACCAGCCACACCCCGGCACACAATGTTCCCGCTGTGGCTGCTCCCTTCCGGGCCTGACCAGGTTCACGGGTAATCGTTGCGGGGGGACCGATGAGGTCACCATAACGACGCTCGCCTGGCAGCGAGCCGCGCCATTGTACCTAGATAACGAGAAGTTACAACCGCCAGACACCGATAAAAATTCGATAGAGCTCAAACACTTGTCGGCGTTGTCCCACCACTTCACCGAGCGCTCACACGCTCTGCGGCGCCAGCGTTCGGCAACGCTGTTTCATAGAGGAGACCGCCTTCCTCAATCCCTCAACACCAGGATATCGACGTCGAGCATACAGGATATGAACCCGGCAAAGCTTCAGTTCGAACAGCGAGCCACTCCCCCCAGGACGTACAGCGTTTGACGTAACAGCCGTCAGGCGGCGTGTACGTGGGCCAGCGGGAACAAGCGCTTGAAGTTTTCGGTGGTCTGTTCGGCGAACTGCTCGTAGGACACTCCGCGCAACATCGCCAGGTAATCCGCCACATCGCGCACGTACTGTGGCAGGTTCGGCTTGCCACGGTGGGGAATCGGTGCGAGGTAAGGCGAATCGGTTTCCACCAGCAGCCTATCGGCCGGCACTTGCCGGGCCACATCGCGCAAGGCATCGGCATTGCGGAAGGTCACGATCCCAGACAAGGAGATATAGAATCCAAGGTCCAGGGCCGCACGGGCCATGTCCCAATCCTCGGTAAAGCAATGTAGCACACCGGCCTGGGGCAACCGCGCTTCGCGCAACAGGCTCAGGGTATCGGCGCGGGCACCACGGGTATGGACGATCACCGGTTTGCCGGTCTTCTGCGCCGCCTGCAGGTGCAGACGGAAAGATGCCTGCTGCACTTGCGCCGCTTGTGGCTCGTAGTGATAGTCCAGACCGGTTTCGCCGATTGCCACGACACGCGGATGATCAAGCTCGCGCAGTAACCAGTCGAGGGCCGGCGTCGCGTCAGGCTTGACGTCTAAAGGGTGAACGCCGACCGAACAGTCGACATCGGCATAACGCTCAGCCAGGGCCTTTATATCAGCGGCGTTGTCGGCGCTGACGCCGATGCACAGGAAATGCCCAACGCCGCGCTGGCGCGCCGCCTCGAGGGCGGCATCCAGAGAACCCTGGTGTTCGGCGAGATCAAGGCGGTCGAGGTGGCAATGGGAATCTATAAGCATGGGATAACGTGACAACTACATCGTATGGGTGGGACGGTCGGACTTAAGGGTGCCGGCCAGATGGGTTTCGATCTTGCTGTGGGCAGTGTTGTCGCCGTCGTTGAACTGTACGCCGATACCCGCCGCACGATTGCCCTGGGCTCCCTTGGGAGTGATCCAGATGACCTTGCCGGCGACCGGGATTTTCTCCGGTTCATCCATCAGGTTGAGCAGCATGAACACCTCGTCACCTAACTTGTAGCTCTTGTAGGTGGGGATGAACAGGCCGCCATTCTTGATAAAGGGCATATAGGCCGCGTACAACACCGACTTGTCCTTGATGGTCAACGACAAGATACCGTTGCGCGGCCCTGGGCCTATGGGTTCGTTCATACGGACTCCCGAAATGCAGATAACCCAATTCTAGGCGCTTGCCAGCCTGGACGGCTAGTTTGCAGGCAACGCGGCCCATTGCACCAGCAGGGCTTCGAGCAGCAACACCCGGTTGAGGTTGGCCTTGCTCAGCACCTTTTGGCGCTGGGCGAGGATCCAGTCCTGGATATTCAGGACCTTCTCCTGCGAGGTTTTCTGTGCCAGGTACTGCACCACCTTGCGCATGTCGGGCAGCCCCAGGCCGACTTCATCCTGGGTCAGTTGGTAGCGCAGGATCAAGCTCGACCAGTCACAGAACCAATCGAACAACAGCAACAGCGAAATGGCATTCCACCCCTCGGCCAACTGCGTGGCCGATTGCTGTTGCTTGAGCAGTTTCTTCACCCCCTCCACCACCAGCGCCCGTTGTTCGCGCACGCCCTGGGCCTGCAGGCTGACCGCAGCCAGTGGCGAACCTGCCGCCAGGGTCAGCAGTTCGATACGCTCCGGCTCACTGCAATCAGGCAAGGCTGCGGCCAGCCATTGCAGGCTCATGGCTTCGCCCGGCAGCGGGCAGGCTTGCTGCACGCACCGGCTGCGAATGGTCGGCAGCAGACGACTGGACTGGTGGCTGACCAGCAGCAGCACGGTATCGCCGGACGGTTCTTCGAGGCTCTTGAGCAGAGCGTTGGCGGCGTTGATATTCATCGATTCCACCGGATCGATCAGCACCACCTTGCGCCCGCCCAGTTGCGCAGTCTGGACCACGAAACTGACCAACTCGCGGACCTGGTCGACCTTGATCGCCTTGTCCGCCTCTTCCGGTTCGAGGATGTAGTTGTCCGGGTGACTACCTGCCGCCAGCAACAGGCAGGATTTGCACTGCCCGCAGGCATTGAGGCCTTGCGGACTCTTGCACAGCAGCAGTGCCATCAGACGCTCGGCCAGCGCCCGCTTACCGATCCCCACCGGGCCATGGAGCAGATAGGCATGGGCATGCTGCGTGCGACCGGCCAGTTGCCGCCAGAGATCGTCCTGCCAGGGATAGGCTTCAGCCACGATGCCGCTCCAGGATCTGCGGTAATAGAGTATCCAATGCCTGTTGGACTGCGGCCAGGGGCAAGGCGGCGTCGACCAACCGATAACGCGCCGGGTCGGCTTGGGCGCGCTTGAGGTAGGTGTGGCGCACCGCTTCGAAGAACACCTGACCTTCCTGCTCGAAGCGATCCAGCCGACCACGCGCACTGGCACGGGCCAGGCCGATTTCCACCGGCAGGTCGAAGACCAGGGTGAGGTCCGGACGCAGCTCGCCCTGGACAAAGGTTTCCAGGATGGCAATCCGCTCCTGGGACAAACCACGACCGCCGCCCTGATAGGCATAAGTGGCATCGGTGAAACGGTCGCACAGGACCACCGCACCCCGCGCCAGGGCCGGACGAATCACTTCAGCCAGATGCTGGGCACGGGCGGCGAACACCAGCAACAATTCGGTGTCGGCGCACATGGCTTCATCGCTGGTTGCCAGCAGCAGCTCGCGAACGCGCTCGGCCAGGGGCGTGCCGCCCGGTTCGCGAGTCAGTAGCACATCGATGCCCCGAGCACGCAACTGCTCGGCCAGATAGTCGCGATTGGTGCTTTTGCCCGCGCCTTCCGGGCCTTCCAAGGTAATAAACAAGCCGGTCACAGGCAGTCCTTCATCAGAGTCATTGCACGTCCTTCGCCGTGGGTTCGGCGGGCACCGGCGGTGTATCTGTCGTTGCGCCGGAGGGGTCTGGGCCTGCTGCGGGTTCGCTGGCATCCGGGACCGGCGCAGGCGGCGTGGCAGCCTCGGGGGCCGGACTCGCTGCTGCGCCCGAAGCCGGTGCCGGGCTGGAGCGATAGTCGGCACGACGCTTGAGCTGGAACTCGCGCACCGCGTTGTTATGGGTCTCCAGGTCATCGGAGAAGACATGACTACCATCGCCTCGGGCGACAAAATACAGGCTGCTGCCCGCCACCGGGTTCAGGGCGGCATGAATCGCCTCGCGTCCGACCATGGCGATCGGCGTCGGCGGCAAGCCAGCGTTGAGGTAAGTGTTATAGGGATTGGCTTCGCGCAGGTGGGCGCGGGTCAATTTGCCAGTGTAACGCTCGCCCAGGCCGTAGATCACCGTTGGATCGGTCTGCAGCAACATGCCAATCTGCATCCGCCGCACGAAGACCCCGGCGATCTGGCCGCGCTCCTGGGGGACACCGGTTTCCTTCTCCACCAGCGAAGCCATGATCAGCGCCTGGTACGGATTAGCGTAGGGCGCGTCGGCGGCACGCTTTTGCCACTCCTGGTCCAGTACGCTGTCCAGGCGGTCGTAGGCCTTTTCCAGCAGCTCGACATCGCTCATTCCGCGCACGAAGCGATAGGTGTCGGGGAAAAAGCGACCTTCAGGGAACACGCCGAAGTGGCCCAGCTTGCTCATGACCTCGGCGTCGCTCAGCTCGCTCAGGGTCTGCTGGAGCTTGTCGTTCTTCGCCAGCGCACTGCGTACCTGACGAAAGTTCCAACCCTCGACCAGGGTCAGGCTGTACTGCACCACTTCACCACGCTGCCAGAGGCCCAACAGCGCCCGCACATTCATGCCCGGAGTCAGCCGATACTCGCCACCGTGCAACGGCACCCCGGCCAGGTTGAAGCGCCAGTACAAGCGTAGCCAGAACGCATCACGCAGGGTGCCGTCGGCCTCCATACGGTTGAAGGTCCCGATGGGCGTCGCGCCAGTTGGCACGTCGAGCAATTGTTCCTGTGTCAGGTCGAGGGTCTGCTCCAACGCCGAATGGATCTTCCAGGCCGATCCACCCAGCACCAATCCCGCCAGTACCAGCCCCGTCTGCAGCAGCAGCAAGCATTTACGTCTCAATTCAAACATCCAATAGCGCGCGGGCAATGCCTTGCAGTTTACGGGTGAGAGGACCAACCGACCAGCTCAGGTCGGTAAAAGCCCGAACCGGCCAGACACCGTAGACGCTGTTACAGAGAAAGACCTCATCAGCCTGTCGGAACTGCTCCATGCTGATGTCTGAAATACTCACCGGGATAGCCAATGCACGGGCCTGGTCCAGCAGCTCGGCACGCATGACGCCCGCCACGCCGCAACGGCTCAGGTCAGCGGTGAACAGCACGCCGTCACGCACCAGGAACAGGTTGCTGAAAACCCCTTCGATCACCCGTCCGGCGCCGTCGAGCATCAAGCCTTCGGCATACTCGGCATCTTGCCATTCGCTGCGAGCGATGACCTGCTCGAGTCGGTTGAGGTGCTTGAGGCCGGCCAGCAAGGGTTGTTCGGACAACCGGGTGATACAGGGAAAAAGGCGAATGCCTTCGTTCTGCAGGGCCGCGGGATAGATCGCCGCGGGACTGCCCTGGAGGATACGGCGCGGCACTGCGTCAGCCGCCGTGGCGTAGCCGCGCAGGCTGTCGCCACGGGTAAGGATGAGTTTGAGCACGCCCTCACCCATGGCGGCGCTGTAGACCAGCAACTCGCTGCGAATCAGCGGGTGATTGACCGCCATGCCCAGACGCTGACCACCGTCGACCAGACGCCGCAGATGCCGCTCCAGCAACCGCGCACGTCCGGCCTTCACGGCAATGGTCTCGAACAGACCATCGCCATAGGCCAGGCCACGGTCCTTGAGCGGCAACGAATCAGCCGGTTGACCGTCGACCCAGCTTTGCATCACTCGGCGAACCGGCGGAACACCAGCGAGCCGTTGGTACCGCCAAAACCAAAGGAGTTGGACAGCACCACGTCAATCGGCATACGCCGCGCTTCGTGAGGCACGAAGTCGAGGTCGCAGCCTTCGTCCGGCTCGTCGAGGTTGATGGTCGGCGGCGCCACCTGATCGTTGATCGCCAGCACGCTGAAGATCGCCTCGATCGCCCCGGCGGCACCCAGCAGATGACCGGTCATCGATTTGGTCGAGCTGACCGCCAATTTGTAGGCGTGCTCGCCGAACACCGTCTTGATCGCCTGGGCTTCGGCGAGGTCACCGGCCGCGGTCGAGGTGCCATGGGCGTTGACGTACTGCACCTGCTCGACATTCAACTGCGCATCACGTAGAGCGTTGGCGATGCAACGCGCCGCGCCAGCGCCGTCAGGGGGTGGCGAGGTCATGTGATAAGCATCGCCGCTGGTGCCAAAGCCAATCAGTTCGGCGTAAATGGTGGCACCACGCGCCTTGGCGTGCTCCAACTCTTCCAGGACCAGCGCACCGGCACCGTCGGCCAGCACGAAGCCGTCACGGCCCTTGTCCCACGGACGGCTGGCACGGGCCGGCTCGTCATTGCGGGTGGACAGCGCGCGCGAAGCACCAAACCCCCCCATGCCAAGGCCACAAGCGGCCATTTCGGCACCGCCGGCAATCATCACGTCGGCTTCGCCATAGACAATGTTACGCGCCGCCATGCCGATACAATGGGTACCGGTGGTGCAGGCGGTAGAGATGGCGTAGTTCGGCCCCTGGGCACCCAGATGGATGGACAGGAAGCCAGAAATCATATTGATGATCGAGCCAGGGACGAAGAACGGCGAAATGCGCCGCGGCCCGGAATCATGCAGGATACGGCTGGTTTCCTCGATATTGGTCAGACCGCCAATACCCGAGCCCATGGCCACGCCGATACGCTCACGGTTGGCATCGGTGACTTGCAGGCCGGCGTTACGCACCGCCTGAAAACCGGCGGCCAGACCGTATTGAATGAATAGGTCGAGTTTGCGGGCTTCTTTGACCGACAAATACTCTTCGACAATGAAGCCCTTTACCGAACCGCCAAAACGGGTGGTATAGGCAGAAAGGTCTGTGTGTTCGATCAGACCAATGCCACTGCGGCCAGCCAGAATGCCCTGCCAGGTGCTCGAAACATCCGTACCCAATGGCGACAACATCCCCATACCGGTGACTACGACGCGTCTACGCGACACAGCACTCTCCTTTATCCTGTTGACCACGCTTTGCCTCACGCCTAAAGAAAAAACCGCACGCCACGATGGCAGTGCGGTTTTTCCATGACAGCGGGCAACGATTACAAACTATTACGCCGAATGGGCAGTAACGTAATCGATAGCAGCTTGTACGGTGGTGATTTTTTCAGCTTCTTCATCAGGAATTTCGGTCTCGAATTCCTCTTCCAGAGCCATCACCAGCTCAACGGTGTCAAGGGAGTCGGCACCCAAGTCTTCAACGAAGGAAGCTTTGTTGATCACTTCTTCTTCCTTGACGCCCAGTTGCTCGGCAACGATTTTCTTGACGCGTTCTTCGATGGTGCTCATACCTTGTTTTCACTCCTAATGGAAAAATTCAGGCAGCTGGCCGGTGGGTAAGTGTATAGAAAGGCTTTTCAGCTTTTCAACCGAAAGCTTCGGCCTTTACCCCCTTTTGCCCTCTGCCCATCAATAAGTTGCAGCTTTATAACGGATTTTAGACAGCTGGTATGACTTTTTTTCAAACAAGCCGTCACATTTGAATTACATGTACATCCCGCCGTTCACCGGGATTGTAGCCCCAGTCACGTAAGCTGCCCCGTCCGAAGCCAGAAAAGCGACCACTTGCGCAATCTCCTCGGCCTGACCCAGACGACCCAGCGGAATCTGCGTCAGCAGGGCTTCACGCTGTGCCTCGGGCAATTCGCGAGTCATATCGGTGTCGATGAAGCCTGGAGCAACCGAGTTTACCGTAATCGACCGCGAACCGACTTCACGCGCGAGTGCGCGACTGAAACCTTCGAGGCCGGCCTTGGCTGCCGCGTAGTTTACTTGGCCTGCGTTGCCCATGGCACCCACAACCGAGCCAATATTGATAATTCGCCCCCAACGCGCCTTGGTCATGCCACGCAAAACGCCTTTGGACAGGCGGAACAGACTGTTGAGGTTGGTATCGATCACGTCGTACCACTCATCGTCTTTCATGCGCATCATCAGGTTATCGCGGGTGATACCGGCATTATTGACCAAGATGGCCGGCACACCGAATTGCTCGGTGATGCTGGCCAGGACTGCGGCCACGGACTCGTCGCTGGTGACGTTGAGTTCCAGGCCGGTACCTTGAATACCATTTTCCTTGAGGGTCGCGGCAATGCGCTCGGCACCTGAGGCGGATGTCGCGGTACCAACGACCACGGCCCCCTGGCGACCCAACTCAAGGGCGATGGCTTGGCCGATACCACGGCTGGCGCCGGTGACCAGTGCAACTTTACCTTGCAGACTCATGCAGGCTTCTCCTAATTTCAGGCCAGCGCCGCACACGTGGCGGCGAAGGCATCCGGGGTATTCAGGTTGGACGTGTTGACGCCATCGGCGCAACGCTTGTTCAGGCCGGCCAGGACCTTGCCTGGACCGCACTCAACCAGCTCAGTCGCGCCCTGGGCGGCCAGGTATTGCACCGATTCGACCCAGCGAACCGGCTTATAAAGCTGTTCCAGCAGATCGCGCTTGAGGGTATTCAGATCAGCGGCGACGCTCGCGCTGACATTCTGCACCAACGGAATCCGTGGTGCCTGCCAGTCGATGGCGGCAATCGATTCGGCAAAACGTTCGGCGGCCGGACGCATCAGCTCGCAATGCGATGGCACGCTGACCGGCAGCGGCAACGCGCGCTTGGCACCCTTGGCCTTGCAGGCCTCCATGGCACGTTCGACGGCGGCCTTGGTCCCGGCAATCACCACCTGGCCCGGCGAGTTGAAGTTCACCGCGCTAACCACTTCGCCCTGGGCGCAGTCGGCACAAGCGGCAACCACATCGGCATCTTCCAGACCGAGGATCGCCGCCATGGCACCCTGCCCCGCCGGCACGGCTTGTTGCATCAGTTGACCGCGACGCTCGACCAGACGAACGGCATCGACCAGGCTCAGACTATCGGCGGCGACCAGCGCACTGTATTCACCCAGGCTGTGGCCGGCAACATACGCCGGGCGCTCGCCGCCCTTGGCCAACCACAAGCGCCACAGGGCCACCGAAGCAGTGAGGATCGCCGGCTGGGTCTTGTCGGTTTGATCGAGTCGCTCTTGCGGCCCCTGCTGGGTCAGCGCCCAGAGGTCATAACCCAGGGCCTCGGAGGCCTCAGCGAAGGTTTCCAGGATCAGCGGGTACTGCACGCCCAGCTCGGCCAGCATGCCGAGGGACTGTGAGCCCTGCCCTGGAAAGACGAATGCGAGGGAGGTAGACATGAAACGAGCCCCTAATGATCTTGTCGTCGGAGAGTTGAGGCTCCACCTTGGGAAGGCAAGAAACCCTTGATTGAATGCCTCAGTTGGATGGATCGTTGAACCGAGCGGTCACATTTAAGCATTAGCCAGGCAAAATGCCTAAAGCAACAGATCCTCCAGGCGCCCATGCAAGCGCTCGGGAAGGTTTTCCTGAATCTCGATTGAGGCTCGCCGGATGGCGCTCTGCAAGCCCTGGACACCGGCCGAGCCATGGCTCTTGACGACAATCCCCTGTAAGCCAAGGAAACTCGCGCCATTGTGGCGTGCCGGCGCCAGATCGGCTTGCAGGCGCCTCAGCAACGGCAAAGCCAGGGCACCGACCACCCGCGAGGCCAGATTGGCGCGGAACAACGCTTCGATCCGTGCCGCGATCATGCTCGCCAGGCCTTCGCTGGACTTGAGCAGGATATTGCCGACAAAGCCGTCGCAGACCACCACATCAGCCTCGCCACGATACAACCCGTCCCCCTCGACGAAGCCGATATAGTTGAGCCCGCGAGCCCCCTGCAACAGACTGGCCGCCAGTTTCACCTGCTGATTGCCCTTGATGTCTTCAGTACCGACATTCAGCAAGGCCACCCGCGGCTGCACCACGCCAAGAGCCTCAGCAGCCACCGAGCCCATCACGGCGAACTGAAACAGGTGCTCGGCGTTGCAGTCGACATTCGCCCCGAGGTCGAGCAACTGGCAGTAACCACGCTGGGTTGGAATTGCCGCCACCATCGCTGGCCGATCAATGCCCGGCAACGTCTTGAGCACATGCCGCGACAGCGCCATCAGCGCCCCGGTATTACCAGCACTGACCACCGCCTGGACCTTGCTGTCACACAGCAACTGCAGTGCCACGCGCATCGAGGAATCCGGTTTGCCACGCAACGCCTGGGACGGCCGATCATCCATGGTGATGACCTCCGCCGCCGGAACAATCGTCAGACGCGCGCGATCAACAGCCGGATAGCCAGCAATCAATTCATCCAAAAGAGAGGGTTGACCGACGAGGGTCAGGTGCAGCGAAGGGGTTGCGCACAGGCAGGCAATACTAGCCTGGACAATGCTGCGGGGACCGAAGTCCCCGCCCATTGCGTCGATCGCGATGATCTGAGCGGACAAGATTTACTCGTCAGCGCCCTTGTCGGTCACTTTGCGGCCACGGTACACGCCTTCTGGCGATACGTGGTGACGCAGGTGAACTTCACCGGTGGTCTTTTCCACGGACAGGGTGCTAGCCTCGAGCGCATCGTGGGAGCGACGCATGTCACGGGCAGAGCGGGATTTTTTGTTCTGCTGAACAGCCATAATTGATTAACTCCTAAACGTTTGGGTCACGCTTTAACTGCGCCAATACACTGAACGGGTTGGACCGCGTTACCTCGTCCTCGCTCGGCTCAGGCTCTTGGAGCCCGTCCGGCTGCTGGCATTCTTCCGGATGATGAGCAGGCACGATGGGCAAGGCGAGCAGAAGCTCTTCCTCGATCAACGCCTGCAGATCCAAAGGATCTTCGCCCAGTTCCAGCACGTCATAACCTTTCGGTAACGACTGGGTATTCGCACCCTCCTTCACCACAGCATAACTGCATTCGCTGTGAATAGGCAGGGTGACCAGCTCAAGACAACGCTGACAAACCATCTTGACTTCGGTGTCGATAAAGCTGTGGATAACCACAGACTTACGTTCATCTCGTTCAAAAACGAATTTGGCCTGCACCGTACCGACAGTGTCGGAAAGCGGGTCGCAGAGTCTCTCCAAATCAGCCAGCAACAGCTCACCTTGAAGGGTGGTGCCACGGTCGGCTAATTTGCGCGGGTCAACGTGAGGTGGAATCGGGTCATTCAACATAGGCGCAGCATTATAGGGATGCCCCCGCCCATGTCAAAGGAAATTCAGCCCTGTCCGTCTGCTGCGCCTCTGGATAGAATCATCGGTTATCCTCAGGAGAAGCCCATGCTGCCGTTGTTACTCGCCTCCAGCTCGCTTTATCGCCGGGCATTGCTCGACCGCCTGTGCTTGCCGTTCACCTGCGGCGCGCCCGATATCGACGAACGCCATCAGCCCGGCGAGCCCGCCGAAGCGCTGGTCAGGCGCCTGGCCGAAGAAAAGGCCCGAGCTCTGTCCGCCAGCCACCCACGCCACCTGATCATCGGTTCGGACCAGGTGGCCGTGCTCGATGGACGCATCATCGGCAAGCCTTACACATTTGACAAAGCCCGCGAGCAGTTGTTGGCCGCCAGCGGCGCCAGCGTGACCTTCCTCACCGGCCTGGCGCTGCTCAATAGCCAGAGCGGCCACTGCCAGGTCGACTGCGTGCCGTTTACCGTGCACATGCGCCCACTCGACCCGGCGCGCATCGAGCGTTACCTGCGGGCCGATCAACCTTACGACTGCGCCGGCAGCTTCAAGGCCGAAGGTTTGGGCGTCAGCCTGTTTCAAAGCACCGAAGGCCCCGATGCCACCAGCCTGGTCGGTCTGCCACTGATCAGACTGGTGGATATGCTGCTGGCCGAAGGCGTTGAAATCCCTTAAAGCGGGCACGCAGCGTCTGACAGCCCTGTGGCAAGCGCTCGCCACAGGGCAACCACTACCGGATTTAACGCAGGGTCGGCCCCTGGAAGCCCATCCACATGGCTAACTGCTCAGCCACACTGGCTCCGAGCTTTTTCGAGAAGCGGTCGAAAGCCGATTCACGGACCGTGAAATCCACCAACTCCTTCTCGCCGATCACGTCGCGGGCCACGGAACTGGCGCTCCCCAGGCCATCTATCAGACCCAAGGGCAAGGCCTGCTCGCCGGACCACACCAGTCCGGAGAACAACTCGGGGTGCTCCTTATCTTTGAGACGATCACCGCGCCCCTTCTTCACACTGGCGATGAACTGATTGTGGGTGGTATCCAGCACCCCTTGCCAGAACCGGGTTTCATCGGCTTTCTGCGGCTGAAAGGGATCAAGGAACGATTTGTGCTCGCCCGAAGAGTAGGCACGACGCTCGACACCGAGCTTCTCCATGGTGCCGACAAAGCCATAACCTGCCGCCGTCACACCAATGGAACCGACCAGACTGGCCTTGTCGGCATAGATCTGATCAGCCGCGCTGGCAATGTAGTACGCCCCCGAGGCACCGATATCGGAAATCACCGCATAGACCTTGGTATCCGGATGCTGGCCCCGCAGGCGAAGAATCTCGTCATAGACATAACCCGATTGCACCGGACTGCCACCTGGGCTGTTGATGCACAGGATGATTGCCTTGACCTTGGGATCGTCGAACGCGGTGCGCAGGCTGCCGACGATATTGTCGGCACTGGCCGACTCCTTGTCCGCGATCACTCCGCGCACCTCGATCAAAGCGCTGTAGCGGTCACTCCCAACGGTGCTCTTTTCCATGTCCATCAATGGCGAAAACATCAACAGCGCGACCAGCAGATAGGCAAAGGTCAGCAGCTTGAAGAAAATCCCCCAGCGGCGCGCCCGGCGCTGCTCCTGGACGCCGGCAAGCAGGGTTTTTTCCAGCAACTTCCAGCTTTTATCATCGCCATTGGCGGCACTCGCCTTGGGCGGTTCATTCCATTCATCTGCCATGTGTGCTCACCCAATAGACTCAATCGACCTGACGACACAGCCAGGCCTGCAATTCAGGAAAACCATCGATCGTCAGGCGCGGCTCGAACACTCGCAACTCATCCAACGACAAGGCCCCATAGCCGACCGCAACGCTGTCCATGCCGGCATTGCGTGCCATCTGCAGATCAAACGCCGAATCACCCACCATCAGCGCCTGGGACGCCGACACGCCGCAGTGGGCAAGAATCTCCTCCAGCATCAACGGATGAGGCTTGCTCGCGGTTTCATCGGCGGCGCGGGTGACATCGAAGTAATCCAGCCAGCCATGAGCCTTCAACACCCGATCCAGCCCGCGACGGGCCTTGCCGGTCGCCACGGCCAACCGGTAACCCATGGCACGAAAGGCCTCCATGGACTCCACCACGCCCGGGAACAATGGTGAAGGCACCGCCTCCAGCGCAATATAGCTATCGGCATAATGCTGGCGAAACATGACCAACTCTGCTTCGCAAATACCCGGATATAGGGTACCAATTGCCTCCGGCAAGCCCAGGCCGATAATCCCCTTGACCGCCGGATCATCGCGCTTGGGCCAGCCAGAACGTTCGGCCGCCTCGCCCATCGCCTGAACAATCCGACCAATGGAATCGGCCAGGGTGCCATCCCAATCAAAAATCAGCAGCTTGTAATCAGACCGCACTCAACCGCTCCACCGTCTTAGTCCACATTTCGTCCACCGGCGCCTGCAACTTCAGCTCGCCGCCATCGGGTAACGGCACGTTCAGCATGTAGGCGTGCAGGAACAGGCGCTTGCCACCCAGGTCGCGAATTTCTCTGGAGAACCCCTCATCGCCGTATTTGCTGTCACCGGCGATGCTATGGCCGGCGTGCAGGGTGTGCACGCGAATCTGGTGGGTCCGGCCAGTCACCGGCTTGGCTTCGACCATGGTCGCAAAGTCACCGAAGCGGCGCAGCACCTTGAATACCGTCAATGCCTCCTTGCCTTCTTCGTTGACCTCGACCATGCGCTCGCCGGAACGCAGGTTGCTCTTGAGCAAAGGTGCCCGCACTTGCTTGAGGGCCGTTTCCCAGCGACCGCGGACCAGGGCCATATAGCGCTTGTCCACACCATCGCCGCGCAGTTGCTCATGCAAATGACGCAACATGCTGCGTTTCTTGGCGATCATCAGCAGGCCGGAAGTGTCGCGATCCAGGCGGTGAACCAGTTCCAGTTCCTTGGCATCCGGACGCAACTGGCGAAAGGCTTCGATCACACCGAAATTCAGGCCGCTGCCGCCATGCACGGCAATGCCGGCTGGCTTGTTGATCACGATCAGCGCCTTATCTTCGAATACGATCGAGGCTTCCAGGCGTTGCAACAGGCCCTGGGCCAGCGGCACGGGCTCGTCGCGCTCGGGAACGCGCACAGGAGGCACTCGAACGACATCTCCGGCCTGTAACTTGTATTCGGGCTTGATCCGCCCCTTGTTCACGCGCACTTCGCCTTTACGCAAGATGCGGTAGATCAAGGTCTTGGGCACGCCTTTGAGCCGGGCAAGAAGAAAGTTGTCGATGCGTTGGCCGGCATATTCCGGCGAGACCTCAAGCAGTTGGACGCCTGGGGTCGTGGGGGTCGTCGTCGTCATGCCGGCAATGATAACAATTTTTTATGGAATTGAAGCACTTAATCATTGCTGCTATAGTCGCGAATGCCGCCAAAAGCGGCCGGGCAGAGGAACAACGGCAAACAGCCGAGCCTGACCAACGCAATTCATCAGGACGAGAGGCCGTCCTACGGGGCTTTCGCTACACATGGCAGGTTCGTGATTGTAACGAGCGCAGGTGACATGAGGCCTGAAGCGAGCCGGGAAACTGAGTAATCACTCGTCATCCCGAGCCGATATTCACGGCCAGTTCACAAAGTGCAGTCAATCGCGGGACACGCTCAAGCTAAAGTGCCGGAAACAACGCCTGATTAGCCATGATGCGTGAACTCCTCTTTCGGCGTTCACGGTAAATGCCAACCCGCTGCGGATTCTGCGCGCGGCAGCACCCGAATTATCAGGGATACGTGTAGGGTGGAGATGCACAACCGTCGGACTGTGTAGCATTAGGCTTGTTCAAGACGCTTCATATCGTCCACACCCGCGGTTGATTCCTCCTCCTGACTCAGTTTTGCTTAAGCGGTGCTTATCCCACCACAGCAAGCAGGAAGCGTCAGTCGCGACTTCGCCTGAAGGTCGAAATCTCGCTAGACACGGGAGTGGCCAACCACTCCTGACGCACCTGACACCGACCGTGAGAAGTCGTGTGTGCCGAACGCCGTTTCCGGCAGCCCGGAAACCGACGGTACTACATGAAAAGAATGCTGATTAACGCAACTCAACCCGAAGAGTTGCGGGTTGCACTGGTAGACGGCCAGCGCCTCTACGACCTGGACATTGAATCCGGTGCACGCGAGCAGAAGAAGGCCAACATCTATAAAGGCCGGATTACTCGCATCGAACCGAGCCTCGAGGCGGCCTTTGTCGATTTCGGCTCCGAGCGCCATGGCTTCCTGCCCCTTAAAGAAATCTCCCGCGAATACTTCAAAAAAGCCCCTGACGGCCGCGTTAACATCAAAGACGTCCTGAGCGAAGGCCAGGAAGTCATCGTCCAGGTTGAAAAAGAAGAACGTGGCAACAAGGGCGCCGCCCTGACCACCTTCATCAGCCTGGCCGGTCGTTACCTGGTACTGATGCCGAATAACCCGCGTGCTGGCGGCATTTCCCGGCGTATCGAAGGCGAAGAGCGCAACGAACTGCGTGAAGCGCTGAACGGCCTGGTGGCTCCCGCTGACATGGGCCTGATTGTGCGCACCGCCGGCCTGGGCCGCAGTAGCGAAGAAATGCAGTGGGACCTCGATTACCTGCTGCAGCTGTGGACCGCGATCAAGGAGGCGTCCCTGGATCGTTCCGCCCCTTTCCTGATCTACCAGGAAAGCAACGTGATCATCCGTGCTATCCGCGACTACCTGCGCCAGGACATCGGCGAAGTGCTGATCGATAGCGTCGAAGCCCAGGACGAAGCCCTGACTTTCATCCGCCAGGTGATGCCGCAGTACGCCAGCAAGATCAAGCTGTACGAAGACAGCGTCCCGCTGTTCAATCGCTTCCAGATCGAAAGCCAGATCGAGACCGCTTTTCAACGTGTCGTCGAACTGCCTTCCGGTGGCTCCATCGTGATCGATCCGACCGAAGCCCTGGTGTCCATCGACATTAACTCGGCGCGTGCCACCAAAGGCAGCGACATCGAAGAAACCGCGCTGCAGACCAACCTCGAAGCCGCTGAAGAAATTGCCCGTCAGTTGCGCCTGCGCGACATCGGCGGCCTGATCGTGATCGACTTCATCGACATGACCCCGGCCAAGAACCAGCGCGCCGTGGAAGAAAAGGTCCGTGAATGCCTGGAAGCGGATCGTGCCCGCGTACAAGTCGGGCGCATTTCGCGCTTCGGCCTGTTGGAAATGTCCCGCCAGCGCCTGCGCCCCTCCCTGGGCGAAAGCAGCGGCATCGTCTGCCCGCGTTGCAACGGCACCGGCATCATCCGTGACGTCGAGTCGCTGTCCCTGGCGATCCTGCGCCTGATCGAGGAAGAAGCCCTGAAAGATCGCACCGCCGAAGTCCGTGCCCAAGTGCCGATTCCGGTTGCCGCGTTCCTGCTCAACGAAAAACGCAACTCGATCACCAAGATCGAACTGCGCACCCGTGCCCGCATCGTGATCCTGCCGAACGATCACCTTGAGACGCCGCACTTTGAAGTGCAACGTCTGCGCGACGACAGCCCGGAAGCCCATACCAACCAATCCAGCTACGAAATCGCCGCCGCTGCTGAAGTCGAAGAAGTCCAGCCGGTCGCTGCGACCCGCACCCTGGTTCGCCAGGAAGCTGCGGTGAAGACCGCCCCGGCCCGCGCTAATGCGCCGGTGCCAAGCGAAGTGGTCGCGCCGGTTGCAGCCGCCCCTGCCCCGGTTGCCGAGCCAAGCCTGTTCAAGGGCCTGGTGAAGTCGCTGGTCCGCCTGTTCGCCACCAAGGAAGAGCCAGCCGCGCCGGTCGTGGTCGAGAAACCGGCCACCGAGCGTCCAGCCCGCAACGAAGAGCGTCGTAACGGTCGTCAGCAGAGCCGCAACCGTAACGGTCGCCGCGATGAGGAGCGCAAGCCACGCGAAGAGCGTGCCCCCCGTGAAGAACGTGTACCACGCGAGCCTCGTGAAGAACGTGCGCCACGTGATGCCCGCGAAGCCCGTGAGGAAGCTCCGGCTGTAGCCCGTGAGGAACGTGCTCCACGCGCTCCCCGCGAAGAACGCGCACCACGTGCGCCACGTGAAGATCGCAAGCCACGTGGCGAGCGTGAAGAACGTGTACGCGAACTGCGCGAGCCGCTGGATACCGCCCCGGCAGTCGCCGGTGCCGCCGCCGCTATCGCTGAAGAACGTCCGGCCCGCGCCCCGCGTGAAGAGCGCCAGCCACGTGCGCCGCGTGAAGAACGCCAACCACGTATCGGACAGGCCACGGTGGTCAGCGAAGAAGAGCAAGCGTTGCGGGGCGAAGAGCAACCGCAGGATGACAGCCAGGACAACGCCGAAGGCGGCGATCGTCCACGTCGTCGTTCCCGTGGCCAGCGTCGTCGCAGCAACCGTCGCGAGCGTCAGCGTGATGCCAACGGTAATGTGATCGAAGGCTCCGAAGAAGGCAGCGAAGGTCATCAGGGCGACGCCAGCACTGACGAACTGGCTGCCGGCCTGGCCGTGACCGCCGCTGTCGCCAGCAGCGTGATCAGCGCGCCGGCTGAAGCCGAAGCTCACCAGCAAGCTGAACGCGCCACTGCTACCGTAGAGCACTCCCCGCCCGTTGAAACACCGGTGGTGGAAGCTGGCGCTTCGATGGAAGTGATCGGCGCACCGAAAGTGGAAGTTGCTCCGGTTGTCGAAGCCGCGCCAGTGGTTCAAGCGCCGACTGAGTTGACCGTGGACACCGAACTGCCAATGCCCGTGACCCCGGAACCAACTGTCCAAGCTGCGGTTGTCGAAACGCCCGTGGTTGCGGCCCCGGTGATTGAAACCCCAGCCGAGAAAGCCCCGGAGCCCATCCAGGAAGTCCAGGCGACCTTCGAATGGTCCGCTGAACCAGCCGTTGTCGAAGCACCACGACAAGCAGCGCCAGTCGCCGAGCCGATGCTTGTCGAACCGCCTGCCACCGAGCTCGTGGAAGCTGCACAATCAACGCCGACTCCGGTCGAAGCCCCGACGGTGGTCGTGTCCAGCAATGGCCGGGCGCCGAACGACCCACGTGAAGTACGTCGCCGCAAGCGTGAAGAAGAAGCGCGCAAGGCCGCCGAACTGGCAGGCGCAACGATCGCCCCTGCCGTGGAAGCGCAAGTGGCTGCTGGCGAACCGGTTATACCACAAGCCGCTACGGCGCCTGTTGTCAGCACTGAAAGCGAAGCAACTGCACCGACCATCGACGAGAACCTGCAATCCGGCGAAGAAGTGATCGAGCACGCGCCAAAAGCCCTGGAAGAAGCCCACGAACCTAAACCCCTCGCCTGACTCCAGCGGTAACTAAAAAGCCCCGCCTGCAGCGATGCAGGCGGGGCTTTTTTATGGCTTCGGGATAGCGTCGCGGCGCCAGAGAAGGCATCGATCTGGTATCCCTTGAGTTAGGACGTTATGAAGCACCTGCAGATAGTGACGGATAGGCATTTTCGTTGACAAGTCGTGTCGAAAGTTATCTCAGCACGCCTACAAACATGATCAACATTCAGTTTTGATATCGGCAACGACAAAATTGAGCGAAACGGGCACATCGACATCCCAGACGATCCCAGGGTCCTCGACAGGCACCGGATGAAGCTTGGTCGTCGCGAGCAGCGGTTTCGCTCCACGATCTCCGGACAAGCCCCGCAATGCATTTCCGAAACCGGCACCGAAGCCCACCGGATGACCATATTGGCCGGCAAGCATCGGCACGCAAATCCGATCGTTTGTCATGCTCTCCAACACTTGCGTAATAGTCTGCGGCAAGATAAACGGCATATCGCCCAGCACTACTAGCCAACCGCTATCACTGGCCGTTGCGGCGACTCCGGCGGCGATACTTTCGCCCATGCCGGCGGAGTCCAGCAGCAGCAGCCGACAGCCGTGGGCACGCGCCAGACCGATCACTTCACAACGATCAGGCGTCGTGACCACCAGACGCTCACCCACCCCATCAGGCAGGCTGTACAGCACTTGCGCCGACACCGGACGAACGACTCCATCGCGCCCACAACAAGGGGCCAGCAACTTATCCTGGTCAGCTCCCGCGATCCGCCGAAAACGACTGCCCCGCCCCGCCGCCAGGATAATCGCCGCGACCCGCTCAGCCACTGACTGCAATCTCCGGTCTCTTCTGTGGCAACTCCACAGCGTTTTTGATCGCGACAATCTGCGCCAGCAACGACAAGGTAATCTCCGAAGGCGTGTAGCTGCCGATAGGCAAGCCGATCGGGCCATGCAGGCGGGCAATCGCCTCCGCGCTCAAACCCAGCGCCGCGAGGTTGTCCCGACGCTTGCGACTGTTGGCCCGCGAACCCAGTGCGCCAATATAAAAGGCCCTGGAGTTTAACGCCGTGAGCAGCGCCATGTCGTCCAGTCGCGGGTCGTGGGTCAGGGCGACGATGGCCGTGCGTTCGTCGGTCTCGATATTCAGCACAGCTTCGTCGGGCATGCCCGGCACAAGGCGCCCGTGCTGTTCCTCCCAGCCATAAACGAATTCCTCTCGCGGATCGCAGACCAACACCTCGAAATCCAGTAGCCGGGCCATTTGCGCGACATACCGCGACAACTGGCCGGCGCCGATCAACAACAGCCGCCAACGGGGGCCATAGGTGGCCCGCAGGGTCTGTCCGTCGAAGATCAGGGCATCGTGCGTGCTCGCTTCGTGTAAGGTCACCGCACCGCTGGTCAGGTCCAGTTCACGGGTAACGATCTCGTGAGCCTCGCAACGCCGCAGCAATTGTGCGACCCAGCCTGGATCGGCGATCCGCTCCTCGGTCAGGCGCAAGGTTCCGCCACACGGCAGGCCGAACCGCGCCGCCTCTTCACGGGTCACGCCGTAGGTCACCAGTTGCACCGGAGGCCCGTCGTCAGGCAGCCGACCATCGTGCAACCGGGCGATCAGGTCGTCTTCGATACAGCCACCCGAGACGGAGCCGATCACCACCCCATCCTCCCGCAAGGCCAGCATGGCCCCCGGTCGGCGAGGCGCACTGCCCCAGGTTTGGACCACGCTGTACAGCACCACTCGCTGCCCGGCACGGCGCCACTGTAGGACGCTGCGCAGGACGTTCAAATCGACGCTGTCCATCAGGCCTTCGCCTTGTTCCAGCCTTGCAACTGGTAACGTATCGGCAAGTTGCGGATCCGCTGGCCGGTGGCAGCGAAGATCGCATTGCACAAGGCCGGCGCGATCGGCGGCACGCCCGGTTCGCCAACACCGCCCAGAGGCACTTCTCCGGCTGGCGTGACCAAGTGTATTGCCACTTCCTTGGGCGCCAACGGCATACGCGCCACCTCATACATATGGAAGTTGTCCTGCTGGACCTTGCCTTCCTTGAAGCTGATTTCCCCCAGCACCGCGTTGCCCAGGCCCATTACACAAGCGCCCTCGAATTGGGAACGGATCCGCTCAGGGTTGATCTGCGGTCCACAATCCACGGCGATATCGGCCTTGTGCACAATCAACGTGCCATCCTCCTTGACCTCGACCTCCAGGACCGCCGCCACATAGGTGACGAAGCTGTAGTGTACCGCCAGGCCCAGCCCGCGCCCCTTGGGTAACTTGCGTCCCCAGCCCGCCGCCTGGGTGGCGGTCTCCAGCACGCCGCGCATGCGAGCGGTATCGATCGGATAGCGCTCCGGGGACTCGCCATAGTTCCACTGATCGCTCAGGGTACGCGGGTCGATCTTGCGATCCGGCCCCAGCAGCTTGAGCTGATACGCCAGCGGATCCTGCCCGGCCTTGTGGGCCAACTCGTCGACAAAACTCTGGATGGCGAAGCCATGGGGAATATTCGACACCGAACGGTACCAGCCCACGCGGGTATGAATCTTCGCCTCGGGGTTTTCCAAGCGCACATTGGGAATGTCGTAGGCCATGTTGGTGAAGCCCATGCCCAGTTCGGACGGCGACTCATTGTTCATGTTGGGCGCGAACAACGCCGTGATGCTGGGCGCCACGGTGCGGTGCAGCCAGCCGGACGGCATGCCATCGCGATCCAGGCTGGCGCGTAGGTACTCCGCCGACACGGTATGGAAATAGGAATAATGGATATCGTCCTCGCGCGTCCATTGCATTCGCACCGCCCGCCCCGGCATTTCCTTGGCGAGAATAGCCGCCTCGATAAGGTAGTCCGGTTGGGACTTGCGCCCGAAACCGCCGCCCAGCAAGGTGACATTGACCGTCACCTGGTCGAAGCCGATACCCAACCGCTCCGCCACCCGTTGGCGGGCGACCTGTGGCGCCTGGATCGGTGCCCATGCCTCGCACTGGCCATCATTGAAACGGGCGATGGCGACCATCGGCTCCATGGGCGACTGGGATAGATGTGGCAGGTAGTAGCCGGCTTCGACATGACGGGTAGCACGTTTCAGCGCCTCGTCGACGTTGCCGGTGTTGCGCACCACTTTACCTGGCTTGCGCGACGCAGCCTCTAGTTCCTGACGATAGGCGATGGAGTCGTAGCTGCGGTTGTCGCCGTCGTCCCAGACGATATTCAGCGCCTCGCGCCCCTTGATTGCCGCCCAGGTATGGCTGGCGATCACCGCCACGCCGCCCAGCGGTTGGAATTCGGAAGGCAGCGCACGGCCTTCGATCTCCACCACCTTGAGCACGCCGGGCACCTTCAGTGCGGCCGCTGAATCGAAGGACTTGACCTTGCCGCCATAAACTCGCGGACGCGCCACGGTGGCGTAGAGCATGCCGTCGAAATGGATATCGGCGCCATATAGCGCCCGGCCATTAACGATATCCGCGCCATCGATGGCCCGTGTCGACTCCTTGCCAATATAGCGAAACTGCTCAGGCTGCTTAAGCTTCAGGCTGTCCCGAGCCGGTACCGCCAACGCGCCAGCGGCGGCGGCCAAGGCACCGTAGCCTAGCTCGCGACCGCTCGGGCGGTGAATAACCCGGTGCAACTGCGCCTGGCACTCGCCTACAGGCACACTCCACTGGGCTGCCGCCGCCTGCTCGAGCATGTTTCGCGCCGCGGCGCCGCAACGCCGCATCGGTTCATACCAGTGGCGCATGCTGCGTGAACCGTCGGTGTTCTGATTGCCGAAGCGCACTTCATCCGCCGGCGCCTGGCGGACCTTGACCAGCGCCCAGTCGGCTTCCAGTTCGTCGGCCACCACCATGCTCAGGCTGGTGCGCACACCCTGGCCCATCTCGGAACGGTTGCAAATTACTGTCACGCTGCCATCGGCGTCGATGCTGATATAGACCTTGGGATCGTCGATCCAGCCATTGGGCATGCCATCGGCACCATATTTCTTCTCACCCTCGGCAAAGGCCTCGGGCAATCCCCAGGTCGCCGCCAGCACCAGGGCGCCAGTGGCCCCGACGCCCTTGAGAAAACCGCGCCGACTGAGGTTGCTCAGGGCGAAATCGTTCAGGAACGGGCTCATGCCTTGGCCTCCCGCAGGTGCGCGGCGGCGGCATGGATGGCCGTCTTGATGCGATTGTAGGTGCCGCAACGACAAATATTGCCGAGCATCGCTTCTTCGATCTGTGCATCGCTGGGTGTGGGGTTGACCTTGAGCAAGGCGGTGGCGGACATGATCTGTCCGCCCTGGCAGAACCCGCACTGCGCCACCCCGCCCTCCAGCCAGGCCCGCTGGACCGTTTGGCCGACCGGGTCGCTGTGCAGATCGTCGATGGTGTTCACGCTCTTGCCCGCCACCGAACCGACCGGGGTGATGCAGGAGCGTGCCGGCAGGCCGTCGATGTGTACAGTGCAAGCACCGCACAAGCCCATGCCGCAGCCGAATTTGGTCCCGGTGTAACCTGCTACGTCACGGATCGCCCACAGCAGCGGCATGTCCTCGGTAGCATCCAGGGAATGATCTTGACCATTGAGTTTCAGGGTAATCATGGGCACGCCCGCATTGTTCAGGTCATGGGGGTCGAGCCATCTGCGCAAGCGCCGCACGGACGGCAGCAGATCGACTCAGGCTAATCGGCTCTCTCATGAAGTCAGTACTTCATTGGGCCGTTGTTGAACGCATTATCTACAGCGTTAGTCGGCCAAGGGAAGCCGTATTAACAAAAAAGCCCTATGGCGTCAGACTCCATAGGGCTTGGCATGACATGGCAGCCATCAGCATAGCCTCAGTACAGGTTCGGTTCCATTTCCAGCTCAACGGCAAAACGCTCGGCGATATCGGCCTGGATCCTGCGGGCCAGGGTAAGTAACTGTTGGCCGCTGGCCGTGCCATAGTTGACCAGTACCAACGACTGCAAGCGGTGCACACCGGCATCGTCTTCACGAAACCCCTTCCAACCGGCAGCCTCGATCAACCAACCTGCCGCCAGCTTCACCTGTCCGTCAGCCTGTGGATAACCGACCAACCCAGGGTGTATCCGCTTCAATTCGGCGGCGTGGGCCGCCGATACCAACGGATTCTTGAAGAAGCTTCCGACATTGCCGAGCACTGCCGGGTCGGGCAATTTCTCGCTGCGGATACTGCATATAGCCCGACTGACATCCAGGGCGCTCGGCTGGCTAAGACCCTGTTCGCGCAAGCGCTCGGCCACCGCGCCGTAGCCAAGGTGCAGGTGCTCGACCCGGCTCAGGGCAAAACGCACACGCAGGATCAACCAACGCCCGCCAGCCTGTTTGAACAGGCTGTCGCGATAACCGAACTGGCACTCCTCCAGGGAAAATTCGCGCAACTGGCCGCTCTGCCGATCAAGAGCGGTGAGGCCAGCGAACACGTCTTTGATCTCGACCCCGTAGGCGCCGATGTTCTGCATCGGTGCTGCGCCTACCGTCCCCGGAATCAAGCTGAGATTTTCCAGGCCGGACCAGCCCTGGGCCAAGGTCGACAGCACGAAGGGATGCCAGGGCTCGCCGGCCTGCGCCTCGACGACCACCCGAACGCCATCGTCGCTCAATAGGCGAATGCCCCGGCTGTTCATGCGCAATACCAACGCCTGGATATCCGCCGTCAGCAGCAGGTTGCTGCCGCCACCGATCACCAGCAGCGGCAATTCATGCTGTGCCGCGTAGGCCAGGGCCTCGATCACGTCGGCATCGCCGTGGGCTTCGGCGAACCATTGGGCGCGGACATCGACGCCAAAGCTGTTGTAGGGTTTGAGGGAGATCCCGGCTTGCAATTGCAGGCTCATAGACGCCCCTTGAGTTCGCTGATCAAGCGATCGCTGGCCTGTTCGATCAGGTCTAGCACCTGCTCGAAACCGTGTTCTTCGTCATAGTATGGATCCGGCACCTCCTCCACCGCACCGTCGTAACGACGCAGGAACAGATCCAATTCAGCCCTGCCGTGGGCTGGTTGCAGCAGCTTGAGGTGTCGCAGGTTGCTTTGGTCCATGGCCAGGATCAGGTCGAAGCGGTTGAAGTCCGCGGCGCTGACCTGCCGTGCGCGCTGCGCCGACAAATCATAACCGCGCATCCGCGCCGCGCGCAGGCTACGGCTATCCGGCTCTTTGCCGATATGCCATTGGCCGGTGCCGGCGGAGTCGACTTCGATATGCTCCGCAAGCCCAGCTTCGCGCAACTTGTGCCGCAATACACCTTCGGCCGTGGGCGAACGACAGATGTTGCCCAAGCAGACAAACAAAATCCGCATCAGGCCTCCAACAAGCGACGAACGCGATCAAGATCCTGCTCCGTGTCGACACCGGTGGGCGGCGCCTCCAGGGCATCGGCCACGTGGATCCGCACGCCATGCCACAGGGCGCGCAATTGTTCCAGGCGTTCCGTGGTTTCCAGCCAGCATGGGCCCCAGTTGACAAAGTCATGCAGGAAACCGACGCGGTAGGCATAGATGCCGATATGTCGACGGAACGGCACACCTTCGGGCATCTGCTCACGGTTCTTGGCGAAGTCATCCCGGGCCCAGGGCAAGGTGGTGCGGCTAAAGGTCAGGGCCAGGCCATTGATGTCGCTGACCACCTTGACCACATTGGGGTTGAACAGCGCCTCGATGTCTTCGATCGACTCGGCCAGAGTAGCCACGCGCGCTTCGGTATGCGCCGCCAGGTTGGCCGCGACCTGGTCGATCACCACCGGCGGGATCAACGGCTCGTCGCCCTGGACATTCACCACGATGGCGTCCGGCTCCAGCCCCAACTGGCTGGCGACTTCGGCCAGGCGGTCGGTACCGGACTCATGATCTTCGCGAGTCAGCAACACTTCGGCGCCGAAGGCCTGGCAAACTTCCACGATCCGTGCGTCATCCGTCGCCACCACCACCCGCTGGGCGCTGCTTTTACACGCCTGTTCCCACGTGTGCTGGATCATCGGCTTGCCGGCGATCAGTTGCAGCGGTTTGGCCGGCAGGCGCGTGGAGGAAAAACGCGCCGGAATCACCACGATGAACGGGATGCTCATTTGTCCAGGCGCTCATCGGTGCTCAGGGTGCGGGCCTCGCTTTCCAACATCACCGGGATGCCGTCGCGAATCGGAAACGCCAGGCCGGCGCCCTTGCTGATCAGTTCGGTCTTGTCGGCGCTGAGCTTGAGCGGACCTTTGCAGATCGGGCAAGCGAGGATATCGAGTAGTTTGGTGTCCATGAGGGATTCCCTGGATAAAAACGGGTTTAGGGCAACAGACGATCAGGCAACAGACGCAACAGTTGCGTGTCGAACCAGGCCGCGAAGGCCTCGGAAGGCACCGCGTCGACCGCCAGCCACCACCAGTCGGGGGCCGCGAACGCCCGGCACTTCACCGCGTCTTTTTCGGTCATGACCAGCGGCAGTGACGGCGTGAAGTTAAGGGCTTGCGCACTGTACTGGGCATGATCGGCAAAGGCGTGGGGCACAGGCTGCCAGTGTAGCGTTTCGAGGGTGCTGAAGAAACGTTGCGGGTTGCCAATTCCAGCCACCGCGTGCAACGCCTGTCCGGGCGCAAAATGTTCGAGCGGCCGGCGCTCGCCGGTCAGCAGGTTGACCAGGGCGGTCGGTTGCAAACGGAAGGCAAAGCCGTTGTCACGGTCCTCGGTGGCACCGTTGTACAGCAGCGCGTCGACGCTTTGCAGACGTTCGAGCGGCTCGCGCAACGGCCCAGCGGGCAGGCAACGGCCATTACCCAGACCACGGGCCGCATCGATCAGCACCAGCTCCAGGTCGCGGGCCAGCCGGTAATGTTGCAAGCCATCATCGGAGAGGATCAAATCGAGCGTTTCAGTGACCAGCAAGGTCTGCACCGCACGGCTGCGATCCGGATCGATCACCAGCGGCACATCGTTACGCTGGACGATCAACAGCGGTTCGTCGCCAGCCACCGCGGCGCTCTGGTCGCAACGCACCCGCCACGGCAGGCTCGGCGGCTTGGCGCCATAACCGCGGCTGACCACGCCCACGCGCAGGCCGCGACGCCGGCAATGCTCGATCAGCCAGAGAATCATCGGAGTCTTGCCGGTGCCGCCGACGGTGATATTACCGACCACGATCAACGGCACCGGCGGCTGATAGATAACCCCTTCACCCGCGACAAAGCGCGCCCGCCTGGCGTCGACCACCCGACGATATAACCACTCCAGCGGACGCAGCAAGGCCAGGGCCGGATGGCCGGTGTACCAGGCGCGCAGTAGACGATCGGAGAATGTCATCAGGGAACCGGTGCCGCTTCGACAGTGGTCATGCGCAAATGGCTGAAGCCAAGCTTGCCGGCCGCGTCCATGGCAGTGATCACGGCCTGATGCTGGGCCTTGCCATCGGCACTGATGGAAAGCGGCAACTGGGTATCGCCACCGGACTCTTTCTGCAAGGCTTGCATCAGGCTCGCCAGGTCATTTTTCGCCAATAGCTGGTTGTTCACCGTGAAGACTCCATCGGCGCTGATGGCGATGTCCAGTTGCTTGGCCTGCGGATCTTCGGCCGGCGCGCCGCTGACCGCCTGCGGCAACTCCACGCGTAACTGGGTTTCGCGGGTGAAGGTGGTAGTCACCACAAAAAACAGCAGCAGGACGAAGACCACGTCGATCAGCGACGCGAGGTTGATGTCGATGGTTTCCCGGGGCTTGCGGCGAAATTTCACGCTCTGCCCTCGGGCATTTCCACGTCACGGTCACCCTGTACCACCTCCACCAGCTTGATCGCCTGTTGCTCCATGCCGACCACCAGTTCGTCGATCCGGCGTTGCAGGAAACGATGGAAGAACACTGCCGGAATCCCCACGATCAGGCCCGAAGCCGTGGTAATCAGCGCCTTGGAGATACCACCGGCAAGGACCGCTGCGTTGGTGGTCATGCCCGAGCCCATGAACGAACTGAAAATATCGATCATGCCCAACACCGTGCCCAGCAGGCCGAGCAGCGGTGACATGGCGGCAATGGTGCCGAGGGCATTGATATAGCGCTCCAACTCATGAATCACCCGGGCAGCGGCTTCTTCGATACACTCCTTCATGATCTCGCGACCGTGCTTGGAGTTCGCCAGGCCCGCCGCGAGGATCTCGCCCAAGGGGGAATCGGCACGCAGTTGCTTGAGTTTTTCCTTGTCCAGTTGCTTGTCCTTGATCCAGACCCAGACCTGCCCGAGCAGATGCTCCGGGGTCACGCGACTGGCGCGCAGGGTCCACAGTCGTTCGGCAATGATGCCCAAAGCCGCGATGGAACTCAGAATGATCGGCAGCATCATCCAGCCGCCGGATTTGACCAATTCCCACACAGTGACAGTCCCCTCGAAAAAGTGCGCCACTCTAACATAGGGGGTCGGTCGGGCCGAAGAACGTGATGTCGCCTGCTGCTGCGCTTTAATAACCCATGGTTATTGATTCGCCAGCACCGGCGCTCGCCAGAAACGCCGCGCCTCGCGCACAAATCGTCCTGCGCCGAAGGTTCCCAGTTGCAGGCGCACGGCGCCCTGCTCCGCGCTATCATAAATCGCCATATCCAAGGCCCGGTAGCGCTCCATGACCTGCGGGTGCGGATGACCGAACGCATTGCCATGCCCACGCGAAATCAGCACCGCCCGAGGCGTCAGACGCTGGAGAAAAGCCATCGAAGAAGAGCTGCGGCTGCCGTGATGGGGAGCTTGCAGCCAGTGGGTGTCGACGGCCAGCGCACTCTCCAGGAACGCCTGCTCGGCCTGGATATCGATATCGCCGGTCAGCAGCAACCGCTCGCCATTCGCTTCGATCTGCAATACACAGGAACGCTGGTTGCTGTCCCTGGCGCCAGGCCACTGCCAAAGGGCAAAATTCACCCCGTCCCATTCCCAGCGCTCGCCGCCGATACACGACTCGGCGAACAATTGCGTCGATACCCCCTCGGCATCGCCGCTGAGCACCCTGGCCACCGGCAGACCATTGCTCACCGCCAGGGCGCCGCCGGCATGGTCGGCATCGGCGTGACTGATCAGCATCAGGTCGAGTTTGCGCACGCCATGCTTGTGCAAGAACGGCAGTACCACGCGCTGGCCGAGGTCGAAATCGCCGAAACGCGGCCCCGCGTCATACAAGAGAGTGTGGTGCCGGGTCCGTACCAGAATCGCCAATCCCTGGCCGACATCCAATTGCCAGACTTCGGCCTGGCCTTCGGGCACCCTCGATTGCGCCGCCAGCACGACCAGTGCCGCCAGCGGCCACCCCAAGGGCCGCAGCGGTACACCGGCAGGCAGCAACAACAGCAGGATTCCCAGGCTGCCCAGCAGCCAGGCCCATGGCGGGATGGCTTCCGGCCACCAGACCGAGACCTGTAGCGCCACCTCGTCGAGCCCGAAGAACAGCAGTTCCAGCAAACTGCCAGCCAGCCACAACAGCGATTCGCCAATTAAGGGCAGCGGCAACAACAAGGTCCCGAACAGGGCCAGCGGCAATACCGCGAGACTGATCCAAGGCACAGCGATCAGATTGACCCACGGCCCGCTCAGACTGATGGGCAAACCCAGCACCAACAGAAACGGCACCAGGCCGAGGGCAATCGTCCATTGCGCGCGTGTCCAGCTCTGCCAGACACGCCAGGCGCCGAGCCGTCCACTGAAGCAGAAGATCAACACGGCCACGGCGGCAAAGGACAGCCAGAAACCTGGCCGCAAGCTGGCCAGCGGTTCGAACAATAGAACCAGGTTAAGCGCCAACAGCAACGGCCAGGTCACCCCCAGATGGCGATAACGCAGGCGCCATAGCAGCACCAGGCCGATCATCGCGCACGCCCGCTGTACCGGCACGCCGAAGCCGGCCAGCAGGCCGTAACCCACAGCGGCGACACAGGCCAGGCCACAGGCCCACGGCAACCAGGGCCAGCGCCGCGGCCAGAGACCGTAACGCGCCAGGCCGGCGATCAAGGCATAGACCAGCGCGGCGAAGAGCCCGATATGCTGCCCGGAAATCACCAACAGGTGCACGGTCCCGGTCTCCTGCAAGACGCGCCAGCTCTGCGCCGACAGCCCCGAACCATCCCCCAGCACCAGCGCCACCAGGGTTGCCGATTGGCCACAGGCATCGACCTGCAGCAATCGCTGGCGAATCGCATCGCGCCAGGAACCGCTGGATGGCGCCAGCAATTGCCCGTCCTTGACGGTTCCCGTAGCGCCGATGCGTTGCGCCAGCAGCCAGGCCTCACGGTCGAATCCGTGGGGGTTGAGCAGCCCCACCGGAGCCTTGAGCTTGACCGCCAGCCGCCAGCGCTCACCCTTCTGGATCGGCGGTCCGCCGTGCCAGGCCAGACGGATCAGCTTTGGCAGTGTATCCCGGCGGGCAACCGCGCCTTCCAATTCGAAGCGGCGTACCGAATCACTGCCTTGTGGCAGGCCGACAACCCGCCCTTCGAGCCACAGCGTCTGGCCGTCGAGAGCGGGCGCCAAGCGATCAGCCAACGCCCAGTGCGCCTGCAGGCAGGCCCAACTGAAACCGAACAGGAACAGTGCGACCGGATAGCGACGAAATGGCAACATCATCAGGCCAAGCGATGAAAGTGCCAGCAGCATGCCGACCGGCGGCAATTGCGGCAAAAAACGCAGCATCAGCAAACCCGCCGCCAGCGCCAACATCCCTGTGCGCATCTCCGCCACTCCTTGAACCGATCTCCAGTTCTCGGAATAGCCCGGTTAACCGGCAAGTGCTTTATTAATTGTCACAAAGTCTGAATTGGCCGTATGTAAAATCCGGGCATACTGCCTGCTTGAACCGACCGAGAAGCCTTATGCCGCGTCGCTTATTCAAACGCTACATGCCCGATCCGAACAGCATTCGGGAACACAAGCACTTACGATTTTTTGGCAAACTGCTTCACGATCCCAACCTCTGGCACCTCAATCGTCACTCCGTGGCCCGGGCCATGGCGGTCGGCCTGTTTGCCGCGTTGATGCCCATCCCGTTGCAAATGTTGCTGGCGGCGTGCCTGGCAATTTCGCTGCGCGCCAACCTGCCGATTGCGGTCAGCCTGGTGTGGCTGACCAATCCACTGACCATGCCGCCGATTTTCTACTGCACCTACCAGATCGGTGCCTGGATCATGGCGGTGCCATCGCGCAGCCTGCCGGACGAGCTGAGCTGGGACTGGGTCAGCAGTCAATTGTCGACGCTGTGGCAGCCGTTCCTGCTGGGCTCGCTGCTTCTCGGGCTGGTACTGGCCGCATTGGGCTATTGCCTGACCATGGGTTACTGGCGCTGGTGGGTGGCACGCCAGTGGAAGAGGCGCCGGGAACAACGCCGGAAGGATAAACCTACCCCCCGCTGATCGTTCCCATCCAGCATGGAAACGATCAAGCGTGAAGAGCTACTGACGCATTCCCCGACCACTGACCAGCAGCCGCGTACAACCGATATACAACACTATCGTCGCCACCAGCATGAAGCTGATTGCCACGCTGATGCGAATATCCGAGACACCGAGAATGCCATAGCGGAAGGCATTGACCATATGCAGCACGGGGTTGGCCAGTGACACACTCTGCCAGAACGGTGGCAGCAAGGTGATCGAATAGAAGACCCCGCCCAGATAGGTCAGCGGCGTCAGCACAAAGGTCGGGATAATCGAAATATCATCGAAGTTGCGCGCAAACACTGCGTTGATAAAGCCTAGAAGCGAGAAGATCGTCGCCGTCAACACCACCACCAGCACGGTCACGCCCAGGTGATGGACCTGCAGGTGGGTGAAGAACAGCGACAGCAGGGTCACGATGATCCCCACCATCAACCCGCGCAGCACACCGCCGAGGGTGTAGCCGATCAGGATCGTGTGGGGCGAAACGGGCGAAACCATCAGCTCCTCGATCGAACGCTGGAACTTGCTGCCGAAGAAGCTCGAGACCACGTTGCCATATGAGTTGGTGATCACCGACATCATGATCAGCCCCGGCACAATGTACTCCATATAGGTGAAGCCACCCATATCACCGATCTGTCGACCGATCAGGTTGCCGAAGATCACGAAGTACAGGACCATCGTGATGGCCGGGGGCAACAGTGTCTGCGGCCAGATCCGGGTAAAACGCCTCACCTCGCGGTAAACGATGGTGTTGAGGGCGATCAGGTTAGGGCGCAGCTCCGAGCTCATACCGCCACCTTCGACAGATTTTTTTCCACCAGGGACACGAATAGCTCCTCAAGGCGATTGGTTTTGTTACGCAGGCTGAGGACTTCGATCTGCTGCGTGGCCAATTGGCTGAACAGTGCGGTAATGCCCACGGCTTTGTCGACCTGCACTTCCAGGGTATGGCTGTCGAGCAGCCTGCTCGGATAGCCGATCAACGCCGGCGCAACCGCCTGGGCATGCTTGAGGTCAAGCAGGAAAGTCTCGACATGCAATTGACTAAGCAACTGCCGCATGCTGGTGTTTTCGACGATGGTGCCGTGGTCGATGATGCCGATATTACGGCACAGCTGTTCAGCCTCTTCCAGGTAATGGGTGGTGAGGATGATGGTGATGCCTTTCTCGTTCAGCTCGGTGAGGAAGGTCCACATCGAACGGCGCAGCTCGATGTCCACCCCAGCCGTCGGTTCGTCGAGAATCAGCAGGCGCGGCTCGTGGACCAGGGCCCGGGCGATCATCAGGCGGCGTTTCATGCCGCCAGACAACGAACGCGACGGCACGTCGCGCTTGTCCCATAAGCCTAGCTGGGTCAGGTACTGTTCGGCACGTTCCTTGGCAATTTTTGCCGGAATGCCGTAGTAGCCGGCCTGGGTCACGACGATATCGAAGGTTTTCTCGAACTGGTTGAAGTTGAACTCCTGCGGCACCACGCCAATGCTGCGCTTGAGCGCCGCAGGAGATTTGTCCAGGTCGTTGCCAAAGATATTGACCGTGCCGCTGGTCTTGTTGACCAGCGTGGAAAGAATGCCGATGGTCGTGGATTTGCCGGCACCGTTGGGGCCGAGCAGAGCGAAAAAGTCACCTTCGGCAACATCCAGATCGATACCACTCAGGGCCTGGAAACCGTTGCCGTAGGTTTTGGTTAGCTGCCGGATGGACAGAGCGGAACTCATATCGGATTCATGCACCAAGAAGGGAAGAAAATTCTAGATAAGGGCAAGCCTGCTCAAAAACAATAGCGGCGTACCTGCGCTATGGTGCTTGGCGCCGCGGCACAAGTACAGCAATCCGCATTAATAGTAGGTATCAAGTCAAGGCTGTCATGATCGCCCGCTGGTAGGCCGGACGTTGTTTCAGGCGCTCGTACCAGGCACGCAAATGGGGCAACGACGGGCGCTCGATGGGCATTTCGAACCAGGCATAGATAAAGCTGCCGAGGGGAATATCGCCCATGCCGATTTCACTGCCAGACAGGTAAGGCTGTTCGGCCAGAGCCTGATCGACCATGACCAGCAGCTCGCTACAGGCTTGCAACGAGGCATTGATGGCCGTCCAGTCCTGTTGTTCGGTCGGTGTGCGCAACACACCCCAGAACACGCCACGAAATGGCGTGGCAAAGGAGGAAGTCGTCCAGTCCATCCATTTTTCGGCGGCTGCCCGCGCCTGTAAATCCTCGGCATACCAGGCAGAACCGGCGGCATGCTTGGCCGCCAGATAACGCACGATGGTATTGGACTCCCACAGGACAAAATCACCATCCTCGATCATCGGTACCAGGCCGTTGGGGTTTTTCTCGCGGTACTGCGCAGTGCCAACCACCCCGAAGGCACCGCCAGCATCAATGGCCTCGTAGGACAGGCCCAGTTCTTCGGCGATCCACAGTGCCTTCCTGACATTCGAGGAATTTTTTCGACCCCAGATTTTCAGCATGACAACCTCTCGTAGGATAAATGTCGAGGCAGTCTACGCCCGATCAGCCTCGACTCAAATCGTTGTGCAGGTCACCGCTCGGGAAATCTGCTCGTGGGTGAACAGGCGAACTCCAGCAGCGCCGGGTGGTCACTATCGATGAAGCGTCCTGGACTCAGACACCCGTGCCTGACGACAGTCTGCCTGGGAAGGCTCGAGTCTGCGCTTCGGTCAGGTCGTGGTCCCAGGGAGTTGTTCTTGCGACCAGGCAAAGCGCCACTCGCGCCGGGAGCACAGTTGCTTGAACGATTTTTCCCACAGATTTAGACACACAGCTCTGGCGCCCGTCTACCAGATACCAACTAAGCTCTGGGATGTTTTTGTCTCGTCTTCACGGAGGATTGCATATGCTGTTGTTGTGGATACTGGTTTTGGTGCTCGGTGTCGCCTATCTGGCGCATCGGCGCATCGCCCCGCTTCCAGCACTTGGCGTGGTGGCCGTGTACCTCGTCGCGCTGGATATTTTGCTGCATGGCCACGGCTGGCTAAAGCTGGTCCTGTGGCTCATTCTCGCGGCCTTGGCGCTGCCATTGCTGCTGCCCGACCTGCGCCGCAAACTCTTCAGCGCCCCGCTGTTCGCCTGGTTCCAGAAAGCCCTGCCGCCGATGTCCGAGACCGAACGCGACGCCATTGATGCCGGCACCGTCTGGTGGGATGGCGAGCTGTTCAGCGGTCGCCCGGACTGGAACAAACTGCTGGCCTATCCCAAGGCCCAACTGACCGAGGAAGAACAAGCCTTTATCGATGGCCCGACCGAAGCGCTCTGTGCCATGGTCAGCGACTGGCAGATCGGCCAGGCCATGGACCTGCCGCCAGCCGCCTGGGAGCATATCAAGCAACATGGCTTTTTTGCCTTGATCATTCCCAAGGAGTTTGGTGGCAAGGGCTTTTCCGCCTATGCCCACTCTCAAGTGGCGATGAAGCTGGCGACCCGCAGCGGCGACCTCGCCTCCACTGTCATGGTCCCTAACTCTCTCGGTCCGGCAGAATTGCTGCTGCATTACGGCACCGAGGCACAGCGTAATCATTACCTGCCTCGGCTGGCCCGTGGCGACGATATCCCGTGTTTTGCCTTGACCGGCCCCCTGGCAGGCTCCGATGCCGGCTCGATGCCGGACACCGGGGTGGTCTGCAAGGGCGACTGGCAAGGCCAGGAAGTTCTCGGCCTGCGCCTGAACTGGGAAAAACGCTACATCACCCTCGGTCCAGTCGCGACCCTGCTCGGCCTGGCGTTTAAGGCCTATGACCCGGACCACTTGCTGGGCGAAGAAGAAGACCTGGGCATCAGCCTGGCACTGATCCCCACCGATACCCCAGGTGTCGAGATCGGTCGTCGTCACCTACCGCTGGGCGCTGCCTTCATGAACGGCCCGAACGCCGGCAAGGATGTGTTCATCCCCCTGGAATTCCTGATCGGCGGCCAGGAAATGCTTGGCAAAGGCTGGATGATGTTGATGAATTGCCTGTCGGTGGGCCGTTCGATTTCCCTGCCGGCTGTCGGTACCGGTGCGGCCAAGTTCACCAGCCTGGTCACTGGCCAGTACGCCCAGATCCGTGAACAGTTCAATGTGCCGCTCTGCGCCTTCGAGGGAATCCAGGAAGCCCTGGCGCGGATCGGCGGCAATGCCTGGCTGATGGACAGCGCACGGATGCTCACCGCCAATGCGGTAGACCTGGGAGAAAAGCCCTCGGTGCTGTCGGCGATTCTCAAGTACCACCTGACCGAGCGTGGCCGCGAATGCATCAGCCATGCCATGGACGTCCATGGCGGCAAGGCCATCATCATGGGCCCGAACAACTACCTGGGCCGTAGCTGGCAAGGCGCGCCAATCTTCATCACCGTGGAGGGCGCGAATATTCTTTCGCGCAACCTGATGATTTTCGGCCAGGGCGCGATTCGCTGCCATCCGTTCGTGCTTAAGGAAATGGCCCTGGCCGGACGCGAGGACCGTGACCAGGCGCTGCTGGAGTTCGATGGCTTGCTGCTCGAACATATCGGCTTCGCCGCGAGCAACGCCGCCAGCACCCTGGTCCTGAACCTCGGGCTCGGCCACTTCGAGTCGGCCCCCGGCAACCGCCTCAGCCAGGGCTATTTCCGCGCACTGAATCGCCAGGCGGCGGCCTTCGCCTTGCTGGCGGACCTGAGTATGATGCTCCTCGGCGGCGAACTGAAGCGCCGCGAGCGGCTGTCCGCCCGCCTGGGGGATGTGCTCAGCCACCTGTACCTAGCTTCGGCGGCGCTCAAGCGTTATCACGACCTGGACTCGCCGGAGTACCTCGATCCGTTGTTCACCTGGGCCATGGAAGAAAGCCTCGGCCACTCCGAGCGAGCACTGGACGAGCTGCTGCGCAACTTCCCCAACCGGCTAGTGGGCTGTCTGTTGCGGGTTATCGTATTCCCGTTCGGCCGGCGACATACCGGGCCGTCGGATGCCCTGGATGCCGAAGTCGCCGCGGTGCTGGGCCGGGCCAAGGGCGATCCGGCCCTGGAAGCGGTGCTCGCCGGCTGTTACCGCCCACAATCGGCAGACGATCCGGTCGGCGCGCTGCAGCATGCCTACGACCTGCTGAGCGCCAGCCATGAACTGCAGAAAAAGCTGCACAGCGGGCTCAAAGGTGGTCAGGTCAAGCCGGCGGCAGGCGAGTCGGCCATCGATGCGGCCCTGGAAGCCGGGGTGCTGCAAGCAGCCGAGGCCCAGACCCTGCGCAAAGCCGAAGCCGCACGGCGCAAGGTTATCGACGTGGATGACTTCAGCAAGGAGGAGCTGAGCCAGAGCGCGGGAAAAGTACGTTAAGACGACAACAGGCGTGTGGCGTCTTATACTCGCGCGCCTGTTTTACTCTTGAGGCCCCTTGCCATGTCCAACGTCGTTGCCGATCACCTGGTCCTGCTCGACCACCTGCGCAGCATTCTGGTTGCCGTCGGCGAAGCCGAACAGGTCCCCGAAGAAAGCCATACCCTGTTCCTGGAGCGTTTCGATGAGCTGCGTGCGCAACTGCCGATCGATCCGATCGAAAGCCAGTACCTGGGCCAGGACATGCTGTGCCAGGTGATCCAGCGTTACCCACAGATCGCCCACCTGGTCCCCCGCGACTTGCTGTGGTTCTTTGGTGGCGATTGCCTGCACTACATGCCGGACGAAGAACTGGCGCTGTATCAAGCGTTGGAAGAACGTCGCTACGAAGCCGAACAGAACGATGAACCGTTCGATTGGAACCAGGAAAAGCAGCTGCTGGCCCTGTCCAACCAGGACAGCAAACACTGATCAAACCGCTGCCTTCGCCGTCCACGCGAGCAGCGCCTGCCAATGTGAAATCGAATGGCCACCGGCCAGTCACGCACAAACAAAAACGCCGCTCATCACTGAGCGGCGTTTTTATCGCATGCCGTGTAGACGACTTGGCCTAAGCGGTCAATCTAACGGGAATGCCACGTTCAGGCATCCTTCCAGAGCAGTGGTCGCGGAGCGAAACCGAGTTTCGCCTTCGCCGCGCTGTTCGACGCGCCAGTCAGGCGGGTGTGATAGTAGACCGCTTCGTCCCCGGCGACTTTCCGAGCGTCCTCGACGCTGATCCGAGTGGGCTTCGGAGCGCCGACCCAGGCTGCGAACGAGGGCAGCCATTGGGCGACGGGAAGAGGGTCGTCATCGACCACGTTGTATACGCCAGGCTCGCTGGTCAGCGACGCAACCGTCGCCGCGATTGCATCGTCGATATGAACGAACGACCAGACTGCGTTGCCGTCGCCAATGATCGATGCTTCACCCCTTAGCGCTTGCTCCGCAATCGCTCCGCCAGGTCTATACCAAGTGCCGGGACCATAGAAGAAGCCATAGCGCAGTACCACGCCGTCCAGCGCGGAGGAACCCATGACGGCGTGCTCATATTCAGCAAAGACCCGCGCACTGGCGCCGACCTCACCGGGAGCCTCACCGCGAAGCTCGGCGCTTTCGTCAGCAAGCTTCCCCGGTTCGGCATTCAGATAGAACCCCCGCGACTGCACGATATAGCGGCGCACACCGGCCGCCTCGGAGGCAGCCAACAAATTAGCGCCGCCGACTTTATGCAGGCGCGTATCGTTGGGCATTGATTTGATGATGTCAGCAGGGTCGGCTGGAAGCCAGGTGAGTTGGTCAATGACCACATCGGGCTTGGCGGCATTGATGGCGTCCAGAACCGCCTGACGGTCGAAGGCATCGGCGGAAGACACGTGAGCGCCGATTTCACGCAGCCGGTCGGCACCTGGACCGACGCGAGTCATCCCTGTTACATCATGACCCAGTGCTCGAAGGGCGCGCACAAGAGGTAGTCCAACAGCACCAGTGGCGCCAGCGACAAATATTTTCATGAGTTTTCTCCATTGAGCGGCACTTCCCGGCTGCACTGCGTCAATGACTCAACGCAGCAGAAAGTAGCACTAGGTTTTGAATCACTGAGCGGCAGTATGAATGATTTTGGTACATTCAAAAAAGCGCCAAAAAACGGAAAAAACCGTAGACCACTGACCCTATAGGGCTCTTCGGAATCTTAAGCTGGGAGAACTTTAGTACCAGTGTCTGTAAGCATACACAGGCATTCGGAATTTGCTGTCTGATCGCTGTTGTTACACCGAAGATCAGCCCTGATCGTTGCGTAGATATGTAGCGATACCCTGGCCACGAGGGTGCCGTTGCTTCGATTTCGTCACATGCGACACGGGTTCGCAGCCGGGCGAACGCTGTGCCCGGGAAACAGCCCGACGCTGGCAGGCCATTTTTTGAAAGAGCGCTGGACCAAGCAAGAAGTGCTGGTATACAGTGAACTTTATATCTGTTTCGATGGAACGTGCATGTTCCATTGGTGGACTCTGTATGATCGGAAACTTCAATGGCCTGTACGAGTTAGTTCGTCAGCTCAAGTTCGGATGCCACAGGTCCATAGCCCGCTATGGCGAGAAACAACTGCACAGGCCAGGAGCTTGTGACGCCGAAGTCGACTAACGGAAGCAGTCAAACAGGCCATCAGGTCCGTCCACACGGCAACCTGACTCAGGGAGCGAGTATGCCATTGTCAATCACACCGCTGATATCCAGCCGAATCTGCTCGGCGAGCGAAGCTTTGGATCCACGGTCAGGCTTCAGATTCAACATCCTCATGACTTCTGGCGTAGCGAAAGCTCACATACTATAGTTCTTTTTTATGATCCAATGGCCGGTCATAATTTTAACCTATAACCTCCAAGGAGCTAACCATGAAACTTCATCGCATCCTTCTTTCCCTCGTGGCAGCCACGGGTATGGCCTTCGCCGGAGCTGCCGCGGCTCACGGTGACGGCGATTCGGTCAAATCGAATTTCGCCAGAGCGATTCCGAACATTCCGGGCAAATCTCTGATCGCCGTGGAAGTACTTTATCCACCGGGAGGAGCCTCGCAACCTCATACCCACGCCAAGTCGGCATTCATCTATGCATACGTCGTTTCGGGTAGCATAGCCAGCAAGGTTAACGACGAACCGGAACATGTGTACAAGGCCGGAGAGAGCTTCTATGAGGCGCCCGGCTCAAGGCATCCGGTGAGCCGCAATGCGAGCAAGACCGAGCCGGCTAAGCTGCTCGCTGTGTTTGTCGTCGATTCGGACGACAAGGAACTGACCACCAACGACAAATAAGAGATTGAAATAAGATCGGACACGTCAACGCATCACCCCGACCCGAGGTGGTGCGTTGTCGGTATCTGGCCAATCAAATCCACTGTATCGACTATCGCAACTTCGCTTACGTCCCTTTACGCTCTTACCGGCATCCAAGCCACTCTCCTCATCTGCTTGAAGGCAACTACCAGTCGACTGGGAATCCGGGATAGCCGTTGACAGGGCCATCCTCGCGATCTTCCCGATCCAATCCTTGCGCACGCAAGGGCGCACACTGAATATGCCGGGGTTGTTCAAGACACTTTTTTACATTTGAATACGCCATCGACTATGCTCTCTGGCGGCTTGCGAGGCATCTGGACGAATCCATTGAAACCAGCTCACCCTACACCGTTATCCGCTTATTTTCCGCCGGCCTATGCCATGACGATTACCGTGGCGTTGCCATCTTCGCTAAACAACGCTGCTTGCACATTTGCGTAATGGGGGATAATAAACATGGACATTCGTCCTTCAGACCTTACCCGTAAGAAAAAACGAAAACATCGCCCGAGCGTTGCCGTGGGTTTGTGGGTGATCAAGCGACTGGAAAAATTCATCAGTCGACACTCCATGGTGGGGGCTACGCCGTTTTTTGATCCAGCAATATTCGATTGGGCGCAGATGCTGGAATCAAAATGGTCGACGATTGCAGCAGAGCTACACACGATTCTTAAAGAACGCGACAACATTCCGAATTTTCAGGACATATCCAAGGATCAGGTCAGCTTGACGCAAGATGACCAATGGAAAACATTCTTCCTTTATGGTTATGGTTACAAGATGGACGGCAACTGCCGCAGGTGCCCGGAAACGACTCAACTAATCGAATCAATTCCCGGTATGTTCACCGCGTTCTTTTCTATCTTGAGCCCGGGCAAACACATACCGCCTCATCGTGGTCCATATAACGGGCTGTTAAGAGCGCATCTTGGCCTGATTATCCCTACGCCCGAAGAGAATTGTCGTATTCAGGTCGGCGAGGAGATACGGCACTGGGAGATAGGTCGCTGCTTGATCTTCGACGACACCTTCCGCCACCAGGTTTGGAATGACACGAGCGGAGTCCGTGTGGTGTTGTTTCTCGACGTACAGCGCCCACTGGACTGGCGCGGCAGGCTACTCAACAAAATGGTACTCAAGTTGATTCAGTGGTCCCCTTTTATCCAGGATGCTCGCAGGAATCATCGTGCATGGGAACAGGGTTTGCTCAAGTGATAGTAACAGGCCGAAAGCCCTTCCAGGTGTGATGGGATCGGCAAGCGAGCGCTTTCTCTGTGCCAGAACACATGTCCATGCGCTCGGCGGCGAACCCAATAGCGTCAATACCCTCCGCTCGTTGATGGCAGACGCCTCTGCCGGTTGTTTAGGCAGAGCTGTCAAAGGAACAAACGTAGTAGCCCAGCTTTCAATCTTCATCTAGAAGGAGCTTATATACACCACCTAGACCAATCGGGTAGGTGCCGAGATCAACCACCGTCGGATTCATACACCCGTCGAGGTCCGTGATTTTCTGCACGCTCTGGGCATAAGGCGGCGGAGGGCAAAACGCAATTCCAATTCCTAATCCCTGGAAAAATTCCACCGTTGAGTTGAGCGCATAAGCCTGCCTTATCCGATGATAGGCCTGGATGCCATGCTGCGGATATATACCTTCGCTGGCAAAGGTCTGCCCTTGCTCATAACCCGCGTTTGTCGACTCACTACCAAGGACCACTTCTTCATTCGCGTACATCACTTCACGGGCCTCACTAATTTGCTTCGCAGGCACCCCGCCTGCGGCAACCCATTCTCTTTGGTATGCGTAGGCACGCCTCGCTTCAGCGATACTCCGTTGATTCTCTTCTTTTGGTGGGTTGCTTTCCATGCTCTCCATATAACGATCTACTTCGTAGAAATGTTGATCAGCCCGGATGGTATAAATGTACAAAGAACGATTTCGTAGGTTGGGCTGAAAATGATATCGACGTTGCGCAATGAATTTGGCAGTTTCGAAATTGTCGGTGGTAGCAACAAAAAAAGATCCTCGATCTCCACGCTGTAGAAGGCTTGCCCCCAAGACATGGTCAAGCAGATAGTCATTCTTTCCCCATGAGAGGAAACCATCGCGAAAAATCTCGTCCGGATCTCGTTCATCCACACGATAAACTTCACTTGGGGTGGCTAAAACCAAGGAACAAAATAAGAGCACTCCTATGTAACTAGCTACCCGCGCAAATACGCTCAGCACTAAACGCACCAAATAAAAGAGTCGCGAACCGGAACCAAGCCGTTCTGATTGAATGAGGTTACTCATGGACTCCCCTCACATTAGCTTTGATTGCAAAGCCCCCCAATGCGAGTGACAGAGTCAATTGGTAATTTGGTTTTCGAGGATAAGATAGTCTACCAGCCCATTGTCACGACAATGGTACACATTAACATCCAGGCCAGTTGCATAGGCGGTGAGCAGCATGGCAAACATTGATCGCCCGTATGGTGTATCAAGGCCATATTTTTGAGAAAGAACAAGCCAGTACTCCGGAGATTTCACCAGCGTAAACTGGACTCTAATATCGGCAGCACTTTGACTACCAGTAGTAGTTTCATTGAAGTGTATTGCGCCCACTTTTCCCTTTTTTTCAGGAGGGCATCCGTCCCCATAAGCATTGCCGCACAACAGCACTAGAAACTGTCTCACGAAAAAAATTAACGAGGCTCATGTTCTCGGTACTCTATATTATATTTAAGTCGACCAGGCACTTGGTTTTCCAAGCTCGAACCATCGATCAGGTTGATCTGTCAGCTGAGGAGCCTTTAGGGCATGCACGTCATTATTGGATGTAATATTAAGTACATGCCTATGAATTTTTGTAGTTTTTCGCCGCTGACAGACACCGGACCGGCTGGAGTCTAAGACCACGTTTACTCCACCAATTAAGGCGCTAACCGATAGAGCCATCGCTAGAATCAAGCTCAAGATAGATCAGGGCTCCCGCTGGGAACATTGGTTGCGATGAAAATGGCAATGATCTGCCCTCGCCCTAAAGGCCTGCCTCCGTCCACTCAGGTGCAATCAATCAGTCATGTCGAAGTTTTCGATTGTGATCAATGTGGAGTTCTGGGTAAAAATAAAGGTCACACGTCAGCCCGCAAACTAATAATTTTAGTTGTTTTTTTATTACATTCACCGTCTAAGCTCATGCCATCGAGAAATGCTTAGCTATAGTTCAAAAAATATGCCAGCTCTCAAATCAGACAAGTCAATATACAACCAATGAGGCTAATATCATGACAGAAAGAAATACATGTGTGATTTTTGGTTTTCGCGTAATTATCGGAGTAGCCTTTCCATTTTCCGCACCGGCCTTTACGCTTAGGATCAAGGACAACAAATGGAGCGATATCAATTATTTTAAAGACCCAATAAAACTCCCTGAAGAAACACCGAACCATTGTACACCGACAGGATTTATACTCGACCAAGAGCCTTACATCATATCCAGAGATCGTGACAGCAAAATTTATCTTAGAAATATTCTTAAAAAAGATTCCCCTGTTACTTACCTAGGCATTACCTCCACCGAAACTGTTGTAGCCTATCAAGTCGACCCCCTCAATAAACTTAATTTTCTTGTATTTCATAAAGATAAAAATGAATTATTTTTGTCGGTTTTCGAGGGCAATAACAACACCTTCAGACAAGTTGGGAATACACACTCCGTGGTCAAAAAAATGAATGACTACCCAAGTCTACCGAGATCATACGAAGATAACAGAGAGTATGGCAATCGACTATTTTTTGCTAATAGGCTGGAAGATGGAACTTCAGAATTGGCCAGTATAAAAATTCACTCTAGCGGCTTAGCCATAGGTGAAGCTCTATGCTACAATCGAGCAATCGCTTACAGTCCAAGCGCTATTGAATGGCGGATACAGAATCAACGCTTCTACGTAGTGTTTTACCAGGGAGTAAATAAGACTACAGGGGAGTTTACACGGGAGCTTAAGTGTATCAAAACCGACATTAACGGTAGCATTTTGGGACATGAAGAGATCCAACCCAGCACTAGCTATCCTGAGCTTAGGATTAGGATCAGCACGTCGCCCTCTGTTGTCTATAGAGAGTCTCTCTCGGAAATTTCCGTATTTTATATAGACCACGATACTCAGCAAATAAAAGAGGCTATAATTCAGTTTAGCACAACTGAATTCAGACTAAAAAACATCCATAACGTAACGAAAAGCGATTCGTCACAGCTTCTTTTAGGCGCCAATTGCGCCCCTTTCGCCATGCAGCTTTCATAAAGTTTCAAGAAGGGAGGCTTAATCTCTTTACAAGAGCAGGATGCAAACATCTATTAACTCAAATCGCTTACAACTCAATACACTAAGCATTATAGAAGGAAGCCCAACTCTGCTATGACTGGCAATAGTAAATGGCTCGGTCGAGGCCTGACAATGAGATCAGTTTTCGAGGCCGAGTTTTTTCAGGACAGTCAGAGCCGCTATTCATCAAGAGTCGAGCGCTGTCGCCACAGCGCTCACAACAAGCCTGAATACATGCGCGCAGTTCGTCCAAATTCAACACCCCCATCCAGGAGTTAAACCGCAACTCAAAAACAGGCGATAGTATCGAGCTTCAGTGACTGCCTCTGAAACGAAAAAAGGACCCGAAGGTCCTGATTTCAAGCGCGCACAGAATTCAACAGAACTCTGTGATGCAATATTTGGAGCGGGAAACGAGACTCGAACTCGCGACCCCGACCTTGGCAAGGTCGTGCTCTACCAACTGAGCTATTCCCGCAAATGGCGTCCCCTAGGGGACTCGAACCCCTGTTACCGCCGTGAAAGGGCGGTGTCCTAGGCCACTAGACGAAGGGGACAACTACCCGGTACACATGGTGTGTGTTTCGGTCTCCAGAGCCTCATCCGAAGAGGTGGCCCTGGTCTCACCCAGACTCGCCCAAAGCAAGACCGTTTAAAATTGGAGCGGGAAACGAGACTCGAACTCGCGACCCCGACCTTGGCAAGGTCGTGCTCTACCAACTGAGCTATTCCCGCATTGGCGTCCCCTAGGGGACTCGAACCCCTGTTACCGCCGTGAAAGGGCGGTGTCCTAGGCCACTAGACGAAGGGGACACACTACAACATTCACTCCCTGCCGCGTGTCGCTGTGTGCTTTACGCTGCAAGTGGCGCGCATTCTATGGATGGATCGAAGAATCGTCAACCCCCAACTATAAATTTATTTAAATCAATGACTTCGCTCTGCTTTGCGGTCCTTTCCGAGCTTCCCTCGCGTCCGACGATTGGCGCCTATATTCTGGCGCCCAACAAGGCGCTATAGTCCCCCATACAAATAGTGGCAATGTGCATCTACTTATCTATGCAGAAGCGCTCTGACGCCGTGCTACACGTCGATCAACGCTATCAGCGATAACGCCAAGCCACTACACTCGCTCGTATTCCCCTTGAAGAGGTCTTAACGGTGACACCACTCATGATCGCCCTGCTGGTCGCAGCTGGGATCTTTCTCTTGATCGCCATTGGGTTCCTCAACCATATGGCCGAGAACAATAAGCTGGAAAGGGCTCGCCTCAAGGTGGAACTCAATGATCGTCTGCGCCGTTGCGCCGAGATCACCGAGACCTTTCCCGGCCAGTACATGACCCCCGCGCTCAAGCTGCTGTTGACGCGCCTGGAACTCAACGCCAACCAACGCCTGCTGAACATAAGCAAGACCGATGCGGTGCTCAAGTCGCGCATCGCCGAACTTGACACCCTGGTCAACCAGGGCGAATCGATTCCGGTCAACAACCCGCCCAGCCCGATCCAGACCGAAGCCAAGGCCAAGGACGTGCGTTTCTTGCTCGAAGCCCTGCACGGCCAGATCACTCGCGCGGCCCAGGATCGTTTCCTGCAACCCTCCGAAGCCAAACACTGGGTTCGCGAAGTGCGGCATATCCTGGTCTTGCTGCATATCGAGTTCTTCAACAACCTCGGCCAGCGGGCCTTGCAACAGAACCAGCCGGGGCAAGCGCGCCTGGCGTTCGAACGCGGCGTGCAGTACCTGCGCAAGCAACCGGAGCCCGCGGTCTATACCGAGCAACTGCTGTTCTTGGAAAAACTCCTGGCGCGTGCCAACGCCATGGTCTTGGCCACCACTCAGCCGACCGAAGATGACGTCAATGAATTGAGCCAGGGCCTCAAGGGCGTGGAAGCTGACGCCGACTGGAAAAAGAAGGCGATCTACGACTGATTTCCAGCAGGCAAAAAAACGGACACGCCATAGCGTATCCGTTTTTTTGTGCCTCGGGAAACCCGCTTATACGGCGCCTGGCCCGAACGAGGTCAGGCTACCGGATTGATCGGTTTTTCGGGGTACCAGACGTCTAGCAGCGGACTGACTTCAGCAGAGGTCAGTTCGCTACGAGCCTTGAGCCAGGCTTCGACGGCTGTGCGTTGTTCTTCGCAAACCGAGCCACGCTTGATCAGGCAAACCAGGCCGTAGTCATCGCCGCCAACATAACCAAGACCGTTGGCTTCCATTGCTTCTTTCAGGAAAGCCTCGAGGAAAGTGTCGATGGCCTCTTCACTCAGGTCTTCTTTGAAATCCAGGTTCAGCTCGAAACCCAGCTCCTGAAATTCCTCAACGCACAGTTTTTTGCGCAGACGCCGGGAACGGTTAGTCGCCATGAAACAATCCTCAAAAGTAATAACGGGCAGCACTCTAGCAGCTTAAGGCTGCAATTACCCGAGTCTCTGGGCCTGGCCGGCCGATCGAGCGCAAAAAATTGAGGCGTCGCCCCACCTGTAAGACGCCAATAACGCTGATTTGGGGCATAATACCGACACTTTCATGACCATTGAGGGATTTTTGTCGCTATGCCCTCGTATTTTTCCCCTCGGCTGTAGGGTCTTATTTTATATGATCAAATCTTTGCGCCCTTTCGTATTCGCCAGCCTGCTGCTTCCCCTGGCACTGCCCGTCTCCGCCACCCCGGCCAACACCACGCTCTCTCCCAAGGTCCAACAAGCAATCAAGGCCAGCAAGCTGCAGAACAATGCCCTGTCGCTAGTCATGTTGCCACTCGACGGTCCGGGCACCCCGACGATATTCAATGCCGATGTGTCGGTGAATCCGGCCTCGACCATGAAGCTGATCACTACCTACGCCGCCCTGGAAATGCTCGGGCCGAATCACCAATGGAAAACCGAGTTCTATACCGACGGCACGCTGAATAACGGCACCTTGCAGGGTAATCTGTACCTCAAGGGCGGTGGCGACTCCAAACTGAATATGGAAAAGCTCTGGTTGCTGATGCGTGACCTGCGAGCCAATGGTGTAACCCAGGTGACCGGCGACCTGGTACTGGACCGCAGCTTCTTCATCCCTGCGCAGTTGCCGGAGTTCAACGATGACGGCAACGACGAGAACAGGCCGTTCCTGGTCAAGCCCGATGCGTTGCTGGTCAATCTCAAGGCCCTGCGTTTTGTCGCCCGCAATGATTCAGGCAAGGTCACGGTATCGGTCGAGCCACCGATTGCCAGCATCCGCATCGACAATCAGGTCAAGGTGCTCAGTGCCAAGCAATGCACAGGCGATGTGCGCTACAACCCGACGCCCCAGGCCGACGGCTCGACCCTGATCACCGTCAGCGGGCAATTGGCCGATGGTTGCAGCTCCCAGACCTATCTGTCATTGCTCGACCACCCGACTTACGCCGCCGGCACAGTGCGCGCCATCTGGCAGGAACTGGGCGGCAGCATTCACGGCAAGGACCGCCAGGACACGGTGCCCAAGGGTGCCAAGCTGCTGGCTCGCGCATTTTCACCGGACCTGACGGAAGTCATCCGCGACATCAACAAGTACAGTAACAACACCATGGCCCAGCAACTGTTCCTCAGCTTGGGGGCAAAGTTTCGCAATGACGCCGATGGCGACGATGCCAAAGCCGCGCAACGGGTCGTGCGCCAGTGGTTGGCGCAGAAAGGCATCACCGCCCCGCACCTGGTGATGGAAAACGGGTCCGGTCTGTCGCGCGCCGAACGAGTCAGTGCCCGGGAAATGGCGACCCTGTTGCAGGCAGCCTGGAAAAGCCCCTACGCTGCGGAGTTCATCAGTTCAATGCCAATCACCGGCATGGACGGCACCATGCGCAAGCGCCTGAAACGTACCGCCATGTCGGGCGAAGCGCATATCAAGACCGGCACTTTGAACACCGTGCGGGCGATCGCCGGCTTCAGCCGCGACAGCAACGGCACGACCTGGGCCGTCGTGGCAATCCTCAACGATCCGAAACCATGGGGCGCCTCGTCGGTGCTCGATCAGGTGTTGCTGGATCTGTATCGTCAGCCGAGAGCGACCGACTCGGGCGAGTAACCCATCGCCCGGCAGGCGGGCTTGCGTGAAAGCAAGCCCGCCTCAATCGAGTTCCGCCATCACTCGGTCACGGCCATCCTGCTTGGCCGCATACACTCCCGAATCCGCCCGCAGTAATAGCGCATCCGCCCCTTCCCCCATGCGCCAGCCGGCAATCCCGAAACTGGCCGTGACCCACCCCACGCCCTCGAATGGCACATTGCGCAACCCTTGCCATAACTCCAATGCCAACTTGCGGGCCTGTTCGGCGTCGGTGTTGGGGCACAACACCATGAATTCCTCGCCACCCAGGCGACAAAAGACGTCGGTGCGACGCAAACGATGGCTGATCCGCCCACACAACTCCTTGAGTACCCGATCCCCTTCGGCATGACCGTACTGATCGTTGATGCGCTTGAAGTGATCGATGTCAAGCATGATCACCGCCAGGCCACCTGGCCCGCGCTGGGCCCGTGCCAGCTCAGCCTTGAGCCGCTCCTGGAAATAACGCCGGTTGTAGATACCGGTCAGCGAATCGGTGACCGACAGGGCTCGCAACTCCTCCTCGACCCGCTTGAGGTCGGTAATATCCGAAAGATAACCGTGCCAGAGCACCTCGCCCGTGGGCAGCCGCTCAGGGGTGGCCTCGCCGCGCAACCAGCGCAAGCCGCGCATCGGCAATACCACGCGAAACTCTTCGCGCCAGGGGCTGAGTCGCTCGGCCGAAACCCGGATCGAGGCCCGCAACGGCTCCAGGTCGTCCGGGTGAACACGCTCGAACGCCGGCTCGGCATTCTCCAGCAAACGTTGGGTATCGACTTCCAGGATTCCCCCCGTGCCCGCGCTGGCATAGACAAAGTGCGCATTACCGTCGAGGTTGAGTTTGTACTGATAGATGCCACCGGGAACGTTCGCGCCGAGCTTTTCCAGCAAACGGTCGCGCACCTGTAACTGCGAGGTCCGCTGCTCGACCAACTCAAGGGCGCGCTGGCGCTGACTGACAAGGTTGTACAATAAAACACTGAGGAGCACGCTCAGCATTGCACCGAGCACCGCCAGGCTGGCCTCCGATGAATGATTGACTTGAATGAAAGCCTCGCAAGGGCGGATATCCACCTGGTATTCGCGGTCGGCCAGACGCAGCAGGCGAGTGGCACTCAATGGACTGGCAACCGGTAGATTGGGCGATTGATACAGCAGCTCATGCTCGCCTTTGGTCGACAGATCGAGAATGCGCACCGACAGGTTGTCGTGCTTCTGCTCCGGCAGGCCCTCGGCGACCAGTTGACGCATACTGATCACCGCCATCACGTATCCTTCGAGCTCCGGCCTGGGTTGCTCGACGCGCGCGAGCACAGTGATCGGCGCCACCAACAGCAAGCCTCGGGCGTAGGCTTGCTCAACTCCAACCAGATTCAGCGGTTGCGAGGCAGCCATGGTGCCCGAATCGCGAGCACGTTCCAGTGTGATGCGGCGCAAGGGTTGCTCCAGCAAGTCATAGCCCAGCGGCGAACCCTGGGCACTCTGCGTCTCGCTGTACAGTACCGGTACATACTCGTCACGCACCGCCGCCAATTGCAGGCGACCTTCGGCATTGAGTTCCCGAATGGAAAAGCCGCTCAGGCCCTGGGCCCGGGCAAGCCGTTCGAACGACTCCCGATCGCGGCCCTTGACCCATGGCGCCCAGGAATAAGCCTGGGTCCGCAACAGCAGCGGCTTGGTGTAGCCCTCGAATTCCTGGCGCGTGACTGAATCGGAATTGACAAAGAACCGCCGCAGACCGTCCAGCCGCTGCACCTGGTCCTCGAAGCGCTCCTCGATAAGGCTGAAGCGTTCGTTGGCCAACAATTCGAAACGTAGCTGCAACTGACGCTGATAAAGCTCGCGTGTGGCCACGGACAACAACAGCGTGAGCAACCCGCCCACCAACAAAGCCAATACCGCTACCAGCCAGGCAGAAGCATCTTCACTGATAAAGCCAAGAATCTTGGGGTGTACGGGATGCGACGACATAGGCGACAACTCATCACGCCGACGTGTTTTACATCACATTGGCTTTGACTGAGTTATAGCTATTCGCCAGTAGATTAGCCAGCCCCAAAAGCCCCGCCGTCTATAAAAATCCAGAGGCGGGGCTCGGTCATGACTTAGCGTGCGGTGATCTTCCAGGCACGATGAATCTTGCTGTTGCGGGCAAAGTCCGGGTCCAGGGTCTGGCGGCTGATTTCCTCGACGGCGTAACGCGCCACCAGGTTGTCTGCCAGTTGGAACTTGCTGAAATTATTGGAAAAATACAGCACGCCAGCGGGCGCCAGGCGCGCCATGGCCAAGTCGAGCAGTTGCACATGGTCACGCTGGACGTCGAACACGCCTTCCATGCGTTTGGAGTTGGAGAACGTCGGCGGGTCGATGAAGATCAGGTCGAATTCGTCGCGATTGCCTTCCAACCAAGTCATCACATCACTCTGCTCCAGGCGGTTCTTGTCGGAGAAACCATTCAGTGACAGGTTGCGCCGCGCCCAGTCGAGATAGGTCCTCGACAGGTCGACACTGGTGGTCGTCCGAGCCCCGCCCTTGGCCGCATGCACGCTGGCGGTAGCGGTGTAGCAGAACAGATTGAGGAAACGCTTGCCGGCAGCCTCTTTCTGGATTCGCAGGCGCATCGGCCGGTGGTCGAGGAACAGCCCGGTATCGAGGTAGTCGGTGAGGTTGACCAACAGCTTCACCCCGCCTTCGCTCACCTCGGTGAATTTGCCCTCGGCACTCTGGCGCTCATATTGCTTGGTCCCGCTTTGGCGCTCGCGGCGCTTGATGATCACCCGACTCTTGTCGACATTGAGTGCCTGGGGAATCGCAGCCAGCGCATCGAACAGGCGGGTCTGAGCCTTTTGCGGGTCGATGGACTTGGGCGCGGCGTATTCCTGGACGTGTACCCAATCGTGGTAGAGATCAATGGCCAGAGAGTATTCCGGCATGTCGGCGTCATAGACCCGATAGCAATCCACACCTTCGCGCTTGGCCCATTTACCCAATTGCTTGAGGTTTTTCTGCAGGCGGTTGGCGAACATCCGCCCGCCTTCGCTCAGGCGTGCCTGCTCGATCACCGGTGCCGCTGGCGGCGCAGGCTTGATCGGGTTGCCGTTCTTGTTGAGCTTCGGCGCTTCGACGGTGATCTGTGCCTGCTCTTCGGCGTGGGCCCGCTCGACTTGGCGCTGTTGCGGGGTACGCCGCTCACCGGTGACGAACTGGTCGGGGACCACCTTGATCAGCAGCAGCTTGCACGCCAGTGCGCCGTTCCAGAACGAGTATTGCTTGTGGCTGCGAATACCCATGCGCTTACCCAGATCCGGGGCGCCAGTGAACACCGCCGCCTCCCAGTTCAAGCAGGCCTGACGTAGGCGCTCGCCGAGGTTCTGGTAGAGGTAGAGCAGGCTCGCCTCGTCTCCCAGGCGCTCGCCATAAGGCGGGTTGCAGATCACCAGGCCTTTCTGGTTCTGGTCCGGGCGCGGTTCGAAGGTCCCAACCTCACCCTGATAGATCTTGATCCAATCGCTCAGGCCGGCACGCTCAACGTTGTTGCGACCCGGCTGGATCAGACGTGGATCGGCTTCATAACCGCGAATCCACAGCGGTGGGCGGGCCAGGCCGGCTTCGGCGCGGGCCGTGGCTTCTTCATGAAGTTTTTTCCACAAGGCCGGCACGTGGCCAAGCCACGCATCGAAGCCCCAGCGGATGCGATTGAGGTTGGGCGCGATATCGGCGGCAATCATCGCAGCCTCCACCAGAAAGGTGCCCACCCCGCACATCGGGTCGGCCAAGGCCCCTCCTTCGGCGGCGATACGCGGCCAGCCGGAACGGATCAGGATCGCCGCCGCGAGGTTTTCCTTCAGCGGCGCCGCGCCTTGCTGCAGGCGGTAGCCGCGCTGGTGCAGGCTGTGGCCGGACAAGTCGAGGGAAAGAATCGCCTCGCCACGGTCCAGACGCAGGTGAATGCGCAGGTCCGGGCTGATCTTGTCGATAGACGGACGCTCACCCGCCGGGGTGCGCAACTTGTCGACGATGGCGTCCTTGACCTTCAAGGCACCGAAGTGGGTGTTGTCGATGCCCGAGCCATGGCCGCTGAACTCCACGGCCAGGGTGCCGTCGGCAAGCATATGATCCTGCCAGTCGATATCCAATACGCCCTGGTAGAGGTCCTCGGCGTCCTTCATCGGGAAACGCTTAAGCACCAGCAAAACCCGGTTGGCCAGGCGCGACCAGAGACATAACCGATAGGCCGTCTCCATGTCGGCCAAGCCGCGAATGGCCGAGGTGTGCTCGCGCGCCTCCTCAAGACCAAGCCCGACGGCTTCCTCCAGAAGCAGGCCTTCGAGGCCTTTGGGACAAGTGAGGAAGAGTTCGTAATGATCCGACATGGGAATTCCAGGGCCTTGAGCAGTCAATGAACGGGCGACGCATCACCCGCTCGGTTTTGATCGAGCACGTTTCTTGAAGAGTGCTCGTGTGGCACACCATTGTGCCGTTCCATCCGGCATATGCTTTTGCCCATAAATTATGGGGACAAAAGAATGGAGACACCGGGATAGTTCATTCTTTTCGTAACAAAAAGTCACATCATGACCCTTCGTCGAATAATACCTGAGTACGAGGGTCAGTATTTTTTGCAGAGAGTGAAACCCATCCTTCATGCAAGGGCTGATAATAGCTGGATTTTCTCCAGATAACCGAGCAAACGGTCAGCCTATCTTATGGCCTTACCCCACATATCGTTACGTTCTTATGACAAAACGATCATTCACACGCCATCGCACATTGGTTAGAACTCAACACAGTTGGCGTCGCAAGGACGTCAACATCTCCCGCTTTTGATGAAACTCGTCGAGCGGCGATCAGGCAAGGCAAAAACAGGTGAGGAGCGACGAGGGTCGCGTCCGACTTCAGCCCGCTACGCTAAAAGGAGCCTTGTGAACCTGTTTTTAACGCAGCATGATCGACGCGCGGACAGTTTCATCCGATGCGGAGCTCGCCACGCCGGCAGCGAGCACCATGCAGATGCATTCTGCCCGGCCTCGACGAGAGGTCGACGGGACCTATAACAGTCAACCAGCGAGGGCAACACCCTATGAGAAGACTTAAGCGTGATCCGTTGGAAAGAGCATTTTTACGCGGATATCGATACGGCGTTCATGGCAAGTCCCGTGAGCTTTGCCCCTTTACTCTACCGTCGGTACGCCAAGCCTGGATCAACGGCTGGCGAGAAGGACGTGGCGACAATTGGGACGGTATGACCGGCACTGCGGGAATCCACAGACTCAACGAACTTCACGCTGTCGGCTAATCAGGGCACATTCCGACACGACAATCCGAGCACTCTGTTGAAAGCAACGACTTAACCACGCACGCCCCATCCGGGCGGCGGGCTTCGGCCCAGGGGCTCCCTAGAGGAGCCCTTTTTAATACCCAGAACTCAGCGGCGCAAAGCGGCGATGGCATCCACCGACTGGCGAATCAGTGCCGGCCCCTTGTAGATAAAGCCCGAATACAACTGCACCAGGCTCGCTCCGGCGGCGACTTTCTCGGCCGCATGTCCGCCTTCGGTGATCCCACCGACGGCGATGATCGGCAAACGTCCGGCCAGCTCGGCCGCCAGCACCTTGACCGTGTGGGTGCTCTGCTCGCGCACCGGCGCACCGGACAGGCCACCGGCCTCCTCGCCATGAACCAAGCCTTCGACACCGACACGGCTGAGGGTGGTATTGGTAGCGATCACCGCATCCATCCCCGACTCCACCAGTGCCTGGGCCACCAGCACGGTTTCTTCGTCGCTCATGTCCGGAGCGATCTTGATCGCCAGGGGCACACGCTTGCCATGCTGCCCGGCCAGTTGAGTCTGGCGCTGGCTCAGGGACTCGAGCAACTGCTTGAGCGAATCGCCGAATTGCAGACTGCGCAGACCCGGTGTGTTCGGCGAACTGACGTTGACCGTGACATAGCTGGCGTGGGCGTAGACTTTGTCCAGGCAGATCAGGTAATCGTCCACGGCACGCTCCACCGGGGTATCGAAGTTCTTGCCGATATTGATCCCCAGGATACCGCCGTAGCGGGCGGCGCGAACCCGGGAAATCAGGTTATCCACCCCCAGGTTGTTGAACCCCATGCGGTTGATGATCGCTTCGGCCTCGGGCAGGCGGAAGATCCGCGGTTTTGGATTCCCCGGCTGCGGTCGTGGCGTCACCGTGCCGATCTCGACAAAACCAAAGCCCAACTGGGCCAAACCGTCGATGGCCGCACCATTTTTGTCCAGCCCCGCGGCCAGACCTACCGGGTTGGGAAAATCCAGCCCCATGACGGTCACCGGACTCGACGCCGGCGCCTTGCACAGGAGGCCGTTGAGCCCCAGGCGACCGCCCGCGCCGATCAGGTCCAGGGACAAATCGTGGGAGGTTTCCGGGGAAAGTTTGAACAACAACTGGCGGGCCAGGTTATACATGGGCGGGCTTGACTCGGGTGGCGGCGAATTGAACGGGCGATTATAGCCGGCCAGCCACCTGACAAGCGAGTTTACCAACCGGCCTTTTCCCGACTGTCCTCATCCAATTCGGGATTGAAAATATCCTGCAGGTATTGGTTGATGAACAAACTGGTGCCAAACAACCGGCCCATGACTCCACGCAGCTCCTTGTGCTGTCCGGAGCCTTCCAAGCCTTCCTCCTTGAGACGTGACAAGGCCTGGCCAACGACCGTCATCTGCTCGCCGACAGTGCGATAGTCCAGCGGTCCCTGGTCACTGCTACGATAGTTGGCGATAAAATGCAGAAGCTCTTTTTCGCCAGTCCCGGACAGCGCCAGCAACTGCCGATAAAAGGCTTCGAACCCTGGATCGGCCAACGGTGCGGCGCGGACGGGCTGATTCAGGCGTTGCTCCAGGGGATGCGCCGAGAAACTCTCCGGAGCAGAGGTAGAGAGAACGGCCGTGGGTCTTTCAATGTGCATCGTCGACTCCTTGTGACGGATCTTCGTCGGCATCGACAAATCGACTCACCAGTTGCACCAGCGCTTGCCGTGCCTGTTGGTCAAGCTCGCGTACCCCTTCGGGCAAACCGACCAGTTGACTCAGCACGCGCGGGGCCAATTGTTCGCGGGCCGACTCCAGGTCAAATTCGAACAACTGGTCGGCCAACCGGACGACATAACGCTCCTGGTCTTCGAATTCGAACTTGACCGAGGCCACGCCCAGGCGCCCCAGATGCTCGCGCAGGGCGCCGACCCGACCGCGACAGTTGGCGGGCAAAAGGATTTGCAAGGTCATCCGCGCGGTGTCGGGCTGCTCTGCCAACCAATGGTCGAGCATCTCGTCGAACCACCGTGAATCATCCAACAGATGCTTGAGCAGTTGCCGGACCGCCTCGGCCATTTGCTCGTGCAACTGGCTGGCCAGGCGTTGGGATTCGCACAAGCCCTGGGCCAGGTCGACGCAAGCCTGAATCACGCCTTCGCAATAGCCTTCGGCAAACGCGGTAGCCTGGATCGCCTCGGCCTGAGCCTGGGCCTGGTCGATCAACTGCCGGGCACGCTGTTGTGCCTGGCGCTCCAAGGCACGACAGCGACGGGCGGTCGCCAGTTCCTGGCGGGTGATATGCACGGTATCCGCGCCCACCTCCGCCAGTTCGTCAATCGTGCGGATGGCGTCGAGCATGCTGTACCGCCAGAAAAAACAGCACCGGATCGGGCACCGATACAGGCAACCATGCCTGTCCATCGACCACCGCCTCGCAGAACTGCAACGGCAGCCGTTCGCGCAACGCCGTGGGCAGCGCCCGCTCGAACGCTAGCAACTGCGCCAGCCCGACGCTGTCCACCTGTTGCAACACCGGACTGTCAGACAGCAGCTCCAGGATCAATCGAGGCGCGATGGCACACCGTGCAAAGTCCCGCACACTGGCGGACAGCAACCCCATGCGAGCGCCTCGCGCCAGCTCCGGCCACAAGCGCTGAGCACCGATCAACCGGGCGATATGCGGCAGGCGCCACCACTCATGCACCCACACTGTCGCGAGTGGGGAAAGCGCCGGACACGACGTCGGCAGCGTCAGCCCCTCCAGCAAGATGCGATTGAGCACCTGCCGACCCGGCCCGTCGTTAAATCCCGCCGGCAGACTCAGGCGCCGGCTATGCAAGTAATCCAGCGGCTGCCAGAGAATCTGTCGCAGGCGTTCGTCCAAGGCGTTCATGCACGCCCACCCGACGCCCGCAAGTGATAGAAGCCACCGACGCCAGCCAGCAACCCCACGAGCAACATCAGGACCAAAGCAGGCATCCAGAAGGCAGTGGCAGCCGGCTCGACCGGCAGCGGCGCCGCATGCTGGGTGGAAGAGCGCCGGGTGAGGATCACCGAAATATTTTCGTATTCGACCGCTGAGAAACTGTTCTTCAAGAACCGTTTGATATCGTTGATCAACAGCCCCGGCTCGACATCGCGCTCATGCACGGCCACCGCTGACAGATGCACGGAAGACGCCTTGCGCCCGCCCTCCCCGGCGTCCACGTCATAGCTGACATGCACCCGTGCCGAGACGACGCCTTCGAGCACACTCAAGGTTTGTTCCAGACGCTGCTCCAGCGCCGAATAGAGTCGGGCCTTTTCCGCGCGCGGGGAGGCGACCAGGGAGTCGGAGGGAAACAATTGGGCCACTTCCACACGAGGTTTCGACGGCAGCGCATAGAGATTCAACAAGTCCACCGCCGCCGGGAAATCCACTTGGGCCACCTTGACGCTGTAGCCGACCTTGCCGTTATCCTGCTTTGCCGCGCCGATATTGTTGCGCTGCAACACCGACACCACCTCGTTGGCCTGTTGCTGATCAAGCCCGTCGAGCAGCGCCGGTTGCCGACACCCCGCCAGCGCCAGACACAGGAGGATAAGCCACACGCAGGGTTTCATGACGAGCGCAGCAGGGTTTCTGCCGCCCCCACGGCCTTGCGCACCAGGGTATTAAGCAGATTGATGTCGACGTTGTATTGGCCCATCTGTTCCTGCAACACCGCCAGCTTCTCGGGGTGAGTGATATCCGGGCTATCCAGTAACTGGCGGACGCCGCCAACCCGCCGTGCCGAGTCCACGGCGGAACTGGCAAAGGCATCGAGCAGGCGCGCTTCCAGCGACACCGGCGTGCTTTCCTGCGGGCTGCGCAACTCGACCAGCGCTACCTGTTCGAGCAGGCCGACAGGATTATGTTGATAAGACATGGCCACTACTCGCCGTGGCCGGCGGTCATCGCCGACCCAATGATGATCGGGAACTCAGCGCGCCGACTGGATGATCGACATGTCGATATCCTTGAAGCCCTTGATGGTGTTGGTCTGCGCATTGCGGAACACGGTATAGGAGGAAAAGGCCGACTGATACTTGGCCAACAGCGATGGATCCGAGGCATTCCCTTCAAGCGCTTTCAGCGCCGCATCAAGTTTATCCTTCAGGTCTTTGGCCCCGGCTTCGAAAGCCTCGGCCTGCTGCCCCAGAAAATCGTCGGCGAACTCGACCGGTCTTGTGACATCTACCATAAATCACCTCGTTTGACGGATTGTTGAAAAATGCCAGGACGAACTGCTCGTCTTGATGTAACCCTGCGGTCCCGATTGGAATGACCGGCCCTTGAACAGGTCATCCCTGAGATCGATGTTGAAGCGCACCTGGCGGTCTCCCCAGCGCCGATAGAAGTCATCGACAAAGTCACGCGTCATTTGCCGCTGCGCGTCCTGAAGATCCCCGGCGATATTGAAGACCGTCGCGTCCCCCTGCCCGACCCGTTCGAACGCCAGTGCCAGGCGTTGCAAGCCTTGCTCGGCCAAGGCAACCAGCAGATCGTCATCCTGGGGCTCGAAGCTGACTTGGCGCACGTAAGCCGCCTCTTCGTGCAAGAGCTGCGAGACCTGCTGTTCCAGTCCGGCATCTGGCGCGCCGCGCCGCAGGCTGTAAAACACCCGCGGGCTTGCGGGCTGCGACAAATCGATACGCTGGACCCTCAGCGCCGGCACCTGCTCGAGCAACCGCGACTCCAAACGCCGGCGTTCGTCCGTAACAGCCAGCACCTGGCTCGGGATGCCATGACGCACGAGCACCTGGCGGCTCCAACCCGCATCGCGCTCCGATGTCACGAAAACGTAGACCCGATCATCCCGCCCCTGAACAACCCGGGTTGCCCCATGAGTGCCGGCGGTCAGACTCAATACATCGGGTCGGGACGATTTCATTGGCACCGACCATACGGCTGCACACGCCGCCAGCAATACGCACACCACCGCCGTGACAATCACCTTCCTGAGCAGCGGTCGAACGGTGCGCCCCGCCGCCATCGGTTCGACAGTCGCCGTGCTTGTGAACAGTTCTGGCGCCCAGGGTTCGTGCTCGGGACGAAGGGTAATGTGCAACCCGGCGATCTGTTCGCAACGCTGGAAGGCAACTTCGCGCTCCTCGACCTCATCGCCCAGGATCCGCAGAGTCGCGTACTCCTGGCCAAGCAATACCTCAAAGTTGCAATGGCCCCGTTCCAGCGGAACGAAGATCGCATCCTGCGGTATGGCAGCAACCAGTCCATCATCTCCCAACCTATCGGGAGTCCCGACGATGAACAGTGTCCGGCTGCTGCGTAGGGTGAACTCACACCCCTGCAACAGACCGCTACCAATTCTCAGGACACAGGGTAAAAAGGGGTTGTCCGGCATCGTCACCCTCTTCGATCGGTAAAGCGTCCGGCGATACTAGCGAGGCCTGCAAGGACGATCCTGATCGCCGCCAGCGTCCTACCGGAAGATTTCAATCAGAATCCTCGGGCTTGCTCCACTCACGGCACCAGCACCCGATAGAAGCGCCAGACCCTGCGCGCATAACGCTCGCGAGCAGCCTGACGCTCCTCGCCACTGCCGGCGTTATAGGCGCCCACGGCGGTCCAGCCGTAGCCATGGCGTTCAATGAACTGCGCCAGGATCGCGGCACCGACGTGCACGCTGAGACAGGGATCCTCCAGCAACTGCTGCTCGGTGATCCCTTGTGCCGACAATCGTGGCAGGTGAAAGCTGTTGATCTGCATCAGGCCGATATCCCGACTGCCATCCTTGTTGCGGCCCACGGCCTGCGCACGCAGGCCGCTTTCCACATGAGCAATGGCGTACAACAATTGCGGCTCGATGCCATGCCGCCGTCCGGCGGAGTCCCAGCAAAAGGCCTGCAGCGGCCCGCTCAATACCAGCATCAACCAGGCTCCCCCGCGGTATCGCCTGCTCATGCCCGGTTACGCTGTTCCTCGGCGATCCGCACACGCATCCGTTGTGCCGCGATGAAAGACGGATCACGGCGCAGCGATGATTCAAGGCTCTCCAGCGCTCGCTCATCGCGCCCGCCACACCAGTGGTGCCAGGCATACAGGTAATGGACGTCAGCCCGATCAGAGGCCAGTAAGCAGCGCTGGAACAACACCTGGGCCGCATCGCCACACCCTTGCAAGCTGGTGATCAAGGCCAACCGCGCCAGCGCATCGGTATTGCCCGGCTCCAGCACCAAGGCCTGAGCAATGGCCTCGCGGGCTTGTTCGATGGCGGACTCGCGATCAGCCCGCCCCAACATCGACAGCGCCAGGTGGGCATCGGCCAGGCCGCACCAGGGCGGAACGTAGCTCGCATCCATGTGCAGGCACTGGCGAAAATACAGCATGGCCTCCTGCACGCTTTGCGCAGTATGCCGTTGCAAGCCGTATATGCCCTTGAGGAAGGCCAACGCCAAGGGATAGGACGAGCAACCGCTGACGGAAGGGCGCACATCGGGGAGGTGTTGCGCCACCATCGACACCATCGACCGCAGCACCTCTTCGAGCGCGCCCTTGATGGCCACAGGCCCACGTACCAGATAGTGATCGCTGCCGCGAATCAGCTCGACCGACAGCTCCATCCGATCACCTCGAGCATAAAAACGCCCACTCAGGTAGTAATCCGGCGCCAGTCGCTCCATCAATTGTCGGATATCGCTCGGGCCGGGGCCTGGCACCATGAGCCCCGCCGGCAAGATTTTGAGAGTACCGTCGAATGCGGACTTCAACTGCCGAATCGTCGCATCCTGCAAATCCAGCGCCGCCACATCGTCCGCGTGGCGAAACGGCAATACCGCCAACGAGGAAGCCGTTGGACATTCAACCGGTGAAGATGCCAGGGGCGCCACCGCTCCGACAAAGCGATAACCCTTGCCATAGACCGTGGCGATGTAGCCTCGCCCTTCCCCCAATAATTTGCGCAAGGTATAGATGCAGCGAGTCAACGACTCCTCGGCCGCATCCCAACCGGGCCACACACAATCGAGCAGCGAGTCTTTAGTGACCAGCTTGCCGGCCGACCCCAGCAGCAACCGCAAAACCTGCAACTCCTTGGGGGGCAGATGAACTCCTTTTCCGTTTCGCAACAGCGTTCCATCGCTTTGCAATATCCACTCGCCAAATGCGAATGATTGTTTCAGGACGTTATCAGTGGCACGGTCCATAAATCAGCTTGAGACCTCTACAGAGATGTACTGACATTCAAAACAGGCCTCGGACAACCCGGGCCTATCAACGAGGAACGGCAGCGACTATAGAAACTTGGTCTCCCGCAGTCCGTAGGACATTTCTCTTATAAAACAAGAAAAAAACTACACACTCAACGGAATATAAAACACCCAGGCGATGAGAGTTATACAACAACGGAAAGCGCTCTATATTATGTCAGTCGTTTCCCTTGCAAGTCTTTGTTGTCGAGTAATGCCTACAAGGCGACACACATCTGCCACCGTCCGCCATCTCGCCACACCAGGCTCGGGCAGCTCGATGTCAAAGGCCTCGTTGAGCAGCACCGCCATCTCGACGATGTGCATCGAGTCGACGTACAAGTCCTCGATAAGCCGCAACTCGAACAAAATCTTTCGACGCTCCAGTTGGAAGTAGTCAGCGAGCAACACCATCACTTGCTGTTCGATAAAATCATCGCAATAGCCCGGTGTCAGATAGGTCATTGATTGTTTCTCCAGAGCAGGACGAAGCCCAGGAGGAAGCTCCCCAGGGTCCGTCTTCGAAGGGTAGTGATATAAGGTCGGCGGGCCAACAGCTCAGAAGTTGAGCATTGCCTTCAACATGTCCGTGAACTGACTCATATGAGACGATAAGGTCTTGATGAAATTATCGTGCGTGGAGTTGGCGCTGGAGTACTTTTGCGTGAGCTTTTGAAGTTCATTCTTCAATTGCTCGCCTTGTGCGTTGAAACCGGTTTGCCAAGACTGGAATTGTGCGCTGTTCCAGGTAACCTTTCCTTCCTTGATTTCTTCCAGGGGAATATCGTCAAGCCGCTTGACCATCGAATCCAGCGCGGAGAGATCGATCATCACGCAATAGTTGTCACCGCCAAGATAAACCAGACGCCCCGAACCCATGGCATCGATCCAATCCTGTGCCTGCTTTTTGTTGGCGGTGTTGGGCGGCTCGTCCTGTTTGGCAGGAACGGGAAACAAGACACCTGCGGGAGCCTGGCTGAACTGCCGTATCAGCTCATCGAGGGCTTTTTTCAACTCCTCCACGTTGAGTTCTACGTCCTTACCCTCGTTGGCGCCTTTTATCCATTCATGCAGTTTCGAGGTAATCTGCTCATTGAACGCCTTGAAAAAACCCGAGTAGGTCGCCACGATGTGTTCGTAGACCTTCAGGTAATCGTTACCGATGATGCCGATCAGCTCGATCAGCTTGTCAAAGAAATCCGGGAATTCTTCGGTTTTTTTTGCCCCCAGCCCAGCGATCTCCGGCTCACGATCGAGCTGCTCGATCAATGCCGTGATTGCCTGCCCTTGCCACTGGCGCAGCTCCTCGTTACGGGGCAAATCGGCTACCTGCTCCGACAACCTGATCCACCCCCTGATCTGTTGCTGCTCCTTGCGCCACGCCTGCTGAGCCATGTCTTTAAGGGCCAGGTCGTACTTGTATTGCCTGAACTCACGCTCCTCTTGATCCGTGGCATTGATCAGCTCTTCGACAGCCCCCTCCAGCCTTTTGCGCATATCCTCGGGCGACCCGGCGAGCGTTTGCCCGCCATGTGCCGTCAACGCCGACTCATGCCGCACGGGTGTCTGCGGACTCTCGACATCCTCAAGGTGCAAGAAGCTCGAAGCCGCATAATGCCTGATACCCAAATCGTTCATCGTTCACCTCACACCCTGCCACCCGTGGCTTCGATCACACGGCCACGCAATTCATCGATCTGCCGCATGATCTCGAATATTTTCTGCAGCAGAGCGGCGGTACTCGCATCGATCTGCGCCTCTTCGTCGCCCAGGCTCTTCTGCACGCTCTGGTTACTCTGCTGCAGGACCTCCCGCTCTTTTTGCGCAACCTCAAGGAGACGGACAGCACTGCTCACCATGCTGCTGAAGACAATCGCCAGTGAACTCAAGCTCCCCCCCGCCGAGATCAACCGATCCCACTGCAGCGAGTTCAGTTGATTATCGAGCGAGGCCAACTCACGGCGTTGCCGGGCATCGTTGATAATATCCATCACCACGTTGGGCTCGCCCGGCGCCACATGTGCCAGGTGGTTGTCGCGCATGTCCCTTTCCAGCTCCATGGCCTCCACCGTCTGTTGCTTCTGGCTAGTCAGGCCGGCGTGCTTCTGCCGGTAGCCATCAATGGTCATGACGGTACCGGCCAATGCCATCGAGCCGGCAATCGCCGCCCCTGCGAAGGCGCCGTACAACGCCGCGTCTCCGCCCTCGCGAATCGCCTTGCCCTGCTCTACCGCAGCATTGGCCGTCATCACGCTGAAATGCCCACGCAACTCGGCGGTGGCTATCCTGGCCATATTCAAGGCAATGATCGCGGCAATCAGCACGCCGGTGTGCTTTTCCCAGGCTGACGGATTGAAGGCCAGCTCCCTGACGTCCTCATCGCTGAGCAGTTTCTTCGCTTCGCCCAGCACCGCCCTCCATTCGGCCTCACTGAAGTCACTGGGATCGAGCAGCCTGGCCAGCTCCTGCGACGTGGGTCGGCGCAGGTCCCAGGTAGCAATGACCTGATCCTCGACGATTCGGCTTAAATCCTCCCCACTGAGAGGCCCCAGGCTTTGCCGAATGGCCTGACCGGCCTCCAACTCGGACAGGGAAGAGGGAGTCGATATCGATGTTGCATGACGAGAAATCTCTACCATCGGAACTACATCCTCTCAACGTTCAGATATGACGGGCGATATGCAGGCTGGCCCCATGGCGATGCTGCATATCGGCCATAAGTTGCTTGAGCTGGTTATCCTTCTGTTCGATCGCCTTGACGAACGTCTCCAGCGACTCCTTGAGGTAGTCGCCCAGCGAATCGACAATCGCCATGCTTACCCGGACATCGGCCAGGTGCTCGGCGCCTTTTTTCTGGTGCACGCCGCTCTGGATCTGCAACCCCGACTGCGTACCGACCCCCGCCACCGAGACGCCAGCCAGGAGTATTTCCAGGCGGTTTTTCAACTGGGCCATGGCGATATCATCGCTCTTCGATCCCACCAGGCCACGCAGTTGCTCCACCAGCTTGGCCAGAGTCTTGCCAATCGCTCCCACCATCTGCTTGAGCAGCGACGGCAGGATCTTGGCAAACACCTCGCCGAGCTTTTCCATGACCTTGTTCAGCACCGAACCGAGTATCGGTCCTGCGGTATGGACGCCGACCACCGCCGCAGCGATAACCACTGCCACGGCGGCGATAGCACCACTGACCGAACCGATGATCTTGGCTATGTCCTCGGACACCTTCAGTACCTCCGTCAGGAACTTGGTGGTCAGGTCACCCAGCAACTTGACCAGCTTCTGGAACTCTTCCATCAGCGGTTTCATGGCCTTTTCCATGTAGGAGGTTCCGGTCGCCTCCTTAACGATCATGTCTGTCAGGGAGGCCAGTACCCCGACAATGCCGACGGCCGCGGACACCAACGCACCGGCGGCGGGAGCGGCAGCCCCCAGGGTCGCGACCGTGCCGACCACCGCCACCACCGCACTGACCGCCATCACCAGCCACCCGAAGATCTTGCCGATGCACCCCATGACCTTCTGGGCCGCCTCAGCCTTGCGCACCTCCTCTTGGTATTCTTCTGACTTGACCTTCATGAATTCCTGGCGCGCGGTCTGCATCGAGAGAAACAACTCCTGATCGGCCTGCATTTGCTTGTCGGCCGCCTCTCCCAGTAACGCAATCAATTGCGCCATCGCCAACGCCAGGGCACCGGCAGCGTTCAAATGCTCCTGGCCGAGTTGATCGACGACCTTGCCATCGATGCCGGCAGCCTGGACCTGCCTGGCCAACGCCTCGGTCCTGATGGCCACGGACTTGGCCGTGGCCAATAGCCCGAGGTGCGCTTTGAGCGCCGCCTCGAAACCCTGTTGCAGACCACCAAGTGCGGCCTTGGCGGCATCGCGCCGGGCCAAGGCATCGGCGTACTCGGGCGAAGACGGATCCAGGGACGCCAGGTGCGATTCGGCGGCTTCGAGTTCGATCTGGGCCTGATCGAGCCTGTCCTTCAACAGTTGCAACTGCTCCTGGCTGGTATCCACCGCCCCCTGGGCCGCCACCAGTTCGCCCAAGGCCTGCTTATAATCGGCGGACAATCTATCCAGCCCCTGCTGGGACGATTGGGTCACTGCCCGCAGCATCGACAAACGGTTTTTCAGGCTTTCCAGGTTGGCATTGCCGAGCAGCTCGATCAGCGAGGCGATCAGGCGCACGAACTCGCCCTCGGCACTTGACTGATCGCCATTGACCCGTGGTGGTGGCGGTTGCAGTCGGGGCCGGCCATCGTTCCTGACGCCATCGACAGATTCATACCCCACCGACTCGATACCGGTCAGCACCTCATGGCTGATCCGCTGAAAATCGGCGGTCCGGGCGGCGGTCCGGGCAGCCTCGGTATAGAGGTTGTCAGTGGTCGCGGCCATCGCCGCGGCGCCTGGAACACTATTGATTGTTGTCATTGTTGATCCTCCGAACCTTGGCTATCGATATGGCGCAAGGCGTCCAGATACACTTGGGCCTGCCTGCGTAAATCGTCATGGGTGACCCGCTCGAGCACATACTCGAAACACAACTTGGCCTTGGCACCCTGCCCCAAGGCGAGTTGGCATTGGCCGGTGTAGAACATCGGACGGCAATCGTCCTTGCCCTGGGCAAAGGCAACGGCATACAACTCGATGGCCTTCTGGTGGTTGTTCCTGAGCTGATGCACCGCCGCCAAGCCCATCCAGTACTGGCTGTTGTAGAAGTCGTAAATGCACAGGAAGTGGAAAAACTTCTCGGCGTCGTCCAGTCGACCCTGTTCGTAAAACTCGTAAGCGTAGGCGTAAAGGCCGTCCATCTGCTCATCGCTGATCCCGCGCACATCCTTGAGCGGCATGCCTTCGAGGACGGCTTGCACCGCCTCGAACGCTATCTGTTCGTCCTCTTGCGTGTCTCTGCGACTCATCGGCCACACTCCTGAAGATGGCGCCAGACTGGCTGACGCGTTGCATTGAGCCAAAATCCCGGATGGCCCACCGCAAAAATGCGCTCATGCGGGCCCCGGCAAACCGGCCAAATTCAGGCCTGCTCGACCTGTTCGAGCCAGATCAGCAGGCGCAAGACATCCTCGATCTCTTGCAACTTGATAAAGCTGTAACGCTGGTGCGTCGTGAAGATCCGTCGGGCCAGGCGGATATCACTGACCACCGCGACCCCGACTTCACGCGCATAGGCGCGTACCGCCAGGGCGCGCTGGTTGGTCTCGATCACGCTGATCAGGGGAATGAAGCTGATGTCCGGGCGAAAGTAGATGCCAATGGCGATATGAGTCGGGTTGGCGATAATCACCCGTGAGCCGCGAATATCGGAGCGCACCTGCTCGGACAGCAGCTCCAGGTGCAGATCGCGACGTTTTTGCTTGATATGCGGGTCGCCGTCCTGCTCCTTGTACTCGCGCTTGACCGAGTGCAAATCCATCTTCAAGTCCTTGATGTAGAGCCAGTACTCACACAAGGCATCGAGCAGCACGATCAATAACGCACACGCCATGAAGGTCAGCAGCAAGGTCAACAACATCCGCCCCCACGCCGGGAACAGATCCAGCGGTTGGGCGAACAATTGCGCGAACAGCAACTGGCGCTCGGACTGCCAGACCATCCATAACGCCACGCCAAAGCTACCCAGGTAGAGCAGCGCCTTCACGCTGTCCTTGACTGTGCGCAGGCTGAACAGCTTCTTGAACCCGTTGATCGGATTCAAGGCGTCCAGATTCAACTTCAAGGCCTCGCTGGCCAGCGCAAAACCGCTCTGCAACAACGCCGGCAGCGCGCTGCTCAACACACAGACCAGCAACAACGGCAGCACGCACAACAGCGCCAGCTTGAGCAAGAGTGCGAAATAACGCTGAGCGTTGTCCTCGAAACCGGCAGCGACGATCCGTCGGTAGACTTCCATGACCTCCAGCAGCGAAAAGCTGTTGACCAGAAATATAATCGCGCACAGGGTCATGCAACTGACCACCAGGTCCTTGGCCTTGAACGTCTGCCCCTTGCGCGCCGAATCGCGCAGACGCTTGGGGGTGGGATCTTCGGTTTTCGAAGCACTGGAAGACATTTCAGAGTGGCCCCGAACGATGCAAATGGGTCGCCGGATCAACCTGTCCCATGCGCCACACTTCATGCGGGAGATGAGCGCCGAAGTACACCATCAGCACCATCAGGGCGACCAGGCTCTTGACCGTCAGCGAGACGGAAAAGGCGTTCATCTGCGGTGCATAACGCGACAACAACCCCAGCAGCGCTTCGCTGATCAGCAAGGCCGCCACCACCGGCGCACTGATCACCAGGATCTTGCCAACCAGCGCGTCCAGTAGCGGCAACAGCGCCGCCAGGCTTATCTCGCAGGCCGACGTCGGTGGGCACAACTGGTAACTGCGGGCGACGGTTTCGACCATCAACAGCATGCCACCGCCTTCCAGATACACCGCCGCCGCGAACAACTGGAGAAAGTTCGCCAGCTCCGAGGTGTCCACGCCGTTGGCCGGGTCGACCGTGTTGCTGAGCATCGCCCCGCGCTGGTTGTCGATCAGGTTGCCCATGCCATGCAATACCCAGAACGGCCAGCACAACAGGCTGCCCAGCAGGACGCCGATCCCGGCCTCGCGCAATAACAGGCCGAAGAACGCCAGACTGTCCAATGCCGGCAGCGGCAAGCCGACGCTGGGCCAAAAACCCAGCGCAACGAGAAGGATCACCGCCTGACGAGGTGCTCCCGTCAATACGCTACTGTTGAGAAACGGCAGCATGAAAAAAATCGGCGCCAGACGGGCGAACGCCATGATCGCCGCCACCAGCCAGGTGTGTAGCTCGAAAAACAGCGCAATCGACATCCGCCCCTCAATCCAGCGCCAGGCGCATGATTTCCCGGCTGAAATCGAGCAGCGTCTCGCCATACCAGCCCGACAGCAGGAACAGGCAGACGGACACCGCCAGCAGCTTGAAACCGAACGGCAGGGTCTGCTCCTGCAATTGGGTCACCGTCTGGATCAGGCCAACCAGCAGGCCCACCACGGTCGCCACAATGATCGGCCAGGCCACCATCAGCAAAATCAGGTACAGGGTCTTGTTGCCGGCATACACCAGGTCGTTCATCCCACTGCCCTCATTCCAGCAGCGTCAGGTATTGCCTGACCAGCCCGGTGGATAGCAAGGCCCAACCATCGAGGGCGACAAACAGCACCAGCTTGATCGGCACGGAAATGATCACCGGACTCATCATCATCATGCCCAGGGCCAACAGGATGCTGGAGATCACCAGATCGACGATGACGAACGGCAGGTAAAGATAGAAGCCGATCTTGAAGGCGCTCTTGATTTCGCTCAGCGCGTAAGCCGGCAACAGCGCGAACAACGACGGCTCGACCTCCTCCCGAGCCAGGGGGTCCGCCTCGTCCGCAGCGACCTGCTGGGCACGTTCGAAAAAGAATGCCAGTTCAGGATCGGTGTAACGCCGCAGGTAATCCTTGTAGCTGCCCAAGCCGTTTTCACTGAACTCGACGACTGCTTCGATGTTGTCGAAACGCACCTGGTTGTCCTGGTAGTAGCCATACCCCTGCTTCACCACCGGGGTCATGACAAAAAGCGCCAGCAACAGGGCAATCGCGTTGAGCGTCATGTTCGACGGCACCTGCTGCAAGCCCAGGGCATTGCGCACGATCACAAAGACGATCGAAAACTTGATGTAGCAGGTGCCCGCCGCCACTAGGAATGGCAGCAACGAAGCAAACGCCAGCAAGGCGATCAGCGAGACGTCATTGTTCATCGATACTGCCTCGGCGGACCTGCAGCAACTCCACGCCCAGCTCGTCACCCCACTGCACCAGTTCGCCCCGCGCGACCGTTTGACCGTTGGCGCGCACTTCGATATCGCGCAGCACCGTCGGCGCAAGCGTCAGGACTTGCCCTTCGATCAGCGCCGCCAGCTCGGCCAGGCTGATCGCCTGCTCCGACAAGACAAACTCCAGGCGCACGGGCAACCGCCCGAGTGAGGGGCCGGGCTCGGAGTCATGCTCAGGCGGTCTATCCGGTGCAGCGGGAGACAAGGTCATCTGCAAGCCTTCTTCGATAAAGGTGAACTCACCGACCGGTTGGCCCGCGAGATGCCACTGCCGCGTAGGCTGGCTGATTCGCAGCACATCGCCCTCGGCGAAGGTACGCAAGGCCGTCCTGGCCAATTCGCTGTAGCCGAGCGTCGCCCGCACACACTGCGGCAGGCTCGACAACCAGGCGCTCGGCAGCAAAGGCGCCTGCGGTGCCGGTGTCTCGGGCAGACCGACCACCCACAGCGAACCCTGCGCCGTGGCAATCCGTGGCAACGGGCGCAGCTCCAGCGCCGGCGGGGCGATCAGCTCGACCGATAACAGCCGCTCGTAGTGCAACTCCTCCAACGTGATGTTCAAAGGCCGTGGCACCGCCTGGAACAACTCGGCAATGTGCTCAATGGCACACGGTGCTTTCAGTAACGAGCGCAGTTGCGGGAACAAGCCATCCAGCCACTCGCGGGCCTCGACCAGCCCCTGCCAGCCAACGCCCCGGCCCAGGGCGCAAAAACTCAGGTAATCACCGGGAACAACCGGGGGACTCAGTTCGGCCTGATATCCCGCGCGCCGCCAACGTTCGATCGCACACTGGCATGCGTAGCGCTGCGGATCGACCCGACGCAGTCCCAGGGACGATCCCGTCACGCGCACAGAGGCCCGGTTCAAGATCGCCGCCCCCCATCATTCGGAGCCCCCGGTGCCGGCCACTCATCCAGCCACCAGTGCGGTTGCCGGCTTTTATCGAAATGCGCCTGAAGCTGTTCGAACACCTGCTCATCACTGGCGCGAATCAGCACGTCGGACGACCCGCTGCCTTCGCGGGTAATCAGGACTTCACCCTGAGCACGCTCATTATTGAAGGGTACCTGCAGGAAAGGTCGTCCCGTGTCATCGCCATCCTCGCCGGCTGGCTCAGGTGGCGCACCATCATGCTGCTCGGACGTCGATCCCGGCTCAGTGCCCTCCCCGGCAGACGGGGCTTGTGCAGCCGGGAGCTGGAACTCCGGCCTGGCCGGCAGGGTAGCAGGCGAGCCATCGGCAGTAGCTCGATGCTCCGCCGCCGGGACAGGCTCTCCCACCTCCGGGCACACAGACGTAGCGTCCACGTCCGTTTCTGCCGCCCGTCTTTCGCCACTGATAAACAGCGCCGGCGGTGCGACGCCCATGCCCTCTCTGAGCGGACCGTCGAACCCGGCGCTTACCCTGTCCCGTCCAGCCCTGTCGTCTCCGATCGCGACAGCGCGTATCCGCACGCCCTCGGAATCGCCCTTTTTCAGCGACCGATTTGCCGGCTCGACGCCAGGTGTCGCGCTTTCCCTGGGAGGTTCTGCCGGCGAATCGGCGCCTGCCGCCATCCCGCGCAATCCATCCGGATTCGCGGTTATCTTGCCCGGTCCGCTACCCACCGGCTCCACTCGTTGAAGCACCGCGAGCAACGTCGCGGCACCGGCGGGCAGCACTTCATCCTCGACGACTCCAAGACGCTGCTCGAACTTGTCCGGCCTTTCATCCTGGAAATCCGATACGGGCTCAAGAGCGGGTGATACGCGGGAAATATCATTCATCCGTTCATTCCAATCAGATCCTCGATTTCACCTTCATCGCGGCGCAAACGCTCAAGTCGGTGCTCGCGACCGAGGCGCTGGCGCAATCCGACGTACTTCGCATGCTTGCGCCGTAACACCAGCATTTTCCGCTGCCAGCGATGCACGTCCTGATCCATCTGTGTCCGTTGCTCATGCAGCGGACCACGCTCAAGCACCAACAGCTGAATCTGCCGACGAATCACCGCCTGTCGCCGCAGTGTCTCGAGTAACTGCCAGTGATCGAGCACACAGTTCTCGGCGCGATGGCTGCCGAGCAAGGCCCGTAGCGAAGCCTCATGCTCGTCCAGCGCGCACAGCTCCCGTTGCACCTGTACCAAGCGCTGACGGGCCGACTGCAAGTTGCGCTCGCCCTGGCGCTGGCGCCAGACACTCAAGTCCAACAGGCGATCGATATCAGCCAATGAGCTCATGCAGGCTCCGCAGGGTTTCATCGGGCCGGCTCATCTCGTCGGCATTCTGGCGCAGCCAGTGGGTCAGTTCATCCCGGCAGGCCATGGCGCGATCATTGGCCGGATCGATGCCTGGGGTGTACTCGCCAAGATCGAGAAAAACCTGCAATGCCTCCAGGCGCGCCAGCACCTCGCGGGTCCTGGCCGCCAACTGTCGGGCCGCGGCACCGGTTACCTGATGCGCCACCCGACTGGCGCTGCGCAGCACGTCGATTGCCGGGAAATGCCCTTTGGCGGCAAGGCTGCGACTCAAGTAGATATGCCCGTCGAGAATCGAGCGAATCTCCTCGGCGATCGGGTCCGGTTCGTCATCACTCTCGAGCAATACGGTGTAACAGGCGGTGATACTGCCCCGCGCCGTGATGCCGGGACGCTCCAGCAAACGCGGTAGTGCATCGAATACGGACGCCGGATAACCGCGCCGCGCCGGCGTTTCGCCCGCTGCCAGGGCCAAGTCACGACGGGCGCGGGCGTAGCGGGTCAGTGAGTCGAGCAGCAGCACCACGCACTGCCCTTGATCGCGAAAGTACTCGGCGATGGCCGTCGCCTGCAGCGCCGCGTTGCAGCGATCCACCGACGACACATCGGAGGTGGCATAAACCACCACGCAACTCGACCGTTTATGCGAGCGGCGCAGATGATCGATAAACTCAGTCACCTCGCGCCCGCGCTCACCGATCAGACCAATGACAAAGACGTCGGCATCGGTATGGTTGATCAGCATGTTGAGCAGCGAAGTCTTGCCCGCCCCTGCGCTGGCAAAAATGCCCAGGCGCTGGCCGATACCGAAGGTCAGCAAACCGTCGATGGCACGGATACCGGTCATCAGCGGCTCGACCACCGGACGCCGTTGTTGATAGGACGGCGGATCGGCATCCACCGGATACTCCCTGCCGTCGAATCCCGGTGCCGGCGCCAGGCGCTCGACGATAGCCCCGCGCGGATCGACCACACTGCCGAGCATCTCGGCACTGCAATACAATCGTAGCGCCGAGCCGGTCGGCACGATCATCGACTCACGCGACAGCCCGCGAGCCTCCCCCAAGAGACTGAGCACCACCGTATCGGGCTTGAAGCCGATCACCTGGGCCCTGGCCAGCAGCTCAGCCGCTGCCCAGTGCCGGCGGATCTCGCAGACCTCGCCAATGGACACGCCCTCCAGCGCCGCCTCGATCAACGGCCCACTCAGGCGGCGAGGATGGGCACCGCGCCGTTCGAGCCGCAGCGCATTCATTGGCGAATGATGCCGCAGAGCTCTTCGATGGCCTCCATAAACCCATCGATAGCCTCGGCAAAGGCCCGGTCGCTGGCCAGCGCCGGCTCGCCGAGCATCAGCCGCACTTCCAACTGCCCTTCATTCTTGAACAACTGCAATTGTCCGGTACGGGCATGAGCATTGCCCTTGAGCAGAAACTGCATCAGGTTCTCGGCGCAGTAGGCGAATGTAGAAGGCGTCATCTGCGCCACAACGCTCCATAGCCAGACATCTTCGTCGACGACGTTGAGGCTGATGTTCGGTTGCTCGATCATCTCCATTTCGATCGTACTGTGGCTGTCGAACTGTCCCAGTTGCGCCGGGGTGCAGCCGCTGTACAACAGCGCGCCGCGCAAGCGTTCGGCAATATCCATATTCCGCATGGGTGTTTTTCCTTATAGCGTCTTGATGACATTGACTGAAATGGTCTCGCTGAGCTCGCCAAAGGACATCACGTCCAGTTCGCGAAAGCGCCCTTCAACCAGCTTTTTGATGTAGCGCCGCACGTCCACCGAACACAGCAGCACCAGGTCTTTTTGTGGCACATGCAGGCTCTCCAGACCCAGGCTCAAGCGGTCGATCAGGTCCTCGGACTGCGCCGGCTCCAGGTTGAGAAAACTGCCGCCGGAGGTCTGGCGGACACCATTGCGCACCACCTCCTCGAACTCCGGCGACAGCAGCAGTACACGCAGGTCGTTGCCATAGGCAAACTTATTGCTGATGTAACGCCCCAGGCCACCCCGTACATGCTCGACCAGGGCAATCGTGTCCTTCTCCCGAGAGGCCCAGTGGGCCAGGGACTCGAGAATCAGCTTCATGTTGCGCACGGAGATCCGCTCGCCAACCAGCCGTTGCAGGACTTCGGCAATCTTCTGCACCGTGACGTGGCGATAGACCTCCTTGAGCAGGTCCGGGTAGCGCCCCTCCATTTCATCGAGCAGCGCCTTGGTTTCCTGCACGCCGAAAAACTCATTGATATTGCGCGCCAGCAAGACCACCAGGCAGCAGTAGCATTCGTCGTAGGCCGCACGTAGCCGATACCCCAGCTTTAGCGCGGTAGCCTTGCCCTCGGCACCGATCCAGACACTTTCGAGCTTGTTGCTGTCACGCCCGCGCACCAGCGACAAGCCCATGGCGGCCAGTTCCGGCGAATAGTCAAGTACCCGCCAGTGATCGAAATGGATATCGAACTGGTCGGCCCGTACCTCGTTGATCAGCACTGCCACCTGATGCCCCGGCAACGCTTCGGAACCGCGCAACTGCGGCAGCGGGATTTTCAATCCATAGTCGACGAAAAACTGGCTGCGAAAACGCTCGGCGAGCTTGGCGACGCGCAACTCCTGCAGCCGTGATGCGGGCACCAGGAACATCAGGGCGACCGTTTCGGTGGCGATATCATCAAGGTTGTCGAGCATCCCCAGCTCGCTATCGGTTGCCGTATCGGGCGGTGCTTCTGGCGCGACCTCCCGTGACTGCGGCGCCGCCACACGACTCTTGCGCCAACCCATGAACACCACCAGGGCCAATGCACCGGCAATCAGCACGAAAGTCGGCAACGGAAACCCCGGCAGCGTCCCCACCGCCACCGCCAACAACGCGGTCACCCCGATCACGAATGGATTGCCGAACATCTGAGTGAGCATGTTACGCCCCAGGTTGGCTTCGTCGCCGTTGACCCGGGTGACAATGAAACCGGCACCGATGGCGATCAGCAGCGCCGGGATCTGCGCGACCAAGCCATCGCCGATGGTCAACAGGGTGTAGGTGGACAGGGCCGTGGCGAAATCCATGCCCAACTGCCCAACGCCAATAGCGATTCCTCCCAGGAAGTTGACGAAGATGATAATGATCCCGGCGATGGCATCGCCTTTGATAAACTTCATCGCCCCATCGAAGGAACCATAGAGCTGGCTCTCACGCTCCAGCACGCTGCGTTTCTCGCGTGCCTGCGCAGCGTCGATGGCCCCTGCCTTGAGATCGCCATCGATACTCATCTGTTTGCCCGGCATCCCGTCCAGGGAAAACCGCGCCGCGACCTCGGCCACCCGCTCCGAGCCCTTGGTGATGACGATAAACTGGACGATGGTGACAATCGCGAAGATCACAAACCCCACCACCAGGTTCTCACCGATCACAAACTCGCCGAACGAGGCAATGATCTCGCCGGCATCGGCCTGGGTCAGGATCAGTCGGCTGGTACTGATGGACAACGCCAACCGGAACAGCGTGGTCAACAACAGCAAGGCCGGGAATGTCGAGAACGCCAAAATGCTCTCGATATAGAACGACCCCATAAAGATCAGCAACGAAATCACGATGTTCAGGCCGATCAAAAAGTCGACCAAGAGCGTGGGCAAGGGAATGATCAACATCGCGATGATCATCACCATTAAGGACAAGATCAACAGCTCGGGGCGGGCCGAGACACTACGCAGAAGTTGATTGAGCATGGCCGGCCCTTAGTCCCCAAACCCATCAGCGGACACCCTGGCGCGCCGTCGCTCGATCTGCTCGTGGGCGTAGGCGATATCCGCCAAGGCAGCGAACTGCTCGGCCAATTGTTCCCTGGCAGCGCACTCGGCGAACAGCTCGGTGGGCAACTGCAGGCACCTGCGACGGACTGCCTGTAGCAGCATCGAACGCTCGCGATGCAACGCCAGCCACACCTGTTCGCCGAGAACGCCGGATAACAGTTGGTCGAGTTCTTCGGGGTGCTTCAACACACCGAAGAAGAACACCAGCCAGTCGAGTTCCTCCGGGTTGTATTGGCGGATCAGCGCATCGTCCAGCAGGCCACCGACAAACATCGCATCCGCCGAGCGCAAGCGTTTCAGATCAGCCAGCCGGGCCAACAACGCGCCAAATTCGCCGCGTGAACAACTAGGGTCCTGGGCATCGATATCGGTCAGCAAAGCGGCCTCGATAAAGGCCAACACCGCTGCCCGCCGGCTTGGCCCGAACAGTGCCACCCAGTCCTCATAGCAGCAGGTTGCGCGGTCATCGCTTTCGAGAAAGTCGCGATAGGCCTCGCGCAGAAAACTCGCCCGCAAGGCCATCGCGCGACCAAACAGCCGGGCTTTCAGGGCACTATTGATACCGGCCTTCAGCCGCCTGGGCGAAGCCTGGGCGATCACCTGTTCCAGCAGGCTCTCAAGCCGCTGACGGACAGGGGCTTGCAGTTGCCGGCGACGTAGCAGTTCGCGCAGCACCAGCGCCAGATCGCTGTCATCGGGAAACAGGCTGCGGGCCATCTGCAACAGCCATTCGACCGGTTTGTCGGTGACCTTGCTCAGCGCCAACAGCTGGCGGGCCTTGGGTACCACGTCTTCGTCGAGCACCGACTCGAAACTCTCGGGCCGACTGTCGGTCTTGAGTTCGAACAGGCGCCGATTGCGAAACTGCGTCAGGGCCGCCGACATCTCATCGCTGCTCTGGATAAAGCGCTGGAGCGCCGCCGCCGGGCTGGCATCCTGGTCGGTGGAGTCGGCATCGGGCTGTGCCTGCGCCTCCTGCCTGGCAAGGTCGAGGCGGGCCATGGAGGCACGGGTGGCAGGATTGAGCAACACCATGTCAGTGCTGCGCCGCCCGCATGAAGGCCCGACGCACCGCTTCCTGTTGCTGCGCGGTCATCAAGCCTTTGCCCAGGTGCTCAGTGCTCTCCTGCAAGGCACCGAGAATTTCCTTGGGCTGGATCAGGAACACTCGCGCCGTGTTGGCCGAACTGCTGACCCGGTAACGGAACAATCCACCTATCAGTGGAATCGAACCCAGCAGAGGGACACGCGCCACCTGTTCCCGGTAATCGTCACGGGTGAAACCGCCGACCAGCAGACTCTTGCCCTGCGGCACCCGGGCGACAGTGCTGATCCGGGTGCGTCCCACGGTCGGGATCGGCTGCACCTTGCCGTCATCCCCGCCACGTTCCACCTCGCTGCCGTCCTCGATATTCAACGACATTTCGATTTCATCGGCCATGGCAAAGCGCGGCAGCACGCTGATCAGTGTACCGTAGGTCACGCTTTGCAGGTCCACACTGCGTTCCCCCAACAACTGCGTATAGAAGGTCCGGTTATTGTCGAACAGTGCCGGGACGTTTTCCTGGGTCAGGATCACCGGACGCGCCACCACATTGGCACGGTTTTTCTGCGCCAGGGCCATGACCTGGGCAATAAAGGACACGCCATCCAGGGTCGTCGCCGATCCGCTGTTAAGCGACACACCCAACTGGCCGCCCGCATTGATCCCACCTTGCCAGTTCACGCCGAGCTGATTCAGTTCATCTTTGTTCAAATCAATGATCCATAGCGACAACTCGACATGCCGCTTGGGGATATCAAGCGCCGCCACCAGGTTTTCGATGAAGCGCACCTGCTCGGGCAGGCCCTTGACCAGCAAGCTGTTGGTATCCGGATAGGCCACCACGCGAATATTCCCGGCGGCAGTTTCCCGTGCCAGCACCCGGGGAGCGGTGGGATCATCCGGGGCAATCGGCGTGGCCAGCCCTTCAAGGGGAAACTGCGGCATACGCAGCGGATTGCCCGCCACGGTCGAGACCTCCACCCGTGGCTCGACACCGCTCTGCTCGCCCTTGAGCAGGCTCTCGATCACCGTGGCCATACCTGGGATCGAGACCTTTTGTTCCCGTTGCTCATAATTGCGGTCGCCGACAAAGGTGTTGAGCAGGTGAATCACACCGATCCGTTGTTGCCCGAGCAACAGCTCGGAGGGCTGGTTGTCCATCAACTGAGCCGCCTGCATCACCAGATCGACATAGATCGGTGGGCCGGAAATATAAAAGGTCCGGCGACCGTCATTACGCAACGGGTAACGCGAGTCCTCCAGGCCCGACTGGCGCAGAAACTGCTTGAGGGTCTCGACGCTGATCACCCGCAGCGCTACCACCGAACTTTTCACCTCGCCAGCGTCATACAGATAGATGGCCTGTCCGTCGCTGTACCAGATCAGCCCCATCTGGGCGACGATGCGGTCGAATGTCTGGCGCGCCGAATGCAGCGGGAACTCACCACTGATGCGTTTGCCGGCGGCGGCTTTGCTAACGATGATCGGTTTGCCCAGAGGCGCCGATAACGCCGAGAAAAAGCTGCGCAGACCTTCTTCGCGCGCCACGTAGTCTTCTGTTTTCGCCGGTGCGCCAGCCGCCAGCGGGACCGTCAGGCAGGCCAGCAGCAGCACGCCGAACCAACGACGCGAGGCGCGTGCCGGCGCCGCTTTCAACCTCGCTGCTCCATGAGATCGAGCAACCGGCTCGGCGCAACGCCCAGCAGCTCGCGCACCTCCTTGGAGAAATGCGACGAGGAGGCATAACCGTACTCCAGTGCCACATCGGTGAGCGAGCCCCCACCGCGAATCATCCGCAGCAGTGCCTTGGCCGTGCGCCAATCACGCAGTTCCGGCTTGGCTGCGCCGCCCAGAGCCTGGTGGCACAGGCGGCGAAAATGCGAGACCGAGACGCCATAACGCCGGGCCAGGCCGATCAGCTTTTCACTGGCGGTTCCCTGCTCCAGCAGAAACAGCACCAGCCAGTAGCTCGCACTCTGGCGCAACACGCCGGCAAACCGACGATAATCGGCGCCACCGCGCAATGCGCGCTCGATATACCACCGCTCCAAGCCCTCCTTGCTGGTGGTGGCTGCCGCGCTCACCGGCAAGGCTGCCCAGGATTCGGCGGACGAGCGGCGCCGTTCGAAACAACCGCCCATATCGATGAACACCTGCAACTTCATCAGGCAGGTCCCCGACAACGTCTCGCAGGCCAACCCGCCGGAGACGACTTTCATCGCACCACGCCCAACCACCAGGCCCTGCCAGCCGGCGGGCAAATACCAGCAAACCTGCAGGTCATCGTGGGACAGGCACACACCGGTGTCGCCGGCCCGTACATACAAGACCCGCTCTGCGGATAGAACCCCCGGACACGTTATCGCGAAGCGTTCGTCAACCTGCACCCTGCATCCCACCCGTCTGTCGATGAATCGTCAGCGATCATCGCGTGCTCCCAGCGACAGATCATGATGAGAAGTTGATGATTCGTGCGCGACAATAAGGGCTACCGGCATATGACCTTGCCCCATCACTGAAAACCCTTACCAACGGTGGTTCAGGTACAACGGCAATCTACGCCGCAACGCCAGCAGCTGTATTAGCTGAGCGGCTGATAATCCACGCCCTTGAGCTGCAGAACTTCAGGCAAATCGCGGACAAAGAAAAGCCCGGCATGAGCCGGGCTTCTCGGTACGACCAGGCTAATTACTTAGCTTGGGCTTCAACTTCAGCTTCTACGCGACGGTTGATAGCTTGGCCTTCTTTGGTGGCGTTGCTGGCAGCCGGATTGTTCTTACCGTAGCCCAGCGAGCTAACGCGAGATTGCTCAACGCCATACTGATTGGTCAGCACTTGTGCGACAGCATGAGCACGACGCTCGGACAGCTTCTGGTTGTAGGCATCGGTACCGACGTTATCGGTATAGCCTTTAACCACGGTGCTGGTCTGAGGGTACTGCTTCATGAAGTCAGCCAGGTTCTTGATGTCGGCATAGCTGTTAGGCTTGACGACCGACTTGTCGAAGTCGAACTTCACGTCCAACTGAACCTTGACCATTTCAGCGACTGGAGCTTCTGCAACCGGTGCTGGCTCTTCGGCAACTGGAGCTGGAGCAGGTGCTGCAGCAACCTTGCCACCGCTACCACCGAAGTTCACGCCCAGACCAATGCTAGGGATGTAGTCCCACTGACCGTTGTCCAGCTTGTAGTCGGCTTCAACACCGGCACGAGCGTACAGATTGTCGGTGATGTACCACTTGGCGCCAGCGCCAGCGGTCAGGAAGGTCGACTGGTCACGACCGGTGTGGCCGGTAGCAGCCACGTTGGTCAGGGTGCCGTACTTCACGCCACCTTGAACGTATGGACGGATCGCATCGCCAACGCTACCGAAGTGGTACTGGCTGTTCAGACCGAACTGATCGCCACGGATCTTCTGATTGCCAGTGCCGTCGTTCGAACGAGTGTGGTTGTCCTTGCCGTAGGTCAGGTTGACGGAAACGTCGTCGGTCAAGAAGTAGCCAATGCTCGCGCCTGGCTGATAGCCGTCTTCAACGTGGTTGACGCTGTCGTTGTACTTCTTGCCGTAGAACAGCTCACCCTCGACCGCGCCTTGGCCTTGTGCCAGGACGCCGAACGAAGTTGCGGCTACAAGTGTACCAACGGCAATGCCCAAGGTGTTTTTCAGTTTCATCCGTTAAATCCCCATCTGGTGATTGTGAATCAGTCCCCAAACCGGGGGACAACTCGGCGACAAGTCTAGCAGAACTTGCCTGAACGTAAGAGATATTTGCGTCGAACTAAGTTTCAGCAATACCCGCAAATTTCTCACGCAATTTATCTAGCGCCCTTTTGTAGCGCATTTTCGTAGCACTCAACCCCATGTGCATGATGTCCGCGATCTCCTGAAACTCGAGCTCTGCGACAAAACGTAGCACCAGGATTTCCCGGTCGATCGGGTTTACATGCCCCAACCAGCGATCAAGTCCGGCCTTTTCCTCAGGTACCGGCGCCTTCTCTTCCGACGCCTCCTCGAGCGGGTCGAGACTCAAGGCGTCCATCAAGCGACGCTTTCGCCGTTCTTTTCGATATTGCGTAATGCACTCGTTGTACGTGATGCTATAAAGCCATGTCTTGAACTTCGATTTACCCTCAAAGTTCTTGAGGCCATACAAGACCTTCAACATCACTTCCTGACAGACATCGTCCGCATCACGATCGTTCCCTAAATACCTTGAACAAACGCTGAACAAAGTTCGTTGATAGCGACGCATTAACTCTTCGTAGGCACGCGTCACGTGAAAAAGCTCCGCATGCGAACGCGCAACAAGCTCCTCATCGGAGAGCTCGCGGGGATCGTAGCGCATGGATAGCGATTGGGTTTTATTCAAAACGAGTCATGCCGACAGTCAGGTCAATGTACGCCGCGGCCCAAAAATCGCGGGCTTTTTGCGGCCGCATACATTAGCAGGGTTTGCCGGATTAGCGGCTACTCACATGCTGCTCCAACAGAATCCGATTGGAGAGAGAGACTAGCTCACCCTCATCGGTCAGCAATGTGGTTTTAACCGTGCCGATCTCTTCGATCTGGCCTTCGACCTCGCCAACTCGCACTTGTTGCCCAACCTGATACAACTCACGCACATAGATTCCCGCAAGAATCTGCCCGGCAATCTCCCGACTGCCCAGGCCCATGGCCAATGCAACGGCCAGACCAACGGTAATCAACACGATCACAATCACATGGTTCAGCAGGTCGGTCTTGACCTCCAACTGACTGATCGCCACTGAAATACTGATGATCACCACCAACCCCTGGGCCACCCGCCCCAGGCCGCTGGCATAGTCCAGGCCCACGCCTTCGGCGGCACCGCGCACCAGACCGTTGACCAGTTGCGCCAGCAATACACCCACCAACAGGACCAGCGCCGCGCCAAATACCTTCGGCAAATACAGAGCCAACATGTCGAGCGTAGCCGAAACTCGCTCAAGTCCAAGGGATTCGGCGGCAGAAACCAGGAAAATAAGCAAAATGAACCAATAGACAATCTTGCCGATCAGGGTCGAGATCGGTACCTGAATGCCCGCGCGACTCAACAACTTGGTCAGCCCGGTGCCCCCCATGAGGCGATCCAGCCCTAGTTTGGCGAGTAACTTGGACAGCAGGGTATCGAGCAGCTTGGCCACCACAAACCCCAGCAGCAGCACAACCAGGGCACCAAACAGGTTGGGGATGAAGTTTGCGACCTTCGTCCACAACGCCGTCATCGCCGCTACCAGGCTCCGGGTCCAGAGATCAAGTTCCATATTCAATCAGCCTTATCCGTAGAGCGAGCAGTAGGGGTACGACGGGAAACCGGCATGACATGCGCCGATCCACTGTTCAGCGCGATCAGCAGCGCTTGCAGCCAACGCCCCAGCAAACTGAAGAGATCACCTGCGCCGACCTGACGGTTGGCGGTTTTCAGGACACGCCCCAAACACGCATCGTCGTCACGGCTGGACGGCGAGGCCCTGAGCATGTCACGCAGAGACTGTTCAAACGGATCGTGCATACGCACCTCTCGGAATGTCTTGGAAAGACGCGATCAGAATTTCCCGAGTCACATCAAACATGTTTTACAGCCAGCGCAAACGGCGAAACAACCACCATTGGCCAAGCGCCAGGGCGGCGATCAACAGGCAAGCGATGGCAAATCCATAGGGGTCCTGGGACCCTGGAATCCCGCCGACATTGATTCCCAGCAAACCAGTGAGAAAACTCATCGGCAGGAAAATCCCGGTGATGATCCCGAAGCGATACATGATCTTGTTCATGCGCACGTTCAGACGCCGGTCTTCGGCCTCAAGCACCAGCCCCAGGCGCTCTCGAGTCAATTCGAGCTCTTCCAGATAACGGGTCAGGCTGTTGTTCAACTCGTTCCAGTAGTCGGCGTCGTCGCTGGCAAACCAGGACAACCTGATGCGCGTCAGTTGGCCAAAGATATCCCGCTGCGGGGCCAAAAAGCGTTTCAGCCCGACTGCCCGGCGGCGTATCTGTACGATCGCCCCATGCTCGGGACTATACCGTTCGTCGGCATCTATCTTTTCCTCCTCGTCATCGACCACTTCCGACAGGTCGCTGACCAGATCCTGAACCTTCAGCGTCAGGTATTGGGCCAGGTAGAGGATCAGCTCAGAGGCGGTTTTCGGCCCGTTGCCCGCCTCCAACTGGACCAGCAGTTCATCGGTCGCGCGCAACGGTCGCAAGCGCAGGGAAATCACCCGCTGGGCCGAGGCGAAGATGCGCACCGAGACCATGTCCTCGGGCTCGGCGCCTGGATTGAGGTTGACCCCGCGCAAAAACAGCAGCAATTCACTCTCTGGCAACGGCAACAGGCGTGGGCGGGTGTTTTCCTCCAATAGCAGGTCGCAGCTGAATTCACTCAGGCCACTGGATGCACGCAACCAGGCCTGGGTTTGCGGGTGGCTGCGATCCCAGTGCAGCCAAAGACTTTCCTGCGGCCGCAACTGCAGATCGTCCAGCTGCGTCCGAGCAATCGAGCGCGCACTGCCCTTACCATCGAGAACCAAGGCATGGACCAGCCCCCATTGCGCGTTGTCTTCCTCGAACATCCTTACTCCTGTAATTCCATTTCGAAAAACTACTCAGGCATCTTCAACGGACTGGCTGAGACGATCACCCCGTTGTTGTCCGCATAGACATATTCGCCCGGACGGAAGGTGACGCCGGCAAAGGTGACCGGCACGTTCAGGTCGCCGATGCCGCGCTTGTCGGTCTTCATCGGATGGCTGGCCAGTGCCTGCACACCCAGGTCGGTTTGCGCAATCACATCGACATCGCGGATGCAGCCGTAGATCACCAATCCTTCCCAGCCGTTCTTCGCCGCCCTCTCAGCCAGCAGGTCACCGAGCAATGCCCGGCGCAGCGATCCACCGCCATCGACCACCAGCACCTTGCCGGCGCCCTTGAGTTCGACCTGATCCTTGACCAGCGAGTTGTCCTCGAAGCACTTGATGGTCACGATCTCGCCACCAAAGGAGTCTCGACCGCCGAAGTTGCTGAACATCGGCTCAAGCACCTGCACCTGCTCCGGATAGGCATCGCATAGGTCGGGAGTGACGTAATGGTTCATGGGTAAACTCCTGTAGGTGAGAGAACACGATCGTTGTGTCGACCCTCTAGTGGCCTGTACGGTGAGTTCGTTAGCTCAAGCTCGGATGCCACCCGTCCATGGCCAAGGCGCTGTGACCCGGCTAGCCGGGCTATGGCAAGCAATGGCAACACCGGCCAGGGGCGGGTGGCGCCGAAACTGACTCATAGAACTCACCACACAGGCCACTAGAGCAGCTTGCTTAGAGAAGCGCTCCCCCGAGCGGATGTTTGGACGATGACCCAAAATGCGCAATGCCGCTTATCTTAGCCGCTACCACTTCGAAGCGAAATGCCCTTCTTAGAGCGTTTGCTGAACCTAGTAGCCGATAAGGTAGCAACGCCGGCACTGGCTGGTGGCGCCGAAATTGACTGACAGAACTTGTCACACAGACCATCAGACTGACTCAGACCGCAATAAAGACGGCTGATCACGCAACCAGTCGGCCACCAATGGCCAGACTTCGGCTTGTGCCGGTTTGCTGACCAGCATCTGGATATGACCGAAATCCGAACCGAACCCGGCCTTGCGCCCCAGACAGATAAACCGCTTGAGTGGCGAGCCTATCTGCTCGTACAACTGACGACAGGCCCAGTCCGGATCCTGGCGATCACCCGCGGCACTGACCGCCAGCACCGGTACGTCGACTTGCGCCAGGCCCTCCCACCAATTGTGTTCTTTATCCCCGAAACGTCCGCACAAGCCATGCCAGCGCAGACTTTCAAGGGCCAGGCCGATCGGCTCATCCTCCGGCCCACGCTTGAGACGTGAGCCGGACAGGTGGGTGAAGGACTTGAGCAGCAAGCGTGCGCTCCACTCCACCGGGGGAATCTTCAACGGCCAATAGATACGACTGACCTGGCAGCCGAACAGGGCCACCGAGGCCACGTCCGGCGCCCTCAGATGCTGACCACCGAGGGCCGCCGCCAGGGTGGTGCCGCCCAGGGAATGGCCGATCCAGTGGGGCACCTGCCCGCTCCGCTCGCGGACAAAGGCGGCGATGGCCGGCAGATCGTAGCGCGCATAGTCGGCCACGCGGTTCTTGCGATAATCCTGATTGCGCGCGGACAACCCGTGCCCGCGCATTTCCGCGATCCACACATCGAATCCGGCACGCGCCAGATAGGCGCCCAGGCCGATGCCCTTGGGGGAATACCAGAAACGCCGGTTGGAAAAACTACCATGCAGAAGAATGACCGGCATGCCACGCACTTGCAGTTGATCGGCCAGGCCCAGACGGGTCACCGCCAGTTCAACCGTACCATCGGGGCTGTTACCCGGTTTTAAACGATAGACGTCTTCGCTCAGATCACCACAACGCTCGGCGCTGAGCAAAGCCACGGGAAAAAGATGACTGCTGCTTTGCATAATGCTCTTGCACAAAAAAGGGCGACTCCTGTGTGGCCTCGCCCTGCACATATAAAAATGCCTGCCAGCTCATAAAGCCGGCAGGCATTTCATTTCACTTGAATCAGGCCTGAGTCTGAGCTTCAGCCAGGAAGAACCAGGTTTCCAGTACGCTATCGGGGTTCAGGGAAACACTCTCGATACCCTGCTCCATCAACCAGCGCGCCAGGTCCGGGTGATCGGAAGGACCTTGCCCACAGATACCGATGTACTTGCCGGCCTTGTTGCAGGCCTGGATGGCATTGGACAACAGCTTCTTCACCGCCGGGTTACGCTCGTCGAACAGGTGCGCGATGATCCCCGAGTCGCGATCCAGACCCAGGGTCAGTTGGGTCAGGTCGTTGGAACCGATGGAGAAGCCGTCGAAGTACTCGAGGAACTCATCGGCCAGGATCGCGTTGGAGGGCAGTTCGCACATCATGATCACGCGCAGGCCGTTCTGACCACGGGCCAAGCCGTTGGCGGCCAGCAGCTCGACCACCTGGCTGGCTTCGCCGAGGGTACGGACGAACGGCACCATAATCTCGACGTTGCTCAAGCCCATCTCGTTGCGCACACGCTTGAGCGCGCGACACTCGAGTTCGAAGCAGTCACGGAACGATTCGCTGATATAGCGCGAGGCACCACGAAAACCCAACATCGGGTTTTCTTCTTCCGGCTCGTAGAGCTTGCCGCCGATCAGGTTGGCGTATTCGTTGGACTTGAAATCCGACAGCCGCACGATGACCTTTTTTGGCCAGAACGCGGCGGCCAGAGTGCTGATGCCTTCGACCAGCTTCTCGACATAGAAACCGACCGGGTCGTCGTAGCCGGCGATGCGCTTGTCGACGCTGTCCTTGATTTCCTGCGGCAGACTGGCGTAGTTCAGCAGCGCCTTGGGGTGCACGCCGATCATGCGATTGATGATGAACTCCAGGCGGGCCAGGCCCACACCGGCGTTGGGTAACTGCGCGAAGTCGAAGGCGCGGTCCGGGTTACCGACGTTCATCATGATCTTGAACGGCAGCTCGGGCATGGCATCGACGGAGTTCTTCTTGATATCGAAGCCCAGTTCACCTTCGAAGATATAGCCGGTATCGCCCTCGGCACAAGACACGGTGACGCCCTGGCCGTCTTTCAACAGTTCGGTGGCATTGCCGCAACCCACGACTGCGGGAATCCCCAACTCACGGGCGATGATTGCCGCGTGGCAAGTGCGCCCACCACGATTGGTGACAATGGCGCTAGCACGCTTCATCACCGGCTCCCAGTCCGGGTCGGTCATATCGGAGACCAACACATCACCGGCCTGAACCTTGTCCATCTCGGACACGTCCTTGATGATCCTTACCTTGCCGGCGCCAATACGCTGGCCGATGGCGCGGCCTTCCACCAGCACGGTGCCGGTTTCCTTGAGCAGGTAGCGTTCCATGACGTTGGCCTGGGTACGGCTCTTCACGGTTTCCGGACGAGCCTGGACGATATACAGCTTGCCGTCGTCACCATCCTTGGCCCACTCGATGTCCATTGGGCACTTGTAGTGTTTCTCGATGATCATCGCTTGCTTGGCCAGCTCGCTGACTTCGGCATCGCTCAGGCAGAAACGCGCGCGGTCGGCCTTGTCGACATCGACGGTCTTGACCGAACGACCGGCCTTAGCCTCGTCGCCGTAGATCATCTTGATCGCCTTGCTACCCAGGTTACGACGCAGAATGGCCGGACGACCGGCTTCGAGCGTGCCCTTGTGAACGTAGAACTCATCCGGGTTCACCGCGCCCTGGACGACGGTCTCGCCCAGGCCGTAGGCGCCGGTGATGAACACCACATCACGAAAGCCCGACTCGGTGTCGAGGGTGAACATCACCCCGGCGGTGCCGGTTTCCGAACGCACCATGCGCTGCACGCCAGCGGACAGGGCCACCAGCTTATGGTCGAAGCCCTGATGCACCCGGTAGGAAATGGCACGGTCGTTGAACAGCGAGGCGAACACCTCCTTGGCCGCACGAATGACGTTTTCCACGCCACGAATGTTCAGGAAGGTTTCCTGCTGACCGGCGAAGGAGGCGTCCGGCAGATCTTCGGCGGTGGCCGAGGAACGCACAGCCACCGCCATGTCCGGATTGCCCGCCGACAGGATAGCGAAGGCGCTACGGATTTCGGCGTTGAGCTTTTCGGGAAACTCGGCCTCCATGATCCACTGACGGATCTGTGCGCCGGTTTTCGCAAGGGCATTGACGTCATCTACATCCAGCGCATCCAGCGCCGCATGGATCTGATCGTTCAGGCCACTGAGTTCGAGAAAATCACGATACGCCTGAGCCGTAGTGGCAAAGCCGCCGGGGACCGACACGCCGGCACCCGCGAGGTTACTGATCATCTCGCCCAGGGATGCGTTCTTGCCCCCTACGTGCTCTACATCATGGACGCCGAGCTTATCGAGGGAAACTACGTACTCTACCAAGGTGATCTCTCCACTAAACTGTGTTGGAAAAGCTCGGAGCGAGCTGCAGAGTTGCCTGCGACGATCATACTGCGTTAAGAACAGGCTCGGAGGCTCATTAGCGGGCTCAAGTCGGACGCGACTCCAGCCGTTCCTTGCCTGTTCTTACCTTGCCTGATCGCCGCTCGGCGAACGCTTATGCAGACGCTATGTGGCCTGGACCTGGAAAATAAGTGAGAATGCCGACCATTCTGGACTGGCAAATCGCGCCTATCATATCCAAGAATCGTCATCAGCTTAAGGCCCAAGGTGCAAATGAAACGATCTGCTTTCTTTATTTCCGATGGCACCGGCATTACCGCCGAAACCCTGGGTCAAAGCCTGCTGGCGCAGTTCGAGAATATTACCTTCGCCAAGTTCACTCGTCCGTATATCGACAGCGTGGACAAGGCCAGGGCCATGGTACAACAGATCAATCTCGCCGCCGAGAAGGACGGATTTCGACCGATCATCTTCGATACCATCGTCAACCAAGACATCCGTGAGATCCTCGCGACTTCAAATGGTTTCATGATCGATATTTTTTCCACCTTCCTCGCTCCACTGGAACAGGAGCTGAGCGAGCACTCCTCCTACTCGGTGGGTAAATCTCACTCCATTGGCGGCAACTCCAACTACATGGAACGAATCGAGGCAGTGAACTTCGCCCTCGATAACGACGACGGCGCCCGCACCCACTACTACGACAAGGCCGACCTGATCCTGGTGGGCGTATCGCGCTGCGGCAAGACCCCGACCTGCCTGTACATGGCGATGCAATTCGGCATCCGCGCGGCCAACTATCCACTGACCGAGGACGACATGGAGCGCCTGCAACTGCCAGCCGCCCTGCGTGCCCACCAGCACAAGCTGTTCGGCCTGACCATCGACCCGGACCGCCTGACCGCGATCCGCAACGAACGCAAACCCAACAGCCGCTATTCGAGCTACGCCCAGTGCGAATTCGAAGTGCGCGAAGTGGAAAACCTGTTCCGCCGGGAAAATATCGCGCATATCAACTCCACGCATTTTTCCGTAGAAGAGATTTCGGCGAAGATCCTCGTGGAAAAAGGTGTGGAGCGGCGCTTCAAATAACACGACTGTCGTTTGCGCCGGCTTATTACTGCTTGCCGTCTCTCTTCAGAACGCATCGCCGGGCACACGTACCCACCCCTCCATCAGCACCCTGGCACTGCGGCTCATAATGGCCTTGACCACGCGCCATTCACCGTCGGCCAGGATCGCCTCGGCGCCGACACGCAAAGCACCCGAAGGATGTCCGAAGCGCACTGAACTGCGCTCGCCACCGCCCGCCGCCAGATTGACCAGGGTGCCGGGAATCGCCGCCGCCGTGCCGATAGCCACTGCCGCCGTGCCCATCATGGCGTGGTGCAGCTTGCCCATGGACAATGCCCGCACCAGCAGATCAAGCTCACCCGCCGCCACCGGCTTGCCGCTCGAGGCGGTATAGCTGGCTGGCGGGGCGACAAAGGCAACTTTGGGCGTGTGCTGGCGCTGAGCCGCCTCGTCGATATGGGCGATCAGGCCCATACGCAGCGCACCATAGGCGCGGATCGTCTCGAACATTGCCAGGGCCTTGGGATCGCCATTGATATCGCCCTGCAACTCGCTGCCGGTGTAGCCGATATCCGCCGCATTGAGGAAGATGGTCGGGATACCGGCGTTGATCAGGGTCGCCTTGAAGGTACCCACACCCGGCACGTCCAGGTCGTCCACCAGGTTGCCGGTGGGAAACATCGAACCGCCCGCACCCTCCTCCTCGGCCGCCGGGTCCATGAACTCGAGTTGCACTTGAGCGGCGGGAAAGGTCACGCCGTGGAGTTCAAAATCGCCGGTTTCCTGAACCTCGCCCTCGGTGATCGGCACATGGGCAATGATCGTCTTGCCGATATTCACCTGCCAGATCCGCACCACCGCCACACCATTACGTGGAATACGTCCCGCCTCCACCAGACCCGCATGGATGGCGAACGAGCCGACCGCCGCCGACAGGTTGCCGCAATTACCGCTCCAGTCGATAAACGGCTGGTCGATCGACACCTGGCCGAACACATAATCGACATCGTGATCAGTCGTGAGGCTCCTGGACAGAATCACCGCCTTGCTGGTGCTGGAGGTCGCCCCGCCCATGCCGTCGATCTGCTTTTCATAGGGGTCTGGGCTGCCGATCACTCGCAACAACAGCGCATCCCGCGCGGCACCTGGCAATTGCGCCGCTTCCGGTAGGTCGTCGAGGTTGAAGAACACGCCTTTACTGGTGCCGCCACGCATATAGGTGGCGGGAATCTTGATTTGCGCTACGTGGGCCATAAAAGCTCCTGCGGAGTCTGAACACCTATTTTTGATCGTTGCCACGCCAGCGTGGCAACGATCGTCCTCGTCTAGCCGGCCAGAAAGTCCTGGGCAAAACGCTGCAAGACCCCACCGGCCTCGTAGATCGAAACCTCTTCGGCGGTGTCCAGACGGCAAGTCACCGGCACCTCGACACGCTCACCGTCGCGGCGCCGGATCACCAGGGTCAGGGTCGCCCGCGGCGTGCGCTCGCCGAGCACATCGAAGGTCTCGGTACCGTCGATAGCAAGGGTCTTGCGGTCGGTTCCCGGCAGGAACTCCAGCGGTAACACGCCCATGCCCACCAGGTTGGTGCGGTGGATGCGCTCGAAGCCTTCGGCGGCAATCGCCTCGACCCCGGCCAGACGCACGCCCTTGGCCGCCCAGTCACGGGACGAGCCCTGGCCGTAGTCGGCACCGGCAATGATGATCAACGGCTGCTTGCGCTGCATGTAGGTCTCGATGGCTTCCCACATACGCATGACCTGGCCTTGCGGCTCGACCCGCGCCAGGGAACCCTGCTTGACCTTGCCGTTTTCCACGACCATTTCATTGAACAGCTTGGGGTTGGCGAACGTCGCGCGTTGCGCGGTGAGATGGTCGCCCCGGTGGGTCGCGTAGGAGTTGAAGTCCTCTTCCGGCAGGCCCATTTTTGCCAGGTACTCGCCAGCCGCGCTATCGAGCATGATGGCGTTGGACGGCGACAGGTGGTCGGTGGTGATGTTGTCCCCCAGCACCGCCAGCGGGCGCATACCCTTGAGCGGTCGCGCACCGGCCAGGGCGCCTTCCCAGTACGGTGGACGGCGGATATAGGTGCTCATCGGCCGCCAGTCGTACAACGGCTTGACCTTGGGGCCGGTGTCTTCGTGGATGGCGAACATCGGGATATAGACCTGGCGGAACTGCTCGGGCTTCACCGACGCCTTGACCACCGCGTCGACTTCTTCATCGCTTGGCCAGATGTCCTTGAGGCGGATTTCCCGGCCCTCGGCGTCCAGACCGAGCACGTCCCTCTCGATGTCGAAGCGGATGGTGCCGGCAATCGCGTAGGCCACCACCAACGGCGGCGACGCCAGGAAGGCCTGCTTGGCATAGGGATGGATACGTCCATCGAAGTTGCGGTTGCCGGACAGCACGGCGGTGGCATAGAGATCGCGGTCGATGATTTCCTGCTGGATCAGCGGGTCCAGGGCGCCGGACATGCCGTTGCAAGTGGTACAAGCGAAGGCCACCACGCCAAAGCCCAACTGCTCCAGTTCCTTGGTCAGCCCGGCTTCGTCCAGGTACAGCGCCACGGTCTTGGAACCCGGCGCCAGCGACGACTTGACCCATGGCTTGCGGGTCAGGCCCAGTTTGTTCGCATTGCGGGCCAACAGACCGGCGGCGATCACGTTGCGCGGGTTGCTGGTATTGGTGCAACTGGTGATGGCGGCGATGATCACCGCACCGTCGGGCATCTGCCCCGGCACATCGCTCCACGGGCCGGCAATGCCTTTGGCCGCCAGATCGCGAGTGGCGACACGGGCGTGAGGGTTGCTGGGACCTGCCATGTTGCGCACCACCGAAGACAGATCGAACCGTACACCGCGCTCGTACCGGGCGCTCCTGAGGCTGTCGGCCCACAGGCCTGTGTGCTTGGCGTAGCTTTCGACCAACCGCACCTGTGCGTCTTCACGGCCAGTCAGTTTCAGATAGTCGATGGTCTGCTGATCGATAAAGAACATCGCCGCAGTAGCGCCGTACTCCGGTGCCATGTTGGAAATCGTTGCGCGGTCGCCCAGGGTCAGTGCGCCGGCGCCCTCGCCGAAGAACTCCAGCCAGGCACCCACCACCTTCTGTTGACGCAGAAACTCGGTCAGCGCCAATACCATGTCGGTGGCGGTGATGCCCGCTTGCAGCTTGCCGGTCAGTTCGACGCCGACGCTTTCCGGCAGGCGCATCCACGACGCCCGGCCGAGCATCACGCTCTCGGCCTCCAGACCGCCGACACCGATAGCGATCACCCCCAACGCATCGACGTGAGGCGTATGACTGTCAGTGCCGACACAGGTGTCCGGGAAGGCCACGCCATCACGCGCTTGGATCACCGGGGACATCTTCTCCAGATTGATCTGGTGCATGATGCCGTTGCCCGGCGGGATGACATCGACGTTCTTGAAGGCCTTCTTGGTCCAGTCGATAAAGTGGAAGCGGTCTTCGTTGCGCCGGTCTTCGATGGCGCGGTTCTTGGTAAAGGCCTGCGGGTCGAAACCGCCGCGCTCCACGGCCAGGGAGTGATCGACGATCAACTGGGTCGGCACCACCGGATTGACCTGGGCCGGGTCGCCGCCCTGGACCGCGATGGCGTCGCGCAGCCCCGCCAGGTCGACCAGGGCGGTCTGGCCGAGAATGTCATGGCAGACCACACGTGCCGGGAACCAAGGAAAATCCAGGTCGCGCTTGCGCTCGATCAATTGCTTGAGGGAGTCGCCGAGCGTCGCCGGATCGCAGCGCCGCACCAGGTTTTCGGCGAGAACGCGGGAAGTGTAAGGCAGGCTGTCGTAGGCGCCGGGCTGGATGGCATCGACCGCCGCGCGGGCGTCGAAGAAATCCAGGTGGCTGCCGGGCAGGCGTTTACGGTATTGAGTATTCATGATATCGGACTCGCTCACGGTAAGGTCAACGACGGGTGCAAAGTCTCTGGAGCCGGACTGTAACCGGTGGCAAGTGGGCTTGCCCACGCTCGACCGCGCAGCAGTTGCAAAACCATTGAACGCGTTCTATATGACACACCGCGCTGTCTGGATTCGGGGTCGCCGCGCAACCCAACGGAGGACAAGCCTGCTCGTCACAAATCGGGCCAGTCACAGCCCCTGAAACGGTTTGCGCCTGCTCGGTCAGCGACGCTCGATTGGCACGAACTTGCGCTGCTCGACGCCGATGTACTCGGCACTCGGACGGATGATGCGGTTGTTCGCACGCTGCTCGAACACATGCGCCGCCCAGCCGGTCAGGCGCGAGCAAACGAAGATCGGCGTGAACAGCTTGGTCGGGATACCCATGAAGTGGTACGCCGAGGCATGGTAGAAATCGGCATTGGGGAACAGCTTCTTCTGCTCCCACATGGTCTTGTCGATGGCTTCGGAGACCGCGAACAGCACGCTGTCACCCACCTCGTCGGCGAGCTGCTTCGACCAGCCCTTGATCACTTCATTGCGCGGGTCGTTGTCTTTGTAGATCGCGTGGCCGAAGCCCATGATCTTGTCCTTGCGCGCCAGCATGCCGAGGGTGCCTTCGACGGCTTCTCGCGGCGAGCTGAAACGCTCGATCATTTCCATCGCTGCCTCGTTCGCACCGCCATGCAAGGGTCCGCGCAGCGAACCGATGGCCGCGGTGACGCAGGAGAACAGGTCGGACAGGGTCGAAGCACAGACTCGCGCGGTAAAGGTCGAAGCGTTGAATTCATGTTCCGCATAAAGGATCAGCGACACGTCCATCACCTTGCGGTGCAGCTCGCTCGGCGCCTTGCCGTGCAGCAGGTGCAGGAAATGCCCGCCGATGGCAGCCTCGTCGGTCACACAATCGATGCGCAGGCCTTCGTGACTGAAGCGATACCAGTAGCACACGATGGCCGGGAACGCGGCCAACAGCCGGTCGGTGGCTGCGTGCTGGCGGGAGAAATCGCCTTCAGGCTCAATATTGCCGAGGAACGAGCAACCGGTACGCATCACATCCATCGGATGGGCGTCGGCGGGAATTCGCTCCAGCACTTCTTTCAGGGCCTGGGGCAAATCGCGCAGGGTACGCAGTTTATCCATGTAGGCACTCAACTGGGCCTGGCTCGGCAATTCGCCGTACAGCAACAGGTAGGCGACTTCTTCAAAGCACGCCTCGCTCGCTAGCTCACGCACGTCATAACCGCGATAGGTCAGGCCAGCACCGGCCTGGCCCACGGTGGACAAGGATGTTTGCCCGGCCACCTGGCCACGCAGGCCGGCGCCAGTCAGTACTTTTGCTTCAGCCATTGCTCTCTCCAATTGTTGAGTTTATTTGGGGCCCGGCAAGTCGGGGGGGGCCAGGCCTCAGCCCTGCTTTTGGCTAAACAGCGCGTCGAGCTTGCGCTCAAAGGTGTGGTAGTCGATACGATCGTACAACTCCATACGAGTCTGCATGGTCTCGATCACGTTGGCTTGGGTGCCGTCGCGACGAATCGCGGTGTAGACGTTTTCCGCCGCCTTGTTCATGGCGCGAAACGCCGACAGCGGGTACAGCACCAGCGACACATCGGCACCGGCCAGTTGCTCGACGGTGTACAGCGGCGTCGCGCCGAACTCGGTGATATTGGCCAGGATCGGCGCTTTCACCCGACTGGCGAACAGCTTGTACATCGCCAGCTCGGTAATGGCTTCCGGGAAAATCATGTCGGCACCCGCCTCGATGCAGGCGGCGGCGCGATCCAGGGCGGACTCCAACCCTTCCACGGCCAGCGCGTCGGTACGCGCCATGATCACGAAGCTATCATCGCTGCGAGCATCCACGGCGGCCTTGATGCGATCGACCATTTCCTGCTGGGAGACGATTTCTTTGTTCGGACGGTGGCCACAGCGCTTGGCGCCGACCTGGTCCTCGATATGAATCGCCGCCGCACCGAACTTGCTCATCGACTTGACAGTGCGGGCGACGTTGAACGCCGAGGAACCAAAGCCAGTGTCGACATCCACCAGCAGCGGCAGGTCGCAGACATCCGTGATGCGTCGTACATCGGTCAACACGTCATCCAGGCCGCTGATACCCAGGTCCGGCATACCCAGGGAGCCGGCGGCGACACCACCGCCCGACAGGTAGATCGCCTTGAAACCGGCACGCTTGGCCAGCAACGCATGGTTGGCGTTGATCGCACCGACCACTTGCAACGGATGCTCGTTGGCGACCGCATCGCGGAAACGCTGACCGGGCGTGTTTTTGTTGGAACCCTGACTCATGACTCACCTCGTGGAGTGGCTGTCGGTTTCGCGCTGTCCTGGTAGTAACGCGAAATATTGCGTTTCGACGCGCCGATATGACGACGCATCAACAACTCGGCCAGTTCGCCGTCGCGATCGGCAATGGCATCGAGAATCCGGTGGTGTTCGGCAAAGGCCTGGCGCGGCCTGTGGGGCGTAGCGGAAAACTGGATGCGATACATGCGCACCAACTGATACAGCTCGCCGCAGAGCATTTGGGTCAGGGTCCGGTTGCCGGCGCCCTGAATGATCCGGTAGTGGAAATCAAAGTCGCCCTCCTGTTGGTAATAACCGACACCCGCTTGGAACGCCGCGTCACGCTCATGGGTGTGCAGCACCTGACGCAATTCTTCGATCTCTTCGCTAGTCATCCGCTCGGCCGCCAGGCGGCAGGCCATGCCTTCGAGGGACTCGCGGATTTCATAGAGTTCGACCAGCTCGGCATGGCTCAGGGACACCACCCGCGCCCCGACATGGGGGATCCGTACCAGCAAGCGCTGACCTTCGAGGCGATGGATGGCTTCGCGCAGCGGGCCACGGCTGATGCCATAGGTGCGCGCCAGCTCCGGCTCGGAAATCTTACTGCCGGGGGCGATCTCGCCCTTGACGATGGCTGCCTGGATGCGCCGAAAGACATTCTCGGATAGCGTCTCGGAATCTTCCTGGACAGTCACGACCGGCTCCAGCTCTCCCAGCATATTGTCGACACCTTTCTAACCAATAACGCTAAAACTAGCCAATACGACCCTTTCAGTCAAAGAATTAATTAGCATTGTCGACAATAGTCTAAGAGCTGACGCAAACACCCCTTGCCGGTGGAGACAACCGACAGGAAGCGTCCCCAGCGCTGGCGCCATAAAACCAGCGTGCTAGAATGCCGCGCGCACCAGACGATGCCATGCCTGTCATCTTTATCTGAATCTGACAGACGCACGAGGAAGCTTGCGCTGTATTGCCAGTCACCTTGAATCAAGATTGCCCGATACGCGCCAGGATTTATGAGACTCAAGCCCTTCTCCCTACTGCTTTTGTTGCTGCTCGGTCTGCCAGGCTTGAGCCTCGCCACCGAAAAGACCGTCTACGGCCTGAACGAGTACGCGAGCCTGGTGGGAATCGACCTGGAAGTCGCGGCCAAACTCGACACCGGGGCCAAGACCGCCTCCCTCAGTGCCCGTGACATAAAACGTTTCAAGCGCGACGGCGAAAGCTGGGTGCGCTTCTACCTGGCCATCGACGCCGCCCATTCGCACCCCATTGAGCTGCCGCTAGCCCGTGTCAGCAAGATCAAGCGGCGCTCCGGCGACTACGACCCGGATGAGGACAAGACCTATACCGCCCGCCCGGTGATTACCCTGAATATTTGCATGGGGGCGGCTTTACGCAGTATTGAAGTGAACTTGACCGACCGAAGCACATTCCAATACCCGCTTCTGATTGGCTCCGAGGCGCTCAAGCGCTTCGACGCGCTGGTCGATCCGAGTCTTAAATACGCTGCCGGCAAACCCGCCTGCACCGACGACGCTCAAACCGCCGAGTAATTCGCATGCGTGCTCTTACCCTCCATCTGAAAGTTCTGATCGCCGTTCTGGTGGCGTTGGGTATTTCGGTCACGGCCTATCAGATTTTCGTACTGGGGATTCCGGTTACCGAGGATGCCACGGACGACCTGTGGAACATCGACGCCAAGGTCGAGTTCCTCGCCGCCAGCAAGGACCCGGTGAAGATCCAGATGTTCGTGCCGCCACTGAGCCGCGACTACGTCAGCCTCAACGAGAGCTTCATTTCCAACAACTACGGTGTCAGCGTCAATCGCATCGAAGGCAACCGTAAGGTCACCTGGTCGGCACGGCGGGTCAGCGGTAAACAGACCCTGTATTACCGCCTGGTATTGACCAAACGCTATACCGGCGAAAAACCCAAGGTCAAAGGCCCGACCTTCCGCGACAGCATGGCCATCGAAGGCCCGGAAAAGATCGCCGCCGAAGCCCTGCTCGCGCCGATTCGTCAGCACTCGGCGGATGTCGAGACCTTCATCGGCGAAACCATCAAACGGGTCAACAACCTCAACGACGACAACGTCAAGCTGCTGTTGGCGGGCGATCCGTCGACGCCGCGCAAGGCACAGATCATCGAGCTGCTGCTGTCCATCGCCCACGTACCGCTGGAAAAAGTCCACACCATCCGCCTGGTAGCCGACCAACCGCAGGCCCCGGAACTCTGGTTGCGCAGCTTCAATGGCAACGACTGGCTGTACTTCAACCCGGATACCGGCGAGCAGGGCCTGCCCAGCGACCGCCTGTTGTGGTGGACCGGCGACGAGAACCTGATCAGCGTGGAAGGCGGCAAGAAGGCCAGCGTCAATTTCAGCCTGAACAACAGCGAAATGAACGCCATCCGCCTGGCCAAGCTGACCGACGAAAACTCCGACGCCAACTTCCTCGAATACTCGCTCTACGGCCTGCCGCTACAAACCCAGCAGACTTTCATGATCATGGTGATGATCCCAATCGGCGTGCTGGTGATCCTGATTCTGCGCAACCTGGTCGGCCTGCAGACGCTCGGCACCTTCACCCCCGTGCTCATCGCCTTGGCCTTCCGAGAAACCCAACTGGGCTTCGGTATCATTCTGTTCACCATCATCACCGCGCTCGGCCTGTCGCTGCGCTCCTACCTGGAACACCTGAAACTGCAGATGCTGCCGCGGCTGTCGGTGGTGCTTACCTTTGTCGTGGTACTGATCGCCGTCATCAGTCTGTTCAGCCACAAGCTCGGCCTGGAGCGCGGCCTGTCGGTGGCGTTATTCCCGATGGTGATCCTGACCATGACCATCGAGCGCCTGTCCATTACCTGGGAAGAACGTGGCGGCGGCCATGCGATGAAAGTCGCGATCGGTACCCTGTTCGCCGCCTCCCTGGCACACCTGATCATGAGCGTGCCGGAGCTGGTGTACTTCGTCTTCACCTTCCCGACGACCCTACTGATCCTGGTGGGCTTCATGCTGGCCATGGGACGCTATCGCGGTTACCGCCTGACCGAACTGGTGCGCTTCAAAGCCTTCCTCAAGGAAGACGCTTGATGTTCGGCCTGTGGAAAACCTGGAAGGCCTTGGAAGCCAAGGGCATCATGGGGATCAATCGGCGTAACGCCGACTATGTGCTCAAGTACAACAAGCGCAGCCTCTACCCGATCGTCGATGACAAGATCATCACCAAGGAACGGGCGATCAAGGCCGGTATCCATGTACCGCAAATGTACGGTGTGATCTCCACGGAAAAGGACATCGACAAGCTCGGCGAGATCATCGGCGGGCGCAACGACTTCGTGATCAAGCCGGCCCAGGGTGCCGGCGGCGACGGCATCCTGGTGATCGCCGACCGCTTCGAAGGACACTATCGGACGATTTCCGGGCGGATCATCAGCCATGAGGAAATCGAGCACCAGGTTTCCAGCATCCTCACCGGGCTCTACTCCCTGGGCGGTCACCGTGATCGCGCACTGATCGAATACCGGGTGACCCCCGACCAGATCTTCAAGAGCATCAGCTACGAAGGCGTGCCGGACATCCGCATCATCGTGCTGCTGGGCTACCCGGTGATGGCCATGCTACGCCTGCCAACCCGCCAGTCCAACGGCAAGGCCAACCTGCACCAGGGTGCCATCGGCGTCGGCGTGGACCTGGCAACCGGCCTGACCTTGCGCGGTACCTGGCTGAACAACATCATCCGCAAACACCCCGACACCACCAATGCGGTGGATGGTGTGCAACTGCCGAACTGGGACAGTTTCATGCAACTGGCCGCTGGCTGCTACGAACTGTGTGGCCTGGGCTATATCGGCGTGGACATGGTCCTGGACCAGGACAAAGGTCCACTGATCCTCGAACTCAACGCCCGGCCCGGGCTGAATATCCAGATTGCCAACGACTGCGGCCTGACTGACCGGACCCAGGCCGTGGAGGCCCATCTGCAACGGTTGATGGCTGCCGGGATCGACGAAACCCCGCAAGAGCGGGTACGCTTCGTCCAGGACATGTTCGGCCATGTACCGCCCAAGGATGCCTGAGTCCAGCGGCATCGAACGCCATTGACATGCCTATCAACGCCTACCCTCCAGGAGGGCTACACTTGCCGTCCTCGCGCCCAAGACCGATTCGTCCCGTATGCTGACCTGCTCCGTACACCCACTGCCCTATGCTCCTGATCCCGCTCATTACTTCGCGACGATTCGTCATGCCCCTGGTGCCGTGCTGCTCGACAGCGGTCGCCCGGTCGCCGAGCGTGGGCGGTATGACCTGCTCAGTGCCTGGCCGCTTGAGCAACTGACGGTCTTGCCGGACGAGCCGGCGCAAGCGCTGCTACGGCGCCTGCGGGATAACCTGAGACGGCTGGGCGAAGCTGCCCTGCCCGCACCTTATGAGCTGCCGTTCGTCGGCGGGTTGATCGGCTATCTCAGCTACGACTTCGGTCGCCATCTCGAAGCGCTGCCCAGCCAGGCCCAAGACGACCTGCAACTGCCCGATGCCCGCTTTGGCCTGTACAACTGGGCGTTGATCAGCGATCACCAACAAGGCAGCAGCCAACTGGTGCTCCACCCTAGCATGGCCCCCACCGAGCGCGAACGCCTGATCGACCTGTTCAACCAGGCCCCATCGGACCTACACGACGGATTCCGGCTGACCACACCGATGACGGCGGACCTCGACGCTAATGCTTATCACCAGGCCTTCGAGCGTATCCAACGGTACATCCAGGCGGGCGATTGCTATCAGGTGAACTTTGCCCAGCGTTTTCGCGCCGCCTGCCAGGGTGATCCGTGGATCGCCTACCGAGCCTTGCGTGCGGCCTGTCCAACGCCATTCTCCGGGTTCCAGAGCCTGCCCGATCAGGGTGCGGTGCTGAGCCTGTCACCGGAGCGCTTTATCCGGGTCAGCGCCGGCCAGGTGGAAACCCGACCGATCAAGGGCACCCGGCCACGGGGCAAAGACACCACCGAAGACGCGGCGAATGCCGCCGAGCTGCTGACCAGTGTCAAGGACCGGGCGGAAAACCTGATGATTGTCGACCTGCTGCGCAATGACCTGGGCCGTAGTTGTCGGATTGGCAGCGTGCGAGTGCCGGAGCTGTTCAGTCTGGAGAGCTACCCGAATGTGCACCATCTGGTCAGCAGCGTGACCGCCGAACTGGCCGAGGGCCGTGATGCCTTGGACCTGATTGTCGGTAGCTTTCCCGGCGGTTCGATCACCGGCGCACCGAAAATCCGCGCCATGCAGATCATCGACGAACTCGAACCGACGCGGCGCGGACTGTACTGCGGCTCGCTGCTGTACCTGGATGTACGCGGCGAGATGGACAGTTCGATCGCCATCCGCAGCCTGCTGGTCAAGGACGGCCAGGTGTGTTGCTGGGGTGGCGGCGGGATTGTCGCGGACTCCGACTGGCAGGAGGAATACCAGGAGTCGATCACCAAGGTGAGGGTGTTGCTCGATACCTTGCAACGCCTCTAGGCCCGGTATGAAATATATCTGCGCTGGCCCATGCGGCGTTGCCGTTCCTCGCCATCGCCGGCTATGAGCGGCGCAGACGGCCCGCGTCGGCAGGATTTTGTTACTATTGCCGTCTATACGAGCGCAAAGCGCCACTGACTGTAGGAACCGCCTGATGAGCCAACCGTTCGACGTCGCTGAACTTGCCGCGACATATGCCAACAAATCTGCCCAGGACATCCTCAAGCTGGCCTTCGCCCAGTTTGGCGACGATCTGTGGATATCGTTCAGTGGTGCCGAGGACGTGGTGCTGGTGGACATGGCCTGGAAGCTGAACAAGAACGTCAAGGTCTTCAGCCTCGACACCGGTCGCCTGCACCCGGAAACTTATCGTTTTATCGATCAGGTCCGCGAGTTCTACAAGGTCGATATCGAGCTGTTGTCCCCCGACCACAGCAAGCTCGAACCCCTCGTCAAGGAGAAAGGCCTGTTCAGCTTCTACAAGGACGGTCATGGCGAGTGCTGTGGCATCCGCAAGACCGAACCGTTGCGGCGTAAGCTGGCCAGCGTGACCGCCTGGGCCACCGGCCAGCGTCGCGACCAGAGCCCAAGCACCCGCAGCCAGGTAGCGGTGCTGGAAATCGACAGCGCCTTCTCGACCCCGGAACGTACCTTGTACAAGTTCAATCCACTGGCGCAGATGAGCAGCGAGGAAATCTGGGGCTACATCCGCATGCTCGAACTGCCCTACAACAGCCTGCACGAACGCGGCTTCATTAGCATCGGCTGCGAACCCTGCACCCGCCCGGTATTGCCCAACCAACACGAGCGCGAAGGCCGTTGGTGGTGGGAGGAAGCCACCCAGAAGGAATGCGGCCTGCACGCCGGCAACCTGATCGCCAAGAGCTGAAGGCCGAACACGGTCCTTGTAGGAAGCTGGCTGGCCGCAGAAGAGGTTCTTAAGAGACCGCTAAAAGCTTCGCGGGCAAGCTTTGCTCCTACAGGTACGCGCCCCAGCGGCCTTTGCGGCTAATTCTGCTCGCTGCCAGCCGAGCGATCAATGCACTGGCAACTCAACGCCGGCGAACAGCTCTTCGAGCTCCTGCTTGTTGTGGCATTGGATGGCCTTGGCCATGACTTCACGGGTCAGGTGCGGCGCGAACTTCTCGATGAAGTCGCACATGAAACCACGCAAGAACGTCCCACGCCGAAAACCGATCTTGGTCACGCTGGACTCGAACAGCTCACTGGCATCGAGTACTACCAGGTCCTTGTCGAGCACCGTGTCGACTGCCATCTTCGCCACGATCCCGACGCCCAGGCCCAAGCGCACATAAGTCTTGATCACATCGGCGTCGGCGGCGGTGAACACTACTTTCGGAGTCAGGCCGCGATGGCTGAAAGCCTCGTCCAACTTGGAGCGCCCGGTGAAACCGAACACGTAGGTAACGATCGGGTATTCGGCCAGGGTTTCCAGGGTCAGCTTGGGCAGCTTGGTCAGCGGATGCCCTTGGGGCACCACTACGCAGCGGTTCCAGCGGTAGCACGGCATCATCACCAGGTCGCCGAACAGTTCCAGCGCCTCGGTGGCAATCGCAAAATCCACGGTGCCGTCCGCAGCCATTTCGGCGATCTGCATCGGTGACCCCTGGTGCATGTGCAACGCCACATCCGGGTACTGCTTGATGAAATTACTGATCACCAACGGCAAGGCATAACGCGCCTGGGTGTGGGTGGTAGCGATCGACAGGGTGCCCTTCTTCTCATTGGAGAACTCCTGGGCGATCTGCTTGATGCTCTCGACCTTGCGCAGGATCTCTCCGGCGGTGGTGATGATACGCTCACCGGCAGGCGTGACGCGGGTCAGGTGCTTGCCGCTGCGGGCGAAAACCTCGACGCCCAATTCGTCTTCGAGCAAGCGGATCTGTTTGCTGATACCCGGCTGTGAGGTGTAGAGGCTTTGGGCCGTCGCGGAAACGTTGAGGTCGTGGTGCGCCACTTCCCAGATGTAGCGCAGTTGTTGAAGCTTCATATGTATCCCTCAAAGCAGGTAGACGCCACAGGCAGCAGTGGCGATATATAACTATATGAATGGTTTGAATAATAAATCTAGAACTTTTTCATCAATTCGTCGAATTTCTGGCTCAGCTCTCGCTGTGCCGACGACGCTGCAACAACGGCACGAGATAGACCGGCACCTGGGACAACTGCAAGACTCGCGCAGCGGTACGCCCCAAGTGTGCCTCCGTTCCGGTGCCATGACTGTGACTTCCGACAATCAACAGATCGACCGCCAGCTTTTGCGCCTGGTCAAGGATGACTTGTGAAGGATCCCCCAGGATCACTTGAACCGACTGGATCATTGCCAGGTCCTGCCGCCCTTCTCCCAACTCCTCACGGATGCTGTCCAATACCCGTCGCTCGATATTGGCCATCACGGTGTTAAGACCCTGGCTGTGCAATTCGTTCAATGCCTGCTCATCCAGATAACTCTGCAGCACCGACTCCGCGAACAACCCCAAAGGCTCAACCGCATGGACGACATATAACTCAGCCGTGAACGTGCGAGCCAACCCCAACGCATGCTGCATGACATAAGGCGCATACAGGCCGAGGTCTGTGGCATACAGCATCGAACGAATCATGGGGCCTCCTCGATTGCCAGAATGGCGGAGATGGATTGAGCTTAGCAGTGTGCCGGGAAGTTCGACGCCCGGCTGGTCGAGCTAATCCAGAGGCCGTTGCTCATTGCTGATGCCATGGGGCACATGCCCCGTCGCGACCACTTCGCGGGCTTTCTCGCAATGCCCGGCCTGGTCGTCGAAAAACACGTCGGCGGCGAAGGCTTCGAGGAACGCGGATTTTTCCAGGCCTCCGAGGAACAGTGATTCGTCCAGGCGAATATCCCACTCGCGCAAGGTCCGGATCACCCGCTCATGGGCCGGAGCGGAACGGGCCGTGACCAGAGCGGTACGAATCGGACAGGCCTGATCCGCAAACTCGCTCTGCAACAGGTTGAGCGCCGCCAGGAAGCCCTTGAACGGGCCGCCGCGCAACGGCTCGCGCGCCGACTCACGCTCGCTGGCCTGAAACGCCTCCAGCCCGCCCAACTGGTAGACGCGCTCCGATTCATCGGAAAACAGCACCGCGTCGCCGTCGAAGGCAATGCGCAGTTCGGCGCTGGCGGCCCGCCGGGCGCCCCCGGAAAGAATCGTCGCGGCGGCGAAGCCGGCATCCAGGGCACTGCGCACGTCCTCGGCGTGGGTCGACAGAAACAGGTGGCAGCCAAAGGCCGCAAGGTACGGATAAGGACTGCGGCCTCCGACAAACGCCGCACGGGAAATATCCAAGCCGTAATGCTGGATCGAATTGAAGACCCGCAAGCCAGTGTCCGCACTGTTACGCGAGACCAATACCACCTCGACCCGGGCGCGACCGAGGCTGGCATTCAGGCTCAACAGTTTCTTCACCAGGGGAAAGGCATCGCCCGGTTCGAGGATTTCTTCCTCATGCTCGATCTGGTACTTGCGATAGGCTTCGACCCCCAGCGTCAGATAGACCTTATGGCTTTCACTCAGGTCGAACAGCGCCCGCGATGAAATCGCCAACACCAGCTTGTCGCTCAAGCCCTTTGCCATATCAGCTCTCCTGGCTGTTTCGGCCGTTGCGCGCCTCGATGAAAGCCAGGGCCTGGTACAGCGCACGGATATTCGGCAGCTCACACCCAACCGCACGAGCGGCAGCCAGTGGTCGGGCATACACCGCATCCAGCTCCATTGGGCGCTTGTGGACGAAATCGTAGTACATGCTCGGCCAGTAATCCGGCATCTTTTCCGTGGCCTTGAACAGCTGCTCGGCGTACCCAGCCGGCACTGCATGACCGCATGCCTGCGCGCCTAGCACCACTTCGGCCATCAATGCCTGAATCAGCTCGCGGCTGCTGGCATCGTTCATCAAGGGCGTGGTACTGGCCCGCAGCAACACCGACAAGCCGTTGTAGGGCACGTTCCACACCAGCTTCTGCCAGCGCGCCTCTTGCAGGTTACGCATGGCCTGGGACTCGATGCCGGCCCGGTGGAACAACTGGCATCCTTCCTCGACCACCGCCTGGCGGGCACTTTCATCATCACCTGACGGACCGCTGTGATAACCGATTTTCACCGTCCCGAGCACCTGGTGCACGACAGCTGCGGGAGCTGCGCGATGCGCATAGATGAAGCACAGTCCACCGAGCAGGTGCAGCGCATTGGGCAACAATGGCCGCAAGTGCTCCTCGACATCCAAGCCGTTCTGTAGCAACAACACCTTGGCCCCCGGCGCGGCCACCTGGGCGATCAGCGGGGCAAGGCTGGCATTGCTGGTGGTCTTGGCGCCCACCAGCAACCAATCGCACGGCGGCATATCGTCGGCCGAGGCATAGGCCTGGACGGGATCCAGGTACAGCGAGCCGTGGACCGCGCTGTCGATATGCAGGCCGCCGTCAGCCACTGCCGAGAACTCGCTGCGTAGCAGGAAATGCACATCGAAACCGCCACGCGCCAACATCACGCCGTAGAACCCGCCGATGGCGCCGGTTCCGATCACGCCGATACGCGGCCCGGTCACTGAAACTGTCATGGTGACTCCTTGGAGGAAAGCTGTCGTGATTCGAGAAAACTCAGTGCCTGGAGCAGTGTCTGCGTCCTCGGCATGTCACACCCGGCCCGCCGCGCGGCAGCCAGCGGGCGCGCATAGATCGCCTCCAGCTCCATGGGCCGACGGCAGCGATAATCGTGATACATGCTCGGGTAATAATCCGGCACCGCAGTCGCCATTTGCATCAATTGCTCGATAAAACCTGATGGCAATGGGCTGCCGCAAGTAGCGGCGGCATGAGCCACTTCCTCCATCAGGCCGAACACCAGCGCCCGACTGTCGGGATCGGCCATCATCCGTTCGGTACCGCAGTCGAGCAGCACCGACAAACCGTTGGTGGAAATGTTCAGCACCAGCTTCTGCCAGCGCGCCTGCCGCAGATCATCGATCACCGCGGACTCCAAACCGGCCTGGTGAAACAACCCTGTCGCCGCCGCCGCTACGGTTCGGCGTGCCCGCTCGTCCGTCGCCGGACCACTGTGATAGGCAATGTTCACCCCGCCCATGGCCTGATGCACCACCACGCCGGGCGACTCGCGGTGTGCGCAGTTGAGGCACAGACCACCCAGCAGGTGCAATTCATCGGGCAGCGCCAGGCGCAGTTGCTCTTCGACCTCCAGGCCGTTCTGCATCAGAAGGATGCTCGCTCCGGGAGCCGCGATACCGACAATCGATGCAAGCAACCGCGGATCATCCAGCGCCTTGGTACAGACCAGCAGCCAGTCGCACGGCGGCATGTCCTGCGCGGCGATATAAGCCTGGACCGGATTAAGGATCAGCCGACCATGGATCAGACTGTCCACCAACAAGCCATGGGCGGCCACCTGTTGAAATTCGCTGCGCAATAGAAAATGCACATCGAAACCGGCACGTGCCAGCATCACCCCGTAAAAAGTACCAATGGCCCCCGTACCGATAATACCGATACGCGGGGCAGCCACACGCTCGATCATGGCAACTCCTCAGCAATGCCCGCCAATGCCTGTTGCAGCCCCTCGGCAAGCTCGTTCAAGACCAACCGCGAACGCACGGCTCCATAGAACTCACCGTCCTTGACCACGAACAACGCCGGCAAGTGAAATACTTCATAGCGCTGGACCAGCCCGCCGTTGTCACCAGCATCGATCCAGCATAGACGCTCGACCGCCAATTCCAGGCCCGGCAGCACCTCTCGGGCGAAACGGCAGCTAGCGCAGCCGGCGCTGGTGAAGATAATCAGGGAAACACCTGGCAGAGCCAATAAACTCCGATCTGCGTCAAAATCCGACAATTCCAGACTCTTCATTATACGGGCGCAAGGTTTTTGCGCTGATCGACAGCCGAAGTGGTTTGGCATGCTGCGTTTTCTACCTGATCCCGTAGACGTCCCGGTAAAACTCACTGTGCTTGAGCCTGCCGGCATTTCCCGTAGGCGAAGCTGCATGTTACTCCAGCTACCCAGCCCGGTGCGTGAAACGCAAGCCTCGGCTAGCCATTTATAAGGACCTTAGCGGATGAAACAGGCCGTGCCCATTGCCCGCCCACGGTCTAACGCGCTAAGGTTCCGCTCCCCGACACGCTCAATCGCTGTGTACCGCCGCGCGGGGCTGGCGGCCGGCACCTGTGACCTGACGAGTAACACGATGGCTGATTTACCGATCAACGACCTTAACGTCGCCTCCAACGAGACGCTGATCACGCCTGATCAGCTCAAGCGTGATATTCCCTTGAGCGACGCTGCCCTGCGCACCGTGACCAAGGGTCGCGAGGTGATTCGCAATATTCTCGATGGCACGGACCATCGCCTGTTCGTCGTTATCGGGCCCTGCTCGATCCACGACATCAAAGCCGCCCACGAGTACGCCGAGCGCCTCAAGGTACTGGCTGGCGAAGTCTCTGACAGCCTGTACCTGGTGATGCGTGTCTATTTCGAGAAGCCGCGGACCACGGTCGGCTGGAAAGGCCTGATCAACGACCCTTACCTGGATGACTCGTTCAAGATCCAGGACGGCCTGCATATCGGTCGGCAATTGCTTCTGGACCTGGCCGAAATGGGTTTGCCCACCGCCACCGAAGCCCTTGACCCGATCTCGCCGCAGTATCTGCAGGACCTGATTAGCTGGTCAGCCATCGGCGCGCGCACCACCGAATCCCAGACCCACCGCGAAATGGCCTCCGGCCTGTCCTCGGCGGTCGGATTCAAGAACGGCACCGACGGCGGCCTGACCGTAGCGATCAACGCCTTGCAATCGGTTTCCAACCCACACCGTTTCCTCGGTATCAACCAGGAAGGTGGCGTGTCGATCGTCACCACCAAGGGCAATGCCTACGGTCACGTGGTACTGCGTGGCGGCAACGGCAAGCCCAACTATGACTCGGTGAGTGTCGCGGTCTGCGAGCAGGCGCTAGCCAAGGCCAAGATCAAGGCCAATATCATGGTCGACTGCAGCCACGCCAACTCCAACAAGGATCCGGCCCTGCAACCGCTGGTGATGGAGAACGTCGCCAATCAGATTCTCGAAGGCAATCAGTCGATTATCGGCCTGATGGTCGAAAGTCACCTGAACTGGGGCTGCCAGGCCATTCCCAAAGACCTCGCCGACTTGCAATACGGCGTGTCGATCACCGATGCCTGCATCGACTGGCAAAGCACCGAGAAAATCTTGCGTAGCATGCATGCCAAGCTCAAGGATGTGCTGCCCAAGCGCGCACGTACCTGACGGCGGATTAATCCCCCGCACACAAAAACGCCGGGCAATGCCCGGCGTTTTTGCAGATGTTCGGTTGACTCAGATCTTCGCCGCGTGCCGCTGATGACGTTCCATGTAGCGCTCTACATAGGAGCAGGACGGAATCACCGTATACCCCATGCGATCGGCGTACTCGAGCGCCTGCTCGGTCAGGGCCGCCGCAATGCCACGGCCACGCAAGGCGTTGGGCACAAACGTGCGGTAGATATCCAGGGTCTGCTTACCCAGATCCATATAGGTCAGGTAGGCACGGTAACCGTCCACATTGGTCTCGAACTGATGACCAGCCTGGTCATGGTGGATGGACAACGCCTCGCTCATCACTACTCCTCGCGGGTCTTGGTATGGGACCCTACCTTACCGATCTTTTTCCGGCGAAGAAACCACTACGCCACCTCGTGCCGGCTTGGACAACGAGAAAAGCCGAACGCTCCCTGGAAAACCGAACACGTACCAAATAGTAGGCACTCTTGGTTCAAATGCTCAAGACACGCTCGTCACATGACCTATCAGCATTTCGATGATAGCGCGACCACTACCCTTTCGGCGAAAAAACTGAACACAAATTGAAGATCGCCGGAGTGTTGCGCGATTACGACGAGCCCCCTTGATTAAAGTCACTTTTCATTTAACACAAAGAGCGTCCCCGCAGCACGGACGGTAGAGAACAAGAGTCATCCGCTACAGTTAGAACGACTCTTAGTACACACTGGACACTCGTCGGTGATGGCACACTAGCGCACTTGAAGATCACCTCATGCGCTCGAAACAGGGTCTATCGCGACATATTTTTTGACAGAACCATAAAAAGTTAGCCGAAAAATACTCTCGGCCAAAATTTTTTTTGCTTCTTGCGCTACGTCAGTTTACTTACTACAAGTAATGGGTAGTATGTGCGTCGGCTATTTCCTCACTCTGGGGTTATGGTCATTAATAGAAAGTCCTTGAAGGGGAACACGATGAACAACGTTCTGAAATTCTCGGCTCTGGCCCTGGCCGCTGTTCTGGCTACCGGTTGCAGCAGCGTATCCAAAGAAACCGAAGCTCGTCTGACTGCTACCGAAGACGCCGCTGCTCGCTCCCAGGCTCGTGCTGACGAAGCTTACCGTAAAGCTGATGAAGCTCTGGCTGCTGCTCAAAAAGCACAACAGACTGCTGACGAAGCTAACGAGCGCGCTCTGCGCATGCTTGAAAAAGCAAGCCGTAAGTAATAGTCCTTCGGGGCCGTTACCCAGCCGATCCATGCTTGGATCGGCTTTTTTATGTCCGTGGGTGTGCCACGGCACATAAACCCGCCTGGGTGCCCAGGCCTGGCGGGTCGATTGCAACCGTTACTGGAGCAGGTCGATCGGTGCGTTCGACACCAGCGACGGCGCACCCGGCACAGCGATTTCGGTCGGCAGGCCATCTTCGGCCGCGACCACGTCACGCACCTCGTCCCAGTTCACCCGCAGGTTTTTCGCCAGGTCTTCACGCTTGAGCAGGGCATTGATCACCGCCGTGTGCTTGTCGACCACCGACGGGTTACCGTTATCATCCACCGGCGTATGCGCCTCCAAGTAGACCTTGCCACCGCTAATCCCAAACTTGTAGGCCTCATTGATGATCCGCACCGAGGTGCCGACCGGCACCATACCGGCCATCTCCAGCACATTGTTATTGAACATGCGGAAGCAGCCGTGGCTGGTTCGGGTACCGATACCGAACTTCATGTTCGAACCGTGAATCAGATAGCCAGGCGTGCCGAGGGTGAACTTGAACGGCCCTAAAGGGTTGTCAGGGCCGGCTGGCACCACATTGGGTAACGGATCGCCGTTGGCGGCATGTTCGGCCTTGATCGAGGCCGGCGGCGTCCAGGTCGGGTTTGGCGTCTTGGCAATAATGCTGGTATGGGCGATCGGTGAGCCCCAACCCTCGCGACCGATCCCCAGCGGGAAGGTATAGACCACGTCCCGGCCTTTCGGGAAGTAGTACAGGCGATATTCGGCCAGGTTGATCACAATGCCTTCGCGTGGCCCCGGCGGTAGGATGAAGCGGGTCGGCAGGACGATATCGGTGCCCGCCCCCGGCAACCAGGCATCGACACCCGGGTTAGCTGCGACCATCTCCGAATAGCCCAGGTCGTAGGTGGTGCCCAGGTCGGCGAAGGTATCTTCATACTTGGCCTGGATCACCTGGACCTGGCCGACGATATCCTCGCCCGGCGGTGGCAGCGGCAATTCCAGCGCGCTAACAGGGCCCGCCGCACACAGCGCGGCAACGGACAGATAACGGGTGACGGCAGGAAAGCGCGACAACATCCGGGGAATCCTTCGCATGATCAACGGTGAAATAAGCACTCATTATACACCGACGCTCCCCCACAACGGGAGCTCGTCCCCGAGGACATTGGCAGCGCTTGAGCGAGGAGACAGACAGGTTTTACAGCTCGAAACGCAATTCCGGCCAGATCGGCGGCGTACCGCGTTTCTGCGATTCGAGAATCGCCCGGCAAAATGGGCACAGGCGCTGGTCGCGGAAGATCGACTTATCCACTCCCGACCAGCGTGGTTGCGCTGGCAGCAAAGTGCCGCAGAGCGTCCGGTCGGCGGAGCCACCCAACTCCAACTGACGCGTAACCAGATGTACCCGCACTTCCTGGCAGGCGAACAGGTCCAACTGCTCGTCAGGTTCGATCAGTTGATAAGCAAATAGGGACCAGGCGGGACGCTGCATCGGCGGCTCCAAATCGGGGGCGCCACCTTAGCCGAAAAATCGCTGCTAAAAAAGCTCAAAGCAGCGGTTTCAAGGTCGGCCAGACGTTATCGAGCAACTTGCTCTGACCCGCCGGTGCCGGGTGAATGCCGTCGGCCTGCATCAGTTCTGGATGACCGCCCACGCCGTCGAGGAAAAACGGTACCAGCGGGATGTTCTTCTCCTGAGCCAATGTCGGATACACCTCGGCAAACGCCTTGAGGTAACGCGCACCATAGTTGGGCGGCAATTGCATGCCCAGTAGCAGAACCTTGGCGCCGCTGGCTTGGGATTGGTCGATCATCGATGCAAGGTTTTGTTTCAATTGCGCCGGCAACTGCCCGCGCAGGCCATCGTTGCCCCCCAGTTCGAGAATCACCAGGTCCGGTTTATGCTCGGCAAGCAGCGCGGGCAGCCGTGCCTGGCCACCGGCACTGGTGTCGCCACTGATGGAGGCATTGACCACTTTGTCCTTGAAACCCTCGTCCTTGAGGCGCCTTTCGAGCAATGACACCCAACCGACACGGGTATCCAGGCCGAAAGCTGCGCTGATACTATCGCCAACAATCAGAACTGTACCTGCCGCCGCGCTCTGGGCCATGCACAGCAAGGCCAGGCCGGTACTCAAAAACCACACTCGCATCGGATTCTCCATGAGCCAAAGCATTCTCACCGCGCAGAACCTTAGCAAAGTGGTTCCCAGCGCGGAAGGTGAGCTGACCATCTTGCACCCTTTGAGCTTGACGTTGAACAAGGGCGACAGCCTGGCCATCGTCGGTGCCTCGGGCTCCGGCAAATCCACCCTGCTTGGCCTGCTGGCCGGCCTCGACCTGCCCAGCAGCGGTGAAGTCACCCTCGCCGGGCGTGCCCTGAGCAGCCTGGACGAGGATCAACGTGCGCGAATCCGCGCCGAACACGTCGGCTTCGTGTTCCAGAGCTTCCAGTTGCTCGACAGCCTCAACGCCCTGGAGAACGTCATGCTGCCGCTGGAATTGGATGGCCGCCACGACGCCCGCGAGCGTGCCCGCCACCTGCTGGAACGGGTCGGCCTGGGCCAGCGCCTGACTCATTCGCCGCGCCAGTTGTCCGGTGGCGAGCAGCAACGGGTGGCCATCGCCCGGGCCTTTGCCGCCGAGCCGGAGGTGCTGTTCGCCGATGAACCGACTGGCAACCTCGACAGCCACACGGGCGAACGTATCAGCGACCTGTTGTTCGAATTGAACAAGGAGCGCGGTACCACACTGGTGCTGGTGACCCACGACGAACGCCTGGCCCACCGCTGCCGGCGCCTGATCCGCCTTGACGCCGGCCAACTGGTCGGCCCCCTGGAGCCTTGATGGCACGCTTGCCGCTGTTACGTCTGTTTAGCCTTGCTGGCCGCCAGCTCATGCGCGACGCCCGTGCCGGCGAGCTGCGGGTATTGTTTTTCGCCCTGCTGGTCGCCGTGGCAACCAGCACTGCCATCGGCTATTTCGGCGCCCGCCTGAACGACGCGATGATGCTGCGCGCCACCGAATTCCTCGCTGCCGACCTGGTGCTCGAGGGTACCTCGCCAGCGCACCCGGAACAGATCCGCAGTGGCCGTGACCTGGGCCTGGAGCATGCGCGGATCGTCGAGTTCGCCAGCGTGATCGCCACCGACAACGGCATCCAACTGTCGAGCATCAAGGCCGTCGACGACCGCTATCCCTTGCGCGGCGAACTGAAAAGCGCCGCCGAGCCGTTTGGCACCGAAACCGCCGGTGGCGAACCCCGCCCCGGCGAGGCCTGGGTCGAAGCCCGGCTGATGACGGCGCTGGGCCTGAAAATTGGCGACAGCATCGATGTCGGTATGAAGACCCTGCGCCTGGCACGGGTACTCACCTATGAGCCAGACCGGGCCGGCAACTTCTACAGCCTGACTCCCCGTGTACTGATCAACCTCACGGACCTGCAAGCCACCGGCGTGGTGCAGCCCGGCAGCCGGGTCAGCTATCGGGAACTCTGGCGGGGCCCGGCCAGCGCCCTGGCCACTTATCGCGACCTGCTCAAACCGGGACTGGAGGCGAACCAACGCCTGCTGGATGCCCGCGACGGCAACCAGCAGATCGGGGGAGCCCTGGGCAAGGCCGAGCGCTACCTAAACATGGCAAGCCTGGTGGCGGTTCTACTGTCCGGGGTGGCCGTGGCCCTCAGTGCGGCACGCTTCGCCGCCCGCCGTTTCGATGCCAGCGCCCTGCTGCGCTGTCTCGGGCTGTCGCGCCGGGAAACCATGGCACTGTTCAGCCTGCAGTTGGCGATCCTTGGTCTGCTCGCCAGTATCGGCGGAGCCCTGGTCGGCTGGCTGGCACAACTGGGGTTGTTCTATCTGCTGCACGACCTGTTGCCCGCCGATGTGCCGCCTGGCGGCCTGATGCCAGCCGTGGCCGGTATCGGCACTGGCCTGGTGGCCCTGGCCGGTTTCGCTCTGCCGCCGCTGGCCGCGCTGGGCCGGGTACCGCCGCTACGGGTACTGCGCCGCGACCTGCTGCCGATCCCTGCCAGCACCTGGCTGGTCTACGGCGCGGCGCTGCTCGCTCTGGGCTTGATCATGTGGCGCCTGAGCCTCGACCTGGTGCTGACCTTTGCCCTGCTCGGCGGCGGTGTGATGGCCGCGCTACTGCTCGGGGGCCTGCTACTCCTCGGCCTGCAAAGCCTGCGTCGACTGCTGGCCGGGGCAGCACTGCCCTGGCGCCTGGGACTGGGCCAGTTGCTACGCCATCCGCTGGCAGCCGCCGGCCAATCCCTGGCCTTCGGCCTGATCCTGCTATCCATGGCGCTGATCGCGCTGCTGCGCGGCGAGTTGCTGGACACCTGGCAGAACCAATTGCCCAAGAACGCGCCGAACTATTTCGCCCTGAATATCCTGCCGGCGGACAAAGACGGCTTCCGTGACCACCTGATCAAGCTGTCGGCGCAATCGGCACCGATCTACCCGGTGGTGCCGGGTCGCCTGATCAGCATCAACGGCAAGCCGGTGCAGGAGATCGTCAGCAAGGACTCCAGCGGTGACCGCGCGATCCAGCGCGACCTCAGCCTGACCTGGGCCGCCGACCTGCCGCCGGGTAACACGCTGACGGCCGGCAGTTGGTGGTCGGCGCGACTGGGAGGCGATATTCCCGGTGTTTCAGTGGAGGCCAAGGTTGCCGACAGCCTGAAACTCAAGCTCGGCGATCACCTGGTGTTCACCGTCGGTGGCGCCAACCGCGAAGCGCGGGTGGCCAGCTTACGCAGTATCAACTGGGACAACTTCCAGCCGAACTTCTTTATGATCTTCCAGCCCGGCACCTTGCAGAACCTGCCGGCAACCTACCTGACCAGCTTCTATCTGGCACCGGGGCATGACAAGGACATCGTCGAGCTGGCTCGGGACTTCCCGGCGGTGACCGTCTTGCAGGTCGAGGCCTTGCTCGAACAACTGCGCAGCATCCTGGCGCAAGTCACCATCGCGGTCGAGTACGTGTTGCTGTTCGTCCTCGCGGCGGGCATGGCGGTGCTGTTCTCCGGCTTGCAGGCAACCCTCGACGAACGTATTCGCCAGGGTGCGCTGTTGCGGGCGCTGGGGGCGGAGCGACGATTGCTGGTCAAGGCCCGGCGGATCGAGTTCGGCCTGCTGGGCGCGGTCAGTGGCCTGCTGGCAGCGCTGGGCGCAGAGCTGGCGAGCCTGGTGTTGTACCGGTTCGCCTTCGACCTGCCCTGGCACCCTCATCCATGGCTATTGCTGCTGCCAGTGATCGGTGCGTTGATGATCGGCGGCGCGGGCGTATTCGGTACCCGTCGGGCACTGAATGCCAGTCCGCTGACAGTGCTGCGCGAGGGTTGATCGACTCGCGTCCCTGTTCACTTGATCGATTGACGATGGGCCGTTACTCACAACGACCTGAGCAACGGTGCCATCATCGACCACCACTCACAAAATCGATAGGGATGTTCAGCGTAGAGACAAGCGATAGCCGCGACTAACAGTTGCGATCACCCAGCTTTATTATCGCAACTGTTAGCCAAACCTTCCCTGGCAAACGCTGCTACCTGCGGACAGGTTGCGCTTGTTCTGTTAAATCCGTCCGCTGGTAGGCGTCGTCGATAGGCGCAATGTTCGAGAGATCCCGACCGCGTGTTTCCGGTAAGAGCGCCAGGGCAACCAATGCGATGAAATACCCCATGAAGCAGAAAAGAGCGATTGAACTCAACAGGCCGAGATATTCAGCGGTTACCCCCACCAGCGCAACGCTCATCGCCCCCATCGACTTGCCAACGTTGTAGGAAAAGCCCATGCACGTCGTTCGAATCCGAGTTGGAAAAAGCTCCGACAACATGGGACCGACACCTGCAAATACGCCATTGATACCCATACCCACCGGCAGCCCCAACAACGTCAACAGCCATGCATTCATTGGCACGAGAAGGTAAACGCCGGTCAGGAATGCGGAGAACAGACAGAACGCCATCATGGTGAACCGACGCCCCAGGGAATCGTTCAGGTAAGCGAAGCATACTTGCCCGATAAAGGAGCCAACGCTCATCATCGTTATCATCATGGCAACAGACGATGCAGGCAAGTGGCGGACCTGGGCCAGCATCGTCGGTAGCCAGACCATGATGGCGTAGCTGCCCCCTTGCAGCCCGGTAATCAGCAATGCGGCGAGAAGACTGGAGCGCCGAACATCCTTGTGAAACGAGGAGCGCCATGTCGCCTCTGCTACCCCGCCCGTCACGGCTTTGGCCTCGCTGAAGATTTTCGGCTCAGGAATATATCGGCGCAACATCAGCACAAACACGGCCGGAATAACACCAATCCAGAACGCCATCCTCCAGGCTATGGACTCCGGGAAATACGCCAAAAGCAAACCGGTAACCATCGCGGCGAGCGCCCATCCAATGGAGAAGCCGCTTTGCACGAGACCTAGCGCTTTTCCTCGATGCGCTGGGTTGATGACTTCAGCCATCAGTGCCGCCCCGACAGCCCATTCCGCACCGAACCCTATCCCCTGCAACGCTCTCACGACCAGCAATTGATGATAAGACTGGGTGAACCCGGCAACGACACTGAAGCCGGTAAACCAGATAATTGCCCACGTTAGGATACGTACCCGCCCATAACGATCGCTCAGAATACCCGCCACCCATCCTCCCAAGGCAGTGGAGAGCAAAGAGGAGGTTACAATCAATCCCGCTTCCGGTTTAGAGAAATGCCACGTTGCCATCAGCACAGGCAGCAGAAACGCCAAAACCTGATTATCAAACGTATCCAGAGTCCAACCGCCGAAGCAGCCCCAAAATGTTCTCCGCTCTATCGGGCTAGCCGCTTTGTACCAGTCAAAAGCCTTCATAATCGATCTCCTCCTCGGATGAGACAGGCTGCGCTTGCCACGCTCGCAGTACTGTCTCAACGGCATTTCCTCAGGGCAGCGCGACGTACAGACACTACTTTCGCGCGACATTCATTTAATTGTTCTTGTCTTTATGAAACGTCACTGCATAGGGCAACCGCACTAATCTCCACCATCGCCCCATAATGGAGTTCACCGCACGGCACCACCGTTCGAGCCGGTGCCGGATCACCGATAAACTGTCGATAAAGCTCATTGACACGCGGCCAGTTATCAATGTTTGAAACATAAATCTGGACGCTCACCAGCGCTCCCACATCGGTCCCTGCCGCGAGGAGCACTTCACGCATATTTGAAAGGGCTTGCAGGACCTGTGCATCAAGTCCTTCTGGAAGGGTGAGAGGGGTGTCGGTTGTCAGCGGTAGTTGACCCGATACGAAAACAAAGCCATTCGCCTTGGTTGCCTGGGCATAGTGCCCCCTCGGCAAAGGAGCTTTCTGAGTGAGGATGTGTTCTATCAAAGCGTTCTCCACCAATAGAAATACAGAGGAATTCCGCTCCGTCGCGCTCGCAGCACTCAAGGTTATCGATGCGCAATGGAATTTTTGTTTTAACGAAATCGATTTCGATAAGAAATCTACCATTGCTTTCTGAAAAGTTCAATCGCAAAAACACAGATTTACGAAAACGTTTTCTGTCTAAAATTCAAACAGCCACCTGATATGGCAAAATTGATTCTAACTCACTGATAACCATATTTTTTTCTTTGAAATAATTCGTAATAACGATGCGTCATCGGCGAAAAGCAAATCACGATATTCGTCTTTTTATGCCGAGAGCCTGTCTTTATTTCGAAAACGTTTATCTTGTGGAGAAACAGCCGCATTCGTCGGTTTCACCCTAACGGAGTCAGGGGTGATAAAATCGTTTTCGATGCATCAATCACGGTTGCTCCAGTAGAGGTGAAATGAACATTCAAGCATTTGCAGCCACGCTCAACCTCTCCATCAGCACTGTTTCGAAGGCGCTCAATGGGCGGGAGGACGTCAGCCCCGCAACCCGTAAGCGCATACTCGAAGCGGCAGCGTCACTCGGCTTTTCTCCGGATCCTTCCGCACGCCGCTTGCGGCGCAAAGCGGCCGACACCATCGCGTTCGTCCTCTCGCCTCCCCAGACATCATTCGCTCACCCCTTCTTTCTGGACATGCTGATGGGCGTGAATGAAGCAATGGACGATACCGGTCATCAGGTTATCGTTGCTTCCGCACGAAGCGTGGAAGCGGAAATGGATCTGTTTAAACGACTGATCAAACGCCAGCGTGTCGACGCCCTGCTCTTCGCACGCACGCGTCGACACGACGAGCGCATCGCCTACCTTCTCGAACAGGACATTCCTTTTGTCGCTTTCGGCAGAAGCGAAACATCCAACAGTTTTCCCTATGTCGATATCGATCATTACGTCGTCGGCCGCTCCGGGTGTGCACGATTCATCGCATTAGGTCATCGCCGGATTGCCCTCGTTCATGCTCCCGAGTACCTGATGTTCAGTCACCTCGAACATGCGGGGTATGTAGAGGCTCTGCGTGCCGCGGGAATCCACTACGATGAAACGCTTTGTGTAGAAGCCGAGATATCTGAAGAAGGCGGGGCGGACGCCGCGCGTCGGCTGCTTACACTCCCAGACCCACCCACGGCCATCGTGTGCGGCCATGACTTGATAGCGCTAGGCGTGTTACGTGGCATTGCCGAAACAGGCAAAGCAGCGGGGCGCGATGTCGGCGTCATTGGTGGCGACAATCATCCAATCGGCCGCTTTGTACAGCCCTCGCTGACGACCTTTTCGGCTGAGACGTATCGTGCGGGTAAGCGAATGGCGCAAATGTTACTTGAGCGACTAGCGGGCAAGCCCCCTCAGGAACTGCAGGAAGTCTGGACACCGGAACTGATCATTCGCGCTTCCGACGGTCCTTACCGTGAGCAAAGTCAGAGCTCTGCGAAGGACAAACTTGTATCGCCTAAGCAATCAGCCTGAGCCACGTCATGCCGGTTGATGAGGGGTATAGCAGAAGAGCGGATACATTTCGTACAGAGCCTAGAAGAACAAGAGGCTCAACACTCACATTGTGCCTCTTGCTTCTACTGACCGACTTGCGGCCCAAGCCGATCTAACCACGCATGGCCATTTGTCGTGCAGTCAGATGGACGCGGTCAACTCAGGTACGATCTCAAACAGATCGCCTACCAGACCGTAGTCAGCCACTGCGAATATCGGTGCCTCTGGATCTTTGTTGATCGCCACAATCACTTTGCTGTCTTTCATACCCGCCAAATGCTGAATCGCCCCCGAAATGCCGATAGCAAAATAAAGATCAGGTGCAACAATCTTCCCCGTTTGTCCCACTTGATAATCGTTCGGGACAAAACCGGCATCCACCGCCGCACGGGAAGCGCCCAGTGCCGCACCTAACTTGTCTGCCAGCGGGCGCAGCATATCCTGGTAATACTCACCATTGCCCAGGCCACGGCCGCCCGAAACGACGATCCGTGCAGCCGTCAACTCCGGACGGTCCATCTTCGCGATCTGTCGGCTTATAAATGTCGACAGGCCCTGGTCCGGTGCGGCTGGTACCTGTTCGATCGGTGCATCTGCGCCCGTGGCTGCGACGGCTTCGAATCCGGTGGTCCGGACCGTCACAACCTTCACGCTATCTTCGGATTGCACCGTAGCGATCAGACCTCCCGCGTAGATCGGACGCTGAAAGGTGTCCGGACTTTCAACCGCGATCACATCACTGATCTGCGCCACGTCCAGCGCTGCAGCAATACGCGGCGCGATATTCTTGCCGAAGGCAGTCGCGGGCGCAAAAATATGGCTGTAATTCCTCGCCAGCTGCATCACGGTAGCTTGAACATTTTCTGACAACTGATCCGCAAGGTGTGCTGCCTGGGCAACCAGAACCCGCCGAATGCCGACGATCTTCGATGCCGCATCGACCGCCTGCTGCACATCGTGCCCAACAATAAGCAAATCGATATCGCCGCCCACCATTTTTGCCGCGCCAAGCGTATTCAGCGTTGCTGGTTTGACTGATGTATTGTCATGTTCGCCAATTACCAGAATAGTCATTTTCTACCCCGCTCTATAGAACGTTAGTTTCATTCAGTTTTTCGATCAACGTCCGGACATCCGGCACCTTGATGCCTGCCGCCCGATTCGCCGGCGCCGCCACGCGCAACGTTTTCAATCGCGGGGTCACGTCCACGCCGAGTATCTGCGGGGTGATGACGTCCAAAGGCTTCTTCTTGGCCTTCATGATGTTAGGCAGGGTGGCATAGCGCGGATCATTGAGTCGCAGGTCCGTCGTTACCACCGCGGGAAGCGTAAGCGAGAGCGTTTCAAGTCCACCATCGATCTCACGGGTCACTTGAAGCTGACCCGCCGCGAGCGAAATTTCTGAAGCGAAAGTTGCCTGCGCAAGCCCGGCTAAGGCAGCGAGCATTTGGCCAGTCTGGTTACTATCGTCGTCAATGGCCTGCTTGCCCAAAATGATCAATTGTGGGGATTCGCGAGCGACGACTGCGTGGAGAAGCTTGGCCACGGCAAGCGGTTGTAATTCAACTGAAGAGTCGACGAGTATTGCCCGATCAGCCCCCATTGCGAGCGCGACCCGCAGTGTCTCCTGGCATTGCGACGGTCCACACGAGACCACCACCACCTCGCTCACCGCGCCGATTTCCTTCAACCGGACAGCTTCCTCCACCGCAATTTCGTCGAATGGATTAATAGACATTTTCACGTTGGCGAGTTCCACACCGCTTCCATCGGCTTTGGGCCGAACTTTCACGTTATAGTCGACAACACGCTTAACTGATACTAGTGCTTTCACTACTCTGCCCTCCGCAAAATAAACAACAAGTTTGCACCTGTGGCCCGAAGACTCCACTTCGAATCAACGATTCGATGTGCGCCAAGTTGCTATCGAAGTTGAACCATCCGCTCAATGAACCATCCACGACTTATTCGTCCCTGAATACATAGAATAAATGCAGTAACTGACACTGACTTTGGATGGGATAACAACAAAGTCCACCTTTTGCCGACTAGGCCGATCCGGTCGCGTGCCAAAAAGCTTCGAAATCCGCGTCGCGTTTTTCAGTAAACGCATCCAGCCCTTCCTGCCATTCGGCGCGTGGAACGTCGCTTACCGAACGCTGCACCCGCGCCCAGTCATATGCCGCATGGGCATGCAGATTGCGCTTCGCGGTCAAAAGTGCGCCAGGAGGTGCCTTGGAAACAATCTCCTGTGCCCATGCAACAGCTCTTTCGACAACAGACTCACGTGGCGCCAGTGCATTGATCAAGCCCCGGGAAAGCCCCTCGGCGCTCCCCACTCGTCTGCCGCTCACAATCAGCTCCAGGGCGACACGCGACCCCACCATCGATTGAAGAAGTGCCAGAGCGGTATTGGGAATGACCCCGCGCGATACTTCCGGCAGGGAGAACCATGCCTCTTCGGCGGCGACGACCAGGTCACACGCAAGCGAGAGTTCAAAACCGCCACCTAACGCCGCTCCTTGTACCGCCGCAATAACGACCCGAGGCTCCTCAACCAGCCGTTTGAACAACAGCGCGGGATCGGTCGCGGGGTCAGCGCGCTCCATCCATCCATCGCGCAAATCGTCGATATTCGCACCGGCGCAAAAGGCCGTGCCACTCGAAGCAATCACAATGGCACGCGCAGCCGCGGCGCCACTTAGCTCAAGCGCGTCGAACACTTCGCCGACAAGCTGGCGGGACAGTGCATTGCGCCGTTCCGGGTCGTTCAGGGTGATGACGGCAATGCCGTCGCGCATCTCGAATAGGATCTTTGTAAAATTTCCAGACATTTTTCACCTCGCCGGTGCAGTAGAGACTGACGCGGAGCTCACGCTCGCCGCCCTCTTAAGCAAATGAGTTCGAATCGCCTCCGAAATCGCTGTCGGCTCGCGACGCTCAACGTCGATGAGCACGCAGACCGCTCGTGCAGACGCGCAACACTGAGAGCCAACGAACAATCCTTGCGCCAGCTCAAATGACGTGCGCCCGACTCTGATGGTGCTAGAACCGATCTCGACAACTCCCGGAAAATAGACCTCGTTCAAAAAGTCAATCGACAGATGTGCTATCACCACGATCTTGCCAGCCATCGACGCTTTTAAGGCTTCGTCGGCTAGGATTTCCATTCGAGCCGCTTCGAATAGCGTCGATATCACCGCGTTGTTCACGTGGTGGAACTGATCGGTATCTGCGTTGCGCAGCTTCTCTTGCGTCCAGAAAGCACACTCTTCACGTGCCAGAGCAGGGTTGGGTCCAGCACGGTTCGATGTTGATACAGCGCCAGTTGACATGTCGCTTACCCCTCTTGCAGATGTACCGTCGCCTCATGCTCGGTGCGCAGATAGAGCGTCTCGGCCATGGGTTGGCGCATCTCCTCCAGCACATGCCCGACCAATCCAACGGCTCGTGCCGCGACCGCCAAACCACGACAGATTTTCCACGGGATACCCATCTCCGAGGCGACAGCCCCCATGGCTCCGGTCACATTCAAGGGAAGCGGACGACCGGCCTGATGTGTTGCTTGCTCGGCGATCGCACTCATCAGTGCAACGTAGGGCCCGTCATACCCGGTTTCTTTCGCAACCTGGAACAACGCGACACTGCGCGGGTCGATCGGCTTGTGAAATGGATGTCCGATACCCGGGATAATTTCCTTGCGCGAACGATAACCCGCAACGATCTCGGCGGCCTTTGCCTGCGGATCCGCTAGGGTGGTATTGGCGGGAATTGTTTCCTGCAACAATTTCGCGGCGTTGTCGAGCGAGCCGACAAACACTGACCCCAGCCCCAGCAGCCCAGCAGCCACCGCCGCCTGAACGGCCTCCGGCGCACCGCAATAGGTAAATCGCGTGGCCAAGGACGAAGGCGTGATTCCATGCTCGACCAGAATGACCATCATTGCGTTGAACATCCGCAACTCACGTTGTTCAGGCAGCCGGCCGAACAGTTGTAAGAAAGTCATCTGCCCAAAATCGATCTTCCCCACTATTTCCTCGCACAGATCAAGCCCGTGAATAACCACTTTTGACGGGGTTGCCCAGGCGATATCCGACCTCACTTGAGACTCTTTCATTATTTAGCTACCTATTGTTGTGATACCGCAATTAAACGGACAGTTCGCTGGCTGCCATCTCGCGTAATTTAGTCTTTAAAATCTTTACGCCATTCGGGCCAGGTTTCTCCGGAAACTCATCTACAAAAACAATACGTTTCGGCACTTTGTAGTTGGCGATCCCTGCCTTGCAGTAAGTAAGCAACTCTGTTTCAGACAACTGCGCGTCGATTGATCTGACGAAAGCCACGGCCACATCGCCCGTGCCTGGCTTTTTCACGGAAACCACCTGTGCACCGATAACACTCTCGTGCTGAATCAGAAACCGCTCGATTTCCGAAGGATCGACCAGATAGCCGCCGAGGCGCATGCCGTCATTGAGCCTTGCCAGGTAAATGAAACCATCGACCGTGCGTCGCACCAGGTCTCCGGTCTTGAACCAACCATCTGGGGTGAACGCGTCGGCAGTTGCGGTATCGTTATTCAAATAACCAGTCATAATGTTGTAACCGGTTATCTGCAATTCACCTTGGTTGCCTTCGGCAACTTCCAGACCACTGTCACTGTCCACAACACGTATGCGAATCTCTGTAGATACCGGTGAGCCGCCACCCAGTGCGCGAACTTGCGGATCGTCATGTGGATAACGTGTCGCCGCAATGGCGAGACACTCCGACATACCATATAGGCCGGTGAGCAACAGATTTAAGTCTTGTTCGGCTTTTTTGCAGATCTTTTGTCCAAGGCCTGCAAACTCGGTGAAACCGCCGCGCCGCCATGAACTGAGCGAATAGTCGGTGGTATCGAAAATTCGCTCAAACAGTCCATCTGAACCGAAACTGTGTGTGACGCCATACCGCTCGATCGCTTGTGCGGCCTCCTCGCCTTTGAACACCGGCATCAAGACACAGGCCGCACCTGCCGCGAGTGCCGCGAGTGCTTGCACAAACCCGAGGACACCATACAACGGCAACGCGCAAAGCATCACATCGCCGGGGCGAACTTCCAGCGCACGCGCGACGTTCAATGCGTGTTTCGCGATACCCATCTGCGTGTGCAGCGCCAGTTTCGGATGCCCAGTGGTTCCCGATGTGCTGAACGTAATCAGTGGTAACTGAGTCGACGCTATTGACTCGAAGGAATTCACTACTGCCTCATAGTTAATAAGGCCAGCATTTATATCAACGCTAAGAATATGCTCAAGGGTTGAGTTGTTCGACTTGAGCGAAGCCGCAGCACCTTGATAGTCATAGTCAAGAAACGCCGTGGCGATCACCAATCCTTTGGCGCGGCTCAGTTCAATTACGTGATTCGCTTCGGCAACCTTGTAACGGGTACTGATCGGTACAACGATCACACCCATTGAAGCCGCTGCGAAAAACAATTGTAACCACGCGGGGCTGTCCGGCAGCCAAACAGCAAGGACGTCACCTGCGGCAAAACCCAGAGATATAAGATAACTTGCCGAACTAGCTGCTCCAGCGCTGAGCTCGGCTCGGCTCAAGGACAACCCGCCGAAATGGCAGGCAGGTAGCCCGGGATGATGCGCCAACAGCTCTGTAAACGCCTGAATCGGCAAATCGGTAGTGGAGATAGTGTCGTGAGCGAACGGGCTCAAAGTTCTCGGCAAGACCGGCTCAATCACAGCAGAAGTCTTTTTCAACATGATGGCCTTCCACAGAGTCTTATACGCAAAGCGCATATCGCGCAATTTGCAGGCGTTGCATTTCCGAGGTTCCTTCGCCGATACGGAAAGCCCGTGCGTCACGATAAAAACGCTCGATCGGAAGCTCGCACATGTAGCCCATGCCACCGAATATCTGTAAGGCGCGGTCCGCGACACGGCAGCCCATTTCGCTCGCATACAACTTAGCCCGAGCGGTCGCGATCCTGGCCTGAGGCACATCGGCCTCCACCAGCTCCGCGGCCCGTTGAATAAGCAATCGTGCCGCTTCGATCTCGACATCGTTGTCCGCGATCATCAATTGGATCGCTTGATGATTGGCAATCGCGGTGCCGGAAGCCGTGCGTTCATTTGCATACTCGCAAGACATGGCGTGGGCGCGCGCCGCAAGGCTGGTCGAGCGGCATGCGGAAAGAATCCGGTCGTGGTTGATCGACTCCATCATGACCAAGAAGCCATCCCCCGGCTCGCCGAGCACATCGGCATCCGGCACAAAACAATCTTCCAACGAGAAGCCGTTGAGATGGTAACCACGCCAGCCCATTTTCTTGTATCGAGTCATGCCGACAACGCCTGGGTTGCGTCTCTCGACAATAAACGTCGTTAACTTGCTCTTGAGGGAAGCTTCGGGATCGGTGACGGCAAGGACGATGATGTAATCCGAGGTTTCCGCATGCGAAATAAAGTGTTTGCTGCCGGTGAGCAACCAGCCCCCCTCGGTCTTGGTGGCACGCGTGCGCAGATTGCTCAAATCGGAGCCGGCGTTCGGTTCGGTCAAAGCGTAGGTCAGGATCTTTTTACCCGACAGCAGATCGGGAAGAAGTCGATCCTGCTGTTGTGCGTTGCATCGCCCAAGCGACAGTGGGAGATGACCAAATACCTCGCTTAACGGCACAGACGTGTAAGTCATCTCCTCCAAGATCGCCAGCTTGGCGGCAGCGTTAAGACCTGGACCACCAATCGACTCAGGAAGGTTGAAGCCATACAGCCCCAGCGCCGCGACTTCAGAGCGCAACTGAGCGAGCAATGCTTCGTCGACGTCGTCGGCGATCTCGATTGCCTCCTCCAGCGGCACTAAGCGCGAGCGCACGAAACGGCGTGTCGTTGCGCGGAGCATTTCGATGTCTTCACTGTCCATTATTATTCTCCGAGGTGTTTTGACGAAAACGATTTCGGATGAATATAGATATGCATTACTGGAATTGCAAGAGCATAGATCCATAATTTCGAAAACGTTTTCGATTTATCATGAACACCACGTGTCCAAGCGCCCGCGTGACGATAAAATCAGTCGTTGACAGTGATCAGCGGCAAGCCGTGGGAAGAACGCAGAATCAGCTCCGGCGTCCAGACTTCCTGCAGTTGCTCGGGCGACTGACCATTCATCAGCGCCAGCAGTAGTTCGACCATGCGCTGCCCGGCGGCAACGGTCGGTGCGGAAAAAGTGGTCAGCGGGGGGGTCAGGTAGGGGCCGAGCGGATGATCGTCACAGCCGATGATTCCGATGTCATGCCCTGGACGCCGGCCGGTTTCGAGAACCGCCTGGATCGCCCCAGCAGCCATCAGATCGTGCCCGCACATGATCGCCGTCGGTGGGTTGTTCAGCGCCAGCAATTGACGTGCACCGCTCATCCCCCCCTCTTTACTCATAGGTGCCTCAACCACCAACGCAGGATCGAAGGGAATCCGCGCAGCCTCGAGTGCCGCGCGACAACCGTCTTGCAAATGTCGGCTCATCATCAACTCCGCCGGCGGGCTCAGCAGGCCGATTCGTTGATGCCCCATGGCAATAAAGCGCGCGGTACCATCGCGCCCGGCAATCGTGCGATCAATGTCCACGTAGGGAAAAGGCTCGCCCGTTTCACTTCTGCCCAAGGTGGCAAAGGGCACCTTGCGCTCTTGAAGGTAGCGGATTCGCGGGTCGTCGCAGCAAGTCCTGCCGAACATCACCGCATCGACACGATGACGTTCGACCAGACGGCGAAAACTTTCAAGTTCACCCTCAGGGGTTCGCCCAGAGACGATGACCAACTGAAACGGCGTCTTCTCCAAAGCCTGATCGATGCCCATGAGCAGGTCGAGAAAGAATGGATGAGCGAAATGAGTTTGCGGCGGCGACAACACGAAGCCAATCGTCTCGGACGTCTGCGTGCGCAATCGTCGACCGGCCGGGTCGACCACAAAACCAAACTTCTGGGCCGCTTCAAGCACCCGTTTGCGCGTAGCCTCCCCCACGTCCGGGCGGTTGTTGAGGGCTTTTGAAACAGTGGATACCGCTATCCCCAGATGACGGGCAAGCCCTGCAATGTTGATTCGCTGTTCCAATGGAAGCTCCGCCGTGGTTCCGCATTTTTGCGAAGGGTTACTCTACCATCGCTGTGCATGGCGTAGTCGATGGCTGACCCGAAGCGAGCACAAGCCAACGGTCAACGCGCGGTCTCTGGTTCCGGCATCAGCCACATGAACATTGGATTTTTTAAGCGACCAATTCGCGGGGTGGATAGTCTTTGGTTGCTCTTGCATCGCTCGCCTGGATGGGAGAAATTTCATGGACGAGCGCCTCGACCGGCATGTCCGGGTCTTTCTGGGCGACTGTCCAGCAGATGTCGCTGATGCCATCCAAGGATGGCTGGCCGAGCGTGTTAGCGAGCCTGATCTCGAACTGGATAAGCACCTCGGTTTTCTCAAGAGTGCGGAGGAAATGCTGTTAAGCCACAATGCACAGCACCGGATGGGTACACATAACTTTTCAAAAAGGAGGCGGCATTGCCCACAAACATCATTACTCGCGGTGGCCACGACACCCTTAAGGCAGAGCTCGATCACTTGTGGCGAGTCTACCGACCCGAGATCACCCAAAAAGTAACATGGGCGGCATCCCTCGGCGACCGAAGTGAAAACGCGGATTACCAGTACAACAAAAAGCTGCTACGCGAAATAGATCGAAGGGTCAGGTATCTGCGCAAGCGATTGGAAGATGTCAGAGTCGTCGATTACTCCCCCGAGCAGGAGGGAAAGGTGTTTTTCGGCGCCTGGGTTGAAGTAGAAAATGACGATGGCGAGATCAAGAAATTCCGGATCGTAGGCTACGACGAAATCTACGGGCGCAACGACTACATCTCGATAGACTCGCCCATGGCCCGAGCCCTGCTGAAGAAAGAACGAGGTGATGAGGTCGTGGTACAAACACCCAACGGTGCGGCTACCTGGTACGTCAGCAGCGTTACTTATGAGAACTCGCCCGATATAGCTGGCACCCCGCTTCCCACAAACACTTGAAATCATCGGCTCATTCGCCAGACCTTGAACGGCAGCAACGCCTGGTCGGCCACCTGCCGGTCGGTCTCCGTCGCCGCGATCTGATGAGCATTCTCGTCTGAATGGGCATCGGCAATCATTATGCCACTATCATTGGCGCAATCAGAGAATTGCATAAATGCAGGCCTGGACCACTTAATCTGGTGCTTAAATATAGCTGCGCAGACTAGTGGTCGGTACGGTTAGTTTGTTAGCTCAAGTTCCGATGCCACACGTCAATGACCAAAGCGTCGTGACGAGTCATAGCCAGCTATGACGAGGAATAACAACGCAAGCCAGGAGCTGGTATCGCCGAAATTGACTAATAGAACTCACTATACAGGACACTAGGTGAAAGGTCCGATCCTAATGGTTGTCGTGCCTTTCGATCTCGGTTTGTCGACGCGTGTTTTGCCCAAAAAAATTAACAAAAAATAAGGGATTTCTTAATGAGCCTTACCCGAAGAGATTTTTCGAAAATTTTAGGTGCGAGTGCGATTGCGAGCGTTGCCAGTCCTCTAATGCTTAACAGCTCATTCGCAATGTCAAACCCCAAAAATAATAATCCTGAGATAAAGCGTGGAATATACCTAATAAAAAATGCAGCTATAATTACAGTTGATCCGCATATCGGAACCTTACCCATGGCGGATATTATAATAAGAAATGGTATTATCGATCGTATTGGAAAAAACCTTAGTGACGTGGACGCAGAAATTATCGATGCGACCAATATGATTGTTATGCCTGGTTTTGTGAATGCGCATTATCATATGTGGAGCGCGATCGGAAGAAGTTTCACAGCCAAGAAAGAAGGATTCTCTTACTATCCAGCAAAATTTGCAACGTCCGCACTTTATACGCCAGACGATTTTTATAATAGTGTTATGCTGGCATCTGCTGAGCTCGTAAATGGAGGAACAACTACCGTCCATAATTGGTCACACAACACGCGATCGCCAGAACACGCGGACGCGGAGCTGCGTGCACACCAAGAATCCTTTATGCGTGCACGGTATTCATATGGTCATGTCGATCGACTGGCAGCGGATAAAATAAACCCTTACAATGATATAGATAGAGTTCAGCGGCAATGGTTTGGAATAAATGATAAATTTGAAGGAATGGTACACTTAGGATTGAATTTACGAGGCACATTGCAAAGTGACGAAGCGACATTTTACAAGGAAATGGAGTACGCAAAAAAAGTACGATTACCGGTTGCTATTCATGCGCCACAAGAGGGACCTAACAGTGCTGATGCGGTAGAGTACGAAAAGCGCCAATATCTCGGGCCAGACTTCCTAATCGCACACTACATATCCGCGAGAGATGAAGACCTTGCGGCCATGGCCAGAACCAAAACCCCAATTACAATAGCTACCCACTCCGAGCTCAGATTGAGTAGTACCGGTGACGCGCGAGCCGTAATAATGAAAATGCGAGAGTCAGGTCTCTGCATATCCCTTTCTTCCGATGCAACATCTATCGCACCGCCTGACATGTTCGAAATGATGCGCTTTACATGGAATCTGGGGGTTCCCTGGACACATACGCCAAGCGCAAATTTCAGTCCAATTGGCATACCGGAAGTCATTAAAATGGCGACACTCAATGGTGCCATCGCATTAGGACTGGGCGAAATAACAGGCTCTATAAGCGAGGGAAAAAGAGCCGACATTATCATGATCCGAGCTGATGATTTAAATATCGCTCCCGTAAGCGATATCGAAACCGCAGTAGTGCAAAGCGCTACCAGCAACAACGTTGATACAGTTTTTATTGATGGAAAGATAATTAAGCGTAGTGGACGGCTAATTGCCTATAATGAGACGAGTATAATCGCTAAAGCGCAGAGTTCGGCAAAAAGAATACATGCCGCTGCCGGTGATCTACTAGAGCCTTAGCTTTAAATCGAGTTGTTCTTGTTTCGCAGAGGTTTTTTGGCTCACGCCATGGATGATAAAAACGCTATGCTATACATTCAAAAATGCTCTAATATCTAAATCCATATACATTATGGATGTGGAGTGGGATGAGTAGCTTATCGCACAGATTGGGCTGGAATGACCTGAAGCTCGTCATGGCGGTCGCCGAGACAGGGAGTTTATCCGGGGCCGCAACGAGGCTATGTGTCAATGCATCAACAGTATTTCGGCGCCTACGGCAGCTTGAGACTCAGCTTTCTACTCCTCTATTTCAACGCCACAGAACACGCTATGAACTAACCGCAGCCGGCATAGCAGTCGTTGAGCTCGCCCATCGGATTGATGAGGACATCGATAGCGTAGTGCAAAGCCTGTCGGAGGATAATACTCAACCTACTGGCGAGCTTCGGTTGACTACGAATGACACATTGCTGTTTCATGTGTTAATGCCAATGTTAATAGCATTCAAGAAACAGCAGCCAAAAATCAGAATAAAGATAACCATCGATAACAACGCATTAAATTTGGCGACATCCGATTCTGACGTGGCATTACGTGCGACAGATGCACCACCAGAGAATCTTGCCGGCCGATGCCTAGGAAGGACTAATTGGGATCTATACGGTCGATCAATGGACTACACTAATCGCATCCTGCCTCGGGGAGCAGAAATACTTCAGTGCGATTGGGTCACTTTATGTGACAATCTTTCGTCATTATCCCCAGCTAAATTTATAAAAAAAAATATTCCAACAGAACGAGTAGTTTTTTCTGTAAACTCTGTATTGTCACTTGCTGATGCTATTGAGGCAGGCTTTGGAATTGGCTACCTTCCGTGCTTCGTTGGAGATGCGAGGGACTCGTTAGTGAAGCTTGAAGGTCCATTATTAAATTTTGGACATGATCTTTGGTTTCTCTTCCATCCTCATATGCGAAGGTCGGCTATAGTGCGGGAATTTATTAATTTTGCCACTAGAGAGCTCAAGATATACTGAAATCTTTTAGTTCGCCACCCTGCTATCGTCCAGCGAAGATAACCGTTGTAAAATTTCCTGGTGACGGAAGAGTGCTTCCTTTCACAACAACGTCTCTTGAATAACCGCCATCATAAAAATTTATATTTATATATTTTTGTCGGACGCAAAGCCCAATCACTTTAAACCTGCCAATAGATCTATGCTTAAATCCAAACCATTGGTTGACACACTTAAAAATATTAACAACTAGCAATCGCACCATTGCAAATCAATTAACAACGAATGACTCCTATCTTGAATCCCAGCCTTACTTGCACGAAGGCTGGTTTTTTTGAAAAAATAGTCACGCGCAGATTTGTACAGTTAGCGCCCCACGAGCCTGATAGATAATATTATTAATCAGGAGCTATAGCATTAAGTACGAAATCAAAATCCAAAGTGTAGTAAGGTTCAGTGCAACTTAGGCCGTCGGGCGTCGTTCCGCTCACGTGATAATTCCACTCAGCGATCAATGAGGAACGCACACCGAAGACAGCATCAGAATCGAGGTATTCGCCATTCTCTTGAAAAACATGCGTGACCAAACGTTCGTAACCATCAGCAGAAATCATAAAATGCAAATGGGCGGGCCTCCAAGGATGACGATTCAACGCCTTGATTAGCGTTCCCACCGGCCCGTCGCTCGGAATAGGGTATGCCTTTGGCACGATAGTCTTAAATCGATAGGCTCCCTGGGCATCAGCACGCAGGACAGCACGACCTTGATATTCGGTCAATTGTTCGTATTGCACGTCGTAAAATCCGAGATCGTCAGCCTGCCAGACCTCTATTTCGGCGTAAGGCACCGGCTCGCCATCCAGGCCTCGAATCGTGCCACTGACCCACCAAGGAATTCCTTGCATGCCATTGCTGATGTCCGCGCCTAACTCATACCGTGGTGCGTCGCTGACATGGAAGGGGCCGAACACAGTCGCCTCAGTACAGCCCTGAGGTTTTCTATGGTTTTGCGCGACAATTAACGTCGAAAGCCCAAGCGTATCAGACAGCAGGATAAATTCTTGGCGGGCAGTAGAACATATTTTTCCAGTAGCGGTTAAGAACTCAATACCCTTGAGCCACTCATCTTCGGTCAGCTTGACATCTCTGGCAAATGCATGCAGATGCTGAACTAAGCTCGTCATTATTTGATGAAGACGAGGGTCTTCGGTGTCAGCATTACGAGCGAGCACCGCTTGAGTAATGGTTTGCTCGTCAAGGTTTCGCATAGATCATTTCCTCTTGTACGTTTTTTGTAGATTGTAGTACAGATAAAGAACATTCAGATACACTATAATGCCACTCAGCGATGTACGACAGCTCAAAAAAGAAATTGTTAATTTCGCATTTGAAATAATTTATTAGTCGTGAGGCACAAGCTTTATGGATCGACTTACCGAGCTAGAACTGCTTGTTTACACAGCCGAATTGGGAACATTAAGCAAAGCTGCCGGATTACTTGAGATTTCTACTGCGTCTGCCACTCGCCATCTAGCAGCATTAGAGCAACGCCTAAACGTTAGACTAATTGAGCGTAACACCCGACGACTATCACTTACTCCAGCGGGACACGAATTTGTCGGCCATTGCAAAAACATACTCAGTCAGCTCCGTGAAGCAGAGACATCAATAACAACCTCACTGGTGGAGCCTAGCGGGACCTTGACTATTACCGCATCTATTTCCTTTTCGATGCTCCATATTGCGCCTATTTTGCCGGCTTTTAAAAAGCTCTACCCACAAATCAAGATCAAAATCCTCGGTGAAAATCGCTATGATGATATTATTGATAATGGCATTGACTTAGCTATCAGAACCCGAGAATTCGAGCCTGACTCTAATATCACCATACGCCGCCTGGCCCAGACCCGCCGGGTCCTAGCGGCCTCTCCGGAATACTTACGCCATCGAGGAACGCCCAAGCACGTAGAGGATCTATGTAATCATGACATAATGATATACAACCACGCACACCAACATCGAATTCTAAATTTTTCAAACAACGGAAAAAACAGATCAATTAAAATCGATCCGCTTTTGGAAACAAATGATGGGCAAATTGCACGCGCTGCTGCAATTGCAGGGGCGGGTATTCTGGTACAACCAAAATATATTGTACATGACGACCTGATTGCCGGACGTCTAATACCGGTATTAGATGAATGGCGACTTCCCGATCTAACGATTAATATGGCATTTCAGGAGCGGCGCTACCTGCCTGCCAGAACTAGAATTTTTATCGATTTCATGATAAGTGTATTTGAAAAAGAAAAATACGAACTATACTGGATGCGCTAATCAACCGGGCAAATCTCCATATCTTAATCACGTCTATCCTAGTCAAATAAGGCCTTTTGAAAAAATTGATTTTCCTCCTTGAGGCGACAACACTTCTCATAAGAGTATTGCTTTAAAAAGGGCGCAGACACACGCCCTTCTACTGCTTTAACATAACCATGCTCTGGCATATGGTGTTGGCTTTGCATCCTACGGTTTAAGCGAGTACCAATAAAGACGAATATTAAAATACTGTCCTTTATCTTATATAGATAATAACCAATGTAAACCCGTAGAAAAAATTACCTTCTCGCCCCTCTGCTCATGGTATCTAAGAAATTTGGATAACGGGTGTTGGTTGATAAGCAAGCAGCTTCCATCCTTGCGATTCGTTTATCCACACTGCCAGCATCTTATTTCTTAGCTGCTTCTTTTTACCATCTACGGTAATTTCTGCATTCATCTCACCGCGCACTAATGCAGTATTATCTATTATAATAATAGAATCAATCGGATGCTCTATATGATGGTAAATATAAAACCCAGCCTCGCACTTTCTTAAGTAACTGGACAAACTGTCTACCGACCCCGATGAGTGAGCATAGGAAAGCTCGGAATGCATAAGTTTAGAAAGCCCTACAAAGTCTCTCGCAACCATAGCTCGGTAGCGTTTATTTTCAAGCTCACGAATAATAGAATCAATTTTACTCATGTCACTCATATACACTCCTTAAACGTCAGATAGAGAATTTATCTAGGAAAACAAACCACCCGCACCGTATTAAAATAATGCACCGACACTAAGATTAAAAAACCTTACAATAAAGCCACAACAACGACCGGTGTCTATCCGCTAACACCTGATTAAATTAGCAACCACCATTAACGACATCTAAACCAGGACAGGAAGCCATCGACACTCCGCACGTAACAACTTAATAACAACGTCCCAGATCACGACACTTTCAGGCCAAGGGGTTAAGCAACTTACAAAAAATCCAACTTAAATAAAACCATCGCACCACATCAAAACCACCTTCAAAAACTTAACCCCCGACTTCTATGCAACAATAGATACAGCCTCAATGTTTTAAGATACGCTCGACGTGCTTAATAAAATCGTCAACTATACTCTGTAAAAAAGGTTTAGTTTTTTCATTGAGCTCCCCTTTATCATCGAAAAAAGTACTCGCATTACCCAAATAAGCCTCAGGTTGTTGCATGCATAATATATCGAGGAAAACAAAACATTGACGAAGATGCTGATTAGCTCCGAATCCGCCGATAGCACCTGGCGAAGTGCTAATTATCGCTGCTGGTTTTGCGCGACCCCATGAGCTTTTACCGTATGGCCGCGATCCAACATCGATAGCGTTTTTTAGAACCCCCGGGATCGATCGATTATATTCCGGGGTTACAAATAGATAACCATCTGCACTCTGCAACTCCTGTCGAAATACAGTATAGGCCTTAGGCGGTGTATCATCGTCAATATCTTGATTATAAAGCGGCAAATCACCTATCTCTACAATTTTGATGTGCAGTCTACCAGACGCCATCTCAATGAGTGCATTGGCAACTTTTCGATTAATAGAGTCTTTTCTTAGACTCCCCACTACTACTGCGATTGAAGGAATTTGTTTCATATTATATAAATCTCTGCTTTTGGGATAGAATTAACGCATGGAAAACAGTAATAAAAATATTTAAATGCTTATTTTTCAGGCCTGAGGTGGGTTACCCTCGAATGCGTTACGAAGTAGATAACCGATTGCTTTTATTTCAAGACGGCGGGGATTTGGATATTGATTACTCATAACCAGCTCGCAAGCGAGTGGCAGATCTGATTCACGCATGCCGATATCTCGTAACGCTGTGGGAGCACCGTTACTCAATGCCAGATCGTACATTCCTCGAGGGGCGCTTTTTGTACCAAGAGCGTGTGCGATCTTATCCATGGCTTCTGGCGCGGCAATCTCATTATAAGCCAGAGCATGAGGAAGAATCACAGAGTGCACATCCGCATGGGATAAATTGAAACTCCCGCCCAGTGTATGGCACAGTTTATGGTGCAGGGCCATACTGACTTTACCGAGGACGCTCCCGCATAACCAGGCACCGTAAAGTGCATCGGAGCGTGCTGTGCGCATTTCGTCGATATCGCAGATACCGTCACCGTGCCGGCGTAAAATAGGAATCGCGCGAGCAAGGGCTGCTATGCCAGCCTCCGCCATTAAGTTGGTCACGGGACTACGGTTTTCTCCATATAGCCCTTCAGCGCCATGCGCAAGTGCATTTAAAGCACTGGTAATACTGATATTTACAGGTAGATCAAGTGTCAAATCGGGATCATACAAAACTGTACGGGGCATGACTCTAGGATCTGTTCCAGTTCTCTTAAGCCCTCCCTCGGTTAAACCGTATATTGTCGTCATCTCTGAACCGGCATAGGTTGTCGGAATCGCTAGAGTTGGTAAATTTAACTCCAATGCAATCGCTTTACCTAGACCAATAGTTGATCCTCCTCCTATGGCAACGACCCCATCAGCCGCACAACTTTTTGCCAATTCGCATGCGGCACGAGCTACTTCTATCGGGACATGCATCGTCGCCCGATCAAAAATTCCAGCTATCCGCTCGGAACCAATTGCCGACCTGACTAATTCGGCGAGCGCATGTTGGCCAGGAGTGCAAAGAACCAACACGCGGTCCAATCCCAGTGCACCCGCCTCCGCACCGAGCTTGCTCATGCTGCCCGCGCCAAAAACGACACGCTGTGCTTGATTTACATAGGCGAAATTTGTCAGCGATGTCTTTTCGCCGCTATGCTTATCAGCAGTATCCACGATGCATCCTCCTCATTCTTATTTAGGGTCGACTTGGCTTGTTAACGGTATAGATAAGATAGATATTGTGATAAGACCAGGTTAAACACTCAACTGCATAGTTTTCCATGATTTTTTTGCGATAAACATGCTGCAAACAGAGCACTCGCACCGTAAAATACCGCACATAGACAAAGTGCCAACGAAAAACCCATTTGATTGGAAAGTGACCCGAGAGCGAATGGCGCCAGAGCCGAAACACCACGACCTACGTTGAAGCAAAACCCCGCACCGGTTGTTCTCAACCGCGTGGGATAAAGCGAGGAAAAATATGACCCGTAAAGGCCTGGAAATACCAGAAAAAAAGCGTAAGTCATTCCTAATACCATTAATGTCGAACGATCCTGCGCGAAGGCGAAAAACGGAAGAACTCCAGCTGTCGCCAGCAGCGACAGCACTACCATTAAACGTTTACCATAACGATCTGCAAAAAAACCAAAGATGAGATAACCCAAGAAAGTTGCAGCATTTAGTATTACCAAATACATAGCCATTGATTTCAGGTCAAATCCTCGCTCCGACGTCAGGTAGGTCGGTAGCCAAGACGTTACACCCCAATATGCCAGTAGTGAAAATGAGGCAGATACCGTTGCAAAGATCGTCTGGTAAAAAAGACTCCCTTTAAATATCTCAAATGGCCCAGCCAGTACCTCCCTCCCCATGTCGATATCACGTTCCGCTAACCATTGTGGAGATTCTGGTAGAAAAAAATAGACATAGGCAATGGAGATAAACGTCGAGCCTCCACAAATTAAAAAAAGCATCCTCCAACCATGCTCCGGTAAAATTAATGCCGCGAGTATGGCGGCAACGCCAGAGCCCAGAGGAAACGAACTTAAAACCAACGAAGTGGCTCGTGCCTGATGTTCCTTGGGCCAGGTTTCGGCGATATAGGCCGACACAATGCTCCAAACCCCACCAAGGCCAAGCCCTGCGGCGAATCGAAGCGCCATCATTTGTTCCCATGAGTTCAGCAAAGCCATGATACAGGTGCATATTCCGAAAAGCGCAAGCGATGACAGCAACGCCGGCCGCCGGCCAAATTTGTCCGATATCCACCCCACCGTTACACTACTTACGCCAATACCTAACAGAGTAGCGGTGACCAGCAACCCTGCGTCGGCCCTCGACATGCCCGTCTCAGCCATTATTGCAGGCAGCGCGATAGCGAGTATGACGATCTCCAGGGCGTCGAACATATAGCTTAGAAAGCCCCCCACGAGGGCATGGTGCCTAGCTTGGATCATTGATGCCTCCGGTATTTTTATATTGATTCATGTGCACAATGACGAGCGAGACGGTCTTCTGCGGCGTGCAGCGTGATGGTATTCTTCCATTGCATTAAAAAATAGCCGACATATTGGCAAACACCTTCCTACTCAATGGAAAGCTGGCATGGACCGTTTTCACGAAATTGATCTTTTTGTACACATTGCCGAAGCCTCAAGCATCAGTCGTGCAGCCGATCAACTAGACCTGCCGGTATCCAGTGCGAGCCGCCAACTGAGCATGCTTGAAAAACGTCTTGGCGTGCGCTTGGTGCAACGCACCACTCGATCGCTTGCCTTGACTGAGGTAGGCATGGAGTTTTATCGTCGTTGCAAGGACATCTTATCGGACTTGCAGGAAGCAGAAGCAGTTGCGAAAGATTCGGTCGACAATCCCCATGGAACATTAAGGGTAACCGCCTCCCTTTCATTCTGCCTGCTACATATCGAGCCGCTACTGAGTGAATTCTACAAGCGATACCCAGATATCAATGTAGATGTCATTGCAGACAACCAATATCTGAACGTTGTAGAAAATAGTGTCGATCTGGCAATTCGTACTCGGGAGTTTGAAGCTGATAATAATTTGACCGTTAGGAAGCTGGCTGTCACCAAGCGAGTGCTCGCTGCTTCGCAAGCCTACCTGGGAACCTACGGCACTCCTGTTTCGCCTACGGATCTGGCGAATCATAAAATGCTTATTTACAGTTATGCAAACAACCCCAATGAACTACCTTTTGAAAAAGATGGTAAATCATTGATAGTGCCTGTCACCCCGGCATTACGCACCAATGACGGCCAAATTGCGATAAAAGCCGCACTGCACGGTATGGGAATCATCGCCCAACCTAAATATACGATATACAACTATCTTGAAAGTGGCGAGCTAGTTACATTATTAAACGACTGGCAACTACCGCGCCTTACTATGAATATCGCGTATCAGACACGCCGCTATCTACCAACCAAGGTCAGGGTGTTTATCGACACCCTCACAGAACACTTCTCTAAAAATAACTTCGAACAGCGCTGGAACTAAATTCAAGTACCTGTTGCTCTTATTTTCCTGGGAAAAATCCAATCAGATCTCCTGGGAATCAGATATACCGGTTGTGCCTTCAACCCGCATTATTATCGTTCCAGATCCGGATCAGCATATTCCACTTTTGCGGCTATTCAGACACTCTTTCCAAAGTTAGCATTCAATTATCGTTTTTTACCACTTGCATTGTGGGTATTTACACACATTGCGGTCATTTCCCGGAGCAATTGAATATGCCTTGTTTTCACACACAAGACGGAGTCGCACTGCACTATAATGACTGGGGCCAAGGCCGTCCGGTTGTTCTCATTCATGGTTGGCCACTAACCAGCGAGAGCTGGGATTACCAGGCTAACAGACTCGTAGATCAAGGTTTGCGTGTCATAAGCTATGACCGCCGTGGCTTTGGCCGATCGGATCGCCCCTGGAACGGCTACGACTTCCAGACCTTCAGCGATGACTTGCGTGGCCTTATCCAGCACTTGAAGCTACAGAACGCAGTGCTTGTTGGCTATTCCATGGGCAGCGGTGAAGTCGCTCGCTACCTGGGTCGCTTTGGTGCCGAGGGAATCTGCGGCGCAGTACTGCTCGCAGGTGTCACACCGCAATTGGCGCAGTCCGCCAATAATCCATTAGGAATGGAGCGTGCGGCGTTTGACGGCTTAAAGCAGGCACTCTGCGATGATCGAATCGGCTGTCTGGATGGCTATGCGCACGCTACTTTTTCAGAAGTCGCCATGCAGCAGTGGTATCTGCATATGACGTATCAGGCGAGCTCCAGAGCAGTGATTGATAGCGCCGAGGCTTGGTATAGCACGGACTTCCATGAAGATCTGAAAAAATTCAGCGTACCTACGCTGATCATTCACGGAGACAGCGATCAAAGCGCGCCGGTCGCGGTTACCGGACGTAAAGCCGCACAATTGATACCGCACGCACGCTATGTAGAGTACAAAAATGAAGGCCACTATTTACCATTCGAGTGTAGAGAACGAGTGACGGAGGACCTGCTTGCGTTCCTGAAATCATTGCCGGGCACGGAGTGCTGAACAGCGTTTCTTGAGCACAGGCTATACCAGCTGATGCTCCGGAAATTGGTTACTCAGATACTCAATGAACGCGGTGACCTTACTGCTCGCCAGACGCCGCGATGAGTGTAATACCCAAAGCTCGATGGGCCTGTTGAGTACATTGCCCCAGATTTTGAGCGCGCTCTGATCTATGCCGTTCTGGCCCAACAGCGACCGTGGCAGCAATCCCACGCCAGCTCCGGCCAGCACGGCATCTCGCACAGGAATGAGCGATGACATAAGTAAGCGCTGCTGTGGGTTCAACGTAATCTGACGATCATCGCGCATGAAGGTCCATTGTCCGCTATCAAACCCACTTGTCAGCATAACAGCGGGCACGTCGATCGGCTCGCCCAAGCCTTTGCCTTCGGGAACAGGCATCGACGCAGGAGCAACCACCAGCATCTCATCTCGAGCAAAGCAGCGGCCGACCAGTAATTCATCGGGTTTTGGATTTACCCGAATAGCGATGTCGTAATGGTCCTCGACCAACTTCACATTGCGGTCTTCGGCGAAGATTTCCAACACCACATTGGGATACGCCTTCGCAAAGCCCGCGGCAATCCGGCCGATCATCGTATGTGCAAATAACACGGGCACGCTGATACGTAGCCGCCCGCTGGGAATCGAGAGCCCAGTAGCCACAAAATCCCCCACATCGAGAATTTCTGTGATCAGATGGTGTGTGCGCTCGTAAAGCGCGCGGCCTTCATCAGTCAGTCGCAGTGATCTCGCCCCACGCTGGAACAAACGTACTCCCAGGCTTTCCTCTAAGTACATCACCCGGCGCGATAATGTGGTCTTGGGGCGGCCACTACTTCGGCTGGCCTTTCCAAAGCCTCCCAGTGCGGCGACAAGATTGAAGTCGGTCAGCGCTTCCAAATCCATGATAACGATCCAAAATTGAAATTAACTATCTATTTTTACGACACCTAATTGCGCAGCCTGAAGCTCAAACCTGAGTGAATGAGCACAGTCCAGCAACAAGCCGAGAGGAAATCCGTTGGGCCCCACCCCTACTCAAGCGCCCACAGTGGATCGCTAGCCATTAAGGTGGTTGCCCAGTCGGCAAAAGCCCGTACCCTCGCCGACAAATCTCGGGTAGCGGGATAGACCAGCGAGATCGGCATGCTCGCCATTTGCCAATCAGCCAATACCTCAACCAGGCTGCCCTTTTGCAAATGCGCATCAGCTTCGGCCCTTGGCAGAAATGCCACGCCCAGCCCAGCCACCGCGGCTGCAGCCGTGGCACCGCCATTGTTGAAATACATCGTCGGTGGGTGATCGAGCGTGAAATGCTCTTCTCCACGAGTGAGTATCGGCAGATGCCGCCTATTGGTCGCCGGGAATTTGAAGCCTAGATGCCTATGCTCGGGAAGATCCGTAGGGGCATCAAGCGCGGGGGCTCCAGCCAGGTAGGAGGGAGAGGCGCAGAAGCAGAAGCGCATCATTCCGATTGGACGACGGATTAGATTCTGATCCAAGATAAGCCCGACACGAATGGCGCAATCCACGCCCTCCTCGACGAGGTCCACGATACGCTCACCGCAACTAATCTCTAAATGGATCTGCGGGAATCTGGCGGCGAAATCCGGTAATGAAGGAGCTATCAACAAAATGCCTACCGGCGAAGGCATTTCGATCTTGACATGCCCGAGAATGGCATTACGACTTCGCGAAACAGACGCTTCTAGCTCATTTACATCCTCCACCACCGTGCGAGCACGACGGTAGTAGGCAGCACCTTCCGCGGTGGTAGAAACCTTGCGAGTCGTGCGATGCAGCAGCTTTATGCCCAGCAGGCTCTCCAGTGCCTGAACCTGGCCCGAGATCGTCGTCTTGGCCAAATTCAACGACTCCGCTGCGCGACTGAAACTACCTACTTCGACGATACGGCAGAACGCTCGCATCGCCTCCAACCGGTCAAATGCCATTGTACGGGTTTCCGTAAAAACAAAACGTATAGACCTAGTTTATCGAAGGACGGTTTTTTTCTATAGTAGTCCCATGCCAGGGCATCGTGTCGAGCTCTGAGCCCCAGGGGCACCATAGGCATCACTGCCACCCATTCGCCCCACGCCATAAGACTAATAAGGGTCTCGACACAGCAACCTCTCGGTCGGAGCGGCACGCCCTGTTTGTAGGACTGCTAAACATGGCTCGGATCAACGGTTGCGCCTACGGCGTAGCATGCTGCATGCGAAAGATATGCTAAACGAAGGTGAACCTCCTTCGTTAACTCTTTGGAGGAGGCGGCATTTTCAACACGCACCAGCGAGGTTCGACTTTTGGGCAGAGAAGCATGTATCGGACTAAAGGTAAAAAGCAATAGGGGCACAATACAAGAAATAATAACTTGGCCAGATAACGTTACGTTAATATTGCGAAAGCTAGTATAGAGAGCCACTTCGATGTCAGATTTTTTATGTCGACGAAGTGACAGAGGCTATCAAGTCCGGGGCGCTTCAGAGGAGATGGTTATTTTATCTTCCCGCTGATTTTTGCCTATTAGCTCTGCCTGCTGCCAAACCTCAAACTGAATTTAATTTAGCACCTCACTGTGCGCACCATTTGAGAAAACACCATGAAAAACACCATCAAATTCTTCGCAATACTTATTTCTATTCTACCTATTTTCGCCCATGCTTCTGACGGCGCGGATGCACTTCAGCGGTTTCATGAAAAAAACACAGCGACCTTTGCCCAACAGACAGAGATTGAAAAGCACAAACAGAAAGAGTCCCAGATAGCGGAACAAGAAGAAAAACAGGCTGCCAATGCCAATCATCCGACCGATAAGCAATCTGCAAATTGAAAACTTGCCCTCTCCATCGATATACATTAGTAAGGATGATCCTGTGCGCGCCCGTTTAGTCACCGTTACCGGAATTATCACCACTGTATTGTTGATCAGTGGTTGCAATAAAGAACCCAGCCAGGCATCAGCCGCCAGCGCTCCCGCTGTCGAGGTGACCGGCGTTACCGTTAAAACCATCAAAACCTGGGACAGCTTCAATGGCCGGGTCAGTGCCAAGGAAACGGTGGCGATCCTCCCCCGTATCGGCGGCTACATCACCAAGGTGGCCTACAAGGAGGGTAGCGAGGTCAAAAAAGGAGATCTGCTCTTCGTTATCGACCAGCGTCCCTATCGCACCGCGCTGGACAGCGCACGCGCTCAGTTAGAGCGGGCCCGTGCGTCGCTGGCGTTCGCCAGCCAGCAAGACCAGCGTTCGCAACAGCTGATCAAGAGCAACGCCGTATCGAAGGAGGAGGCGGAACAGAGGCGGTCGGCCCATGATCAGAGCCTTGCCGAGGTACACACCGCCGAATCGGCAGTGGCCGCCGCTGCACTGAACCTGGAGTTCACCGAGGTCCGCTCACCGATCGACGGGCGCACCAGTCGAGCCCAGTTGACGCTCGGTAATCTGGCCGTTGCCGATCAGTCCGTTCTGACCTCTGTCGTTTCGCAGGATCCGATCTACGTCTACTTCGACCCGGACGAGCACAGTTTCCTGAGTTACCAGAAGACGCTGAAAACCTCCGGCAACGCCTCCGTGCGCATCGGCCTGGCAGGCGATGAGAACTTCCCCTACGTTGGCCAATTGAGCTTCGTCGACAACCAAGTGAACGCAACTACGGGTACCGTTCGTGCACGCGCAACCGTGAACAACGCCGACCGTCTCCTCACTCCAGGGCTTTTTGCCAAAGTTCAAATGTCAGTGGGCGAACCAGCGCCGGCCACACTCATACCGGATCGGGCGATATTGACCGATCAGGACAAGAAATATGTTTATGTTTTGGGCGCCGACAACAAAGCCGAGAAACGTTATGTCGACACAGGAACACTGCTCGACAAACAACGCGTCATCATTTCCGGAATTGAACGCGATGACAAGATCATCGTATCTGGCCTGCAAAACATCCATGCCAGTGGGACTCCAGTCACCCCCACGGGCAACAGCGAACGTCAAGTTTCCAATACCGTGAGAAACTAAAAGTCATCATCAAAGGCTCCTATCATGGACTTTTCCAAGTTTTTCATCGACAGACCAATCTTCGCGATTGTTCTGTCGATTATTATTTTCGCGGCGGGCCTAGTTGCAATGCCGCTGCTGCCGGTGGGCGAATATCCGGAAGTTGTGCCACCCACAGTCGTGGTAAAAGCCACCTACCCTGGCGCAAACCCCAAGGAAATCGCCGAGTCAGTCGCCGTCCCGCTGGAAGAGGCGATTACTGGCGTCGAAGACATGATTTACCTGAAGTCGGTCGCCAGTTCCAACGGCACGCTCCAGGTGGTCGCCACCTTCAACTCCAAAGTTGATCCGGATACCGCCGCCGTGCGCGTGCAGAACCGGGTGAGCCAGGCACTCTCGCGCTTGCCCGAATCGGTTCGCCAATACGGCATCACCACCCAGAAGCAATCGCCGACGCCGTTGATGTTCGTCGACATGTTCTCGACCAACGACAAGTTCGACGCCCTGTACCTGCGCAACTATCTGCGTCTGCATGTGAAAGATGAGTTGTCACGTATTCCCGGGATTGGCGACATCATCCTGTATGGAGCGGGCGACTATGCCATGCGCATCTGGCTCGATCCCGACAAGCTTGCCTCGCGCGGTATCACCGCTCAGGACGCAATCGCCGCGATTCGCCAGCAGAACGTACAAGTGTCGGCGGGTCAACTAGGGGCAGAGCCTTCGCCGCAGGACAACGAATTCCTCATTTCGATCAACGTTCAGGGTCGACTGAAAACCGAGCAGGAATTTGGCGATATCATTATCAAGGCCGGTGGCGACGGGCAAGTCACGCGCCTCTCGCAAGTAGCGCGAGTGCAACTGGACTCCAGCGACTATACGTTGCGGGTATTTCGCGGCAAAAACCAGGAAGTCGCTATCGGCTTCTTCCTCACTCCTGGCGCCAATGCCATTGAGGTGGCCAACGCGGTCTACGCCAAACTCGATAGCCTGTCCAAGGACTTCCCTGAAGGCGTGAAGTACGTCAGCGTCTGGGATCCCACGGTTTTTGTCCGGGAGTCGATCAGCGCCGTTCAACACACGCTGTTCGAGGCGATGGTGCTTATCGTCTTGGTGGTGGTGCTGTTCCTGCAGACCTGGCGGGCCTCGATCATTCCATTGATCGCCGTGCCTGTATCGATCGTCGGCACCTTCGCATTTCTCTACATACTGGGTTACTCCGTCAATACCCTGACCTTGTTCGGCCTGGTCCTGGCAATCGGGATCGTGGTGGACGACGCTATCGTGGTAGTGGAAAACGTCGAACGCAACATCGAACTGGGCCTGAGTCCGCTGCAGGCGGCGCATCAGGCCATGCGTGAAGTCTCGGGGCCTATCCTGGCAATCGGGCTGGTGTTGTGCGCCGTATTCATTCCCATGGCATTCATGAGCGGCGTCACGGGACAGTTCTACAAGCAGTTCGCTGTCACCATTGCGATTTCGACTGTCATCTCGACGATCAACTCGCTGACCCTGTCGCCGGCACTGGCCGCCAAGCTGCTGCGTCATCATCACGCCCCGCCTGATCGCCTGACTCGTTGGATGAATGCGGCACTGGGCTGGTTGTTGCGCCCATTCAACCGATTCTTCAATCGCAATTCGGAGCGCTACGAGGGCACCATCGCTCGGCTCCTGCCACGGCGCGGGGTTGTCTTCGTGGTCTATGCCGCGTTGTTGGGCGCCACCGCTACTCTGTTTAATGTAATTCCCAGCGGCTTTATTCCCAACCAGGACAAGCTCTACCTCTTCGCGGGCGCAACACTGCCACCGGGAGCCTCACTGGCTCGATCCGATGCAGTTGCGCGTGAAATGTCAGCGATTGCCTCGAGCATCGACGGCGTGGCCTATGCCAACTCCTATGTCGGCTCGAATGCGCTGCAGAACACCACGACCCCCAACCTGGTAACCTCCTACGTACTGCTCAAGCCGTTTTCGGAGCGCACACGCAGTGCGGCGGAAATCAACGCCGAGCTCAACCGCAAGTTCGCGGCGATCAAGGACGGCTCCGCCTATGCGCTGTTGCCGCCGCCCATCCAAGGCCTGGGTAACGGTTCCGGTTATTCGTTGTTCCTGACCGATCGAGGCGGCTTGGGTTACGCGGCCTTGCAGCAGGCCCTGAACAAATTCCAGGCGGCAGTGGCCAGCACTCCGGGCATGACGTTCCCGGTAAGCTCCTACCAGTCCGACATTCCGCAGCTGGAGGTGAAGCTGGACCGCACCAAGGCGCAAGCCCAAGGTGTGGAACTGACGGCTATCTTCGATACATTGCAAACATATCTGGGCTCGGTTTATGTCAATGACTTCAACATACTGGGGCGTGTCTACCGAGTCGTCGCTCAGGCAGACTCGCGCTTCAGACAGAGTCCGACGGATATTGGCAATCTGCGTGTGCGCAACGTACACGGCGAGATGGTGCCGATCAGCGCAATGGTAGACATCGTGCCGACCTTCGGCCCGGACCCGGTCATGCGCTACAACGGTTACCCGGCGGCCGACCTGATTGGCGATGCCGATCCGAGAGTCATGTCTTCGGGCGAAGTCATCAAGAAACTGCAAGACATCGCGGCGCGCACGCTACCCCGTGGGATTGAGCTGGAGTGGACTGACCTGAGTTATCAACAGGTGACCCAGAGTAACACCGCAGCCATCGTCTTCCCGATCGCCGTCATGCTGGCGTTCCTGGTACTGGCCGCACTGTACGAGAGCTGGACATTGCCATTGGCGGTGATTCTTATCGTGCCCATCTGCATGTTTGCCGCCTTGACAGGGGTATGGCTGACCGGCGGAGACAATAATGTGTTCGTGCAGGTAGGCCTGGTGGTGCTCATGGGACTGGCTTGCAAAAACGCCATTTTGATCGTGGAGTTCGCACGCGAACTCGAGATGCAAGGCAAAGGTACTATCGAAGCGGCCCTGGAAGCATGCCGTCTGCGCCTGCGTCCTATTGTCATGACCTCGGTGGCGTTCATCGCCGGTGCGGTGCCGCTGCTGGTCGGAATGGGCGCGGGGAGCGAAGTACGTCACGCCACCGGCGTTACTGTTTTCGCCGGGATGCTCGGCGTGACGATCTTCGGTCTGTTCCTGACGCCGGTGTTCTACGTGGCGCTAAGGAAACTCGGTGCCACCGTCCCCAACCACACCTCGAGCCTAGCCCCACACGCTGCGGAGGACTTGCACCATGGTTAAGGTAAAAAGCTGGTCCATGCCTGTATTGATGGCCATCTTGCAGGGCTGCACGGTCGGGCCCGATTTTCATCGGCCCCAGACGCCCGACATGCCTGAGACATTCACCCAGGCCAATGTCGCGCCCGCAGCTCAATCACAAGCGAACGCCGCTGATTATGAGTTCTGGAACCGATTCGAAGATCCACAGCTCACGTCTCTGGTGAAAACCGCACTGGCCGCCAACTATGACTTGCGCACGGCTCTGGCCAATTACGACGCAGCGAACGCGCTGCTGCGCCTGGCCAGATTCGATCAGATCCCGACAGTCACCCTGTCGGCGCAAGCCGGTCACCAACGGCTGAGCACCGATGAAGCAAACGGAGCTTCACGTAGCGATGATGTGTATGCAAACAAGGCCTCGTTGAATTGGGAGCTGGACTTCGTCGGCCGGATACGGCGCTCGGTGGAGTCTCAGAAATCCGAAACGGCGGCGCGAGCCAGCGACCTGCAAGCCATGCAGGTCGCCGTGGTCAGCCAGGTCGCGTCAACTTACATCGACCTACGTGCTGCCCAGAAGATACTCAGGCTTTCAAAAACCAATGCCGACAGCCAGCGGGAAACGCTGGATATCGTGCAGGGTCGGCTGGATGCGGGACGTGGTTCGACCTACGATCTCTCCCGAGCTCAGGCCCAGCTCGATACAACGCTGTCGCGCATCCCGCAACTCGAAGCCCGCGTTGCGGTAGACAGGCACCGACTGGCCGTACTGGCGGGACTCACACCCACCGCTCTGGATGCGCAATTGCAGAAAGATACCGGTATGCCGGTAGTGCCGGATGTCATCGAACCGGGTACGCCAGCGGACATCATCCGACGGCGGCCGGATGTCGCCTCCGCCGAGTATCAGCTCCATGCAGCGACTGCGCGAGTGGGCGTTGCCACGGCTGACCTTTTCCCGAGGGTCAGTCTGGGCGCGGCATTTGGCACCTACGCGTTCAGTGGCGACGGACTTTACTCCAGCAGTGGCGAGTCCAATCTGGCTTTGCTGGGCATTGACTGGTCGTTCCTGGATGTGGGGCGGGTCAAGAGCCGCATCGCCGCTGCCGACGCCCAAGCAGCTGCCCGGCTGGCGGGGTATCAGCAAACGGTACTCAGAGCACTGGAAGACGTCGACAATGCACTGGTCCGCTTCGCCAGAAACAAGGATGAAAATGCACGGCTGGTAAGTGCTTCGAATGGCTGGGAAAAAGCCGCGGGGATTTCCAGCGCCAGGTATCAAGCTGGAGCTATCGAGTTGTTCGAGTTGCTGGACGCACAACGCTCGCTTTACAACGCCCAGATCTCAGAAGCTGACAGCCAGGCAAGAAGTACCACCAGCGCGGTAGATTTGTTTGTCTCCCTTGCGGGTGGATGGCCGCAATACGTCCCTCAGCAATCCAACCAGCCGAAGTGACCGGCTCGAGTAACGCTGGGGCAATCCCAGCGTTACTCGTTTTCACCCCTCCTCCCCGCACGACCTATGACCGGCCTCGTATCGATCCTCAGGAACCAACGCTGAATGTTCAGCTAGCGGCCTGTGTGGTGAGCTCAGCAAGTCAATTTCGGCGCCACCAGCTCCTGGGCACCTTTCACCGCACCTCTTTCTCCCAGACTCCTTACTCAATTACCAAGTGCTGAGGTCATTCATGCACCGCCCGAGCGTAAGCGGGCCGAAAAAAAACCTCGTTCGAGACGATCTGCAGCAAATACTGCACGCTCTGAGCACATCGATTTCCACTTAAAGGTAACAATCTCTACACCCCAACGCGCTAACCCCGTGGGATTTAAACGACATGCGAACAGCCAGAAACCAGCGACCCCAGGCTGACGTCATGCCCAATCCGTTACCCGTTATTTGGAAATCAATTTCATGAAAACTCTGGCTGCTGCAAATTACAAAGCGAACGGCGAAACTCAGAAACACTCACTGGGCGCCACCACCATGAACCTAGGAATCTTTGGCGTTTATTTCGCTCTTGCCGTGATCTACTTCTGGTTCGGTGGGATGAAATTCACCAACTACGAAGCACAAGGCTTAGTTCCATTGGTTGGCAATAGTCCGCTGCTGGGCTGGGTCTACAAGATTTTCAGTGTCAACATGTTCTCCAATTTGCTGGGTATTTTGGAAGTATCCATTGGTGCCCTGATACTGGGCCGTTTCTTATCTCCTAAGCTCTCCCTCTTGGGAGGCGCCCTGTCCGCCGGTTTGTTTGTGACCACCGTGAGCTTTATGTTTTCAACTCCGGGCGTGTTCGAACCAGGACTTGGTTTTCCAGCCATCACCATTGCCCCAGGCCAATTTCTGCTCAAGGACATTGGACTGCTGGCCGCCTCGATTTTCGTAGCCGGGCATTCTCTGGTTGAGCTTGAATCCCGCGCCAACTGATCAACGACCACTTCAATGGCCCGAGTGCACATCGCACTCGGGCCATTGTTTGTGCAAGGCTTATAAACCGCCATCCCGCAGAAGAAATCTTCAACCCTGCCCCAAGTGCCCTCAGCGCCTTAGTCCACTCATGGAGCTGATTGTCGTTTTCTGTGAAAAATACCTTCCATAAACTCAACTTCCCAGCCTGCGGGGCAAATTACCAAACCCCGAGGTCACTCGCACATTGCCCGAGCATGGACAAGTTCAAAAAACCTCGTTCGAGACGATCTGCAGCAAATACTGCACGTTCGGAGCACATCGATTTCCACTTAAAGGTAATAATTTCTGCACCCCAACGTACTAACCCGGTGGGATTTTGAACGACATGCGAACAGCCAGAAACCAGCGACCCCAGGCTGACGCCATGCCCAATCCGTTACCCGTTATTTGGAAATCAATTTCATGAAAACTCTGGCTGCTGCAAATTACAAAGCGAACGGCGAAACTCAGAAACACTCACTGGGCGCCACCACCATGAACCTAGGAATCTTTGGCGTTTATTTCGCCCTTGCCGTGATCTACTTCTGGTTCGGCGGAATGAAATTCACCAACTACGAAGCGCAAGGCTTAGTTCCATTGGTTGGCAATAGTCCGCTGCTGGGCTGGGTCTACAAGATTTTCAGTGTGAACATGTTCTCTTACCTGCTGGGTGTTTTGGAAGTATCCATTGGTGCTCTGATACTGGGTCGCTTCTTATCTCCTAAGCTCTCCCTCTTGGGAGGCGCCCTGTCCGCCGGCTTGTTTGTGACCACTGTGAGCTTTATGTTTTCAACTCCGGGCGTGTTCGAACCAGGGCTTGGCTTTCCAGCCATCACCATTGCTCCAGGCCAATTTCTGCTCAAGGACATTGGACTGCTGGCCGCCTCGGTTTTCGTGGCCGGGCATTCTCTGGTTGAGCTTGAATCCCGCTCCAACTGATCAATGACCACTTCAATGACCCGAGTGCGGATCGCACTCGGGTCATTGTTTGTGCAAGGCTTATCAACCGCCATACAGTTTTCAACCCTGTCCTCCATGTGCTGTCAGCGCTTTAGTCCACTCACGGGGGCTGACTCCGGTTTTTCTGCGAAATGCACGTGCCAGAGCCGACGGGCTGTCATAACCCACATCTTCGGCGATCAAATTGATGGCTCGACCTTCTCGCAATAGTTTCTGAGCCAGACTGACACGCCAGCTCAATAAATACTCTGCCGGGGTTTGTCCTATCACGGTTCGAAAATGCGCCGCATAAGCGGAACGTGACATGTTAGATTCATCCGCCATCTCCGCAATTGACCAAGGGTGGTCGGGAGCGTCATGGACACGCAGCAAAGAGTGCGCAAGCCGAGGATCGGCCAATCCTGCCATCAAACCAGTATGCAATTGATTCTGGTCCAGCAGATGCCGAAATAACAATATAATCAGCAACTCGAACAGTCGATTGATCACCGCCTCTTTACCACAGTGGCCATCGGCTGCCTCCGCGAACATCCACGTCAGCGTGGTGGCCAGCAACGGTAATTTGTCCAAAGGCAAAATCAACACGTCCGGTAGGGAGGCTGACAGCGGGTTGTCGATACCGCCTTCAAAATCCATCGACGCGCAGAGGAGCCGAGCACCGTCGGACTCCTGGGCAAACAAGCGGTGTCGGCATGGCCGTGGCAGGAATATCAAGCTGGGTTGGGTAAGTACCCTATCGCGGTTATCAACACCCTGCATTGTCACCGTACCTGCCTGCAACAGGTGGATATGGCCACGCTGATCAACGTCACCGTAGGTTTGAACCCCACAAAGCTGATCGTTGTAAAACAGGTTCGCGCGAACGCCAAATCGAGACAGCAACGTAGACAGACGATCCATAATCATTCCTCAACCGATGAAATCTTGCTGCCCATTGTCGGTCGAGTATTTAAAAAACACCATTGGGGCGGCGGCGAGCACCTGATCCTTTCATTTATTATCGGTGATGAGTCCCGGCGCCAGGGCTCGGAATGCCTATATGCGCCGAGCGCTCGCCCATATAGACCGGGGCTGCGAGGATAATGACAGCGCAGTTTTCGAGCAGCCCCTACCGCGCATCCAGACCGTTTACGGGAACCGGATGCGCTTCGATTGCCTTGATCACGACGTTCGTGCGCTGAGCGGCTGGCGCTTGCCTAGTGGTGTGTGTGGTTAGTTCTATTAGTCAATTTCGGCGATCTGTAGGATGGGTTTGAGTGTGATGCCTTTTGTGCTGTCCTCGGCGGCTTGGTTGATCTGTTCGAATGAATAGAACTTGACCAATCGGTCGAATGGAAACCGTCCTTGTTGATACAGCTCAACTAGTTGAGGAATGAATATTTGAGGCACACTGTCTCCCTCCACGATACCCCGGATGGTGCGCCCGCCCAATATCAGACTGTTAATATCGAAGCTCGCCTTGGTCCCAAGCTTTGGCGCTCCGACGATACCTAATGTACCCATCCCGCCAAGCGCCTCGATGCTGGCTTCAAGGACTTCCGGTCGGCCAGTGGACTCCAGCGCGAAATCGGCACCGCCACCTGTTATTTCTCGCACAGAGTCGATGAGCTCAACTTCCCGGCTGTTTATGGTATGGGTTGCACCTAGTTCGATGGCGAGCTCCAGCCGGGAAGGCACCACATCGACTGCGATGATGGTGGTGGCGCCGGCAATGCGCGCGGCCATGACCGCGCTCAATCCCACGGCTCCAGCGCCATAGGAGACGAAGCTGCTGCCGGGACGCACCTTCAGCGAATTGATGACGGCACCTGCACCTGTCTGGATACCGCAGCCCAAGGGGCCTAGCAATGCCAGCGGTGCCTCGACCGGTACTTTGATCGCATTTCTCTCGCGGGCCAGCGCGTAGGTTGAGAACGAAGATTGTGTGAAAAAATGATCATGCAGCGGTTCGCCGTCCTCACTTTGCAAGGCAATGTCCCCGTCCGGACCGGCACCGCCAAAGTTATGCTCGTAGAAGCTCTTGCAATACGTTTCATGGCCACTGACGCAAGGCGCACAATGGCCACAAGCACCGTAGGTCAATACCACGTGGTCACCGACCTTCAGGTTCTTGACGTTGGGTCCTATCGCTTCGACGACACCTGAGCCCTCGTGGCCGAGCACTGCCGGCAACGGCACCGGGTAGTGCTGATCACGCACGATCAGGTCTGTGTGGCACATGCCTACGGCGACTACCTTCACCAATACCTCGTCACTTCGAGGCGCACGGAGGTAGGCCGTTTCAATGGTGAAGGGCTGGCCTGGAGTTCGGGCCACCGCGACGGTGACCGCACGTCGATCTGCGGCTATATGCATAATGACTTTCTCCTCAGATGGGATAATCAGGTGCTTCGCCCTGGATGGTGAGCCATTGCCACTGAGTAAACTCTTCCCAGTTGGCCGGGCCTCCAATACTCGTTCCGTTACCCGAAGCGCCGACGCCACCGAACGGGTTGACCACTTCGTCGTTGACGGTCTGATCGTTGATATGCAACAAGCCCGTGCGCAAGCGTTGGCCAAGCTTGAGTGCCCGTCCGACGTTATTCGATATGACTGCCATCGACAGACCGTATTCGGTGTCGTTGGCTAACTTGATCGCTTGCTCATCGGTATCGAAAGGCGTCACCACCGCCACCGGCCCGAAGATTTCTTCGCGGAACGCAGGGTTGTCCGAACTCACGTTGCCAAGTACGGTGGGTGACAAGAACAGGCCCTCATAATGACCACCTACCTGCACGGTTGCACCGGCTTGACGAGCCGCTTCGATGATACGTAGCGCATTGTCGCGTTGGTGTTCATTGATCAGCGGGCCTATCTGCACATCCGCCCCAGTCGGGTCGCCGACACGCAGGCTACGCGCCTTGGCGGTCAGCTTATCGAGGAACTGCTCGTAAATGCCGCGCTGCACCAGCACACGCCCGGTGGCCATGCAGATTTGGCCCTGGTGCAGGTAGACCCCCCAGGCTGCATTGGTGACGGCCAGATCCAGATCGGCATCGTCGAGCACGATCAACGAGTTCTTGCCTCCCAACTCCAAAGATACTTTCTTCAGGTTGCGTCCAGCCGCTTCGCCCACCTTGCGACCGGCTGCGGTGGAACCCGTGAACTGGATCATTGCGATGTTCGGGTCGCTGGTCATGGCTGCACCGGTAGCGCCATCACCGGGAAGAACTTGCAGCACGCCGGCCGGTAGCCCCGCCAGTTCGAACAGGCGAGCGATCACGAAACCACCGCATACCGCGGTGCGCGGATCGGGCTTGAGTATCACGGCGTTGCCTAGTGCCAGCGCCGGAGCAACCGCACGCATAGCCAGGTAAAGCGGAAAGTTGAACGGTGAGATGACCCCGACCACGCCCAAGGGGCGCCGACGCGCCAAGCTCAATCGACCGGGTTGCGACGGGAGTACTTCTCCTGTGCTGCGCGACGGCAGCGACGCCGATTCGTGCAGCGACTTGGTCGCCAACGCGACCTCCGAACCGGCTTTTAACTGGATTGAACCACTTTCGCGTACTACCCAATCGATGATTGCCGCTGCATGTTCTTCTGCAAGGCTTGCAGCTTTACGCATCACCTGCGCGCGCTCGTCATAAGGCAGGGCAGCCCACGTCTCTTGGGCACAGGCTGCTATCGCCGCCTGTCGGGCGATAAGCGCAGCGTCGGCCAGTGCGATCTGGCCCAATTGTTTGCCGGTCGCCGGTTCTGTGACAGCAACGGTATTGTCGCCCTTACGCCATTGCCCATCGAACAAGCAACCATTCCAAATGTTAGTAGGCAAAAACTGTTGAGATTGAGTCATTGTACCTCCTATTTACGAATGAGCCAGATCACCGACTAACAATGACGAAAATTGCAATCTGTCGCGCAAAAGCAGTCAGAAACGGTCCAAATGATCATAGCTTGCTTTTTAATATAGACTTGTTAGTTAAAGCTGCAAATCTCATAAAAGATCACCCGTAACAAGGAGATCTTTACCTTAATCCTCGACTTTCAGGGTCTGTACGAAATATTTTCGAACGCAGATCAGGCAAGGCGAAAGCAGGAGAATAAGCGCAGTTGACGAGTTGTCAATAAGCATTGCGAGCCTGCCTTTCAACGCCGCATGGACGAACACAGATACATGTCGTACAGAGCCTGGAGCAATATGCGCCCCGCATCTACTAGCCTTGAGCTTCGATCTCATAGGAGATTCGACCTGCTGGCAGGAAAAAAAAGGCAATCACTGCACCGCCTTTCACTTCGGGATAGTGATGGCTTCCCGGGGCGGGTGCAGTCCAACCAGCCCCCTGCCAGCCCCGAGGCCCCGCGAGCACCGCTCCCTGATCAAGAGGAATGACCATATTCAACTCGCCATACGGATGGAGGTGGTAATCCCCGCGAAATGTGCGCTCTGAATTGTTTAATTCATAACCTTTGCTGTCCATATAAACCGTAGTAATACTAAAGTAAAACGTCTCTGCACAAGGTTCGCACAACCGGCTACGACGATAATTTGGGCCACTAATTTCTGTATCGGCTGCCCAGCCTTGTGAAACTCCTTTTATCACAAGATCAGCTATTGCCTGGTAAGTTTCACTATCGGGCCCGTATGTTTCGTTCAACCATTTATCAAGGTCAGCACCTGCGGTTTTATCCTTTACTTTTGAAAGAAATTCAATGCAGATGCTGATCAACTGTTCGCGTTCTTTCATTTGCAGACACTTCCCGTTGACTTTCTAAAACTCTCCCACAATTGCATCTGGACAAAAAATGATCATTCTGCAGTGTCATAATGCATGATATTCATCTATGCTAAATCTCGATACATTCTTGCAAAAGACTGATCTATGAACGCAAATTTTTCCTCAACGCCCTCTCATCCGGAATGGCTGTCATGGTTGCTTTTAACAAGCTGGATTTGAATTTAATTAGGGTATTCAATGCCGTGATGGAAGAAGGAAGTGTCCTTCGAGCCAGCCAACGACTGCATTTGAGCCAGTCCGCAGTCAGTCATGCATTATCGAGGTTGCGTGAAGTACTGGACCAGGAAATTTTCGTGCGTACCGGCAGGGGAATGACCCCGACAAGCTATGCCATGGAAATTATCGGCCCACTACGCCACGCACTGCACAGTATGAATGATGTGCTCACCCGCGCAGCGTCTCCATTTGAACCGCAACATGTGCAATGCTCTTTCACAATTGCCGCCAATGACTATATTTGCGCGACGCTCATTCCGCAACTTAACCGACAACTAACAGATGCAGCTCCGCGTATCGATTTGATCATTACACCTGCGACCCGATTGGACCTGGCGGAGCAAATCGATTTAGGACGTATCGACGTAGCCATCGGTACGTTCAGTAGAGTTCCTGAACGCTTGCGCACAGCACCTGTGTTATTTCAGAAAGAAGTGTTCATCTGCAGCAGCAGCCACCCCATCGGCTCGGCCCCCTTAAGACTTCAGGATGTGGTCGAGTATTCGCTGGCTGTTGTGTCCCTGGAGGGCTACGGCGACGGCGCTTTGAACGGATATATACTGGAAAGAGGATTAGCCAGACAGGCACAAATGTATGATCGCCAGGCATTGGAGTTAGCATTGGCAGAATCGGGGTTATCAGTACGAAAACAAGTAATAGTTCCACATTTTCTGGCGTTACCGATGCTACTGGAGCAAGGTGAACTACTTGCGATTGTGCCAGAACCATTGGCCAGGACATTTGCTCGAACGCTAGGATTAATGATCAAACCCCTGCCCTACCCAGTTGCACGACAACAAGTGGATATGGCTTGGCATGGTAGCAATGATGATAACCCCGCACAACGTTGGCTACGCGGCCAGATCTATGCAGCCGCCAATGAAATATCTCGACCCTCTAATTAAGCAAAACCCTTTACCTGTGCTGGTAACTGAGGCGTACTGCCCAGTGCAGCACTTTCCTTTGCACTGGTTTAAATTGAGCGCCAGGAAACAAGTTATTTCCTGTAGACAACCGGCCCGACAGTCGAACCGGTTATCCGCCTCGGCGTTATTTCATTTTTTCAATAGATTCAATCTTTGCCGTGCCATCGACACGGTCGAAGGTGAACGCAACGTGATCGCCTGAGCTAAGCCCGACTATCTGATTCGCTGTCGTAGAAAATGCCATGGTCATGGCGGGCCACTTGATAGCCGGGATGGCTTCATGTGCGATGGTTACCGTGTGCTTCTCTGCGTCAATCGCCTTGATGATTCCTTGTGTCTTGGTTGCGCTCATCGCCTTGGCCGCAGGGCTCATGTTCATGTCTTGCATCGACTCTCCCCCCCTATTCATCTCTTCTGCGTAGGCGTTAAAGGAGAGCGCAGCTACGGTGGCTACAACTGCCATCAGAGTCAGTTTCATAGGATTTTTCCTTCATCGTTGGTGGGTACAGCGCAAAGATGGCGGCGTCGCATCAAGCGATAAGCCGCCGGTATGACAAAGAGGGAAAGCAAAGGAGCGGTGACCATCCCACCGACCATCGGCGCAGCGATGCGACTCATCACTTCACTGCCAGTACCGCTGCCCAACAGAATGGGTAACAAACCGGCGATGATGACTGCCACGGTCATGGCCTTAGGGCGAACACGTTGTACAGCCCCCTCCCGAATCGCCGCCACCAGCCCGCGCTCAGAACCATCGCCAGCGGTTTGGCTTTCGGCCCAGGCATTCTTCAAATACAGCAGCATGATCACGCCGAACTCGGCAGACACCCCGGCCAGGGCAATAAAGCCCACCCCGGTCGCCACCGACAGGTTGAAACCCAAGAGGTAAATGAACCACGCGCCCCCAGACAGCGCAAAAGGCAAGGTGGCCATGATCAACAACGCCTCATCGAAACGCGTGAAGGTGAGGTAAAGCAGCACGAAGATAATCAACAGCGTGGCGGGCACGACCAGTTTGAGGCGTGCATTGGCTCGCTCCAAAAACTCGAATTGTCCCGAGTACGCCAAGCTCATCCCCGGCTGCAACTTGACCTGCTTATTCACTGCCAGTCGTAGATCAGCCACAACGGAGGCGATGTCCCGACCACGCGCGTCGATATACACCCAACCCGAAGGACGAGCGTTCTCGCTCTTGAGCATTGGCGGGCCGTCGCTAACCTTCACCTTCGCTACCGTACCCAGGGTGATCTGCGTGCCCATCGAAGTGTTGATCGGCAGTTGTTCCAAAGCGCCGGGCGAGTCACGCCATTCACGTGGATAACGGACGCTGATAGGGAAGCGCGCGAGACCTTCGATGGTTTCTCCCACGTTTTGACCGCCAATGGCACTGGCCACAATGGCTTGCACATCAGCAATGTTCATTCCGTAGCGAGCCGCAGCCGTGCGATCGATGTCTACGTCAATGTAACGGCCACCGGTCAGCCGTTCGGCCAAAGCCGAGCTGACACCCGGCACCCCTTTGGCGACTTTCTCGACGGCCTGCGTGACCGCGTCAATTTCCATCAGGTTGGTGCCAGCGACTTTCACCCCGATAGGGCTCTTGATACCGGTGGCCAACATATCGATACGGTTGCGAATCGGTGGAATCCAGATATTGGTCAGACCCGGTACGCGGACAATCCGATCAAGCTCTTCTACGAGCTTTTCCTGAGTCATGCCAGGACGCCATTGGTCATGCGGCTTGAATTGGATGGTGGTTTCAAACATCTCCAACGGTGCCGGGTCCGTAGCAGTTTCAGCCCGACCGGCTTTGCCAAATACGTGTTCAACCTCAGGGACGGTTTTGATCAACCTATCGGTCTGCTGCAGCAGCTGTGAGGCTTTCTGTGCCGATAGCCCCGGCAGCGCCGAAGGCATATAGAGCAGATCGCCCTCGTCCAGACGTGGAAGAAATTCACCACCGAGATGGGAAATAGGCCACAGGGCACTGACAAAAACGAGTAGCGCGACCAGCATCGTGGCTTTCGGCCAACGCAATACTGCGTCCAAAGCGGGCTCATAAATACGGATCAACCAGCGATTTAACGGGTTGTGTTTTTCTTCAGGGATCCGCCCGCGAATCCAGTAACCCATCAGCACCGGTACCAAGGTCACGGACAACCCCGCCGCAGCGGCCATGGCATAGGTTTTAGTGAATGCCAACGGACCGAACAAGCGCCCCTCCTGCGCCTCGAGTGTGAACACCGGAATGAAAGACAAGGTGATGATCAACAAGCAGAAGAACAACGCCGGGCCGACCTCGGTCGCCGCGTCAGTCATCACGCGCCAGTGCTCCTCGCCCTGCAGTTCCTGCCCAGGGTGGTCCGTATGCCAAGCCTCGATCTTTTTGTGCGCATTCTCGATCATCACCACCGCAGCATCGACCATGGCGCCAATGGCGATGGCAATCCCCCCCAGCGACATGATGTTGGCGTTAATCCCTTGGTGGCGCATGACGATGAAAGCAATCAGCACCCCCACGGGCAAGGAGATGATCGCCACCAACGATGAGCGCAGGTGCCAGAGGAAAATCCCGCAAACCAGCGCAACCACGATGAATTCTTCAATCAACTTATGGCTGAGGTTTTCCACCGCGCGATCAATCAGTTTGCTGCGGTCATAGGTGGTGACGATTTCCACTCCCTTAGGCAGACTACTTTTGAGCTCTTCGAGTTTGCTTTTGACCGCCGCAATGGTCGCTCGCGCATTTTTGCCGCTGCGCAAAATCACCACGCCGCCAACGGCCTCGCCTTCGCCGTCGAGCTCGGAGATGCCGCGCCGCATTTCCGGGCCCAGATGAATCGTGGCCACATCTCCCAAGGTGACGGGCACATTACCTATGCCGAGCTTGAGTGGAATGGCTCGAAAGTCATTGAGCGTCTTCAAGTAGCCGGAGGCACGCACGATGAATTCCGTCTCGGCCAATTCGAGTACAGCGCCACCGGTCTCTTGATTCGCCTTGCCGATGGCATCGGTCACCTCGGCCTGGGTGATGCCCAAGCTAGCCATCTTCAGCGGATCGAGTTGAACTTGATATTGCTTGACCATGCCCCCCACGGTGGCTACTTCCGCAACGTTGGGTAAGGTCTTGAGTTCGAATTTGAAGAACCAGTCCTGCAAGGCGCGCAACTGTGCCAGGTCATGCTCGCCACTACGATCGACCAAGGCGTATTGGTAAATCCACCCCACCCCGGTCGCATCCGGGCCGAGGGCTGGCTTGGCGCTCGCCGGCAAGCGGCTTTGTATTTGACTCAGATATTCCAGGACCCGCGAGCGAGCCCAATACAGGTCGGTGCCATCTTCAAATAACACGTAAACAAAGCTGTCGCCGAAAAAGGAATACCCACGAACCGTCTTAGCCCCGGGGACCGAGAGCATGGTGGTAGCCAACGGGTAGGTCACCTGGTTCTCAACGATCTGCGGCGCCTGGCCTGGATAAGGGGTACGGATGATGACTTGCACATCCGACAGATCCGGCAGTGCATCAATAGGCGTAGTTTGAACCGACCAGATCCCCCATGCCGTGATGAACAGCGTGGCCAGCAGCACCAGGAAGCGGTTGCCCACCGACCAGCGAATCAGCGCGGCAATCATGGCTGGCCTCCCGTTTTTTCCAATGTCTCGACATGCAGGCCATCATCATTCTGGCTCACTGAGAATCGAACCTTATCGCCGGCTTTGATACCCACCATCAGCGCCGGATTGGCCAGTGGGAAGCTCATGGTCATACCCGGCATACCCAGGGTGTTGAACGGGCCGTGGGCAATTTTGACCTGGGCATTATCGATTTCCAGAACCTGGCCTTGCGCCTCATGCAAGACCGCGGACGCCGTGCTTGGCGTGGACATATCCAACGGGGTTGCAACGATGCCTTTGAGACTGGCTTCCGAGTCGAGCAGGAACTGCCCCGAGGACACTACCTTCTGTCCTTCCTCCAGGCCTTTCAATATGGCGGTTTTGCCGTCGTTGTCCTGTCCTATCTGCACTTCTACCGGACGGTAACGACCGCCATCCTGCGCAAGCATCACCAGGGCTCTGCGCCCCGTGCGGATAACCGCTTCGCTAGGCACCCATAAGACACTCTGCTGCGTGGAGCGGCTGATACTCACTTGTGCGGTCAAACCAGGCCTGAGATGCCCGTCTGGATTGGGCAGCTCGATGCGCACGCGAAGGGTGCGGCTGTCAGGGTTGGTGTTGGGAAGAATCGTGCTGACGGTCCCTTTGATCGTCGTCCCGGGAAATGCCGGGAAATGCGCCTGCACTGCTTGGCCGATTAACAGCGATCCCGCCTCGGCTTCCGGGACGGCCACCTCCATCCAGACCTTGCTCAAACCGTTGATACGGGCCAATGTCTGGCCTGCGGCAATCGTCATGCCTTCGCGCACGTTCAGCTCTTGCAGCACGCCACCCATAGGGCTGCTGATGGTCAGGGTCGGTTGGACTTTGCCACTGCGCTCGACCTGGGCAATCAATCCGGTCGGCATGCCGGTCAGCCGCAGTCGTTGGCGAGCCGCGCCCAGCAAAGCCGAATCGCCGTTTTGCTTGAGCGCCAGAAACTCTTCCTGCGCACCTGCCCATTCCGGTACCAGAATATCCACCAATGCGGCATTGGCATTGAGTACATCGCCAGGCGCTCGGGCATAAACGCGCTCGACAAAACCCGCAGTCCGGGATTGAACGACGGCGACATCCCGCTCGTTAAATGCCAGGACGCCGACCACGTCCACGCTTGAAGCGAATACGCCTTTGCTGACAGTGGCAAACCGCACACCGAAGTTTTGCGTCAAGCTTGGATCAATGCGAACCGATGCACTGTCGCCGCCGCCATCGGCGTATTGGGGAACCAGTTGCATATCCATGAAAGGCGACTTGCCCGGATGATCAAATTTTTGCTGCGGGTACATCGGGTCATACCAGTACAGTGCCTTGCGATCCGTTGAGCCTTTTGGCTCCGGTTGAGTCGAGGCTCCTGGCATTCCCGCCATTTGCGCTTTAGGTATCCAGTATCCGCCCGCGATGCCGAAGGCAGCCGAGATCCCCATCAGTAAGGCCACTTTCCACATGTTAGAACTCATTGAGCAGACTCCCCATAGGCTAAGTAGAGGCGAGCACTGGCTAACGCACGTTGCTCCTCAACATCGATTTGCTTGAGGCGGGCTTCGATCAGCTCGCGGCGGGCAGTGACCACTGAACCTAAATCGGCCTTTCCGGCGCGATAACCGGCCATGCTGAGGTCGACCTTTTCCCTGGCCAGAGGCACCAGGCTTTCCTGACTGCGGCGAACCGCGCGATTCTGGCGTTCATAGTTGGCAAGCTCGTCCTCCAGCTCCTGATTGTGCTCGCGCAAAGCGGCTTCACGCTCGGCCTCGATCTGATTGAGCTCGGCGTACTTCGCGGCAATCTTCGGGTTTTGGCGTGTGCCCGGAAACAGCGGAAGGTCAAAGGAAAACTGCACGCTGACCATGTCGCCGAACTCGCGTCCGCGATGCTGGTAGTCAACTTCCCAACTCCAGTCCGAATGCTTCTCTGACTCGGCTTCACGAACTTTGGCCTGCGCCTCTCGGGTCATGGGTACATAGGCCGCCAACCTGGGATGGTTGTGCAAGTGGCGGGTGTAGCCTGCGGTATCAGGAGACCAATTTGGCAAGCCACCTACCGGCTTGTCGTTGCCCGCGGCGCCAATCCAACGTTTGAGCGCCGCTCGGGCCTGGTCTCTCTGCCGGATCAATTCGTCCTGCTCCTCCTCCAACTGAGCCGCTTCTTGCTTAGGTGTTACCGCATCGGACGGCTGCGCGCGGCCGCTGGCGATCTCGGCCCGGACGGTATCGCCGAGTAGGCGGTTCTCTTTGTAGAATTCCTGAAACAGCGCGTCCTTGCGCTCAACGGAGTAACTGTTGATCCAGGCCATGGCCGTGGACAGGCGCACATTCAGGCGCTCTATTCGACGCTCTGCCGTCGCACGATCGACGCTCGCATCAGCGACTTCAATACGCGCTTTGCGCTTGTAGCTGTTGGGCACCTCCTGCTTGATCCCCGCCATTCGCATGGTCATGAAATCATCGTCGATACTGCCTCGATTCGGCCCGCCGACGGGAAAATTTTGCACCCCCAGAATCAGCTTGGGATCAGGTAGCTCGCCGGCGGGAATAGCGGCACTGCTAGCTGCTTGGATTTTTGAGTCTTGCGCGTTCAGCGACGGCGCCGTGTTTTCGGCCAGCCGTAGCGCTTCATCGAGTGTCAGTGGCGCAGCCAAGCTCGGCAAAGCCAATAGGCTTGCCGCAATGCCGACCACTAAAGGCCAGCCCGTGCGATAGCACTTGGAGTTCATGCTTACGATTCCTCTGGTCATCCATTGCGCGTGCTCAAAGCACAGGCACAACAAGGCCACTCCGTGAATGCGGAATGAAGCTCAACGTGGGATAGGAATCAAACGCGCGGCGGGCGCCACACCCCGGACGGGGTCGGTACAGGCGAAAAATCGCCGGAGAAGGAGGTGACAACGGCATGGGACAAGGTAACAGGCATCTTAATGACCGAGACTTGCAGCATGCTCCCGGTCTTGCACTCTTGACCTGATTTACACGGCTTACCGTGCTCTGAGGGGCTCTTGGTATCCTGACAGCAATCGGGGATCATGCCCTCCACCATCGCCATGCCGCTAGCTTCCATCGGGCACGGTTGCGCCGATGCCTGAACGCCCGCCATCCCGCTGAGGGGAAGCGCCAAGCTAATCATGAAGATGATGCAAAACCGCAGATAACGCTTCATGGGCAAGAGTGTAGTCGCTGAGAGTGGCTCTCACAATGGGAGGATTGTACTCAGCAGCCTGCCAAAGCCGCTGACTGAGCTGATATCACCGCATCTGAATTAAGCTGGCATTATCGTGCGGCCAGCTTTGTCAGTTATTTTCAAGTATGACAGCGCCCTACTTACGGCTTACCGCCCTGCTGTGCTATTTGGGCAGCTGAACCTTGCTGCGGATCGGAAGGCAGCAGACTGAAATCGCGCAGGCTCGATGGATTATGAGGATTGCCAATCAACAATCGCGTCGGTTTGAATCCAGCGTTCACGACACTTTTTGTAGGGTCGAATTCACCGAATCGCAACCCTGCAAGATCCGCCCAACTGTGAATGAAGTGCGATGTGCTGTAAGGGCGCGCCAGGTATTCAGGAGGCTCCATCGTCGTACCTTGTGCTGACTTCCAACTTGGCGACTTCCACACAATAAAGGGCACGGTGTACATCGGCCGCGTGGGCGCGGCTTCATTACGCCCCAAGACATCCGGAGCGACAGGGTCGTAGACAGACTCGCCGTGATCGGACAAATAGAGCAGAAAGCCGTTGGGATCGGTATCACTGAATCGCTTGATCAGTGACGACACCACATAGTCGTTGTAACGCACCGCGTTGTCATAGGCGTTGTAGAACGCCAACTGGCTTTGCGTAACGTTGGCCGGCACGCCGGTGCGATCCTTGAAATAGTCATACGACTCGGGATAACGATACTTGTAGCTCATATGCGTACCGAGCAGGTGCACCACAATCAGTTTTCGCGGAGCATCGTCCTCCAATACCTTCGAGAAGGGTTCGAGTACATCCTCATCGTATTGGCTGGTCTGGTTCTGGTCGCGATTGTTGTTCAGGTACCGCTGCTCATCAGCCTGTTTCGAGAACAGCGTTAGCATCGTGTTGCGCTTGGTCATGGTCTGCTGATTGGTGATCCAGAACGTCTTATAGCCCGCCTGCTTCATCATGCTGACCACCGTGGGCGTGCTCAGAAACAGATTCGGATGTTCCTGATCGGCAAATGTCAGCACCTGTTCCAGCGTTTCGATGGTATAGGGACGGGGCGTAATGACGTGATCGAAGACCTGCAGTTGATCACGCAGTTGATCCAGGTTTGGCGTGGTCTGCCGGGCGTAACCGTACAGGCTCATGCGCTGGCTGTTAGTCGATTCCCCGATGACCAGCACCAGTGTCGAGCGTTGTCCGGCATGGCTATCGGAAAGGTTCAGCAAGGGTGGTATCTGCGCCTGCACGGCGAGCATCTTCGACATTTCAGCCAGTTGCTGACGGTACTGGTGGTACCCCACGACCATTTGCCACAGCGCCGCAGCCTCGATGTTTTCTTCGAACTTGGAGATCGCCAGGCTGAGCGTCGGGCGTTTACGCAACTGATTGACTGCGTTGAACCCAGCCCCCACCACAATGAACAACGCACAACACGTCACAATCGCCCTGCGAGACAGATACGCGGGGCGCACGCGCGTCCAGAGCACCAGCCCACCCAAGGTATAAGCCGCGACCACGCTAACAATCGACCAGGAGAAATAGTGCCCCAGGTACTCGGATGACTCCTGCATATTCGAATCGAACATGATGGAAATCACGCTTTGGGAAAACTCCTGACCATAGATCTGAAAATAAAGCAGGCCCGAGAGCGAAGACGCCCACAGGACAACGCCGATCAGCCCCGCCAATACCCGCGCTTTGGCCGGAAAAAGGATCAATGGAATCAACCACAGCACCGTGACCATTGAGGCCTGAAGCATTCCTTTCCAACCTGCCACACCCGCATGAACGATCAGCAGTTGCGTCACCCCGGAAAAGTACCAGAAGAAAATGAAACTCCAGAGCAGGCCCGGCCAGTTCGTCGGCTGACGGGTTGAAAAAGCAGACTGCATCGCGTTCATGAAACCCTCTTTGTATTCAAACAATGTCCACCAGCATCCACACCCGCGGTCAGAACCGGATCAAGTCGCCGTTGCGCAAAAAAATAGCGGCGCATGCCGCCCATATAGCCCCATCAACCTGCAGGCGAACGATTAGGCCTCAGCGTTTGCCTAATCAATTCCAAACAGTTGCTCTGAACTTCCGAGAGAGGCAGGCTCGCGTCGACATCAACGATTCGCGCGCCGTTGAAAAGCAGCAACGGGGTCACATCCACTTTTCTCTTGATCAGCGCCGGGTTGTGATCAGGCTTACGGGCCAACGCAGTTTCAACGTCGATGTTCAAGCGAATCACCAGCGTAGGCCTGTGAAGAGCCATGCGCTGATACAAGGCAAGCTCCTCAACGGCCAGCCATGCCGTCAGGTAACCACTTGGTCGAGCGGCACTGAGCCCCGGCCCATCGTAGAAACCAGGCACCTCTATCTGTGGATAGCGATCACAGATGACCAGCCCGACCTTTTTACGCTTATTGAGCATCTGTTTGAATCGGCGCACACGCAGCCTTGAAAAGACATAGATGGTCAGCGCCGTGAAGAAGCCCGGAATACGCTCTCCCACAGTACGTGCTTGCCGCGCCTTGGATGTCAGATGGCGCTCCAACAGCGGGCCTATCAATGGCCAGGCACCAATCTTCAGTCCGATCGTGCCGGAGCCAAGGCCAAGATACGAATAGCTGGCTCCCTCGGCTTTCAAGGCATTGCACAAATAGGATGCGAGAGTGGTTTTGCCCGCGCCGTCGGAACCGATGACGGCAATCAAGGGAGCCTCTGCCTCGGCGCGCTCCCCGGAAAAGCGGCAAAACGTAGGATCATTGCCAGGCATACTCACTTAACCATTTTCTAAATGAAGAGACACGGCTGCCTTGGCCTGTGCGACGACTTCTTCCAGCGCCAGGCGGCTATCCAGATCCACGATAGGCGCACCTTGGTATTCGAGCTGTGGAACACTCGCGACCTTGAGCGCGAGAGACTCGTAACGATGATCCGGTTTGCGTGCAAATGCCGTTTCCAGGTCAACGTTCAAGCGAATGACCAGATCCGGTCGGTAGCTGACCATGTAGGCGTATAGCAGTCGTTCACACCCAGCCAAAAAGCGCACAAATCCGTTGCGATGTTTGACCTTCAGAAGACCTGGGCCATCGATCTTCATGCTCGCCACCGCAATCTGCGGGAAGCGATCAGCCACCACAGCGATGCCACGGCGGCGAAGTACCATCATCTTTCGATATCGCCTCCAGCGCCGCACCGACAATAAAAAAATGACAAGGGCAACGAGCGTGCTTGGCCCTCTCCCACTGCCAGGAAATGAGGAGTGATCACGAGCCGAATTCGCCGCGAGCAAACGACCGATAACAGGCCCCACCCACGGCCATTTCACCAGCGCCTCACCCAATGATTTGGATTGAATACCCAGGTGACAGCTCTGTACATCCCGCGACTCTTTCAGCCACGCGAGAACAGCAGCGGACACCGTGGATTTGCCAGCGCCATCGCATCCCACGAAGGCAATCAGCGGTGCCAGTCCGCCCGGCAAAACACCTGAAAGAGGCGCTTGAGGACGTACAACTTCAGCTTGAATATCCTGCTCCGTCTCCTCGCCAGCCACCGTCTGTTGGTTATGGGTTGCGCTGTTCATTGAAGGGTTTCCATCTCGCTCATCGGGGGCAGTACGAGGTTACGCGTTGCTACTGAATGTCTCGTTGGTCTCAGCGGTAAAATCGTAGAGGCGCGTTACCTGCCCGTCCCTTACCTGCATGACCTGGTCAGCCAGTTCAATCAGGCGAGGGCGATGAGAAACGGCGATGATGGTGATCTCAGGCGTCAGCGCCTTAAGGGATGTGCAGATATCGAACTCGGAGTCAGGATCAAGTGCACTGGTCGCCTCATCGAGAATCAGCAGGCGTGGACGATGAGCCAGGGCACGGGCAATCACAATGCGCTGACGTTGCCCGCCAGAGAGTTTGCCGCCACGCTCACCGACCACCGAATCCATGCCATCGGCCAGGCTTTGTACGAATTCCCATGCTCCAGCCTGGCGCAACGCCCGTTCGGCATCCGCACGCGTCAGCGTAGGCTCTCCCAACGTGACGTTGGCAAAAACGCTGTCATGCAGCAGAAGCGTTTCCTGCGTTACATATCCAATCATACGGCGCCACTTACGGCGATCGAGGTCATTCAGGATGGCGCCGTCAACACGTATTTGTCCTGCCTGAGGGCTCAGTAAAACGCACAACAGATCGAGTATGGTCGTCTTACCTTCACCGGACGGTCCCACCAACGTGGTCATCATGCCGACTTCAAACGAAAAAGAAGCCTTTTTAAGAACAGTGCGCTGCTCGTAGGTAAACGATACGTTGTCAAAATCAATGCGTTGTTCGAGTGTCGGCTCACCGCTCCCGCCTTGAGGCTCTACCTGGGACGCCGCCGTTTCTACCGCCTGACGTAATGCCCAGAACGCACTCTCCTGTCCCGCCATGCGGTGATATCGCTGTTGCGCCTTGTGCATCAGGCCAAGCACGCGCACCACCATAAAGATCAGTACCATCACCGATGACAACGGTAACTGCCAGATCACCAACCCCGCATAGAGTCCCGCAGCCGCCAGGATGGCTAACAACGGTTCCTGCAGGGCACGCAATGTTTCCCGGCTGGTCACCTCGTTTTCCATGGCTGCATTGAGCTCGGTGGCTTGGTGTCGTAGCAGAGAATCGGCGATGTCTTCTCGTGCCATAGCCTTCAACGGTTTAACCGATCCGAGCGTGTCGGTGAGGTTCACCAATAGATCTTTCATCAGGCGAGTCTGGCTTCTACCCGCGCGCCGCGATGTTTTGACCAATCCTCGAAGACCAATGAGAATGGCCAATCCCACAATCAAGCACACCAGCGCCGCCTGCCATGACACGACCAGCGCGATGGCAGCGTAGGCCGCCGCCTGGATCGATAGGGCGACCATATTAGCGGCGTGCTCATACGCCGTGGATGCGCGATAGGCCTCCGTCGCAACTGCGTTGGCCAGCGCCCCGCCTGGTTGATGCAAATAATATTCCCAGCGACTTCCCAAGGTGGCATTGATCAGATCCACCCGCAGGTCGGTGGCCACACGCGCAACGGTATACCCCACTTGGCGGTTGGCTAAAAGGATCAAAAAGCTGCTGACCGCCATGCCGACGACAATGATGATCAATAACGACGGTATTGTCGGTTCGACCCCCACACTCCTCAACGCATTGACAACCTGCACGCCAAATTTTGAATGAGCGTTGTCGCCCAACATCACCGAAACCAATGGCAGCATGGTGGTCAGGCTGATGCTCTCAACCAGCCCGGCAACCACCAGACTCAGCAACATCAAGCTGGTACGTCCCGGGTAGGATCGACCAAACGCAAAGATAATTCGCATAACACTCACAAATAATTACAGGCTTGGCGCCTTCGATATTCTTGTCGCACAACAACCCGGTTGTTCAGCTCATAGGCACTCTCGCTATTGGCCAACAACCTCACAACCGTCAACTGACCAGGCCGGCCAAGGAGCGCAGCATCGCGAAAGCATGGATAATCCGGTCGATCTGCTCAGGGGTGTGGGCAGCGCTGACGCTGCATCGAACCAGTGTAACGCCTGCCGGGGTCGCAGGTGGCAACACCAAATTGACGTAAACACCCTGCTCGATCAACGCGCGCCAAAACAGCAGGCCTTGTTCTTTGGTACCCACCATCACGGGAACCACCGGGCTGACATTCGGCCCCAACGAATAACCCAACTCCGCCAGCCCACGGTACAGGCGATTGGCGTTGTTCCAAAGCTGGTCTCGCAACTCGGGACGTGTGGCGATCGAACGCAGCGTCGAGCGCACCGACGCAATGACCGAAGGCGAAGGTGATGCGGTAAAGATGTAGGGACGGCTGGCATAACGCAGTATTTCCATGCCACTACTCTTGCCGGCAGCGAAACCGCCAATCGCCGCCAGGCTTTTGCTAAAAGTGCCCAACAAGATGTCGACCTCGCTCTCGACACCGAGCGCTTCGCACAGGCCTCGACCATTGGCGCCCATGACGCCGAAGGAGTGTGCTTCGTCAACGAGCAGATGACCGCCGAGCCTACCTTTGACCTCAACGATTTCTCTGAGCGGTGCGGTATCTCCCAGCATGCTGTAGATACCTTCGACAATGATCAGCGCATTTTTGGCGCGCTCGCCCAGGCGACGCAGCCGTCGCTCAAGATCCTTGGCATCGTTATGCTGAAATCGGATGATTTCGGCACCGCCCAGCGCACACGCGTCATAGATACTGGCATGGCAATCAGCATCCAGCAGCACCACCTCTCCTGGCGCGGCTAACGAGCCGATCACTCCCAGGTTCGCTACATATCCCGTGGAGAATACGATGACCGAAGGGCGATCGAGAAAGGCTGCAAGCTCAGCCTCTAGCGCCATATGGCCACCGTAACTGCCGTTGGCCATTCGCGACCCTGTCGTGCCGGTGCCTTCTGTTGTCAATGCTTGTTGAGCGGCCTCAATGGCGTCAGGGTCAAACGTCAACCCCAAGTAATTGTTGGTTCCTGCGAGGATGACGTTTTGATCGCCTATGCGCCCCTCGGTAGGCGAATACACCGCATCAATACAGGTACCAAATGGACTGGGGGTCATACCTTGAAGACTGGAACGTTCGGCAGCCAGACGGCTGAAACGATCATACAACCCCATGACTTTTCTCCACATAAGCCACAAGCGAACTGGCCAGCTGTTGTGGGGTCCTGACGTCCATCAATATATTAATGGGAATGGACAGATCGTACTCGTCTTCCAGTCTCATCAGCAGGTCCATCATCTTGACGGACTCCAACCCCAAGTCGTTGACCATGTCACTCTCCGGGCCTACCTTTTCCGAGGCCGGAACCATTTCTCGAAGGCATACCAGGACATTTTTCAGAATCGTGTCTTGCGTAAACATGGCCAACCTCTTAAGCGTTCAAATTGACGCGTTTTTTAGAACAGCCGGTCTTTCAGCGCGCGACGCAGCTTGATCTGGGGCACCCAGCCAATGGCATTGGTAATGTCGGCATTGCTGCAGGTCCAATCGTCGTGAACCAGCTCTTTGACCTTGCTGGTCGTAAGCATCGGCTCACCTGGAATCAGGTAGGACAAGGCGAGGTTCAGCCGCGCCAGACCATTCAGCGCAGCCCTGGGAATGGGCATCTGCCGAACAGGCGCCTTGCGGATATCGGCCCCAATGCACGCCAAGGCCTTCCAGCTATATCCACCCAATGTACCGTCACCGATCTCATACGTCGCGGCTTTCGCCACAGGACTAGTGATCCATTGCAATACGGCTGCGGTGAGATCAAACACATGAACAAAACTCAGATGCGAGTCGCTTGCGCTCAATCTGATCAACAGTCCACGCAACAACCAGGAAAACAAAGGTTGCAGCTCTCGATCGCCCGAGCCATACACTGCGGTCGGCCTGAAAATACCGACATTGATCTTTCCGGCCGCATGAAGGACTTCCCGCTCCGCGTTAAACTTGGAGTTGGAGTACCAGGAAAGCTCGGGATGGCGTGCCGCCAGGGACGACATATGCAGAAATCGCTCGCAGTCCCCACCGTCACGCGCAGCTTCCATGACTCGACGGCTACCGTCGACATTGGTGAGATGAAAGCCATATTCATCTCGCCCTCTGACAGCACCCGCGCAGTGGACAACCGTGCGAGCCCCCGTCACCAGCTCAGTCAGTGATCGTGAGTTTTCCAACGAACCTCGCACCCAATAAATACCATTGCGCAAGCCCGACCGCGTCCGGCTCAAGGCACGCACATTGAAACCCTGGGCGACTAGCATGCGTCCGATCTGCCCACCGATGAACCCGCTCCCTCCGGTCAGGGCCACCGTATGTGCCATCATGCTGAACCCGCGACAGCGAGGGTTTTCTGGCACGCCGCTAACTGACTGAGAAAGCGTTTACGAGCTTCGGCCCTGGCTGGCTTACCCGATGAGGTCCGAGGAATGCTATGCGGTGGAACGAGCTCGATTGTGGGCGAAAGTCCGAACTCGCTATGGATCTTGGCAAACAAGGTGTGCACAAGTCGTTCGCGCAGCTCTTTTGCGAGGATCCGACACTGCACCTGCACAACCACCGTTGTCTCCCCGTCTTTCTGCACAATAAAAACGATAGCGTCACCCGGCCTGACTTCCGGCTCGGACTCAGCGACGAGTTCGATATCCTGAGGCCAGATGTTTCTGCCCCGGATGATGATCAGGTCTTTCTTGCGCCCCGTAACATACAAGTCACCGTCAAACAGATAGCCCAGATCACCGGTGTCCAATCGTTGGACGGTTTCCAACTGCCGTTTCGACTCCTGATCCTCGAAGTACCCAGCCATCAGGCTCGGACCGGAAATGACAATTCGACCAATACAGCGCTCGGCTAGTGCATGACCCGCCTCATCGAGCACCTGTAGTTGATGACCCGGCAACGGGCGACCGCAATTAACAAATGTGCTGACGGCCGTGGATCGCCCAGTGGCTTTAACGGCCCTTCCTTCAAGCTCCAGGATGTCTCGATCCACTCGATCAACCTGCCCACCCGTGCCGGGAGCCGCGAAGCTGACGGCTAGCGTATTTTCGGCCAATCCATAACACGGCATGAACGCACTGGCTTTAAAACCCGCAGGAGCGAAATGCTCGGCGAAGCGGTTAAGCGTGGAAATCGCAATGGGTTCCGCACCGACACCCGCCACTCGCCACCACGAAAGATCCAGGCTCTCGACCTCGGCAGTACTGCAACGACGCACACACAAGTCGTAGCCAAAAGGTGGCGCGACAGACACCGTACCTCTGTTACGGCTCATCAGATTCAACCATTGCTTGGGGCGCATGGCGAAATCTTGCGTCTGCAAATAGTCAACCGATAGCTGTGTGGCAACCGGGGTCAGGACAAAACCCACCAAGCCCATGTCGTGGTAGTACGGCAGCCAGGAAATACAACGATCTTTGGGTTGCAGCCTGATGCCATCCAGGCTGATGCCTCGAAGATTAGCCATAACCGAACGCTGCGTTACGACCACGCCACGAGGAAAACGGGTACTGCCCGAGGTGTACTGCAGGTAAGCAATATCATCCGGTTGCGCGGGCACGAGCTCGACGTCGAACATGGGGAGCGCTTCGACCAAATCAAAGTCGCCGGAAAATTTCAGAGCGCCAGCATCAATGGCCTCATTCACAAACGGCAACCACTCCCGGCCGCCGATAATTGCAGAAGGAGAACAACTGGCCAGCAACCCTCGCAGCTTTTCAACGTAGGTATGATGGTGCCCTACACCCGTTGGGATGGGCAGCGGCACCGGGATCAGACCTGCATACTGGCAGGCAAAAAAAGCTTCAACAAAGCAAGGTGTCGTGTCCGCGATAAGGGCTACACGATCCCCCTTCTTCAGGCCAATACCCAGTAGCCGCTTGGCCGCCGCAACGGCTCGAACCTGCAATTGCCGGTACTCGACAACGGCCACCAGATGGCAACGTCGATCGTAGAAATTCATACCTGTTTGCCCGAGCGCCGCATAGTCAAGCGCCTCGGCCAGCGAAGCAAAATCCGCCAGGCGTTGAGGAAGCGAATGCACAGCGCTTGTCTCTGACAAATAGAGAACGGTCATAGGTCTGAGCCCTTTATCAGGTGCACCACTAAATCTCGCACGAGGTTTGAGGCCACGACAGGCATGGCAGAAAACTTGGGCACGACGCAATTAGCGATCAATTAAAAACAGCATCCACTCGTCGATAAATCGATATCGACGCTTGAACACCTCTCATTTTACGCTTAGGTGCCGCTGCCATTACTCTAAAAGGCATACTACCGACCAGCAGTGACTGATAAAGACTGTCATTTAAGACCCACCGTCAACTATAAAACTCAGATACAAAGAACCCGGCTAAAGACGTTCAACCTACCATTTTACGATGTGTCTCTAGCTGAGGCATTCCATGTTCAGACGCGGCACACCCACCACTCCAGGTGCCCAGAGCTAACGGAAAACGGCCCTTTCTTGAGGAAACTCATTCTTTCTTCAGGCTCTATGGTTAATCCGTTTTGTTGTGTTATATATAGCCGTAACAAAATATTTCTGCAACAGCTAAATGCTCTTTTTGAAGCAATCGATCTCAGTGGCACGACGCCTTGTGAATCGACTAACGACCTATTGATTTGGAAAACAAATAATAGCTATGAGCAAAATGACCTCCTTGATCAGCGCAGCCGCGGTTCAAGATCAGCACGATCTTGATATCTTTATTTCGCTGCCTGGCAAGCTGTACAACAATGACCCTTGTTGGATTGAGCCGCTGCACCTCGAACGACGCGAACATCTGTCAAAAAAAAACCCGACCTCTGAACACATCACCTGGCAAGCTTGGATCGCAACACGCGGAGGCGTGCCTGTGGGTCGTATCCTCGCTCAGATCGATACCTTGCACCAAGAACTTCACGGTATGGACACCGGCCATTTCGGTATGCTGGATGCAATTGACGATCCTGAGGTATTTCGCACTCTAGTGACCACCGCCGAAGCATGGTTGCGCGCGCGCGGGGTTAAGCAGATAACCGGCCCGTTCAGCATGAATATCAACCAAGAGAGCGGCTTGCTGGTTGATGGGTTTGATACGCCTCCCTCGGCCTTCATGAACCATCACCCCCCTTACTACCAACCGCACCTGGATGACCTCGGTTACCGCGAAGCCATCGATCTGCTGGCTTACTGGATGCGTACCGACGAGCTGAATTTTCCCGCGCCGCTTCAGGAGATGATGAATCGCGAACGCTCGCGGATTCGCATCAGAGTGCTAGACCGGTCGAAATTCGCCGAAGAGATGCAAACGCTGCGCGATATTTTCAACGACGCCTGGGCCAAGAACTGGGGGTTTGTGCCGTTCACTAAAAGAGATTTCGGGGACATGGGCGAACAGATGAAATTTCTGGTGCCAAGCGATCTCATCTACATCGCTGAGATCGACAATGAACCCTGCGCGTTTATCGTGGCCATGCCGAACATCAATGAAGCAATCGCCCCCCTCAAGGGCAAGCTTTTGCCTTTTGGCTGGCTTCGGTTGCTTTGGACATTGAAGGTCAGAGGGACTCGAACAGCGCGAGTACCCTTGATGGGCGTCAGGCAACGTTATCAGTTTACCAGGCAGGGACCGGTACTGGCGTTACTGCTGATTGAGGCACTCAAAGCCCCCTTTATCAGACACAAACTCGATGCCTTGGAAATGTCGTGGATTCTTGAAACGAACACGGGTATGCGCACGATTCTTGAACGCATTGGTGCAACCGCCTACAAACGGTATCGACTCTATGAAAAACGCATCTGAGCCAGTGCGCTTTTCAGCGCTTGTATTGGCGGGTGATCGGCAACCCAATGACCCTGTGGCGGCACTGGGCGGCCTGGGGTGCAAGGCACTCACGAAAGTTCAAGGCATTCCGATGCTACACCGCGTATTGGCTGCCCTGAGAGCAAGTGATCGCGTGACCGATATTACCTTGGTCGGTCCTTCGCGCCGGGCTTTAGATAACGATCAGCGCCTGCATACGTTATTGGGACGCGGAGAAATTTTCGCCCTGGAACCGGCTCTCACACCTAGCGCCAGCACGCTACTGGGGTTACGGCACGTCAAAACCCGTCCGGTCTTCGTCACGACCGCCGACCATGCTCTTCTGCGCCCGGAAATCGTTGATTATTTCCTTGATCGTTCGCGCAACAGCGGTTGCGATGTCTGTGTCGCGGTCACGCCGCTGGGAACGGTAATGACGATGTTTCCAGGACATCGTCGCACCGCCATCAAACTCAAGGGCGGCCCCTATTGTGGCAGCAACATGTTTGCATTCATGACACCGCAAAGCGAGAAGCTCGCTGCATTCTGGCGATCTGTCGAAGAGCAGCGCAAAAATCCGAGAAAAGTGATCGCAAGTGCCTTGGGGTTGATCGCCACCTTGAAATATCTCATGGGAACACTATCGCTCGAACAGGCCATGCAGCGAATCTCATCGACGGTCGGATTGAAGATCGGTGCCGTTGTCATGCCGTTTGCCGAAGCCGCCGTGGATATCGACTCCATTAGCGATCACGCACTCGTGGAACGTTTTTTATTGGACAGAGCGTTGACCTGAGAGCCCCTGAATCGACCTTCAGGCCAACGCCTCGTGCGCCATGACATCGGACACGTTCGACTCCATGGCACACGAGACACGGTACACAACATCAACTTAGAGCAACGCCTGACCACAAGGCCCCTACATGCTTTTGATCGAGCGCTACATCATTGCCGAAATTCGTCGCCCTGTATCGATCATGGTGGGCATTCTGACGTTTGTATTTGCCAGCTACTCAGCGCAACGCTACCTGACACAAGCGGCCAATGGCACCCTGGCGCTGCAATCGGTGATCGACATTGTGATCTACAAGGTCATCATCGCCCTCGAAATGCTGGTGCCGGTTGCCTTGTACGCCTCGGTAGCCATCGCCATGGGCAGGCTGTACCACGACTCGGAGATCACCGCCATTCGGGCTTCTGGCGCGAGCCCTTTACGTCTGTATCGCGCCATCGCGCTGATCTCTATTCCGATCGCCATCGCCGTGACAATACTGTCGGTCTACGGTCGCCCCTGGGCGTATACCCAGGCCTATCGGCTGGAGCAGGAGTCCAAGACTGATCTGGACGTGAACCATCTGCAGTCTCAACGGTTCAACCTCAACCCCGACAACGGTCGAATGATTCTCGCCGAACAAGTTGACCATGATTCAGGCAATCTGAAAAACGCGCTCATCTACGACCCCGGTGAAGGGAAGACGCGGATCTTTCGCTCCCATCTGGCGAGGGTGGTCGACGCGAATCCGGATAACCCGGTAATCGCGATGACGACCGGGACATCCTACACATTGCAGCATGCCGGCACGAAGGACATCACGCTCCGTTTCAACACCATGGACCTGCACCTGAATCCTATAGAACCGGAGCCGGACAACAAGCGCAAAGCAACGTCGACGGCGTTGTTGAGCGCCTCTCCCCTGGCAAAGGACAAAGCAGAATTGCAGTGGCGTCAGACGCGCGGCGTCACTGCATTTCTCCTCGCACTACTCGCTGTTCCCTTAAGCCGTAGCGCGCCGCGCAAAGGACGCTTCTCAACCTTGCTCCCCATCAGCATTCTGTTCATCATCATCTTTTATGCCGGCAACATCTGTCGGACGCTGGTGGCCAATGCGACTATCGCGTTGGCCCCCGGCGTCTGGCTGGTGCCGCTGCTTATGGCATTGGGGGTTCTTGCATTCATAGCCCGAGACCTGTCTCTGTTGCGACGGCGCTCGAAATGAAAATAGCGAGCTGGTACCTCATTCGTAATGTCCTCATCGGGTTCGTCGCAGCGGCAGCGCTGCTACTTCCCTTGTTCACCACTTTTGACCTGATCAACGAGCTCGACGATGTGACGTCCGGTGGTTATCGATGGAACCAGGCGCTCCTGGTTGTACTGATGACATTACCCAGACGCGCTGTTGATCTGAGCCCCTTCATTGCGTTGCTGGGAGGCATCGTCGGATTAGGCCAACTGGCGACCACGCAAGAACTGACGGCGATGCGCACGGCCGGCATCTCCATTGTGCGTATTGCGGCCACCACCGTTGTCGCGGGTTTGATTCTCGTCGTCATGATGGGAGCGCTGGATGAATGGGCGGCATCGCCACTGCAGCAGCGCGGAGTACTCCTCAGAAACGAGGCCTTGGCCATCTCAGGCGAGTCCGCAGGCCAAGACGGCAGTATCTGGGCACGGCGAGGCGATGAGGTGGCGCGGATCGGCACGATGTCGCGACACAACACGCCACTTCGTATCGAGATCTTCCGCTACGCCCCAGACATGAGTCTTAAATCTTACGTGTTTGCCGACAGTGCGAACATCCGCCCGGACGGCACCTGGCTGCTCAAGAACGCCCAGATCAAGGAATGGAAACAGACCGATGAAAGCACCAGCCAACAGGAGTACCTCGTGTGGCAGTCGGTGTTTTCAGAACAACGCCTGAGAGAGTTGACCCTGCCCACCGATAGCTTCTCCATCAGGCAGCTTTATCACTACATTCAGTTCCTGGCCGGCTCTGACCAGACGACGGCCGAGTATGAGATGGCAATGTGGCAAAAACTCGGCCGCCCCGTTCTGACCCTGGCAATGATCCTTTTTGCGGTGCCCTTTACCTTCGTTCAACAACGCTCTCCCGGACTAGGCGGACGTCTTGCGATCGGTGCCCTACTGGGCCTGCTGATCTACGTGAGTAATCAGATCATCGCCAATCTTGGCTTGTTGTTCGCCGGCAACGTCATGCTGACCACGCTATTGCCGGCGTTCGTTCTGCTGGGCATTGCCATGATGCTCATACACCGATTCGACCGGGTGAGCCGATGAAAACTCAAGCAGTACCTTCGGTAAATCGGGACGTGTGTTTCGTGCCATCCATCACTCAGGCAGATGATTCGAATGATTGACCCGATAACGTTCCCAAAGCACGTTGGCGTGCTGTTCAATCCCAAGAGCGGGCATGTCAGTCGAAATCTCAAAACGCTGCGCGAACTCGTCTTACAGGTCCCGCAATCAACGGTGATCGAAGCTTCAAGCCCTGCCGAAATAGCGCAGGCGTTGGACATTTTCGACTTGGGGGTGAACGATCTGCTGGTGGTCATTGGCGGAGACGGCAGTCTTCAGGCCGCGCTTACCGCCTCGCTCAGGCGTTCCGTGGAGTTGGCACCCTGCGTTCTGGCACTACCTGCAGGCACCACCAACATGAGCGCGATCGATCTGGGAATGACCATGAAACCGGCTGCCGCGCTCAGAGCGCTGATCAACTGGCTCGCGGGAAATGCACCGCCGCCCCTGATCAGCACTCGATCAGTCCTGCAAGTCTGTGATGCCAGTTGCGCTCCTGCGCAATTCGGTTTGTTTTTTGGCGCCGGGGCGATCCTCAATGGCGTCAGATACTTCCACTCAAAAGTGCGCCCCAAGGGCGTCCGTGGGGCTTTGGGCCCTGCCCTTGCCTTCATCCGCATGCTGCTCTCGTTGTTTCGACGCAATGAGCCAGATGCCGCTCTGGCCACTCAAGCGGGTCTGCAATTGCAGCATCAGTATCTGTATTCCCCTTGGCTACTGATCCTCGCCACCACCCTGGATAAGCTTTTACTCAAGAGCACGCCCTACTGGGGAGTTGAGCATGCACCGATGCATTTCACCGCGATCGCCCATCGTGCACCGCGTCTTCTTTCATCCCTGCCCTTCCTCTTGCGTGGCAAATCCAATGCTGCCATGCAAGACAGTGACGCTTATGTCAGCCAGAATCTGACTCACGCCGCTATTCATGATTTGAGCGAATACCTGTTAGACGGGGAGGTCTTTGCGACCCAAAGCCCGTTACGTCTGTCAGCAGATGTCAGCGCTCGGTTCATCCTCTTTGATGTCGAGCCAAGTCATGCATAGCACACAGTTGATCGAGCCCGCGCCGGCATTGCTGCAAAGCGTAAGCCAGGAGAGCTCGCGCCCGGTAGCATCGGATCTGCAGACGATTACGCAAACGTTACACGCACGATTCGGCACGGCCATGGTGGCGCTGCTGTTCTATGGTTCATGTCTTCGTGGGGGTAATCTGCGAGATGGCCTGGTCGATCTCTATGTGCTTGTGGATGATTACGCCAGCGCACACATGGGTCTGGCGTCCAGATTAGCCAGTAGGTGTCTGGCGCCCACCGTCTTCCTGCTCAAGTCTCCCGCACCAGGGGGCGGGTTCTTGCGCGCAAAGTGCGCGCTGATAACCCTGAAAGATTTTGAAAAAGGAACATCGACCTGGTTTCAAAGCTATCTGTGGAGTAGGTTTTCACAACCCTCAAGGCTGGTGTATTACCATGACGACATTGTCAGATCACGCATCCATCATGCGTTGAGCCAGGCTGTGATTCGAATGGTGTCCGAAGTCGTCCCCGTTGTGCACTCAACCATTTCAAGCACTGAACTCTGGGAGCAGGCCTTGTCGCTAACCTATGCGACCGAATTGCGACCCGAGAAACTGAGTCGATCGAAAGAGATCGTCGGAGCCAACGCCGAGTATTTTATTCAAATGACACGCGGGGCCGTTGCGTCGATACCTGATCTGAGCTTGGTCGAGGATGGAAGGGAAGTGCTCGTGTACCGAGGCGATGCATCGGCAAGACACGCTTCCCGCTGGAAATGGAAAGTCAGACGCCTACAAGGTCGCACGCTGAATATTTTGCGACTGATCAAAGCCTTGTTCACATTTGAAGGGGCGGTCGACTACGCCCTCTGGAAGCTTGAAAGACATCTGGGCGAACCGGTCAAAATCAGCCCCTATCTACACCGTTATCCGCTGATTTTCTGCTGGCCTTTATTGTGGCGGTTGCTGCGTAGTCGCCGTCTTCGCTGAACACCACAATGAAGTTACGCCGAGGCTCAGATGTTTAATCTTTGATAAACACGCAAAACGGCTGTGTCAACAGCCGTTTTTTAGTATCAGCGATGAATCAAAAGATACTTAGAGGATATTCAATTATGAGTCGAACTTCGTCAATCTTGCCACCGCGGTCGGAGCTTCGGTAGCTCGCATTTCGCAAACGGAAACTGAGATTCTTAGTTGTCCCCTCTTGCACCACGTATTTGGTATCAATGTCCCGCTCCCACGCATGGCCGTTGTTCGTCGCCGCCGTGTCGAAGCCATATCCTTTTACATAACGAGTCATGAATGACAAACCGGGAACCCCATAAGATGCCAGGTTCAAATCATAACGTGCTTGCCAAGATTTCTCATCTTGATAGTTAAAATCGCTATACTGCACAGAGTTAGCAACATATACGGTACTCAAGCCATCGATGCCGTAAGCATAATCACCACGCCCGGATACCTGTTGGCGAGAAATCATAAAACGATGTGCACCTAAAGTATAAGCAGCTGCCAAACTCCAGATGCGGTTATTCAGCTCACCAGCCCGCTCATCACCAACACTATTGGAGTCATAAATATTAAAATCAAAGTTAAAAGATTGGACTTTAGTCAGCGGCAAATTATAGTTCAAATTACCGTAGTATTTACGCCAATAATCATCGACCTTTTGATAAAATAAACTACTGGACCACTGATCGTTAAACTTGTAGACACCACCCAGGTAATCGAGACTAGTCAGCCTGGCGCTATCCGTCTTACTATCATTACGATTATTGAGACCGGTGAAATGCCCGGTCGACAAGGTCAGATTTTTTATTTCATTACTAGTTACTGCCAAACCCGTTGCTGATTCTGGTAACAAGCGTGCGTCCGATGTCGACAAAATTGGCAGTGACATAAACTGGTTGCCGTATTTCAATACACTGTTTGAAAACTGCACTTTAAGCGCGCCACCCAATTTTGAATATTCGTCTTTCGCTCCGTCTTTATCTTGCTCCAACAACCCGGTTCCACCACCCTTGCGGCCATCACCCGTATCTAGCTTCAAACCGAGTTGGCCGATCACATCGACACCAAAACCGACCGTCCCCTGAGTGAAGCCTGACTGATAAGTGCCGATAAAGCCCTGACCCCACTCCTCCCCATAACTCTGCGGAGCCTTAGATTGTCGAAAGTCTCGATTCATGTACATATTTCGAACATTGATTACTGCCTTTGAATCCTCGACAAATCCCTTCGCATCCGATTGCTGGCTGGCGAATCCCGACTCAACGGGCATTACCAACATCAAAGCGACTACGTGTATTATTTTTATGCGCATAGTGTGCTCCATTAAAAGCCAATACTCAGCTTCGATGGCGGAGTTAATTATTATTGTGATACGCGCAGCAAAAGCCGCTCGCCCACAACTACTAGTTATTATTGTGAAGCTGTTTGACGCATGGACCTAATTCAGAAAGCAGCTCAACATTACCGCAACAGCCCTGATTACGGGCGCCGCAGCCAGGCCAAGTAATTCTTAAATAGATACACAGCACCTTTTTATAACATTCAAATTTCAAGAGCCAATCATTATATCACCATCGACTATTACCATTAGCAATACCCAGCAACATCGAAAAACAGATTGGCAACATCAAAATTAAAAGCGCGGAGAGCAGCGATAGCGAGTAGGCTCGCTATCGCTCCGAGGGGAAGAAATTTTATGTGGTGATGGCGCTACTCAAAAATTTCTTTAGACGATTCACGCAAGCATTTGATAAAATTTTTACACGCAGGATTGACATCTTTATCAGCCCGTATTGAAAACCCGACCTCACCAAAATTAGCCGTCGTCGTCATATCCAGAATAACCAACAAACCTGTTTTTACAAATTGCAGTGCCGCCGCTCGAGGCATCAATGCAATCATGTCGGTCTCCAACAGCAATCCTATGTTGGTCAAAATAGAAAGAGAATTAACATGATGAGCCGGAAAGCCTAAGCCGGAGTCGCGGAAAAATTTCTCCACGGCATTGTACGAAGGCGATTCATGAAGGGGAAAAATCCACTCTTCATCCATCAATTCGCCTATGTTCAACCCTTTTCGCTCTGCCAAGACGTGCCCCTTACCCACGACAGCACAGAAAGACTCATTAAATAAAACTTCATGCTTGAGCGGAAAAGCATGGGTCAAAGGCAACTCTTGTTCTGGGAGGAGCCCGACAACGATATCAAGATCCCCGGTAGCCAGGGAAGGAAACATCTGCGCTGTTGTTCCTTCTCGAATCGTAACCACCACCCCCGGCGTCGCCTTACGCAGCTTTACGATAGCCCGAGGCAGAAGTTTTGCTGAAGCAGAGATAAGAGTGCCCACGATCACATGCCCTGCCTCTCCGGTGCGAAAAGCATTAACCTCTTCAGTCATGTAGCGGGCTTCAGCGATCAACGACTTGACACGGCGACCGAGCATGACGCCGAACTCTGTAGGTGTTACACCGCGATTGGAGCGCTCAAACAACGGTGCGCCAAAAAATGACTCGAGGTCATAAATAGCCTTGGTGATGGCAGGCTGGGTTAACCCCATCGAATTCGCCGCTCTTACAAACGATCCAGATTCCAACACCAACTCAAATATCATGAGTTGGTTGAATTTTAGCTTTCGGCTCAGCGTGATTGTCGATATGGGTGAAGTCTCCATAACACTCCTTAACACAAAATCAGTGCCAACATCGAAGGCCCCCTAAATTTAGCTTAGCACGAAATCGCGAAAAAACAGCCACGCTGAAAAAAGACCAATCTATTCCGGCAGGATGCCTGCCTCCAACGCGCAATCATAGAATAATCGATCCTGGCCAACACACCACAAATAACAGAACTCGTCTAAAAAACTTAAACAGCGTTGCGAACAGCAAAATCTGCCTATGTCTTATATCAGCTAAATTATTGCAAACACTGTGAATTGGCAGGATGGTAAAATATTCAGATATTGATATTAAAAAACTTTCTGGCATTTTCCGACATGATTTTGTTCTTGGCACGCTGGTCAAAATCACTGTTCAAAATCAAGTCACCAATCTTCTGTTCGCCAAGCGGAAACGGATAGTCAGACCCGAGCATCACCCGATCCTCGCCCATTACGCCTACCAGCAACTCAAGCGCACCTGGATTAAAGACCGCGCTGTCAACAAAGAAACGATCGACATATTCAGAGGGTAGTCGAGGGCAATCCTCGCGCACGATATCACGGTGTCGCCAAGCGTTATCTACTCGCCCAAGCAGAAAGGCAAAACTGCCGCCACCATGTCCAAAACAGATCTTGAGTGTTTTGGGGATTCGCTCAAATGCCCCCGACAAGATCAAGGAGAGGATAGCCAGTTGGGTTTCCGCGGGCATGGCTACCAACCACGGCAGCATCCATTTTTTCATTCTCTGCCCACCCATCATGTCCCATGGATGAACAAGAATTGGAATATTTTCATTGGCACAATGTGTCAAGAAAGATTCAAGTGTCGCATCGTCCAGATCTTTGTCGCCTAAATGGTTACCGATTTGTATCCCTAAGTGTCCGGTACTCATTGCGCGACTCGCCTCCTTGCATGCCAGATCAAGATCTTGCAGCGGTACTTGCGCGAGGACTTTAATACGTCGAGGGTTATGCTCGGCAAATTCCAGAGCAAAATCATTCATTCGCTCCGACCATTGCGCGGCCTTATTAGCCTCCCATGTATAGCCGAACATCACAGGAGTAGCACAGGTCACCTGCACATCCACGCCCTGGGCGTCCATTTCCTCAATTCGAAAAGCTGGATCCCACAGGGCTTGATAGACAGGGCGAAAATTGTTTCTTCCCATCATGATCGAGCCCGTGTCACCTTTGGCGCTGACTTGCAACCACGGTGCATGATCGGCATCGAACTTTGCGGCCTCTTGCTCCGAGATACGGGGGAAGAAGTGGGAGTGCATATCGATTTTCATGCGTTATCTCCCCGTGCGACAGTTTTCAGCGCCGCCTTTGCGGGATGGACCTGACCACATTGAGAACACTTGCGCAAATCGATGTTATTATAAAAGACATCAAATAATGGCGGCAAATCGCTGACAATACTTTTGAGCTGAACCTCAACCCGATAAACCAGGCTATTGCAGTTCAGGCAATACCACTCAAAACCGTCAATAACACCTTCGGGGCGCTGGCGCTCAATGACCATGCAGCGGCTTGCTGGTTCTGGACGTTGCGGTGAATGCCGCAAATGAGGAGGCAGTAAAAAGATGTCACCTTCTTTCAGTTCAATACGATCCAGTTGACCACGATCCATGATGTTCAAGTAAGCGTTGCCCTTGAACTGATAGAAAAATTCCTCCATCGGATCATCATGGAAATCAGTACGAAAGTTTGGCCCACCCACAACCGTGACAATAAAATCGGAATCTTGCCAAACCTGTTGATTCCCCACAGGTGGTTTCAACAAATCGGAATGGTCATCGAGCCAGCGTTGAAAATTCAATGGTTTGCCATATGTCAACATCATCAACTCCCCTCTTTTGACAACGGTTTATAGGCAACTGCTTTTATTTCGATAAGCAGATGTGGATGGGGCAACTGGTGTACGGCTACCGTTGTACGAGTGGGTCCTTCGTAGTCAAAATATGTGCCGTAAACTTCGTTATAACCCGCGAAATCATTCATGTTAACCAAGAAGGTCGATATCTCAACCACATCGTCCAGGGTTGCTCCAACACTGGCGAGAATGTCCCGAATGTTTTCGATAACCGCGCGGGTTTGCGCCACGATATCGAGGCGCGTGGTGCCCATCTCATCCACCTCGACGCCAACCAGTGAATTGTCCGGACGCCGGGAGCTGGTGCCTGAAACAAAGAGAAAATCACCCGCGCGCTTGATGTGGGGAAACTTTCCTCGTGGCAAGGCTTTGCCTTCCACCAATTTTGCCTCAGTACTCATGCTGGTGCCCTCGTGTAAAACTCAACTCGCCCCAAACCACTGACTTCAGCGCTGATATGGGTACCGGGCGTCAATGCTTGGGCGGCAGTGGCCGCACCCGCCATGATCAGCGATCCGGCCGGAAGGACCATTTGCGCACGAGCAGCCAGGCGCGAAGCCTGAACGACACTGCGCAGCGGATTGCCGAGAATGGCACCGGTACTGCCGATCTGCTGGGCCATCCCATTGAAACGCAACGCCACCCCAAGGTTCGCCAGGTTTGTGACGTCGCTCGACATGGCGCCGACGACCAAGCCTGCGGAGGAGCAGTTATCGGCCACTACATCTTCCAGGGTGAACTTGAAATTACGGTAGCGGGAATCAATGATCTCAATCGCCGGGGCAACGCCCTCAAGATAGGAACTGGCTTCCAGTAATGTCAGCGGACGATCGATGTCGCGCTTGGTCAAAAAGCACACTTCTGGTTCAGCCCGAGGATGAATGAAGTCAGCCAGATCAATGACCGCACCTTCCTCATACAGCATCGCGTCGGTCAGCAACCCCCAAATAAGGCTATCGACCCCCATCTGGATCATCTTCGCCCGGCTGGTAAACCCCAGTTTGATTCCCACCGGGCGCTCGCCCCGCGCATGACGCAAGGCAATGGACGCCCTTTGAATCAAATAGGCATCGTCCAAATTAAAACCGTGGGTTGGAGTCAATGGATCGACTTCCTCGTGGAGTCTCGCCGCGTTATCAAGCACGGTCGAAATGGCGTGGATATCCAGCGTACTCATACCTTGCCCCTCGTTTGATTCAACAAATCCAACGCGACGTCGACGATCATGTCTTCCTGGCCGCCCACCATTCGCCGCCTTCCCAACTCAACCAAAATATCGACAGCCGGCACGCCATAACGTACCGAGGCTGCTTCGGCATGACGCAAGAAACTCGAATAAACGCCGGCATATCCCAGGGCAAGAGTTTCGCGATCCACGCGTACTGGACGATCTTGCAATGGGCGCACCAAATCGTCGGCGGCATCCATCAACGTGAACAACTCGGTACCGTGGTTCCAGCCCAGCTTTTCGATAGCCGCAATGAACACTTCCAGCGGTGCATTGCCGGCGCCAGCGCCCATACCCGCCAAGGAGGCATCGATGCGATCACAACCGTTTTCCACCGCGACGATCGAATTGGCGACCCCCAGCGACAAGTTATGGTGCGCATGCATACCGGTTTGCGTCGAAGAGTCGAGTACGTCCTTAAACGCCTGGAAGCGCTCAGCAATACCTTGCATCGTAAGCGCACCGCCCGAGTCCACCACGTACACACATTGCGCACCGTAGCTTTCCATCAGTTTTGCCTGCTCGGCGAGTTGTCGGGGCGTCGCCATGTGCGACATCATCAAGAAGCCGACGGTATCCATGCCCAACTTGCGAGCGTGTTCGATGTGTTGCCGGGAGATGTCGGCTTCAGTGCAGTGCGTCGCGACTCTGACAGTGCGTACACCCGCCTTGAAAGCCGCATCCAGGTCGTGCAGGGTGCCAATACCCGGCAGCAGCAACGTGGCGAGTTTGGCGTGTTCGAGTACCGAAGCAGTGGCTTCGATCCACTCCAAGTCACTGTGGGCACCAAAACCGTAGTTGAAGCTGGAACCGGCAAGCCCATCGCCGTGGGCCACCTCGATGCTGTCGACGTTGGCTGCGTCGAGAGCCTTGGCAATCGCTATCACTTGATCCAACGTATACTGATGACGGATAGCGTGCATGCCATCGCGCAGAGTAACGTCCTGGATGAATATCTTCTTGGTGTTATTCATGGTTATTCCCCTGCCCTACCGCCAGCATTCTTGCAGCCATCTGGTCGGCGGCGGCGAGCGCGGCTGACGTCATGATGTCGAGATTGCCTGCATAAGCGGGTAAGTAATGCGCCGCGCCCTCAACTTCGAGAAACACAGACACCTTGATTCCCGACACCCGGCCAACCCCCGGAATGTTGATCGGTCGATCGGCCGGGATCGTATCGAACTGCACATCCTGCTTCATCCGATAACCCGGTACGTAGGCCGCCACTCCTTTGACCATTTGCTCGATCGATTGACGGATCGCGTCGGTATCAGCATCGGCTTCGGCTAGACATAAAACGGTATCGCGCATCATCAACGGCGGCTCGGCCGGGTTAAGCACGATGATCGCCTTGCCATGCCCGGCACCACCCACGCTGACAATGGCTTGCGAGGTGGTTTCGGTGAACTCATCGATATTGGCGCGAGTACCGGGGCCGGCGGACTTACTGGCAATCGAGGCGATGATTTCCGCATAGCGAACCCGTGACACCCGCGATACCGCACGCACGATAGGAATCGTCGCCTGGCCACCGCAGGTCACCATGTTGATGTTTGGGCTCGACAAGTGATCGGCCAGATTGACCACCGGGATCACATACGGGCCTATGGCCGCCGGGGTTAGATCGATGACCTTAATGCCGTGCTGCTGAAGAACTTCGTTGTGCTTGGCATGAGCGCCAGCCGAGGTCGCGTCAAACACGATACGAATCCGCTCGAAGCCCGGCAGGTTGACCAAACCCGTGATGCCTTCATGCGTGGTCGCAACGCCCATGCGCGCGGCACGCGCCAAACCATCGGAAGCCGCATCGATCCCAACCATCGCCCCCATCGCCAGGTGCTTGGAATTGCGCAGTACCTTGATCATCAAATCGGTGCCGATGTTGCCGGACCCAATGATCGCAACGTTCAGTCGAGTGTTCTGATCCACGTTCGATTACTCCTTCGCACGGGCGAAGGAGGCGCGCACGCGACCCAGCCCTTGGATATTGGCTTCGAAACTATCGCCAGGGGCGGCGGCAATCATCGGACCGAGCGCGCCGGTCATGATGATGTCTCCGGGTTGCAGCGGCTGACCCAGGCGGACCATGGTGTCAGCCAGCCATATCGCTGCCAGCAGTGGGTTGCCCATGCAAGCGGCCCCCATACCCACGCTGACTTGATCGCCACGCCGCTCCATCAGCATTCCACAGCCGACAACATCGAACGCATCCAATTTCACCGGTCGCGAGCCCAGCACGAACAAGCCGCTGGAAGCGTTGTCAGCAATGGTGTCAGCGAGCTTGATGTCCCAGTTAGCCACGCGACTGCCGACAATCTCGATCGCGGGAAGCGCGAAGGCGGTGGCGCGGAGGATATCGGCTATGGTGTGTTTTTCATGCTCCAATGGCTGCTCGATCACCAGCGCGATTTCCGCTTCGACCTTTGCCTGCAGCACCCGGCCGAAGGCGACATCCTCACCATCGGCCAGGCACATGTCGGCGAACAGCATGCCGAAGTCAGGCTGATCAACACCCAACTGCTGCTGGACAACCTTGGAGGTGAGACCTATTTTGCGACCGACCTGACGGCGGCCTTCTTTGAGCCAGCGCGCCGTATTGAGTTGTTGCACCGCGTATGCCAGTTCAACATTGTCAGCGCCGATCAAATCGCGCACAGGCTCACAGGGAATTGCATCCACCTGCGCCTGCCATAACCGGGCCGCGGCGAGTTCGATATTATGGTTCATGGCTTCTCGATCACTGTGATGATTTAACGAAAGAAAACTCGATTTCCACACTGGCTCCCAGGGGCAAAGCACTAACGCCGACGCTGGTTCTTGCCGGAGGAAGCTGGCCATGGCTAAAAAATGCTTCCCAGGCGGCATTGATCTGGGCAAACGCATCAAAGCGAGTGGTGTAGATACGAGCGATGAGCAAGTCGTCCAACGTCAATCCGTAATCAGGTAATGCACGGCGCAAATTGTCGAGAATGCGGCTGGCCTGCACCCCAGGATCGCCATCAACCAATTGGCCAGTGGCGGGGTCCAGGGCAATCATTCCAGACACTTGATAAGTGTCGCCAATCGCCACGCAGGGCGAATAATGAAAGCGCGGGGCGGCAATGGCGCTCGATTTCAGGATTTGACGCATACCTGCCCCTTAAATTTTTATGCAGATGTTGGCAATGTCGGAGTAGAAATCCATCGAGAAACGACCACCTTCACGACCCAATCCTGACAATTTCACACCACCAAATGGCGTGCGAAGATCTCGCAAGTACCAGGTATTTACCCAGACCAGACCGACATGGATTTGGCGTGAAACACGGTGTGCACGGGAAAGATGAGTGGTCCAGATGGCACAGGCGAGGCCGTAATCACTGTCGTTGACACGATTGATAACTTCGTCTTCTTCGTCGAATGGCGAGATGTGACAGACCGGGCCAAAAATCTCTTCGGTCACGCAGCGGGCCTTGTCCGAAAGCCCTGTCCAAATCGTCGGCTGAACATAGGCACCCTGGTCGCGCTCGTCGTTGAAGATGGGAATCCCGCCACCCGTAACGACGGTAGCGCCTTCCTCGACCGCCAAACGGTAGTAGGAAAGCACCTTGTCGCGATGCCCATGGGAAATCAGCGGCCCCATGCTCACGCCGTCCTGGTCCGGGTAGCCCACGACCAACCGCTCGGTTTCAACCTTGAGCCTAGAGACAAACTCATCAAAGATCGAACGATGTACATACACACGTTCGGAACACAGGCAAACCTGCCCGGAGTTGGTAAAGGAAGAACGCAATACCCCCGCGATGGCGGCATCCATATCAGCGTCGGCAAAGACTACCGCAGCGTTTTTGCCGCCCAACTCGAAAGAGACCTCCTTCACCCCATCGGCCACCGCCTTCATAATGGTCGCCCCCGTCTTGGACTCACCGGTAAAGGTCAATGCACTGATCCCGGGGTGCCGAGTCAGAAACTCACCCGCCGAATCTTTGCCAAAACCGTGAATCAAGTTAAATACCCCCGGGGGCACGCCAGCGTCATGCATCACTTCAGCCAACAAAGTAGCCGAAGAAGGTGACTCTTCGGATGGCTTTGCAACAACAACGTTACCGCAAGCCAACGCCGGCGCGACCTTCCAGGTAAATAACAACAATGGAAGGTTCCAAGGAGAAATAACCCCAATTACCCCCAGTGGTTTGCGCACGGTATAGTTCAACGCGCCGGCACCATCTGCTGTCGACATTTCAAACAAATCGGTATGGCTGGTTTTCGCCAAGTCGGCAAAAGTTCGAAAATTGGCAATCGCACGAGGAATATCGAGCGTTCGCGCTTGATGAACCGGGCGCCCGGTATCAGCAACCTCTGCGGCGACAAACTCCTCGAAACGCGCCTCGATGCCATCGGCAATCTTATGAATCAACGCCGCGCGACTCTCAACGCTAAGCTTCCCCCACGGACCTTTCAGCGCATTTCGCGCAGCAATAACCGCTTCGTCGACTTGTTTGGCATCGGCTTCGAACACATTAGAAATGAGCTTTCCGTTAACCGGATTAATATTGGCAAAACTTGTCGCTGAAGTGACAAAGTTGCCATCAATGTAATTAAGAAGTTGACTTGGCACACCAGCAAATTCGGCACGCCATACTTGATTCGGTAAGGTACTCATAGTTTCCTGCTCTGATGTGGTTGCAAGATGACTTTATTTTATCGAAGTTGGCTAAAAGCAAAATTCAAAAGATAGCGATCATTTATTAGCGAAAGTAATACCAGAAAAAACGGCGAAGCAAGCCCAGGAGCAACCCTCTGACTCACTCCGCCAAAACAGAACTGTCTAGGCTCTTTACGAAATGCTTTCAAGCGAAGGCCAGACAAGGTGAAAACAGACGAGCAAGCACGCTTGACGGGGAGTCTGATGCCTGAGTGTCAAACCCCCAGGTATCTCTGCCACAGACCTTGATCGAGGCTCAGCTCCTTTGAAGAGCCCTGCCAGGCGACCTGGCCTTTTTCGATAATGGTGTGATGATCGGCCAGAGCAATGAGTTTTTCGATATACTTATCGATCACCAAAACGGTTTGTCCGCTTTTTTTCAATGCGTGAAGACAGGTCCAGATCTCATCCCGGATCAGTGGAGCCAACCCCTCGGTAGCTTCGTCGAGAATCAACAAATGAGGATTGGTCATCAGTGCGCGACCGATGGCTAACATTTGCTGTTCACCACCCGACAATTGCCCACCCATATTCCGTTCGCGCTCTGCCAGTCGAGGGAAAAAGTTGTAAATTTTTTCCAGCGTCCACGGCTCCGACGTCTTGTTTCGATTGCAGGCAAAAGCGACCAGGTTCTCTCTCACCGTGAGGTTGGGAAAGATGTGGCGTCCTTCCGGTACGACCGCGATCCCCTTTCGCCCAACGACGTCGGCGGGTTTGCGCTCTATGAGCTCACCGCGAAACCGGATCGTTCCAGAATGGATCGGCGTCAAACCCAAAATAGATCGAACACTGGTGGTTTTACCCATGCCATTGCGTCCAAGAAGGGTCGAGACCTCTCCTTCGCGAATCTGCAAACTTACACCAAACAGAACCTGGCTTTGGCCATACGATGTTTCTACGTTGGTGACTTCAAGGATCGCACTCATACCGCCTCCTCCCCCAGGTAAGCTCGCTTCACTTCAGGGTCTTCTCGCACATCGCACGGCACACCAGAGGCAATGACATTTCCGTAGACTAGCGCCGACATTCGGTCAGCCAACCGGAAAACCGCGGCCATATCGTGCTCGATAAGCAGCACGGTCGATTTACCTTTTAGCGCCATGAGCAAATCCACCATTCTCTCCGAGTCTTCAGGCCCCATTCCGGCCATGGGTTCGTCGAGCAATAACAGCTTTGGTCGTGTACCCAGTGTGATTCCCAATTCCAACTGCCTTTGTTCTCCATGAGCCAGACTGCCGGCGATGATTTTGGCTCTGGATGCCAGGCCAACTTCTTGCAGGATCGCATAGGCCTCGTCGAACAACTGAGTCTCGGAAATTGCCGAGCGCCAAAAGCGAAAACTACTGCCACTGCGCGCTTGAACCGCCAACGCTACGTTATCCAGCACTGTCAGTTTTTTAAAAACACTGGTGATCTGATAGGACCTGGCCAGACCAGCCGCAACGCGCCGGTGCATGGACATGCCCATGATATTGACCCCATCAAACACCATGCTGCCCTCATCAGAATTCAGTGCTCCAGATATCTGATGAATCAGCGTGGTTTTACCCGCACCGTTAGGACCAATAAGTGCGTGAATTTCACCTTGATGGACAGTCAGGTTGGCGCCGTTGGTGGCGACCAACCCGCCAAAGCGCTTAACGAGATTACGCACTTCCAGCAGCGGCTGCTTCATGGCGATACCTTCCTGCTGAACAGACCAGCGATACCTGTTGGTGCGAACAACACGACAATCAGTAGAATGGCTCCCAATGGCAATTGCCAGTGGATCGTGTAATTGGACAATGTCTCCTCCAATATCAACAACATTGCCGCACCGAAGACCCCACCATACAGATAGCCCACTCCCCCCATGATTACCATGACCATCAGGGTTCCGGATTGTGTCCAAAGCATAAGGTTCGGGCTGATAAAGCCGTTCTGATTGGCAACCAGGGCTCCAGCCAATCCCGCCAGGGCACCAGACAACGTAAAGGCCACCAGCTTGTAGCGAAACACGGCATAGCCAATCGACTCCATGCGCGATTCATTTTCCCGTATTGATTGCAAAACCCGGCCGAATCGCGCGTTTACCAATCGCTGCATGGCGAACATCACCACGACGCTAATCGACAATACGACGTAGTAAAAACTCACATCTGACGAAAGATCAGGTCCCAGCGCCAGAGTCGAACGACCTGGTAACGACATGCCGTCATCCCCCCCAAAAGCCGTCAACGACTGAGAGATGTAGTACAGCATCTGCGCAAACGAAAGGGTAATCATGATGAAATAGACACCGCGAGTCCGTAGCGAAATCCATCCGATGAGCCATGCACACGCCGCGCTCAGAGCAACGGCACCTGGCCAGGCAATCCACGCGGAGCTGGTTCCCATATCCATCAAGATAGCGACCGTGTAAGCCCCGATCCCGAAAAACCCGGCATGGCCGAAGGCAACTAACCCGCCGAACCCCAACACTAGATTGAGGCTCGTCGCGGCCAGCGCGAAGATCATGATTCGCGTAGCAAATGTCATGTAGAACGTCTGATCAAAAACGCTGGCCAGCCAAGGCAAGACTAGCAAGCAAAGCAGAACGACGGCCGCCACGCCTAACCGTATGCTGTGGTGGAGAGTCGAGTACATAGGATCACCCACGAGCAGGAAACAGGCCTTGTGGCTTCCAGAACAGAACGGCAGCCATAAGGACATAAATGATGATTGAAGCCATCGCCGCGCCAATCGAGGAGGTCACCGCTGGCGATAGGAACTTGCCGAGCAACAGGGGAAGCAATGAGCGGCTCAACGTATCGACGGCGCCTATCAGCAGCGCACCGACGAATGCCCCTCTAATGGACCCGATGCCCCCGATAACGACCACCACGAAGGCCAGAATCAAGATGCTTTCACCCATGCCCACCTGTACTGCCAACAAGGGTCCAAGCATTGCGCCCGCCAATGCACAAAGCGCGGCACCGACACCGAACACCACGGTGAACAACACCTTGATGTTCACCCCCATGGTGGTAGCCATTTCTCGGTTCGACGCACCGGCGCGGACCCACATGCCCAACCGGGTTTTTGCTACCAGCAAGTACATGGAAATTGCGACCACCAACCCCACGGCAATAATCATCAACCGCTGCGCGGAATAATGTAGACCGGCAATCAACTCAATCGGACGTGAAAAAGCCGCCGGGGCGTTGAGCGCAATCGGTTGTACCCCCCAAATCATCCGCACAGCCTCGTTACAGATGAGGATCAGGGCAAAGGTGGCCAGTACCTGAGACAGGTGATCTCGCCGATACAGCCTTCGGAACAAGCTTATCTCCAACACCATGCCAATGATCGCCGTGCCCACCAGCGCAACGGGTACGCCGATAAAATAAGAACCACTGGCATCGGCGACGGTAGCAGTCAGGTAAGCACCAATCATGTACAGTGAGCCATGGGCCAGGTTGATCATGTCCATGATCCCAAACACCAAGGTCAATCCGGCCGCGAGCAAGAAAAGCATGAGCCCGAACTGCAGCCCGTTCAGTGCTTCCTCAATCACTAATGTGCTCATGGCTCGACCCCGGAAACGTCGACAGTTGATCGCAACTTCGTACTGAGTCCGATCAGGTTCGACGTAAACTGATGAACCAGTCTTCCGACATTGACATCGACAAAGGCATCCTGGGAATCGAATGCATTTTGTGCCGTTGGCAGCGCAACGTCTTCACTCAAAACAATAGCACCCAGTTTTGCCATGATACCGCGCAAATCGATGATCCCGCGCAAGCCACCGAAGGGGCTGAGTGAAGCTGACATCAAGCCAACCGCTTTACCGCGAAACGGTGCTAGACCGTCGACGCCGTTGGCGGGCCGAGAGCACCAATCCAAGGTATTTTTTAGCAACGCGGTAACTGAGCCATTGTACTCAGGCGAAGCAATCAACAACCCGTCATGAGTCAGCAGCAATTCGCGCAAAGTTTGAGCGTTTTCCGGCACACCCGACTCAGCCTCCAAGTCACCGTCGTAAATGGGTAACGGGAATTTTCGCAAGTCGATATGAGTGACCTGAGCGCCATGCTCCAACGTCGCAGCGACAGCGAGATTCAATAATTTAACGTTCAATGAAGCTCTTCGGACACTACCGGAAAATGCTAATATTTTTATAGGTTTCATGAAATTATTTCCGTTCAGTTAAAGCTGACGAGCAAAGGCACAAAAAATACTAAAATCAATACTCACCCCAACAGAACTTACAATTTGCAGCCACCTACATAGGCGTCGGAGTGATTATCGAAAATTGTTTCAACAGTTTTGTTAGTGACAGTTCCAGCACTATCCTTTTTAACCTCACGTAGATAAAAGCTATCCATTGGGAACTGATTGGTATTAAATTTAAAATTACCACGTAGTGACTTGAAATCGGTCGTCATCAGGGCAGCATGCAATGCCTCTTTATCTGACAAATTCCCTTTTACATCCTTAACGGCGCTATCAAGAAGGCGTACTACGTCATAACCTTGAAAGGCATACATGGTTGGAATACGACCGTAGGTTTTTTTGAAATCGGCCACAAAAGCTTCATTTTGTGGGTTTTTCAGATCCCATGCCCAGTGCGAGGCATTTTTCAAACCGACCATCTGCTCGCCAACCGCAGTAACAACATCTTCATCCGCCGAGTGCCCCGTGGAGAAGTAAGGAATCTCTTTATCCAACCCGGCACCAACATACTGTTTGATAAAGTTAATGCTCATTCCACTTGGCAAAAAGAAGAACACGGCGTCTGGCTTGCTCGAGCGAATTTGAGCAAGCTCCGAGGCGAAATCGAGCTGCCCCAACTTTACATAAACCTCTGAGCTAATCTCGCCTTTGAAGAAGCGCTTGAACCCCTCCAGGTTTTCCTTGCCGCCGGTATAGTTGGGTGCAAGAATAAAAACTTTTTTGTAGTTTTTATTACTCATATAGCTACCCGCCGCTTCACTTTGCCCATCATTTTGCCAGGACAAACCAAAAAAATATTTATTGCATCGCTCACCAGCAAGTGCTGCCGGCCCAGCCGCGGCGCTGATATAAAAAGTCTTTGCTGCGAATGCAGATGGTCCCACAGCCAGCATAACGTTCGAATAAACAATCCCGGTCAAAAAGTCGACTTTGTCCCGTTTGATCATCTTATCAGCTAATTGTTTACCAACATCAGGGCTGGCCTGATCATCCCCCTCTACAACCTCGACCGGCAAACCGCCGATCTTGTTCCCATTATTTTTTAGCGCCAGGTTAAAACCGTCTCGAATTTCAAGACCAAAGCCGGCAATTGGCCCGGACAACGTACTGATAAACCCAACCTTGACACTATCAGCCGCCTGAACAGAAAAGGTCAACACAGAAAGTAACGCAAACGCAGTGAGCTTTTTCATCTTCTTTCCTTATTATATGAGTATTATCAGGAAGTTAAATAAAGCCTCTAATTGCAATACGGATCAACGTATTCAATTTCCCCACCAGGAAGAAAGAACAACATGGTAACTTTTCCGCCCTCGACCGTTGGAAAGTGTCGGCTACCGGGCTCGAAGACTTTCCAACCTGCACCACCTCCACAAAAAGTAGCGCCCTCGTCCACGGGACCGATCATATTGATCTCGCCCCGTGGATGAATGTGGAAGTTGCCCAACACATTTTTCAACATGCCGCTTTCCACGCTGTAGCCATTTGGATTGTCTGTTGCCTTAGCTAACTGGCCACGACAGTAATCCGGCCCATCAATTTGCGCGTAGCAGGCCCATCCTTCGCCTATGCCTACACGCAACAACCTCAACAGATTTAAATAAGCCTCGGAAGTCGCACCAAATTTCTCATTAAGCTCCACCTCCAGCTGTTTATCCAGCGGCTTGCCTTTTAGAAATAATAATAACGAAGCGACAGCCTTCATCATTTCAGGCTTGCTCGGGCCAGAAGGCAAAACCGCACCTTTCTCCTGTGTTGCGAGCTGTGCATTCGGGGCTTTTGACATAATGACTCCTTGCAAAGGTAGGGACACAACCAAGCAATCGGTGGACCTCACACACCTGGCTCTACCCGACTGACAAGATAAATTACCTGGCGAAATCGAGTCTATGGCGTAAAAAAAAACACGACAATTCAAGATGTCGTGACCATGCATTACCATCGGTAATACCAGACCCATATTTTAAACGAAAACGCACCAAAATCGTCGCAAATGTGCAAACATGAACGCTATTGATGCATTTCTTCTTCGCTTCGTCTTTCCTTTCCTCGACATCACGCCCCCTGGTATTACCGATAGCTATATCAGTTTGCCAATTTCTCATTTGAGCCCGGGACGGCCACCGGATAAAATCCCTTACAGTTGCTCTACCCATAAAATAAAATGATCGCGATGCGCGAGACAACGAACCGGGAGATACGCATGACGCACATTGCCATGTCAAAGCTTACCAATATGCAAAAATATTGGTTAATTACCGGAAGTGTGGGTCCTCGCCCTATCGCACTTGTAACTAGTTTGAACAGTGAAGGGCTGTGCAACGCAGCTCCTTACAGCGCATTCAACTACATGGGCGAAGATCCACCCTTGTTTGTGATTGCAGTGGACCATTATGGTGAGGAAAGCCATCGCCAAGGCGAACAAAAGGATACACTAAGAAATATCATCGAGCGTGAGCAGTTCGTGGTCAACATGGTTGACGAAAGCATCGCCGAGAGAATGGTTTTATGTGGTACTGACTTCCCCTCTCATATTTCAGAAGCACAATCCGTCGGCTTTGATTTGACTCCGTCCACCGCAATCGATGTGCCTCGCATTAGCGACGCACCCATTGCATGGGAATGCAAGCTCTACAAAATCATAGAATTCTCAAAGCAGCGCTCCATTGTATTCGGCGAAATCGTAGCGATGTATTTTCGGGACGATCTAATTGATGAAGAAAAACTCAGGGTACGTGTAGACCTTTTTCAACCCTATGGACGATTGGGCGGCCCGAACTATTGCCGAACGACCGACCGGGTTCGCCTCACCGTTCCAACATTTTTACCCTCTTCCGGAAAACCAAGAGAGTAATTTTCAGATTCTTCCTAATTCGGTTTTAGTTTATAAAAAACCTTAGCCTGCTTTATTGACGATTGTTATTTGCGGGCTCTTAAGGCTTTAGGCTGATATTTGTTAAATTGGCAGACCTTAAGGCTGATTGTTTCGTTAAGTGTGTCGTACTGCAAAATAACCGCATTTAATAGGTGCAACGGCGCCCCATTCCGTTGCCTCGCTACTACGCTCATTGCGAAGCAGTTTATTCCTGCGCCTCCGGGTGTTTTCTAGCTGTTAAGTAACACCTAAAAAGGACAAGAAAGGAGCTTTTTCGGTGATTATTCTGCGTAATGTCCCTATCAGCCGTCGCTTATGGTTGATCCTGTTAACCTCCATGCTGATGTTGATTGCGTTGTCAGCGTTGATGCTCTACCAGATCCGCGACGACCTATTCAATGCCAAGACATTGAAAACTCATCATGTAGTTGAGACGGTCAGCGGCATCCTGCGCTATTATCATGCAAAGGAAATCTCCGGTGAACTGACCCGAGAAGAGGCACAGAAGCAGGCCAGTATCATGGTAAATGGCCTGCGCTACAATCAGACGGATTATTTTGTGCTCCTGGATCTACAGGGCACGATGCTTATGCATCCGACCAATCCCAAACTCCAAGGCGTCAACATGCTTGAAACCAAGGATCCAGAAGGGAGACTCTACATTCGGGAGATGGTCGATCTGGCTAAGTATAAAGGACAAGGAAAAGTTGACTATTTCTGGCCAAAACCTGGCTCTGATGAGCCATTGCCAAAAGTCTCGTATGTAGAATTGTTTAAGCCGTGGGGGTGGATTATCACCTCCGGCGCTTATGTCAATGATGTGTTACTCGAGTTTCGCGGAAAAATTATCAACGCATTAGGAAACTTAGCGATAGTCGGTATCTTGCTAGCGGTCTTGGTAACCCTTATCTCGCGCAGCATCTCCCTACCATTGACCGCGATAGTTGACGCCATGGCGAACATCGCCACCGGCGATGCCGATTTGACCCGCAATTTAGACAACAAAGGACACGACGAGCTAACTGCTCTTGGGCAGCACTTCAATTCCTTCATGGGTAATCTGAACAGGGTCATCAGTCAAACCCGTCAGGTCGCTGGCGCACTGGATCACGCCTCTCTCTCACTTGGCGATGTCGCGAGCACAGGTCAACGACAAAGCCAACAACAGTCACAGCAAATGGAACAAGTGGCTACCGCTATCAACGAAGTTTCTTATGCTGTACAAGATGTCGCCAAAGGCGCCAAACACGCTGCCAACGAAGTGCTCCAGGCAGAGGAGCAAGCCTTACAAGGCCAACACAGTATCGAGTCTAGCTTGCACCAAACCGATCGACTGTCTGAAACGATTGACCAAGCGGTCGTGGTAATTCAAAGACTGGATCAAGAAAGCTCACAGATTGGTCGAGTCTTAGAGGTCATTCGAGCGATTGCCGAGCAAACCAATCTACTGGCCCTGAACGCGGCGATTGAAGCTGCCCGCGCCGGAGAGCAAGGTCGCGGCTTTGCTGTTGTAGCGGATGAAGTCCGGCTATTGGCGCAGCGTACTCAGACCTCGACCGCTGAAATTCAGTTCATGATCGAGCAACTGCAAAACAATTCCCAAGCAGCGGTAAAAGCAATCAACGCCAGCAGCATGGCATCCCAAAAAACAGTTGAGCTAGCCCGCCTAGCGGGACAGAACCTGAATCAGATTACGTCTTCACTGCGCAACATCAGCGGTCTTAACGCGTCCATCGCCGGCGCTACCTTACAACAATCCCAGGTGGTTGACGAAATCAATAAGAGTGTTACCCAAGCAGCGTCGTTGGCTCATGATGGCGCGGCGCTGGCCGATCGATCCAACGAAGCAAGTCGTCATTTAGAACAGCTGAAGGGTGACTTAAATCAGCTACTAGGTCGCTTCCGCGTTTGATGATAGATCCACCACAACTCGAGCATAATGCCGATACAAGGAATACCCCATCAATGATCGCCTACGGACTCGACTAAACTCCTCGGGTGGCACTGAGACGACTGCTAAACATAGCGGCCATGGCGACTACAGGCATCCCGACATAGTCCATGCCACCGGACTAAGCCCTCCAGCAGCACCATGGCTTGCACACCGGTAAAGCACAGGGCGAGTACTATCGTCAGACGATCAAGTTCAGAACTAATTAATTATCTCTACTTCGCCGGCATGTTATATGTGTTCTGTAAAGACTGGCCGCTTTTTTTTAATGCTTTGGAGACGTCGGGCGCGTCGGTCGAGCGATGCGGCGATCCTACCTCAACCGCTCCCCCAGCACGAAGCCGTGTATTCTCGGGAACCTCACCATTAGCTATTTGAGTAGGTGTGTAAAAGAGGCTGATGTTTTCCCGCAAGGCGCTCATTACCACGGTGGAAGCCGTGCTGATCCCGGCAAGCATACTAAGAAAGAAAATCAACCGTAATTTATGGAGCTGACTCATTTGCTATCCTCCCGTCGTACTCGACAAAACTACCGATGCAAGTAGCGCCGATGCATGAAAAATGTCAGCAAGACATTAATAATAAGCACTAGAAACCAGATACCATCAACAGCCCATACAAACTGAAGTTCTCACCCCGATGAAGCGCGCTTAATTATTCGACCAACTATTTGATGCAGATATATTGATCATGCCAACTGTCGCATTAGCCGTGTATTCTAAAACGGCCATGAGCGCCAGATTGACTGACTCCAAATAGCCTCGGTGACCAGCGCAACAGCGATTATCCGCGCTCCACTCGAGGCGACACATTGCACAGCAGTATCAGCAATGCGTGGGCGCTGCGAAGGGCATATAGCAGCCACAGGCATCATAAAACGCCTCTGGAGAGCAACTCGACGAAATCGACCAAATGCCCTAGCTATGTACCTACGTTATAGGTGTAGGACATTCTTCCCATGTGAATGTCCTCCCCGTTGAATCGTCGCAAACATTTCCAAGCATGATTTATGAGTAAACCATTCAGCATATCGCAGGTTAATTCATTTACCACTAAACGTAGCAATATAGGCAATCACGTCTCGGCGAGCCTGCTCGTCACTAACTTTAATGGTCATTTTTGTAGTAACCGAATCATCATGCACGACACCTCTAATATAGCCTTGCGGATCGGCAAGCCATTTGAATATTTTATCTTTATCCCAGCTCATTCCTGCCTGGGCCGCTTTTTGTAATCCGGTATCATAAGAAAAATCAGAAAGCGATCCCATTTTCCGATTGACCACACCGGTTAAATTCGGGCCGATTCCATTGGCCGCTGTAGGCCCGACCTGATGGCAAACAGAGCATTGTTGAAAAACGGCCTCACCACGCTTGGCATCACCCTCCTCAGCGAACAAAGGCGTAACAAAAGCAAGCGCTAGTAGCCCTGCCAAAAATCTTGGAGAGCAATTCGTCAAGATAGATTTCATATAAGGCTCCGATGCTAGTTTAAATTTATCACTTCTATCAGGCTTTCGGTAAATATCGAATCTAAATTGCTACATAGGCAACAGGCACACTTAAATCCAACCAATGCAAAAAAAGCGCGCCAAAGATCTACACGTGACCATCCTGAGTGAATGGGACAATAATAGATCTCCTGACCTTTGTTCACACACGCAACAAGCATGATTCTAGGAACGCCGGCCTCCAGTGTCCAGCCAATGCAGCCAACGAATGGCAAAGTCCGCACGTTTTTGAAAGCGATGCATCAGATCGTACACTAACATGATGATCGCATCACTACTGAACGTTTTCGCTTCTAAGATTAGAGATCTCAGCTCTTGCCTACTGGAGACAACATAATGAAAAGCCTGATAACTAACATGACTACCGCGATAGTGATAACGGCGTTTGCCGGATTATACGCTACTGCCGCGCAATCCGCAGGCTACCCGGACATAAAAATTGGCCCAACCTTCAACGATAAAGGTCAGTTGGTGCAGCCAAAGAATTTCCGGCAATGGGTTTTTCTCGGAGCCCCCATTACCCCAAACGGGCTAAACAACGGGAAGGCGGGATTTCCTGAGTATCATAATGTTTACGTAGAGCCTGCGGCTTTCGAGCAGTATCGAAAAACCGGGACCTGGCCAGAAGGTACGATGATGGTGAAGGAGCTGCACCTGACTCAAAAAGGCCAATTACCGGATGGATCAAGTGTTGAACCATCGGGTAGAGGTTATTTCCCCGGTGGAGGCCCAAGTGGGTTAGACGTCTCCGTCAAAGACAGTAAACGCTTTGCAAAAACAAAAAATTGGGGCTATTTCAACTTCGGCCATCACGCCCCTCCCTACTCCGCAGCGTCTACAGAGTCACCGAAAGAAGCCTGCGCCGGATGCCATATCGATAACGCCAAGGAAGATATGGTATACATCCAATTCTACAAGCCGATCCTGACCCCTCTTCCTCTTCCTTAATTAACAACATATATTTTACGGACAAAGCCTTATTTATAAAATAAATAAGGCTTTTCGGCGACTGGCCAAATAAATCAATTCCATTGATATCAACCTGCAGCATGGACAAGTGAAGATATAAGGAAAAGCAAAGTAAACTTATTTTATTATTCCATACACTGCTCACCCCCCCCCCAACATCTCACCGATTGATTGCGGAAAGCAAAATCCGCACCAATCGCAGCAGTTTTCATGGCAAATAAAAAACCGCACGTTTTTGGAATAAACTTATGCTACCATGATCTACGGTAATTCACGCGTTTGAAAAATAAACATTTTGGTGATAACACAAACTGCAATTCGAGAAATTTTTCCCTAAAAATTTGTATAATCAATAAATTTTAAAGAAATTAAAAAACTAAGGAAAATTGATGGTGTTGTACACGCCCCCGGTTAATTTTCTAACGGGAAATCAGAACCCGCCTGCTGCCAAGGGTCAGGAAATTTTACGAAATTCGATTGTGGAGTTGTGTGAATCAAAAATTGCAACACATGCAATCAAGGCGGGACTCCGTGCGCCTGATTTCACATTATTCGACATGGAGGGAAGCGAAGTAAATTCGCTTGATCTTACTCGAAAAGGGCCTGTTGTTATTGTCTTTTTAAGAGGACTATGGTGCTGGTATTCATATACGACCCTCATTGCTCTAGAAACAATCCATACGGCGCTAAGTGATAGAGGAGTGTCAGTCATTGCCATATCACCACAACTACATTTCTCCCAAGTAGATGTAGACAGAAAACAAGCTTTCAACTTTCCACTGCTGTGCGATTCTCGCAGTCGAATCGCCCAGGAGTTTCAGGTTGCATGGCGGCTATCGGTGTCTCTTAAAAAAACCTATCTCCAACTTGGAGCAGACCTCGATAAATTGAATGGAGCAGATTGTGAGCTGCTACCCATGACATCGTTCTATATTATCGATAGACAAGGGACTATTGTGTATTCAGACGTCAACCCGAATTATGTACAACTAATGAGCATGAATGAAATCTTATTAGTACTGGACAATATGCCGCAGCCTCGCAAAAGCCGCGCGATAGAATAGCTGCCTACCCTTTTCAGCTAAAGCGAGATAATAAATGCAACACCAAAGGCTGATCCAATCGAACAATTCAAGACGTTACCGCCCTATTGTGTTGGTCAGTGCACGTATTTTAAATTGCGAACCTTCAGGTAATTATGTTTCAAACACCGGGCGTTTTACCATAGTTATATTTCTTAGCGATAACGGACGCCTGGTATTTAGTAACTCTTCAGCCAGCATCAACGTCGAGGCCAAGATTGGTACCACAGTGCTGATCGGGAACACTGAAAAAGAGCAGACCATGTCCTGGACTGCCCCTAATAAGCTGCTCGAGATAGCTATTGAAGATAGATTTGTTTCAGATGTGATAGCAGCAGTTACACCGAGTAAAACTGCGCTCTCAGACGTTATCGGAGTTTATGGCCCGGAAGCAGGATTCGGTGCCCTCGCTAAACGTTTAGCATGCAAAATGTTGGGGAATCAAAAAACCAGTGCAAGCTTAGTGGCAGATGGATATTATTGTGCGCCTACGGCACGTTTTCTGATTGCAATGATGGTTAACATTCGAAACAACATAAATCAGGATAAATCGAATAAGAAGAGGCTCTCTCTACCAGAGAACATCTTGAAAGAAATTGTCGATCATATCGAAAATGAAATATCAACTGCAATAAGTGTTTCTGAAATGGCCGAAATTGCCGCCCAAAGTAGATTTCACTTCGCCCGCACATTTCGAGCGAGCACTGGTAGCTCTCCGCACTCCTATATCTTGGACAGTAGAATTCGCCGCGCAGAATTTTTACTATCTGAAACTAACGTCAGCCTCTCACAGATCGCCAACGACTCGGGTTTCAATTCACAATCCCATTTCACAACAACATTCAAGAAACGAATAGGCTTAACACCTGGAAAATACCGCGATCTTCATCGCTGAGCACAAGACTACATGACTGGAAGTACCATCACAGTATTAATTATAAAAATAGCAAACTTAGGACACCATTAAACCGATCAAAATTCAGGGTAATCTATCTCTGTATCATTAATTCGATTTACGGTACTGATGAATATCGTTGATGCAATCGCCAGGGACATCTCGATAATTTGGCGCTCAGAATATCCTGCGGCAATTATCGACTCCACACTCTGCGAATTAAGCGCCCCCTTGCTACTAAAAATCGTTCGGACAAATTCAACGAGGGCATCACGACGAAAATCACCGGTGCTACTACCTTCTCGAATGTTTGAAGTAATCTCGTGCGAAAGGCCAAAAAAATGAGCTTTTAGACTATGAGCCGCGATGCAGTAACGGCAACCCGTCCACTCACTCACCACCAGGCGAATAATCTCTAAATCAGCATCAGAAATATCGCTCTTAGCGACCACTTCATCTATACGCAGCACCGCGTCCAATCCCTCCGGACTATGCGTTCCGATAGTTAAATAAGCATTAGGAATCATACCTGCGGCTCTTTTAATAGATGCGAAGGTTTCTGCCAGCAATCCGCTAGCTTCAGTCGGATCCATGGTGGTCAAGCGCGACATCGAATACTCCTACTGAATAAAGCAATTAACCTCAGTGCATGAGAGACTGTATAGCCTAACCCTGGACGCCTGTCATGTTAATGCTATAATTAACCGAATTCATGCTCGAGCGTCTCGAATGGACATTTTAAGCAGATTGCTTCTTCTGATGCCGGCAAGCGGTACGCTGGACATTCGGTGCCATTTCAGTCCTCCCTGGAGACTCGATTACGCCGCCAGCGGACCGCGCGAGATCCCTTATCACATACTCTTGCGGGGCACCGCTCAAGTCGACGACGGCGAGCATCCCGTCTTATTTATGCAAGCAGGCGACATTTTACTCATCCCTTCGGGTGTCTCCCATGTTTTATATGAAGGGGGCAGAGCCTTATCGACGACTGGCAAGTCGCATCGTGAACGCGGTCTTAGAATTATAACTAATGAGAGCGATGCTAAACCTGTAAACATGCTCTGTGGGCGCTTTATTTTACCATTATCTCCACGACAAATGATAAAGGACAACTTGCCTCGACAGCTAATTATTCGGGGAATTTGCGATCCTAATAACTTCACCCACTCAACGGAAGAACAAGTCGCACGTACCCGACTCGCCCGATTAGTAACGTTAATGCATGAAGAAGCAATAGAACACAGTTCTGGTAGTGAGTCGATAATTAATCACCTGTCCGGGGCGCTTTTTGGTATGACCTTACGCCTGGCGAGTGAAGGTGCCGAACCGCTAACCGGGTTGTTACGTCTAGTGCAACGCCCAAGGCTTCAGCCAGCTTTTACAGCAATGTTTGAAGATTACTCCAAGACATGGACGATGTCAGAATTAGCATCTTTGTGCCTGATGTCGAGGTCGACCTTTGCGAGACAATTTGGTGAGGCAGTTGGCAGGTCCGCTAATGATATGCTCGTAGAAATACGCATGATGAAGGCAAGCAAGCAGCTCGCGCAGACATCGAACTCAATCTCTAAAATAGCTCAAGACACTGGATACAAATCGGATGCGGCCTTCCAAAGGGCGTTCAAAAACCACATAGGGATGACGCCGGGCAAATGGCGCGTACAATCGAGGCTGCTCACCACTCAAAGCTCAGAGACACCATGAACCCCGATCAAGCCCAATCGACTTTGATTCAACCGACCCCAACGAACGTTAAAGTGATTGCCTGGCCCCTCGCTCCCGGTAGCCTGTTTGGTTAGTCAATTTCGGCGCGACAAGTCCCCTGATCCGCGTTGCTGTCCCTCGCCATAGCAAGCTATAACGGGTCATGGCACATTGGCCATGGACTTGTGCCAGCCGAACTTGGGCCAACCAACTGACTGTACAGACCATTAGCGTAGCTCGATGCATTAGACGTCCAATCAAAAAAAGCACGATTTCGAAACAAACCTGTAAACAAACAAGCTAATGTTTGTCCCCGCTCTCAAGTGAAGCATGAATTACGACTTTACATTTCAAGCAATTTTAGCGGTGGCCTCTTTGAAGGAGCTCCTTTGATCATCCCTTAGGTGGGACGCACGTTCGCTGGTTTATGCGTCCACCTTTTTTTAAAATTTAATTTTTTGCGAAAATTAAAATTAAACACATAAATATTTTTTACCATTTCTGCCTACTTTATATAAAGTTCGAGGCTCTTTCTTAGCGTGGGTACAAGTCCTATGGCTAAAATTAACTAGGGATTATCCAAGCTCACAAACACCCCGAGCTTTAATTTTATGCGAGAGGAAAAATGACTACGAGATATTGAAGTAACCGATATTCACATTTCCCCCATGATTAATAAGAAATATTTATGCTTTTTTTGAGGAGACACCATGAACACCCGACCGCTTTCGCATATCGATAAGATTGAAAACCTTCTTATAATCAACAATTCTTTAGGCGTGCTAATCACTCGAACAGGATGGTATGCCGCCTTTGCCGCACTAACGGTAATCTATTTATGGTTCGGCGGTATGAAATTTACCGAGTATGAGGCGAACGGTATTTACGGTTTTGTAAGTCATAGTCCAGTGTTATCTTGGATGTATAATTTCATGAGTATCATGGGATTCTCCTATTTCCTAGGGATTCTTGAGATTGCGATTGGACTATTAATTTCAGCCAGATGCATATCTCCTAAACTATCACTTATTGGCGGAATTCTATCAGTTGGACTATTTGTAACGACACTTACATTTATGCTCACGACTCCAGTGGTGTTTGAGCCGGCACTGGGCTTCCCTGCCATATCAGTTGTTCCCGGTCAATTTCTACTAAAAGACGTCGGCTTGTTGGCTTTATCCATATTGGTAATCGGAAATTCGCTGACAGCCATAGAGAGCCAGCGATATAAAATGCGTCACAAGTAATCGAGTTGAGCAAGATTTAAATACTTAAGAACATCAAGAATACATGGCTCCCCATAACAACATTTAGGGGGGCCATGCTTTACCACTCTGTTCTTGCTTTTGGAATTCCGAGACCAAGTGGGTGACAAAGGAACGTGCGACAGTTTTCGATGCGGCGCCTGCCGGAAACAAAGCATAGAGTTTAATATCGCCCATATCCCAGTTCTCAAGCACGCGAATCAATACACCCGACTCTAGTTCCGCTTTACACGACCAGAGCCCTGTAGACATAATACCGACGCCACTAACAGCCGCAGCCATGGCTGCTTCATACGCATTAGCCGTCATTCTCCGTTCAATACTGATTGATACAGCCTTACCATTGTGCGAAAAAAACCAGGTACCTGCTCTCGACGAAGAAGGCTCAGCGATAATTGAATGTGCCATCAGTTCAACAGGCGAGTTCGGCACTCCTCGGAGCAAAAGATACTTGGGAGAAGCAACTAAAATCTTAGGAGTACTGCTGACAAGCCGCATTGATGTTGTGACATTTTCAGGCACATCTACCTGGAGGGTGAGGTCTACACGCTCTCTTAGCGCATCTCGGTTAGGCTGATCTGCAACCAGATCGACGCTTAGCGCTGGATGAGCATCAAGGAACTCTGATAATTTCGGTACAACCTCTCTGAGAGACACACCGGAGTGTATTCCAAGTCTCAGCCGGCCATGATGCTGTGTTCCGCCACGAGTGGCAAGATTTGCTTCATCAAAAGCCGCCAGTATGGGCTCTATGTTTGCCAAGTAAGCTTCACCTGCCGGAGTAAGCATTACTGCACGCGTCGTTCGAACCAGCAACTTCGCTCCCAGGTCATGCTCTAAAGCAGCAATTATCCGCGAAGCTGAGGACTGAGAAATACCTAGCTCTCGACCAGCGCGGGAGAAACTGCCTGAATAAGCGACACGGACGAATAAACGAAATGGAAAAAGATATTCACTCATGCAAAATCCGAATTTATGTTATCTGCGTTAGGTGGCTAGTCTATTAAGCAATAATAGCCGATTATCCTAGATACAGTCAGCAATAAAAACGCACAAAGCCAAATGATAATTTATATCTGAGCGCAGCTTCGAGCACGTCTTGCTTGCCTTGTAATAATTTACTGATCATTTGCAAGCATTGAGATCTGCTTTGACTGTGTTGAAATGCACCACCGACTAATGCCTTTCGATGCATCTATCTGAGCCAAGTAATAGCAAACACGCATACCTTGTGAGCAGCTAGTAGTTACCACATCGTCAGACCAAGGGAAAGTTCCAATGTCTCGCTTGTCAACCATTCATCCATCTTCAGCTTCTGGCATCGCCTCCGAAATCTACACCTCCATAAAAAAAGCGGCAGGCATGGTACCTAATGTTTATGCAACTATTGGAACGCATAGCCCAACAGGTTTAAAAGCCATACTTGAGCTCGATGAAATAATAGAGAAAGGTACGCTTTCAAAAATAGAAATAGAAGCAATTAGGCTCACAGTCGGTGTAAACGCCGGTTGCGACTATTGTATTACTGCGCATACGTTTTTGGCGCAATTCGCCGGTCTATCGCAAGACACTATAAAAAAAATAAAAATAGCACAACCAACCAACATCGAAAAATTTGATACACTACTTGACTTCACCAGAACGCTAATAAGCTCAAAGGGAGTGATTAGTTTCCGCAGTATTCAAGAGCTTTTTAACGTTGGTTACACCGAAAAAAATCTAATAGAGATCTGCTTTGTTATCACGTCCACAAAATTCACCAGCCTGGTAAACAGAATAAACAATACCATCATTGACTTCCCTCACGCTGAGAGCAAAGATGAGATCATGCAAAATCAATCATAAAAATAGCAAGTTTTTGAAATAGCCTTACTCTTGATTGGGCTAACTTAGTTAAATCGGAGACAAGCACATCCTATCAATCCAAAAAAACCTACTATACTGATAAAACAACCGGTCTTTCCCGACCACTGATCGTATAGGTTATGCTTGCACCGTTATCTCGCTGATGTGGGCGTGTTCTCCGGCGCGCTCTAGGGCTTTCAAGCAAACGTGGAAACAACAGAAGGTTTCACGCCAATTGGAGCAAGCAAATGACTCACCTTTTAGTAGAAAAAATCACATCTTTCCTACAGGTGACGATCAGGGGCATAGTAGCTCAAGCGTTGCGTTCAGGCCACTTAGAGGCTCTCCTCAGCTTATTCTCCCGACTCTTATACAACGATCAGAAAACCGTATCGTTTTGTGATCAATTAGAAAAGATAGACATCTAATAATAGCTATTCACGGACTAATAGCCGACAGCTAAAAGTATTTCAGAGGCTAATATGACGGTACTACTTCCTCCTCGCTCCGACTCAACCTCTATCACAACTCAAATATACACAATTGTCAGCGCCAGGTCATTAAAACAAAAAGGAAATCAACGGTACTCGTCTCGTCGCGGACAAATGACGATAATAATTTTTCTCACCTCTAATGGTTCACTATCGCTTACCGAATTGGAACGTCACAAGGAGGTGGAAATAAAGTATGGCACATGCCTTGTGCTAAAAGGCGCGGAAAACAGCCAAATCATCACATGGGAAACTCCGAATAGCTTTGTAGAGATAATGATTGATGACTACTTTCTATTACGAACCCTTGAAACTTTACAGCTAAACTTAACTTGCCTTAAAAATATAGTCCTTCATTACGGCCCAGAATCAGGCTTTGGTTGTGTTGCACGTCGTGTAGTTGAAAAGATCGGAGATGGAATTAATACCTGCGCCAGCCTGGTTAGGAACGGTCTTCACTGCCCAGCCGCAGCCCGATTTATTATTGCAATGATATTAAAAGGCAAAAAAAACACTGCACTTAATTTTGAAATAGAACTGCCAAAGTCGTGCCTGCCAGAACCTAGGTTCGTTAAGGTAGCCGAATATATCGAGCAACGTATTGGTTCTTCAATCCATGTTGGAGAACTTGCAAGTATTGCCGCACAGAGCCATTTTCATTTTACACGCACATTTAAAGCCCGGACAGGGCAATCCCCTCATGCTTATATTCTGCAACATAGGGTACGACGTGCCGAACATATGTTGGCTGAATCGAACCTTACCCTGGCACAAATTTCCCAAGAATGCGGCTTCAGTTCACAATCGCACTTTAGCACGGCTTTTAAACAACATGTTGGAATAACACCAGGACAATACCGAGATCTTTGGTGCAATTAAACTTGGTGTCGTTCAAGACTTACGTCTTAAAAAAGCACGATTTTGAAATGACAGGAGATGATTATCAACTAAAATTTATGAGCGATTAGCTCTATGCACGCGTGAAACGCTCAATGCAGCTTGCAGCTTGTCGTAAAATTCATTAATTCCGAAGCAGGTTATTAAAATGATTGCCAATAAAATCAGAGTCGTAACCGTACTCACGGCCTTGCTGGTTTCTACGCTTCCAGCCATATCGCTAGCAGAGTCAATGGCTAAACCTTCAAATATTCACTCCACAACTTATTCACAAACCTACAAAAATTATGTAGATAAAAATGGAAATATAAAGGTACCGAAAGATTATAGAACGGAATTTGTATTTCTTGGTTCCTTCGCAGTACCTGGTGGAGATTCATTGGGGGGCTTAAAACAGCTCCACCAAGTGTATGTTGATCGCGACTCGATTGAATATTATCGCTCCCACGGGGATTTTCCCGATGGCGCTATGCTAATCAAAGAACTACAAGGCACCACGGCAGCCGACCTGACGACAGGCCATGCTTCATTTTGGAATCAAGGAGAAGGTTGGTTTGTGATGATAAAAGACACAAAAGGTCGCTACAAAGACAGCGGAATATGGACTGATGGCTGGGGTTGGGCGTTAATTGCTCAAGAGGCTCCATCCGTCACTACCAACAAAGATACAAGTACATGCATCGCTTGCCATACCCCTGTAAAGAAAACTGACTGGGTACATGTATGGGCATATCCTCTTCTCAACGCACATGACAAGATCTCGACACTCAACAACTAAAAACACAATATAATTCATTCACAGGGCAAGCCTATCAGACTCGGAATGTTGAAAAGCCGGCCCTTCAGTGAACCCCCTAAAAGCTAATGAGTATTGCATTGAGTTTACTGAGGGAATGCCGTGTTGACAGCTTATGCAGACATTATACTCCAATAAATAAGCCGAGCGCGGATTTATAGCGAAGATAACCTTTACTATCCGCGCTCACCACGGCTTCAGATTTTAGAAATTACAGGGAACAAGAAGATTACCCAGCCACTTTCACATAAGATACTTTCTACAAATTTTATACCCTATAAAAATAAAACAATAGCCAACAACACTCTACCACTCAGAATTTTCATCGCACTTCATTTAGATTAACATTTTATATTACAGACTTTTTTTAAACTTCTTAAAAAGTCTCACGATCTTTAGACTCTTCCCCAAAAACGCATAAATTTTTTACAATTTCTTTGAGAAGAAGAAAAATCTGAACTATAGTAATCACAGACCAACGGAAAATTTTTTCGTTTCAACACAACAAACAACTAACTGATACTTTATCTTACAACTGCAAATCGTTCAACCTCCTATTAACTTAATTAGAATTAACGAAATTGTCATACTCTATCAGTACCATCGTTATCAGCTCAGCCCTTGCTTTCATCATGGGCTTTGCCATAAGACGTGGCGATATTTGTGCGGTAGCTGCAGTCGGCCATTGGATGAAACATAAGCAAACCAGCCACCTTCGGGCGTTTATTACAGCCGCGGCATGGGCAGGAGCTCTGCTTTTACCAAGTGTTTGGTTTTTCCCAAGTGTTGTTAACCTCTCCCCCACTTATAAACCTTCTGAGATCACCTTCGTCGCTGGAGCACTTTTCGGCTTTGGCGCTTTTCTAAATCGTTCGTGCGTGTTTGGCACGATTGCTCATCTGGCTAATGGCGAAACTGACTATATTGGGACGCTTATTGGTATGTTTATCGGCGCACTCCTGGCTCAAGTGGTTCCATTCCCCCCCAGCAGTCCTCTCTATTTAGTAAATCTGTCGACACCTAACGTGTTAACTATTTGTATATGGGCGGCATTTATCGCAATTGCTTTTCATGATATTGATTTAAAGCATCGCTTCATTGCATCGAATAATAACATGACTCCTTCCGGTAGCGCCTGGAGCCCTTTTTTTTCGATGTCTGTGATCGGTGCCGCCGGGGGGTTGCTCCACGCGATAATCGGCAACTGGGGATATCTGACGGTGCTTTCCCACAGTGCCGCCAAACTGATCAACCCAGCTCAACCTGATGTCGCTCTCCAGGTGTTTACCGCTACGGGATCGCTCATTTTGGGGGCCATCGTGGCAGCGAGAAAGACCCGCAAACTAATAGTCCGAAAACCCCAACCCTTACCTTTTTTTCGAAAGCTCGCGGGAGGCTCGTTGATGAGTTTTTCCGCGGAAATCATCCCAGGTGGTAACGAGACTTTACTGCTGCACGGTATTCCATCACTCGCCCCCCACGCTCTTATCGCTTATGCAGCGATGCTTGTTGCGGTAATCGGACTATTTAAGCTTAGTCACAGCGCTTAGTGGCCTGTGTGGTTATTTCGTGCAAACCCTAAGCGCTCTGCAATCTGTCTACCCGACACCCATCCATGAACAACCGCCAAAGCAATATTTTCCGGCTTAAGCACGGGCTCTGTTTTTTTCCGTATAGAGCGCGTCGAAGTTGACGGGGGCCAGCATCAGCGGTGGGAAACACCCCTTCAACATTATGGTGTCGAGGGCCTCGCGGATATAAGGAAACATGATCATAGGACAGGCGCAATTGAGGGCTTCATCCAGTTTCTGCTCGGGTAAGCCCTTGATGATAAACAATGCGGCCTGGTCGATCTCGACCAAGAAAGCCAGAAGGCTATCGTTTTTTGCGGTGATCGATATGGACAGCACCACTTCATAGAGGTCGTCGCCGATCGATTCGTAGCTGACATTCAGATCCAGGCTGACCTCAGGCTTCCAGTTCTGCTTGAAAACCTTTGCCGCATTCGGCGCTTCAAAAGATGAGTTTTTAATATAGATTTTTTGTAACGCGAAAAACACCTGTTCGGTCTTATGGGTATTTTTATCTTTGTCCAACATAATCCGCCTCATAATTTCTTCAGCATTTCAATTTATTAAGCTGGCTTGCCATGGAAGGAATCTGCGCAATACCCCAACCGGAGCCCCGGTCGGGGTATCAATCAGCGTGACGGACGCCGGTCAGGCGTTCACTGGCGCCGGCAGATCCAGCCAATCAAACAAGGATTTCAAATCCGGCTGGAGGTCGTGAATGACCGGATACCAAGGAGTGGGCGCCTCGACATCGTGCATCACCCCACAACTTGGACAATAGTACTCGCGGTAAACTTGCCAACTGGTGTCTGGCGCCATCAGCGCAGGATAGACCTCCTGCATCTTTTCTTTACTGTCACGCACGTAGATCAATGCATTGAGCTTCCAGTTTTTCCGGTAATCGCCATACTCATAACCGCATGAGCATTTGCTGACAAGTTTCTTATCTTTCGGTGTTTCCGCAAGAAAAAGGTGAGGACCGAGGGGTATGATGATCTTATCGTCCCAAGATACCTGTTCCTGTAACACGGCGATGTAATTAGCGTAACGTTCCTTGTCCTTAGGTAAAGACAACATGCGGTGCAAAGTATCCCAGTCCAAGTCCCCTTTGACCAAATCAGACACTTGTTTTTTGGTATAGGTTGACATAATCAGTCTCTCTTTTGTTTTTTGAATTGTGAGATGTCATTGATAAGGATGCTCGGGCACCCTCTTCGCAGACAATCACTGTTCGGTCATGATCACGGGGTGAACATCGGGCAGTTCGCTCAGATCCATATGGTGTTCAGCACCAAACATAGAGATACCGAGATCTTTCTCTTTCAGCGCCCATGCGGTCGGCAACTCCCAAAACGCTTTGAATTCGCCAAGGAACTTCTCCGACAAAGCAAAGCTGGAAGCGAACATCTGCTGGACCTGGACCGATGCCTCCTTATCCAGAATCTTCTGACGCTCCTGTTTCATCCATTGCTGGGTCGGTTGGCCCCGGGTAATTCTTTCCTGGCGGATCGCCTGGCGCCGTGCCACTGTCTTCTTTTCATCGACCATCCAGTCGCCGGCTTCGTTCTGAGAGATCACTACGCCATAAACCTTTTGAGCAAATTCAGGCAGCACGAAGTTCTGGTTGAGATCGTCGGCGACCGCCGTCGGATCGCGATCCAGGGGATCACCAAAGCCAGGGCCGCCACGCAGGTAATTGAGGTAGAGATCACCATTTTTGAAGATTGTTTCAGTAGTGATGCACTGCTTATCACGCTTAACCTGCGCACCGGCGTCGAGATGTTTCTCGAATTCGCAGGCGCTGGGATCGCGATCCTTACCAAGAGGCAGTGATTTTCCCGCTTTGATGCGATCCAAAAGGCCAGTGTCATGGGCTTCGAAGCGGTAACCGGTGGCGGCCGGATATCCCCCCATCAGCCCCCAGTCGCTGTTCATATAACCGTTGCCCATAAAGAACATGGTCCAATCGGCGGAGCCCCAGACCATACGCAAGGTTTCAAATCCAAGACCGCCGCGGTATTTACCATACCCGCCGGTATTGGTCTTGATGGTCCGTCCCATATAGAGCAGCGGTTCGGCCAGCTCCCAGATCTCGATATCGCCCATGTCCCCTTCGGGGTTCCAAATCGCCGCCGCGTGATTCAGGCCATCCTTGACGGCGCAGGCGCCCGTGCCACAGGCTGCGGTTTCGAAGCTGTTGACGGCGTGGATCTCGCCTTCTTGGTTGATACCGCCGCCCTGCAGCCAGTTACAGGGGTTGGAGTTGCCCGCGTTGACCTCCTCCAGATAGCCACGACCGAAATACGTTCGGCTCACACCACGCCACAGGGAGCTCCAGGAGGAGACCAGGAAGTGCCAGGCATCGGCGTGGGCGGTACGGCGGTCGTCAGGATTGGTCCAGGTACCTTTGGGCATGCGGAACTCGGTGGCGTAACGGGCACCGTCATTGATCCGTTCAGTGGGGACCAGGGTTTGGGTCATCATGACCCAGATGCCACTGGTGAATGCCACCGGGTTGGCATTGTAGGTGTGCCAGCCCCAACGGCTGCAGCCCTCGAAATCGAGGCGCCAGGTAGCATCGGGTTTGACCGTGATTTCGCACGGGGCGTGCATGATGGTATTGAGCTTGGCGAAAGGCGGGACGACCACATCTTCATGCATGTAGGGCACATCGACAAAGGCGACGGTGCGGATCTTGCCGGGAATGGTCATCGCCTTGATCCGGCTGATGAGCCCGCGACGGCCATCCTCGATTACTTCGGTGGTAAATTTTTCATAGGCCGCGATACCTTCTTCGCGAACCGTTTCCTCGACCAGATTGCGGATCATGTGGCAGCCAGCGATACGGGTCTTCTCGTCCAGGATCCAATACTTTGGCGTGCGCACATTGCGCTGGCTCTCATGGAGCCAATCGCGCAGCGGCGTGTCGTTGATACCGGTCTTGCGACAGGTGATCTGCACCCCGTCACCGAAGCGCTGGACTTGACCGTTGGACATCGAACCAGGCCCCACCGCACCCACATCGATGACGTGGGTCACGCCGCCCACCCAGCCAATCAGCAGGCCTTCATGGAAAATCGGCACGATGGTGGCGATATCGCAAGGATGCACGTTACCGATCTGGCAATCGTTGTTGGTGAACATGTCACCTGGGTTGATTCCAGGATTGGATTCCCAGTTATTCTGAATCATGTATTTGATGGCGGCGCCCATGGTGCCCACATGAATAATGATTCCCGTAGAGGTGGCGATACAGTCGCCTGCCACGTTATAGAGGGTAAAGCACAGTTCTCCTTCTTGCTCGACGATGGGCGATGCCGCAATCTTCTTGGCTACTTCGCGGGAATTGACTAACCCCGCACGGAGCTTGGAAAAAATCCGCTCATAACCGATGGGGTCCGATTCTTTAAACTCCAGCCGTGTCAGACCGTTGTAGTGCCCTGTTCTTTCCGTGCGCTGCAAAATCAGATTGCGATGCTCATTGAGCGTCAGTCCGCTATCCAGCAGTTTTCCCGCCTGGACAAAGGTTTCTTGAATAGTCATGAGAGATCCTCAACACGTTATATTTATAATCGGCTGGTCATTAGCATTCGATCAGATGGAACAGACGGTTCACATCCAGGAACGTCTCGAATCCCGGCGGAATCACATAGGTGGTGGCATCGGATTCGATGACCGCCGGGCCTTTTATTTCGTTACCGGGCTTAAGCTTTTCCATATGATAGATAGCGGCGTCGACCCACTTTTTTTCGTAATAGAAAGGTCGGGTACCCAGGTGTGATTCAAGCGACGGAGTAGGACCGGCTCCCGGTTCCTCGGGAATATTGGGTTTCTTGGTTTCCACGGAACCGCGCATGATGGCGCCGGTGATCCCGTAACCCAATTCCGGCGATCTCGCGGCGTCGGCGTAGACCCGCGCGTAGGTATCGTTGAACGACTGCACCAGATCGTCCCAGTCCTCGGCACCGGAGAGCGCCGCCACCGGCGAATCGATTTCCAAATCGTTCAACTGCCCCAGATATTGCATGGAGTAACCAGGGCTCAGAGTGACCTCCTCATCTTTGAAACCATTGATCCGAAACTCTTCCAACACCTTGGCGCGCAGTTCGTCCCAGGCTGCCTGCAGGGTGGTGGTGGCTGCGGTGATATCTGCAGTGGTGGACTTCTCGTTGATACCGATGTCGACACTCTTGTCGTAGCGATATTCGAAATCGGCGGTCGCGCAGCCGAAGGCAGAAAAACCGGCCGCCCAAGCGGGCACGATGGTTTCCTTGAAACCCAGTCCCTTGGTATAGCCGTAGGCATGCACGGGACCGCCGCCGCCATAGGAGAAGCAGACGAAGTCAGAGGGGTTGTAGCCCTTCCCCGTGATCATGGCACGCAGATGCTGGCGTAGGGATAGATCCAGCAGCTCGATGACTCCGGCGGCAGCATCCTCGACCGAGAGCCCCAGGGGATCGGCGATCTGACGTTTGATTTCGCGCCGCGCCCGCTCGACATCCAGTTTCAAGACCCCACCGAGGAAGTTCTTGGGATTCAGATAACCCAGGATGATGTGACAGTCGGTCACCGAGACGGTATCCAGACCGCCCTCCGGCCAACAGGTACCGACCTTATAGCCCGCACTGTCTGGCCCCAGCTTGATCGCATTGGCATGGGGATCGATACGCACGAAGCTCCCCGCGCCGGCACCGATGGAGTCCATCGCTACCAATGGCAGAGAAAGCACCAGGCGCGCCATATCCCCGTCTTTATGGATGGCGAAGTTGTTCTTGGTGATCAGCGCCATGTCGAAGCTGGTCCCGCCAATATCGGAACAGGCGATATTCTCGTAACCGAGTTTTTCGCCCAGAAACTTGGCCCCGATTACCCCGCCAATCGGCCCCGACACCAAGGAGCGCGCCAACTCCTTGGCTTTCCAACTGATGGTGCCACCGTGGCTGGCCATGACCCGCAGATCGAACTGGCCGCCAATATCCTTCATGCTGTTGCTGATGGTCCCCAAGGTGGTACGCGAAGGCTCAGCCGCATAAGCCTCAAGGATGGTGGTGTTGGTGCGGTGGCTTTCCTTGCGCATCGGGTAATAGTCCACGGAGGCAAACACCGGAATCTCGACCCCCATCTCCCGGACAACCTCCTTACAGACATCACGGACGGCCTTTTCGTGATCGCCATTCAGATAGGAACTCAGCAGACTGATAACGATCGTCTTACAGCCCTGCTCGATCAACTCGCGCGCGGCCTCCCGGGCTTCCTGCAGGCGCACCGGAATCACCACATTGCCCTTGGAATCGATCCGTTCGGTGACGCCACGAGTGTCCTTGATGCTCACCAGGGGTTCGTCATAACGATGGGTGTTGAGGTGAATACGATCCTCGAAGGCATAACCCAGATAGCTTTGGATGGCTCGTCCCATGCGGTGAAAATCTTCAAATCCCTTGCTGACGATCAGCCCGGTGCGCAACCCTTTGCGTCCCACGACACGATTGAGCATGGCGGTTCCCGAGAAGACGCAGGTCACCATTTCGGGGAAAACATCCTCGACCGTTCTATTCCAATGTCCTAGAGCATCCTTGCTGGACTCCAGCACCGCCTGGGATTCATTGATGTTACTCTGCGCCTTACCTACGACAAACGTTCCATCGGCTCGCACAAAAAAGGTATCGGTCATAGTGCCACCGGCATCGATACCGAGGACTTCTACTGGATTCGCTAATTGGTTCAAGATTATATCCTCATTATTCTTATTGCTGATTGCTGACGCCGTTTGCCCAGTCCTGACCAGGCGCAACACATTAGGTCATCCAAACCCATCGGCCCGGGCAACCGCTTAAATACATAGCATCGGTTATGCCAACAAAACATAAGCTAATAAAAACAATGGGAAACATTCACCACCTAAAAAAAAGACAACTCTGGTGAAGGCTATTGCGTTCGAAAGTCGGTCGCCTATCGACCGCTAATCGAACTCTTTCGGATAGTTGTGTTGAAGTGAGAAAAAACTGTGCATCATCGACGCGTGCCTGGTGTGAGCCAGCAATTGTAAATAGATCAAAGTGGGTTCAAGATAAGCGCGGCCTCTTTAATAAATAAAATAAAAGCGGTGACATTCATGAAACAAGACGTGCCATTACACGGATCGGTGGCTGTCGAACAGCCCGGGCGTATCGCCCATGCACGCGAAAGGTTACTGAGCATCGGCGCCCTTCCCGACGATACCGTTCGCTCGGTGATCAAAGCCTCGTGGCAACGCTGTGTCTCCAAGGAAGTGAATCCTCTAGTGGCCAAGCAAGCCATCGACCTTGAAAGTGCGCAATTAGAGAAGATCCAGGCGGCGAATCGGGAGCTGATCTGTGCCTCGGAAACCATCATGCGCGATGCCCATGATCTCTTGGCCCAATCCGGCACCATCATGCACCTGGTGGCCCCCTCGGGAGTGATCCTGCGTAGCCATGGCGACCCCCAGACTCTTGAGTTGGCCAATCAATTCCGGCTCGTACCCGGCGCCAACTGGGACGAGGGTGCCGCGGGAACCAATGCCATAGGGACGGCGTTGCGTATCGGCTCCCCGGTGCAGGTGCACGCCTATGAACATTTCTGTGAAAACATCAGCAATTGGACCTGCTCTGCCGCCGTCATCTGGGATCCCTTCGAAAACAAGGTACTGGGCGCGGTCAATATCTCCGGGCTCAAAAGCACCCAGCACGACTACTGCCTGGCCCTGGCCGTCTCCGGTGCTCACCGTATCGAGGGGCAGTTGGCTCACCTGCAGCTCTCCAAGCGCGAACTTTTGCTGGGCGAAACCCTGGGACGCTTCACGGCCCCCAGCAATGACGGCCTGTTGCTGATGGACCTGGAGGGACGACTGGTGCGCAGCAATGGGCACGCCGAACGCGTGCTGGCGGCGCGCGGCATCAAACTCAACCTGACCCCTTACAGCCCCGTCCTCTTCCTGAATGGAGAGGGGCGTCTGGCCACACAGGCGGAACGGGTTCTACCGCAGCTGGCGCGCGAATGGATCGAACCGGTCCGTCACCGTGGCGAAACGATTGGCTACTTTGCCGTGATCCCCTTCCCCAGACCACGCACTACGCAGGTGGAGATGGGCGACAAGCGTGCTCGGGAGACCACCCGTCCCGCAGGTTTTTCCCGTCTGATCGGCCAAAGCCCGCTGTTTCTCAAAACCGTACAACAGGCGGAGCGCCTGGCCAAGGCGCCCATTTCCATTTTACTGCAGGGCGAGACCGGCGTCGGCAAGGAGCTGTTTGCTAACGCTATGCACGAGGCCGGTCCCCACGGCGAAGGCGCCTTCATCGCCCTTAATTGCGGTGGCCTGTCCCGTGATCTGCTGGCGGGGGAGTTGTTCGGCTACGTGGAGGGGGCCTTCACCGGCGCCCGGCGCGGCGGAATGACCGGCAAGATCGAAGCCGCCAATGAGGGCACTTTGTTTCTCGATGAGATAGGCGAAATGCCGCTGGACCTGCAGCCCTTGTTCCTGCGGGTGCTACAGGAATCGGAAGTCTGTCGGGTCGGTGAAACCCGCCCGCGCAAAGTGAACTTTCGCCTGATCGCCGCCACCAATCGCGACCTGAGCGAAGAGGTCGCCAAGGGGCGCTTTCGGATGGACCTCTATTACCGCATTTCGTCCATGACGCTGACCCTGCCCGCCCTGCGGCAACGGCGTGGGGATACGACCCTGCTGGCCGAGCATATCCTGGCTCGGTTGGTCGAACAGCATGGTGGTGTACCCAAGCGACTGAGCTCGGATTTACAGGCCGCGCTCGAAGGCCATTCCTGGCCCGGCAATATTCGCGAGCTGAGCAATCTGGTGACGGCTGCCTATTTCCTCACCGATAGCGAGGAACTGACTCCAGCCAATCTGCCGGTGAGCTTTGGTGCTTCGGCCACCCGGGTTGAGGACGGCTGTGATCATCCTCTGGAGTCAGCCGAGAAAGCGGTCATCGCCCAGGCCATTCACGAGCAGGGCGGCAACCTGACCCGCGCGGCCAAGGCGTTGAATATCGCCAAGAGTACCCTCTATAGCAAACTGAAGAAATACGACCTTCCTCGCCCTGACTGACGCATTAAGTGTGTGCAATAAAGGGCGCAGTGATTAAAAAGAAATCACTACGCCCCGGCTAGCATCGCGAAAGGAACAAAAAATGGAACGCATGGCATTTTCTGCAAAGTGCCCGCCTTGGATTTTCATGCGCTAGATATGGTGAAGCAACTATGAGGAGATAAAGATTGCTTCAGTTCGGGTCATAACCAGACCATGCTTAAAGCCATTCGCGGATAAATTCGAGAGCACGAAAAACATAACTTATCTCATCTAAATCATTGAAAATTCGCAAGTTTTCGAAATAAACAAAATAGATCGCGTGCTAATCTTCGATCCGCATTACAACTAGACATTCGGCATCTACGACCCGTGCAGCAAGTGCCATAAAATGAGTTAACGCACAAAATTAATTAATCGAGAACTCCAGAATAACTCAAAATTTCTTTACAAAGATCGACTTAAAAACTTTAGCCAAATAACAAAGGAGACAATATCCGCCTCCAAATGCTTAATTTTTTTGCACTCTTTCGCTGAACCCCGCTACTCAGCGAATTGGGTGATTTCGCTAGATTTTCTTATTTCTATTGCCCCTACTTAATCCTAATCAGGATTAACTTGATCTCAGCAAGGAGAGCCAATTTGTCCATTCAACGCCTTTTTACACTGATCTTTGGCACCATGATTGTCAGCACAACAGCCCTTGGCTTGCTTGTACTGTCGATGATTAGTAATCAAAGACATCTCAGCGAGCGCGAGGAAAACCGCTATCAGTCCTACTTGCTCGCGGATGAGTTACGACAGAGCTCCGATGATTTAAGCCGCATGGCCCGCACCTTTGCTGTCACCGGAGAAAACCGCTACGCCCAGCTGTACCATCAGATCTTGTCCATCAGGAATGGGCAGCAACCTCGTCCCTCCAATTACAGCTACCCATACATCGACTTCCTGGCTGCTGGCCAGAAAGTCGATAGTGGGCTCGATCCTTCGACGACGTTATTGGAGCTAATGCGTCGACAGGGAATGAGCGAAGCAGAATTGGCTAAGCTTAAAGAGGCTGAGCATGCGTCAAATGAATTAGCCAGCCTTGAGTCTCAGGCAATGGATGCCGCCTCCGGGTCAAACGGCACAGCGCCTGACCTGAGTGCGTCTACTCATTTGGTCTACAGCCCTCGCTACGATGCGGAAAAGGCACGTATTATGGCGCCGGTTAAAGAATTCTTTGTCTTGCTTAACAAGCGGACTCAATTAGAAGTAGATGGCTTGCGCTCTACCGGCTCCGTCTATATGAGCGCGGTAAGCATGATGGTTCTCTTGCTGATTATCATTGCAATAATCGGCATCATCACTATACGACGCAAAGTTGGCGGCGCTCTTTCGCGCCTCTCCGGGGAGGCCAGACGGGTAGCCGAAGGCGATCTCAATACCCATTTAGATGCACGCAACACCGGAGAGTTTGGGGTTCTTTCTCATGCATTTGGGCAGATGGTTGCCAAGCTACGTGAAGTGGTACACAACGTGGTGCACTCCAGCCGCCAGCTCAGCGTCTCTGCTGAACAACTCACCAGTACCACGCGCAGTACACTGGAAAATATCAGACAGCAAGAGCTGCACACTGCAGAGGTGGCAACAGCCATTACGGAAATGGCCGCTACGGTGCAGGAAGTTGCGCGCCACTCGGCCCAAACGGCTGAGGCCGCCCAAAAAGCGGACAGTTCAGCCGCAAGCGGTCGTGAAGTCGTAGAGCAAATGATGTCCACTATCCAACAGCTATCTGGTGATATTGGCAAAGCCGCTGAAGTGGTTCAGGCCTTGGCCGCAGATACTTCGAGTATCGGCGGTATACTTGATGTCATCCGCAGTATCGCCGATCAGACCAATCTGCTGGCTCTGAACGCCGCTATTGAGGCTGCCAGGGCTGGAGAACAAGGCCGAGGCTTTGCCGTTGTAGCAGATGAAGTACGTAACCTTGCCAAACGTACTCAGGATTCGACTCAGGAAATCCAGGATATGATCCTGCGCTTACAAGAAGGCGCCAAACAAGCGGTAGGCGTCATGGATCAGAGTCGTAGTCAAGCGGAGGCAGGCTCCCGTCAAGCTGACAATGCCGGTCAGGCTCTTGAAAGCATCACCCACGCCAATCGAGTGATCAGTGATATGGCTGTTCAGATCGCCAGCGCGGCTGAAGAACAGGCTGTTGTGGCTCACGACATCAGTCAACGAATCGAGCAGATTCGGGAGCTGGCTAGCCATAACGCCGCAGGCTCCGATCAAGTTAGTATTGCCAGTGAAGGTGTCTCTCGTCTCGCGCAAGGTCTGAATGCCCAGGTCAGCCATTTTAATCTCGGGCATGCCAGCCTTTAAAATTCTGGCTGGAACGATCAACACTCCAGTGGCCCGTGTGGTTAGTCCCATGAGTCAATTTCGGCGCAACCCGCCCATGGCCACTAGTCTGTCATAGGCTTCACACCGTACTTCTGATGGTAGGTGCTGCTAATTTCGTCCTGACTTCGAGGAGGATTGGCTAGGACATGGGCTGGAGACAGCAACGGAGCAATCGAAGTGGTCTCAATTTTGACAACGTGATCAACAGGATACTCCGGGCCATTGGTCGCTCGAATCCAGTTAGCGATCACCAAAGACTCGTCATTGTCTGGTGCAAGTATCAACGCGCGGCCCTTGAATCGGTAACCGCGCCTCTGAAAGATGTCGACTACGTTAATTTCAACGGCAGGATTGCGCTTCAAGTTCAGTATCGTTTGGGGTGATGCAATATCGGCGAAGTAGAGAACACCGTTGGTGACAGTCAGAGACGCTTTCGGTGAAAGATTGGGCGTTCCGTCTTCGTTGACTGTCGCGACGAACGACAGTATCGCCTGCTTGATGATCGTCTCCATGTCGGCAGTAATTTCAATCATAGATATGGAACCTCTCCAGGGCCGTAAGGTCGAGCGCCGCGAGCGCCTTGCTTCTCGCTAATAGGGCTTGCTCTCGATCAAGAAACGCCGTGGCCTGCACGGGAAGAAATTGCAAGGTCTTGAGCCCAACGCAACCCAGCACCGCCGATAGATACGGCGTGAGAAAATCGGGCTGATTGGCTCGCTCACCGGTAAAAACGCCACCGGAAGCAATGCCGATAAACACTGGGCGGTCGCGGAGCATTCCCATCTTCCCGGCCGGCGTCGAGGTGAACGTGCGACCGGCGCGAAGGATTTGGTCGATCCATGCTTTGAGGACCGACGGAACGGTTAAGTTGTTCATGGGTGTTCCGATGACAATCACATCAGCCGTTTCCACCTCCTGAATGAGCGTCTCGGAAAGTTCCAGCGAGCCCCTCGGTGGGGTCGCCAAGGTGGCCGGCGACGACAGGGCAGTCGCGTAGTCGGGAGAAGCATGCGGTAGGGGGTCAGCGGCAAAATCGCGCCGACTGATGCTCGCGTCAGGCGTAACCTCAAGGAGCTTATTGACGATCGCCGCTGAAAGCTGACGGCTTTGCGATTCTGGACGCGAGCTACAATCAATATGGAGGATGTTCATGCGAGCGATCCCAATGGTTTTACGAAGCCGATCACAACTATCTTCATCATTTACTCTCCTCGGTCAGTTGGTGTCACTTCGAGCCCGCGCTACGCTGCCCGATGCGAACATCATCTCAGCGGCGGACACTTTGTCCGCCGTCGACATGCCGGATCTCTCTACTGATATTGTTTCGCTTCAAGACCGGTTATCAGCACACACAAGTAGCCCAGACGCTTTCCCAAGCGTCTGTCCTGGGGGCATCTGGGCTTTCTCGGCGTGCCCGCATCGACCAGCTCCAGGCCACCAGGAGATGGTCGATGCAACCGGGCAGGAAGTCAGATCGCGCCAGCGGGAGTGACGGCAGGAAAATCCTTCTCAGGATCGAACACGTTATTGAAGAAATTTGTAAGAGAGTACATAGCCACCAGCGCGATAATCTCCATGACATTCGCATCCGTGTAGCCTGCATCGCGGACGGCTTTCAGATCAGCGTCACTGACCTTGCCACGAGTCTCGATGACTTTGCGCGCAAACTGGAGGGCAGCGGCGCGTTTCGGATCGGTGGCATTGCCCTTGCGAGCGAGAATGATTTCGTCCGCCGGCAGTTTGGCCATATGCTCGGCCGTAAAGCTGTGAACCGTCAGGCAGTAGTTGCAACCATTCGCTTCGGAGACCGCGAGGCCAATACTGTCACGCGTCTTCACATCGAGTGCTTTGCTCAAGGAGCCGAGCAGCGTAGCCCATGAGTTGAACGCGATTGGACTTTGCGCGAAAGTCATCATCATGTTTGGAGTGAACCCGATGTTCTTGGTAAAAGCATCGAGAGTCGCTTTCGAATCAGGCGGCACTTGTTCCGGTTTTACAGCTGCACTTCTAGGCATTGTAGTCTCCGTAAGCTACTGATTTTACTGATGGTTAAATGATATCCAGTACTTCATCCAGCGGACGGCGCGGCTTCTGTGCCCAATTTCCTGGACGCTCCACACCTACAGACAACAGCATCACTGGCACTTCATTTTCGGCCAGTCCGAACTCACGGACTACCCCTTCGGCATCGAAACCGATCATCGGTGTCGAACCCAGGCCCATCGAGCGCGCGGCATAAATGATCGCCGATGCACCGAAGGTGCCCGTGCGCATTGCCTCGTCGCGCTGGCGCTGCGGATGCTCTAAATACAAACCGCGCGCGGGAGCTTCCCACTCCGAAACCATTGTTGCGGGCATGACACCCGCTTCGACCAACGGTGCCAGGCGTTCCGGTATCACGCTGGAGTCAGCCAGTTGGCCGCAGATGATGAAGGTAACGGAGGCTTCGGTGATCGCGGGCTGATTCCAAGCGATCGGACTCAACCGCGCTTTGGCTTCAGGGGAGCGTACCGCGATGAAGCGCCAGTTCTGCAGGTGGAAAGATGTCGGTGCGGTGGTGCCGATTCTCACCAACTCGCGAATTTGGTCGTCGCTCAAAGTGGCGGCGGAGTCGTAGTATTTCGCGGCGCTACGACTCACGATACATTCGATGACGGCGTTGGTCATGATGATTCCTATAGCTGAAGGGGTAAGTTGAGGTACAAGAGGCCTTTCGCTCTATGCGTACCTGGTTTCGTTCGAGATGTTGGGCTGCATTTTCTCCTCTGCTTCTGGTGGTCGCTGTACGAATGAATCGCTTGCAGTTGGCACATCGAGTTAGCAAAACAGGCAGCGATCTCGTCCTTAATTTACTGTCAGTGGCGAACATTTCACCTGAGTAATAGGGCAGCATCATGACATGCCTGAAACTACGCTGACGACACACTGCACACGGATCTGAGCTCTAAAAATGATGGTATCGCAAGTTTTGAACAGATCTCACGAGGCATCAAGACCGTCTATCTAATAGCTAATAGGCGACTCCATAGCCAGGCACAAGTTGTAGCACACCTGCTCGCTGGCCGCTTTCTATTGCTATTGATGATGAATATCACTAAAAATTTTGCAGATTGGGTTTTGCTCTCATTCCGGCTTACAGAATGGCTCGCCTCGAGGACTGCGACCCGCTCTCACCAGCGCGGCACGCACGCACCTCATCGTCATTAACCTTTTACCCAACTAAATCCGATACCGCCTGTGCATAAATAAAAGCGAACTTCACGTGCATGTAGGTAACGAGCCTGCGCCTGGAGGATGTCCGACGTCCATGGCACCGGTCGATTTTCCCGGCAAATTGGCAATTATTTGTTCAAAATCCGACTGCACGATATCGCCAGATTCATGAGCAAAGGAACCCGCTCTGATAAAGATTGCAACTGTTACGAAAAATGCAGTCAGAATCAGACGAATGATCATGTCGGGCTGCTTTGTCTTGGTCTTTCTATCTTGTACCGTCGATGGTACGAATAGAAGAACCAAGATCTTCCACTTTTATGTGTACTAAGAATATGAACTCAGACCTGCAAATCCAGCTCGATCGGACAGCAAAACTGTCTTTGTCAGAACAAATTCGTATAAGTATTAGCAGGGCAATAGAGTCGGGGCTGCTCACACCAGGCACTCGATTACCTTCATGGCAAGATCTTGCCGCGCACCTGGGTGTCGCGCGCGGTACAGTTCAAGCGGCGTATGAACGGTTATCCGACGCTCAGATGATCGAAACATTCGGAGCAAAGGGCACGCGCGTGGCACCACGGCCCCGTGCGGCAGTGGCTCAATCGGAACCACTGGAACCTGGAACCTTTATGAAAGCCTATGAGCGGATGAACACCGGGCCTGCGATCTTTCAGCTCGGTATTCCAGCGTTTGAAGGCCTACCGGAAAAGCTGTTCGCACGCGCACGCTCGTCCAATCTATTGAAGGCAGAATCCTTCTCGTCACTGGTCTATCCCGATCCCAGGGGGGAGTTCGAACTGCGTCGGGAGATCGCGGGTTATCTGTCCATCGCCAGAAACCTCCACTGTTCCCCCGAACAGGTATTTGTCACGTCAGGATACAGTGCCGGCTTAGGGCTTGCGCTGCGGGTGTTAGGTTTGGATGGTAAGAAGGTCTGGATGGAAGAGCCCGGATTCTTCCTTACCCGCAAGGGATTGGAGCTCGCTCGTTTGAATACCATTGCGATTCCGGTGGACGCAGAAGGCCTCGACGTCGGCTACGGAATCAAGAACGCCGGGGATGCAGCGTTAGCCGTCCTGACACCCGGTCAGCAAGCGCCCCTGGGTTCGACTTTGTCTTTGAGGCGAAGGCTTCAACTACTGGAATGGGCGGTCTCGAACAACGCCTGGATCATCGAAGATGACTACCTCAGCGAGCTGCAGCTAGAAGGCAGGGCAGCCCCTGCCCTGGCCTCCCTGGACGAGAGCAAACGGGTTATCCACATAGGTTCTTTCAGCAAGACGGTGAGCCCGGGGTTGCGCCTGGGATTTGTGGTGGCACCGCCCGAACTGGTTACCGCATTCTCAGAGATGGTCGCAGCACTTGCTCCCGCGCCCTCACCCGTGGTTCAACTCGCCACGGCCCAGTTTATGCACGACGGTCACTACATTCGGCGTGTCCGTCGCCTCAAGCGATTATATTCCGCTCAGCGTGACGCGTTATGCGAGCAGCTGCGAATGCGCGATGCAGAGTGGGTCAAGGCAGGCCTGGCGATACTGCTCAAACTCCCCGATAGTATGCCTGACGCACAAATCGCTCGGGAAGCAATGGCCTTTGGCATGGCACCCTCCCCTTTGTCATCGTGGTTCGCGACTCCGTCCGGGCGCTCATCCGGCCTGTTGCTCGGGGTTGCCACCGCGCCCGAGCCGTACCTCGCCACGTCGTGCCATCAACTGTTTGAGATCATCGAGCAATATCGCCAGCCCCGTGTCCCAAGCAGTTGAGCGGCATCTCGAACCAGCGCGTTACAGCATGCACCCGAGCAAGGCAGCATGATGCTGGAGCACCGGGAGACACTGCTCACGTAACTCCTCAAGGGATAAACGTGCCGCGAAGGTACTCATGCTCATGGCCGCAACCACTTTGTCTTGAGCGTTCCTCACAGGCACCGCCATGGAACGCATGCCTAACTCCAACTCCTCATCGGTAAAGGCAACTCCCTCGACACGCGCCCGCCGGATCCGTTCCACGATCACTGACGGGTCGACAATCATGTAAGCGGTGGTCGGCGGTGGAGAAGTCGCAAGATAGCGCTCAATCGCTTCATCGCTCAAACCTGCCAGCAATACTTGTCCGGTGGCCGAACCGTAGGCCGGCAACCGTGCACCTAGCCGTACACCGGTGCTCACCACTTTCGCCGTCTCGGCACGAGCAACAAATACCGACCAGCCATCTTCCAGCACCGCCAGTGAGATCGACTCTCCCAGCGCTTCGCGCGCCGAGGTCAGATAGGGTTGGGCCAACTGCGGCAATGGCGCCGCGTCGAGATAGGCCGTGCCAAGACGCAGGAATCTCGGAGTCGGCCAGAAATGCTTGCCGTCATGGCTCAAGTAACCCAACTCCACCAGTGTGAGCAAGCACCGTCGAGCCGCTGCGCGGGTGGTATCGGTCAGTCGCGCCGCATCGGTCACGGTTAATTGCGAGTGCTCCCTACCGAACACTTCGATGATTGCAAGGCCTTTGGCCAAGCCCGACATACCTTCGGGTGCGCGCACGAGCGCGCCATCTGCTGATGTATTTTTCTTGACAATCATGATTCACAAGGTCTCTAATTGTTCGAGAAATGAAACAATGTTCGCTATTCGAACAAAAATAAAACCTCACGTCAATAGTCATTGCAGAAAAAACCATTTTTTCTGCAATCACGAGGACCTGATCGGGAGCAATGATGAATATTATTACCGACCGCGAACCTGAGAATTTGGCCTGGCCTGATGGCCTGACCCGCGTACCTTATTGGGCTTTTCAGAGCGATGCCGTTTACAAGGAAGAACAAACCCGACTCTTCCAGGGACCGCACTGGAATTACCTGTGCCTGGAAGCTGAAGTCCCTGAGATCGGTGACTACAAGACCAGCTTTATCGGCGAAACTTCAATCATCGTCACCCGTGACAACGATGGTGAACTCTACGCCTTCGAGAACCGTTGCGCACACCGTGGCGCCCTGCTCGCCCTGGACGACAGCGGTAAGGCCAAGGATTTCACCTGCGTCTATCACGCCTGGAGTTATAACCTGCAAGGCGATCTGACTGGAGTCGCCTTTAAGGATGGCATCAAGGGCCGTAGCGGCATGGCGCCTTCATTTTGCATGGAAGAACATGGCCCGCGTAAATTGCGGGTGGCAACCGTTCATGGCTTGATATTCGGCAGCTTCTCGGATGACGTACCCGATATCGAAGAGTATCTAGGCGAGGAAATCCTCAGCCGCGTGGAGCGTGTGCTCAGTGGGCGCAAGCCTGTTGTCCTTGGCCGCTACACGCAAATGCTGCCCAACAATTGGAAACTGTACATCGAGAACGTCAAGGACTCGTATCACGCCAGCATCCTGCATCTGTTCTTCACCACCTTTGAAATCAACCGGCTATCCCAGCGTGGCGCGATCATTGTCGACGAGAGCGGCGGACATCACGTCAGCTATTCGGCCATCGATCGAGAAGCTGAACGTCAGGCAGAACGCGACGCTTCCTATGCCCAGCAAAGCATTCGCTCCGATAGCGCTTATCAATTGCAAGACCCGTCGCTGCTCGAGGGTTTCAGTGAAGTCGGCGATGACGTCACCTTACAAATCCTTTCGATCTTCCCTTGCTTCGTCTTGCAACAAATCCAGAACTCGATTGCAGTCCGTCAAGTGCTTCCACGCGGCGTGGAAAGCACTCAACTCAACTGGACGTACCTGGGCTTCGAAGACGACACCCCTGAACAACGCCTGACTCGCCTCAAGCAGGCCAACCTCGTTGGGCCGGCGGGCTACATATCCATGGAAGACGGCTGTGTCGGCGGTTTCGTCCAACGCGGCATCGTCGGCGCCTCCAACCATACCGCCGTGCTGGAAATGGGCGGGACTGACGCCGAGTCAAGTGATAGCCGGATTACCGAGGCTTCTATTCGCGGCTTCTGGAAAGCTTATCGCGCGGCCATGGATCTATAAGAGGGGAACCGTTTGTGACACAGACTATTTTTACACTGATTAGCCAGACCCAGGCTTTATATGCCCGCTGCATCGATGAAGGTCCGCTCGAGGCGTGGCCGGACTTCTTCCTCGAGAAGTGTCTGTATACCGTAACCACTGCCGACAATTATCGCCAGGGCCTGCCAGCCGGCATGATCTGGGCGAACAATCGCGGCATGTTGGTCGACCGGATTTCCGCCTTACGCGAAGCCAACATCTACGAGCGCCACAGTTATCGCCATATGCTCAATCAGCCGGTGATTCTGGAGCAAAAAGATAATCTGGTACGTAGCGAGACTGCCTTTATTGTGCTGCGCATCATGCGTGACGGTAGCACCGATAATTTCGTCTCCGGCCGCTATATCGACTGCTACCGGATCGAAGGCGATACCGCCATGCTGGCTGAACGAACCGTAGTGTGCGACAGCTCGCGAATCCACACCCTGCTGGCGCTGCCACTATGAGCAGACCCGCACAGCGAATTCTGCTGAGTATCGGCGACCCCAACGGCATTGGACCGGAAATCGCCGTCAAGTCTGTCGTCGCGCTGCAGAATGATCCTGAACTCAATCCGGTCATCGTCGGCGATCGCTTTGTTGTCGAGCATTATGTACAGGGCACGGGCCTTCGCATCGAAGAAACCGACGGAAGCGCTGCACCAGCCACAGGTGTCCTGCACCTGCTGGCGGTGCCAAACCTCTCACCCGATGCTTTCTTGCCTGGACAGGTAAGCGCCGGTGCGGGGGCAGCCACCGTGGCTTATTTATCCGCCGCCGTCGCGTGCCTCGGCCAGGGTCGGGCACGCGGTATTGTCGCGTGCCCACATTCCGAGACGGCGATAAACGCTGCGGGCATTACATTTTCAGGCTATCCGAACTTGCTGGCGAGACTGGTCGGGGTCGAATCCGATCGTGTGTTCCTGATGTTGATCGGTGCAGGACTGCGCATCGTCCATGCCACCTTGCATGAACGACTGGCTGACTCGCTAGCCCGACTGACGCCGGACCTTGTGGTTGGCGCAGGTCGGGCCGCGGTGACTGCATTGCAGGCGCTGGGTATTGCCAAGCCGAGAATCGGCGTGTTCGGCATCAACCCCCATGCCGGGGAAAACGGACTGTTCGGCCAGGATGACGAACAGATAAACGTCCCGGCAATCGAACGCCTGCGCCAGATGGGAATCGACGCCCATGGACCGGTCGGTGCCGATTTGATGCTGGGCCAGGATGGCTATGACGCCTTCATCGCCATGTATCACGATCAGGGTCATATCCCGATCAAACTGCTGGCTGGACGCACCGCCTCAGCCTTGTCCATAGGCGCTGGCCTGATCTTTTCCAGCGTCGGCCACGGCTCGGCGTTCGATATCGCAGGCAAAGACATGGCCGATCCGCAAGCTGTCATCCGTGCGCTGCGCCTGGTCGGCGGTACGGCATTTTCCACTCAGGGGGCCTTGGCATGACATTCGATGTAACCGTCTCGGGGACGGACATTACCTTCCCCTGCGCCCCTGATGAAACGGTACTGGACGCCGCCGAGCGCGCCGGTTATGCAATCCCCTACTCTTGCCGTAAAGGGGTGTGTTCAACCTGCGAAGGGGGTCTTGCCACCGGTGAATTGCAAGTGCGCGGTAAGGGCCTGACACGCGGACCGGCCACGGGCGTGTTGTTGTGCCAGGCAAGGCCTTGCTCGTCAGTGGAAATCAGCCCCAAACGTATCGTTCAACGCGCCGCGCCAGTACGCAAGGTGATCAGTGCCAAAGTTCATCGCATCACCCGGCCAAACACCGATGTGGTCGTGTTGAATCTGCGCTTCCCTTCGGGTGTCCGGGCCAAGTTCCAAGCCGGCCAATACCTGAAAGTGCTGATGGAGGATGGCGACAGCCGTAACTACTCCATGGCCAACGCACCCCATGAAAGCGATGGTGTGCAGCTGCATATCCGCCATGTGCCTGGGGGACGTTTTTCCGAGGGCGTTCTGGCACGACTGGAAAAAGGCGACGTGCTTAAGGTGGAGTTGCCCTATGGAGACTTTTCGCTGGACGAAGCGGTCGATCATCCCGTCATCTTACTGGGCACGGGCACAGGTATGGCACCGCTCAAGTCCATCATCGAAGACCAGATCAAGCGTGGAGGTTCAAGACCCCTGCATCTGTATTGGGGCGCGCGCAACAGCCAGGATCTGTACCTTGCCGATCAGCCTGAGCTGTGGAGCAAGCGCTTGCCCGGGTTCATCTTCACACCGGTGCTTTCTGAGCCTGAACCAGGCTGGTCCGGCCGAACCGGCTGGGTACACCGAGCGGTGCTCGAGGATTACCCCGATCTGAGTGCCCATCAGGTGTATGCCTGTGGCAATCCGATCATGATCAACGCGGCACTCAGCGACCTGACCGCCGAAGGCCGATTGTCGCCCGAGGCATTTTACTGTGATGCCTTTGTACCGTCCGGAGACCTACAACCGACCCCCTAGAGGACCTCTCCAAAAGCCTGCTTAACATAAAAACAACAAGGCCAAAATGGCCGCGAGGATAAAAATAATGTTGCCAGAACCAAAGCCCTTGCAATTACCGCAATTCGTGGACGAGCGCCCAGTGAGCCGGTTTCAGTACGGGGTCATTATTTTGTGCGGACTCGTCATGTTTCTCGATGGATTCGATACTCAGGCTATCAGCTACATGGCCCCCTATATCGCCCAGGAATGGGGTTTGTCCAAACAGATGTTAGGGCCGATATTTTCGTCGTCCCTCGCTGGCCTGATGGTCGGCTATCTAATGCTAACACCGCTGTCTGAACGTTTTGGGCATAAAAAAGCCATCATTATCAGCACTATCGTCTTCAGTTTATGTACCCTGGCCTCGGTCTGGGCCACTAACGTAACCGAGTTGATGATCTTGCGCTTCATCACCGGGGTCGGTCTGGGTACGGCGGCACCCAGCGCCATTGCCATGACCGGCGAATACAGTCCCAAGCGCTTGCGGGCTACCTTCGTTCTTGCGATTTACTGTGGTTTCTCACTCGGCTTTATCGCCGCCGGGCTAGCCGCGGGTTGGTTCATTCCCCATTTCGGCTGGCGCTCACTGTTCTGGGTCGGAGCCTTGGCACCGTTGATGCTGGTACCTGTCTTGTTTCGCTTCCTGCCTGAATCCATGGTGTTCATGATCAAGAAGAAGATAGCGCCACAACACATCCTGAGGGTGTTCCGCAAAATAGACACCGACCTGGTTCAGCATGATAAACAAATATTCGTAGTCGAGGCTCTCGACCAGGGTCAACGCGGCGCCCTCGGCAGCCTGTTCACGCCTGAGCGGATCATGGGCACCGTGCTGTTATGGCTAGTGTTCACGATCAACCTCGGCGAGTTTTATGCCTTACAAAGCTGGTTGCCCTCAATCATGACCGGTCTCAACTACCCGATGAGTACCGTGGTGATGGCCACCACCCTGACCACTGTCGGCGGCATCGCGGCCGCTTTCATCACCGGCCCCTCGATGGACCGATTGGGGGCCTACAAAACCGTTGGCATCCTTTATCTGATTGGCTTCGTGTTTGTAGCATTGACCGGGCTGGCCTTCCACAGCCCCCTCTGGGTGCTGTTGAGTGCCAACTTCCTTGCCGGTTGCTGCATCAGCGGTGGACAAAAAAGCCTCATCGCCCTGGCGGCGGTTTTCTACCCTGCACCGATACGCTCGACCGGTGTCGGTTGGGCATTGGGTATCGGTCGAACCGGCGGGATTGTCGGTCCCATCGTGGTCGGTGCCGCGCTGGGTGGCGGCTGGTCGCCTTCGGCGGTCTTTTATGCCATGGCCATACCCATGTTGATTGCCGGATTGCTGGTGCTGTTTCTCGGTCACCGTTATGGCAGAGGCGCGAATTAAATCCGCCAATAAATACTAACTCGTGCCTAGCGAAATTTGCGCGAAGATGAGTACACGTTTGCCTCACTCAAAACAACACTAACTGACCCGAAGCATAGGCAGACATTTTTTCCAGTGCATCACTGCACATTGTCTGAAATTACACCGCTGCAGTTTCAACAGAATGTTGAAGCCCTTCAGCGCCTGTCTGCCTAATTTAAGAAAAATAAGAATAGGAGCCTGCACGATGATCCACCCTTCACTAAACCGTTACTCAATACCGCTATCGATTGTCATGGTTCTTAGTCACACCTATATATCGAGCGCACAAGCTACAGAACCCCAAGCTGCAGCGCTCTCGCCACTGGAATCACAACGTCCGCCCCGCTCCGGGCCGACCCGATCGCAGGAAGACTATCGTTTTCTTGATGACCCGGCGAAACGCACCGACCCGTTCGACGGATTGCGTTATCAGCGTCTATCCGATACCGCCTGGCTACAAACTGGCGCGGAACTACGTTATCGCGCCGATGCCGCAGACAAACCGGTTTTCGGCCTGCGTGGCGTAAAGGACGATTCCTATTTAATGCAGCGTGCGCAAATCCACGCGGACTTGCATTTATTCGACGACAGCCTGCGCACTTTTATTCAATTGGAAAATACCCGTGTTTTTGGCAAGGACCTGCCGAGCCCATCCGATCAAAGTCGCAACGAAATACATCAAGCCTTTATCGACGGTAATCTTCATTACCAGAGCGGCAAATTGACCACACGCGTCGGCCGTCAAGAAATGGCCTATGGCAATAACGTATTGGTCACCTACCGGGAAATTCCCAACATGCGCCTGTCGTTCGATGGCGTGCGCATGAGTTGGGCCGGAAAAAATGGCTACAAGCTGGATGCCTTTTCGATGAAGCCGCTGCTTGTGCGGCCCTCCGGCTCATTTAACGATTCAAGCAACCACCAGCAGAAATTTTATGGGCTCTACGGCACGGTTCCCCTATCCAGCGTTTTCAAGGCCGACCTCTACGCTTTCGGCCTTGAAACGGACCAACGCAAGCTAGACGGTTTCACGGGGAAAGAAGATCGCTACACCTTCGGCACGCGATTGTTTGGTGCATGGAATAAATTCGACTGGACCTGGGACTTGATGAAGCAGACAGGTCACATCGCCAACGCGGATATTGACGCATGGGGAGTGTCCAGTGACAGCGGCTATACCTTCGCCGGCCCCTGGAAGGCGCGCTTGGGTTTCCGCTTCGACGCCGCCAGTGGCGACAAGGATGGCGATCATAAGGCCGGTTCGTTCGACCCGATGTTTCCCAAGAATGCCTTTTATGGTCAGGCCAGTCTGACGACTTTATCCAACATCATACTCACAGGCCCAACGCTGAGGTTTTCGCCTTTTGACAAGGTTCGTTTCGAGCCTGGGGTATTTGCCGCGTGGCGCCAGAACACCGATGATGGTGTCTATCTACCCGGTATGGTGGCCGTTCCCGGCACCACCACCAGCAAAGGCAAACGCTTGGGCACCTTGTATCAAACCAACGTCAACTGGACGCCAACCTCCAACATCACGGTTGATCTCGACTATCTGTTCTATGACATCGGTTCGGCGATCAAGAATGCTGGAGGCAGTAACTCGCAAATCGTGGTGCTGCGTACTTCGTTTCGCTATTGAAATAAGTTAGCCAGAGGGTAAGCATGACTGAATAAAGCACAAGCCGCGAAAAGCGGCTTGTGCTTTATTCGCAACCGTCTACTTAATGCCTTTTAGATAACCAACAGCCATAAATTTTTCAGGTAAAACCATCTATGATGTGATTATATAGCAATCGCCCTGAGCCATTTTTAACTCAAACAAATCTCATTAAAAATTGGTTACGCTTTTCCGGTGGACTTCCGATCCTGAGCATGGAACCTTTCATGATCTCGGTGGCGCGTGCTATCCACTGTCGGCATTCGATACTGCGGGCGATACCACCAGTGGAAATTTGACTAAAACCCAAAAATGATCCGCCATTGATCAGCAACGTCATAATTACTATTATCCATAAATTATTGGCTTTCATAATCGTATCTCGAAAAAATGAAGATCCAACTACCAATCAAAGCGGTTGTGTTTTCAGGGAACGTATTTAATAACATGCACTTTCATTATCCTGACCACACGGGGCCGAATAGACACTTTTAATGTCCCCGAACAAATCAGAATTTTTTAGGTGCAATTGATTTCATCATAAATTTTTTGGCTTGAGGCAATGGTAACATCAAGACTACTGGAGAATAACCTAGCAAATCCAATAAGGCCGTTCTCATAAATTGAGAGATCTGTAATCAGGGTGATTCCAAGCACGATGAGTGCTCGCTGGCTGAATAAAAAAACTTCAAGCTGACAGGTTGCGTCAACTGGCACACTCGATTGAAACGTTGCAATAACCGGAGCAAGCCCTGGACGAACCGTCGAACATAGCTTCTGAAATAAAATCAAACACCCATAAACTTTGAATATTATGGTTGCATCAACCTTCACTTTCAGCCGCTGCCAATCAGTGACCTCAGATGGCAGAATTTCAGTGCACGCCTTAATACCCGAAACGTAAAGGCAGTCAGCACCTGCTTCGGAAGCAGCAATTTTAGTAAAATCGAAGCTAATGACTCCGTCGATCCTTTTCGTTGTATCAGCGACTCGACATTGCATTACCAATGCTATCCAACTTACCAAATTCTACAAAGCAAAATGGGACCTCAGTAATGAGGTCCCGTTGCGAACAAGAAACAAGGTCATCTGCGGTGCTGATTAATTTCAGACGTCCTCATTAATTGTTGCTTAGGCTGCTGTTACGCTAGGAAAATCAACATCAGTGTCAGCCATATTGTTGATGAAGTTGGTCAGAAGGAACTGTACGGCCACAGCGGTGATATCGATAATTTCTGGGTCCGTATAACCCGCAGCACGTACAGCGGCGAGTTCCTGATCAGTTACCTTGCCACGGCGTTCTACCAGAGCTTTGGCAAATGTAGCTGCAGCGGCGCGCTTTGGATCTTCCGAACGACCTTGGCGATTCAGCGCGATTTCCTCGGCCGAGCTTTTCACCAAATTAGTCGCAACGTAAGTATGTGCCCGCATGCAGTAGTGGCAATCGTTGACCTGAGTCACAGCCAAAGCAATAGCATCACGGGTTTTTACGTTCAAGGCCTTAGACATCGCACCTTGGAAACCGACGATACCGGCAAAAGTATCTGGACTGGAAGCAAGCATACGAAACATATTTGGAATAAAACCAAGTTGACCACCAATCGCATCGAGGGTGCCATGGGTGCCGGCAGGAGCTTGGTCGCGAGTTGGAATAGTAATACGTGCCATCTTTAGATCCTCTTACGTTTAGCCGTTGTTGGCGTGAGAGAAGCTTATGTTTTCACAAAGGGGATGATAATCCCTTGATATCGGGAACCACTCTCTCAAATTTCGAGATTTTATAGGCAGCATTGTGTACAGGCGGTTAGCTGCGTGTTGGAGGAGGACGCCAAGTGGCTTTTTAACTGTTCAGGGATGTAAACCTGAATCACAAATTTTTCCGATGGTGGGTGATATCTTTTATGCCTCACCCCAACAGTCACCATTCGATGCTTTCCTCGCCAACGCTGATTTTGTTGGGGAGCAAGAAGCGCGGCTTGTGAGTGCGAAGCGTCAAGGTGGGCATGATTTCGTTCT